>NZ_ATDN01000039.1 GCF_004014805.1 Mycolicibacterium elephantis DSM 44368
GCGGCCCCGGCCCACTCGGTGCGACGGCCGCGGCTGCGGCGGCTGCAGCTGCTCGGCCTCGTCGTGGGCGCCGGAGCGGCGCTGGCCGGCGTCGTCGTCGGGGTGGCGATGCTCGCCGACGCGCCCCCCACCAGCCGCGATCCCGGCCCGACCGCGCGCAGCATCACGGTGTCGCCATCGGTGCCACCCGTCGCGCTGTCCGACGCCGAGATCCTGGCCCTGCTCGACCGGCCACCCGACTACGGCGCGCTGGCGGACCCGAAACCGCTGGCCTCCTGCCTGACCGGGCTGGGCTATCCCGAGGCGACGCCGCTGGGCGCGCGGCCGGTCGACGTCAGCGGCCGCGCGGCGGTGCTGTTGCTGCTGCCCGGTGACACGGACAGCTCCGTCGTCGCGGTGGTCGTGCCCCCGACCTGCACCGCGGCGCACACCGGCTTGCTGGCCCGTACCGCGCTGCACCGTCCGTAATCGACCGGGAACACCTGGGCTTAGGCTGGTGTTTGTACTCGTGCCGCCCGTCTTCGGCAGAAAGGCGCCCATGACCTCGACGTCCACGGTCCACGACGTGATCATCATCGGATCCGGCCCGGCCGGCTACACCGCCGCCATCTACGCGGCCCGAGCGCAGCTGTCGCCGCTGGTGTTCGAAGGCACCCAGTTCGGCGGGGCGCTGATGACCACCACCGAGGTGGAGAACTACCCCGGCTTCCGCAACGGCATCACCGGTCCGGAGCTGATGGACGAGATGCGCGAGCAGGCCCTGCGCTTCGGCGCCGACCTGCGCATGGAGGACGTGGAGGCGGTGTCGCTGGACGGCCCGGTCAAGACTGTCACCGTCGGCGACGAGACCCACCGGGCCCGCGCGGTGATCCTCGCGATGGGTGCGGCCGCGCGCCACCTCGGCGTTCCCGGCGAGGAGGCGCTCATCGGCATGGGCGTGAGCACCTGCGCCACCTGCGACGGGTTCTTCTTCCGCGACGAGGACATCATCGTGGTCGGGGGCGGCGACTCGGCGATGGAGGAGGCGATCTTCCTCACCAAGTTCGCCCGCAGCGTGACGCTCGTGCACCGCCGCGACGAGTTCCGCGCCTCGCGGATCATGCTGGAGCGCGCCAGGGCCAACGAGAAGATCACCTTTGTGACGAACACCGAAGTGCTCGAGATCGAGGGCAGCCCGAAGGTCAGCGGCGTGCGGTTGCGCAACAAGCTCACCGGCGAGGAGTCCAAGCTGGCGGTCACCGGGGTGTTCGTCGCGATCGGACACGACCCGCGTTCGGAGTTGGTGCGCGGCCAGATACACCTCGACGAGGACGGCTATGTGCTGACCGAGGGCCGCACCACCCACACATCGCTGGAAGGGGTGTTCGCCGCCGGCGACCTGGTCGACCGCGTGTACCGGCAGGCGATCACCGCCGCGGGAAGCGGCTGCGCGGCCGCTATCGACGCGGAACGCTGGCTGGCCGAAATCGGTTCTGCCCCAAGCGATGAAGAGACATCAACCCCTGCCTGATTGGAGTACCACCCGATGGCTGATACCACCCCCGCCGCTACCGTCGCCGTGACCGATGACTCGTTCTCCGCCGACGTATTGTCCAGCAGCACCCCGGTGCTCGTCGACTTCTGGGCCACCTGGTGCGGCCCGTGCAAGATGGTCGCCCCGGTGCTCGAGGAGATCGCGACGGAAAAGGCCGGTCAGCTGACCGTGGCCAAGATCGACGTCGACGCCAACCCGGCGACCGCGCGTGACTTTCAGGTGGTGTCGATTCCCACGTTGATCCTGTTCAAGGACGGCGAGCCGGTCAAGCGCATCGTCGGGGCGAAGGGCAAGGCCGCACTGCTGCGCGAGCTTGCCGACGTGGTCTAACGCCGCAACCGGACGGGCGAACACCCGCCTGGCGTTTTCTCGATTCACGTAGCCGTCTGAGACAATACTGGCTAAGTCACTGATGCCTTGTCAGCGTGGTGGGGGCGCTGACAACTGTGATCGAAAGGTCGCCCATGTCCAGTCTGCGTCGCGGTGACCGCGGAGCCGCGGTCACCGAGATACGGGCTGCGCTGGCCGCGTTGGGCATGATCGATAACCCCGACGACGAGATCACCACCGGTAAGCACGTCGCCGCCGACATGTTCGACGACGAACTGGACCGTGCGGTGCGCGCCTTTCAGCAGCACCGCGGGCTTCTGGTCGACGGCATCGTCGGCGAAGCGACTTACCGTGCCCTGAAAGAGGCTTCATACCGGCTCGGGGCCCGCACGCTCAATCACCAGTTCGGCGCGCCGATGTACGGCGACGACGTGGCCACACTGCAGGCTCGCTTGCAGGACCTGGGTTTCTACACGGGTTTGGTCGACGGTCATTTCGGGTTGAGTACGCACAACGCGCTGATGTCGTATCAGCGTGAGTACGGGCTTTATCCGGACGGCATCTGCGGCCCGGAAACGTTGCGGTCCTTGTACTTTCTGGGTTCACGAGTCACCGGTGGCTCGCCGCATGCGATCCGCGAGGAGGAGTTGGTGCGCCAGTCCGGGCCGCGGCTTTCGGGCAAGCGCATCATCATCGACCCGGGCGGTGCCGACCACGGGCTGATCATGGACGGTCCGAACGGGCCGATCAGCGAAGCAGACATCCTGTGGGACTTGGCCAGTCGGCTCGAAGGCCGGATGACCGCGATCGGCATGGAGACCTTCCTGTCGCGCCCGCCCAACTCGTCGCCCTCCGATGCCGAACGGGCCGCCACCGCCAACACCGTCGGCGCCGACCTGATGATCAGCCTGCGCTGCGCGACCCAGCCCACCCCTGCCGCCAACGGGGTCGCGTCGTTTCACTTCGGCAACTCGCACGGCTCGGTGTCCACGATCGGCCGTAACCTGGCCGACTTCATTCAGCGAGAAGTGGTGGCGCGCACCGGATTACGGGACTGTCGCACGCACGGGCGCACGTGGGATCTGTTGCGGTTGACCAGGATGCCCACCGTGCAGGTCGACGTCGGTTACATCACCAACCCGCACGACCGCGCCATGCTGGTGTCCACCCAGACCCGGGACTCGATCGCCGAGGGCATTCTGGCCGCGGTCAAGCGGCTTTACCTGCTCGGCAAGAACGACCGTCCCACAGGGACATTCACCTTCGCCGAACTGCTGGCGCACGAACTCTCCGTAGAGAAGGCCGGCCGGGTCGGCCGGTCCTGACGCGAACTCAATAGGCCGAACGGGCGCCCGCGCCGACGGGTTGTTGCAGCTCGGCGGCCTCCAGTAGCCGTTCCAGCGCCGCTTCCACGTCGGCCTTCCAGCCCAGTCCCTGTTCGAGTTCCAGCCGCAGCCGCGGGAAGTACGGGTGGGCAGCGACGACGACGAACCCGGCGTCCTGCAACATGTCGGCGGACAGCACGCACTGGTCCACCGAGCAGTCGCCGAGCACCTCCGTCACCGTGCGCAGCGACGGGGTCACCGCGCGCGGGTCGGCGAGTTCGCCGACCGCGGCCGTGCGACCGAACGCCTCCAACGCCCGTGCACCGCGACGCACCAGGTCCCCGACGACGGCGGCGATCAGGCTGCGTGGCAACGTGTCGGCGTCGTCGCACGGCTCCACCCCCAGCGAGGTCAGCAGCACCGCGTCGGCACTGACCGGACCGGTCGGAAAATGACGGGCCCGGGGCACCGCGATCGGCGGCGCGTAGAACGCGTACCCCAGGCACTGTTCGTCACCGCGGAGGGTGACCGGCTCGTCGTCGGCTCCGTCGGGGCACTGCACCGCGATCTGCCCGCATGGCCCCCATTCGAGCATGACCATCGACAGCCAGGCTTCCTTCTCGAACTCGGGGTCCGACAGGTGGGCGCTCTTCCCGGAAACCGCGTCGGCGCCCGTCTCCAGTGTCGAAGGATCGACCTCCCAGTACACGCAGCGACGGGCGTGTTTGGGTAGCTGCTCGAAGCCATCGAGCCGAAGAGGCGCGATTCGTGCTGACACTAAACTCTCCGGGTTCCACGCGGTGCCGAGAGGTACGGCTGCCCTTCCAGGATAGAAGCCCGCGGCGTGGCCGGTCCGGTTTCCTGGTTCGGCGGCACAACTGGCCGGTGTGAATGCGAAACCGGTTGAGTCGCAGCCGGATTGGCTTCGGCCCGGCAGTCGTGCGGGCCGGTGGCCGATGTCAGTGTCACAGTGACGTAATTACCGCGGGTGGCTGGTCAGCGCTCTGCGGCGGTCATCAAGTCGACGATGCGTTGCAGATCGTCGACCGACCCGAATTCGACCACGATCTTGCCCTTGCGTTTGCCCAGGCTGACCGTGACCCGGGTGTCGAACGCCGTCGAGAGCCGTTCAGCAACATCCTGCAGACCCGGCATGTGGATCGGCTTGCGCCGCTGGGGCGACGGCGTTGACCCTTCCGAGCGGTTGGCCAGCGTGACCGCTTCCTCGGTGGCGCGCACGGACAACCCTTCGGCGACGATCCGGGCGGCCAGCTCCTCCTGCTTCTCGGGGCCGCCCTCCAGCGAGAGCAGCGCGCGTGCGTGGCCGGCTGACAGCACCCCGGCGGCGACCCGCCGCTGTACCGCGATCGGCAGCCGCAGCAGCCGGATCATGTTGGTGATCCCCCGGCGGCGCCCCGCCGCTGTACCGCGATCGGCAGCCGCAGCAGCCGGATCATGTTGGTGATCAACGGCCGTGACCGACCGATGCGGGCGGCCAGTTCGTCGTGGGTGACCCCGAACTCGTCGAGCAGCTGCTGGTAGGCGGCCGCCTCCTCCAATGGGTTCAGCTGCACGCGGTGGATGTTCTCCAGCAGGGCGTCGCGCAGCATGCCGTCGTCGGCGGTCTCGCGCACGATCGCCGGGATGGTGTCCAGCCCGGCCTGCTGGACCGCCCGCCAGCGGCGCTCGCCCATCACGAGTTGGTAACGCTGGCTCTCACCGGGCGCGACGGGCAGGCTCCGCACGACGATCGGCTGCATCAGACCGAACTCGCGGACGGAGTGGACGAGTTCGGAGAGCGCGTCCTCGTCGAAGACCTGGCGGGGCTGGCGCGGGTTGGGCTCGATGGCGGCCGGGTCGATCTCGCGGTAGACCGCGCCGACGTTGGCGGCGGGCGCGCCGTTACCGTCCACCGAGCCACCGATCACCACGTCGGCGGCCGCGTCGCCCATCCGGGCGCCGTACGTCGAGTCGCCGTCGGCGGGTCCCGTGGGGATGAGCGAAGCCAGCCCGCGACCGAGTCCGCTGCGCTTGCGTGATGGCGACTGGGTCATTGCACTCTCTTCCCTGTTCTCCGCGAGTGGCCCACCGCGGGCACCCGCCTTACCGGTCCTGTCCGGGCTGGCCGCGTTGGGCGATTTCGCGGCTCGCGTCCAGATAGCTCATCGCCCCCCGGGAGCCCGGGTCGTAATCGAGGATCGTCATGCCGTAGCCGGGCGCCTCGGAGACCTTGACACTGCGCGGGATGACGGTCCGCAATACCTTATCGCCGAAGTGTGACCGAACATCGGCGGCGACTTGATCGGCGAGTTTGGTGCGCCCGTCGTACATCGTCAGCACCACGGTGCTGACCTCGAGTTGCGGGTTGAGGTGCGCCTTGACCATCTCGATGTTGCGCAGCAGCTGACCGACCCCTTCGAGGGCGTAGTACTCGCACTGGATCGGGATCAGCACCTCCGGGGCGGCGACCAATGCGTTGATGGTCAGCAGGCCCAGCGACGGGGGGCAGTCGATGAAGACGTAGTCGAAGTTGTAGTCCTTGAGCCCCGCCAGCGCGGTGCGCAGCCTCCCTTCCCGCGCCACCATGCTGACGAGTTCGATCTCCGCCCCGGCGAGGTCGATCGTCGCCGGGACACAGTACAACCGCTCGCTGTGCGGGCTGCGTTGCAGCGCCTCCTGCAGCGGGATCTCGCCGATCAGCACCTCGTAGGACGACGGTGTGCCCGGGCGGTGTTCGATGCCCAGCGCGGTGCTGGCGTTGCCTTGCGGGTCGAGGTCGATGACCAACGTGTTGAGCCCCTGCAGCGCCAGCGCCGCCGCGACGTTCACGGCGGTCGTCGTCTTGCCCACCCCGCCCTTCTGGTTGGCGATCGTGAAAACACGTTGCCGCGCCGGCCGGGGCAGGCCCCCTTTGGCGGCCGCGTGGAGCAGTCGCACGGCTCGCTCGGCCTCCGCCCCGATTGGGGTGTCCACCGCCGCTGAGTCCTTCCAGTCCTCGGCGGGCGGCGCCGCGGGGTCCCATGTTTCACGTGGAACCTCGGGTTGCGGCGCAGAGGATGTTTCACGTGAAACGTCTTCATCGCCCGAGCGCCGCCCGGCGTCCACGTCGGCACCGCCTGGCGCGGGGCCCCCGCGCTCAGGAACCGAAGTCATTGTCGTCTCCTGCCCGTTGCTGAGCGGTGTGGTGTCGGAGCGCGCCGTCGCGCCACGACGATGGTCACGGGTGGATCCAAGAAGTCCGCGCCACATTTCATCACCCTTACATCGGCCGCACCGAGCGTCGTCATCACACGCCGGTGTTCCCGGACCTCCTCCTCGGCCCGCTCCCCTTTGATCGCCAGCATCACGCCGTCCGCGCGTAGCAGCGGCATGCTCCACTTCGTCAACTTGTCCAGCGATGCGACCGCACGCGACACCACGGCGTCCTGCTCCCCCACTTCGCGTCGCACGGCCGGCTCCTCGGCCCGGCCCCGCACCACCGCTACGTCGATCGCCAACTCCTCGATCACCTCGCGTAGAAACTCACTTCGGCGCAGCAGGGGCTCGATGAGGGTCAAGCGTAGGTCCGGACGCGCCAACGCCAACGGTATCCCGGGCAACCCGGCGCCACTGCCGATGTCGGCCACCGCAGCGCCCGGCTTGAGCAACTCGGCGACGGCCGCGCTGTTGAGTAGGTGGCGCTCCCACAGCCGATCGACCTCACGCGGCCCGATCAAGCCCCGCTCAACCCCGGCATCCGCCAACAGCTCGGCGTAGCGGCGCGCGCGGTCGATCCGGTCTCCGAACAAGGTCTCGGCGGCCGGGGGCGCTGCCGACGCCTCGTCATGTTTCACGTGAAACATCCTCCGGGAATCCCGCACCGCCGCTGCCGAACGAACTACATCGATGTAACTCAGCCTTCGGTCAATCCAGCAGCACGACCACGCGGCGCGAGGGCTCGACGCCTTCGCTCTCGCTGTGCACGCCGTCGATCGCGGCGACGGCGTCGTGCACGATCTTGCGCTCGAACGGCGTCATCGGCGCAAGTTCCTCGCGTTCGCCGGTTTCCAGGACCCGGCGTGCGACCTTCTCGCCCAACGCCGAGAGCTCGTCGCGCCGGCGGCGCCTCCACCGCGCGATGTCGAGCATCAGCCGGCTGCGCTCACCGGTCTTCTGGTGCACCGCCAGCCGGGTCAACTCCTGAAGCGCGTCGAGCACCTCGCCGTTGCGTCCGACCAACTTGGTCAGGTCCCCACCGCCGTCGATGCTGACGACCGCGCGGTCGCCCTCCACGTCCAGATCGATGTCGCCGTCGAAGTCGAGCAGATCCAGAAGCTCCTCGAGGTAGTCGCCGGCGATCTCGCCCTCCGCGACCAAGCGCTCCTCAATGTCGTCGTCAACCGCCGACGCGGTCTCCCCGGCGTCCTGCTCCTCGGTGATGTCGTCGTCGCGCTCGGTCGTCTCAGCGTCCGTCATGGCTGTGTCTCTCCTCATTCCACCGGTGTGGACCGGTCAACGTTTCCGCTTCTTTGGGCGTGCGCCCGGCCGCGGCGTGGCCCCTGGCCGTGGGGCGCGGTTGTTGGTGCCCGATGTGGACTTGCGCGAACCGGTGCTCGACGGCTTGGCCGCCGGGGTCTCCTCGGTCTCGCCGGTCGCGTCGGCGCCGCTGTCCGTTTTCGCGGTCGCGGTCGTCTGCGCGGCCGCGGCCTGACCCTTGCGGGTCCGCTTCGGCTTGGCCCCCGGCGGCGGCGCGTTCTGGGCGCGGCGTTCGAGCGCCGCCTGCTTCTTGGCTTCTTCTTCCTTCGCGATCTTGCCGAACACGTAGTGCTGCTGGCCGAATGTCCAGATGTTGTTGGCGAGCCAGTACATCAGGATCGCCAGCGGCAGGAACGGTCCGCCGACCACAACGCCGAGCGGGAACACATACAGCGCCAGCTTGTTCATCAGCGCCGTCTGCGGGTTCGCCGCGGCCTCGGCGCTCTGCCGCGCCACCGACGCCCGGCTGTTGAAATACGTCGCGATACCGGCGAGCACCATGATCGGCACGCCGACGGCGATCACTGCCCCGCGGTCGAAGACGGTGAACGCCGCCGTACTCGCCTCGGGCTGCGTCATCCATGCGCCGATCGGCGCGCCGAACAGGTGGGCGTCCAGGAAGTGTCCGACGTCCGTGGCGCTGAAGACGTAGTTGGGCAGGGTCCGGTTCACCGCGGGGTCGAGGTGCTGCGCCCCGATCCCGTAGCCGCCGGTGCGGTTGAAGGACCGCAGCACATGGAACAGGCCGATAAACACCGGGATCTGCGCCAGCATCGGCAAGCAGCCGAGGATGGGGTTGAAGCCGTGCTCCTTCTGCAGCTTCTGCATTTCCAGCGCCATCCGCTGGCGGTCCTTGCCGTATTTCTTCTGCAGCGCCTTGATCTGGGGTTGCAGCTCCTGCATCTGGCGCGTGGTGCGGATCTGTTTGACGAACGGCTTGTAGAGGAGCGCGCGCAGGGTGAACACGAGGAACATCACCGACAGCGCCCAGGCGAAGAAGTTCGACGGCCCCAACAGGAAGGCGAACAGCTTGTACCAGACCCACATGATCGCCGACACCGGGTAGTAGATGATGTCGAGGCTGAACCAGTTAAACACGCGTCTCGCTTCCTGATCGCACTGCCGGAACCTCACGCCGCTGCGCGTCGGGCGTCCGATCGGCTCGATACTCGGTTGTGTGCGCACACCTTTCGTGCGCTTCACCCTTGGGTTCCGGGATCGGGTCCCATCCTCCCTTATGCCACGGCCCGCATTTGAGCAGCCGCACCACCGCGAGCCAGCCGCCCTTGATGAGCCCGTACTCGCTCAGCGCGTCGACGGCATACTGGCTGCAGGTCGGCATGAAACGGCACGTCGGCAACCGCAGGGGCGAGATCATGTTGCGGTACAGCTGGATGACGAAGATGACCCCGCGCGCGGCGCTACCGGCTTTCACCGCACGGCTCCGCTCTTGGGTCTGCTCCGCTTGAGCGCCGATCGCAGTTCCTGCTCCAACCGCGCCGAGATCGCATGCCTGCTGCTGGGCATCGCGCGGATCACCACGCGATCAGCAGGGTCGAGTTCATCGAGCACCGCGCGCGCCACGTGCCGCAACCGGCGCGCCACTCGATGTCGTTGCACTGCGGTACCAACCGATTTCGAAACCACCAGCCCGATCTTCGGGCCGTCTTCTGCCCCACTGTCCGTACGCAGGGTGTGCACCACCAGATCGGGTTGCACCGCGCGCACCCCTCGGCTCACCGTCGCCCCGAAGTCGCTCGACCGCGTCATCCGGTACCGCGCCGGAAGCACCGCGCTAGCTCCTGGATCGGGCTACGCAGACAACGCGCGACGGCCCTTGCGGCGCCGGTTCGACACGATGGCCCGGCCGGCCCGGGTCCGCATCCGCAGCCGGAAGCCGTGCACCCGTGCCCGGCGCCGGTTGTTCGGCTGGAAAGTCCGCTTGCCCTTGGCCACGGCTCTATCTCCTTGTTGCGTCTTGCACCCGCAGCCCACACCGATCGACGATCGCTGCGCTGGACACGGTTGCCGTTGGTAAGCTCGTCCGTCCCGCTTGACCGGCGCGGTCCCCATTCGATCCTGGGTCGCAGCCGTGCCGCCACGTCCGGGCGACTGTTCGAGGGTACTGACGAGTTTTGCCTGGGTCAAACCTTGCCGGCGGCCCGCCCGCACCGTCACATCCGTCACACTGGTCCCGCCCCGGTGCAGGGCAAAAATCCGCTTCCGTCAATGTTGCGGAACGGTTGGCACCCGGCCAGAAAACTGTTAGCTTCTGCCAAGGCCGATTCGATAACGAAACGGCGACAGACAACGAAATGAGGATGGCCGAAAAGTCGCGAGCCCACGGCACGCACCACGACTGTGACGAGCCCCGGCCCGTGCCCTCCTCACCGGCAGACAACAGAGCGACGACGGTTGTCCGTTATCCACAATCTGTGGATAACCATGTGGACAGTTCGTCATCGTTCATTTGGTCGTCCCAGGGTCGGCCTAAAAGGGGGTACTAGTCATTGACAGCGGACCCCGACCCCCCGTTCGTGTCGGTGTGGAACACCGTCGTCGCTGAACTCAACGGGGAAACCCGGCCGGCCGACGGCACCAACGGGGACCCGGCCATCCCGACCCTCACCCCCCAGCAAAGGGCATGGCTGAAGCTGGTCAAGCCGCTCGTCATCACCGAGGGTTTTGCTCTGCTGTCGGTACCGACCCCGTTCGTGCAGAACGAGATCGAACGGCACCTGCGCGAGCCGATCATCAGCGCGCTCAGCCGCCAGCTCGGCCACCGCGTCGAGCTGGGCGTCCGCATCGCCGCTCCGTCCCCCGAGGACACCGAGGACAGCGCCGCCGGTTTCTCCTCCCCTCCGCCCCTCGAGCCCGACGAGGTCGACGAGGTCTCCGAAGCGCTGGCCAGCGCGGAGGAGAGCTGGCCCAGGTACTTCGCCAACCGGGGACACCTCAACCCCGCCGCGGACGAGGACACCGCGGTCAACCTGAACCGCCGCTACACCTTCGAGACGTTCGTCATCGGGGCGTCGAACCGGTTCGCCCATGCCGCCACTCTCGCGATCGCCGAGGCGCCGGCCCGGGCCTACAACCCGTTGTTCATCTGGGGCGAGTCCGGGCTGGGCAAGACGCACCTGCTGCACGCCGCGGGCAACTACGCCCAGCGGTTGTTCCCCGGGATGCGGGTCAAGTACGTCTCGACCGAGGAATTCACCAACGACTTCATCAACTCCCTGCGCGACGACCGCAAGGCCTCGTTCAAACGCAGCTACCGCGACATCGACGTGCTGCTGGTCGACGACATCCAGTTCATCGAGGGCAAGGAAGGCATCCAGGAGGAGTTCTTCCACACCTTCAACACCCTGCACAACGCCAACAAGCAGATCGTCATCTCCTCGGACCGCCCCCCCAAACAGCTGGCCACCCTCGAGGACCGGCTACGGACCCGGTTCGAGTGGGGTTTGATCACCGACGTCCAGCCGCCCGAGCTGGAGACCCGGATCGCGATCCTGCGCAAGAAGGCGCAGATGGACCGCCTGGACGTGCCCGACGACGTGCTCGAACTCATCGCCAGCAGCATCGAACGCAACATCCGCGAGCTCGAGGGCGCGCTCATCCGGGTCACCGCGTTCGCCTCGCTGAACAAGACCCCGATCGACCGGTCACTGGCCGAGATCGTCCTGCGCGACCTGATCTCCGACGCCAGCACCATGCAAATCAGCACGGCCGCGATCATGGCGGCCACCGCCGAGTACTTCGAAACCACGGTCGAGGAACTCCGCGGGCCCGGTAAGACGCGGGCGCTGGCCCAGTCCCGGCAGATCGCGATGTATCTCTGTCGTGAGCTCACCGACCTCTCACTGCCCAAGATCGGGCAGGCCTTCGGCCGCGATCACACCACAGTGATGTACGCGGAGAAGAAGATTCGCGCGGAGATGGCCGAACGCCGCGAGGTGTTCGATCACGTCAAGGAACTCACCACCCGGATCCGGCAGCGCGCCAAGCGCTGAATTCCGCCGCACTCGGTCCCCCGCCGCCGGCTGGCGCTCGTCGCTGCCGAGAAATTCCGGAAAATCTTTGGCATCTCCAGCACCACTTGTCACACGCCGAGGCTGTGCACATCGGTGTGGAGAACCTGGGATCAACCGCTGAATGAGCGCGAGGCTCTTGCACAGGCCGGCCGAACTCCACAGCGGCTGTCATTTCATCAACGCCCCATCCACAGGTCATTCACAGCAGCGAATCGCGCTGTGCTGGGTGGACCGCCGGTTATCCCCAATGTGCACAGGACCTAATACTGTTGCTTGGTTATCTCAAGAGATTGTTCTTAGAAGAAGGCGGCTGGGGAGATACCGCGCCGTCGTGGTTTCAAACCGGTCGCCGACCTGCATGTCAGCCCGATCGATTAGCTTTCAAGTTGAGGCGGAAAGCTCTACGGTGGTTCAGCGGCGGCCGTTACGGTCGTTCCGACGCAGTCGGTCGAATGCGGGTGAAACACCGGTGAACCGCTGCGTAATGCTTGTTGTGCTCATGATCGAAGGGACCCAATGGACGTGGCGACGACAACGGTCGGTCTCACCGATTTGAAGTTCCGGCTGGTGCGCGAAGACTTCGCCGACGCGGTGGCCTGGGTAGCCCGAAACCTTCCGACCCGACCGACGGTTCCGGTGCTGGCCGGGGTGTTGCTCACCGGCACCGACGACGGTTTGACGATCTCGGGCTTCGACTACGAAGTGTCGGCCGAGGTGCAGGTTCCAGCTGAAATAGCCTCTCCGGGAAGCGTTTTGGTTTCTGGCCGGTTGTTGTCGGATATCACCAGGGCCTTGCCGGCCAAACCGATCGACGTCAGTGTCGAAGGCACGAGGGTGTCGCTGACCTGCGGCAGCGCGAGGTTCTCGCTACCCACGATGGCGGTCGAGGACTACCCCACGTTGCCGCCGCTGCCCGAGGAGACCGGGGTGCTCTCCTCGGAGTTGTTCGCCGAGGCGATCGGTCAGGTGGCCGTCGCCGCCGGCCGCGACGACACGTTGCCGATGCTCACCGGTATCCGGGTGGAGATCGCTGGGGAGAAGGTGGTTTTGGCCGCCACCGACCGGTTCCGGCTGGCCGTGCGCGAGCTGACCTGGTCCACGTCCTCGGCGGATCTGGAAGCCGCGGTCCTGGTGCCCGCCAAGACGCTGGCCGAGGCGGCGAAGGCGGCCACCGACGGCGGTGAGGTGCACCTGTCGTTGGGTGCCGGGTCCACCGTCGGCCAGGACGGTCTGCTGGGCATCCGCAGCCAGGGCAAGCGCAGCACCACCCGCTTGCTGGATGCCGAGTTCCCCAAGTTCCGCCAGCTGCTGCCCACCGAGCACACTTCGGTGGCGACCGTTGGCGTCGCCGAGTTGTCCGAGGCGATCAAACGCGTCGCGCTGGTCGCCGACCGCGGCGCACAGGTGCGGATGGAGTTCGCCGACGACGTGCTGCGGTTGTCCGCCGGCGCCGACGACGTGGGCCGCGCGGAAGAGGATCTGCCCGTGACGTTCGCGGGCGATCCGCTGACCATTGCGTTCAACCCCACCTACCTGACCGACGGCCTGGGGTCCTTGCATTCCGAGCGGGTGACGTTCGGGTTCACCACGCCGAGCCGTCCCGCGGTGCTGCGTCCGGCCGGCGACGAGGACACCGCCGTCGCGACGACGGGCCCGTTTCCTGCCGCGCAGACGGACTACGTCTACCTGCTGATGCCGGTGCGGCTTCCTGGCTGACCGGCCCGATCGCCAGGAGAGGGGCGCATATGCAACTGGGTCTGGTCGGGCTGGGCAAGATGGGCTTCAACATGCGCGAACGCCTGCGCAAGGCCGGACACGAGGTCATCGGCTACGACCCGAGGCCAGAAGTCAGCGACGTGCCGTCGCTTGCCGCGCTCGCGGATGCCCTGCAGACACCCCGGGTGGTCTGGGTGATGGTGCCGTCGGGGTCGATCACCCGCGAGACGATCACCAGCCTGGCCGACGAGCTCAGCGCGGGCGACCTGGTCATCGACGGCGGCAACTCGCGCTACACCGAAGACGGTCCGCATGCAAAGATGTTGGGCGACAAGGGAATCAATTTCGTCGACGCGGGTGTCTCCGGTGGCGTCTGGGGTTTGACAGAGGGTTACGGGCTGATGGTCGGCGGCGCCGACGCCGATGTCGAGCGCGCGATGCCGATCTTCGACGCGTTGCGTCCCGGCGGGCCGCGCGAGGACGGGTTCGTACACGCCGGACCGGTCGGTGCCGGCCATTTCGCCAAGATGGTGCACAACGGTGTGGAGTACGCCCTGATGACCGCGTACGCCGAGGGCTACGAAATGCTGGCCGCAGAAGACCTCATCGAGGATCCGCAAGCGGTCTACCAGGCGTGGACCAACGGCACCGTGGTCCGGTCCTGGTTGCAGCAGTTGCTGGCGAAGGCGTTGAAAGAGGATCCGGGCTTCGCCGAGATCAGCGGCTACACCGAGGATTCCGGCGAAGGCCGGTGGACGGTGGAAGAGGCGATCCGGCTGCGGGTGCCGGTGCCGAGCATCGCGGCGGCGCTGTTCGCGCGGTTCCTGTCGCGCCAGGACGAATCACCCACGATGAAGGCGGTCGCGGCGCTGCGCAACCAGTTCGGCGGGCACGCGGTCAAACGGATCAGCGAGTCCGGCTAGGTGCCTGCAAACGCGAGGAGCGATTAGCGTGCACGTCCGTCGTCTCGGTTTGACCGACTTCCGGTCGTGGCCCCGGATCGACCTGGAACTCGAGCCGGGGCGCACCGTGTTCGTCGGCCCGAACGGCTTCGGCAAGACGAACATCATTGAGGCGCTGTGGTATTCGTCGACTCTGAGCTCACACCGCGTGGCGACCGACGCCCCGCTGATCCGCACCGGCGCACGGCGGGCGGTGGTGTCGACCATCGTGGTCAACGACGGTCGCGAGCTGGCGGTGGACCTGGAGATCACCGCGGGGCGGGCCAACAAGGCCCGGCTCAACCGGTCACCGGTGCGTGCGGCGCGGGAGGTTCTCGGGGTGTTGCGCGCGGTGTTGTTCGCGCCCGAGGATCTGGCGCTGGTGCGCGGCGATCCCGGGGAGCGCCGGCGCTACCTGGACGAGCTCGCCACCACCCGGCGCCCGCAGATCGCGGCCATGCGCGCGGACTATGACAAGGTGCTGCGGCAACGGACGGCGCTCCTGAAGACCGCCGCGGCCGCCCGGTATCGCGGCGACCGCGGCGTGCTGGACACCCTCGACGTCTGGGACGGGCATCTGGCCGAGAAGGGCGCGCGGCTCATCGCGGCGCGCGTCGACCTCGTCAACCAACTGGCCCCGGAGCTGGAGAAGGCCTATCAACTGCTGGCGCCGGCGTCGCGGCCGGCGTCGATCCGGTACCGCAGCGGGGTGGAGCTCATCGAGCAGGAGAGCGCCGCGGGGACCGGCAACGCGGAGCTGTTCGAGGCGGCGCTGCTGGACGCGGTGGCGCGCCGCCGCGACGCCGAACTCGAGCGCGGCGTGTGCCTGGTCGGCCCGCACCGCGACGATCTGGAGTTGCGGCTGGGGGACCAAGTCGCGAAAGGCTTTGCCAGCCACGGGGAGTCGTGGTCGATGGCGTTGGCGTTGCGGCTGGCGGCCTACGAACTGTTACGCGCCGAGGGAGGTGACCCGGTGCTGTTGCTCGACGACGTGTTCGCCGAACTCGACACCTCCCGACGCCAGGCGCTGGCCAACGTCGCGGCCGATGCCGAACAGGTGCTGGTCACCGCGGCGGTCGCCGACGACATCCCCGGCGACTGGGACGCGCGCCGGATAGAGGTGTCGATGCGCGACGGTGATGACGGCCGGATCTCGGAGCTGAGGGGGGTCGGCGATGAGTGACGACGAACTGCGCCCGCCCGAGCACCTGGCGCACCTGACCGGGATGGATCTGGTGCGGCGCACCCTCGAGGAAGCGCGCGGCGCCGCCCGCCGCCAAGGTAAGGACGTCGGGCGAGGCCGAGAACCACGCCCGCGCCGGGTGGCGGGCAGCAGCCGACGACGCTGGTCGGGGCCGGGACCGGACTCCCGTGATCCCCAACCGCTCGGTTCGGCGGCGCGTGAGGTCGCCCGCACCCGGGGCTGGTCCGGCCGCGTGGCGCAGGGCGCGGTGTTCGGCCGCTGGCCCGCGGTCGTCGGCGAACAGATCGCCGCGCACGCCAGGCCCACCACGCTGCACGACGGCGTGCTGACGATCTCGGCCGAATCCACGGCATGGGCCACCCAACTGCGGATGGTGCAGGCGCAACTTCTGGCCAAGATCGGCGCCGCGGTGGGTGACGGGGTGGTCACGTCGCTGAAGATCGTCGGTCCGGTGGCCCCGTCGTGGCGGAAGGGGCCCTATCACATCGCCGGCCGGGGTCCTCGCGACACCTACGGTTAGCGGGGTGGTCCGGAAGGTTCCTGAATCGCACGAGAACGCCTCGATCCGCGTTCCCAAGCGTCATCAGGCACCTTCATGCGAAAAATTCCACAGGCGGCGCAGATAGGTGTGTGGAAACGCCCCCTGAGAATCGGTCCTGACGGTACTTGCCGGTAGACTGTTGTCAGATCCGCGGGCGGTGGTCGACCGCTCAGCATGCCTTCCCCGGCAAGAGACTTAAGGAGACCCGTCCAACGTGGCTGCCCAGAAGAAGAGTGCTCCCAAGGAGTACGGCGCCGATGCAATCACCATTCTCGAAGGGCTCGAGGCTGTCCGCAAACGGCCGGGTATGTACATCGGCTCGACGGGTGAGCGTGGGCTGCACCATCTGATCTGGGAGGTGGTGGACAACTCGATCGACGAGGCGATGGCGGGTTACGCCACCAGGGTCGACGTCAGACTTGTCGCCGACGGCAGTGTCGAGGTCACCGACGACGGTCGCGGCATCCCGGTGGCCAAGCACAAGCAGGCCGGCATCCCCACCGTCGACGTGGTCATGACCCAGCTGCACGCCGGCGGCAAGTTCGGCGGGGAGAACAGCGGCTACGCGGTCAGCGGTGGCCTGCACGGCGTGGGTGTCTCGGTGGTCAACGCGCTGTCCTCGCGCGTCGAGGTCACGATCATGCGGGACGGCTACGAGTGGTTCCAGTACTACGACCGATCGGTGCCCGGCGAGCTCAAGCAGGGCGGCAAGACCAAGAAGACCGGGACGACGGTGCGGTTCTGGCCCGATCCGGACATCTTCGAGACCACCGAGTACGACTTCGAGACCGTGGCGCGGCGCCTGCAGGAACAGGCGTTCCTGAACAAGGGCCTGACCATCTCGTTGACCGACGAGCGGGTCCGGGCCGAAGAGGTCACCGACGAGGTGGTCAGCGACGTCGCCGAGGCGCCGAAGTCCGCCGAGGAGAAGGCCGCGGAGGCGGCCGAGCCCGTCAAGGTCAAGCACCGCACGTTCCACTACCCCGGCGGCCTGGTCGACTTCGTCAAGCACATCAACCGGACCAAGACCCCGATTCACCAGAGCATCGTCGACTTCTCCGGGAAGGGTGACGGCCACGAGGTCGAGGTCGCGCTGCAGTGGAACGCCGGCTACTCCGAGTCGGTGCACACCTTCGCCAACACCATCAACACCCATGAGGGCGGCACCCACGAGGAGGGCTTCCGCGCGGCACTGACCAGCGTCGTCAACAAGTACGCCAAAGACAAGAAGCTGCTCAAGGACAAGGATCCCAACCTCACCGGCGACGACATCCGCGAGGGCCTGGCCGCGGTCATCTCGGTCAAGGTGGCCGAACCGCAGTTCGAGGGTCAGACCAAGACCAAGCTCGGCAACACCGAGGTGAAGTCGTTCGTGCAGAAGATCTGCAACGAACAGCTGGCCCACTGGTTCGAGGCCAACCCTGCCGAGGCGAAAACGATTGTGAACAAGGCGGTCTCGTCCGCGCAGGCGCGCATCGCCGCGCGTAAGGCGCGCGAGTTGGTGCGCCGCAAGAGCGCCACCGACATCGGTGGGCTGCCCGGCAAGCTGGCCGACTGCCGCTCCACCGATCCGCGGAAGTCCGAGCTCTATATCGTGGAGGGCGATTCGGCGGGCGGCTCGGCGAAGAGCGGCCGCGACTCGATGTTCCAGGCGATCCTGCCGTTGCGCGGCAAGATCATCAACGTCGAGAAGGCCCGCATCGACCGGGTGCTGAAAAACACCGAGGTGCAGGCGATCATCACCGCACTGGGCACCGGCATCCACGACGAGTTCGACATCTCCAAGCTGCGCTATCACAAGATCGTGTTGATGGCCGACGCCGACGTCGACGGCCAGCACATCGCCACGCTGCTGCTGACGCTGCTGTTCCGGTTCATGAAACCGCTCATCGAGAACGGGCACGTCTACCTGGCGCAGCCGCCGCTGTACAAGCTCAAATGGCAACGCAGCGAACCGGAATTCGCCTACTCGGACCGCGAGCGCGACGCGCTGCTGGAAGCGGGCCTGGCCGCGGGCAAGAAGATCAACAAGGACGACGGCATCCAGCGCTACAAGGGCCTCGGCGAGATGGACGCGAAGGAACTGTGGGAGACCACGATGGATCCGTCCACGCGAATCCTGCGCCAGGTCACCCTCGACGACGCCGCGGCCGCCGACGAGCTGTTCTCGGTGCTGATGGGCGAAGACGTGGAAGCGCGTCGCAGCTTCATCACCCGTAACGCCAAAGACGTTCGCTTCCTTGATGTCTAGGGCAACCTTCAAAGAATCAACCCATAGGACTCATTAAATGACTGACACCACGTTGCCGCCCGGCGACGAAGCAGGCGACCGCATCGAGCCGGTCGACATTCAGCAGGAGATGCAGCGCAGCTACATCGACTACGCGATGAGCGTGATCGTCGGCCGCGCGCTGCCCGAGGTGCGCGACGGGCTCAAGCCGGTGCACCGGCGGGTGCTATACGCCATGTACGACTCGGGTTTCCGGCCCGATCGCAGCCATGCGAAATCGGCCCGCTCGGTGGCCGAGACGATGGGCAACTACCACCCGCACGGCGACGCGTCGATCTACGACACCCTGGTCCGGATGGCCCAGCCGTGGTCGCTGCGCTACCCGCTGGTCGACGGGCAGGGCAACTTCGGCTCGCCTGGAAACGACCCGCCGGCGGCCATGAGGTACACCGAGGCGCGGCTGACCCCGCTGGCGATGGAGATGCTGCGCGAGATCGACGAGGAGACCGTCGATTTCGTTCCCAACTATGACGGCCGGGTGCAGGAACCGACGGTGCTGCCGAGCAGGTTCCCGAACCTGTTGGCCAACGGCTCGGGCGGCATCGCGGTCGGCATGGCCACCAACATCCCGCCGCACAACCTGCGCGAGCTCGCCGAAGCGGTGTACTGGTGCCTGGAGAACTTCGATGCCGACGAGGAGAAGACGCTCAAGGCCGTCTCCAAACGCGTCAAGGGACCGGACTTCCCCACCGCGGGAATGATCGTTGGCACACAAGGTATTACGGACGCGTACACCACCGGTCGCGGCTCCATCAAGATGCGCGGCGTCGCCGAGATCGAAGAGGACAGCCGCGGTCGCACCAGCCTCGTCATCACCGAGCTGCCGTATCAGGTCAACCACGACAACTTCATCACCTCGATCGCCGAACAGGTCCGCGACGGCAAGATCGCCGGCATCGCCAACATCGAAGACCAGTCCAGCGACCGGGTCGGGCTGCGCATCGTCATCGAGCTCAAGCGCGACGCCGTGGCCAAGGTGGTGCTGAACAACCTCTACAAGCACACCCAGCTGCAGACCAGCTTCGGCGCCAACATGCTCGCGATCGTCGACGGGGTCCCCCGCACGCTGCGGCTGGACCAGATGCTCCGGCACTACGTCGACCATCAGCTCGATGTCATCGTGCGGCGCACCACCTACCGGCTGCGCAAGGCCAACGAACGGGCCCACATCCTGCGCGGTCTGGTCAAGGCGCTCGACGCCCTCGACGAGGTGATCGCGTTGATCCGGGCCTCGGAGACCGTGGACATCGCGCGCCAGGGCCTGATCGAGCTGCTCGACATCGACGACATCCAGGCCCAGGCCATCCTGGACATGCAGCTGCGTCGGCTGGCCGCCCTGGAACGGCAGCGGATCGTCGACGACCTGGCCAAGATCGAGGCCGAGATCGCCGATCTGGAAGACATCCTGGCCAAGCCCGAGCGGCAGCGCGGGATCGTGCGCGACGAACTCAAGGAAATCGTCGACAAGCACGGCGACGACCGCCGGACCCGCATCGTGGCCGCCGACGGCGAGGTCAGCGACGAGGACCTGATCGCCCGCGAGGACGTCGTCGTCACGATCACCGAGACCGGCTACGCCAAGCGCACCAAGACTGACCTCTACCGCAGCCAGAAACGCGGCGGCAAGGGCGTGCAGGGCGCCGGGCTCAAGCAGGACGACATCGTCAACCACTTCTTCGTCTGCTCGACGCACGACTGGATCCTGTTCTTCACCACGCAGGGCCGCGTCTACCGGGCCAAGGCCTACGACCTGCCGGAGGCGTCGCGCACCGCGCGCGGCCAGCACGTGGCCAACCTGCTGGCGTTCCAGCCGGAGGAGCGCATCGCCCAGGTCATCCAGATCAAGACCTACGAGGATGCGCCGTATCTGGTGTTGGCCACCCGCAACGGCCTGGTGAAGAAGTCGCGGCTGACCGACTTCGACTCCAACCGCTCCGGGGGCATCGTGGCGATCAACCTGCGTGACGGCGACGAACTGGTCGGGGCCGTGCTGTGCTCGGCCGACGACGACCTGCTGCTGGTGTCGGCCAAGGGCCAGTCCATCCGGTTCTCGGCAACCGACGAGGCGCTGCGCCCGATGGGCCGGGCCACCTCCGGCGTGCAGGGCATGCGGTTCAACGCCGACGACGCGCTGCTGTCGCTGAACGTCGTGCGTGAGGGCACATATCTGCTGGTCGCCACCTCCGGTGGCTACGCCAAGCGCACCGCCATCGAGGAGTACCCGGTGCAGGGCCGCGGCGGCAAAGGGGTGCTGACGATTCAGTACGACAAACGCCGTGGCACCCTTGTTGGTGCGTTGATCGTCGATGACGACACGGAGCTGTACGCCATCACCTCGGGCGGCGGTGTCATCCGGACGGCGGCTCGCCAGGTCCGCAAGGCCGGGCGGCAAACCAAGGGCGTTCGGTTGATGAACCTGGGTGAGGGCGACACACTGGTTGCCATCGCGCGCAACGCCGAGCAAGGTGACAGCACCGACGAGGTCAACACCGACCCTGGGGCCTGAGCACCCGTCACCAGTGAGGAGCCGTAGGTGAGTTCACCGAACGAGCCAGGACACCCGCGCGCGGTCGATGGTCCCGGTGGCGGCAACGGCGCCGGCGGTGGCCCCGAGCACGACGGCGGCGCGCTGGGCGCGGCGGCGTCGCGGCCGGGCGTCTCCGAGCGCGGCGACGCAC
>NZ_ATDN01000040.1 GCF_004014805.1 Mycolicibacterium elephantis DSM 44368
CGCCCCCTTCCTTGCCTCGGACAGAACCACCCCCGAACCGAGCCTCCCCCGGCGTACACGCCCCGAGGGCACCTATGCCAAGTGCCAAGCTATGAGCGAATCTTTCGCTCAACTACTACCGCCCCAAACAACTTCAGCGAATCTTTCGCTCAGAGCTTGGCAATTCGCATAGTGCCCCGGAAAGAGAGCGGGGCAAAGACGCAGCCGGCGACGACGGCTCCGTGACGACGATGGCCGGGTGACGACGGCACCACGCCGACGGCCCGGCCACCTCGACGGCGCCGCCCACCCCGTGTCAGGCCGCCCCCGGGGCTACCTCGACCCGGCCCCGCCTCGAACCGCCCCCCTTCCTTGCCTCGAACGCAACCACCCACGAACCGAGCCTGCTCAACTACTACCGCCCCCAACAACTTCAGCGAATCTTTCGCTCAGAGCTTGGCAATTCGCATAGTGCCCCCGCAGAGGCCCCAAGCCGACGGAACGCAACCCGCCCTACCGCAGCACCATCCGCACCGCGTAGTCGACCACCACATCCAGATCCGTGCCCAGCCGACCGGCGAGCCAGTGCTGCGCCAGCTCGGCCATCGCGCCGGTGTACATCGCCGCGCCCACCTGCGCGGCCACCGGATCGAAATCCGGGTGCAGCCGCCAGCCTTCGGTCAACACGCCCTCGCGCAGCTGATCCTGCGTCGCCGCCCGCCGCGCCGCCAGCACCGGATTCGATCGCGCATCGGTGAACAACACCCGTCCACGCCGCGGATCCTCCGAGCTGAACCCCAGCACCGCCGCGATCCCCGCCCGCGTCCGCGCCCGCAGCGACTCCCCCGCCCCCTCCATCGCCGAAGCGACCTCAGCCGCCAATGCCGCGCTCACCTCGTCGTACACCGCGCCCAGCAGATCGTCGACGTCGGAAAAGCTCTCGTAGAAGTACCGGGTGTTCAGCCCGCACGCGCGGCACACCGAGCGCACCGACACCGCCGGCTCACCGCCCTCGCCGAACAGCTCGAAGGCCGCGGCGACCAACTGCGCACGACGCTCGGCGCGCCGGTCGGTCAGCGGTACGCCGGCCCATCGGGTGGGACTCGACATCCCCACAGCCCTCGACATCCCCACAGCTCTCGACACCCCCACAGCCTAAGCCGACTCTGGTCACGCATGTGACCAAACTGTATTCTGGTCACGCGCGTAACCAGAACACGCGTGACCAGACCTGCGAAGGGGTTCAGCCTTGTTCCTGCCACACCAGATCGTCGGTCAGATGCTCAACAGCCGGTTCGACCAGGCCGTGCGGCGCAACTTCTTCAAGGGCATGGAATTCGCCGCCCCGGTCGGCGACCCCGGCTGGTTCGGGCCGGGCAGCGCCGTCTGGCATGTGCACTCGCACATGTACGCGCTGATCTTCGGCCTGCAGTGCGCGGCCTACATGGAAAGGCTCGACCCGTCGATCTACTGGATGGGCATGCACCACTCGCGGCTGGTCCAACGCGACGAGAACGGCGTCGCGATCCCCAAGATCGACCCCAAGGGCGCGCTCGTGCGGCTGGGCCATTCGGTGGCGTTCTTCATCGGCACCGCCTACGGCTCGACGGAGACGGCCGAGCGGCTGGCCCAGAGTGTGCGGGCCATGCACCACACCATCAAGGGCACCCGCCCCGACGGCGCCCGCTACGACGCCGACGACCCGGACTGGCTGCGCTGGAACTACGCCACCGTCGTGTGGGGGCTCGCCACCGCGCACGAGCTTTATCACCCGAACCCGTTGCGCGGCAAGAAGATCGACAAGTACTACGGCGAGTTCGTCCGCGTCGGGCACGCGCTGGGCGGCACCGATTTGCCGACCACCAAGGCCGAGACCGCCGAATGCCTCGAGTCGTACCTGCCCAAGCTCGCCGTCACCCACGGCACCGCGATGGCCACCGGCCCGAACCTGCCGATGCCGCAGGCCGCGGTCGACTGGGCCATCCGCGACACCATGCCCAAGTGGGCCAAGCAGATGATCCAGCACACGGACCCCAACATCGTCGAACGCACCGCCCGGCGTGCCACGGTGTGGGGCATCATCAACGGCTTGCAGACCGCCGCGGGCACCCCGCCGGAGTTCCGCCAGGCCCAACAACGGGTCAAGTCGGGCACCACCGTCAAGCACACGCTGCCGACCTACCAGCCGGGCGACGACCCGGTGCGCACCCGCGAAGAGATCGAACACAGCTTCGCCTGACGCCCCAGCGCTCGCATTTCCCCGAGACTGCAAATTCGCAGGCAAAGTGCGAGTAGCGGCCTGCCAATACGCAGTCTCGCGGCTATAAAGCGGCAGGTGTCGGAGGTCGTCGCCAATATCGGCACATGGGGGAAGTCTTCATCGGCCGGGAAGCCGTCGAGCGCGGCGTCGTCACACGACACGAACTGCAGCGCTGGTATGCGCCCATGTATCCAGGCGTGTACGTCCCGAAGGGCTTTCCCTCGCTACGCGACCGGGCCGCCGGGGCGTGGCTGTGGTCGAAACGCCAAGGGGTCATCACGGGGGTGGTCGCGTCGGCGTTACACGGGGCCGAATGGGTGGACGAGGGTCAGCCCATCGAGCTCATCTGGCGCGCCACGCGATCGCCGAGCGGCCTGGTGGTACGAAACGAACGCATCGGCGACGACGAGACCACCCGCGTCGACGGGCTTGCCGTCGTGACCGCGGCCCGCGCGGCGTTCGACATCGGCCGTCACCTGCCGCGCGATGAAGCGGTCGAGCGACTGGACGCGCTTACCAGAGCCAAGCCGTGGTCGATTGAGGACGTGCTGCTGCTCGCGAAGCGCTACCGGGGCGCACGCGGCCTGAAGCGGCTCAGCCAGGCGCTACCGCTTGTCGACGGCGGCGCGGCGTCACTCCAGGAGACCCGGCTGCGGCTGCTGTACCTGGACGCCGGCTTGCCACGGCCCGCCACGCAGATTCCGGTGTTCGACGAATACGGGCAGCTGGTGCGGATCCTCGACATGGGCTGGGAGGACTACGGGGTCGCCGCCGAATACGACGGTGATCAGCACCGCACCGATCGCCGTCAGTACGTCAAGGACCTGCGCGTCTACCCCAAACTGGAACGCCTGGGCTGGCAGGTGGTGCGCGTGATCAAGGAAGACCGCCCCGCCGAGATCGTCAAGCGCACTTGTCAGAAGTTGACGGATCGCGGCTGGAGCGGGCGGGTGAGCCTGCCGCGACGCGCGAGACTGTAAATCCACAGCAAAAGGTCGAGTACACCCCTGCTGAAATGCAGTTTCGCGGCACCCCAGCCGCATTTGAGACACTGGGCCCCATGAGTACGACTAAGCAGCGCGACGTCGCGAAGCTGGATCGGGTCCCGTTGCCCGTCGAGGCTGCGCGCATGGGAGCGACGGGTTGGCAGGTAACCCGCACCGGCGCGAGGGTCGTCACCACGCTCACCGGCAAAGGCTCACTGCAGCAGAAGATCATCAAACAGATCCCCAAGACGTTCGCCGATCTGGGGCCGACGTACGTCAAGTTCGGCCAGATCATCGCGTCGAGCCCCGGCGCGTTCGGTGAACCGCTGTCGCGGGAGTTCCGCAGCCTGCTCGACCGGGTCCCGCCGGCCGACCCCAAGCAGATCCAGAAGCTGTTCCGCGAGGAACTCGGCGACGAGCCCGCCAACCTGTTCAAGAGCTTCGACGAGAAACCGTTCGCCAGCGCGTCGATCGCGCAGGTGCACTACGCCACCCTGCACTCCGGCGAAGAGGTCGTCGTCAAGATCCAGCGCCCCGGCATCCGCCGACGCGTCGCCGCCGACCTGCAGATCCTCAAACGCGGCGCGCGGCTGGTGGAGTTCGCCAAGCTGGGCCAGCGGCTGTCCGCGCAGGACGTCGTCGCCGACTTCGCCGACAACCTCGCCGAGGAACTGGACTTCCGGCTCGAGGCGCAGTCGATGGACGCCTGGGTGTCGCACATGCATGCCTCGCCGCTGGGCAAGAACATCCGTGTGCCGCAGGTCTACTGGGACCTCACCAGCGAGCGGGTGCTGACGATGGAGCGGGTCAACGGCACCCGCATCGACGACGTCGCCAACATCCGCAAGAAGGGCTTCGACGGCACCGAACTCGTCAAGGCGCTGCTGTTCAGCGTCTTCGAGGGCGGCCTGAAACACGGCCTGTTCCACGGCGACCTGCACGCCGGCAACCTCTACGTCGACGACGACGGCAAGATCGTCTTCTTCGACTTCGGCATCATGGGCCGCATCGACCCCCGCACGCGTTGGCTCCTACGCGAGCTCGTCTACGCGCTGCTGGTGAAGAAGGACCACGCCGCGGCGGGCAAGATCGTCGTGCTGATGGGTGCGGTGGGCACCATGAAGCCCGAGGCGCAGGCGGCCAAGGACCTGGAGAAGTTCGCCACGCCGCTGACCATGTCGACGCTGGGCGACATGAGCTACGCCGAGATCGGCAAGCAGCTGTCCGTCCTGGCCGAGGCCTACGACGTCAAGCTGCCGCGCGAGCTGGTGCTGATCGGCAAGCAGTTCCTCTACGTCGAGCGCTACATGAAGCTGCTGGCCCCCAAGTGGCAGATGATGTCCGACCCGCAGCTCACCGGATACTTCGCCAACTTCATGGTCGAGGTCAGCCGCGAGCACGACAAAGAACTCGACAGCGAGGTCCAGGCCTAGATGCAGATCCGCAGCGGCACCGCCAAGTCCGGCGAGCTCGACATCTTCTATGAGGACATGGGCGACCCCAACGACCCGGCGGTGTTGCTCATCATGGGTCTGGGTGCCCAACTTCTGTTGTGGCGCAAGGAGTTCTGCGAGAAGCTCGTCAACCAGGGACTGCGCGTCATCCGCTTCGACAACCGCGACGTCGGCTTGTCCAGCAAGCTGGTCGGCCAGCACGTCCAGACGCCGATGGCCGTAAGGATGATCCGCTCCCAGCTCGGCCTGAAGAGCCCGGCGCCCTACACGCTCGAGGACATGGCCGACGACGCGGCCGCGCTGCTCGATCACCTGGAGATCGACCGGGCGCACATCGTCGGCGCGTCGATGGGCGGAATGATCGCGCAGGTCTTCGCGGCGCGGCACAAGGCCCGCACCAAGACGCTGGCGATCATCTTCTCCAGCAACAACCAGGCGCTGCTTCCGCCGCCGGGACCGCGGCATCTGCTGGCGATCCTGCAGCGGCCCAAGGACTCGTCGCCCGAGGCGATCGTCGCGAACGCGATCCGGGTCAGCAGGATCATCGGCAGCCCGGGCTATCCACGCGACGAGGCCACGCTGCGCGACGAGGCGATCGAGGCCTACGAGCGCTGCTACTACCCCGCGGGCATCGGCCGCCAGTTCTCGGCGATCCTGGGCAGCGGCAGCCTGCGCCACTACGACCGCCAGATCACCGCGCCTACGGTCGTGCTCCACGGCAAGGCGGACAAGCTGATGCGCCCGTTCGGCGGGCGCGCGGTGGCCAGGGCGATCAAGGACGCGCGCCTGGTGCTGTACGACGGCATGGGCCATGACCTGCCCGAACCCCTGTGGGACGACATCGTCGGCGAGCTGAAGACCAACTTCTTCGCGCGTTGAGCACGTGGCATTGGAGTCGGCTCGACACAAACGGCTACGCTCTACCGCTTGAGAGGCGTGTCCTCCGTTTAGCCGCCGTGCGGGGAGTACGGTCAAGACAATCGCATGTGATTGGCGTCACCAGAAAGGCCAAACAGGGAACTATGTCTGACAACTCATCCGGCACCAAGGATCTGACGCCGCATTTCGAAGACATCCAGGCCCATTACGACCTGTCGGACGACTTCTTCGGCGTCTTCCAGGACCCGACGCGCAAGTACAGCTGCGCGTACTTCACCGGGCCGAACGTGACGCTGTCGGAGGCGCAGGTCGCCAACGTCGATCAGCACCTCGACAAGCTGGATCTCAAGCCGGGGATGACGCTCTTGGAGGTCGGCTGCGGCTGGGGCCTGACGCTGCAGCGGGCGATGGAGAAGTACGACGTCAACGTCATCGGCCTGACGCTGTCCAAGAACCAGAAGGTCTACTGCGACCAGCTGCTGAGCAAGGTCGACAGCCAGCGCACCTTCGACGTGCGGCTGGAGGGCTGGGAGCAGTTCCACTCCCCCGTCGACCGGATCGTGTCCATCGAGGCGTTCGAGCACTTCGGCTTCGAGCGCTACGACGACTTCTTCAAGACCTGCTTCGAGATCATGCCCGACGACGGCCGCATGACGATCCAGAGCAGCGTCGGCTACCACCCGTACGACCTGGCTGAGCGTGGCAAGAAGCTGACCTTCGAGATGGCCCGCTTCATCAAGTTCATGATCACCGAGATCTTCCCGGGCGGGCGGCTGCCGACCACCCAGATGATGATCGAGCACGGCGAGAAGGCCGGCTTCGTGGTGCCCGAGCCGCTGTCGCTGCGCAACCACTACATCAAGACGCTCGGCATCTGGGCCGACCGGCTCGAGCGCAACAAGGAAGCGGCCATCGCGGCCACCGACGAGGAGAACTACAACCGCTACATGCGGTACCTCAAGGGCTGCCAGTACTACTTCATCGACGAGGGCATCGACGTCAGCCTGGTCACCTACCTGAAGCCGGGCGCCGCCGCGTAATCGGCGACGACGCCGGCTTCCGCAGTCAGGCCGCGGCCCGGGTCAGTTCATGTTCCAGGGCTCGCCATAGGTGGTGACGCTGTCACCGTCCGCGGAGATCAGCCGGGCGTACGGGCGCAGCATCACGCCGCCGGCCGCACCGGTGACCGTGCCGTGCGCGTTGGACACGGCGACGGCGCCCTTGGGGCCCTTGACGTTCACCGCGAACGTCGCGACTTCCTGGATGCCGGGACCGTTGCCGAGGTCGGCGCTGATCGTGGCGCCCGGGAACAGGTTCGGCGTGGTGATGAAGCCGTAGCCCAGCGCGTCCAGCGGGCCCAGCACCAGCGGCGCGTTGTCGAGCAGGACGTTGGGCGTGGTGTAGCGGAAGCTCATGCCGACGCCCATCGACCACGGAAACCCGATCTGGTATCCGAGTTCCAGCTTGCCCCGGAACGACTTGGCCTTCGGACCTTCGACGGTGTATTTGGCGCGACCGGAATGAAACCACTCGCGCGTCAGCCGATTTCGGTCCATCGGGGCCACACCCTCGAGGTGGGTGTCCCACTGCTGAATGGTCAGCGTCCGATCCTTGCCGTCGACCACGCTCAGTTCGTTGTCCACGGTTGCGTGCGAGGTCCCGGTGCTTGCGACCAACGACGCGAGGGTGACGATCAATACGAATCCGACTCGACCGATTACCTTCATGTTCCCCTTACGTCAGCGTCGGCCGCCTGATCGGCCTCAGTGTGCTTCGGTCGCGTCGCGGCACAGCACAGTGATCATCCGCAACACAAGAAACATAACGCGCCCGTAAATTGCGGCGGGCGAGGGGGTCAGGCGGCGCCGCGGCCGTCTCCGGGGTCGATGCCCGAAATGCCAAGCTCTGAGCGAATCTTTCGCTCAACTCCGACGGCGCGTAGCACGTGAGCGAATCTTTCGCTCAGAGGTTGGCAAACAGGAACTATGGGGCGCTCAGGCCGCGGCCTGGCCGGTGCTCGCGTCGCCGCCCTCGCCGGCGTCACCGGCGCCGTTGTCCCCGTCGTCGTTCGTGTCCACGCCGACGTCGTCGGTGTCGTCCTCGGCCTCGGCGTCGACGTCTTCGGACTCGATGGCATCGCCCTGGGTGCCGAGATCCTCGAGCTCCTCGTCCTCGATGGTCTCGTCGTCGACGCCCTCGGTCTCGTCGTCGATGGCGCCGACGTCCTCGGTGCCGTCCTCATCCACGACGCCCTCGTCGATGGCGCCGACGTCCTCGGACTCCTCCTCATCGCCGGCCGGCTCGTCGGACGGCACCGGCTCCTCGGACGGAGCCGACTCCTCCGATGGTGCCGAATCCTCGTCGACCACATCGTCTTCCACGACCTCGTCCCGGTTGACGATGAGCCGCAGCTTCTCCTTCCACGCCGGCTCCTGCTCGGAAGCAGTGGCGGAGAAGGTTGCCAGGTTCGTGTCGGCGGGCGGCGCGATCATCGTCGACGCCCCGATCCCGAACGCGTTCTGGACGCCCTCGATGACCGCGTTGACAAGCTGCACGCCCACCGCGCCCCAGTCCTGGAACGGGTCGAACGGCAAAGGCAACGCCCACTTGGTCTGCCCCGGATTGCCGCTCCAGTCGTAGCCGAGGTTGATCAGCACCCGCAGCACCGGGGAGACGAGCTCGACGATCGGCTGGAAGAACGGCCGCAACGGCGCGGGCACGATCTGCATCGCCAGATCCATGATCGGCAGGCTCTTCGCCGGGATCATGAAGTACCGGTTGCCGTTCGAGTCGACGCGGCAGTGCGGCCCGGGGCAGGGCCCCGACAGGATCTCGGCCAGCTCTTCCTCGGTGTAGCCGTACGCAATCGAATCGGTCGGCCCGTTGCCGTTGGGGGTCAGGTAGTAGCCGTGCACGGTGTCAAACGCCGCCAGCGCGTTGAGCATCGCGAACGGGTTGAGCCAGTACAGCGGTGCGTACATCACCGGGTCGTACTCGAAGCCGACACCGGTGATCTCGAACCCGAGATTGGTCGGCATCGCCGGACCGAACGTCACGTTGAAGAACGGAATCGTCGGCAGGAACCCCAGCCGGGTGAAGATCCCGCCGTCGGGGTTGTAGGCATTGCCGATCACGAACACCGACAACCGCTCTTTGAGGTCGGGACTGAGGCTGGCCAGGTTGCGCAACTCGTCGGAGACGACGGCGCCGCCCTGCGAGTAGCCGGCGAGGATGATGTCGTCGTCGGTGTTGACCAGCCGGTCGATCAGCGTGGTGTTGAGGTTGGTGACCCCGGTGCCCACCGAGTTGTTCCAGGTTTCGCACCGGCCGGGGACACACCACCCGGGGAAGAAGAAGAAGGGAAAGAACGACGACGGATAGTTGATGCCGGTGAGCGTGCACTCGGTCGCGGGCGCGCACTCCTCGGGCAGCGACGGGTCCGTGCCGCCGATGTAGCGGTTGTAGAAGTTCGGCATGTAGTCGTCGACGACGTTCGCGTTCGGCGTGCCCGTGCCCGGCACGACCAACACCGAGGTCGCGGCCAGGCTGAGCGCCGCCATCATCGCCGTGACGGCACCGAAGACGGCCGTGCTCAGGGCACCCAGGAAGACGAGAAAGATAGCTCGACTGACCTTACGCATGAAATCGAATATCACATAACGCACGGGCCCGCCGTGGAAAAACACGGCAAAGTTGCTGGAGCAAATTTTTCCGGACACCGCGACGGGCGAAAAATCCTGCGGTTTTGACCTCAGGTAGACAGTCAGGCATGGGTCGACGGCTGTGGGCCACGCTGGGCGCGGGGGCATTCGCCGTCGCGGCCGGCGCGTTGGTGGTGCGGTTCGTGCCGATCGTCAACCAGCCGCTGGCGGCGACGGCCGCGGTGGTGCCCCACCTCATGCTGGGTGCGCCGGTCGCGCTGGTCGTCTTCGCGACGCAGCGCCACTGGCTGATGGCCGTGTTCGCCGTGGCGCTCACCGCGGCGACGGTCGCCGTGCAGGCACCCCTCTTCGTCGCCGACGCGGCGCCCGACGGCGTCACCGTGCGGGTCGCCTCGGCCAACCTGCGCTACGGGGAAGCCGACGCCGCCTCCGTCGCCGACATCGCCCGCTCCCACGCCGATGTCCTTGCGGTCCAAGAACTTACGCCTGACGCAGCGCAACGACTGAAGGCGGAAGGCCTCGACCAGGACTTTCCTTTTCAAGCACTGCGGCCGCGGGAGGGCCCGGCCGGCGTCGGCATCTGGAGCCGGTATCCGATCGCGTCGAGCTCACCCGTCGACGACTTCTGGCTCGGCTTCCTTACCGCCCGGGTCCGCACACCCGGCTCCGAGACGACCGTCGTCACCACGCACCTGTCGGCGCCCTGGCCCGAACCGATCGACGGTTGGCGCAACGACATTGCCCGGCTCAATAAGGCGCTGGACCGCCTCGCCGCGAGGCCCGGCCCGGTGATCGTGGCCGGCGACCTCAACAGCACCACCGATATGCGCGAGTTCCGGAGCCTGGTGAGCGACGGCTACCGCGACGCCGCGGACCAGGCGGGCGCCGGTTTCGCACCGACCCATCCCGCCGACCTCGGCATACCTCCGGTATGGGCCGTCGATCACGTCCTCACCCGCGACTGCACGGCAATCTCGGTGCGCACCTTGAGGATCGAGGGCTCAGACCATCGGGCGCTGCTGGTCAACGTGATGTTGCCGCAGCCGTAAATATTTTGGATCGAAATAAAGGATAGGGAAACCCCCGATTCCATTTCGTGCGTTATTGGCTACTGTCCAGCGGTATGGAGGCGGGACAGGAGACCGCGTGTTTTCTCGCGGAGTGGTACCTGCCTGAGCTGACCGAGGAATCGGTCGACGAGATGGTCGCCCGGATCGAGGCCGCCGCCGCGACCATATCGAGCGAAGGCAATCCGGCACGGCTTCTTGTCACGCTGTCCGTTCCCGCCGACGAAGTGGTCTACGGCGTATTCTCCAGCGACTCCCCGGAGATCGTCTCGCGGGTCTGCAACGCGGCAGGCGCCCCCCACCAGCGGCTGTCCAGCCGCGTCGGCGCCCGCATCCGCAAGCAACATTTGTAAGGTTGCCACAGGCTCCCTGGAAGCGCGTCGCAATATGTGGCGCATCAACCCCTAAAGGTGACCCCACCCCGGTATAGGCTCGGTTTGCTGTCGGGGAGAGGTGGTAATGACTTCCGGCGTGATTGAACGGCCGGCTGAGCATCGGGTGGTGTCGGAGTTCCTGCGAACCGCCGAGATGCGCCCGTCAGCGCTCGTCCTGGAAGGCGAGGCCGGCGCCGGCAAGACCACGATCTGGCTCGCCGGGGTCGACGACGCCCGTGCCCGCGGCTTTCAGGTGTTGTGGGCGCGGGTCGGCCCGCAGGAGACCACGCTCAGCTACGCCGCGGTCGCCGATCTGCTCAGCGAAGTGGAACCGGCCGTCGTTGACGCGTTGCCGGACGTGCAACGCCACGCCGTCGACCACGTGCTGTTGCGCGCCAGCGGCACCGGCCCGGCGACGGATCAGAGCGTGATCGCCGCGGCGCTGGGTTCGGTCATCGAGCACCTGTCACGTGACGCACCGGTCCTGGTGGCGATCGACGACGTGCAGTGGCTCGATCCGTCCAGCCGGGCGGTCCTCGCGTCGAGCGTCCGCCAGTTCTCGGGTCCGGTCGGGATGTTGCTCACCGAACGAACGGAGCACGACGGGACCGCTTCGACCGCGGAATGGTTGGCGCTGCCCGCGCCGGACGGCATTGTGCGACACCACGTCGGGCCGTTGAGCCTGGGCGCGTTGCGCGCGCTGCTCACCGCACGCCTCGGGCGGTCGATCCCCCGTCCGACGTTGGTGCGGATCGCCGAGATCTCCGGCGGAAACCCGTTCTACGCATTGGAATTGGCGGGCGCCATCGAATCGGGCAGCTCCTTGTCGACGCTGCCGCCCACGCTGGCCGAGTTGATGCGGATGAGGATCGGCCGCCTCGACGACGAAGCGCACGAACTGCTGCTGGCCGCCGCGTCGGCGGCGGCGCCCACCGTGGAGCTGCTCGAGAAAGTCACCCGCACGGACCCGGAGCGCCTCCGCGAACTGCTCGAGGAGGCAACGGCCAGAGGAATTCTCAAGGTCGACGGCGACGCGGTTCAGTTCACCCATCAGTTGTTGGCGCGAACGGTTTACACGGACGCCAGTCGACGCGCGCGCCGGGTGATGCATCGGCGGCTGGCCGAGGTGGCGACGCTGCCGGAGGCGAGGGCCAGGCATATGGCGCTGGCGGCGTCGAGTGCCGATGCCGCGACCCTCGAGGCGCTCGACGAGGCGGCAGAAGCCGCACGGGCGCGAGGGGCGCCTGCCGCGGCAGCCGAGTTGATCGAGCTGGCAATCGGATTGGGCGGGGACACGCCGATCCGCCGGATCCGCGCCGCCGAGCACTATCTGCACGCCGGCGACCTGGCGCGCGCCCAGAGCCTGCTGGACAAGCTGATGGCCCGCAACCCGGTCGGCACGGACCGCGCAATGGCGCTGAACCTGTTGGCCGCCATGCGGATTCACCACAGCCGTTTCGACGACGCCGTCGACTTGCTCGAACAAGCGCTGCAGACCGCCGACTGCAGCCCTGACGTGCGGGTCCGTACGCTGCTGCTGCTGTCGCACGCGCGGCTCAACGCAGGCGATCTCGCGCTGGCCCTGCAGAACGCCGAGCGCGCCGTCACCCATGCCGCCGACGTCGATGACCCGGACCTGACCAGCCAGGCCCTGTCCCTGCGGACCACGATCGCCTGCATGTGCGGGCGCGGCGTCGACAAACCGAGCCTCCGCCGCGCGTTGGCGTTGGAACGCCCCGACAGCGAGGCGCCGATCGCGTTTCGCGCCAGCGCCAACAACGCGCTGCTGCTGGCATGGACGGGCCAATTGGATGCGGCCTCTGACGAATTGGCCGCGCTCCACCAACGCTGTGTCGAGCGTGGCGCCGAGACCGATCGGACGTTCATCGCCGTGGTGATCGCACTGACCGAGGTATGGCGCGGCCGATACGACGAAGCAGCGCGCGTGGCCGAGGAAACGGTCCAACGGGCCCAACAGCTCGGGGGCGACCAGCTGTGCGTCGTCGCCAAGGCCGTGCAGTCGGTGGTCACCGCATACACCGGAGAGGTGACCGAGACCCGCGAAACCGCCTGCGCTGCGATCGATCTGGCGCATCAGTGCGGCGCACCGGGGTTGGCAGACTGGGCGTCGATCAGTTTGGGCTTCCTCGAGGTCTCGCTCGGCAACTACCCGGAGGCGACGCGCGTCCTGCGGCCGTTGATGGACCGCTTCCCCTCCGCGCCGGGGACCGAGATCATCAACGTGGCCTACGTCCCCGACGCGGTCAGGGCACTGATCGCGTTGGACCGTCACGCCGAAGCAGAGCCGATGATCGACACGCTCGAAGCCAACGGCCGACTCCTGGACCGGCCGTGGATGTTGGCTGTCGGCGCGAGGGGGCGGAGTCTGTTGTTGGCGGCCCGGGGCGATCTCGACGCGGCGGTCTGCAAGGCGGAAGAGGCCTTGACACACCATGACCGGTTACCGATGCCGTTCGAGCGGGCCCGCACCCTACTGCTGTTGAGTCAGCTTCAGCGCCGGCGACGGAGGAAAGACGTTGCGCGCGCTAAGGCGACGGAAGCGCTGAAAACCTTCGAGTCACTGGGGGCACCGCTGTGGGTCGAGCGCGCCCGCACCGAACTGGCCCGGGACAGCGTTCCCACCCGCGGCGATTCGGGGTTGACACCGTCGGAGCGGCGGGTCGCCGAGTTGGCGGCGTCGGGGCTGACGACGCGCGAGGTCGCCACGGCGTTGTTCATCAGCCCGAAGACGGTGGAAGCCAACCTGGCCCGCATTTATCGCAAGCTCGGCATCAACACGCGGGCCGAACTCGGACGGGTATTTAGCCAGGGCGGACGATAGCTGGAAAGGTGCTTTCGATGGCAAATTTGCAGGTCCGTCAACATTTTGGATTGGCGACGGATGTTCTGGCTTCGCCGGACCGCGACATGTCGGCATAAAAAGGTCCGTGTTCTGCAGTTTCCTATTGACACATCGTGTTAGGGTCTGGCAACCTAGCAAACAGTCTGCTTATCAAGGGCATGGGGGAGTTATGAACGGGGTCATCACTAAGTTCCAGACCGGTGTTGCTGCATGCGCGGTTGTCGCAGCAGCCACTGTCATCCCGGCGACCACCGTGCAGGCGGCGCCCGCGGTGCCGATGCCGGCCGCACCGGTCACCCAGATGCTCGACTTCGTGCCGCTGCAGCCGCAGCCGATCGAGCCTGGCGATCCGCGCAGCTGGTTCCAGAACTCCCTGTGGTGGATCGGATCGGCGAACCCGAATCCGCCGTCAAATGAACGGGTCTGGTTCAGCTTCAACCCGTTTGCCCTGCTTCCGCCCTTCCTTCGGCCCTTCTTCGGCTGGGCGTCAAATCTGAACTTCCAGCTCTGCTTCGCGGGGCTCAGCGCCAAGATCGGGCCGTACGGTTCGTTTAGCGTCAGCGTGGGCAGGCGCTGCTAAGTTCCGTCGTTCGTTATCTCGTAATCGGCTCTCGGTACGTGCCGGTCTGAGGTAACTTCGTCGTTGCCTGAAATCGGGGCGTACCGCCCAGCCGAGTACGGGGGTTAACTTCTGCGTGCAAATTCCGCGAAATCCGTTTCGACGCAAGTCCGACGGTGACAACGATAATTCTGCGCAAGTAACTGAAGATGACCTCGATCAGGACCGGTTCGGCTTTCTGAGTCGGCGCGGCGCGTTGATCGGCGTGCTGCTGGTGGTCGTAGCGTTCGGATGCTGGCTGGCGTATGGAGCCTTCCAGGCGAAGTCGAACCTCGAAGCTGCCCGCGAGGCCGCTCAAGAGGCGCGCGAAGCCCTGCTGAAGGGAAACGCCGACGAGACCACCCAATGGGTCAACAAGGCTACGTCGCACGCCCGGGAAGCACAGGATGCGACGCACTCCATTCCGTGGAACATCGCCGCGGCCGTGCCGTGGCTCGGCAGTCCGTTCAAGACCGGACAACAGATCTCCGACGTGGTGGTGGGGCTGAGCGCCGACGTGCTGCAGCCTTCTGCCGACGTGGCAGAAGCGCTTTCGCCTGATCGTGTACTCCACGACGGCCGGGTCAACGTTGAGTTGCTCCGCGACTCCGCTCCCCGGTTGAGCGAGATCGCAGCCTCTGCATCGCAACTCGGTGAACAAGCCGACGCCATTTCGCAGCCGACCTACTTTTCCGCCATGCGGAATGCGCGTACCCAGCTGCAGTCCCAGACGTCAGACGTCACCGGCTTGTTGGAGAACACGGATCTTGCCGCACGTCTTGCGCCGGCGATGATGGGCGTGGATGGCCCCCGTACCTATTTCATGGCATTCCAGACGAACGCCGAGGCCCGCGGAACCGGCGGCCTGCTCGGCGGGTTTGGCATTCTCCGGTTCGACAACGGCAAGCCGACCGTCGACAAGTTGGCGCCGAACACTGAACTCCGTGCTGCGTCGACGTCAATTGATCTCGGCCCCCAGTTCGACCAACAGTGGGGGTGGGCGAATGCGTTCACCGATTTCCGTAACAGCAATCTGAGCTCGCATTTTCCCTACGCTGCGCAGATTTGGAGATCGATGTGGGCCGAGGAATCGGGCATGACCGTCGACGGTGTGATCGCGATCGACCCCGTCGCCCTGAGCTACATTCTGGGCGCCGTTGGGCCCGTGACCATGCCGGACGGCGAGCGAATCACGAAGGACAATGTCGTTGAGTTGACGGAATCCACCGTTTACGAACGCTTTCCGACTGACCAGACCGCTCGCAAGCAGTATCTGCAGGACGTCGCGAGCGAAGTGGTAACGAAGATAACCGGCCCAGTGGAGTCGCCGCGAAAGCTGCTCGACGCCCTTGGTAAGGCGGCCAGCGAACGCCGCATCGCAGTATGGAGTGCACACCCAGATGAACAGGCGCTTCTCGAAGAGACGCCGTTGGCGCATGTGGTCCCCGACGACGACGCGCCGTACGCCGAGGTCGTGATCAACAACCTCGGCGGAAACAAGATGGACTACTACCTGACGCGGCAGATCGAGTACGCCGCTGACGGATGCGACGGCGAGACACGGAAAACGACCATCACAGTTCGGCTGGCGAATACTGCACCGGACGGCCCGATACCCGACTACGTCGGTGGTAGCCCAGGCATCATTCAGGGGGCTCCGATCAACGCGCCGAGCGGCACCATGCTGACCTCGGTAACACTTGTCGCGACGAAGGGGGCCGAGTTGGCAGGTGCCATAGCCAACGGCCAAAACGTGCCGGTTTCGCGTGGTATGGAACGTGGGCATCCCACGTTCGAGATGCAAGTGGGCATACCGCGCGGAACTTCGGGCGAAATCAAGTTCTTGCTAAGCGAGCCGACATCCCCGGGGCCTGCCCGGGTGCCGGTTCAGCCCTTGATAGACAACGTGACTCCTGTAGTGACCGTGCCCAATTGCTCGGATTGAGCCGGAAATGCACATACGTGAGGAGAGAACTTTGCGGGGTCGACGTTGACTATCCAAGACTTCCTCCGATTGCTACGTACTCGCTGGTTAATCATTTGCATCACGACCGGTGTTGCGCTCTTGGTTGCCGTCGCGGTGAACATGTTGACGACGCCGCTCTATGAGGCTTCTACACGGCTTTTTGTTTCCACGACTTCGGGCGCTTCAGCATCCGAGATTTACCAGGGCAATCGATTCTCGCAAGAACGCGTGATCTCGTACACCGAGTTGCTTATGGGCGAGACGTTAGCGCAACGCACAATCGACAAGCTCGACCTTGAAATGAGTGCCGGCGAGCTCCAAAACAAGGTAAAGGCGAGTTCGAAACTCGACACGGTCCTAATAAATGTGTCAGTTCTCGACGAATCACCCGTCCGTGCGCGTGACATTGCCGACGCGCTCTCGGAGGAATTCGTAGTAATGGTTCGCGAACTGGAAACCCCACCCGATGGTACTCGGCCCGACGCTCGTGTTATCGTCGAGCAGCGCGCTTCCATTCCGAAAAGTCCGGTGATTCCTAAGACCGCTCGAAACATTGCTCTCGGCCTCGCGCTTGGCCTAGCACTGGGAATCGGTCTCGCGATTCTCAGAGACCTGCTCGACAACACGGTCAAGGACCGACAAAACCTCGAAGAGATTACGGGAGTCGGAGTCGTTGGAAGCATTCCGCTCGACAAGGAGCGTAAGCGAAGTCCGGCGAAATCTTTAGATAACGACAACTCAGCATTTGCCGAAGCGTTTCGCAAGCTTCGAACCAACTTGCAGTTTCTCGCGGTCGACAATCCCCCTCGCGTAATCGTTGTCACCAGTTCAATGCCCGGCGAAGGCAAGTCGACCACAGCCATAAATCTTGCGCTGGTTTTGGCGGAAGCTGAACATAACGTCGTACTAGTGGATGGCGATCTGCGGCGGCCTCGCCTGGACAAGTACCTTGGCCTAGTCGGTTCGGTCGGCCTTAGCACAGTGCTGGCTGGACGTGCCTCGCTCGAGGATGTTCTGCAGGAAACTGCGTTTCCCGGCGTGACCGTCGTGACGTCGGGCGCAGTGCCACCGAACCCGAGCGAGTTACTCGGATCCTTGGCCGCGAAAAAAATACTCGATGAATTGCGCACTGGCTTCGACTATGTCGTGGTCGATTCCTCGCCGCTTCTAGCGGTCACCGATGCCGCAATCCTGGCAGCAGCGTCTGACGGCGTTCTGATCGTGGCTAGGTACGGCGAGACGAAACGCGAGCAACTCGCACACGCGGTGGGAAACCTCAGGAGCGTCGGTGCTCCAATACTCGGCGCGGTCTTTACGATTACACCCACGCGCGGGGGCGCCTCCGACAACTACAGTTACTATGGCTATAGCTATGGCGATGGGACATCTAATTCTGCCGTCGCCACTACTCCTCGCATGAAGGTCATGAGGCGTCTACGACGGTATCGCCCGGCCTATCAAAGCCCGGGCACTGACCCGGCGTCCGAGAATGAAAACTAGTTCGCGAGGAATGACAGAACCACACCGGCGTGCCGACGGTCGCAGATCCCCACGCCCGCAGACACATCGGCCTCTTTGTCCAAGTGCGAGTATCATTCGATCGGCGCTGCCGAAAAACGCTTTACGATGCGGTATGTCCCCATAGTGATAGGCGTGACGCGGCGTTGACAGACTTACGAGGCTGAGGGGAGGGACTGGGATGCGGATCGACGAAGACGTCGCCGCGCCCGGTAGCTGAACATGAGGGTGAAGCACGAATTGCGGCGCTGGGTGCACCGCTTTGGCATTGACATTGTTCACTACCCACTGCAGGACCCGTTGGCGCGCACAGTGAAGTTGCTTCATCACCATCGCGTCCAATGTGTGCTAGACGTCGGCGCCAACGACGGAGGCTTCGCGACCGGCATCCGCGAACTCGGGTATACCGGCCGCATCATTTCATTCGAGCCACTGGAACACCCCTTCAAGTCGCTTCAACGCAAGGCATCTCGAGACGACAAATGGGACGCGATGCAATACGCCATCGGAGATTCCAAGTCCGAAGTCACGATTAACGTCTCCGGTAACGCCGGCTTATCTAGCTCTGTTTTACCGATGCTAGAGACGCACACCGATGCGCTACCCTCCTCCCGTTACGTCGGTACCGAGAAGGTGCGCCAAGAACGGCTTGACGAGCTTTTACCTGAGCTGGGTGTCGGCCCAGGCGCGCGGACGTTTCTGAAAGTGGATGTCCAGGGGTATGAGAGCGCTGTGCTAGACGGCGCCTCAAACCTGCTCTCGAACGGTGTGATCGTCGGCTTGCAGTTGGAGCTGTCCCTCGTGCCGCTCTACAGTGGCGCAATGACATACCGCGATGTGTTGAACCGGGCCGACAGATTGGGCATGACGCTCATGGGTCTCGATCCCGTCTTCGCGGACCCAGCTACGGGTCAACTGCTACAGGCAGATGCCGTCTTCTTCGCAAATTAAGCAAGAGCACTAATTGCGGGTAAAGCATGTAGAAAGGTGTCGGCATCGAGCCCGAAATCGGTGCCGATAATCAACGCCAATGGCCTATGCGCAATACCCCACATAGCGCCTTATCGACGTTTGGGGAACGAGGCATCGAGTCCAGCGCGATCCAATGGGCGCTCGTGTTGACCGTTCGTGCAACATTAAGCAAGCAAGCACCCCTAGGAGCATATAAGATAGTGCCCCTTGGGGTGGTGGACTTCGGATCGGCGTGGGTTCACGCGTTGTGATCAACGAGTCGTGGTGAATGCTAGGCGATCTGGCGTTGTTCGGGGAACTGGTTCGGCGGCGGTGTGTTTGGCGGCGATGACTTTGCGCAGCTCAGCCATGGAGACCTCGGATAGGTAGCGGCGGGTGACTTGCCATTCGTCGTGAGCTTCGATGACCACAGCGGTGGCCAACCGCAGGAAGGCCGCGGGGTTGGGGAAGATTTCCACGACGTCGGCGCGGCGTTTGATCTCTTTGTTGAGCCGCTCGATGGGATTGTTGGACCAGATCTTTTGCCAGTGGGTGCGCGGGAACGCGGTGAACGCCAGCACGTCGGCTTTGGCCTCATCCATCATCGCGGCCACCTTCGGAAAGCTGCCCGCCAGGGTGTCGGCGACCTGATCCCACTGGGCGGCGACGTCAGCGGGGTCGGTGTGGGCGAAGATCGTCTTGACCGCCGCCGTCACCGCCGGGGCGTGCTTGGCGGCCACCGCCCCGTGCAGGTTGCGCATGAAATGCACCCGGCAGCGCTGCCAGGCCGACCCGGTGAACTGCTGAGCCACCGCGGACTTCAAGCCGGCGTGGGCATCGGAGATCACCAGGTGCACCCCGGACAGGCCACGGGCCTTGAGCGAGGCCAAAAACTCGCGCCAGAACTCGAACGATTCACTGTCACCGACTGCGGTCCCGAGGACTTCGCGGGTGCCGTCGATGGACACCCCGGTGGCCACCACCAGCGCCTGAGATACGACGTGGGCGCCGATGCGGACCTTGCAGAACGTGGCGTCACAGAACACGTAGGGGAACTGTGTGTGGGTCAGGCTGCGGATGCGGAACGCCTCGATCTCCTTATCCAGGCCGGCGCAGATGCGCGAGACCTCCGACTTCGACACCCCGGAGCCGACCCCAAGCGCCGCGACGAGGTCATCGACACTGCGGGTGGAAACGCCGTGCACGTAGGCCTCCATGATCACCGCGTGCAGGGCGCGGTCGATGCGCCGGCGCCGCTCCAACAGCGACGGGAAGAACGACCCGGCCCGCAGCTTGGGGATCTTGACCTCGATATCGCCGGAGGTCGTCGACACCGTCTTGGCCCGATGCCCGTTGCGGTGCGTGGCACGGCTGTCGCTGCGTTGGTAGCGGCCGGCTCCGATCGCCTCGGTGGCCTCGGCCTCGATCAACGCCTGCAGCCCGGCACGGATCAGCTCGGCGAACACCGCACCGGCATCAGCGGACTTGAGCGCATCGAGCTGGGCCAGCAAGGCAGAATGGTCCTGGGTCATCGCGTGGTGCGTCCTTTACTTGAGTCACTTTGGTCGGTAACTCAATGACCACTACGCGATGCCCCACCCCGAACGGCTCAACGACACACCACTCCTAGCCCGGATTTTTCACGGAAACTTGTGTTTGGTGGTGTGTAGATAA
>NZ_ATDN01000041.1 GCF_004014805.1 Mycolicibacterium elephantis DSM 44368
GACGACGCACCCGCGCCGCCGAAACCACCACACGCATCAACACCGAACGCAAACTCAACAAGCTTGAGGCCAACAACTTCGACCCCTGCCGGAGATAGGTGGCAGAAGCCCGGCGCCGTTGGCCATCGACAGCGCCGTCGCCCAACCAGTTTGACGTTCTCGTTCGCCAAATCACGGCGGCTCAGCGCCGAAATGGGTTCGGGGCGAGGGCCAAATGCGTTGTCAGCACTATCCCGGTAATTGCGCGCGGGGATGAATCCCTGTGCGAGCTCGAGCCGAGCCGCTCAGCTAGATGGGGAGACGCGCTGAGCATGACAGCAAGGCGATAGAGTTTTCCGGTGACCTGGGTAGAGCGTGCGGTCGAGCGTTCGGCGGCTGTGCAGCGGTCCCGCCAACGCATCGCCCAGCAGGTTCGTCAAATGCTGGACGCGGCCAGAAAGTTGATCGACGCCAAGGGCGACGACTTCACGACCCAGGAACTCGCCGCGGAAGCCGGCGTCGCGTTGCAGACGTTCTACCGCTACTTCGCCAGCAAGGACGAGCTGCTGCTGGCGGTGATCGGCGACGCGATGTCGGAGGCTGTCGACCGGTGGTCGCGCGAGGCCGCCGAACTGCCTGACCCTCTCGCCAGGCTGCGCTACTACCTCACCTCGACGCTGGAGCGGCTCGGCGGCGACAATCGCGACGCCGCGATGCCGCGGTTCGTTGTCTCCACGCGCTGGCGGCTGCACCGGCAGTTTCCGAAGGAACTCGCAGAGGCCGAGAAGCCGTTCGTCGACCTGGTGCGCCGCGAAGTCGACGCCGCGATCGAAGCGGGCCTTCTGAATCCACCTGACCCCGAATGGGATTCATGGCTGATGACCGAACTCGTGCGGTCGGTCTACCACTACTACGCGTTCGCCGCGCCCGCCGAGGGGGAACTCGAGGTCGTCAAGGAGCAACTGTGGCGGTTCTGCCTGACGGCCCTGGGCGGCAGCACCGGCTAGTGATGATTCGCGATCCACTGGGCGGCGAACTGCTCCTCGGCGTCGAAGAGGTACTTGATGTGGTGCAGGATCAGGTCCTCGAGCGCGCCGCCGATCAACGGGATCCGCACCTTGCAGACGCTGGCCAACCGCAACTGGCTGCCGGTGGCGGTGTCGGTGAGGAAGTACTGCCCGCCGAACCGGCCCGGCCCGCGCGGAATGGACGCCGCGTAACTGCCCTTGGCCTGGTTTTTCGCATGGTCGAACGGGTCGAAATGCTGCTTGCGGGTGATGACCATGTCGGAGGGCACGACCGAACGCGCGATCGAAGGTAGCTCCGAGCGCGGCACCTCCTGGACGAACACGATGTCGGTGCCCCGCTCATCGCACGAGAACGACGTGATCTCCGAGGGACTCATTTGCCGATAGGCGTCCATCAGGCTTTGCCAGTAGTCGCGGCTGGTGAAGTCCTGATACATCTTCTCGGCGGGCACGTCGAACCCGATGGTGTACTCCATGCGGCGCGACATGGAACGAAAGTTTACTTACGAATCAGGCGTTTCCGGTGAGCCATCCTGTGGTGAAGCGTTGCTCGGCGATCAGCAGGTCGACCAGCTGCGACCCGATGAAGTTCTCGATCTTGCCGCCCACCAACGGCACCCGTACCTCGACCGTCACGTTGAACGTGAGCCGCGAGCCGCGGCCTGAACTTGCCGGCGCCAGCACCGCGGTGCCCGAGAGGTTGGCAGGCGCACCGTCGATCGAGCCCTTGACTGTGGCGTCGGCCCGCCCGTCGCGCACCGGGCCCCACGTCTCCTCGCGCACGAAGCTCAGGTCACCCCTGTGAAACTGCGACACCAGACCGGGCAGCCGGTCGGCCCGCAGCGTCTGGGTGGTGACCACGTCGATGCCGCCGTCGTCCTCGACGACCATCGAATCCAGCGAGTAGTCGTCGGCGCCGGAATCGGCCAACCGCGCCAACCAGTAGCGCTCATCGCTGAAGGCACGGTGCACCTGTTCGACGCCGCCCTCGTACTCGGCGGCCATGTCGAATGAACGCGGCATAGCTGGCCACGCTACCGTTACCGCCCGTGGTCACATCGGTCATAGGGGGCGCGTCCGTCGCGGAGTCGGTGCCGCTCGGTCCGTTGACCACGCTGCGCGTCGGTGGCGTCGCGCAGCGGCTCATCACGTGCGACACCACGCAGAAAGTCGTGGACGTCGTGCGCGCCCTCGGTCCCGATGACGACGCGCTGGTGCTCGCCGGCGGCTCCAACGTCGTGCTGTCCGACGACCTCACCGACCTGACCGTCATCCTGCTCGCCAACACCGAAATCACCGTCGAGGACACCGTGCTGCGCGCCGAAGCGGGCGCGGTGTGGGACGACGTCGTGGTGACATCGCTGGCGCACGGCCTCGGCGGACTCGAATGCCTTTCCGGCATACCGGGTTCGGCGGGCGCCACCCCGGTGCAGAACGTCGGCGCATACGGCGCCGAGGTCGCCGACACGATCCGGCGCGTGCGACTGCTGGACCGCCGCACCGGCGAAGACCGGTGGGTCGGCCCGGACGCGCTGCAGTTCGGTTACCGCACCAGCGTCCTCAAGCACTCGTCGCACGCGATCGTGCTCGAGGTGGAGTTCGCGTTGGGCGCCGACGGCCGCAGCGCGCCGATGCGCTACGGCGAGCTGGCCACCGCGTTGGAGGTGGAGGCCGGAGCGCACGCCGATCCGATGCGGGTGCGCGAGACGGTGCTGGAGTTGCGGGCCCGCAAGGGCATGGTGCTCGACGAGGCCGACCACGACACCTGGAGCGTCGGGTCGTTCTTCACCAACCCCGTGGTGACGCGCGCGGAGTTCGAGCGGCTGCGCGACAGCGTCGACGGGCCCGTGCCCAACTATCCGGCGGGGGAGAAGGTGAAGCTGGCGGCCGGCTGGCTCGTCGAGCGTGCGGGCTTCGCGAAGGGCTATCCCGGTGAGGGCGCCCCGGCCCGGCTGTCGACCAAGCACGCGCTGGCGATCACCAACCGCGGCACGGCGACGACCGCCGACGTGATCGCGCTGGCGCGGACCGTACGCGACGGCGTGCGAAGCACATTCGGGATCGAACTCACACCTGAGCCTGCGCTGGTCGGCTGCCGCCTCTAGGTACGCTGGGTTCGCGTGAGCCCTGGCCCGATTTTCGATGCCTGGCCGCCGCAGATCAGCCGGCGTCGCGCCCTGTCTGCCCTGGTGGTCGGCGTTGTCGCGCCCGGCGCGCTGGCGGCCTGTGCCGGCGACTCGGGCACGACGGCGGGCGAGGCGGCCGCACCCGAAGCCCCGACGGTGAAGTTCGAGCCGGAGGACGCCGCCACCGACGTCTCACCGGTCACGCCGGTCAGTGCCGAGGTCACCGACGGCTGGTTCCAGCGGGTCGCGTTGACCAACCCGGAGGGCAAGGTGGTCGCTGGCACCCTCAACCGCGACCGCACCGCGTTCACCGTCACCGAGCCGCTCGGCTACGGCGTGCGCTACACCTGGGACGGCTCGGTGGTCGGCCGCGACGGCAAGGCCGTGCCGCTGTCGGGGTCGTTCACCACGCTGACGCCGACAAAACAGGTCAGCGGCCAGTTCCAGCTCGCCGACGGTCAGGTCGTCGGGGTGGCGGCGCCGATCATCCTGCAGTTCGACGCTTCGATCAGCGACAAGGCGTCGGTCGAGAAAGCCGTCACGGTGACCACCGATCCGCCCGTCGAGGGCAGCTGGGCATGGTTGCCCGACGAGGTCGGCGGCTCCCGCATGCATTGGCGCACCAGGGAGTACTTCCCGCCGGGCACCAAGGTCGACGTCGACGCCCGGCTGTACGGTGTGCCGTTCGGCGACGGCGCCTACGGTGCGCAGGATTCGACGCTGCACTTCGAGATCGGTCGCCGCCAGGTGGTCCGGGCGCACGCGCCGTCGCACCGGATTCAGGTGCTCGACGAGCAGGGCGCTGTCATCATGGACTTCGCGTGCAGCTACGGCGAGGGTGACCTGGACCGCAACGTGACCCGCAGCGGCATCCACGTCGTCACCGAGAAGTACGAGGACTTCTGGATGACCAACCCGGCCGCCGGCTACGCCAACATCCACGAGCGGTGGGCCGTGCGAATCTCCAACAACGGCGAGTTCATCCACGCCAACCCGGCCAGCCTGGGTTCGCAGGGCAGCAGCAACGTCACCAACGGCTGCATCAACCTGTCCGAGGGCGATGCCGAGCAGTACTTCCACAGCGCAATATACGGCGATCCGGTCGAGGTCACCGGCACCCGCATCGAGTTGTCCTACAGTGACGGCGACATCTGGGACTGGGTGGTGCCGTGGGACGAGTGGGTGGCGATGTCTGCGCTCAGTGATGAGCCGTCCCCCGACGAGATCCCCTACAACGCGCCCGCCACCCCCTCGGGCGCCCCGCAACCGGCCGGCCGCTGAGCCGTTTGTGCACACAAATCACTCAGGAGCGGCGGTTGAAGCGGGTGGCGGTGGCCTGATCGCGCGGACGGATCACGATCGAGTCCAGGTTCACGTGCGACGGGCGGGAGGCTACGAAACCGATCACCTCGGCGACGTCCTCGGCGACCAGCGGCGTGACACCCTCGTACACCTTGGCCGCCCGTTCCTCATCCCCGTCGAACCGGCGCAGCGAGAAGTCGGTCTTCACCATGCCCGGGGCGATCTCGGTGAGCCGCACCGGCTTTCCCAATAGCTCGCCGCGCAGCGTGCGGTGCAGCGCGCCCTGCGCGTGCTTGGCCGACGTGTAACCGGAGCCGCCGTCGTAGGTCTCGAACGCCGCGATGGAGGTGACGGTGACGATCAGCCCGTCGCCCGAGTCGATCAGCTTCGGCAGCAGCGCCCGGGTGACCCGCAGCGTGCCGAGCACGTTGGCCTCCCACATCCACCGCCAGTTGTCGATGTCGGCCTCGGCGACCGGTTCCAGGCCGCGGGCCCCGCCGGCGTTGTTGACCAGCACATCGACCCGCTGCAGGCTGTCGGCCAGCGCCGAGACCTCCTCCTCGGAAGTGACGTCGGTCACACTCGCGGTGCCGCCGATCTCCTTCGCGAGCGCCTCGACACGGTCCGCGCGGCGGGCCACGCAGACCACATGAAAACCCTGAGCGGCAAGGGTTTTCGCGGTCGCCTCGCCGATGCCGGCGCTGGCGCCGGTGACCACCGCGACCCGGTTTGCGGTCTGTGGTGCGATCATCTGCCCAACCTTAGTTGGCGTGCTAAATTCCCCCGTATGTACGGGAGCTGTTGTTGTCGCCGCGCGCTCTGCCGCGCCTGAGCGACTCCGCAGAACCGCTTCCTATGTCCTGACGAGTCGCCAGGGGTGGCCAAATCCCCGCCCGCCGGCTTCCCGAAGGACACCCCATGACCATCACCACCGTTCGCCCGGCTCCGACCGTCGCTCACACCAAGCGCGCGCTGCTGACCAGATACCACATCGTCGCGCCGTCGCTGAAGGTCGCCGACGCCGCGGCCGCCTCGGTGTTCGGCGCGGCACGACTGCGCGGCCCGATCGCCCGCGACGTCATCGCACAACACACCAAGCTGAGCATCGCCACGGTCAACCGGCAGGTGACCGCGCTGCTCGAGGCCGGTGTGCTGCGTGAACGCGCCGATCTGGCGGTCTCGGGCGCAGTCGGCCGGCCGCGGGTCCCCGTGGAGGTCAACCACGAGCCCTACCTGACGCTGGGCATCCACATCGGCGCCCGCGCCACCAGCATCGTGGCCACCGACCTGTTCGGCCGCACCCTCGACGTGGTCGAGACGCCGACACCGCGCGGATCCCAGGCCGCCGCGGTGTCCGCCCTGGCCGAAAGCGCGCGCCGCTACCTGAGCCGGTGGCACCGCCGCAGGCCGCTGTGGGTGGGCGTGGCCGCGGGCGGCGTCGTCGACAGCACCGCGGGGACGCTGGATCATCCTCGGCTCGGTTGGAGCGACGCGCCGGTCGGGCCGGTGCTGGCCGAGGCGCTCGGCCTGCCTGTCTCGGTCGCCTCCCACGTCGACGCCATGGCCGGCGCCGAACTGCTGCTCGGGGTGCGCCGCCAGCCCTCGCCGACATCGACCAGCCTCTACGTCTATGCGCGCGAAACCGTCGGCTACGCGCTGTCGATCGGCGGGCGGGTGCATTCGCCGACCAGCGGGCCCGGCACCATCGCCGCGTTGCCCGCCCAATCCGAATTGCTCGGCGGCAGCGGGCAATTGGAGGCCACGGTCAGCGACGAGGCGGTGCTCACCGCGGCCCGTAGAGCGCGCATCATCCCCGCGCAGGGGCCGGGGTCGACGATGCAGGCGCTGTTGCGGGCCGCGCGCCAGGACCACCCGCAGGCGCAGGAGCTGCTGGCCGAGCGGGCGCGGGTGCTCGGCGAGGCGGTGGCGCTGCTGCGCGACATGCTCAACCCCGACGACCTGGTGGTCGGCGGTCAGGCGTTCACGCAGTACCCCGAGGGCATGGCCCTGGTGGAGGAGGCGTTCGCGCAGCGCTCTGTGCTGCCTCCGCGCCAGATCCGGGTGACCGCGTTCGGCAACCGGGTGCAGGAGGCGGGCGCGGGGGTGGTCTCCCTCGGGGGGCTGTACGCCGACCCGATCGGCGCCATACGGCGCGCCGGCCGCAGGGACGCCACCGCCTGATCCCAAGTCTTTCGCCGTGGCGGTGTAGACATGAGTGTGTGCGCCTAGCCACGGATGTGCCCCGGCCTGATGTCGCCGGCCGCGCGGCTCCCCGGCCTGATGTCGCCGGCCGCTTGGCTCCCAGGCGTGTCGCTGTGTTGTCGGTGCACACATCCCCGTTGGCCCAACCCGGCATGGGCGACGCCGGCGGCATGAACGTCTATGTGCTGCAGACCGCGCTGCAGATGGCGCGCCGCGGCGTCGAGGTGGAGATCTTCACCAGGGCCACGTCGTCGGCCGACGCGCCCGTCGTGGCGGTGGCGCCCGGAGTGCTCGTGCGCAACGTCGTGGCCGGGCCGTTCGAGGGCTTGGACAAGTACGACCTGCCCACCCAGCTGTGCGCGTTCACCGCAGGCGTGCTGCGCGCCGAGGCCACCCACGAACCCGGCTACTACGACATCGTGCACTCGCACTACTGGCTGTCCGGTCAGGTCGGCTGGCTGGCACGGGACCGCTGGGCGGTGCCGCTGGTGCACACCGCGCACACGCTGGCCGCCGTCAAGAACGCCGCGCTGGCCGAAGGTGACGCACCAGAACCGCCGCTGCGCGCGGTCGGCGAACAGCAGGTTGTCGACGAAGCCGACCGGTTGATCGTCAACACCGAAATCGAAGCGCAGCAACTGGTTTCGCTACATCGGGCGGACCCGGCCCGCATCGACGTCGTGCACCCGGGCGTCGAGCTGGACACGTTCACCCCCGGCGACCGGCGCGCGGCCCGCGCCGCGCTGGGGCTGGACCCCGAGGCGCCGACGGTGGGTTTCGTCGGGCGCATCCAACCGCTCAAGGCGCCCGACCTGGCGCTGCGCGCCGCGGCCAAGCTGCCGGGCGTGCGGGTGCTGATCGCCGGCGGGCCGTCGGGCACCGGGCTGCAGGCGCCCGACGGGCTGATTCGGCTGGCCGACGACCTGGGTATCGCCGATCGCGTGACGTTCCTTCCGCCACAGTCCCGAGAATCGCTGGTCAACGTGTACCGGGCCGCCGATCTGATCGCGGTGCCGAGTTACTCGGAGTCGTTCGGCCTGGTCGCCATCGAGGCGCAGGCATGCGGCACCCCGGTCGTGGCGGCCGCGGTCGGCGGGCTGCCCGTCGCGGTGCGCGACGGCGTCACCGGCACCCTGGTGCACAGCCACGACGTCGACGACTGGTCCGCGGCCATCGGCGCGCTGCTGGACCGGGGCCCGGACACGCTGCGCCCTGCCGCCGTCGCGCACGCCGCGACGTTCTCCTGGTCGCACACCGTCGACTCGCTGCTGGCCAGCTACGGTCGCGCGATCAGCGACCACCGCGCCCGCCACCAGCCCGCAGCGCGGCGCAACGGCCGCATCTTCTCCCGCCGGCGGGTCCGGGCATGAACCCCGCCGAGGCCGAGCAGATCATCGTCGCCGCGTGCAAGGAAAGCGAGCTGGTCTGCACCCGCCACGAGGGTGCCCACGGCGGGCTGCCCGGGATCATCGTCGAGTTGCCCGGCGAGCGTCGTCTCAAGACCAACACGATCCTGTCCATCGGCGAGCACTCGGTGCGCATCGAGGCGTTCGTGTGCCGCCAACCCGACGAGAACCACGAGGGCGTCTACCGGTTCCTGCTCAAGCGCAACCGCAAGCTGTACGGGGTGGCCTACACCCTCGACAACGTCGGCGACATCTATCTGGTCGGCCGGATGGCGCTGCACGCGGTCACCCACGACGAGATCGACCGGGTGCTGGGCCAGGTGCTCGAGGCCGTCGACTCGGACTTCAACACCCTGCTGGAGTTGGGATTCCGGTCGTCCATCCAGAAGGAGTGGGAGTGGCGGGTGTCGCGGGGCGAGTCGCTGAAGAATTTGCAGGCCTTCGAGCACCTCATCGACGACGACTGATCTGGGGCGACCAGATCCCGCCATTTCGTCGGTCTCGCCTCCGACTAGGCTCTCTGCCATGGGAAACTCCACGCTCATCCTGCTGCGCCACGGCGAAAGCGAATGGAACGCCAAGAACCTGTTCACCGGGTGGGTCGACGTCGACCTGACCGACAAGGGGCGCGCCGAAGCCATCCGTGCCGGTGAGTTGATCAAGGAGCTGGACCGCCAGCCCGACGTGCTGTACACGTCGCTGCTGCGCCGGGCGATCACCACCGCCAACCTCGCGCTGGACAAGGCAGACCGGCACTGGATCCCGGTGCAACGCGATTGGCGTCTCAACGAGCGCCACTACGGCGCGTTGCAGGGCCTGAACAAGGCCGAGACCAAGGAGAAGTACGGCGAAGAGCAGTTCATGGCGTGGCGGCGCAGCTATGACACCCCGCCGCCGCCGATCGAACCCGGCAGCACCTACAGCCAGGACGGCGATCCGCGCTACGCCGACATCCCCGGCGGCCCGCCGCGCACCGAATGCCTCAAGGACGTCGTCGAACGGTTCGTGCCGTACTACACCGAGGTGATCGAACCCGACCTGCGCGCGGGCAAGACCGTACTGATCGCCGCGCACGGCAACTCGCTGCGCGCCCTGGTGAAGCATCTCGACGGCATGTCCGACGAGGACGTCGTCGGCCTCAACATCCCCACCGGCATCCCGTTGCGCTACGACCTGGATTCCGATCTCAAGCCGACGATCATCGGCGGGCAGTACCTGGATCCCGAGGCCGCCGCGGCCGGCGCCGCCGCCGTCGCAGCCCAAGGCGCCAAATAACGCGCAGACCGGCGGTTTCGGGCAAACATTCGGTGAACAGCGGTCGAACACCTGAGATTTGTTGTGTGACTTATCGCGATTACGCCGCACGCTGCTGGGATGACGTTCACGGTATGCGTACGCTTTTCGCGTGAGTGTCGTATCGGCGCTACTGCTCGCGGCGGTGGCCCTGCTCGCACTGGTGATCGGTGTCGGGCTCGGGGCGGGCCTTGCTCCCCGCTGGATCGAGCGCCGGCGCCGCAAGGTCGCCCAGCAGACCGGCATCACGGTCTCGCAGATGCTCGAGCACGTGCTGTCCCAATCTCCGGTGGGCGTCGTCCTGGTCGACACCTTCCGTGACGTCGTCTACTCCAACAGCCGCGCGCGTGAGCTGGGCCTGGTCACCGACCGACTGCTCGACGACCGGGCGTGGCTGGCCGCCGAACGCACGCTGGCCACGGGGGAGGACGCCGAGGTCGACCTGTCGCCGCGCAAACGCAGCACCCCGGGACGGTCGGTGCAGTCCATCCGCGGCCATGTGCGGCTGCTGACCGAGGAGGATCGCCGGTTCGCCGTGGTGTACGTCGACGACCTCTCGGAGCACGCGCGGATGGAAGCGACCCGCAGGGATTTCGTCGCCAATGTCAGCCACGAGCTCAAGACCCCCGTCGGCGCGATGAGCGTGCTGGCCGAGGCGCTGCTGGCGTCCGCAGACGACCCCGAGACGGCACGCCATTTCGCCGAGAAGATGCTGGCCGAATCGCACCGGCTGGCGAACATGGTCGGCGAGCTGATCGAACTGTCGCGGCTGCAGGGCGCCGAACGACTGCCCGACCTGGGAGCCGTCGACGTCGACACCGTGGTATCCGAGGCGCTGTCGCGTTACAAGGTGGTGGCCGACAACGCCGACATCGCGATCACCACTGACGCGCCGACCGGCTATCAGGTCCTTGGCGATCAGCCGCTGCTGGTCACCGCGGTGGCCAACCTGGTCTCCAACGCAATCGCCTACTCGCCCAACGGATCTTCGGTGTCGATCAGCCGACGCCGACGCGATGACCACATCGAGATCGCGGTCACCGACCGCGGAATCGGCATCGCCCCGGAAGACCAGGAGCGAGTTTTCGAACGCTTCTTCCGGGTGGACAAGGCACGCTCACGGGCCACCGGCGGCACCGGCCTAGGGCTCGCCATCGTCAAACACGTCGCCGCCAACCACAACGGGTCCATCCGGTTGTGGAGCCGGCCCGGCACGGGATCGACGTTCACCCTGTCGATTCCGGCATATCCCCAAGCCGACGAAGATGCGCAACGCGAACGAGAGGACTAGCGAAACAAAATGACCAGCGTGTTGATCGTGGAGGACGAGGAGTCCTTGGCTGATCCCCTGGCCTTTCTGCTCCGCAAGGAGGGCTTCGAGGCCACCGTGGTGGCCGACGGCCCTTCGGCGCTGGCCGAGTTCGAGCGGGCCGGCGCCGACATCGTGCTGCTCGACCTGATGCTGCCGGGGATGAGCGGGACCGACGTGTGCAGGCAATTGCGTTCGCGCTCAAGCGTTCCGGTCATCATGGTGACCGCCCGCGACAGTGAGATCGACAAGGTGGTCGGCCTGGAACTCGGCGCCGACGACTACATCACCAAGCCGTACTCGGCGCGGGAGCTGATCGCGCGTATCCGCGCGGTGCTGCGCCGCGGCGCCGAGACCGACGACAACGGCGTCGGCGACGGCGTGCTGGAGGCCGGGCCGATCCGGATGGACGTCGAACGCCACGTGGTCACCGTCAACGGAGAGACGGTCACGTTGCCGCTCAAAGAGTTCGACCTGCTCGAATATCTGCTGCGCAACAGCGGGCGGGTGCTGACCCGCGGCCAGCTGATCGATCGGGTGTGGGGTGCGGACTACGTCGGCGACACCAAAACCCTTGACGTGCACGTGAAGCGACTGCGGTCCAAGATCGAGGCCGACCCCGCGAACCCGGTGCACCTGGTCACGGTGCGCGGCCTCGGCTACAAGCTCGAGGGCTAGCGATTTCGGCGTGGTTTGTCACGCTGACCGTGACGAAATACGCCGAAATCCCTATTCGGCAGCGCGGGTCGCGGGGTGGATCGCGATCAGCCCCAACGCGCTGCGCCGCTTGCACATCGCGGCCAGCTCGGCGTAGGCCTTCTCGCCGAGCAGTTCGGTGAGCTCGGGGGCGTAGGACTCCCACACCTGTTTGGTGCCGACGTGCGCGGCCGGGTCGCCGGTGCAGTACCAGTGCAGGTCCGCTCCGCCCTCGCCCCAGGCTCTGCGGTCGTACTCGGTGATCCAGGACTTCAGGATCTCCGAGCCGTCCGGGCGCTCGACCCATTCCTGCACCCGCCGGATCGGCAGCTGCCAGCACACGTCGGGCTTCATCGTCAACGGCTCGACGCCCAGCTTCAACGCCTTGCTGTGCAGCGCACACCCGATCCCGCCGGGAAACCCCGGCCGGTTCAGAAAGATGCAGGCGCCCTTGTATTTTCGGGTGCGCAGGTTGGGTTCGCCGTCGTACTCGTCCATTTCGAGGTAGCCCTTCTTGCCCAGGCCCTTGTCCCGGAACTGCCAGTCCTCGTCGGTCAGCTGCTCGACGGCGTCGTCGAGGCGGGCACGGTCGTCGTCGTCGGACAAGAACGCGCCGTGCGAACAGCACCCGTCGTCCGGGCGGCCGGCCACCGTGCCCTTGCACGCCGGCGTGCCGAACACACACGTCCAGCGCGACAACAGCCACGTCATGTCGGCGGCAATCAGATGCTCGGGGTTGTCGGGGTCGTAGAACTCGACCCACTCACGGGCGAAATCGAGTTCGACCTCTCCGGGATGCGTGCCAGTCACGTATCCAACGGTAGACCGATTAAGTTGGGAGAGTGCGATTAGGCGTGCTCGACGTGGGCAGCAACACGGTTCACCTTCTGGTGGTGGATGCACGCCGTGGTGGGCATCCGACGCCGATGAGTTCCACCAAGGCGTCGCTGCGGCTCGCCGAATCGATGGACCAGTCCGGCAACCTGACCCGCAAGTGCGCCGACAAGTTGGTCCGCACCGTCGACGAGTTCGCCAAGATCGCCGCCAGCTCCGGATGCGCGGAGCTGATGGCGTTCGCCACCTCCGCCGTCCGGGACGCGACCAACTCCGACGCCGTGCTCGCGCGGGTGCAGGCCGAGACCGGGGTGGAGCTCAAGGTGCTCAGCGGCGTCGACGAGTCCCGGCTGACCTTTCTGGCGGTGCGTCGCTGGTACGGCTGGAGCGCCGGGCGCATCGTCAACATCGACATCGGCGGCGGCTCGCTGGAACTGTGCAACGGCGTGGACGAGGAGCCGGAGGTGGCGCTGTCGCTGCCGCTGGGCGCGGGCCGGCTGACCCGCGAGTGGCTACCCGACGACCCGCCGGGCCGGCGCCGGGTCGCGATGCTGCGCGACTGGCTGGCCACCGAGCTCGCCGACGCCGGCGCCGAGGTGGTCAAGGCCGGTGCCCCCGACCTGACCGTGGCGACCTCCAAGACGTTCCGCTCGCTGGCCCGGCTGACCGGCGCGGCACCCTCAGGAGCAGGGCCGAGGGTGAAACGAACCCTGACGGCGACCGGCCTTAGGCAGCTCATAGCTTTCATCTCTAGGATGACCGCTGCTGACCGAGCGGAGTTGGAAGGGGTGAGCAGCGACCGGGCGCCGCAGATCGTGGCCGGGGCGTTGGTGGCCGAGGCAAGCATGAACGCGCTTGCTGTGGAGACCGTGGACATCTGCCCGTGGGCGTTGCGGGAAGGGCTGATTCTGCGGAAACTCGACAGCGAAACCAACGGTAGCGGCTTTATCGGCGATACCGAGAATCCGGTCTCGGTGGAAACGTCCGGTCAGGATGCTGGACGATAGGTGACGAGGCCCAGAGGCGACAGACGATGACAGGATCAGAGGACAGCAGCAGCACGCGACCGATCTCGGTTGCGGAGTTGCTCGCGCGCAACGGCACGATCGGTGCCCCACCCGTCGGTGGCCGACGCAGGCGACGCCGCGGCTCCGCCGACTCGATCACGGTCGCCGAGCTGACCGGCGAGATCCCGATCGTCCGTCCCGACACCGTCGACACCGCTGAAACCGCACCGGCGGACACCGAAGCCGTCGACACCAACGGTGCCGTCGACCAGGACGTCGAGACCAAGGCCGCGCCCGAAACCGACGAGGCGCAGGTCGAGGCGCTCGAGGAGGAGGCGCCCGCCGAGGTCGACGAGGTGGCTGCCCAGGACGAGGCCGAGGCCACCGAGATCGACGAGATCGACGAGATCGACGAGATCGACGAGGTCACCGCCGAGGCCGAGGCCATCGAGGACGAGGACGTCGACGATGAATACGCGGGCGCCGTGGCCGACTACACGGCCTACATCGAGCACCGCGAGAAAGACTCCGACCTGGACTTCTTCGCGCCACCGCGGCGCTCGGCGGTCACGTCGCGCCCCACGTCGGCCGCCGCGGTGGACGCCGAGCAGATGAGCCCCGACCCGCTCATCGGCTGGACCGACGCGCCGGCCGAGGACGACACCGACGTCGCCGAACTGGACAGGGCCGCCGAAGTCGCCGACGAGGACGAGCTGCCGTCGTACCTGCGCTCCGGCGATGACACGTTGTTCGACGGCCCGACGGTCGATGACGACCTCACCCTTCGCGAGAAGCGTCCGGGCCCGGAGGACATCGATCTCGAGGACCACGAGGACCACGACGAAGACGTCGGCACCGCCGCGCCCTCCCGGATGTCGTCGATCCTGCGGGCGGCCTGGGTGGTCGGGCAGTGCATCGTGGCCGTCGCGTTCGGCGCGGGCCTGTTCATCGCCTTCGACCAGCTGTGGAAGTGGAACAACATCGTCGCGCTGGTGCTGTCGGTGCTGGTGATCCTGGGCCTCGTCGTGGGTGTGCGGGTGGTCCGCAAGACCGAAGACATCGGCAGCACGCTGATCGCGGTGGCCGTCGGCGCCCTGGTCACGTTGGGCCCGTTGGCGCTGCTGCAGTCGGGCTAGGCGGCCGGCCGAATAATCCGATAGCACTGTGCGCCCCGCCATCAAGGTCGGTCTGTCGACGGCCTCGGTCTATCCGCTGAGAACCGAGGCCGCGTTCGAGTACGCCGCGCGGCTGGGCTACGACGGCGTCGAGCTGATGGTGTGGGCCGAGACGATCAGCCAGGACGTCAAGGCCGTCGCGAAGCTGTCGCAGCGCTACGGGGTGCCGGTGCTGTCGGTGCACGCGCCCTGCCTGCTGATCTCGCAGCGGGTGTGGGGCGCCAACCCGATACCAAAACTCGAGCGCAGCGTGCGCGCCGCGGAGGAACTGGGCGCCCAGACGGTCGTCGTGCATCCGCCGTTTCGCTGGCAGCGCCGCTATGCCGAGGGGTTCAGCGAACAGGTCGCCGAGCTCGAGGCATCCAGCGACGTGCTGGTCGCGGTGGAGAACATGTTCCCGTTCCGGGCCGACCGGTTCTTCGGCGCGGGGCAGACGTCGATCGAGCGGATGCGCAAGCGCGGCGGCAAGCCCGGACCCGGTATCTCGGCGTTCGCCCCGTCCTATGACCCGCTGGACGGCGATCACGCCCACTACACGCTCGACCTGTCCCACACCGCCACGGCGGGCACCGACGCGATCGACATGGCGCGCCGGATGGGCGACGGGCTGGTGCACCTGCACCTGTGCGACGGCAGCGGCGCGTCCACCGACGAGCATCTGGTGCCCGGCCACGGCACCCAGCCCACCGTCGAGATCTGCCAGATGCTGGCTGCCGGCGACTTTTCCGGGCATGTGATCCTTGAGGTGACCACGTCGGGCGCGCGGACCGCTGCCGAACGCGAGGCGCTGCTGACGGAGTCGCTGCAGTTCGCCCGCGCGCACCTGTTGCGCTGACCCCCCGCTGACGGAGGTAATCACCCATGTCCGGCTCCACCCTGTTCACCGACGCGATGGCCCTCACCAAGGTGGGCGACGGCGTGTACGACGGTGAGCTCAACGAGCACTGGACGATCGGGCCCAAGGTGCACGGCGGGGCGATGCTGGCGTTGTGCGCGAACGCGGCCCGCACCGAGCACGCCGGCGACGGCGTCGAGCCGATCGCGGTGTCGGGCAACTTCCTGTGGGCGCCGGACCCCGGACCCATGCGGGTCGTCACGACGGTGCGCAAGCGCGGCCGGCGGGTCAGCCTCGTCGACGTGGAACTGAACCAGGGCGACAGGACGGCGGTGCGCGCGGCGGTCACGTTGGGCGAACCCGAGCATCACGTCCCGCCGCTGCTGTCGGTGAACCCGGTCGTCCCGCTGATGCAGCCCGAGCCACCGCCCGGCCTGGAGCCGATCGGCCCGGGCCATCCCATGGCCGACGTCGTCCACCTGGCGCGGGGCTGCGACATCCGCCCGTCGCTGACGAGCTTCACGCCCCGCACCGACGGCGGCCCCCCGATCATCGAGTACTGGGTGCGGCCCAAGGGCACCGCGCCGGACGTGCTGTTCGCCCTGCTGTGCGGCGACGTGTCGGCGCCGGTGACGTTCGGCGTCAACCGGTTCGGATGGGCGCCGACGGTGCAGTTGACGGCCTACCTGCGCGCCATTCCGGCCGACGGCTGGCTGCGCGTGCTGTGCACGACGGTGCAGATCGGCCAGGACTGGTTCGACGAGGACCACATCGTCGTCGACTGCGAGGGCCACATCGTGGTGCAGACCCGCCAACTCGCGATGGTGCCGAGCGCGTAGCCCGGACCGCATCTGCAATGCTTTCCGGCATGGCGAGAATCGCGATCGTCGGTGGCGGAGGCATGGGTGAGGCGCTGTTGGCCGGGCTGCTGCGCGCCGGGCGGCAGGTCAAGGACCTGGTGGTCGCCGAGAAGGACCCCGACCGCGCGAAGTACCTGGCCGAGAAGCACTCGGTGCTGGTGACGACGGTCGCCGACGCCGTCGACACCGCGACGTACGTGATCGTCGCGGTGAAGCCGTTCGACGTCGAGGGCCTGGTCGCCGAGATCGCCGAAGCCGCGGCCCAGGCCGAAAGCGACACCGCCGAACAGGTTTTCGTCACGATCGCCGCGGGTGTGACGACGGCCTTCTTCGAGAACAAGCTGCCCGCCGGTGCGCCCGTCATCCGGGTGATGCCCAACGCGCCGGTGGTGGTCGGCGGGGGCGTGAGCGCGCTGGCGCCGGGCCGGTTCGCGACGCCGGAGCACCTCAAGGAGGTGTCGGCGATCTTCGACGCCGTCGGCGGCGTGCTGACCGTGCCGGAATCGCAGCTCGACGCGGTCACCGCGCTGTCGGGGTCGGGCCCGGCGTACTTCTTCCTGATGGTCGAGGCGATGGTGGACGCCGGGGTCAACGCGGGGTTGTCGCGGTCGGTGGCCACCGAACTCGTGGCGCAAACCATGGCCGGGTCGGCCGCGATGTTGCTGGATCGCCTCGACCAGACCCAGAAGAGCGGCGACGCGGGCGCGCGTCCGGCCATGGACACCTCCGCCGCCGAGCTCCGCGCGACCGTTACCTCGCCGGGCGGTACCACCGCGGCTGGTCTGCGGGAACTCGAAAAGGGTGGTTTGCGGGCGGCGGTGGCCAGCGCCGTCGACGCCGCGAAAACACGCTCTGAGCAGCTCGGAATTACATCTGAGTAATTCAACGAATTCCGATCGAATAACCCACACCCGTCGCAGTAACCCCACAAGCCACGCTATTCTCCTCGTTGTAAGCACGGGTTGGGATGCCAGCGGAGGGGAAGCCGCTGGAACGGCCCGTGCCTGAATGATTGGGTTGCGATGACGTCTATGAACGGGCCATCGGCGCGGGATTCGGCTAGTGGCAAGTCGGCACGTGACACCGGCTCCGCCGACAGCCAGCCGCCACGAGCTCAATTTCTCACCGTCGCCGAAGTGGCGAGCCTGATGAGGGTCAGCAAGATGACGGTGTACCGGCTGGTGCACAACGGAGAGCTGCCCGCCGTGCGGGTCGGCCGCTCGTTCCGGGTGCATGCCAAGGCTGTCCACGACATGTTGGAGAGCTCGTACTTCGACGCCGGCTAAACCGAGCCGTTTCCGTCCGCCGAGGTGGTCCCGGTAAGGTAACCGGGTCAAGTCAACACCTCTAGGTAGCGGAGTTCATGGGTTCAGTCATCAAGAAGCGGCGCAAGCGGATGTCGAAGAAGAAGCACCGTAAGCTGCTTCGTCGCACCCGGGTGCAGCGCAGAAAGCTCGGCAAGTAAGTTTCGCCCGCGGTCGCTAGGCTGACCGGATATGGATTCCGAGGGTCGCTCTTCCGGGCACGCTGACGGGTCTGAGTCACGCGACAGCGTGCACTATCCGAAGGTCGTACTGGTCACCGGGGCGTGCCGGTTCCTGGGCGGATATCTGACCGCCCGGTTGGCGCAGAACCCGTTGATCAACCATGTCATCGCCGTCGACGCGATCGCGCCGAGCAAGGATCTACTGCGCCGGATGGGCCGCGCCGAGTTCGTGCGCGCCGACATCCGGAACCCGTTCATCGCCAAGGTGATCCGCAACGGCGACGTCGACACCGTGGTGCATGCGGCGGCGGCCTCCTACGCCCCACGCTCGGGCGGACGGGCCACGCTCAAGGAACTCAACGTGATGGGCGCGATCCAACTGTTCGCCGCCTGCCAGAAGGCGCCGTCCGTGCGCCGGGTGATCCTCAAGTCGACGTCGGAGGTGTACGGCGCCAGCGCGCACGACCCGGTGATGTTCACCGAGGACAGCAGTGCCAGGCGTCCGCCCCGCGACGGGTTCGCGCGCGACAGCATCGACATCGAGGGTTACGCCCGCGGCCTGGGCCGGCGCCGAACCGACATCACCGTGACAATCCTGCGGCTGGCCAACATGATCGGGCCGGCGATGGACACCGCGCTGTCGCGCTACCTGGCCGGGCCGGTGGTGCCGACCGCCGCCGGGCACGACGCGCGGCTGCAGTTGCTGCACGAGCAGGACGCGCTCGGCGCGCTGGAGCGGGCGACGATGGCGGGCAAGCCGGGCACGTTCAACATCGGCGCCGCCGGGATCATCATGATGAGCCAGGCGATCCGGCGGGCCGGCCGGATACCCCTGCCGTTGCCGCGGCCGGTGCTGGCCGCTGCGGATTCGCTATGGCGCGCAACTCGCTACACTGAGCTAGATGTAATGACCAGGCAGGTTGTGAACGGCGTGGCGTGAGGAAGTAGGTGAGG
>NZ_ATDN01000042.1 GCF_004014805.1 Mycolicibacterium elephantis DSM 44368
CGATGCGGCAGGGGCCGCGGGAGCGGCAGGCACCGTCGGGGCGACCGTGGCCGCCAGCGGCATCGGTTCCGCGCGTTGCGCGGGCGCGGGCGAGGCCGCAGGGGCCTGCTGCGGCGCCGGCGCGGCTTCCGGCACGGGCGGTGACGGCGGGTTGAGGTACTGGTGCAGGAAGTACCCACCGATGCCCAGCGCCAGCGGCGCCATCCACGTCGTCAGCAGCAGGTTGGGATAGGTCACCGACGCACCCACCCAGGAAACCGCCTGGTAGGCAACGGCGAACAGGAACGGGCCGTAGGCCACCAGGGTCGGGCCCGGGTTGGTCAGCAGCCCAACGATCAGCTGCTGGGTGTTGCCGATCGGGTCGGCCATGAAGTTGATGATCGGTTCGAACAGCTGATAGACGTACTGCCCGTAGGCTTGGAAGATCTGCCCGACGAACCGCAGCAGCTGCGCGATGATGTCCGAGTTGGCAAGCGCGGAACCGGAATCGGCCGCGGTCAGCTGCGCCATGGACTGTTGCGCCGTCGCCGCGGACGCTCCGGCCTCCCCCACGCCCGGCATCAGCACGAAGGGGGCCGGCGGGGTGGTAGGCGTGGCCGCCACCGCGGCCCCCGCGACCGCCTGATATGTGCTCATCGTCGTCGCGGCCTGAATCCACATCCGCACGTAGTCGGCCTCGTTCAGGGCGATCGGAATGGTGTTGATGCCAAGGAAGTTGGTGGCGACCAGCACGGCGTGCGTGGCGTGGTTCGTGGCCAGCTCGGCCAGTGTGGGCATCGTCGCCAAGGCCGTCGAGTACGCGGCCGCGGCCGCCTGATGCTGAGCGGCGCTCGCCGCGCTGTTGGCGCTGGCCTGCGCAAGCCAAGCCAGATACGGGGTGTGGGCGGCGAGGTACCGCTCGGCGCTCGGCCCCTCCCACGCACCGCTTCGCACGGCCCCCAGCAGGCTGGTCAGTTCCGCTGCGGCAGTGGAGTACTCGGTGGCCAGCGACTGCCACGCCCCCGCAGCGGCCAACAGCGATCCCGGCCCGGGGCCGCTGCTCAGCATCGCTGAATGCACCTCCGGAGGAAGCGCCATCCAAATGGGGGCGGTCATGGTCAGCTACCCGACACCAGATACGACGCGGAGGCCATCGCATCACCGGCGGCATAGCTTGCGCCGGACTCGCCGACGCCCACGCCGGCACGTCCCAGCTCCTCGACACCCTGGGCCGCCATCGTGTTGTGGGCCGCCCCATGGGAGCTGAAGCCGGCGGCGGTCTGCAGCGAGACGGCGTCGGCGGCGGGTGGCACGACGGCGGTGACAAGAGGTGCGGCCGCGGCGTGGGCGGCGGCCAGCCGTGCGGTCAGCCCCTCGACGGCGGCGCTGGCCGCGGTCAGGCCTTCGGGAACAACGCGCAGGGTCATCGGTTGAACTCCCTTCCTGTGTCTCTCGGGTTGCCGGCAACTGCGTCGGCGAGGGGGTTGACGAGTTGCAGGAATGTGGCGTCATCGCCGTCGTCGAGCAGCATGGCCCGACCGGCGGGCAGCCGGCGGAACCGATGGCCCCTGATCTTGCCGCTGTCCTGCGGGTTGCCCGACAACATGAGGATGGCGGCCTGCAGCTCGTTGAGCCGGCGCAGCAGCGGCGCGGTCATCAACGCGTGCGCCGAGCCGGTGGCGCGGGCGGTGACGACGACCCGCAGCCCCAGTTCGCTGGCCTGCGAAAGCAATCCGAGCAGCGGCGTCCACGGCCGTTGCCCGACGAAGGGGCCGCTGACGGCGGGCGCATCGGGAATCTGGTCGACGTCATCGACGATCAGATAGTGAATGTGACCGTTCTCCTCGGACCGATAGCTCCACTCGGCGAGCTGCTGCGGAGTCAAACCCGCGGGTGGACGCCGCTTTTCGAGAAGACCGGCCAAACCGAGCATGGCGGGGGTGACCCGGTCGATGTTGGGGGTGTACTCGTTGTCGGCGAACAGCGGTTCGTCGACCAGATGCAGGCGACGGTCGATCACCGTGAACGCCACCCGGTCGGCGGTGGAGTGTTCGCGAATCGTCCTGATGAGGTGGCGCAGCAGCGTGGTCTTGCCGGACTTGCTGTCGCCGAACACCATCAGCAGCGGGTTGCCTGCGAACTCCACCGACACCGGTGCCAGGTCCTCCTCGCGCTGGCCGATGACCACCCGCTCGGGGGCGGGGTAAAGCGGCGCGACCACGTCGGGCGCCAGGTCATGCGGCAGCAGCCGCACGGGAGGTGCGGTGACGCCCGGGTGGCGGGCGTTGATCACCGCGATATCGGCCAGATCCGGTTCGGCGAACAGGAAGTGCTCGGCTCCCATCGTCAGGCCGCGCCCCGGTTGGTCGGCGGGCACCGACTCCGCGGGCCTACGCAGCGCACCGGTGATGCGCACGTTGCTGTCGCGCGGATCGGACAGCTTGAGCTCCAGCCGCAGCCCGAGCCCGTCACGCATGGCCAACGGCACCTCGAGCCAGTTCGGCGTGGTGACCACCACGTGGATGCCGTAGGTCATCCCGGTGTTGACCAGCTCGGTGACCTTGGTCAGCAACGGGTTCCGCGTGTTGAACATGTCGGTGTTGTCGCGACTGAATGCGTACAGGTTGTCGATGACGAGAAACACCTCGCCGTACTCGTCGCGCTCACCCGAACCGTTGTGCCCGCGGGCTTGTCGGGCCTGCAACAGCTGTTCCAGCTCGCCGAAGGTGCGGCGGATCCGCTCGGGCTCCAGCGGCGACGCCACGCTGCCGACGTGCGCCAGGTCCTCCAACGGACGCAGTTGGCCGCCGCCGTAGTCCAGGCAGTAGAACGTGACCTCACGCGGTGAGTGCAGCGCGGCGGCGGACAGGATGAAGGTCTGCAGCGCGGTCGTCTTGCCGGACTTCGGCCCGCCGTGGATCAGCACGTTGGCCGCCGCCGACGTGGCGTCGAAGATCAGCGGGTCGCGGCGCATCGCGAACGGCCGGTCGATTTCGCCCAGCGGCCAACGCCATTGGCCTTCGGGCACATCCGCGCGGGCCAGCAGCCCGTCGAGCGCGATGGGCTCGTCCAGCGGTGGCAGCCACAGCTGTGGCGCCCTGGGTCCGTAGTGCGCGAGCTGATCGCCGATGGTGGCGACGAGCTTGCGCGGCGGCCGGTCCTCGTGCGCGGCGGGTTCGACGACGGTCACCGTGTCGGCAGGGGCTTCCACATGGCCCGCGGTGAACAGCTGCGGAGTCGGAACCGATTGCACGACAACCGACTTCTCGGCCCGGGGTGGGTCATAGATGCCGTCCACGTAGGTGCTGCGGAACTTCACCGGCGCGGCACCGGGATTCGGCACCAGGTACCCCTCGCCCTTGTGCTCGGGGCCCGCCTCGATGTGGAAGGCGTCTTCCACGCCGATGATCTGGCGGCTGACCGCGGGGCTGGCGACCTTCAGGCCGATACGGTACGACGTGTTCTTGTCGATGTCCTTGATCCGTCCCACGTCCAGGGTCTGCGACGCGAACAGGATGTGGATGCGAAACGAGCGGCCCTTGCGCGCCACGTAGTCGAAAAGGTCGGCGTACTCGGGGTGGTCGGCCAGCATCAGCGAGAACTCGTCGGCGACCACCAGCAGTGTGGGCAGCGGCGGCAGGTCGTGGCCGGCGGCTATTGCGGCTTCGTACTCGAGCACCGAGCTGAACGCGCTGCCCTGCACCCGGCGGCCGGCCTCCATCAGCAGCTGTTCGCGTCGCGCCACCTCGCCCCGCAGGGTGTCGGCGAAACGCTCTGCCAGCGAACGCTTCTCGGCCATGTTGGAGATGACCGCGACCACCTGGGGGAAGTTGCGGAAGATGTCGGCGCCGGCCTCACCCTTGAAGTCGGCGTAGATGACGATCAGCCGGTCGGCCGAGTGGGTGGTCAGCAGCGACAACAGGATCGCCATCAGGGTCTGCGACTTGCCCGATCCCGTCATGCCGATCATCAGCCCGTGCGGCCCCATGCCGCCTTCGGCCTCGTCCTTGAGGTCGAAGATCAGCGGGTCGCCGGTTGCCGTCACGCCGATCGGCACCCGCAGCTCTTCTTCGCGTGGCCGCGGTGCCCACAGGCTGGCCACGTCCAGCGCCGCGGCGTCCGGGATGCCGAGCAGGGTGGTGAACGTCGCCACCCCGGCGTTGCTCGTGCGGGCGTGGTTGGGGTTGGAGTCCCACCGCGACAGCCGCCGCGCGACGTGGCGCGCGGTCGCGACGTCGAGCTGGTCCGCTGCATCGGCGTAGGGCTGCCACCCGCCGGTCTGCCAGCGCTCGAGCCGGCCGTCGACAAGGCGCAGAAACGGCCGCTCCGGGTCGACGTACTGTTCGCGGTGCGGGGGTTCCTCGGATCGGTGCACCACGGTCACCCCCGACAGCCCGCCGCGGGGCACCAGTGTGGCGGGGTCGACGTCGGGATCGTCGATGACGATCAGCAGGTGCTTGACGCCGGTCTCGGCCGTCGCGCCGAACGGTGCCCGGTCCTCGAGCGCCGGCGCCAGCAACGACCGCAGTTCCGCCACGTCGCTGCTGAGATAACGGGCCGGGCCGGCACCGTCGACGGTTCCCGGAACGTCGTTGTGCGGCAACCACTTCAGCCATGACCACTCGGGATCCTCGACGTGCGGTGACAGCAGCGCCACCCCGAGCACGGCGGGGTCGTGCCACGTCACGGCCTGGGTGATCCAGGCGCGCAGCGCTGCCCGGACGTCATCGGGTTCACCGAGCACGGTCAGACGCGACACCTTCGTCAGGTCGAGACCCGACGGCACGGCACGCACGGTGCGCTGCACATCGAGCAGGCCGCGCAACGTGGTGTGCGACACCGGTTCGAGATCGATCTCGTTCGCGATGTCCTTCACCCGCAACGTCGCGTTGAGCGGCGCATCATGTAATCCGTTGCGCACCAGCAGGAAATCGGCGTCGCCGGGGTCACGTTCCCACTGCCGCCGGGTGCCCGGGATGTCGGCGAGCCTGGCGGGATCCGGATGCGACCACTCCAGGGCCGCGCGCTGTTCGGCCGCGTGGGCGCGCACGTTGTCACGCACCACCGACAGGTAGCGCAGGTAGTCGGCGCGCTCGGCGTCGACCTCCTCGGTGCGCATCTTGTTGTCGGTGCCGCGGTAGAGCGCGGTCGCCGCCAGCAGCAGCACGAACGGGAAGAACAGTGTGGTCGGCGAGATCAGCCGCATGCCCGTGGCCACCAGCGCCACGATCATCCCGACGATGAGGATGACGATCAGATAGGGCAGCACCCGGCGCAGCAGCGACGGCGGCACCAGCCGAGGCAGTTCCGGCGGCGGTTCGATGGTGATGGTGCCCTTGCGCGTCGGCGGCGGCGGGATGCGCCGGCGCGCTTCGAAGATGAGCCGGCTCACGCGCCGTCCTCCCGGGATCTCGCGGCGCTTTGCTTACGGGCTTCGCTCACGGGGACTCCCTCACGACGGCGGGTCGGGGGTCGGCGGCCAGCCCGTCGTGGGCCAGCAACGCGTCGGCCGCAGACAGCGTCGGCCCCGGTGCGAACTGGCTCAGCATCGACCACGGTATGGGCAGCGGCGGCGGATTGAGCCCCAGCGCTGCGAGAGTGTCTTCGTCACTGTCGGTGTCGAGGCCGTACCGCACACCGGTGTCGGCGAGCCAGAAGTACGCGCCGCCGCTCTCCACCAGGTAGCCGCTGCCCGGTGTGATCACGACACGGTCGGCGGTCCCGCCGGATCCGGCCCCGACCAGAGGGACGCTGCGCAGCTCTTCGGAAACGGGAAGGGTTACGCCCGATCGCAGTTCGAGCGTGCCGGCCGTGGCGTCGGCGGGCCGGGTCCACTGCGCACACGTCAGCGGTGCGGAGCCGGCGTCGACCAGCGTCACCTGCCTGCGCGGGTAAGCCGAGTCGTCGATCACGCTGGCGACCGGAAGACGCGAGATCTGGTCTGCGCCCAGCCGGGGCGGCTGATCCAGCCCGAACGAGTCGGTGTTGCGCAGGATCGCCGCAACCACCGGCGAAATGGGTTGCAGCCCTTCGCTGAGCACCGCATAGTGACGCAGCGTGTTGTCCGCGTCGTAGGACGCCACCACTGCCCCGACCGGCGCCGCGACCGGCAGGTCGAATCGGGGCGGCTCGCCGGCACCGGGGATGGCGGGCGCGCTCAGCACGGGCGCTTCGGGTATCGCGTTGAACAGGCCTGGCGCGATCGGGCGGGCGTCCGGCGTCGCGGACCCGAACCCGAGCGCGCTGGTGACCGCGCGGTCGTTCAGGTCGATCGGGCTGCGCCTGCCGTTCCACAGCAGCCAGGTGCCCGCCTTCGGTCCGTTCGGGTTGTGCACCAGGACGGCATTGTCGTCGGGCAGCACCCCGGCCCGTTCGCCGCCGTCGGTCAGCGGGCCCGCGATCATCGTCACACCCGTTGCCGGGCCCGAAACACCGTCGCACACGGTCCAATCCGCGTCGCGGGCAGCGTTCTGCACCATGCGTTCCGGGGCACCGGGGATACCGACCAGGTTGCCGCGCGGGAACTGGTCGAGCTCGCCGCTCTTCACCATCGTGGGGTTGTCGGGACGGCCCGCGATGAGCCGGGCGGACGTCAGGTTCAGCACCGGGTGCAGTGTGTCGCCGAGGCGGACGTAGAGCGCGGACGTCGTGCGGTCGGCGAGGATCGCATCGTTACCCGGCTCGCCCCCCGGCCTGATGAGCGAGAAGACGAAGCAGCCGGCCAACCCGGTGATCAGCACCAGCGCACCGACCAGAACCGAACGCGACTGGGTGCGCAGCGGGTCGACGAGCATGCGGGTGTCATGCAGGGCGACACCGGATGCGATGCGACGCATGACAAACCGCCATCCCGACACCTGGTGGCGGGTGACGAAGCCGCGCCGGTAGACGACATGATCCGGGTTGTGATTGGTCGGCGTGCGCGAGCTGAATCCGCGGCGGTCTGCGCCCTGATTGTCGGGAGTGGTCATCCGGGCACCGTCAGGCCGAGTCCGCGCAGCAACGGCACGGCTGATCTGGTCACGTCCTCGTCGATGATCGTCATCAACTCTTCATCGGTGAACTCGGTGGCATCGGAGTGGTCGAGCCGATACTCGCGCTCCTCCTCGGAGCGCTCGACCAGGTTGCGGACGAAGCGGCCGTTGCCCGCGATGTCGAGATCGCGTCGGGCCACCCCGTTGGCGTCCGGCGTGGTCCCGTCGGCGAGCTTCGCAAACAGCGACTCCATGTGCGTGAGTGCGGCCGGTTCGAAGATGCTGTCCCGCTTCTCGGCCATGCGGACCGCGATCTCGACGAGCTCATGCGGTGTGTACGAAGGGAAGTCGATGCTCCGGGTGAATCGGGACCGCAGCCCCTCGTTGGTGTCGAGGAACGCATCGAGGTCCTTGCGGTAGCCGGCGATGATCACGACCAGCCGCTCACGGTCGTTCTCCATGCGCGCCAACAGCGTGTCGATGGCCACCAGGCCGAAGTCGTTCTTGGCGCCGGTCGACACCAGCGCGTACGCCTCGTCGAGGAACAGCACCCCGTCCAGCGCGTTGTCGATGATCGCGTTGGTCTTGGCCTCGGTCTCGCCGATGTGCTGACCGATCAGGTCCGCGCGATGCACCTCACGTACCGTCTCTTTTCTGAGAATGCCCAGGCCGCAATAGATTTTGGCGACGACGCGCGCGATGGTCGTCTTACCGGTTCCGGGCGGTCCGGCGAACACCAGGTGGTTGGTGCGGTTGGCGACGGTCAGCCCGCGTTCCTGGCGGCGGATCGCCATGGCGACCGAGCTCTTGAGCCGGGCCACCTGGTATTTGACCTCTTCGAGGCCGATGAACTCGGCGAGTTCGGCCTCGGCCTCTATCAGCAGGTGCGCCTTGCGTTCCTTGGCGCCGGGGTCGACGAATTCGCTTTCGTCGGGCTCGGTCTGGGGATCCCACGGATCGGTGCGCGCCTCGATGCGTGCCGCCGTCGTCGGCACGATGCCGTACGAGCCGTCCGACAGCGCCACCTCGACCTCTTCGTTCTCGGGGTTGGCGGCGTAGAGTTCCGCGAGCACGTCGGCCGCGTCGAGGTCCTCGCCCTGTGCGCGCAACGACAGCGCCTTGACCAGGGTGCCGTCCACCGTGGCGACCTCGATCGGGCCGCCGGGCTCCTCCAGATACGACAGGGCCGGCGCGAACATCCCCAGCCGCGCCAGCGAGGTGCCCAGCGCGATGCGCACCGCATGGGCGTACGTCTCGTCCAACGTCGTGTCGTTGACGATCGGGCTCAGCAGCCGCACGACGTCGGACCAGCGTTCGGTGCGGTAGTACATCGCGACACGCACCCAGCGGGCCTGTTGCCAGGTGGGCCGTCTGTCGATGAGCGGTTCGACGAGCTCGTCCGCCGCGGCGAAATCGCCTGCGTCGCTCAGCGCGACGGCGTAGGCCAGCGCGAAGTCGTCCGCCGTGGCCGCGCTGAACCGGAGGTACAGCCCGGTGTCGTAGGTGAACGCCAGATCGCCTTCGGCGAGCTCGATCTGACCCTGCAGCACCCCGGCCGTCTCGACGGTCCGCCACACGTTCTCGATGACCCTGACGCTGGTGTCCCCGGCCGCCGCCAGTCCCGTCCAGGCGTCGCACTGCTCGTGGGCGATGCGGGTGAGTTCCGCGAACCCCGCGCGGGCGGCCGCGAGGTCGGTCGGACGTCGCCGGTCGTGGACGGACAGTCCCAGATCCCGGCAACACGTGGCGAACCGGCTGACGACATCGCGGTCGACCCGGGCCGCAGCGGCAATTCCCGTCGAAAGGGGCATGCCCCGTCGTCTCCCTCAAGCCTCGATATGGCAACGCAAACTTCGGCTGAAGTTAGCATTGCATAAGCTAACTTGTCGAGACTTACGGTCCGGCCACCGCAGTGAGAGACCTCACCCTTTTATCGCACTGACCAGGCAAATCGTGTTCGTCATCAAGCTCGCTTCGGAGTCGGGCGGTGGAACCGGCCTGCCGCTCGCGCGCAGCGCCTCGGGTAGCGGCGTCGGGTGCGCGCGCCAGCCACGCGCGCCGAACCACTCGGCGGCGGGTTCGTGTTGTTCGTTGTAGACCAGGGTGAAGAAGGCGCCCTCCTCGCCGGCGGCGCGCTCCTCTTCCCGCTTGGCCTCGAACGCGGCGGAGTCCATCGGCGAGGCCTCTTCGACGGCGACGTGGCTGCCCGCCGCCGACAGCGCGTCGATACCGCTGAACAGTTGCCGCTGCGCTGTGGCGGGCAGATAGATCAGCAGCCCCTCGGCGATCCACGCCGACGGCGCCGAAACATCGAATCCGTTGTCGCGCAGGGCCTGCGGCCAGTCCTCGCGGAGATCCACCGCGACTTCGCGGCGGTTGGCCTTCGGTGTGTGCTCGGCCAGCACCTCCCGCTTGAACCTCAGCACTTCGGGTTGGTCCAGTTCGTACACCACCGTGCCGTCGGGCCAGTCCAGCCGGTACGCGCGGGAGTCCAGGCCGGCGGCGAGCAACACCACCTGGCGCACTCCGGCGTCGGCGGCGGCGCGGAAGTAGCCGTCGAAGTACTTGGTCCGAACGCCCTGGAAGTTCACGAAGTCGACGCCGAAGTCGGAGTTCAGCGGGTGATCGGGGGCGTCGCCGTCGAGCAGGTCTGCCCACTGTCCGCCCACCGCGCGACAGAAGATTTCGGCGAACGGGTCGACGGCCGCCGGGTCGGGCTTCTTCGCCTCCAGTGCCCGCGCCGCGGCCACGAACAGGGCGGTGGAGCCGACGCTGGTCGTAATGTCCCAACTGTCGTCGTCGGTGCGCACACTGCGGTTATACGCCCCCGGCGGCTCACACCAGCGGGCGGCCGGTCCGGATGCGCCAGTCCAAATCCTTGAGCAGCACGTTGAACGGGAACTGCCGGACGAACCGCGGCAGCAGGTTGTTGACGGTGCGCAGCACCGCGATCACCCGGTCGAAGCGGCGCTGCTTGTCGGCGTTCCACTCGATCTTCATCTCGTCGCGGAACCGCTGAGGCAGAAAGCCCCCGGTGATCAGCAGGTTGAACTCGTCGATCCGGCGCTGGATGGGGCCCGGCAGCTTGACCCCGCGGATGCGGCCCGCGGCGATCGGCCACAGGTACTCGCGCACCGCGTCGTCGATGTGCACCTTCTCCAGCGACTCCTGCCAGTACTTGTCGAAGGCCGCGCGGTCCTTCGGCCACATGTCCTCGGGGACCTGCAGCGTCGTGCCCAGCGTGATGCCCTCTTCGTAGTGATGCTCGGCCGTCTCCTCGTCCATCTCACCGACGAAGAGCCGGTAGACGTCGACGCCGCCCTTGTACAGGCAGGCCCCCACCCACAGCTGCAGGTCCTTGTCGAAGGCGTTGTACTTCACCGGGCTGTCGTCGAGCGAGTACACCTGGGCGTGGGCCCGGTTGACCGCACGCCGGAAGGCGGCCTTCTGCTCGTCGGTGCCCTGGGTCGCGACCGCGAGATAGGTGAACGTGGTGCGCGCCCGCTTGATCGGATGGCGGTCCACCCGCCCGCTCTCGACCCGGCTCTCCATCACGCCGTAGCCGACGCCCGGGCGGGCGAGCTGCATGATCACGTTGGCCGGGCCCGCCAGCAGCGCGATGCCCATCAGCCCGTCGTCGAAACCGGCTCCGCGCCTGGGTTTGGCGACCGGGGCCGGCCGGGGCGCATCGCTGACCGCCCGCTCGACGTGCTGGATCGGCTCGCTGACCGTCATTGGTCACCCCTATCGGCAAATGTGAGAACGTCTGTTTCCTGATATTGCCGCACCCCTCTGACGGGTGTCAAGATGTTGGGCATGGCACAGGTCAGGCCCTACCGCGGCGTCGACGCCGCCGACCGCCTCGCCGAGCGGCGACGCCGGCTGCTCGACGCCGGCCTGGACCTGCTCGGCGCCGGCGAGCAGGACCCCGCCGAGCTGACCGTGCGCGCCATCTGCGCGCAGGCCGGGCTGGGGGTGCGCTACTTCTACGAGAGCTTCTCGGACAAGGACGACTTCGTCGGCGCGGTGTTCGACAGCGTGGTCGCCGACCTTGCCACCACCACCCAGGCCGCCGTCGCGTCGGCGCCGCCGGATGAACAGGCTCGGGCGGGCATGGCCAACATCGTGCACAGCATCGCCGCCGACGCCCGGGTGGGCCGGCTGCTGTTCAGCGTCGAGCTGTCGAACACGGTGATCGTTCGCAAACGCGCGGAGTCGACGGCCCTGTTCGCGGAGCTGCTGTTTCAGCACGCCGGTGCGCTGGGCGCCGGGGACGACGACCGCACCAGGGCCGGCGCGCACTTCGCGGTCGGCGGGGTCAGTCAGACCATCAGCGCGTGGCTGTCCGGCGACGTGGACCTCGAGCCCGACGAACTCGTCGAGCAGCTCGCGACGACCCTCGAGGTGCTCGCGCAGGCCTGATTAGTTCGCGCCGAGATCGACGTTCTGGCGCGAATCTCTCGGGCGGATTCATACGGTCAGGGAAACATTTCCTGACCGTGGAGGTTT
>NZ_ATDN01000043.1 GCF_004014805.1 Mycolicibacterium elephantis DSM 44368
CATCGACCTGCAAAGCCCCGACCCACCAATCGGATTCAACTACCTCGGCCGAATGGCCGGTGCGGGCGCGCACGAAGCCGACGACCACTGGCGCGTCTCCCACGACGGGCCGGTGAGCAGCGCAGCGGCGATCCCGATGCCGTTGATGCACACCGTGGAACTCAACGCAGGCACCGTCGACACCGACTCCGGCCCTCGCCTTCGCGCCGGCTGGACCTGGGCGCTTTCCGCCTTGGATCACTCGCAGGTCAACCGGCTCAGCCAACTCTGGTTCGACGCCCTCACCGGCATCTGCACCCACGTCCGCGGCGGCGGCGGCGGACTGACCCCCTCCGACATCGCGCCGGCCCGGTTGGAGCAGCACCAGATCGACGAGCTGTGCCGAACCCACCGGGTGGCCGACATCCTGCCACTGACCCCGTTGCAGCAGGGCCTGCTGTTCCACGCCGGCGTCGCCCATGAGTCCGGCGACGACGTGTACGCGGTACAGCTGGACGTCACCCTGCGCGGGCCGCTCGATCTGGGCCGGCTGCACGAGGCGCTGCGGGCGGTGCTGGCCCGCCATCCCCATCTGGTGGCCCGATTCACGGCCAGGTTCGGGCAGCCGGTGCAGGTGATCTCGGACGAACCCGAAATATACTGCCACTACGAGGATCTCACCGGCACCGATATCGACATCGACGCTCGCATCGCGTCCGTGTGCGCCACCGAACGCGCCACGGTCTGCGACCTGACCGGCCAAGCGCCGCTCCGGGCGGCGCTGATCCGCACCGACACCGATGAGCACCGCTTCATCGTCACCAACCACCACATCGTGCTCGACGGCTGGTCGCTGCCGATCCTGCTGGGCGAGGTGTTCGCCGCCTATTACGGGCACCGGTTGCCGGCGGCGGTGCCATACCGCAGGTTCATCAACTGGCTGGCCGATCGCGACCTCGACACCGCGCGCACCGCCTGGAGCGAGGTGCTGTCCGGCTTCGACACACCCACCCTCATCGGCCCGCCGAACCAACTGACCCCCGCGAGCCGACACGTTGCGGCTCTTCGGATCCCACGGGAAACCACCCGCGCGATCAGCGAGCTGGCCCGCACGCATCGCACCACCGTCAGCACCGTGCTCCAGGCGGCATGGGCGCAGGTGCTGATGTGGGTGACCGGCCAGCGCGACGTCGTGTTCGGCGCCGTCGTCTCCGGCCGCCCGACCGACCTGCCCGGTGCCGAGGCGATGGTGGGCCTGCTGATCAACACCGTGCCGGTGCGAGCGAACGTCTCCGCCGCGACCACCACCGCCGACCTGCTCAGCCAACTACAACAGGTCCGCAACCAGACACTGGAGCACGAACACTTGGGGCTCAGCGAGATTCACCGCCTCACCGGTCACCGTCGGCTGTTCGACACCGTCGTCGTCTACGAGAACTACCCGACCGACACAGCCCAACTCGCGGGCGCCGATGGCTTGGCCCTCACCGCCCTGGACAACCGCGACTTCTACCACTACCCGCTCGCGATCCAGGCCGTGCCGGGCGACGAACTCGACCTCCGGGTGCAGTATCGCGGCGACGTGTTCGACGAGACCGCAGTCCGCGCGCTGGTCGACCGGTACCACGAAGTGCTGGTGGCCATGGCCACCAGCCCGAACCAACCGCTGCCCGCGGTGCGCCCATCCGACAACGGGGAGCTCGCCCGGCTCGCCAGGTGGAGCGACCAAGCGGTGAGCCCACCGGATCTCGACCGCGACGGCAGCGATGACCGTGGCCCGGTCACCCCGGCCGAACAGGTCCTCATCGACATCTATGCGCAGGTGCTCGGGCGCCAGCACGTCGGCGTCGACGAGTCGTTCTTCGACCTGGGTGGTGATTCCCTGTCAGCGATGCGCGCCGTCGCCGCGATCAACGCCGCCTTCGATGTCCACCTCGCACTGCCCACGCTGTTCGACAAGCCCACCGTGAGAAGCTTGAACAACCATCTGACCTACTCTGCGGGGTATCAGATGGGTGCCAGGAAATAGCCGAAAATGGCGCGGTATCTTCACTTCTGGTCACAGCACGGCAAGGAGGATCGGTGAAGGCCGCGGTCAAACTGCTGGTGTCGAACCTCATACAACCCGTGGTGCTGGGGCTGATCGTCTTCGTCGTCGCCGGCACCGTCGACTACTGGCAGGCCTGGCTTCTGGTGGCGGTGTTCCTCGCATCGGTGTGGACCTCGAACATCTATCTGCTGCGCGCCCATCCCGATGCTCTCCAACGGCGGATGAGCGGCGGGCCCGGCGCGGAGACCCGGCCCGTGCAGAAGGCGGTCATGGGCGGGTTGTGGTTGTCCCTGTTGACCATGTTGGTGATCAGCGCCCTCGACCACCGCTTCGGGTGGAGCCATGTCCCGCCGGCGGTCTCGCTGATCGGAAACGTTCTGGTGGCCGTCGGCCTCATGGCGCCGATGCTGGTGCTGATCCAGAACAACTACGCCGCCTCGACCGTTCGGGTGGAGACGGGGCAGACGCTGGCCTCCAGCGGTCTGTACGGCGTGGTGCGACACCCGATGTACACCGGCAACGTGATCATGATGGCCGGCATCCCGCTCGCGCTGGGCTCCTACTGGGGACTTCTGCTCGTCATACCGGGCGTGACGGTGCTGGCCATGCGTATTCGCGACGAGGAGAACCTGCTCAGCAAGGAACTGGACGGCTACCTCGAGTACACGCAGAAGGTGCGCTACCGCCTGGTGCCGGGGATGTGGTGATCGTTCAGGTCACCGTGATCGAGAACCGTGCGGTCTCCGGCTTGCCGGGCACCGCGTAACGGTAGGTGCCGCGCCGCAACGAGTCGGTCGGTGCGGCCATCGGCTCGATGCACACGACGTCGTCGTTGCGGGGCGCGAAGATCTGCGCCGCCGGATACCCCGCCTCGAACCTGATGTCGATGCGCCGGTCACCGCCCGACACCGAGAACACCGCCCCGTTGGGCACGTTGTCGAAGCCGTCGTCGTATTCGGCGTGCTTGAGCGGTTCGGTGGCCCCGTTCCACTCGCGATGCTCCCCGGTGGGGATGCCCCAGTGATCCACCGACAGGCGCCGCATCGTCGGGGTGGTGAGCCGCCACTGCTCCCGCGGCACCCCCGGAATCGTGAAGTAGGGGTGGTAGCCGAAACACAGCGGCACCGACGCCGACGTCGTCGGCATCACCGTGGTCTCGATGGTGAGCTTGCGGTCTTTGAGTGTGACGCTCTGCGTGAGCAGGTGCGGGAACGGGAACGACGCCAGCAGCCGCGGCTTGCCGCCGTAGTCGAGGACGGCCGTCAGTGAGTTCTCCGACCGGGCGGTGATCAGCCACCCCGGATAGCCCCCCAGCACGCCGTGGATCGGGACACCGTGTTCGTCGGTGCGCACCCCGCCGGTGCCGGGGGTCAGGGTGACGACCGCGCCGTTGATCGCGTACTTGCTGGCGCTCAACCGATTCGCCCACGGATACAAGATCGGAATGCCCATCGTCTTGCCGCTTTTCACGTAGGCGTCGAGCCCGCGCCGCTGGCCGAGGAACTCGTCGCCGGCGTCGGCGAGCGAGGTGCCGACCATCCCGGCCACGGGCACGAACGTGGCGGTCATCGACGATGCCGGATCCTTCAGCGTGACGCCCTCAAATTCGGCCATGCCAGCAGATCCTGCCACGGTTGAATTTCTGTGGCGAGCAGACGCGTACACCCCCTCTCGGGGGCAGATCAAGGGGTTTTCACGTCTGCTCGCGCGAAAGTCAGCTCGACAGCGGGTCGTGCTGAATCCGTTCGGCGGGCGCACCTTTGGCGATCAGCGCGGTCTTGGTGGCCTGGACCATCTCCGGCCCGCCGCAGATCAGGATCTGCCGGTCGCCCCAGTTGCCGTATCTGGTCACCACGTCGGCCAGCGTGCCCGTCTGGCGCACATGCAGGCCGCGGGGCGGGGTCACGTCGGGATAGTCGCACGCCCACGGCGGGTCAACGTTGTACTCCGACACCGGGGTCACCGACAGCCACGGGTTCTGCGAGGCGATCTGCCAGAGCGTTTTCAGATCGTAGAGGTCGCTGGGGTAGCGGCCGCCGAAGAACAGATGCACCCGGGGGTTCACCCCCCATCGGGTGAGGTCCATGATCAGCGTCCGCAGCGGCGCCAGGCCGGTGCTGCCCGCCACCATCAGCACGTCGCCGCCGTCGCGGTCGACGTGCAGGCCGCCGTGTGGGTTGGACAGCCGCCACCGGTCGCCCGGGCTGGTCTCGCCGACGATCGCGGTGCTCACCATGCCGCCGGTCACCGAGCGGATGTGGAACTCGATGGCGCCGCCGGGGTCGGCCGGAATCGACGGGCTGAGGTAGCGCCACCGGCGGGGCCACTGCGGCACCTGCACAGTGACGTACTGGCCGGAATGGTAGGACAGCGGCCGGTCCAGTTGCAGTCGCACCACCGAGACGTCGCGGGTGGCACGGATGTGCTCGATGACCGTGCCGTCGCAGAAGGGCGGATCTTTCTCGGCGTCGGCCGCGCCGCGCATGACGCCGATGAACAGCGCGACCGCGTCGTGGGTGGCCTCGGCGAGCCTGTCGTTCCAGCTGTCGGCGAGGTGAGCGCGCAGCGTGCTCAGCAGAGCCTGCTGCATGCTGTCGTAATGGCGTTGGGTGACACCGTATTTGCGGTGATCACGGCCCAGCTGCGCCAGGAACCCCACCGGCTCGTGGGCGCGTTGGGCGACGAGTTCGCCGAACAACCACGTCATCACCTGCGCGAACACGCCGCGTTGATGCGCCATATCGGGTGGGAACAGGTCCCGCACCGACGGATCGGCGGCGAACCAGTTGGTGTAGAACGTGCGGATCAGGTCCTCGGAGCCGAGCGCGGGATCGACGGCGTCGCGCAGCGTGCGCAGTGCATCACGGTCATCGAGTCCCACGCCGCCCGAGTGTAAGTCAGCTTCGCCCGCTGCCTCGTTGTCGCAGCGCAGCGACGACCATCAGCGCCGCGCCCGCGAGCACCCAGCAGGTCAGCACGACGACCGGCATCGCCGCACCAGCGCCATCGAAGAACGCCGTGGACCGCAGCAGGGTGGCGTTGGCGCCCTGGGGCAGCCACTGCCCGAAAAGCCCCCAGCCGCTGGGCAGCATCTCCGGCGCGCTGTTCAACCCGGACAACGGATTGCCGACGAGCACCGCCAGCAGCGCACCGACGATCAGCCCGGCCCTTCCGAACACCGAGCCCAGCCCCATGATCATCAGACCCGCGGCGAGCACCCCCAGCGTCAGACCGCCGGTGACGCCCCAGAAGTTCTGGTCGATCGAGCCGAGCACGAAGCGCAGCAGCGCCGCGATCGTCAAACCGGACACCGCGGCGAAGACGACCATCGCCGCAACACGGGTCCAGATCTCCCGCTTGAGCACCAGCACCAGCGCGATCGCGGGTAGCAGCGCGGCCAGGGTGATCGGCAGCGCCGACGCGGCCAGGCCCGCGCCGCGCGGATCGGCGGCGGTCGGCGGCGCGAGATCCTCGATCTGGATCTGCGCACCGGTGTGCTTGGCGATCCCGTCACCGATCTGGGTGAGCATCTGCGCGACGATCGGGCTGCCGCCGGTGGCGATCAGCAGTTTGCGCCCGTCGGGACCGATTGCCATGCCGCCGTAGACATCCCGGCTGAGGATCGCGTCGCGCAGGGCCGCCTCACTGGGGTAGTAGGTGACGGCGAACGCGCCAGGGGCCTGCTGTTGAAGCATCGCCTCGAGCTGTTCGCTGGCCGCCTGTGGGCCCGCCGCACCGATCGGCACATCGTGGGGCGCGGTGTGCACCGCGGGCAGCGCGAAGGCGAGCGCGACGATCGCGAGCACGACGGTGAGGACCACGACGATGCCGGTCGCGCGGATCGCCGCAGGTGGTTCATGCCGTACGGACGCGTGCTGGTTGGGAGGTGGGGACGAGGGGTCCACCCGTGTCTCGGTCATGGTCGACAGCCTTTTCATCTGATGTTGAATTAATTCTCCGCTGAGCGTAAACCCGCCAGGGGCAATATTTCAACACCTATTGAAATGTTACTGTCCAGATATGCCTCCACCAGGTAAAACGGTCCGGCGCCGGGGCCGGCGTCAGGGCGATCCGGTGTCGCGGGACGCGGTGTTGGCGGCGGCGAAGAAGCGCTTTGCCACCGAGGGCTACGAGAAGACGACGCTGCGCGCCATCGCGCGGGACAGCCACGTCGATCCGGCGATGGTGCTCTACCTGTTCGGTTCGAAGGCCGACCTGTTTCGCGAGTCGCTGAGATTGATCGTGCACCCCGACGAACTGGTGGCCGCCTTCACCGGCGAGGCCGACGACGATCCCGACATCGGCACCCGGATAGTGCGCGCGTACATGCGCATCTGGGACCAGCCCGACACCGGGCCCAGCATGGTGGCGATGCTGCAGTCGGCCACATCGAACAGCGACGCGCACGAGGCGTTCCGCGAGTTCATGCAGAACTATGTGCTCACCGCGGTGTCCGGTGTGCTCGGCGGCGACGACAAGGCCCGGCTGCGGGCGATGCTCGCCGGCAGCCAGCTCGTGGGTATGGCGATGCTGCGGTATGTGATGAAGGTGCCGCCGTTGGCGACGCTGCCCGGTGACGAAGTGGTGCGGTTGATCGCCCCGACCGTGACGCGGTACCTGTCCACCGACCTATAGGTTGTGAATTCCCTTGTACAGCACCATCAGACCGATCACGACGAGGATCACCGCCATCAGCACGGCGTGCTGCTGCTCCATCCAGTCCTTCAGCCGCGCCAGCGCGTCGTCGAGGCGGTCACCGGACACGGCGTAGCCGAGAATCGGTATCGCCACCGTCGATGCGGCCACCACGACGAACCAGACGACGGCGATCCACGCCGTCGACGTGCCGAGTCCTGCCGTGCCGATCGCCAAACCCGCTGCGGCGCAGATGAACAACACCTTGGGATTGACCACGGTCAGCGCCAGCGCCGTGCCGCCCGCCCGGGCCGGGGTGAGCTTGCCCATGCTCTGCATCCAGCGCGGCATGTGCGCGGACTTCTTGCGCATCAGCCAGCGGTAGATGCCGAACGCGATCAGCGCGGCGCCGACGATGATGCGCAGCCACGACGCCCAGCCGGGCGGTTTGTTGCCGAGCCCGCCGAGCAGGCTGGAGACCCCGAGGAACATCGTCGTCAGCGCCGCGATGCCGACCAGCCAGCCGATCAGGAACGCCAGCCCGGCCGGCCGCGGGCGCGGCGTGTGCAGCACCAGCACCGCCGGGATGATCGAGAGCGGGGACAGCGCGATGACAAGCGCCAGCGGGATGAGTTCGGTGAGCACCGATTGCAGCATCGCCAACCTCTCGGGTCCGGGTCCGTCGAACTATATGGTCCTGACCGGGTGATACCGGCAGGCCTTCCACCGCGCGTCCTCGCGCACGAAGTCGACGGCCAGCGTCTCGGCGTGGTGGGCCGCCTCGAAGCGGACGTTGGCCACGGCCGAGGAAGCCGGTTCGCCGGTCACCGCGATCGAGCCGACCGTGATGCGCGTAGGCCCGTCGACGCGCCTGCTGGAGTACCAGCCGGCCTCGTAGCCGTCGGCGAGCCGCATCGCGGCGCACACGTATTCGGCGAACCCGTCGAAGTCGAACCGGTTGTACGAGTCGTTCATGTCCTCGAGGACCGCGCGGATCTGCTCCTGGTCGGTCGCCGCGCGAGCCGGGCCCGCCGTCGTCGCCGCGCCGAGCACCGCCAGAGCGGTCAACGCGGCGACCACACGCAACATCTGTCCAGCCTCGCCGACGCGCGGGTGCGGATCGGGACGCCGGGACCGGCGTGTTGCGGATCAGGCGGCGACGCCGGCGAAAATTTGTCAGACTTGAGCGGAACAGACTCAACCTTGACTGCGTTGAACAACGCGACAAGGCTTTTTTGCACCCCTTCGCAACGAATGGAGGAAGTCGTGGACTCTTTCAACCCGACGACCAAGACCCAGGCGGCGCTGACTTCGGCGTTGCAGGCGGCGACCACCGCGGGTAACCCGCAGATCACTCCCGCCCACCTGCTGATGGCATTGCTGACGCAGACCGATGGCATTGCCGCGCCGCTGCTGGAGGCCGTCGGCGTTCAGCCCGCGACAATCCGCGCCGAGGCGCAGCGGCTGCTCGACCGGTTGCCCAGTGCCACCGGCGCGGCGTCCCAGCCGCAGCTTTCGCCGCAGGCGCTGGCGGCGATCACCACGGCCCAGAACCTCGCCACCGAGATGGACGACGAGTACGTCTCGACCGAGCACCTGATGGTCGGCCTGGCCACCGGTGACAGCGACACCGCCAAGCTCTTGACCGGCCACGGCGCCTCCCCGCAGGCGCTGCGCGAGGCCTTCGTCAAGGTGCGCGGCAGCGCGCGCGTCACCAGCCCCGACCCCGAGGGCACCTATCAGGCGCTGGAGAAGTACTCCACCGACCTGACCGCCCGCGCCAGGGAAGGCAAGCTCGACCCGGTCATCGGGCGCGACAACGAGATTCGCCGCGTCATCCAGGTGCTGAGCCGTCGCACCAAGAACAACCCGGTGCTCATCGGTGAGCCCGGTGTCGGCAAGACCGCGATCGTCGAGGGCCTGGCTCAGCGCATCGTCGCCGGCGACGTGCCGGAAAGCCTCCGCGACAAGACCGTCATCAGCCTGGACCTGGGCTCGATGGTCGCCGGGTCGAAGTACCGCGGCGAGTTCGAGGAGCGGCTCAAGGCCGTCCTCGACGACATCAAGAACAGCGCCGGGCAGATCATCACGTTCATCGACGAGCTGCACACCATCGTGGGTGCGGGCGCCACCGGCGAGGGCTCGATGGACGCGGGCAACATGATCAAGCCGATGCTGGCCCGCGGCGAGCTGCGGCTGGTCGGCGCCACCACGCTCGACGAGTACCGCAAGTACATCGAGAAGGACGCCGCGCTGGAGCGGCGCTTCCAGCAGGTGTTCGTCGGCGAGCCGTCGGTGGAGGACACCGTCGGCATCCTGCGTGGCCTGAAGGACCGCTACGAGGTGCACCACGGTGTGCGCATCACCGACTCCGCGCTGGTGGCGGCGGCCACGCTGTCCGACCGCTACATCACCTCGCGCTTCCTGCCCGACAAGGCCATCGACCTGGTGGATGAGGCCGCGTCCCGGCTGCGGATGGAGATCGACTCCCGGCCCGTCGAGATCGACGAGGTCGAGCGGCTGGTGCGTCGCCTCGAGATCGAGGAGATGGCGCTGTCCAAGGAGGAGGACGAGGCGTCCAAGGAGCGGCTGGAGAAGCTGCGCGCGGAACTGGCCGATCACAAAGAGAAGTTGGCCGAGCTGACGACCCGTTGGCAGAACGAGAAGAACGCCATCGACGTGGTCCGCGAGCTGAAAGAACAGCTCGAGGAACTGCGCGGCGAGGCCGACCGTGCCGAGCGGGACGGCAACCTCGAACGGGCCGCGGAGCTGCGCTACGGGCGCATCCCCGAGGTCGAGAAGAAGCTGGAGGCCGCGCTGCCGCACGCCGAGGCGCGGGAGAACGTGATGCTCAAGGAGGAGGTCGGACCGGACGACATCGCAGCTGTGGTCGAGGCGTGGACCGGCATCCCCGCGGGCCGGATGCTCGAGGGTGAGACGGCCAAGCTGTTGCGGATGGAAGACGAGCTCGCCAAGCGGGTGGTCGGCCAGAAGCGCGCGGTGCAGGCGGTGTCGGACGCGGTGCGGCGCAGCCGTGCCGGTGTCGCCGACCCGAACCGGCCCACGGGGTCGTTCATGTTCCTCGGCCCCACCGGCGTCGGTAAGACCGAGCTGGCGAAGGCGTTGGCGGAGTTCCTGTTCGACGACGAACGCGCGATGGTCCGCATCGACATGAGCGAGTACGGCGAGAAGCACTCGGTGGCCCGCCTGGTCGGTGCGCCTCCTGGCTACATCGGTTACGACCAGGGCGGTCAGTTGACCGAGGCCGTGCGCAGGCGTCCGTACACGGTGATCCTGTTCGACGAGATCGAGAAGGCCCACCCGGACGTGTTCGACGTGCTGCTGCAGGTGCTCGACGAGGGCCGGTTGACCGACGGCCAGGGCCGCACGGTCGACTTCCGCAACACCATCCTGATCCTGACGTCGAACCTGGGTGCCGGCGGCACCGAGGAGCAGGTGATGGCCGCGGTGCGCGCGGCGTTCAAGCCGGAGTTCATCAACCGGCTCGACGACGTCATCGTCTTCGACGGGCTCAACCCCGAGGAGCTGGTGCACATCGTCGACATCCAGCTGGAGCAGCTGGCCAAGCGGCTGGAGCAGCGTCGCCTCACCCTGGAGGTGTCGCAGCCGGCCAAGAAGTGGCTGGCCGAACGCGGGTTCGACCCGCAGTACGGCGCGCGGCCGCTGCGCAGGCTGATCCAGCAGGCGATCGGCGACCAGCTCGCCAAGCTGCTGCTGGCCGGGACCGTGCACGACGGCGACGTGGTGCCGGTCAACGTCAGCCCCGACGGCGACTCGCTGGTCCTGGGCTGAGCACCGATCGAGACTGCGGCCAGCTCGCGATTTCCCCTCGGAATGCGATCTGGCCGCGGTTTCGCCCGCGGTTACGGCCTGAAAACCGTCTTGTGATCTGGTCGAGTTCGGGATTTGGCCGTTCCTGCCAGTAGGCTGAACGTGATGGTGCCGCTTTGGTTCACGCTGTCCGCACTCTGCTTCGTGGGTGCGGCGGTGCTGCTGTATGTCGACATCGACCGTCGGCGGGGGCTGGGCCGGCGACGTAAGTCGTGGGCCAAGTCGCACGGATTCGACTACGAGCACGAATCGGCGGACATCCTCAAGCGGTGGAAACGCGGCGTGATGTCGACGGTCGGCGATGTGACCGCCAAGAACGTCGTGCTCGGTCAGATCCGCGGCGAGGCGGTGTTCATCTTCGACCTCGAGGACGTCGCGACGGTGATCGCGCTGCACCGCAAGGTGGGCACGAACGTCGTCGTCGACCTGCGCCTCAAGGGGATAAAAGAGCCCCGGGAGAACGACATCTGGCTGCTCGGGGCCATCGGCCCGCGCATGGTCTACTCGACCAACCTCGACGCCGCGCGGCGCGCGTGTGACCGGCGAATGGTGACGTTCGCCCACACCGCCCCCGACTGCGCGGAGATCATGTGGAACGAGGAGCACTGGACGCTGGTGTCGATGCCTGTCACCAGCACCCGCGCGCAGTGGGACGAGGGGCTGCGCACCGTGCGGCAGTTCAACGACCTGCTGCGGGTGCTGCCGCCGACGCCGCAGCCCGGCGCGCAGGGCGGCCAGGCCCCGCTGGCCCGCCGCAGCGGCTCACCGAGCCGTCCGCTGGCGCCGGC
>NZ_ATDN01000044.1 GCF_004014805.1 Mycolicibacterium elephantis DSM 44368
TCGGACCCAGAGTCACGACCTGCGCGGTAATGCTCTTCCATTATCAATGTCAGACCCCCGTGGTGTCATTCCCTCATGTCCGCACCGCACACCGAACTGACGCCGGGCGCGCTCACCGAACCGGGTATGCGCGGGGCAGTCCGCGTGATCGGGGGTCCCGGTACCGGAAAGAGCACCCTGCTGGTCCGGACCGCCGCCGCGCACATCGCCGCCGGGACGGACCCCGAATCGGTTCTGCTGCTGACGGGTTCGGCCCGGATCGGCGCCCAGGCCAGGGCCGCCGTCACGGCGGCGCTGCTGCAGGCCGGCGACCGCGCGGTCGTGCGGGAACCGCTGGTCCGCACCGTGCACTCCTACGCCTTCGCGGTGCTGCGGTTGGCCGCCCAGCGCAACGGCGACCCGCCGCCGCGGCTGATCACCAGCGCCGAGCAGGACGGCATCATCCGCGAACTGCTCGCAGGTGATCTCGAGGACGGCGACGCCTCCGCGGTGGCATGGCCGGCGCATCTGCGACCGGCACTGGCCACCTCCGGCTTCGCCACCGAGCTGCGCGACCTGCTGGCGCGCTGCACCGAGCGCGGCGTGGATCCCGTTGAGCTGCAACGCCTCGGGCGTCGAGCGCGTCGTCCCGAGTGGCTGGCGGCCGGCCAGTTCGCGCAGGCCTACGAGCAGATCATGCTGCTGCGCTCCGCGGTCGGCATGGCCGCGCCGCAGGCCACCATCCCCGCGCTGGGCGCGGCCGAACTCGTCGGGGCGGCCCTGGAAGCCTTCGCCACCGACGCGGACCTGCTGGCCGCTGAACGGGCGCGGGTGAAGCTGCTTCTGGTCGACGACGCCCAGCAGCTGGATCCGCAGGCGGCCCGGCTGGTGCGGGTGCTCTCTGACGGCGCCGAACTCACCGTCGTCGCAGGAGATCCCAACCAGGCGGTGTTCGGCTACCGCGGCGCCGACCCCGCGCTGCTGCGCGGCGAGGAGCCGGCGATCACGTTGACGCAGTCGCATCGGTGCGCGCCCGCGATCGCCGAGGCGGTCACCGCGATAGCGGGACGGCTGCCCGGAGCGGACCCGGGACGGCGCCTGGCGGGCGCCGAGGAGGCGCCGGGCTCGGTGCACGTGCGCATCGCCGCCTCACCGCACGCCGAGTCAGCGCTCATCGCCGATGCGCTGCGCCGTGCCCACCTCGTCGACGGGCTGCCCTGGTCGCAGATGGCGGTGATCGTGCGATCGGTGCCGCGGCTCGGAGCCGCGCTGGCGCGGGCGCTGGAAGGCGCGGGCGTGCCGGTCGAGATGGCCGGCACGGGTGTCGCTTTGGCCGATCAACCCGCCGTGCAGGCGTTGTTGACGGTGCTTGACGCCACCGCGCACGGACTCGACGGCGAGCGGGCACTCGCGCTGGTGACCGGGCCCATCGGCCGGGTCGATCCGGTATCGCTGCGGCAGTTGCGCCGTACCCTGCGCCGCGCCGACGGCAGCCGGCCGCCGCGCCCGTTCTCCGACCTACTGGTCGCGGCGCTCGAGGACGGCACCGACGCGTTGCCCGACCACCTGGCCCGCCCGATCCGGCGCATCCGTGCGGTGTTGACCGCGGCCCGCCGCACCGTCGACGAAGGCAAGGATCCGCGCTACACCCTGTGGCAGGCATGGCACCGGTCCGGTCTGCAGCGGCGCTGGCTGACCGCCAGTGAACGCGGCGGCAGCGCAGGCACGCAGGCCGACCGCGACCTCGACGCGGTCACCGCGCTGTTCGACGCCGCCGAGCAGTACGTCAATCACACCGCGGGCGCGTCGCTGCGGGGCCTCATCGACCACGTGGCGGGGCTGGGGGCTCCGGCAGCCCCGCGGGACGAGCGCGACGCCGAGGCGGTCGCCGTGCTCAGCGCGCACGCCGCCCTGGGCCGCGAATGGGATTTCGTCGTGATCGCCGGGATACAGGAAGGACTGTGGCCCAACACCATCCCGCGCGGCGGGGTGCTCGGTACTCAGCAGCTGGTCGACGTCCTTGACGGGGTCGCGGCCCACGACGAGCGCGGGCTGTCGACGCGGGCGCCCCTGCTGGCCGAGGAGCGCCGGCTGCTGATCGCCGCGATGGGGCGAGCCCGTCACCGGCTGTTGGTCACCGCGGTCGACAGCGACAACGGCGCAGAGTCGATGCTGCCGTCGTCGTTCTGCTACGAGCTGGCCGCGATGGCCACCGAAGACGCTCCCGCCGAGACGGCACCGGTCAAGGCGCCGCGGCTGTTGACCCCTGCGGCGTTGGTCGGCCGGCTGCGGGCGGTCGTGTGCGCACCCGACGGCGCCGTCGACGACCGCCTCCGCACCTGCGCGGCAACCCAACTGGCTCGGCTGGCCGCCGCCGGGGTGCCGGGCGCGGACCCCGCGCAGTGGTACGCCATGACCCCGGTCTCCACCGACGAACCCCTGTGGTGCGGCGACCACACCGTCACGCTGTCGCCGTCGACACTGCAGATCCTGACCGATTGCCCGTTGCGCTGGCTGCTCGAGCGCCACGGCGGCACCGACGGCCGCGATGTGCGCTCGGCGATCGGCTCACTGGTGCACGCGTTGGTCGCCGACTCGGGCAAGTCCGAGAGCCAGATGCTCAACGAACTGGAGAAAGTCTGGGACAAGCTGCCCTTCGACTCCGCGTGGTATGCCGGCAACGAACTCAACCGCCACCGGTCGATGCTGTCCACGTTCCTGCAGTGGCGGGCGCAGAGCCGGCGAGAGCTGACCGAGGTCGGCACCGAGGTCGACGTCGACGGGGTCATCGCGGGCGGCGACGACAGCGGGCCGCAGGTGCGGGTGCGCGGCCGGGTCGATCGGATCGAGCGCGACAACGCCGGCCGACTGGTGGCCGTCGACCTCAAGACCGGCAAGAGCCCGGTCACCAAGGACGAGGCGCAACGTCACGCCCAGCTGGCGATGTACCAACTGGCCATCGCCGAAGGCATGGTGTCCCAAGGAGATTCGCCCGGGGGCGGACGCCTGGTCTATCTCGGCAAGACGAACGCCTCGGGCGCGTCCGAGCGGGAACAGGACGCGCTGACTCCCGACGCGCACGCCGCGTGGCTTGACGCCGTGCGCCGCGCCGCCGCGGACACCCAGGGGCCGCAGTTCGTCGCCCGCATCAACGACGGCTGCAGCCATTGCCCGGTCCGTGCGATGTGCCCTGCCCAGGCGGCGACGGGTGGCCGGTCATGACGCAGCGCTACAGCCCCGCCGAACTCGCAGACAGGCTGGGCCTTTTCCCGCCGACCGACGAGCAGGCCGCGGTGATGGCCGCCCCGCCGGGACCGCTCGTGGTCATCGCGGGCGCCGGGGCGGGCAAGACCGAGACGATGGCCGCCCGGGTGGTGTGGCTGGTCGCCAACGGCTACGCCGCGCCGGGGGAGGTGCTCGGGCTGACCTTCACCCGAAAGGCCGCAGCGCAGCTGCAGCGACGGGTCCGCACCCGGCTGGCGCGGCTGGCCGGGGCGGGTCTGGTGCCCGAGGCCGGAAGCGGCTGCCCCGCTGACTACGACGAGCCGGCCACCATCAGCACCTACCACGCGTTCGCGGGCAACCTGCTACGCGAGCACGGTCTGCTCCTGCCGGTCGAGCCCGAAACCCGACTGCTCAGCGAAACCGAGTTGTGGCAGTTGGCGTTTCGCGTGGTGTGCGAGCATCTCGAGCTGGAGACGGACAAGACGCCGGCGGCCATCACGTCGATGGTGTTGCGGCTGGCCGGTCAACTCGCCGAACACCTGGTCGACACCGATCAGCTCCGCGACACCCATGTCGAACTGGCGCGGCTCGTGCACACCCTGCCCGCGGGCCCGTACCAGCGTGACCGCGGACCGAGCCAGTGGCTGCTGCGGCTGTTGTCAACCCAGACCGAGCGCACCGAGCTCGTGCCGCTCATCGACGCGCTGCACCAACGCATGCGCGTCGAGAAGGTCATGGACTTCGGTATGCAGATGGCCGCGGCGGCCCGGTTGGCCTCGTCGTTTCCCCATGTCGGCGAACAACTTCGCAAGCGCTTCCGGGTGGTGCTGCTCGACGAGTACCAAGACACCGGCCATGCGCAGCGGGTGGCGCTGTCGTCGCTGTTCGGCGGTGGAGTCGACGACGGCCTGGCGCTGACCGCGGTCGGGGACCCGATTCAGTCGATCTACGGCTGGCGCGGCGCGTCGGCCACCAACCTGCCCCGGTTCACCACCGATTTCCCGCTTTCGGACGGCACCCCCGCACCGACCCTGGAGCTGCGGACCAGCTGGCGCAACCCGCCGCGTGCGCTTTATTTGGCCAACGCGGTCTCCGCGCACGCGCGGCGACGGTCGGTCGCGGTGCGCACCCTGCGCCCCCGCCCCGACGCCGAGCCCGGCACCATCCGGTGCGCACTGCTCAACGACGTGGTGGCCGAACGTGAGTGGGTGGCAGACCACGTCGCAGGCATCTACCACCGGTCACGAGCCGACGGCGCCGCACCCCCGACCGCCGCGGTGTTGGTGCGCCGAAACGCCGACGCCGCGCCGATGGCCGACGCGCTGAGCGCCCGCGGTGTCCCGGTCGAGGTGGTGGGGCTGGCCGGGCTGCTGGACGTGCCCGAGGTCGCCGACGTGGTGGCCATGTTGCGGTTGCTTGCCGAGCCCAACGCGGGCAGCGCCGCCATGCGGGTGCTGACCGGCCCGCGGTGGCGGCTGGGGGGACGCGACATCGCGGCGCTGTGGCGACGCGCGGTGGACCTCGACGACGGCGGCGCGGGCACCGACGACGGGGTGGTCGCGCGGGTCGTCGCGCAGGCGGCGCCCGACGCCGACACGGCGTGCCTGGCCGACGCCATCTGCGACCCGGGTCCGGCGACGGCGTATTCGGCGGCCGGGTACGCCCGAATCGTGGCGTTGGGCCGCGAGCTGACCGCGTTGCGTGCGCATCTGTCGCATCCGCTGCCCGAGCTGGTCGCCGAGGTGCGCCGGGTGCTCGGTGTCGACGTCGAAGCCCGTGCGGGCCAGCCGGTTTCGGCGGGATGGTCGGGCACCGAGCACCTCGACGCGTTCGCCGACGTGGTGGCCGACTTCGCCGGAGGCCCGGCGGCGACCCTGTCCGGGTTGCTGGCCTATCTCGATGCCGCCGCCGAGGTGGAGGACGGGCTGGCGCCCGCGGAGGTCGCCGTCGCCCCCGACAGGGTGCAGATCCTCACCGTCCACGCGGCCAAGGGCCTGGAGTGGCAGGTGGTGGCCGTGCCCCACCTCAGCGGCCGGGTCTTTCCGTCGACCGGGACCACCCGCACGTGGCTCACCGATGCCGGTGACCTGCCGCCGCTGCTGCGCGGCGACCGAGCCACCGCATCCGAACACGGCGTGCCCGTCCTGGACACCTCCGACGTGAACGACCGAAAAAAGTTGTCGGACAAGATTTTCGACCACAAGAAGCTTCTCGAGCGGCGTCGCATCGACGAGGAACGCCGCCTGCTGTATGTGGCGCTGACCAGAGCCGAGGACACGCTGCTGCTGTCGGGTCATCACTGGGGGCCCACCGAGGCCAAGCCACGCGGACCGTCGGAGTTCCTGCAGGAACTCAAGGACATCATCGACCAGTCGACCGCTGCCGGCGACCCGTGCGGGGTCATCGAGCACTGGGCTCCCGTCCCTGCCGATGGCGAGCCGAACCCACTGCGGGACAAGGTGATCGAGGCCGTATGGCCTGCTGACCCAGCCGGCCCCCGGCGCAGTGATGTCGATCGGGGTGCCGAGCTGGTGGCGCAGGCGATGGGCGGGGCATTGCGGCCCGCGTCCGCCGCCGCCGACGAGGGCTGGGCATCCGACGTCGACGCGCTGCTGGCCGAACGCGACCACGTGGCCGACCGGCCCGCGCCGTCGCTGCCCGCGCAGATCTCGGTGAGCACCATGGTCGAACTCGGCCGCGACCCCGACACGGCGGCACAGCGGCTGCGGCGCCGGCTGCCGGCCCGGCCGGATCCGCACGCGTTGCTGGGCACCGCATTTCACGACTGGGTGCAGCGGTTCTATCACGCCGAGCGGTTGTTCGACCTGGACGACCTGCCCGGCGCGGTTGACCACGACAGCGGCGTGATGGACGAACTCGCCGAACTGCAGGCCACGTTCGCGGTGTCACCGTGGGCCGCTCGGACGCCGCTGGACGTGGAGGTGCCGTTCGACATGGTGATCGGCGGTCGGGTGGTGCGGGGCCGCATCGACGCGGTGTTCGCCGAACCCGACGGCGGCGCGACGGTGGTGGACTGGAAGACCGGTGATCCGCCTGCCACCCCGGAAGCCCAGCGGCACGCGGCCGTTCAGTTGGCGGTGTATCGGCTGGCATGGGCGCAACTACACGGCTGCCCGGTGGAATCGGTGCGCGCCGCGTTCCACTACGTGCGCACGGGAACGACCGTCGCACCCGAGCGGCTTCCCGACGTCGAGGAGCTGGCGGGCCTGCTCGAGGCGCACGCCGCCTAGGAGTCGCGGTAGATCTTGAGCGCCTCGAGGACCATCGGGACCTGCAGCGGCAGCCGGGCCAGCGCACCGACCCGCATCACCAACGGCTTGTTCTTCCACAGCCGCACCATGTTCACGTTGGCCGGAAACACCGCGACGAACAGTGCGACGGCGGCCAGCGCTCCCAGACGACGGGTCCGCGGCGCCAGCAGCAACGCTCCGGTGGCGAGCTCGGCCACGCCGGACGCATAGGTGTAAAACCGCGCTACCTGGCAACTCGGCGGGGACGATCTCGTCGAACGGCTTGGGGGTCAGAAAGTGCAGGCTGCCCACACCGAGCAGCATCGCCGCCATCCGGTAGGCCGGGGCCGGGTTGGCGAGCCGCTGCAGCTCGGGAGGGGGAGACGTCATGGTTACATAATGGCGTGCGCTCACTCGCAGCGGTGACCGATTCACGTGGCTGAAGGCAGACTGCGGCGCCGGCTCCGCAGGTTCGACGACTCGCTGGCCGATCGGCCGGTGCACGCCCTCACCGACAGGGTGCAGATTCCGACCGAAGCGGTCAGCCCTGCGCGGCGCATCACCGTGCGGGTCATCTATGCGTTGCTGGCGCTGTTCGCGGCGGTGCTGATCGTGTACGTGGACCGCGACAGTTACCGCGACGTCCAGGGTGAGGGCCTGTCGTTCCTGGACTGCCTGTACTACGCGACGGTGTCGTTGTCGACCACCGGATACGGTGACATCACGCCGGTCACCCCCGGCGCCCGGCTGGTCAACGTCCTAGTGATCACTCCGCTGCGGGTCGCGTTCCTGATCGTGCTGATCGGTACGACGGTCGAAACGCTCACCACGCAGTCGCGGCAGGTCTACCAAATCCAGCGATGGAGGAACAAGGTGCGCAACCACATCGTGATCGTCGGCTACGGCACGAAGGGCAGAACCGCGGCGGCCGCGATGGTCGGCGACGAAGTGGCGCCCGCCGACATCGTGGTCGTCGACGAGGACCCGACAGCGCTGGAACGCGCAAAGAGCGCCGGTCTGGTCACCGTGCGCGGCAACGCAACCGACTCAGAAGTGCTGCGGCTGGCCAGCGCGCAGCACGCGAGGGCGATCATCGTGGCGACCAACAGCGACGCCAGCGCGGCGCTGGTCACGCTCACCGCACGCGAGCTGGCGCCGAAGGCCAAGATCATCGCCGCTGTGCGGGAAACCGACAACGAGCATCTGCTCAAACAGTCCGGTGCGGATTCCACGGTGGTGACCGCCGAGACCGCGGGCCGGCTGCTGGGCGTCGCGGTGCAGACACCCAGCGTCGTCGAGATGATGGAGGACCTGCTGACGCCGGACCGCGGCTTCGCGATCGCCGAACGCGAGGTCACCCCGAAAGAGGCCGGCGGGTCGCCGCGGCACCAGACCGACATTGTGCTCGGCGTGGTACGCAACGACAAGCTGATCCGCGTCGACGACCCGGAAGTGGATGCGCTCGAACTCGGCGACCGGCTGCTCTACATACGCAACGCGGACGCCGACCGATGACGGCCTATGGGTTTCAGCTGCGCCACATCCCGCTGCTGTCCCGTGTCGGCGCGGACCGCTCCGACGCGTTGCGCACCGACGTCGACGCCGCCATCGCCGGGTGGGCCGATGCGGCGCTGCTGCGGGTCGACCGTCGCAACCAGGTGTTGATCTCCGGTGGCAGCGTGGTGCTGGGCAACACCGCCGGCCTGGGCGACAAGCCACCGGAGGACGCCGTCTTTCTCGGCCGGCTCAACGACGGCAGGCACGTGTGGGCGATTCGGGCGCCGCTGGAAGCGCCCGACGATCCTGACCTGAAAACCGAGGTGCTTGACCTGCGCCGCGGCGGTCAGATCTTCGACGATGTCAGCGCGCAGCTGCTGGCGACGGCCACCGCGCTGCTGAACTGGCACGACAACGCCCGGTTCAGCGCGCTGGACGGGGCGCCCACCAAACCGGCCAAGGCCGGCTGGTCGCGGGTCAACCCGGCCAACGGCTACGAGGAGTTTCCTCGCATCGACCCGGCCGTGATCTGCCTCGTGCACGACGGACACGACCGCGCGGTGCTGGCTCGGCAGACCGGGTGGCCGCCTCGGCTGTTCTCACTGCTGGCGGGGTTCGTCGAGGCGGGGGAGTCGTTCGAGTCGTGCGTCGTGCGCGAGATCGCCGAGGAGATCGGCCTGACGGTGACCAACGTGCAGTATCTCGGCAGCCAGCCGTGGCCGTTTCCACGGTCGTTGATGGTCGGGTTCCACGCGATCGGCGACCCCGACCAGGAGTTCTCGTTCAATGACGGCGAGATCGCCGAGGCGGCCTGGTTCACCCGCGCGGAGGTTCGCGAAGCTCTCGACGCGGGCGACTGGAGCAGCGACTCGTCGTCGCGGCTGCTGCTGCCCGGTTCGATCTCGATCGCCAGGGAGATCATCGAATCCTGGGCCGCGCGGGACTGACTCGCCCAGATTCACACTCGCCGAAAGGACAAACGGGCGGGAAAGTGCGAGTAGATCTCGCCATCTCGTCGATCTCGGCGCGGAGCCGGTTCCCCGACTAGCTGTAATGACCAGGCAGGTTGTGAACGGCGTGGCGTGAGGAAGTAGGT
>NZ_ATDN01000045.1 GCF_004014805.1 Mycolicibacterium elephantis DSM 44368
GGGACCGACACGCCGCCATCACTTACACCACTCCCCGGGACGTTCCCCTGGCCGATGTCGCCGAGCAGTTCCGCCACAATCACGACTTCCTCTGGAAGACATACGGAGTCGACGTCCGGCCGTACTACCGGCCGCCGTACGGCGCGCACAACGAGCACGTCGACAAGGTGGCGGGTGAACTGGGCTATACCGCCACCACGCTGTGGTCGGGCGACCTGAAGGACCACGCGTGGATCCCCGCCGACGAAGTCCTCCGGCTGGCCGAGCGGTTCTTCACCCCGCAGACCATCGTGGTCGGCCACCTCAACCACGAACCCGTCACGCAGGTCTACGACCAGCTCGTCGAACTCATCCGCGGGCGTCGCCTGCGCACCGTGACGCTGGACGACGTCTTCCTGAGGCCCTGACCCCGATGGGCTAACGTCGATCGGGTGGCGGAGCCGGATCCGAAAGCACTCGACGAACTGTTCACCCGCGTGTTGAACACCGAAGACGCGGCGCTGACCGCGGCGCGCGAGTCGGCCGCCGCCGCAGGCATGCCCGCGATCGAGGTGTCGGCCCAACACGGCAAGCTGCTCAACGTGCTCGCGATGGCGACGCGGGCGTCTCGTGTGCTGGAGATCGGAACCCTCGCCGGCTACAGCACCATCAACCTGGCGCGCGGTGTCGGGCCGACCGGTCGCATCGTCACGCTCGAGTACGAGCCGGCGCACGCCGAGGTGGCACGCGAAAACCTGGCCCGCGCAGGCGTGGCGGATCGAGTCGAGATCGTCGTCGGCGCCGCGCTCGACACGCTGCCCACGCTGGCCGACCGCGACGAGAAGTTCGACATGGTGTTCATCGACGCCGACAAGGAGAACAACGTCGCCTACGTCGAATGGGCGATCGAGCTCAGCAACGCCGGCGCAATCATCGTGGTGGACAACATCGCTCGCTTCGGCCGCGTACTGGAACCCGCTCCGGACGACCATCAGGCCAAGGCCGTGCGCGACATGCTGGAGATGATGGGCGGCCACCCACGGCTGGAGACGGCCGCGATCCAGACCGTCGGGACCAAGGGCTGGGACGGCTTCGCGATCGCGATCGTGACGTAGTGGGTACACCGCCGGAATGTGGACGGTGAGCAGAGACATCCCGGCGCCCGCGGACACCGTGTGGCAGATCCTCGTCGACCTCGACGCCTGGCCGCGCTGGGGTCCGACGGTGTCCGGCGCTGCGCTGGACGGGCCGGGCTTCGAACTCGGGGCCACCGGGCGGGTGTGGACGCCGGTCGGGGTTCCGTTGCCGTTCACCATCAGCGATTTGGATCCGGGACGGATGTGGGGGTGGCGGGTGGCCGGAGTGCCGGCCACCCGGCACGGAGTCGAACCCGGCGATCAGCGCTGCCGGGCCTGGATGAGCGCGCCGCTGTGGGCGCCGGCCTATCTGCCGGTGCTGGCCGAGGCGCTGCGGCGGATCGAACGCCTCGCCGTCGCGGCGGCCGGTCAGGACAGCGCGCCGTCGCCGCCCGCGGGTGGACGCCCGTGAGTGCGCGTTTCGACCCGCCGACGGCGGGCTAATCGCCGACATGGCCATCACCGAGTCCCGCGAGATCGTCATCGAGGCGACGCCGGAGGAGATCCTCGCCGTGCTCTACGATCTCGAGACGCTGCCGGATTGGTCCTCGGCCCACGAGCGGGTCGAAATCCTCGAACGCGACGAGCAGGGCCGGCCGAAGCGATCGCGCCAGGTGGTCAAGATCGTCGGCATCAGCGACGAACAGATACTCGACTATAAGGTGCACGACGACGGCGTCAGCTGGACGCTGGTCACTGCCTCGCAACAGAAGGCGCAGGACGGTCGCTACACCCTGACCCCGGACGGAGACCGCACCCGCGTGCGACTGGAGCTGACGGTCGAGACGACGGTTCCGCTGCCCGGATTCCTGGTCCGCAAGGGGGCGCAGGGGTTGATGGACACCGCGACCAAGGGTCTGCGCAAGAGGGTGCTCGCGGTGCGCAGCCGCTGACGGGCTCAGTTCAGGTCGAAAGTCGTTGTCTCCGCGACGGATCGTCGGTCGACCGGCGGCAGTGGGTCATCGGCGGCGGACATACCGACCCGGATCAACGCCTGCGGGTGGGCCTCGGCGTCGAACACCTCGCAGGCCAGCGCCAGGCGGTTGCGCGTGTCGCGCAGGGGTTCGGTCAGTGGACACGAGGCCAGCCCCAGAGCGGCCGCCGCCAGCGTCAGATCGCTGAGCGCCTCGCCGGCACGCAGCCGCGCCGCGTCGCCGTCGGAATCGGTGGCCAGCACCAGCATCACGGCGTCGTCACCGGCATGCCCAGCAGCGTCGCCACCGTAGCGCAGCGCGAACTCGGCCTCGCCGAGTCGGGCCCACCGAATGCCGGGCACTGCGGCCACCCGCACGGCGAAGCGCTCCGCTCGCAGCGTCAGCAGTTCGAGCGTGCCGGCGGGCAACTCACCGCGGTAAGGCCGCCGGTCGGCGCGGCGGCGCCCGATTGCCTCGGCCAGCTCGAGGCTGCCGCTCCCCGGGGTCCGCTGTCCGAGCGCGAGGGTGGCAAGCAATCCGTCTTCGGGAAAACGGTGGATCCGGCTCGACCAGCCCGCGGCGAAGAACGCCACCGCGTAGTGGTGCAAGGACGGCGCCGCAGCTGAGCACCACATCGCGTCGGTCGGCGTCGCTGGTGCCGAGACTGCGCTCCCAGTCGGCGAACAGCTGGACACCGTGGCGGTCGACGTGCCACCGCCACGGCTGCGTGTTTCGGACCGACGGGGCACGCGCGGCCAGGTCCAGCGCGTGCTCGAGCACCGCGGCGTCGGGGAACGCCGGGGACAAACCCCTCACCTCCTGCTGCCGCAATCCGCCGGTACGGCGCCATTGTAGGAGGTGGGGGCGGTCAGGAAAGTGACGTCACGGGCGGGCCGAGGTCACCGGGGGCTCGGCGAGGTGACGCACCCCGCGGCGGTGCAACAGCCAGCCGACTCCGATCAGCAGGACCCCGGACAGCAGGAACCCGATGTCCCAGGACAGCGGGGCCCCGAGGTCGTCGCGGACGTGGTGCACGTTCAGCAGATGATGGTTGATCAGGCCCTCGACCAGATTGAAGATGCCCCAGCCCGCGAGAAGCAGCCCGACGTGGAACGACCAGTTCGGCGCCAGCTCACCGCGCCGCCAAGACCGCAGGGTCAGGAGCGAGCCGGTCATCACCAGCAGCCAGGTGCCGACATGGAAGAAGCCGTCCGCCACCACGTTGAGCTGCAGACCGGCCAGGGTGTCCGGTGACTCGGCGTGGCTGATCATGTGATGCCACTGCAGGATCTCGTGCAGCACGATCCCGTCGATGAAGCCGCCGAAGCCCAGTCCGAACAACAGACCCGGCCAGATGCCCGGCGTGCGCTTTGCCATGCAGGTGCAATGCCCGGCGGCGGCCCGGTTAAACCTCGCCGCAGTTCCTAAGTGCAAACGGCGCCGACGGCGGCCGAACCGACCAGCTTGGTGTACTTGGCCAGCACCCCGGTGGTGTATCGCGGCGGCAGCGGCACGAAACCTGCCTTGCGCGCCTCGAATTCGGCAGGATCCACGAGCACGTCGAGCGAGCCCTTGGCGACGTCGAGCCGGACGCGGTCACCGTCCCGCAGGAACGCGATCGGGCCGCCGTCGACCGCCTCGGGGGCGATGTGGCCGACGCACAATCCGGTGGTGCCGCCGGAGAACCGGCCGTCGGTCATCAGCAGCACGTCCTTGCCGAGACCGGCGCCCTTGATCGCGCCGGTGATCGCGAGCATCTCGCGCATGCCCGGTCCGCCCTTGGGACCCTCGTAGCGGATGACCACCACATCGCCCGGCTGAATCGTGCCGTCCTCCAACGCATCCAGCGCCGCGCGTTCGCGCTCGAACACGCGGGCGGTGCCCTCGAACACGTCGGAGTCGAAGCCCGCCGACTTCACCACCGCGCCCTCCGGCGCCAGCGAGCCGTGCAGGATCGTGATGCCGCCGGTGGGATGGATCGGATCAGTCAGCGCCCGAAGCACTTTGCCGTCCGGGTCCGGCGGCGTGATGTGGGCGAGGTTCTGCGCCATCGTCTCACCGGTCACCGTCAGGCAATCACCGTGCAGCAGACCGGCATCCAGCAGCGCCTTCATCACCACCGGGACCCCGCCGATGTTGTCGACGTCGGTCATCACGTGGCGGCCGAACGGTTTCACGTCGGCCAGGTGCGGCACCTTGTTGCCGATGCGGGTGAAGTCGTCCAGTGACAGCTTGACATTGGCCTCGTGGGCGATGGCCAGCAGGTGCAACACCGCGTTGGTCGACCCGCCGAAGGCCATCACCACCGCGATCGCGTTCTCGAACGCCTCCTTGGTGAGGATGTCGCGGGCGGTGATGCCTCGGCGCAGCATCTCGACGACGGCGGCGCCGCTGCGCCTGGCGAACCCGTCGCGGCGACGGTCGGTGGCCGGCGGCGCCGCGCTGCCCGGCAGCGACATGCCCAGCGCCTCGGCGGCGCTGGCCATGGTGTTCGCGGTGTACATCCCGCCGCAGGCGCCTTCGCCCGGACAGATCGCGCGCTCGATCGCGTCGACGTCCTCGCGGGGCATCAGGCCACGCGCGCACGCGCCCACCGCCTCGAACGCGTCGATGATCGTGACCTCGCGCTCGGTGCCGTCCGACAGCTTGGCGCGGCCCGGCAGGATCGACCCGGCGTAGAGGAACACCGACGCCAGATCCAGCCGCGCGGCGGCCATCAACATTCCGGGCAGCGACTTGTCGCAGCCGGCCAACAGCACCGAGCCGTCGAGGCGTTCGGCCTGCATGACGGTCTCCACGCTGTCGGCGATCACCTCGCGCGACACCAGCGAGAAGTGCATGCCTTCATGGCCCATGGAGATGCCGTCGGACACCGAGATCGTGCCGAACTCGAGCGGATACCCGCCCGCGGCGTGCACCCCGTCCTTGACGGCCTTGGCCAGCCGGTCCAGCGACAGGTTGCACGGGGTGATCTCGTTCCAGGACGAGCCGACGCCGATCTGGGGCTTGGCGAAGTCGTCGTCGCCCATGCCCACTGCCCGCAGCATCCCGCGGGCGGCCGCCTTCTCGAGACCGTCGGTGACGTCGCGACTGCGCGGCTTGATGTCGGGCTCGGTGGCTTCGGTGACGTGGTCAGGACCTGTGGGCATGTCCTTAAGTATGCCTTCGGTCCGCATCCTGCCAAAACCACCTGATACCCCGAGGGGGTATCAGGTACCCTGGCCGCATGACGTCTTTCGCAACCAGGATCTTCGCCGTTCTCGTCGCGCTCGCCGCCGCGCTGTTCGTGTCCGCGTGTGCCCGGTCGGAGACCTCCGATGGGCACACCGACCATCAGTCGCCGGACACCCCCGCCATCACCGGGCAGCCCGCAGGCTACAACGCCGACGACGTCGCGTTCGCCACCAACATGATTCCGCACCACGAGCAGGCCGTCGAGATGTCGGCGCTGGTTCCCGACCGTTCGACCAACCCGGAACTGATCGCGCTGGCCGAGCAGATCTCGGCCGCGCAGCAACCCGAGATCAAGGCGCTTCGGGTCTTCCTGGTGCAGTGGAACGAGAACCCCGACGCCGCCACCGACGAGGGGCACGCGCACCACGGCGGCATGCAGGGCATGGTCGACGAGGCCACCATGGCGAAGCTGCGCGAACTCAACGGCGAGGAGTTCGACACCCTGTGGTTGGAGTCGATGATCAGCCACCACGAAGGCGCCGTCGAGATGGCCAAGGCCGAGATCGCCAACGGCGAGAACGTCGACGCCAAGCGCATGGCCCAGACGATGATCGACACCCAGCAGGCCGAGATCGATCAGATGCAGCAGATGCTGAGGGGGCCCAATGGCTGACCAGACCACACAATTCGCTGCGCACGGCTACTCCGCGCAGAAAGACAATTACGCCAAGCGTCTGCGCCGCATCGAGGGCCAGGTCCGCGGGATCGCCAAGATGATCGACGAGGACAAGTACTGCATCGACGTGCTGACCCAGATCAGCGCCGTCAACAGCGCCCTGCAGTCCGTGGCGCTGGGTCTGCTCGACGAGCACCTCGGGCACTGCGTCGCCCAGGCGGTGGCCGAGGGCGGCGACCAGGCCGACGCCAAGCTGGCCGAGGCTTCGGCGGCGATCGCCCGCCTGGTGAGGTCCTGAGCACCGGGTCGTAACGTTCGGCGCCGGGAACCGATGAACCCTGCAGGTCAGCGCGATGTATTCGGCCATTCGCGCTGGTCCGGCGACCCCCCGACGGCCGGGGTGGATGTCGGCGCTGTGCCACACTGGACAGAAGTTCTGCGACTGGGAGGTCACGTATGCCGCAGCCGATGTTGAATCGACTGCTCACCGCGATTTTCGCGGCCGGGTTGGTCGGCGGAATGGTCTTGAGCAGCCCCGCCGCGCTGGCCCAGCCCGATGTTCCACCGCCGCCTGCGCCGGTTGACCCGGCCGCCGCGCCTGTTCCGCCGCCCCCGCCGCCACCCGCGGATCCGGTGGCTTTCCCGCCGCCTCCGCCGGGCCCGGCACCCGGGCCGGCGCCGGTGCCCGCGGCCGAAGCGGCACCGGCCCCCGAGCCGGCGCCCGCGCCGAACCCCTTCCTGCCGGCGGATCCGCTGGCCGCCCCGCAGCAGATTCCCGAGGGCACCCCCGCGGGCCAGAACCCGCTGCCCTACACGGGCCCGCCGGTGTTCGCGCCGCCGAGCTTCAACCCGGTCAACGGCTCCATCGTGGGGGCCGCCAAGCCGATCTACATCAACTTCCAGCGGCCGATCGCCAACCGCAAGATGGCCGAGGACGCGATCCACATCTCGTCCAATCCGCCGGTGCCGGGGCGGTTCTACTGGACCAGCGACACGCAGGTGCGCTGGCGTCCGCAGGATTTCTGGCCGGCAGGCACCGTCGTCCACATCGACGCGGGCGGCGCCAAGTCGAGCTTCAGCGTGCCCGAGCAGTTGGTGGCCACCATCGACGACAAGACCAAGCAGATGGAGATCATGCGCGACGGCGAGTTGGTGAAGACCTTCCCGGTGTCGATGGGCAAGAAGGGCTACGAAACCAGAAACGGCACGTACTACGTGCTGGAGAAGTTCAGCGAGATCGTGATGGACTCCTCCACCTACGGGGTGCCCACCGACGACCCCGAGGGCTACAAGCTCAAGGTCAAGGACGCGGTCCGGATCGACAACCAGGGCATCTTCGTGCACAGCGCGCCGTGGTCGGTCGGCGCCCAGGGCAACAGCAATGTCAGCCACGGGTGCATCAACCTCGCGCCGGCAGACGCCAAGTGGTTCTTCGACAACTTCGGCAGCGGCGACCCGATCGTCATCAAGAACACCAGCGGCGGGTGGTACAACCAGCCTGACGGCGGATCCGACTGGCAGATGTTCTAACGCCGAGCAGACGTGAAAACCCCATTCCGGAAGGGAAATGGGGGTTTTCGCGTCTTCTCGCGGGTGAGGCTAGGGCTAGTTCCAGATCCGCACCCGGTGTTCGGGCGCCAGGTACAGCTCGTCGTCCTCGGTGACGTCGAACGCCTCGTAGAACGCGTCCATGTTGCGGATCACGCCGTTGCAGCGGAACTCCGGCGGTGAGTGCGGGTCGATCGCGAGGCGCCGGATCGCTTCGGCGTCACGTGATTTCGTCCGCCACACCTGAGCCCAGCCGAAGAAGACCCGCTGCTCGCCGGTCAGCCCGTCGATCACCGGGGCCTTTTTGCCCTTCAGCGACAACCGGTAGGCCAGCAGCGCGATCGACAGCCCGCCGAGGTCACCGATGTTCTCACCGACGGTGAACGCACCGTTGACGCGGTGCCCGTCGCTGAGCTGTCGCGGCACGTACTCGTCGTACTGCTCGATCAGCTTCTTGGTGCGCGCGCCGAACTCGGTGCGGTCCTGATCGGTCCACCAGTCGACCAGGTTGCCGTCGCCGTCGTACTTGGCGCCCTGATCGTCGAACCCGTGCCCGATCTCGTGGCCGATCACCGCACCGATGCCGCCGTAGTTGGCCGCGTCGTCGGCGTCGGCGTCGAAGAACGGCGGCTGCAGAATCGCTGCGGGGAACACGATTTCGTTCATGCCCGGGTTGTAGTAGGCGTTGACGGTCTGCGGGGTCATGAACCACTCGTCGCGGTCGACCGGCCCGCCCAGCTTGGCCATCTCGCGGTCGTACTCGACGGCGTAGCCGCGCTGATAGTTGCCGTACAGATCGTCGCGGGTGATCACCAGCGCCGAATAGTCGCGCCACTTCTTGGGGTAGCCGATCTTCGGGGTGAACTTGTCGAGCTTGGCCAGCGCCTTCTCGCGGGTCTGCGGGGTCATCCAGTCCAGCGAGTTGATGCTCACCCGGTAGGCCTCGCGGATGTTGGCCACCAGCTCGTCCATCCGCTCCTTGGCGTGCGGCGGGAAATGCCGTGCCACGTAGAGCTTTCCGACCGCGTCACCCATCAGGCTCTCCACCACCGACACGGCGCGCTTCCACCGGTCCCGGATCTGCTCGGTGCCCGAGAGCAGGCGGCCGTAGAACGCGAAGTCCTCGGCGACCAGGTCGTCGGTCAGCAGGAACGCGCGGGCGTGGATGACCCGCCACCGCAGCCAATCCTTCCAGTCGTCGAGATCGCCGCCCGACCACTCGGCGGCGAACGCCGTCAGGTAGTCGGGTTGGCGCACAACGACTTCGGCGGCCCGCTCAGGGATCGTGCCCAGCGCGGCGACCCAGCCGGCCCAGTCGAATCCGGGCGCCTCCTCGGGCAGGTCGGCGAACCGGCGCAGGTTGTAGGTCAGGTCGGCGTCGCGCCGCTTGACGACGTCCCAGTGCGCGGCGGCCAGTTTGGTCTCCAGCGCCACGATCCGCGCGGCAGTGTCATCGCCGTCGCCGTCGCCGTACACCAGCGCGAACATCGCCGCGATGTGCTTGGGGTAGGCGGCCAGGATCTCGGCGTGCTGCTCCTCGCGGTAGTAGGACTCGTCGGGCAATCCCAGCCCGGACTGGTTCATGTGCACCAGGTATCGGGTGGAGTCCTTGGCGTCGGTGTTGACGTAGACGCCGACACCGCCGCCCACGCCGGTGCGCTGCAGCGCGCCGAGCACCCGGCCCAGCGCCTCGGGGCTGTCGGCGGCGTCGATCGCGGCCAGTTCGGCGAGCAGCGGTTGCACCCCCCGCGCGGCGATCGTCTCCTCGTCCATGAAGCTGGCGTAGAGGTCGCCGATGCGCTGTTCATCGGTGCCCTGGGCGGCCCCCGACGCGGCCGCCTCGGTGATCAGGTCGCGAACGTGCTCCTCGGCGCGGTCGTAGAGCGAGCGGAACGCGCCGTCGGTCGCACGGTCGGCCGGCATCTCGTAATCGGCCAGCCAGCGGCCGTTCACGTGGCCGAACAGGTCGTCTTGCGGGCGGGCGTCGGTGTCGACGTGGCTCAGGTCGATGCCTGATCGAATAGCTTCAACGGTCACCCCACCAGGGTGCCAGAACGCTGGCCGGGCACCGCCAGGCCTTCTTCGCGGCGCATCCCCGGTACCCTCACGCGCATGCCCGAGGACGAGCCCACCGACACCGACGACGGTCGCGTCTTCACCGGCTACGGCGTCGCGTCAGCCGTGCTGGGAGTGATCGCTGTCGTCGCGGTCGTGCTGGCAGCCCTGATCTGGGCCCAGCATCGCGAGAACGTCGGGGAGTTGCAGTACCGCACCCGCGTTCTGGCGACCGCCGCCGACTGGACCACCACGTTGATCAACATGAACAAGGAGACCGTGGAGACCAGCATGGTCAAGCTGCGTGAAGGAACGGTCGGGCAGCTCAACGCGGACTTCGACGCCGCCGTCAAGCCCTACCGCGAGCTGGTGCAGACGCTGCAGTCCAACACCCGGGGGCAGGTCGACTCGGTGGCGGTGGAGCAAATCTACCGGCCCCCGGCCGGTTCCAACCCGGCGCCGACGCGGCCGCAGCCCGAACTGTCCGAGTTCGCGTCGCGCACCGACACCGTGCTGGTGGTGGCGACCTCGGTCAGCGAGAACGCCGGCGACGACAAGCCGCGCACGGTGCGCTGGACCCTGCGCCTGGACGTCTCCGACGTGGACGGCAACCTGCTCATCTCACGGCTGGAACCGATCCGATGAGAAACGTGTGGCGGGTGGCCGCCTTCGACGTGGCCGCCCCGATCGCGGCGATCGCGGCGCTGGTGTACGTCGGGGTCGCGCTCGCGTGGCCGCTGTGGTGGGTGTCGGTGTGCTCGATACTGTGCCTGCTGATCGTCGAGGGCGTGGTGGTCAACGTGGTGCTGGCGCGCCGCGACGGGGTGACTCTGGGCACCGACGACGACGCGCCCGGTCTTCGGCTGGCGGTGGCCGCGGTCGCCACCGCCGCGGTGGTCGCGGGGGTCGCGGTCGGATACTTCCGATGGACGGTGCCCGACCGCACCCTGCACGACGACACCACCGAGGTGGTGGGCATCGCCACCAGCATCGCCGAAGCCTCAGCGACGTTCACCCCGCAAAACCCGACCGCGTCGATCGACCGCGCGGCGGCCATGATGTCGGCACAGAGCGCCGAAGCGCTCAAGAACCAATTCGCCACGGTCGCAAAGGAATTGACCAGTAGGAATGTCTCTGCCCAGGCCAGTACCATCTCCGCGGGGGTGGAGGCGATCGGTCCCGGCGCGGCCAGCGTCGCGGTGATACTGCGCGGCACGCAGAACGCGCCGGGTAAGCCGCCGGAGAACGCGGTGCTCGCGCTGCGGGTGCAGCTGAGCAAGCACGACGGCCGCTGGCTGGTCGACGACCTGAGCCCGATCCACTCCCGCTAGCCCGCGATTTGTGTGCGTTCGGTTGCGGTCATCAGCGCGCCTGAACGCACACAAATCACCGGCGGGCATGCTCGACCTTCAGGCAACGGTCCATCACCACCTGCAGGCCGGCCGCCGCACCGTCGCGGGCCACCTGCTCGTCGCGCAGGCCCAGTTGCAGCCACAGCACCTTCGCGCCAACGGCGATGGTGTCCTCGAGCACCGAGGGCAGATGCTCACGGCGGCGAAACACATCGACGAGATCGGGTACCACGGGCAGGTCGGCAAGCGACGGATAGACCGGGGTGCCGTCGACTTCAGTGATCGTCGGGTTGACCAGATACAGCTCGTAATCGCCGGCCGACTTCAGATACGTCCACACCTCGTGGCTCGCCCTGGCCGGGTTCGCCGAGGCGCCCACGATCGCCACCGTGCGGGTCTTCCGCAGGATCTCCTCAAGATCCATCGGCCCGCGCTGACCGCATCTTGGCGAATCGATCCGCGAGCTTGCTCATCCGCACCATCAGCGACGCCGTCGGGCTGACCTCGCCGCGCAGATACGTGCTGAAATCGGCGTTGGGCACACCGATCCGCGACGCGAACTCCTGTTGACCGAGGCCGGACTTCTCCAGCAGCGCACGGATGTGGCGGGCGACCTCGGCGCGCTCGTTGGCCTCCATGTGTTCGCGGGTGCGGCTGAGCACCTCGGTGAGCGCCTTGGAAAGCCCGTAGGGGCGAGCGGTTTCGAGCACCTCCTCGACCTGGCGCGCGGTGCGGCCGAACGGGTCGCGCTTGATCGCCGCGACGATGCGCTGCCAGACGGCGAGGTCGTCGGTCTCCAACGCGGCGCGGATCGCAGCGGTCGGCCAGAACTCCACCGGCCGATCGTCGAACACCGGGCGCTGCGGACCGTCGGAGGCAGTCTCGCGGCTGTCGTCCCGGATCTCGGAAGTCACTGTCACCTCGCCTCCTCCAGCATCGCCACGGCCACCGAGAGGCAACGCTGCCTGACCCTGGCCCACTCGGCCTCTGCCTCAGGGCCCGACGCCCGGGTGTCGTCCTCATCCGAGGGTCGGGGGTCGGCCAGCCGGCGCACCAACTGGGTGGCCACCCATTGCTCTCTTGCCTGCTCTCCAGCGTAGTACCGGTCCATCTCCGCCAGCACCAGTGCGGCCGTTCGAATCTCCAACGCGTCGGCCAGTTCGGCGAACTCGGCGAAGTCACGTGCGGTGTTCCGGCACATGATCAGGTAGCCCTTCAACCGCAATGTCTCGGCGCCGGTGGGTATCTGGAGTCGATCACCGGTCGGCAGCTGAACGTTGGTGGTCTCCACCGGCCGGGACCGCTTGAGCGGAGCGCCCTCGTAATCCGAGGCCGCCTCGAGCGCGTCGAGCGCGACCGCGAGCCTGCCCCGCCACACCGTCACCGGATGCACCGGCAACGTCGCGGGCGCCAGTATCCTGGTCGCGGTCTTGGTGCCCGCGCCGTTGCGATGGCCACCGTTGAGCCCCTCGGCGGTGCGCAGTTTGGTGGTGACGGGCTCACAGCCGCTGAGCGCCAGCGGGTCGGCCACGGTAACTGCTTGGGGCGCAAGTGTTTTCAGGCGAGCCGCGGACTTGACCACCATGCGCAGGTCCGATCCGGACGGGCCGAGCGAGGAGATGTCGTCGGGGATGATGACGAGATCGGGGGCCTCGACCTTGGGCAGCGGCTTCTCGAAGTCCACCGACGGCAGGATCCGGTCCAACCAGCGGGGCAGCCACCAGTTCCACTCGTCGAACATCGCCATCAATGCGGGCACCAGAACCAGCCGCACCACGGTCGCGTCGACGGCGATGGCCACCGCGCACGCCACCCCGAGCTGGGCCACCAGCGGCATGCCGGCGAACGCGAACCCGATGAACACCGCGATCATGATCAGCGCGGCGCTGGTGATGGTGCGGGCGCTGGTGCTGACCCCGTACGCGACGGCGTCGCGGGTGTTGTGGGTCTGCAGGTACCGCTCGCGGATCCGGGTCAGCAGGAAGATCTCGTAGTCCATCGACAGGCCGAAGGCGATCGCCAACACCAGCGGCGGAATGGTGCTGTCCAGCGACGAGAGCCGCTCGAAGCCGAGCACCTCCAGCCAGCCCCACTGGAACACCGCGACCAGGCTGCCGTAGGCCGCCGCCACCGACAGCACCGTCATCAGCACGCCCTTGATGGCCAGCACCGGGGAGCGGATCGCCACCAGCAGCATCACGAACGCGATCAACGCCACGAACACGAACACCAGCGGCTGGATCGCCGACACCCGGTCGTCGAAGTCCTTGATCAGCGCCGTCGGCCCGCCCACGTCGATCCGGGCGCCGTCAAGTCCCGGCGTTCGCGGAAGCTCCGCACGCATCCAGTCGACCGCGTCGCGGGCAGCCATGTCCTCGGGGTCGACGGAAAGCACGGCCGAGAGCAGGGCATGGCGATAGTCCTCACCGAACACCGGCGCGGAAACCGATACGACGTTGGGGCCCTTCGCCATCTGCTGCCGGATGGCGTCGAGAAGCGGTTCTTTGGACGGCGCCGAAGCCGCGTTGCCGTCCGGGAAGCTCACCAGGACCCGCACCGGGCCCAGCGCGCCGGGTCCCAGCGCCTCGGCCGCGGCGTTCACGCCGCCGCGGATCTCGTGCGTCGGCTCGAACTGACGCTGCATGCTGTTGCCCAGCACCATTGAGAACGCAGGGAACGCCAAAATCAGCAGCAACGCCGAGGCCGCCAACGCCGACAGCCACGGACGTCGCATCACCGCGCCGGTCCAGCGGGTCCAGAACCGCGACTGGGTGGTCTCCGGCCTGCGGGACCAGTGCAGGTACGACGAGCGCTTGGCCGCCGCGCGCCCGAACGTCGCCAGCACGGCAGGCGTCAGCGTCGTCGAGGTCAGCACGGCCACCGCGACCGCGAGGATCGCCCCGGTGGCCATCGAGACCAGCACCGGGGTCGCGATCAGATAGATGCCCGTCACCGAGGCGATCACCGTCAGACCCGACAGCACCACGGCCAACCCGGAGGTGGCCATCGCGGCGTCGGCGGCCTGGTCGGGATCCCGGCCGGCGCGCAGTTCCTCGCGGAACCGCATGAGGATGAACAGCGAGTAGTCGATGGCCACGGCGATGCCGAACATGGACACCGTCGACGTGACGAACACCGACATCGTGGTGAACATCGACAGCAGATAGACCAGGCCCATGGTGACCACGACCGTGCAGATGCCCAGCAGCAGCGGCATGGCCGCGGCGGCCAGCGAGCCGAACACCGCGAGCAAGACGATCAGGACGATCGGAAGGTTCCACCGCTCGGCCTGAGCGATGTCGTGCTTGGTCGCCTGCGACGCTGCGGCGCCCAGTGCGCCCTGGCCGATGACGTACAGCCTGACCTTGCCGTCGGCGATCTCGCCGGGCTCCTCGCCGTCGATGCCCACCTTCTGGCGCAGCTGTTTGGCGACGTCGACGGCGCCGGTGTTGTCGAAGTCGAGTTGCAGCGTGATGACGTAGGGCCGGTCCGGCTGCGGCGGCGGCTGTTGCGGGGTGGGGGCCACGGTGACGCTGGGCACCTCGGCGGCCACCCGCTCCAGGTGGGCTACCGCGAGGTTCATGTCCTCATACGACGCGTCGGCCCGCGGGGCCGCGACCAGCGCCAACGGCGAGGCGCCCTGGTCGGGGAAGTGCTGCTCGAGCTCGCGCTGCACGCGCAGCGACTGCGAGCCTTCGACCTCGAACCCGCCGCCGGTCAGTTGACCGCCGTGGGTCAGCCCGAGATAGATCGAGGGCACCAGAAGAAGCAACCAGGCCGCGAACACCGCCCAGCGATATCTGCGCAGGGTGCTGCTCAAGCGCATCATTAACTGCTGGATGGTGAACTCCCCATTCCGCACGGCGTTTCGCTAGCGTGAGCGTACAGCAGCTTGTGGTATTGCGCGTTCGGGCGAGGAACCTGCCAGCAACGTTTTAAGGGGCTCTAATCCTGCCCTTCGGACGCCGCGGGCGAGCAGATGGCAGTATGTGCGCTGGCAGGATCGCCGCCCTTTTCGCCGCCTTTTCGGTGGCCTTGTCGTCGGGGGACACCATCGCCGCCGATCGCAGCTGTTCGCGAGGCAGCGCAAACGTTCGCGAAGCCGTTAGGAGTGCCCATGAGACCGAGCCACCGTGTGCTGCGACGCAGCCTCACCGCCGTGTTCGCAGCGACCGCCGTCGGAGGCGTCGCGGCAGCCGGGCTGACGGTGCCGTCGGCCCCGTCGGCCACGGCCGCCGCGGACCCGTGCGCCGCCAGCGAGGTCGCCAAGACCATCGGGTCGGTCGCCACCTCGATCGGCGACTATCTCGACGAGCACCCGCAGACCAACCAGGCGTTGACCACGATCTCGCAGCAGCAGGCTGGGCCGCAGTCGCTGGGGGCGGTCAAGGCGTACTTCGACGCCAACCCCAAGGTGGCCAAGGAGATGCAACAGCTGCAGCAGCCGCTGGCGTCGCTGTCCAGCCGATGCAAGCTACCGCTCACGCTGCCCCAGATGATGGGCCTGCTGCAGCAGGCACAGCAGTCCGTGCAGCAGCCGCAGGCGAGTTTGCCAGGAGCGCTGCCGACGGCGCACAACGCCGGGCTGCCCGAGACGTCGGCGGCGGTGCGATCGCCGGCGGCGTCGTCGGTCACGCCGGGATCGGGCCGGGCGCCGACCGCGCCGATCGCGGGCTTGCCGTAGCCGCAGGCGACGCGAGTGCCTGCGCAGGTGGGACCCTGAACTGCGATTTCAGACTTTCTTGCGCCCGGTTGGCCACAAGACAGGAAAGTCAGCGGACATTCTGCTTAGCTTTTTAGCGTTGGTCCATGTCGGTAACCGCCCGCGGTTACGGCCACCCCACTTCCGATGAAGGAGCTTGCCCATGTTGCTCTCGGCCCGTTCTGCGCGACGTGCAGTAGCTGGCGCGGTCGGCACCGGCGCGATCGCCGGTGCGATGTTGTTCGGTGCTGCGACCGTGGCGCCGTCGGCACTGGCCGACGCACCGCCGAACTGCACCGCGGCCGATCTGGCCGGGGTGGCCTCCGGCGTCTCGGCCGCGACGTCGGCGTACCTGTTCACGCATCCCGACGTGAACTGGTTCTTCACCAGCCTCGAGGGCCTGCCGCGTGAAGAGGTCCGCCCGAAGGTCCAGGAGTACCTGAACAACAATCCGCAGGTGAAGGCCGAGCTGACCAATATCCGCCAGCCGCTGGTCGACCTGAAGAACCGTTGCGGCGACGTCGACGGTGACGGTATCGCCGACACTCCGTAATCCGCGTGCCGGCTGGGCCGCCCGCGCAGCAGGACAACGCGGGCCGCACCGTGCTGATGGTCGACGACGACCCGGATGTCCGGACGTCGGTGGCGCGCGGTCTGCGCCATTCCGGCTTCGACGTCCGGGTCGCGGCAAGCGGTAAAGAGGCGCTGCGGCTGTTGTCCGCCGAATCGCATGACGCGCTGGTTCTGGACGTGCAGATGCCGGAGCTGGATGGCGTCGCGGTGGTGACCGCGTTGCGCGCGCTGGGCAACGACATCCCGATCTGCGTGCTGTCGGCTCGCGACACCGTCAACGACCGCATCGCCGGGTTGGAGGCCGGCGCCGACGACTACCTGACCAAACCGTTCGACCTGGGTGAGTTGGTGGCGCGCCTGCACGCCCTGCTGCGCCGGTCGGGTCATTCCGAACAGGCCGCGCAGCCGATGACCTTGGGCCCGTTGACGATCGACAGCGCGCGCCGGCTGGTGTTCGTCGAGGGAGAGCGCGTCGACCTCACCAAGCGCGAGTTCGACCTGCTGGCCGTGCTGGCCGAGAACGCCGGTGTGGTGTTGAGCCGCCAACGCCTGCTCGAGCTGGTTTGGGGCTACGACTTCGAGGTCGACACCAACGTCGCCGACGTGTTCATCTCCTATCTGCGGCGCAAGCTCGAACGCGACGGGCTGCCGCGGGTCATCCAGACGGTTCGCGGGATCGGGTACGTGCTGCGGAACGAGACGTGACGGGTGCGCGCGCCGCGGTTTCTGCGTTCCACGTCCCTGCGCACCAGGGTGGCGGTGGCAGCAGCGGCCGCGGCAGCCACCGTCGTCGCCGCATTCACCGTCCTCACCTCGGTGGTGCTGGCGAACAACGATGTGGACCAGCTGGATCGGCGGCTCGACGCGATCATCGACGCGAGCATGCGGCCCGGTCAGCTCGACGACCCGCGCCGCGGTGTCCTGACGACGGGCCGGTCGGAGTCAACCGGGCAGGTCGTGTTCCAGCGCGGGTTCCAGCTGCCGCGACTGCCCCCGGGCACCGATACGGTCGACGTGAACGGCGTGGACTACCGGGTGCGGACCATCGCCGTCGAGCAGCAGGGCGGGCTGCTGATGTCGGTGGGCATCAGGGCCGACAGCATCCTGCTGAGCCCCTCGCGGATTCCGTGGTATGCCGTGGTCGGAGTGATCACCGTGCTGATCGCGGGCGGGCTGGGCTGGCTGCTCGCGGGCCCGGCGATCCGCCCGCTGCGCAAGCTGACCGAACACACCAAGCGGCTCGGCAAGGGCACCGAGAAGCTGCCCGAGGTGCACGGGGTACGCGAGGCCGAGGACCTGTCCGAGGCGATGGCGGCGATGCTGCGCCGGTTGGCCGCCGCCCAGGAGTCCACCAGCAACTCGTTGCAGGCCGCCCAGGACTTCGCCGCCAACGCCGCCCACGAACTGCGCACGCCCCTGACCGCGATGCGCGCCGACCTGGACACGCTGCGCATCCACGACCTGCCCGCCGAGGAGCGCCAGGAGGTGGTCGCCGACCTGGCCCGCGCCCAACGCCGCGTGGAGGCGATCATCACCGCCCTCGGTCAGCTGGCGTCGGGTCAGCTGGCGCAGCCCAAGGACCGCGAGCTCGTCGACGTCACCGACCTGCTCGACCGCGTCGCGCGTGAGGCCGCCCGGCCGGGTGGCGCCGTGGAGATCGCCGTGGCGGCCGACGAGCGGCTCGGCTCCGTCTGGGCCTGGCCGAGCGGGCTGCGACTGGCTGTGGACAACTTGGTGCGCAACGCGATCCGCCACGGCGAGGCGACGCGGATCGTGCTCACCGCGCACCGCGACGACGCCGTGATGACGATCGTCGTCGACGACAACGGGCGGGGCCTTCCCGCCGACGAACATCGGTCGGTGCTGGGCCGGTTCACCCGGGGCAGCACCGCCACGCCCGGCGGCTCGGGGCTCGGGCTGGCGCTCGTCGCCCAACAGGCCGGGCTGCACGGCGGGCGAATCGAGCTGTCCGACAGTCCGCTCGGCGGGTTACGCGCCACGCTGACCGTGTCGGCGTCAGCGGCGGCTGACCATGACCGCGACCATGACCCGCCAGCCGAGTAACAGAACCGCAGTCGAAATCGACGCCACCACAATGAAACTCGGCGCGATACCGGCACCTGTCAACTTGCGCAGCAGCATCCCCACCACGATCGTGCACACCCACACCACCACCCCGGTGGGCACCAGGGCGGCCGGACTGCGCCAGCCGCGCGACACCAACCAGCCCACCGCGGCGCCGGACAGGAACGGCCAGGCCGTCTCGGCGATCCCGGCGAGGTTCAGGCCCTCGGCGTGGCTGCGTCTGCCGAGGGTGCAGAACACGACGACGCAGGCGAGGTCGGTGGCCAGCGCGGTCAGCGCGGGGCGGGTCTGCTCGTCGATACGGGGCGGCATGCGGGCTCCAATCAGGCCTGGGTGGCACCGGGGATCGCGTCGGGGTCGATCTCCGACTCGGTACGGAACATGAAGAAGAACACCACCCAGCCGATGGCCGCGATGAACACCCAGCTGATCAACCGGTAGATGAGCATGGCCGAGATCGCCGAGGCCAGCGTCATCCCGCTCGAGACCAGACCGGGCACCAGCACCGCCTCCACCATCAGCAGTCCGCCGGGCATCAGCGGAATCGAGCCGACCGCGCGGGCGGCGACGTAGGCCACCACCACGCCGAGCAGCGAGGGCCGCTCACCGGCCGCATAACAGGAGAACAGCAGCGTGGCCACGCCGGTCACCAGGGTGAACATCGACCACACGAACGCGACACCCAGCTGCGGACGGGTCAGCTTCACCGACTCGAGCTGGGCCAGCGTGTCGCGCCACTTCTTCACGCCGTTGTCCGACGGCCTGGTGCGCAGGTAGTTGACCCACGACAGCACCCGCACGCCGACGCCGTGGAGAAGGTCCGGGCGGGAGGCGACCGCCTGGGCCAGCACGATCAACAGGACGAACCCGGCCAGCGTGAAGATCAGCGAGAAGGGATTCTGTCGCGCGCCGAGAAAGAACGCGCTGCCCAGGCCGAGCAGGGTCAGGCTGATCACCTGCAGCGCACCGGACATCACCAGCTGCCACGACGCGATGACCGGCGTCGCACCCCATATGCGTTGCTGCCGGTAGATGAACGTCGCCGACAGCACCGGACCGCCGGGCAGCGTGGTGCTCAGCGAGTTGCCGCCGTAGAACGCCGCCTGAGATCGCCACTGCCGCACCGGGACCCCCGCGGATCGCAGCAGCTTGCGCTGGATGTCACCGAAGAAGTGCATCGAGGCCATCGCGGTGCCCACCGCGGCTGCCACCCAGACCCACTTGGCGGTGTAGAGGCTGTGCCAGGCCTGCGCGAGCTGATCCCACACCAAACCCAGTTCGACGGCGAGGACGACGACCAAGACGGCGATGACCGCCCAGCGCACCCACCGGTACTTACCGCCGGCGGGCCGTCCTTGGCTGCGGGCCTCGCTCGCCGTCGCGTCGTGAGACACGACCTACAGGGTAGATCGTGGTGCCCCGGATTCCGGGACCGATCGCCGTTCGGCGGGTGCACGCAGTCGGCCGTTACGCTAGCGGGATGCCCGCGGGTCTATCTGTGGATGACGAGGCGGTCAGCCCGCTCGTCCGTAAAGCCGCGGCGTGGTCGTGGCGACTGCTGGTGATAGTGGCTGCACTCGTGGGCCTGCTCTGGTTGGTCAAGCAGCTCGAGATCATCGTCGTCCCCGTCGCGCTGGCGACGATCCTGGCCGCGCTGCTGCTGCCCGCCGTCGACTTCCTGCACCGGCGCGGTGCGCCCCGCGGCGGCGCGGTGGCGCTGATGCTGCTCAGCGGGTTCGCGGTCGTCGGCGGGATCATGACGTTCGTCGTCAGCCAGTTCATCGAGGGTGCTCCGGCGCTCGTCGAGCAGGTGACCCAGAGCATCGACGGCGTGGGTAACTGGCTGACCGACGGCCCGCTGGGGGTCAGCGACCAGCAGATCGACCAGATGCGCACCGCGGCGGTCGAGGCGCTGCGCAACAACCAGGAGCGGTTGACCAGCGGTGCGCTGTCGACGGCGACGACGGTGACCGAGATCGTCACCGGCGCGCTGCTGGTGCTGTTCACGTTGATCTTCCTGTTGCACGGTGGGCGCAACATCTTCGCGTTCGTTACCCAGATCTTTCCCGACCATGTGCGCGACCGGGTGCGGGACGCCGGCAAGGCCGGGTTCCGTTCGCTGATCGGCTACGTGCGGGCGACGTTCCTGGTCGCGCTGGTCGACGCGGTGGGCATCGGCACCGGTCTGGCGATCATGGGGGTGCCGCTGGCGCTGCCGTTGGCGTCGCTGGTGTTCCTCGGCGCGTTCATTCCGCTGGTCGGTGCCGTGATCACCGGCTTTCTGGCGGTGATCGTCGCGCTGATCGCGAAGGGCTGGATTTACGCGCTGATCACGCTGGGTCTGGTGATCGCCGTGCAGCAACTGGAAGGCCATGTGCTACAGCCGCTGGTGATGGGGCGCGCGGTGTCGATCCATCCGCTGGCCATCGTGCTCGCGATCGCCGGGGGAGGGGTGATGGCCGGCATCATCGGGGCGTTGCTCGCCGTGCCGGTGATGGCGTTCCTCAACAGCGCCGTGCGGGTGTTGATGGCCAGCGACCCGGCGGCCGAGGAAGCCGCGTTGGCGGCCGAGGAAGGCGTCCGGGTCGAGGCCGAACCCGACGACGTTCCGGAGTAGCGCACACCCGCGGCCCGCAGACCTTCCAGCCTCCCGGGCTTCCGGCCTTCCGCCCGAGACCGACGAAATGGCGGAATCCTCTCGCGCTTTCCCGCCCGAATGTCCGTTTGGGCGGGCCCGGCGCGAAGCGGCCAGGCGCTAGAGGCGGCCTTCGCGACGCAACAGGTCCTGGGCGCTCACGCCGCCGCCGCGGCGCTTGGGCGTCTCGTCCTCACGGGTGTCGATCTTCTCGGTGGCCTCGGGATCGCCGCCCTCCCGCGAGGTCTCCGGCTGCGGCGTGCGCAGCGCCGTCGTGGCGTCCTCGACGTCCTGCGACGCGTTGGGCTGCACCGGGATCGCGGTGGTGGGCTCGTTGCCGGGCTCCTCGCGCGGTGACCGCGGCATCGCGCGGGTGGCCTCGGCCGACGGCCGTCCACCGCCCGTGGGCGGTGCCGGTTTCGCCGGCGGCGGGCCGGGAGGTGTTGCGGTACCCCGCAATTCGCCCAGCCACGACTCGATCTCGCGGTCCTCTCGCGGCGCCTGTGGGGCGGGCGGTCGCGGAGCCGGCGGTTTGGCGGCCTGGCGAGTGGCGGCGGCCGCGCTGTTGACCACGTTGCGCACGGCGTTGCGGGCCATCGCGATTCGCGTGGTCGGCGGCTCGTCGGCCTTCTGCGCGCCGGGAATCCGCGTGGTGCCCGCGCCCGACGGAACCGGGCGCGGCGCGGCGATCCGGGTCGTCGCCCCCGGACGCGACGGGCCCTCCGGCGCAGGATGTGTCGGGTCGTGCGGTGGCCGCGGCCGCACGGGCGGGCGAGGTGGAACCGGCGCGCCGGCACCCACCAGCGCCTCGGGGCTCTCCGCGCTCTCGCGGACCGCCGGCCGTTTCCGTTCGTCGGGCAGATCGGTCTCACCCAGCCCGAGGCGCTCCTGGATCCGCTTCATCCACCGCGGCGCCCACCAGCAGTCGTCGCCGAGCAGCTTCATCACCGAGGGCACCAGGAACATCCGGACCACGGTGGCGTCCAGCAGCAGCGCGATCAGCAGCCCGAACGCCAGATACTTCATCATCACCAGGTCGGAGAACACGAACGCGCCCGCGACGACGGCCAGCACCAGCGCGGCGCCGGTGATCAACCGGCCGGTGGTCGCGGTGCCGATCCGAATCGCCTCGGCGGTGGACATGCCGCGCTCGCGGGCCTCCACCATGCGCGACACCAGGAACACCTCGTAGTCGGTGGACAGGCCCCAGATCACCGCGATGATCAGGCCGATCATCGGTGCCATCAACGGCTGCGGGGTGTAGTTCATCAGCCCGGAGCCGTGCCCGTCGACGAACATCCAGGTGAGCACACCCATCGTCGAGCCGAGCGTCAACGCGCTCATCACCGCGGCCTTGATCGGCAGCACCACCGATCCGAACGCCAGGAACATCAGGATCGTCGTGGTGACGATCAGCAGGGTGACCATCAGCGGCAGTTTGTCGAACAGGCTGTGAATGCTGTCCTGCTCCAAAGCCGGTGTGCCACCGATGGATACATCGATGCCCCGCGGCGGTGACAACGCCCGCAATTCGTTGATCTTCTTCGCCGCGTCGTTGCGGTTCTCCAGGCCGTTCTGGATCACCCGCACCGACGCGTCCTTCGATCCGCCCTCCTGAACGGCGCGCTCCTGCCACATCTTGGCCGGGTCGCCGTCCGGGGCGATGAACCCGGGCACCGTCATCGCCTTGTTGCGCACCTCGGCGATCTGCTGATCGGTGATCGGTTCACCGTCCTGGCGTTGCATCACGATCGTCAACGGCTCGGTGCGGAAGCCCGGGAAGTTCGAGTCGAACTCCTCCTGAGCCAGGCGCACCGAGTTGTCGGGTGGCAGGTACTTCTCGCTGATGCCGCCGAGCGACAGGCTGCCCAGCGGGATGATCAACAGGATCATCGCGATCACGATCGGTGCGGCGAACGCGATCGGCCGCTTCATCACCCGGTTGACCAGCTTGCCCCAGAAGCCCTTCTCGACCTCGGCACGTGTCTTGGTCTTCTGCGTCTTCTCAGCCAGCCACTCCAGGTAGACGCGCATCGGCTTCCAGTTGCGGAAGAACGGCACCCGCAGCAGCGTGCGCACCCCGAGCGCGTCGACGTTGGCGCCGAGGATGCCCAGCGCGGCGGCCAGCACGGTGACCGACAGGATCGCGGCCAGCATCACCGAGGCGATGATCGCGTAGGTGATCGACTTGAGGAAGCCCTGCGGGAACAACAGCAGCGGCACCGACGACGCCACCAGGATCACCGCGGAGAACATGACGGTGCGTCCGGAGGTCATCACCGTGCGGCGCACCGCGGCTTCGGTGTCATAGCCCTCGGCGAGCTCCTCGCGGAACCGGCTCACCATGAACAGCCCGTAGTCCACCGCGATGCCGAGGCCCATCAGCGTCACCACCGGCTGGGCGAAGAAGTGCACGGGCATGAACTCGGCGAGCAGGCGCACGATGCCGAGCGCGCCGGCGATCGTCAGACCGCCGATGAACCCGGGCAGCGCGGCGGCCACCACACCGCCGAACACAAAGAACAACACCACGCACACCAGCGGGATGGCCGCGACCTCCGCGCGGCGCTGGTCCTGGCCGATGCTGCCGGTCAGCTCGCTGGCCAGCGGGTTGAGCCCGGCCAGCTTGATCCGGCCGTCGTTGACCTGCTGCAGGTCGGGTTCGACGGCCTGATAGTTCTTGAGGATGTCGTCGTCGGTGTCGCCCTTGAGCGGGATGGACACGAACGTCTTCGACAGATCGCTGGTCTTCATCTGCTGGACGGTCTCGCTGGCGGCGTCGGGCGCCTTCAGCCAGCCGACCCAGCCCACCACCTGGTCCGGGTGGTCCTCGACGAAACTGTCCAGCTCACCGACGACATCGCGCTGCCAGTCCGGGTTGTCGACCTTCTCCCCGTCCGGCGGGGCGAGGATCGCCACCACGTGGCTGGTCCGGTCGCGGCCGTAGGTCTCGTCGCCGACCACCGACGCGTGCACCGATTCGCTGCCGTCGTCGTAGAAGCCGCTCTGGGTGACGTGGTCGCCCAGGCTGATGCCGAACAGACCGCCACCGAGACACAGCGTGACCATGACGCCGATGACGATGTATCGGTATCGGTACACCGTTCGACCCCACCAGGCGAACACGTGAGCTCCTTACATTGACAAGTTCTTGTAGACGACGCGGCGCATTTCAGTTGTGTACGCGCGAGGTCAGCAGCGAGGACAGCGGCCGGAAAGGCTGCAGCCAAGCCCCCTGCTCGGGCAGCGAATCAAGGCCGATTCGCGGTAGCGGCTCCCGGAACACACCAGGTATGTCCTCCAGGTCGACGAATTCCAAGGTATCCGACGCTAGCGCCCAGCTGGCATGTTCGCGAAATCCGAGCACCGTCACCGGGATGCCGTCGCGCGAGATCTCCTCCAACGGTTGTCTGAACGCCTGCCCGTCGGCGGAGGCCACCAGAACACCGGCCAGACCCTCGCTGCGGCGCAGCGCGATGTGGCTGAGCATGTCGACGTCGACATCGCTGTCCTCGTCGATCTTCGGCTTGGCGAAGACCGCGAAGCCAACGTTACGCAACGCCTCCACCCACGGTCGAACAACATCGGCACTACCTGGGGCGATGTTGGTGAACACGGTGGCTTCCGGCTCCAGCGAGACCTCGGGGCGCCCGGCCGACAGCTCGGCCGTCTGCGCCAGCAGCCACCGCCCGAGCGCGTCGAACCGGGGCCGGTGCGCGGCCGTCGGCCTGCCGCCGAGGATGGAGCCCAGGCCCATGTCCAGGTTGGGGGCGTCCCAGACCAGCAGGACGCGCACGGTGGACTGCGCCGACTGGGTCGCTTCGGGCGGCGCTGCGGCTTCGATCTGCCGGATGTCTTCGGTGAGGCTCATCACCTCTTCTCCCAGATCAGTTCGGCGACGTCGCTTCCGGCATGCTGCGCCTTGTTCTCGTACTTGGTGACCGGGCGCTCGACGGAGATGGGCAGGGTGTCGGTGTCGGTGACTCGGCGCAGCCGGGGTTCGGCGTCCCCGACCTCGGCGATGTGCTCGGCGTAGCCGGCGTGGTCGGTGGCGACGTGCAGCACCCCGCCGGGCCGCAGCCGGTCGGCGATCAGGGCCACGGTCGCCGGTTGCAGCAGTCGACGCTTGTGGTGCCGCGCCTTGGGCCAGGGGTCGGGAAAGAACACCCGCACCCCGGTCAGGGAGCCGGGGCCGAACATGTGGGTCAGGACGTCGACGCCGTCACCGCGCACCAGTCGGATGTTGGTCACGCCCTCCCGGTCGATCGCCGACAGCAGCTGCGCCAGCCCGCGCCGGTAGACCTCAACGGCCACCACGTCCAGGTCGGGCTCCGCCTTGGCCATCGCCAACGTCGAGGTGCCCGCGCCGCACCCGATCTCCACCACCACCGGTGCGCTGCGTTTGAACCACGCCTCGGTGTCCAGCCGCGGGGCCGGCCCGTCCACGTCGCGCGCATGGACGCCGAGCTCCGGCCACAGCCTTTCCCAGGTCGCCTGCTGAGCTGCGGAGAGCGCCGTGCGCCGGGTGCGGAAGCTCGTGACCCGGGGATACCGATGCTGCGCATCGGCGACATCGGGCGCCGGAGCCGAGGCGTGCGCGACGTCGGGCGCCGGAGCCGAGGCGTCGGCGACATCGGGCAGATGCATCCGTCCATGGTCGCTCATGTCCGCCCGAGTACCCGCATCGTGGTACAGATTGATACCCAACAGTTGCCTTCGGCTGGTATGCGGCCCGCTGTCCACAGCCTCGGCAACTGCCGCTCAACCCCGTGCCCGTGGCAGTGTCACGATCATCAGTGGGAAAGGGCCCGCCGCAGCGGCGCCTGCCGACCGGAACAGGGAAGGCCGCCAGATTTTCGTCGACGCGCTGACAGAGCTCGCCGAGGCCAGCCGCAATCCGCGGCTGCGGTCGATCCTGAAGCCGTTGACCGCGCCGCTGACGGTTGCCGTGCGGGGCCGCGCCGGTGTCGGCTGCACGACGGTGGGTGCGGCGTTGACGGCGGCCGGCGTCCCCGTCACCGACGCGTCCGCCGCCGACGTCGACGTCGCGGTGATCGCCGAGGCGCTCAAACCCGAGGACACGACGCTGATCGGCGCGTCGCAGCGGCCCACGGTGGTGGTGCTCAACAAGGCCGACCTGGCCGGGTTCGGCGCCGGCGCACCGCTGGCGACGGCGCATCGCCGCGCCGCGGACTGCCGCGCGCTGACCGGCGTGCCGACCGTGCCGATGGTCGGGCTGCTGGCCGTCGTCACGCTCGAGGACGACATGCTCGCCGCGCTGTCGGCCCTTGTGCACGAACCCGCCGACCTGACGTCGACCGACGCGTTCGTGCAGTGCGCCCATCCGGTCGCGGTGTCGGTGCGACGACGGCTGCTCGACGCGCTCGACCGGTTCGGCATCGTGTACGCGGTGCAGGCGCTCGCGGACGGCGCCGAGCCCGCCGCGCTGCCGGGGGTGCTGCGCCTGCACAGCCTGGTCGATCGCGTCGTCGCGCAGATCGACGCGGCCTGCGCGCCGCTTCGGTACCAGCGCCTCCGGACGGCGGTCGTCGAGTTGCGGGCGCTGGCCGCCCGGTCCGGCGATGAACGGTTGGCGGCGTTCCTGACCGGCGACGACGCGGTACTCGGCGCCATGGCGGCCGCGGTCGACGTGGTCGAGGCCGCAGGTGTGCCCGTCGACCGGGGAGACGACGCGGGCGCGCATCTGCGCCGCGCCGTGCACTGGCGCCGCTACGGCCGCGGCCCGGTCGCCGCCCTGCACCGCCAGTGCGCCGCCGACATCACCCGGGGCTCGCTGCGTCTGCTGGAGCGGTGCGGTGAGTGATCCGGCCGCGTCGGCCGACGCCGTGGTCGCCGAGATCGAACCCGGCCTGAGCCCACCCGCGGTGCGGCGCCGCGACGTGGTGCTGGTGACCGGCCCGTGGCTGGCGGGCACCACCAGGCTGGTCGCGGCGCTGCGGGAACGCCTGCCCGAACACACGTTCGTCGAAGCCGGCGAGCTGGGCCAGGCCGAGGCCCCGGCCGCGGTGGTGTTCGTGGTCTCAGCGGTGGCGCCGCTGACCGAATCCGACTGTGCGCTGCTCGAATTGGCGACCCGCCACACCGACCTGGTGGTGGGTGTGGTGTCGAAGATCGACGCGCACCGCAACTGGCGTGACGTGCTTGCCGCCGACCGTGCCGCGCTCGCCGGCCGGGCACCGCGCTACGCCGACGTGTCATGGGTGGGTGTGGCGGCCGCACCCGACCTGGGGGAGCCACGCCTCGACGAACTGGTGGACCTGCTGCGCCGACAGCTCGCCGACCCCGACCTCGAACGCCGAAACCGGTTGCGCGCGTGGGAGACCCGGCTGCTCGCGCTGATCGACCGGCACCGTGCCGACGGCGACGGTCTGGACCGGCAGGCCCGTGTCGAGACGTTGCGCGCCCAACGGGACGAGGTGGTGCGCGCCCGGCGGCTGGCGCGGTCCGAACACACCATCGCGCTGCGCAGCCAACTGCAGCAGGCCCGCCTGCAGCTCGGCTACTTCGCGCGCAACCGCTGCACCTCGGTGCGCGCCGAGCTGGCCGAGGACGCGTCGCAGACCGGCCGCCGCGGGCTCGGCGACTTTCAGTCCTACGTGCGCAGGCGCGCGGACGACGTCGTCGCCGAGGTCGACGAGGGGATCACCGCTCACCTGCGCGACATGGCCGCCGGGCTGAACCTGCCCGCCCCGCCACTGCCGAGCCCGTCGTCGACCCCCGACATCGCGGCGCCGCCGCTGAAGTCCCGGCGGCTGGAGACGCAGCTGATGACGATCCTCGGGGCGGGGTTCGGGCTGGGTGTGGCGCTGATGGTGATCCGGCTGTTTGCCGGGCTGGCGCCGGGCCTGACCGTCGTCGGCCTGCTGGTCGGCGGGCTGGTGGGGCTGGTGGTGACGGTGTGGGTGGTGGGGATTCGGGGGCTGCTGCAGGACCGCGCCGTGATGGACCGCTGGGTCACCGAGGTCACCAACACGCTGCGTTCGGCGGTCGAGGAACGGGTCGGCAGCCGCGTACTGGCGGCCGAAACGGCGTTGACGTCGGAACTGAGCGCCCGCGAGCAGGCGGAGAGCGCCGCGGCCGAGGGCCGGATGGCCGAGATCAACGTCGAGCTGCGCGAACACGCCCTGCAGACCGCCCGCGCCGCCGCCGTGCGCGACCAGCGGCTGCCGACGCTGCAGCAAGCCCTCGATGCGGTCCGCGCCGAATTGGTGGTGGACAAAACTCACGAGGACGTCGACTGAATCGGCAAAACCGCCGAAAAGGCCTTTCTGAATCGTTCCTGTGAGTGATCGGACATCCTCCCGATTCACCACTGCCACGTCACGGACGATAACCTCGTATAGGAGGACAACCGATTTCCCCGGCCCTTCCTGTTGGCCGGCGCTCTCGGTGCCTGGGTCCTGGCAGAAACCGTACACAGGAGATTTTGATGACCGCAGCGACTATTCCGGGTCTGGATACCGCACCGACGAAGCACAAGGGGCTGCTCGCCTGGGTCCAGGAGGTCGCCGAGTTGACGCAGCCCGATCGGGTGGTCTTCACCGACGGCTCCGAAGAGGAGAACGCGCGGCTGTGCCAGCAACTCGTGGAGGCGGGCACCTTCACGCGTCTTGACGACAAGAAGAAGCCGAACTCCTACCTCGCGTTGTCAGACCCCTCCGACGTGGCGCGCGTGGAGTCGCGCACCTTCATCTGTACCGAGCGCGAAATCGACGCCGGTCCGACCAACAACTGGATGGACCCCGCCGAGATGCGCGGCATCATGACCGATCTCTACCGGGGCTGCATGCGGGGCCGCACCATGTACGTGGTGCCGTTCTGCATGGGCCCGCTCGGCGCCGAGGACCCCAAGTTGGGCGTCGAGATCACCGACTCCGAGTACGTCGTCGTCTCGATGCGCACGATGACCCGGATGGGTACGGCCGCGCTGGACAAGATCGGCGACGACGGCTTCTTCGTCAAGGCGCTGCACTCCGTCGGCGCCCCGCTCGAGCCCGGCCAGAAAGACGTGCCGTGGCCGTGCAACGACACCAAGTACATCACCCACTTCCCCGAGACCCGCGAGATCTGGAGCTACGGTTCGGGTTACGGCGGCAACGCGCTGCTGGGCAAGAAGTGCTACGCGCTGCGGATCGCCTCCGCGATCGCCCATGACGAGGGCTGGCTCGCCGAGCACATGTTGATCCTCAAGCTGATCAGCCCGGAGGACAAGGCCTACTACATCGCGGCGGCGTTCCCGTCGGCGTGCGGCAAGACCAACCTCGCGATGATCCGGCCGACGATCCCGGGCTGGCGCGCGGAAACCCTCGGCGACGACATCGCCTGGATGCGGTTCGGCAAGGACGGCCGGTTGTACGCGGTCAACCCCGAGGCCGGTTTCTTCGGTGTCGCGCCCGGCACCAACTGGAAGACCAACCCGAACGCGATGAAGACCATCGAGGCCGGCAACACCGTGTTCACCAACGTCGCGCTGACCGACGACGGCGACGTGTGGTGGGAAGGCCTGGAGGGCGACCCGCAACACCTCATCGACTGGAAGGGCCGCGACTGGACGCCCGCCTCCGACGAGAAGGCCGCCCACCCGAACTCGCGCTACTGCACGCCGATGTCGCAGTGCCCGATCCTGGCGCCCGAGTGGGACGACCCGCAGGGCGTGCCGATCTCGGCGATCCTGTTCGGCGCCCGGCGCAAGACGACGGTGCCGCTGGTGACCCAGGCCCGCGACTGGAAGCACGGCGTGTTCATCGGCGCGACGATGGGCTCCGAGCAGACCGCCGCCGCGGAGGGCAAGGTCGGCACGGTGCGGCGTGACCCGATGGCGATGCTGCCGTTCCTCGGCTACAACGTCGGCGACTACTTCGCCCACTGGATCGACATCGGCAAGCAGTCCGACGAGTCGAAGCTGCCGAAGATCTTCTTCGTCAACTGGTTCCGCAGGGACGCCGACGGCGGCTTCCTGTGGCCGGGCTTCGGCGAGAACAGCCGCGTGCTGAAGTGGGCCATCGACCGTATCGAAGGCCGCGCGGAGGGACGCACCACGCCGATCGGCATCGTGCCCAGCGCCGGGGACCTGGACCTGACGGGTCTGGACGTCGACCCGGCCGACGTCGACGCCGCGCTGGCGATCAACGTCGACGAGTGGCGCGAAGAGATCCCGCTGATCGAGGAGTGGTTCGAGTTCGTCGGCGAGAAACTGCCCACGGGCATCAAGGACGAGTTCGAGGCCCTCAAGCAGCGCCTCTCCGAAGCGGAGTAACGCACAGTCTGCTTGCCGAGCTGGGCCCATCCCGCAGGTAGCGGAACGCAAAAACCCCCAAATCCCCAGTGGTTTGGGGGTTTTCGCGTCTTCTCGCGGGCTAGCCGCCGTCGAGGATGAACTCGGCCGCGCGGCCCGCCCACGCCATCGTCGGGCCCATCAGGTTGCCGGAGATCATCGTGGGCTGGCTGGCGCAGTCGACGATGCGCAGGCCTTCGATACCCCGCACGCGGCAGCGGTCGTCGACGATGTCGTCGTCGTGGGGCCCCATCGCACACGTGGCGACGGCGTGGCTGCCGGTCGCGCCGGTCGCGGTGATGCCCGCCAGGATCTCGTCGTCGGACTGCCTGTCGGGCCCTGGCCGGCTCTCGGTCTTGACCTTCTCGGCGATCGGCGACTGCTCGAACCACTGCCGCATCCAGCGCAGCAACGCGACGCTGGTCTCGCGGTCGTATTCGGTGGCAAGGTAATTCGCGTCGACGGTCAACGGGGCGTCCGGGTCGGGCGAGGTGATCCACACGCTGCCCTCCGACGTCGAACGCAGCACCTCACCCATGCACGACACCCCGCCGACGTCCTCGACACCCGCCGGGGCGTCGGGCCGGACCGAACCCACCGACATCATCCGCACCAGCACCTGGCCGTCGACGCGGTCCACGCCGGGTGTCGTCTTGAAGATCGCCATCACGTCGCCGGTCGGGGTGGCCAGCGGCCCCTTGCGGTTGGCCAGGTACTTCAGCGCGGTCAGGCCCTTGGCCTTGGTGTCGCGCAGCAACCGGTTGTAGCCGATGTCCTCGGCGAGCTGGTAGGTGTTGATGACGCAGAAGTGCTCGAGCATGCGGCGGCCGACGTTGTCGCGCTCGAGATACACCGGGACGCCCGCGGCGTCGAGCACCTCGCGTGGGCCAACACCGGAGAGCTGCAACAACTTCGGCGACTCCAGCGCGCCCAGCGCCATGATCAGCTCGCGCCGCGGCCGCAGCTGGCTGACATTGCCCTCGGTGCGCACCTCCACGCCCGCCGCGCGACCCTGCTCGAAGACCAGCCGGAGTGCCTTGGTGTTGAGCGCCAGGTGCAGGTTGGGCCGCTTGAGCACGGGCCGCAGAAACGCCTTGGCGGCGGTGACGCGGGCGCCGCGCGAAATCGTCGCCATGGCGGGGCCGACGCGCTCGTCGTCGAACTCGTTGTAGTCCTGCACGCTGCGCAACCCGAGTTTCACGCCGGCGTCGATCAGGTCGAACACCAACTGGTCGGGGTCGCGCGGGGTGGTGATCGGCAGCTCGCCCCCGGCCCCGCGGGTCGGTGAAGCCCCGAACTGGTTGTCCTCGAACGCCTTGTACACGGGCAGGATGTCGTCCCAGCCCCAACCGCTGTTGCCGCGGCGCACCAACTCGTCGTAGTCCTCGCGGTCGCCGCGGTTGTAGACCAGGCCGTTGATCGCGGTGGACCCGCCGAGGACTTTGCCGCGCGGCCACGTCTCGGTGCGGCCCTCGGGCCCGAACGGCTGCAGCTGGTAGCCCCAGGAGTACTTGTCGTTGCCGAACAGCGCGGCGCTGATCATCGGCACGTGGATGTAGGGATTGCGGTCGCGCCCACCGGCTTCGACCAGCAGCACCTCGTTGTTGGGATCCGCCGACAGCCGGTTCGCCAGCACACAGCCTGCCGCGCCTGCCCCCAGGATCACGTAGTCGTACTCGGCCATGGGTGGGCTGTCCTTTCCTCGTTTGCTCCGCGCCAGCAAACAGGTTACGGCAGCGCGCCGGGGCGGGCGGCCGAGGCCTCTTGACACCTGTCAAAATCGTTCGTCGTAAGGTCATTACATGCAGATCCGCGAACATGCTGAGGCCACGCCAGACAAGCCTGCCGTCATCATGCACCCGGCAGGAACCGTGGTGACGTTCGGTGAGCTGGAGGCACGCGCGAACCGGTTGGCACACCATTTCCGGCAAGCGGGGCTGGTGGAGGGCGACGCCGTCGCGGTGCTGATGGAGAACAACGAGCACCTCCACGCCGTGATGTGGGCGGCCCGCCGCTGCGGGCTGTACTACGCGGTGATCAACACGCACCTCACCCCGGCCGAGGCGGCCTACATCATCGACAACTGCGGCGCCAAGGCGATCATCGGCTCGCAGGCGCTGCGGACCCTCTGTGAGGGCTTGGCGCCGCACCTGCCGGCGGAACTGCCTGGCCTGCTGATGATCGCCGACGGTGATCTCGAGGGCTGGCAGCGTTACCCCGAATGCGTCGCCGACCACCCATCCGCGCCGATCGACGACGAGATCGAGGGTGACCTTCTGCAGTACTCGTCGGGAACCACCGGGCGGCCCAAGGGAATTCGGCGCGAACTGCCTCACGTCCACCCGTCGGAGGCGCCGAACATGTTGTCGGCGCTCTTGATGGCGATTCAAATGGACAGCGACTCGGTGTATCTGAGCCCGGCGCCGCTGTACCACACCGCGCCGTGCCTGTGGACCATGGCCGCACAGGCGATGGGTGTGACCACCGTCGTGATGTCGAAATTCGATCCCGAGTCGGCACTGCAGGCCATCGAGAAGTACCGGGTCACGAGCGGACAGTTCGTCCCGGCGATGTTCGTCCGGATGCTCAAACTGCCCGAGTCGGTCCGCAATTCGTACGATGTGTCCAGCATCAAGCGGGTGGTGCACGCGGCGGCCCCGTGCCCGGTGGACATCAAGATGCAGATGATCGACTGGTGGGGCCCCGTCATCGACGAGTACTACTCGTCGTCCGAAGGTGCGGGCATCACGTTCATCACCGCGGAGGAGTGGCTCAAGCGGCCGGGTTCGGTCGGCAGGCCGCTGCTCGGCGAGGCCCATGTGCTCGACGAGAACGGCGACGAGCTGCCGCCAGGCCAGGAGGGCCAGATCTATTTCGCCATGAACGGCATGGAGTTCGTCTACCACAAGGATCCGGAGAAGACGGCCGAGTCCCGTGACCGGCACGGCTGGGTCACCGTCGGCGACGTCGGCTATGTCGACGAGGACGGGTACATGTTCCTCACCGACCGCAAGCACCACATGATCATCTCCGGCGGGGTGAACATCTACCCTCAGGAGGCGGAGAACCTCCTGGTGACCCACCCGAAGGTGTTGGATGCCGCGGTGTTCGGCATTCCCGACGAGGAGATGGGCCAGGCCGTCAAGGCGGTGGTGCAGACCGTCGACCCGGCCGACGCCACCGAGGAGTTCGGCGAAGAACTGCTCGCCTGGCTACGGGATCGCCTGGCGCACTACAAATGCCCACGGTCCATCTCGTTCGAGGCGCAGCTGCCGCGCACCGAGACCGGCAAGATGCTCAAGCGGGAGCTGGCCGAAAAGTACTTGTGACCCCCATCGAGCTCGCTGACGGTGTCGTCGTCGCGGTCGGATCACCCTGTGACGACGCGACTCTCACCCTGTCTGAGGACGATGGTGATGACCGCCGGGTGATCACCGTGCCGTCGGTGTCCGACGCGCTCGACGAGCTGCGGGAGCGGTGTGCGCGATGGCCTCAGGCCGCCGCCGTGTGCGACGACGTGCTGCGCGCCCTCGACCCGGCCGCGCCGGTATACGGCGGCGTCATCACCGAATCGCTGGCCTACTCGACGCTGCAGTCGGGTCGGGAGTTCGCCCGTTGGCTCGCCGAACGCGGACCCGCCGCGCCGGTGGTCATCCCCGAACCGGTTCAGGCCGAGCGCGTCGACGACATCCTGTACGTGCGGTTCAACCGCCCGCAACGGCACAACGCCTTCTCCACCGATGCCCGCGCCGCGCTGCTGGAGGCACTCGAGGTCGCCCGGCTCGACTCGTCGGTGCGCGAGGTGGTGCTCTCGGGCAACGGCCCGTCGTTCTGCAGCGGCGGCGATCTCGCCGAGTTCGGCACGTTCGACGACCCCGCCAGCGCGCATCTGGCGCGGACCCGTCACAGCCCGGCACTGGTGCTGGCCGAACTGACGGCGCGTCTCGGCAAGCGGTGCCGCGCCGAGGTGCACGGTCAGGTGCTCGGTAGCGGGCTGGAGATGGCGGCGTTCTGCGGCGAGGTGCGGTGTCGCGGCGACGCCGCATTCGGGCTTCCGGAGCTGAGCCTCGGGCTGATTCCCGGAGCGGGCGGCACCGTGAGCATCACCCGGCGCATCGGCCGGTGGCGCACCGCGTATCTGGTGCTATCGGGTCGTCGCATCGACTCGCCGACCGCGCTGCGGTGGGGCCTGATCGACGCCATCGTGTGATTTCGGCGTGCTTCGTCGTGCTGAACGTGACAAAACACACCGAAATCACTCAGCGGGAGCGGCGCAGCGTGACGCGGTAGGTGTACTGCTCGGGCAGGAAGTGGCTGACCGACAATTCCACGGGTCTGCCGCCGGCGTCGGTGTACAGCCGATCGACCCGAAGCATGGGATGCCCCGGCGCGCAGTCCACCGCGGCGGCGACCACGTCGTCGGCGGGTGCGACGGTGATCCATTGCGCGGCTTCGGCGATCGGCTCGGCCAGATGCGGCTCGAGCAGGCCGATCACGGTCTGGGTGCCCACCGCGCCGTCGGCCAGCTCGGGCTCGTCGGTCAGCGCGGCAGCGGCCGACGGCACCAGGTGCACGGTCGTCGACACGAACGGCACCCCGGGGTCGGCCCCGTGCAATCGCCGAAACACCACCGAGAACACCACGTCGTCGTCGAGCCGCAGCCGGCTGGCGGCGTCGACGTCGACCCGCCTGCGCAGCCCGGACAGCACCTCCATGGTGGTGTCGTCGGACAGGCTCATCAGGTCTTCGATCGACCCGAGCTGGCGCAGGTACCGACGACTGGGGTCGCTGGCGTAGGTGCCCTTGCCGGGCACTCGGTACACCATTCCCTCGGCGACCAGGTCCTGAAACGCCCGTCGCACCGTCTGTCGCGACAAGCCGTGCGCGGCAACCAGTTCCGACTCCGTCGGCAGCCGAGCACCGTCACGGTAGCGGCCGGCGGCGATCTCGTCGCGCAACTTCTCGCGCAGGCTCTGATACGCCGGAAGCGGCTTCACCTATATCCCGCCCCTGGCGACGAGCTGCCCCGCGATCACATTGCGCTGGATCTCGTTGGTCCCTTCGCCGACGATCATCAGCGGCGCGTCGCGGAAATACCGCTCGACGTCGAACTCGGTGGAATAGCCGTAACCGCCGTGGATCCGCACGGCGTTCAACGCGATCTCCATGGCGACCTCGGAAGCGAACAACTTGGCCATGCCCGCCTCCATGTCGCAACGGTCGCCGCTGTCGTACCGTTCGGCGGCATAGCGGGTGAGCTGACGGGCGGCCGTCAGCTTGGTCGCCATGTCGGCCAGATAGTGGCCGATGGCCTGGTGCTTCCAGATCGGCTGGCCGAAGCTCTCCCGCTCCTGCGCGTAGCGCAACGCGTCCTCCAGCGCCGCCGTCGCCACCCCGAGTGCGCGCGAGGCCACCTGAATCCGGCCCGTCTCAAGGCCTTTCATCATCTGCGCGAAGCCCTTGCCCGGCTCACCGCCGAGGACGGCCGAGGCGGGCACGCGACAGTCCTCGAACGTCAGCTCGCAGGACTCCACCCCCTTGTAGCCGAGCTTGGGCAGATCACGCGAGACGATCAGACCCGTCGTCCCCGACTCGACCAGCACGACCGAGATGCCCTTGTGTTTGGGCTCGGCGCCGGGATCGGTCTTGCACAGCAGCGCGATCAGCCCGGACCGGCGGGCGTTGCTGATCCACGTCTTGGACCCGTTGATCGCCAACCCCTCGCCGGGTGAGGGCAGCGCCGTGGTCTTCATGTTCTGCAGGTCCGAGCCGCCGCCGGGTTCGGTGAGCGCCATCGTCGCCCGCAGTTCACCGGTGGCCATCGGGGGCAGGTAGCGCCGCTTCTGCTCCTCGGTGCCGAACAGGGTGAGCAGCTTGGCCACCACGGTGTGCCCGCCCATGGCGCCGGCCAGGCTCATCCAGCCGCGCGACAGTTCCTGCGTCACCTCGACGTAGCACGGCATCGACACCGGCGAACCGCCGTACTCCTCGGGGATCGCCAGCCCGTAGATGCCGATGCGCTTCATCTGCTCGATCCACGCCTCGGGATAGGCGTTGGCGTGTTCGACCTCGCGGACCTGTGGTTTGACGTCACGGTCGATGAATGTCCGCACAGTTTCGACCAGCATCGTTTCTTCGGCGTTCATGTACGGCCATATTGACACTTTGTGCGGCCCAATGACAACATGTGCAGCCGTGAGCGGGCCCTTCTTCGACGATCTTCACGTCGGTCAGGTCTTCGACACCGCGCCCTCGATGACGTTGACGCCGGGTGCGGCGGCCGTGCACCAGTCGATCGTCGGCGATCGCCTGCGGCTGGCCCTGGACGCCGAGCTGGCCACGGCGGTGATCGGCGCGTCCGCCCCGCTGGCCCATCCGGCGCTGGTCTGCGACGTGGCCATCGGTCAGACCACGCTGGTCACCCAGCGGGTGAAGGCCAACCTGTTCTACCGCGGGCTGAGGTTTCACCGGTTCCCTGTCATCGGCGACACGTTGTTCACCCGCACCGAGGTGGTGGGGCTGAAGCAGAACTCCGCCAAGCCCGGCCGCGCCCCGACGGGGCTGGCGGCGCTGCGGATGACCACGGTCGACCACGTCGGCCGCCTGGTGCTCGACTTCTACCGCTGCGCGATGCTGCCGTTGCGCGACGGCGCCCCCGACACCGGCCACGCCGACGACCTGTCGACGATCGGCACCGTCGAACCGCAACTGCCCGACCCCACGGCCGACTGGGACGCCGACGCCTACCGCGCCAAGGTGCCGGGCGCCCACTTCGACCCGGGCGTCGCGGGCACGGTGTTGCACAGCTCGGCCGACGTGGTCAGCAGCGCGCCGGAACTCGCCCGGCTGACGTTGAACATCGCTGCCACACACCATGACTCGAGAGTGGCCGGCAAACGGCTGGTGTACGGCGGGCACACCATCGGCCTGGCCCTGGCTCAAATCACCCGGCTGCTGCCCAATCTCGTGACCGTGCTCGGCTGGCAGTCGTGCGATCACACCGGCCCGGTGCACGAGGGCGACACCCTCTACAGCGAGCTGCACATCGAGGGCGCAGAACCGTTGCCCGCCGGCCGGGGCGGGGTGCTGAGACTGCGCTCGCTGGTCTATGCCGCCGGTGAGCCGGACCAGCAGGTGCTGGACTGGCGGTTCACTGCGCTGCAGTTTTAGCCCGAACCGCGCCCCCGCGTGGGCGACGGATGAGCCGCAACCACAATGGGGTTATGGCCTCTCTGGTCGTCCCGCTCGCCTTGCTGTCCCGGGCACGGCGGGTGGCCGAGGCGTTCGGTGCGCTCACCGGTGTCGGGGTCGACGCCGGCGAGCTTGTCGCGGGCCGGGCCACGATGCTCGGTCTCGCGCCGAAGGGCCGCGTCTCCGCGGGCGGCGCGACGCACCTGATGCCCAGCCGCGACGACGGCTGGTGCGCGCTGACCCTGTCGCGTCCCGACGACGTCGAGGCCGTTCCCGCGCTGCTGCAGCGCGACACCGTCGACGACGACCCGTGGCCGGCCGTGCACCGGTGGGTCGCGGCGAACGACGCCGCCGACGTCACCGAACGTGCCCGGCTCCTGGGCCTGCCGGTCGCCGCGCTCGGCGAGACGCCCGCCGGACCGCCGCGGCGCTATCCGTTCGGCGCGGCCACGACGCCCCGCGGCCCGGCGGGCCTGCTGGTCGCAGACCTGTCGTCGATGTGGGCGGGCCCGCTGTGCGGACAGTTGTTGGCGCGGGCCGGCGCCACCGTCGTCAAGGTCGAGAGCGTCGCCCGGCCCGACGGCGCCCGGTCCGGCCCGTCCGCCTTCTTCGACTGGATGAACCACGGAAAGCTTTCCTACGCCGCCGATTTCGACCGACCGGGCCCGCTGAAGGCGTTGCTGTCGGCCGCGGACGTCGTGATCGAGTCGTCGCGCCCGGCCGCGCTGGCCCGACGCGGGCTCGGGCCGACCGATGTGCAGCCGCGGGACGGTCGGGTGTGGCTGCGGATCACCGGACACGGTACCGAGGGCGACCGGGCGAACTGGGTGGCGTTCGGCGACGATGCCGCGGTGTCGGGATGTCTGATCGGCGGGACACCCGCGGACCCGGTGTTCTGCGGTGACGCCATCGCCGATCCCCTGACCGGTTTGCAGGCCGCGCTCACCGTCGCCGAATCGCTGCGCGACGGCGGCGGTGAGCTGATCGAGATGTCCATGGCCGCCGTCGCCGCGAGCTACGCCGAACTGCCCGATGACGGTGAAACCCAGTGCACGGCAACGCCTCAGCCGAGCGGGCCGGCGGCACCCCTGGGCGCCGACAACGCCGCCGTCGAGCAGATGCTGGCCGACTGGGGGCTCGCCTCGTGCTGATCCAGCGGGCCGCGTTGCTGAACGGGGACATCGTCGACATCCGAGTCACCGACCGCATCGTCGCCCTCGACGAGCAGTTGGATCCCCGCGCGGGCGAACAGGTTTACGATGCCGCGGGCGGAACCGTCATCCCCGGTCTGCACGACCATCACGTCCATCTGCGGTCGGCGGCCGCGGCGCTGACGTCGATCCGGGTCGGTCCCGGCGACGTGCACAGCCCCGCGGACCTGGCCCGGGTACTGGCCGAAGCCGACGTCGGCGCCGACGGATGGATCAGGGCCGTTGGCTACCACGAGGCGGTCGCGGGGCCGCTGGACCGCACGCTGCTCGACGAGCTTTCCCCGGCGGTTCCGGTACGCGTCCAACACCGCAGCGGGGTGCTGTGGACGTTGAACTCGGCGGGTCTCGCCCGTGTCGGGCAGCCCGACCACCCCGACGGCCGGTTGCGAAGTTCCGATCCGACCTGGTCGGAAACGTTGCAGCGCAAGGAAACCGGATTGGCGGAGGTCAGCGCGCAGCTGTGCGCCCGCGGTGTCACGGGCGTCACCGACGCCACGCCGGATCTCGACGCCGAGGACGTCGTGAAGCTGGTGCTCGCACACCGCCGCGGCGAGCTGCGCCAGCGGGTGCACTGCCTGACCCCCGGCAAGCGGATCCTGCACGACACCGATCTCGACCTCGACGAGCTCACAGCCTGGATCGCCGCACGGCACGCCGACGACGTCGCGATCGCCGTGCACTGCGTGACCGCGCCACAACTGGTGGTCACCCTGTCTGCGCTGCAGACGGCGGGCACGCACCCGCGCGACCGCATCGAGCACGCGGCGGTGGTGCCCGACGAGACCCTGCCGCAGCTCGCCGAGTGCGGGGTCACGGTCGTGACGCAACCGAACTTCGTCGTCGAGCGCGGCGACCAGTACCTCGACGACGTGCCCGCCGCCGAACATCACGAGCTGTGGCGGGTCGCCTCGCTGCTGCACGCCGGCGTGCCGGTGGCGCTGTCCACCGACATGCCGTTCGGCGACGGCGACCCGTGGCGGGCCATGCGCGCCGCGGTACACCGCACGACGGGCAGCGGCGCGGTGCTCGGCGCGGACGAACGCGTCTCCGCCGAGGCCGCGCTGAGCATGTTCTTCGGCACGCCGCAGCGTCCGACGGCGCCCAGGACCGTCGACGTGGGCCAACCGGCCGACCTGGTGGTGCTGTCCGCGCCGCCCGGCGAGGTGCGAGGCGAACTCGACGCCGACCTGGTGGCCGCCACGCTGATCGCGGGCGAGATGGTTTACGAGCGCGGCTGAGCCACCGTCACGTCAGGACCGCTTCGAAAGCCACCCGGTCGCCGCGAAACAGGGCACGCACCAACTCGATTGGGACGCCGCCGGTATCGACCGAGCGGCGGTTCAACAACAGCATCGGCATGGCGGTCGTCGTTTCGAGCAGCGCGGCCTCGCGGGGCGACGGCAGAACCGTTTCGATGCGCTCCACCGCGGAACCGAACTCCACACCCGCGGCGTTGATGGCGGCGTACAGAGAGGTGGCGGGGTCGAAGGTGTCGGCAAACCCCGCGAAGCGGCACTTCGGGAGATAGGTGCTTTCCAGGCCGATCCGCTTTCCGTCGGCGAGCAACACCCGTTCCAGGTGCATCACAGGTGCGCCGATCGAAATCGCCAGCGCGTCGGCCATATCCGGCGATGCCGCGATGTCCTCCCATGTCACCAGCAGCCTGCCGGGGGTGCGTCCCCGCTCGCGGGCGCCTTCGGTGTATGACCGCAGCGACAGCGGCTGGACGAGTTTCGGCTGCGCGACCACCGTCCCGCGTCCGCGGCGTTCGATGCGACCTTCCACCAGCAGCTCGTGCAGCGCCTGGCGGACGGTCTCCCGCGACACCGCGAACCGCACGGCGAGTTCGCGCTCCGAAGGAACGGCGTCGCCCTCGGCGAGTTCAGCCAGGATGGCGTCGATACCCGTGCGCACCAAGTACGGCTTCGGCGGCCGCTGCGGAGCGCTCATCGTGAACAACGTTTCGCCAGAACACGTTCCGCGACGCCGAGCACGTCCCGAATCGACACGGCCACACCATGGGGGTCCTTGGCCGCGTCGTCATAGCGACGTAGCCGCAATGCGTCCGACCACCAGGGGTGACCGACGAGAACGGGGTCGGCGCCCGGGCCGCCCTGGTGCTGCAGGGTGTCGGCCGAGACCTCCGAAAGTGTGGCCGCGTAACCGGGCACCGTGGCGGCCAGAAACCGCTTCGCGGCGACGTGCGCGCCCGCCAGCCAGCCGACGCGTTCACCGAACCTCGGCGACAGCCAGTCGCGGGCGACGCGGTCGTGGTGTGTGGCGGCCACATCGCCGAACAGCGGACTGTGTGCCAGGTCGTGCAACGCCGCAGCGAGCACCAACTCGTCGTCGGCGCCGTCGGCGAACGCCTGCGTCGCCGACTGCAGGGCGTGATCGAGTTCGTCGACCGCGTCCTCGTCCCAGACACCGCGCAGGGAACGTAGCAGTGCGTGCACCTCGTCGAGAGTGTTCACGCCCGGCACAGTACCCGAAATTGGTCTATACCAATTCTTAACCTGTTGTTCTGCAAGGTAACACTCACGCGTCGGACCCGGGTTCCCCCGAGCCGGAAGGGTTCGCGCTATGCGGGTGATCATCGTCGGGGGCGGCATTGTCGGTACCACGCACGCTCTGGAGGCGATCCGCCGCGGCCATCGCGTCGTGCAGTTGGAACGCGAAGTCGAGGCCCGCGGCGCGACCGTGCGCAACTTCGGCCTGATCTGGGTGTCCGGTCGTGCCCGTGGTGAGCTCAGCACCGCGCTGCGGTCCAGGGAACTGTGGGAAGCATTGGCCGCGGAGGTACCGGGCGTCGGCTTTCGTCCTGCCGGATCGTTGACGTTGCTGCGCACCCCCGGTGAAGTCGCGGTGGCAGCGGAAGTGGCCGCCCGTGGCGATGCCGCCGACCGGGGCTTCGCCCTCCTGGAAGCCGATCAGGTGCGCACGCTGAACCCGGCGCTTCGCGGCAAGTACCTTGCGGGCCTGTACTGTTCGCGTGACGGCGTCGTGGAGTCGAGGCAGGCGCTACCCGCGATACGCGAACACCTCGCGGCCACCGGCCGCTACGAGTTTCTTCCCGGGACCGAGGCACGCTCGCTCGACCGCACCGGTATTCGCGACGACCGCGGGACCCGCCATGACGGCGATCTGGTGCTGCTCTGCGCCGGGGCCGTCCACAGCGGCCTGGTTCGGGAGATCGCCGGTGAGCTGCCCGTCCGCCGGGTCCGGCTGCAGATGATGCAGACCGCGCCGCTGGGTGAGCAGCTGACCACGGCCATCGCTGACGGCGACAGCTTCCGCTACTACCCCGGATACGCCGGTGCAGCGCTGAACGCCTTACAGCACAGCGAATCCCAGGACAAGATGGCATCCGAGCATCGGATGCAGCTGCTGTGCGTGCAGCGGCTGCACGGCGGCCTCACGATCGGCGACACCCACGAGTACGACGAGCCGTTCGGATTCGACGTGTCCGAGGCGCCGTACGAGTATCTGGTCGACGTCGTCGAGCAGTTCCTCGGCCGCCCGCTGCCGCCGATCCGTCGACGCTGGGCGGGGGTCTACAGCCAGTGCCTGGACCCGGACCAGTTGATCTGTCGAACCTCTCCGGAGAAGAACGTCTGGATCATCACCGGTTCAGGCGGGCGGGGCATGACGATGGCTCCGGCGTTCGCCGAGCAGACCGCCGACCTCATCGGCCTGTGACAAAGGAAACACTATGCAACACAGACGCATCCAGCTGGCTGTCCTCGACATGGCCGGAACCACGGTGGCCGACGACGGTCTGGTGCTTCGCGCGTTCGACGCGGCCGCGACCGCCGTCGGTGTGCCAGCCGACGGTCCCGAACGCGAGGCGGCGCGCCACTACGTCCTCGACACCATGGGACAAGCCAAGATCGAGGTGTTCAGGGCGCTGTTCGGATCCGAAGACCGGGCTCAAACCGCCAATCTCGCGTTCGAGGAGGCCTACGCGCGCTACGTAGCCGACGGCGTGGTACCGATTCCCGGTGCCGCCGAGACCATTTGCAAGCTGCGCGACGAAGCCGTCAAGGTGGTGCTGACAACCGGCTTCAGCCGCTCAACCCGGGACCAGATCCTCGAGGCGCTCGGGTGGAACGACATCGCCGACCTGTCGCTGTGCCCGGCCGACGCCGGACGCGGTCGCCCCTTTCCCGATCTGATCCTGACCGCGCTGTTGCGCACAGGCATAGACGACGTCGCGAAGGTCGCCGTCGTCGGCGACACCACCAGCGACATCCTCGCAGGACGCCGCGCCGGCGCCGCCGTCGTCGCGGGCGTGCTCACCGGAGCGCACACCGAAAAGGACCTGTGGGCGGCAGGCGCGACACACGTCCTGCCTTCCGTCACAGAGCTTTCCGAGCTCGTCCTGTCCAGCTGACCGTCGAACCGATACGAAAAGGATCACCCGCCATGAGCTTTGGTCGCCATGCACGCAACATCGGGGCCGCCGTCGCCGGCCTCGCGCTGGCCGTGTCCGGATGTTCGAGCACCGGATCCGGCTCGCGGTCCACAACCGAGCAGGGCTTCCCTGAAACCCTGACATTGGCCGCCGTTCCGGCCGAGAACTCGGCCGACCTCAAAGCCAGCTACGACCCGCTGATCAAGCTGCTCGAGAAGGAAACCGGAGCCGAGGTCGAGTTCATGCAGGCGTCCGACTACGCGGGGGTCATCGAGGGGATGATCGCCGACAACGTCGACCTGGCGTTCTTCGGCCCGTTCTCCTATGTGGTCGCCACGATCAACGGCGCCAAGATCACCCCTTTGGGCGCGGTGGTCGGCGACAAGGGCGAGGAACCCGGTTACCAGTCCTACGGATTGGCCCGAGCCGACAATGCGGCCGTCAACGGACTCGAAGACTTCGCAGGCCAGACGGTGTGCTTCGTCGACCCCAGCTCGACGTCGGGCTTCCTGTATCCCTCGGCCGGGCTGATCGAGGCCGGCGTGGCCAGGTCCGGCTCCGAGGCCGACATCTCAGCCGCGCTGACACCCGTTTACGCCGGAAGTCATGACGCCTCGGCGTTGGCCATCGCCTCCGGTGACTGTGACGCTGGATTCGCCTTCGACACCATGGTGGACAAGACCATGATCGAGAAGGGCGATCTGCAACCAGGCCAGCTCAAAACCGTCTGGAAGTCGGAGACCATCGCCGGTTCGGTCTTCGTCGCCAACGACGCGCTCGGCACCGAAACCGTCGACAGGCTCAAGACACTGTTCACCGAGAAGGCCAACGCCGACGTGCTCGAGGCCGAAGGCTTCTGCGAAGGCGACGCCTGCCTGATCACCGACGAACGGGTCTGGGGTGTGGTCGACGCCTCCGACTCCGACTATGACGGCGTCCGCAAGGTCTGCGAGGTCACCGGCTCGGACAAGTGCAAAGGCTGACGATGGCCGTCCCGGATCTGCAGCACCCGGCGGTCGCAGGTGACGACCTCGTCGTCTCGGTCCGTGACGTCACCAAGAAGTTCGGTGACACCACCGCGCTGGACGCCGTCTCTCTCGACGTGCACCGCAGTGAAATGGTTGTGCTGCTGGGGCTTTCAGGATCCGGCAAGTCAACCCTGCTGCGCTGCCTCAACGGACTGCACGAGGTCACCTCGGGCAGCGTCGAGGTGGGCGGCGTGCGCGTCGATGGGGCCTCAGGCGCACAGGTCCGAAAGCTGCGCCGCAACGTCGGGTTCGTGTTCCAGCACTTCAACCTCGTCGGGCGGCTGAGCTGCCTGGAGAACGTGCTCATCGGCGGGCTCGGCCGGCTGACGTTTCCGCGGTACGGCGCGCTGACCTTTCCCAAGGCCATGCGCCGTGACGCGATGACCCACCTCGACCGGGTCGGTCTGGCGGATTTCGCGCAGCGCCGTACCGACACACTGTCGGGAGGTCAGCAGCAGCGCGTCGCGATCGCCCGCACGCTGATGCAACGCCCGGGCCTGCTGCTCGCCGACGAACCGGTCGCTTCACTGGATCCCGAAAACTCCGGCGTCGTCATGGATCTGCTGTTCCGGGTGTGCATCGAAGAAAAGCTCACCGTGGTGTGCACGCTGCACCAGGTCGATCTCGCGTTGGGCTGGGCACACCGGCTGATCGGCCTGCGTGGCGGCCGCAAGATCCTCGACCGACCCGCGGTGGGGATGACGCGTGACGACGTGATGGAGGTCTACCAGCGCGTCGACCCCAACATCACCACGTCGGCCCGGGTTCCGGGTGGGCCTTGAGTAGCACGCTGGAGGACCGCCCGACCACGTCGCAGACCGGACGTCGACCGGGCGGACCACCGCTTCCGGGGCTGCTGCCGCTGCTCACCGTGGCCGCCCTCGTCGGCACCCTGGTGTCGGCCTGGTCGATCGACTTCGCGCCCGCCACCCTCGTGAACGGCCTCGACGAGATCTGGGCCCTGCTGAATCGGATGCTGCCGCCCCGGCTCGACGATCCGGGGCGGATCGGGGTGCTGGCGATCGAGACGCTGTTGATGGCGTTGCTCGGCACGGTGCTCGCGGCGATCGCGTCAGTGCCGGTGGCGTTCATGGCGGCTCGCAACACCACGCCACACCCCGCGGTGTACGCGATCGCCAGGGCGGTGATCACGTTCTGCCGGGCCATGCCCGATCTACTGTTCGCGGTGCTGTTCGTCCGCGCGCTGGGGATCGGGGTATTGCCGGGGATCCTCGCGCTGGCGCTGCATTCCATCGGGATGCTGGGCAAGGTGTTCGCCGACGCAATCGAGCATACCGACCCAGGCCCGCGCGAGGCGGTGCGGAGCACCGGCGCCGGGTATCTGCGCGAAATGATCAATGCCGTGGTGCCGCAGGCCATTCCGTCATGGATCGGCACCTTCATCTACCGCATCGACATCAACCTGCGCATGTCGGTCGTCCTCGGCTTCGTCGGCGCCGGCGGTATCGGCTTCGCACTGCAGGACGCGCTGCGCGGCCTGATCTACCCACGGGCACTGGGAATCGTGCTCGTCATCCTTGCCGTCATCGCGGCGATGGAACTGGTCGCGATCGGGGTACGGCGCACACTGCTCGCGCCGACGATGTCCCACCCACAACGCGACCGCGTCATGCGATTCGTGTTCTCCGGACTTCTCATCGGCCTGACCGTCGTGGCGCTGGTGGTCTTGCAGATCAACCCGCTGTCCCTGCTGACCTGGGTGGGCCCCTCGATCGAGGTCTTCGCGAGGATGATCCCGCCGAACTTCGCGACGCTCGGAAGTGCCCTGTTCGAGGCGACGGTCCAGACCGTCGCGATCGGGGTGGTCGCGACGGCGATCGGGATCGTGCTGTCGATCCCGGTCGGCATCCTGGCGGCGCGCAACATCACGCCGAACGCGGGCGTGTACTGGTTGGCGCGCGGCTGGATCCTTCTCGTGCGCGCGGTCCCGGAACTGATCCTGGCGGTGATCTTTGTCGCCGCACTTGGCCTCGGACCGGTCGCGGGAACATGCGCCCTGGCCATCGGGTCGATCGGGTTCCTGGCCAAGCTCGTCGCCGATTCGATCGAGGAGATCGATACCGGTCCCGTCGAGGCCGTCAAGTCGGTCGGCGGCGGCTGGTGGAAGACGTTGTTCTCCGCCGTCATCCCGCAGGCGATGCCCGCGTTGGTCGGATCGAGCCTGTACATGTTCGACGTGAACATCCGCACCTCAACGGTTTTGGGCATCGTCGGCGCCGGCGGAATCGGTTTCCTGCTGTTCGAATCGATCCGCACACTGAACTTCGATGTGGCGGGGGCCATCGTGATCGTCATCTTCGTTGTCGTCTACGCGATCGAAAGGCTCTCGGGTTGGATCCGTTCTCGCCTCGTGTGACCCGGGCAGCCGTGTGGACGGGGCCAGGTGTCCACATCAGGAGCGTCGCGATACCGGATCTCCGCGACGGTGAAACGCTCGTGCGGGTCCGGCTGGCCACCGTATGCGGCAGCGACCTGCACACCGTCGGCGGTCGTCGTCCCGCGCCGTGCCCGTCGGTGCTGGGGCATGAGGCGGTCGGCGACGTCGTCGCGGCGGGGCACAACGCACCGGCGACCGTCGGGCAACGCGTCGTCTGGTCGGTGACGGTCGCCTGCGGCGAGTGCACCCGCTGCCGGTCGGGGAGGACCGCAAAATGCCTTTCGGTCCGCAAGATCGGGCACGAACCGTTCGACGGCGACTGGGCGCTGTCCGGCGCCTACGCCGAGCACATCGTGTTGCCGGCGGGCGCCACCGTCGTCCCCGTGCCTGCGCGGCTTCCCGACGCCGTCGCCGCGCCCGCCGCATGCGCGACCGCCACGGTGATGGCGGCGCTGGAGCCCGCGGGGAACCTGACCGGGCGTCGGGTGCTGATCTGTGGCGCGGGCATGCTCGGGGTCACCGCGGCAGCGGCCTGCACCGACGCGGGCGCGCAGGTGTCGATCACCGATGTCGACATTCGACGGCTGCACTCGGCTCGGCATTTCGGGGCAGCGCCCGACCGCGGCGACCCGGTCGACGTGGCCATCGACTTCTCCGGCTCGTCAGATGCGGTCAGCGACGCGTTGGCACGCCTGGACATCGGCGGGGTCCTCGTTGTGGCCGGATCGGTGCTGCCGTCACCGCCGGTGCCGGTGGATCCGGAAACCGTTGTGCGCCGGTGGCTGACGATCACCGGCGTGCACAACTACGAACCACGCCACCTTCGCGCCGCGGTCTACTTCCTCGACCGGACAAGCGACGTCTACCCATGGTCCGCGGCGGTGGCGGAACCGCTCCCGTTCGACGCGGTCGCCGATGCGCTGGCGTCCACCCCGACGGGCAAGCTGCGCGCGTCGGTCGCCCCTTGAACGGTGAGCTAGGCCGCAGCGGGCGCGAGCGCTTGACGCAGCATTGCGCATTGGCTGTTGAAAAACTCTTGGGACACAGTGGCTTTGGGGACGATCCCGTCGAAGCCGTGAAACGCGCCGTCGACGACTTCGACCTCGCACGGCACACCGGCGGCCTTCAACCGTTCGGCGTACGCCAGGTCCTCGTCGTGAAAGAGGTCCAGCGACCCGACGCCGATCCAGGCGGGCGGCAACCCGCTGAGGTCCTCTCGGCGCGCGGGCACCGCCACATCGGGGTCCGCGTCGCCCAGGTAGGCCGACCACCCGAACTTGTTGCTCGACTGGTTCCAAAGCCGGTGGCCGGGATTGTCCAGATCGCGCCGCTCGGTGGTGCGGTCGTCAAGCATCGGATACACCAGCAACTGCGCCGCCAACGGCACCTCGCCGCGGTCGTGGGCCAGCAGCGCCAACGCCGCAGCCAACCCGCCGCCCGCGCTGGCCCCACCGATGGCCACCCGCGCCGGATCCACCGAGGGCAGGGCGGCCAGCCAGGTCAACGCCGAATAGCAGTCCTGTAGCGCGGCGGGATACGGATGCTCGGGCGCCAACCGGTAGTCCACCGAGGCGACGGTGGCGCCCAACTCACGGGCGAACCTGCGGCACAACACGTCGTCCTGGGCCGGATGGCCGATGACGTACCCGCCGCCGTGGATCCACAACAGCGCCGGCCCCGCCTCGGACCCGCCGGTGGGCCGGAACAGCCGCACCCCGACCCCGGACCACAGGGTCAGCGCCTCGATGTCGCGCGGAACCCGCCGCCACATCGCCCGCGTCGCCATCCGGATCATGGGCAACGTGACGGGGTTGATGAGGTGTTTGGGAGCGAGCCGCGCGGCGCGGCGCAGCTCGGGATGAAAGTTCGGGCGGGGACGAGAGGATCGCGACACCTGATCAGTAAAGCCTCGACATCGGCAATCCGGCCTAGGATCATCGAAATCGATGGTGTCCGGCAACGCCGCTGCGAGCCGCCTCGTGGAACGGGTGGCCCGCATCTGTGTCAGGGCCCAAGACCCGCTGGATCTGCTCACCGAGGTCGCCGCTGCGGTGCGGGTGGAGATTCCCTACGCCGCGGCGGGCTGGCTGCTCACCGACCCGGACACCTTGCTTGTGAACGGTGTCTACGCCGAAAACGTCACTCGGGAGCAACATCTGCAGCGTGCACTGGCGCCGGATCTACGAGCCGAACGGATACGGTGACGAGATCCGCGGGGTGTTCCGCTCCGGCGGAGCGACGTGGGGACATGCCTGCCTGACCCGCGCCGGCGGCGAACCGTGGTTCTCCCCGGCCGAGGTCGATGTCGTCGCCCGGCTGTGCCCGCACATCGGCAACGGGATCCGGGCCTGCCTGCTGCTCGCGCAACCGGCGAGCGACGGTGACACCGCGTCGCCGGCGTTGGTGGTGCTCACCGATGACGGCAGCGTCGACGCCGTCACGCCGCAGGCCGCCGAGCTTCTCGGCCCGCTCGACGACGAACGGCTGCAGCGCACCGTCGTGCTGCACCAGGTGGCCCAGCGCGCCCGCGCGCTGGCAGGCAAGGGGCGGGGTCCGGCGGCGATGGCCAGGGTGCAGGGCGCCTCGGGGAACTGGCTCGTGGTTCGCGGCGCGCGGCTACAGCACGACGACGGCCGGCCCGGCCGGATGGCGCTGGTGATGGAGCCCGCCAGCCGCTCCGACATCGCGCCGTTGCTGCTGCAACTGCAAGCCCTCACACCGCGGGAGAAGGAGATCACCGGCTGCTGTTGACCGGCATGCCGACCGCGGAGATCGCGCGGCGGCTCTGGATCACCACCGAGACCCTCCGCGGCCACGTCAAGTCGGTCTTCGCGAAGCTGGCGGTGAGCAGTCGTCCGGAACTGGCGGCGCTGTTGTCCAAGGAACCCGACGTGCGGCCGCGGCTGGCCGACCGGTGACGGGCTGCGCGGCCACCTCCCTGGCCACCCGCCGGGCGCAGTGCCCGACGAAACGCGGAAGACCCGGCCGGAAGACGAAGCCCACGAAGCGTAAGCCCGGCAGTACCTCGGCGCCTTGGCCGTCGCGCGGCATTCCCCGGTCATCGAGGACACCGAGGTGCCCGACGAGTTCCGGCAACCCGGTGCGGTAGCCGGTCGCCGCGATCACCGAATCGGCCGTCACCTCGGTACCGTCGGCCAGCACCGCCCCGTCCCGCGCGAGCCGGTCGACCGCCGCGACGACGCGGATCGACCCGTCGCGGATGGCATCGACGACTTCCCGGTCGACGATCGCCGTGCCCGCACCGCGACGCTTCAGGCCGGCGAGCGGCCCCTCGACCGGTCTGCGCAGACCATGGGCGCTCAGATCCCCGACCACCGAGCCCTGCAGCGCCATCAACACGCGGTCGACCATCGCGGACGGCAGCCGAAGGAACAGCGGCAACGGCAGGTCCCCCGGCAGTCCACCCACGACACGCAGCAGGATGTTGGGTGGCGTGCGCACCGCCAGCATCACGCGCGACGCACCGCCGCGGGCAAGCTGGTATACGATCTCCATGCCCGTCGAACCCGCGCCGACCACCAGTACCCGCTGCCCGACGAACGGATCGGAATCGCGGTAGCGGGCCGCATGAATGATGTTGTGTCGGAACTCGTCTCGGCCTTGCCACGCCGGGACGACGGGAGTATGGAACACCCCGGTGGCGACGATGACGTGCCGCGCGGCCAGCGGTCCCCGATTGGTGGCCAGTGTCCAGCCGCCCGACGGCACCGGATCGAGATGCGACATCGCCGTGTCGTGCCGCACCGGCACGTGCCTGCGGTCGGCGTAGTCCTGCAGGTAGCCCACGTATGGCGCGTTCGAAACGCTCGGCCCCCGTTGTGGGTCGAACGCGCCCGTGCGGAACTCGCGCGCACCAACGTCGGCACCAACAACACCGTCGACCTGACACCCTCGGAACAACGCGTGGCCGAGTTGGCGGCGGCGGGCATGACGAACCGCGACATCGCCGCCAAGCTGTTCATCAGCGTCAAGACGGTCGAGGCGAACCTGACCCAGATCTATCGCAAGCCCGGGGTCAGGTCACGCGCCGCCCTCGGCAGGACGATGGCTCCCCCGGCGTGACTGCCCTTGCCGGTCAGCCTATTTCAGCAGCGGATCGCGTGGCAGGCCGAGGATGCGCTCGGCGATGGTGTTGCGGGTGATCTCGGAGGTGCCGCCGGCGATGGTCATCGCCCGGTTGCCGAGATAGGCCAGCGTCAGCGTCGGCGCCTGCCCGACGACCGGCGCCGGCCCGGCCAGTTCCATGGCCAGCTCCGTCAGCCGCTGACCCGACTCGGCGACAAGCAGCTTGGTGACGTTGCCCTCCGGTCCGGGCTCGGAGCCCGCGATCGCGCGGGTGACGCGGCGCAGGTTGAGCAGCCGCAGGGTGTGGGTCTCCGCGATCACCTCCCCCGCCCTGTGCAGGTAATGCGCCGCGGTCTCGGCCGGCGCGTCATCCAGCAGCTTGACGAGATCCTCCACCGCGAAACCGGTTGTGCCGCCCGAACCCCCGCCGATCGAGATCCGCTCGTTGCCCAGCGTCGCGCGGGCCACCAGCCAGCCCTTGTTGACGTCGCCCACCACATCGGAGTCCGGCACGAAGACGTCGTCGAAGAAGACCTCGTTGAAGTGGGAGTGCCCGGTGAGGCCCTTCAACGGGTTGACGGTCACGCCAGGGGCATTCATGTCGATCGCCATCATGGTCACCCCCGCGTGCTTGGGCGCGTCGGGATCGGTGCGCACGGTGGCCAACCCCCACTGGCACATGTGCGCCAGGCTGGTCCACACTTTCTGCCCGGTGACGCGCCAGCCGCCGTCGACCTTCTTCGCCGACGTCTTCACCGCTGCCGCGTCCGAGCCCGCGTTCGGTTCGGAGAACAACTGGCACCACATCACCTGACCGCGCAACACCGGCTCGACCCAGCGCTCCCGCTGCTCGTCGGTGCCGGCCTGCGCGATGGTCAGCGTGACCCACCCCGTGATGCCGAGGTCCGGGCGCTCCACACCGCGGAACTCCTCTTCGATGACCAGCTGCTCGAGCACGTCGGCCGCGCGTCCCCACGGCTTCGGCCAGTGGGGCACAAGGTATCCGGAGTCGACGAGGAAGTCGCGCTGCTGCTCGGCGGGCAGCGACTGCAACGTCTTGACGGCCTCGCGGGCCTGCTCGCGGTGCTGCTCCGCCTCGGCGGGAAGCGTAAACGAGGCGCCGTGCGCCTGACCGCTGCGCTGGGCGTCGACGACGTCGAGCAGCGGGTCACCCGCCTCGGCCATCAGCGCCGCCAGGGTGCGGGCCCTGCGCAGATAGAGGTGCGCGTCGTGCTCCCACGTGAAGCCGATTCCGCCGTGCAGTTGAATGTTGTTCTGCGCATTGAAGATCTGTGTGCGAATGGCGTGTGACGCGGCCACCGCGGCGGCGAACCAGGCGCCGTCGAGGTCGTCGGCGCGTGCCGCATCCCAAGTGGCCGCGGTGGTCACCTCGGCGTTCACCAGCATGTTGGCGGCGTGGTGTTTGACGGCCTGGAAGGTGCCGATGGTGCGCCCGAATTGTTCACGCACCTTGGCGTACTCGACCGCCATGTTCAGGCTGGCCCAGCTGACCCCGACCGCCTCGGCCGAGGCCAGGATCCGAAACACGGTGCGCGCCTTGCGCGCGGCGCCGCGCAGCAGCCGATCCTCGGCCACCGAAACACCCTGCAAGGCCACCGTGCCGACACTGCGCGTGGTGTCGAGCGACTCCAGCGCGGTGACGGTCACTCCGTGGGCGGTCGCGTCGACCACCGCGACGTCCTCACCCGCGACGATCACCAGCAGATTCGCGTCGGGAGCACCCAGCACGGCGGGGCACTCACCGGTCGCCGCGCCGTCGGAGCCGACCGTCACCTTCCCCGACACGGCGAGCGCACCCACCCGTGAGCCGTCGACCAGGCCCGGAAGGAGTTGAGCCCGAACGGATTCCGGTGCGCAACGATCGATCACCACCGCTGCCGCGACGCTCGGCAGGAACGGCCCGGGACACAGTTCGTGGCCCTGGGCCTCCAGCACCACCGCCAACTCGGCCAGGCCGAACCCCGAACCGCCATGATCCTCGGCGACGGCCAGGCCGAGCCAGCCGCCCCCGGCGGCCGCCGACCAGACATCGGCGGGATGTGCCGACCCGTCCTCCAGCGTCGCGCGCGCGGCCGCTCGGCTGTTCAGGCGGTTGAGCTGGCCAAACGTCGAGTCGGCCAGGTCGTTGTGTTCCTCGGTGATGGCAAGGGCTGACTTACTCACGGTGGAATTCCTCGGTTGATCGCGGTTTACATTCGACGCTCGTCGAGTAACGCTAACGCTATTGCGCAGCTCAGCGTATGCGTGATGCGGGTCACACCCGATTGTGACAGAACCGGGCGGTCGGCATGTTCGTCATGTCGCCGTTTACGGATGGGGCTGCGGGGTACAGTTCCGCAATGGCGGTACGGCCGGAGACCCGGTATCCCGGAGCGACGATGTGGACACGTGCCAGGTGGTTGCTCAACGCCGGACCGTCGGACTACCTGCTCGCGATGAGCGTCGCGTCGGCCTCGCTGCCTGTCATCGGGAAACAACTTGAGCCGCTTGGGGCCGCCACCGCGATGGGAGTGTGGGGGTCACGTCATCTGCCGGACTTCCTCGGTGCGACGGCCAAGTCGTGGTTCAGCCCGGGCAACGCGGAGCTGAGGCGTTCGGAGCGCGAAAGCACGACGGCGGTCACCATGGCCGCGTTGCGTGACATCGTCAACGCCAAGGACCTCGACATCGACTGGCCGGCGCCGCAGCGGATGCCGCCGCTGTGGAACCTGCTCGAACAGCGTCGCAGCGTCTACCGGACCTCGGTGCGGTACGGGCCGAGGCCGTCGCAGTTGCTCGATGTGTGGCGCCCCAAAGAGCTGCCGACCGAGCCGGTGCCGGTGATAATCTTCGTGCCGGGCGGCGCGTGGGTGCACGGCAGCCGGATGCTGCAGGGCTATGCGTTGATGTCGCATCTGGCCGAGAACGGCTGGGTGTGCCTGTCCATCGACTACCGGGTCGCGCCGCACCATCGCTGGCCGGCGCACATCCTCGACGTGAAGACCGCGATCGCGTGGGCGCGCGCCAACGTCGACAAGTTCGGCGGCGACCGCGACTTCGTGACCATCGCGGGCACCTCGGCGGGCGGGCACCTCTCGGCGCTTGCCGGCCTGACCGCCAACGACGCCGAGATGCAGGACGAGCTGCCCGAGGGGTCCGACACGTCGGTGGACGCCGTGGTCGGCATCTACGGCCGCTACGACTGGGAGGACCGTTCGACGGCCGAGCGGGCGCGGTTCGTCGACTTCCTGGAGCGCGTGGTCGTCAAGCGCAAGATCACCAAGCATCCCGAGATCTTCCGTCAGGCGTCACCGATCGCGCGGGTGCATCCCGACGCGCCGCCGTTTCTGCTGATCCACGGGACCGGCGACACGGTGATCCCAGTGGCGCAGGCCCGCGCGTTCGCCGAGCGGCTCCGTGCGGTGTCACGGTCACCCGTGAGCTATCTGGAACTGCCGGGGGCGGGCCACGGGTTCGACATGACCGACGGGGCGAGGACAGGCGCGACGGCCACCGCGATCTCGTTGTTCCTCAACCACATCCACCGAAACCGGTCACTGATCGGTGCCAAAGAAGTCATCTAGGGTGTCGCTGCTCCGGAAAGGGGGTGGCTCTTGAAGAGGCTGAGCGGCTGGGACGCGGTACTGCTGTACAGCGAGACGCCGGCGGTACACATGCACACCCTCAAGTTGGCCGTCATCGACCTTTCCGAACTCAAGGGCCGCGCGTTCGGAATCGAGGACTTCCGCAAGGTCATCCATGGCCGGCTCTACAAGCTCGACCCGTTCCGCTACGAGCTCCTCGACATCCCGTTCAAGTTCCACCACCCGATGTGGCGGGAGAACTGCGAGGTCGACCTCGAGTACCACGTGCGCCCCTGCCGGGTGGCCGGCCCCGGCGGCCGGCGCGAACTCGACAACGCTGTCGGCGAGATCGCCAGCACCCCGTTGGATCGCAGTAAACCGTTGTGGGAGATGTACTTCATCGAAGGACTGGCCAACGGCCGGATCGCGGTGCTCGGCAAGATTCACCACGCCCTCGCCGACGGTGTGGCGTCGGCCAACCTGCTGGCGCGGGGGATGGACCTGCAGGCTGGACCGGACCGGGATTCCTACGCGACCGATCCGGCACCGTCGCGCGCGGAACTGGTGCGCACCGCGTTCGGGGACCACATGCGTCAGATCGGGCGGCTGCCCGGGGTGATGCGTTACACCGCACAGGGTTTGCGCCGGGTACGCAAGAGCACCTACAAGTTGTCGCCGGAGCTGACGCGGCCGTTCACGCCGCCGCCGTCGTTCATGAATCACCGCGTCGACGCGCAGCGCCGGTTCGCGACCGCCACGCTGTCGCTGGCGGATGTCAAGGAGATCAGCAAGCACCTCGGCGTCACGATCAACGACATGGTGCTGGCCATCTCGGCGGGCGGGCTGCGCCGGCTCTCGCTGAAGTACGACGGGCACGCCGATCATCCGCTGTTGGCCTCGGTGCCAGTCAGTTTCGACTTCTCACCCGAGCGCATCTCGGGTAACCGGTTCACCGGCGTGATGATGACGGTGCCGATCCAGCTCGCCGACCCGCTCGAGCGGGTTCAGGCCGTGCACGACGCCGCGGTGAGCGCCAAGGAGACTCACCACCTGCTCGGCCCCGAGCTCGTCAGCAGATGGTCGGCCTATTTCCCACCCGCGCCCGCCGAGCGGCTGTTTCACTGGCTGGCCGAAAAGGACGGCCAGAACAAGGTTCTCAACATCCCGATCTCGAATGTGCCCGGCCCGCGCGAGCACGGCCGGGTCGGCGGCGCGCTGGTGACCGAGATCTACTCCGTCGGACCCCTGACGACCGGAAGCGGTCTGAACATCACGGTGTGGAGCTACGTCGACCAGCTCAACATCTCGGTGCTGTCCGACGGCGCCACGTTGTCCGACGCGCATGAACTCAGCGACGCGATGATCGACGACTTCGTCGAGATCCGGCGCGCGGCAGGGCTTCCCGAGGAGCTGACGGTCGTCGAGTCCGCGATGGTTTGATTGTCGGCTCGGCCGACGGTGGCGTGATTGTCTTTCCGCGAGCAGACGCGAACACCCCCAAAATTCGGGGTTTCAGGGGGTTTTAGCGTCTGCTCGGCGCGGGGATGCTGTGTGTTTGGCGTGCACCCAGGACAGGAACGTCTCGACCGCCTGCGCGGTGTAGTGCGCGCGCGGCGAGCCGTAGAAGTCGAACGCGTGCTGGGCGTGGGGGATCTCGGCGTAGACGACGGTGGAGGTCGAGACGCTGCGCATGGCCTCGGCGAAATCGCGACCCTCCTGCACGGGGATGATCGAGTCGTCCCGGCCGTGCAGGATGAAAAACGGTGGCGCATCGGGACGTACCCGCCGGATGGACGATGCGTCGACGTAGACCTGTTTGTGCTCGGTGATGCGCTTCTTCACCACGAACTTCTGCAGGAACACGATGAACTCGCGTCGTCCCGGGCCGCGCGCGGACACCCAGTCGTAGCGGCCGTAGATCGGCACCGCCGCCACGACCGAGGTGTCGACGTGCTCGAAACCCGGTTGCCACTGCGGATCGTCGAAGGTGAGCGCCGCCAGCGACGACAGATGCCCGCCCGCCGAACCGCCGGTGATCGCCACGAAGTCCGGGTCACCGCCATAATCGGCGATGTTCGCCTTGATCCAGGCCAGTGCGCGCTTGACGTCGACGATGTGGTCCGGCCAGGTGTGGCGCGGGCTCACCCGGTAGTCGATCGACACGCACACCCACCCGCGTTCGGCGAGGTAGCTCAGCAGTGGGTAGGCCTGCGGACGTCGCATACCGATCGACCATGCGCCGCCGGGCACCTGCAGCAGCACCGGCGCCTTGCCGTCGCGGGGCAGGTCGGCGCGTCGCCAGATGTCGGCGCGGTTCACCCTGGCATGCGGGCCGTACTGCACCGTGCCGGCCCGCTCCACGTAGCGCCGTCGGATCAACTCGTTCGGCGGTACGCCGATGAGGGCGCGCGGCCGCCGCGCAGGCTGTGACTGCGCCGCGATCGTCTCGTAGTCCTCGCCCAGCGTCTCGCGCAGCGGCTCTTCGAAGTAGGGCCGGGACGTCGCGTTGCGGTACATGATCAGGCCGAGCAGTGACCAGGCGATCGCCGTGAGCACCAACGCGATTCGGCCCTTCGCGCCGCGGAAGTCGCCGCGAATGCCGCGTCGTGCCGCGTCCAGGATCGAGCCGGCCAGATACAGGGGCGCCGCCTCCGTGGTGGGCCAGCCGAACGCGAACACCGGCAACGTGATGTAGCCCTCGCGGCCAAGGGGGCGCACGCCGTTGGCGGCGTTGACGAGCTCGGCGACCGCGTGCAGCAGCGGATAGCGACGCCTAGCCACGGTCGACGAGAGCTTGCAGGTCGCGGCGCACGATCTTTCCTGTGCTGTTGCGGGGAAGTTCGGTCAAGATCGTGATCTCTCGGGGCACTTTGTAATTCGCCAGGTTATCCCGGACGTGCTGCTTCAGTGAGTCCGGAGTAGCCGCCGCATCCGGATTCAAAACCACGAACGCGGCCAGCCGCTGCCCGAACTGCTCGTCGTCCACGCCGAGCACCGCGGCTTCGGCCACGTCGGGGTGCGCGCTGAGCGTCTTCTCCACCTCGATCGGATAGACGTTCTCACCACCGGAGACGATCATCTCGTCATCACGGCCGACGACGAACAGCCGGCCCGCGTCGTCGAGATAACCGACGTCACCCGACGCCATGAAACCGTCGTGGAAATCCTTGGTGGCACCCGACGTATAACCGTCGAACTGGGTCGAATTGCGCACGTAGATGCCTCCGACCTCGCCCGCGGGCAGCTCACGCAGCTCGCCGTCCAGGATGCGGATGTCGGTGCCCTCGGCGGGCCGACCCGCGGTGTCGGGTGCGGCGCGCAGGTCCTGGGGTGTCGCGGTGGCGATCATGCCGGCCTCGGTGGCGTTGTAGTTGTTGTAGATGACGTCACCGAACTGGTCCATGAAGGCGATCACGACGTCGGGTCGCATCCGGGAGCCCGACGCAGCGGCAAAACGCAGCGAGCGGCCGCTGTAGCGGGCCCGGACCTCGTCGGGCAGTTCCATGATGCGGTCGAACATCACCGGAACCACACACAGCCCCGTCGCCCGGTGCCTATCGATCAGCTCGAGCGTGGCTTCGGGGTCGAACTTGCGCCGGGTGATGATCGCGCAGGCCATCGACGCGGCGAACGCCAACTGGGAGAACCCCCAGGCGTGGAACATGGGCGCCACGATGACGACGGGCTCCTCGGCGCGCCAGGGTGTACGGTCCAGGATCGCCTTGAGAACTTCGGGGCCGCCGCCGGAATGCTTGGCGCCCTTGGGTGTTCCGGTGGTCCCGGACGTCAACAGGATGACTTTGCTCTTGGTGCCGTGTCGTCTCGGGTGACGCCCGGCGTGGGCGTTGACGATGCCCTCGACGGTGAGGCCCTCGACGGGGTTGTCGGACCACGCCACGATGCGGGTCGTGTCCGGCCGGCCGCTCAGAGCCCGGTCGACGGTGGTGGTGAACTCCTCGTCGTAGATGATCGCGTCGACGTGTTCGCGGTCCACCACCTCGGCCAGCGCGGGACCGGCGAACGAGGTGTTGAGCAGCAGCACGTCGGCGCTGATCCGGTTCGCTGCGATCAACGACTCGACGAAGCCGCGGTGGTTGCGCGCCATGATGCCGATGACCTTCGGGTCCGCCTCGGCCTGCAGGCCGGCGGCGAGGGCGTCGGCGCGCTCGTCGATTTCGCGCCATGTCAGGGTGCCGAGTTCGTCGACGAGCCCGGGCCGGTCCGGGCAGCGCTGTGCGGCGCTGGCGAATCCCGAAGTGATGCCCATGTTTTCGCGTTGCATCGCGGCGGCGATGCGCAGGTACTTGTCGGGCCGCAACGGCGCGATCAGCCGGGCCCGGCGCATGCTCGCGATCAGGCCCAGCGTGTCGGTGAGTCGGTCGACTATCGCCATCGTCGTATCAGCCCAGCACCGGAAGCCGGCGTTCTGCGGCCAGTTCGTCCAGCGCGCGCTGCATCACCCGACGCACATGGGCGTCGACCTCGTCGATATCGGGGTCCGCGCCGAACTCGGCCTCGATGTCGATCGGCGGCAGCACCTGCATGACGATCTTGGACGGTAGCGGGATGTTGGGCGGAATCACCAGGGACAGCCCGAACGGGAAGCCGAACGAGATCGGCACGATCTTCGTGCGGGCCAGACGCGCAATCGGTCCGAGACGCTCGGCCAACCACGTGCCCCTGGAAAGGAAGATCTGGGTCTCCTGACCGCCGATGCCCACCGTCGGCACGATCGGCACGCCCGCGTTCAGCGCCGCCTTCACGTAGCCGGTGCGGCCACCGAAGTCGATCACGTTCTCCGAGAACGTCGGTCGGTACACGTCGTAGTCACCGCCGGGAAACACCACGACGAGCCCGCCCGAACGCAGTGCGGCGTCGGCGTTTTCACGGTTGGCCCTGATGTAGCCGATGCTCCGGAAGAAGTCGCCTGTCGGCCCGGCCATCAACATGTCGTGGCTCAAGGTGTACAGCGGCCGGTGGTAGCCGTGACGGTCGTAGAAGTCGGCCGCCAGGATCGGCACGTCCATCGGAAACAGCCCGCCGGAGTGGTTGCTGACCACCAGCGCACCACCGCTGGGGATGTTGTCCAGGCCGCGCACCTCCGAGCGGAAGTAGCGCTTGAGGAACGGCCGGGTGAGGTTCATGACCCGTTGGGTCAGGCCGGGGTCCCACTTGGCAAGCTCCGACGGCCTGGTCCTGGTCTCGGTCGCGGCCATGTGGCCCCCTTCGAATGAAAAACTGAAACGTGTTCTAGTTTAGCCTGGCCCCCCGGTGCGCCGGGATGACGAGCTCCGCGGCCGATACGATCACCGCGTGAGCGACGAAACCAGTGGAACCAAAGAAGCAGTACTGGTCGAGCAGCGTGACCGGATCCTGATTATCACGATCAACCGGCCCGAGGCGAAGAACGCAGTGAACGCCGAGGTCAGCCGTGGCCTGGCCGCCGCGATGGACCGCCTCGACGACGATTCCGGCTTGTCGGTGGCGGTGCTGACGGGTGCAGGCGGCTCGTTCAGCGCCGGGATGGACCTCAAGGCTTTCGCCCGCGGGGAGAACGTGGTGGTGGAGGGCCGAGGCATGGGCTTCACCGAGCGGCCCCCGGTCAAGCCGCTGATCGCGGCGGTGGAGGGCTACGCGTTGGCAGGTGGCACCGAGCTGGCGTTGGCCACCGACCTCATCGTGGCGTCGAAGGAGTCGGCGTTCGGCATTCCGGAGGTCAAGCGAGGCCTGGTCGCAGGCGGCGGCGGACTGCTGCGGCTGCCGCAGCGCATTCCGTACGCGATCGCGATGGAGCTGGCGCTGACGGGAGACAACCTGCCCGCGGTGCGTGCGCACGAACTCGGTTTGGTGAACGCGCTCGCCGAACCCGGGCAGGCGCTGGAGGCGGCGATCGCGCTGGCCGAGAAGATCACCGCCAACGGACCATTGGCGGTCGCGGCGACCAAGCGGATCATCGTGGAGTCGCGCAGCTGGAGCCCCGACGAGATGTGGCGCAAGCAGATGGAGATCCTCGGGCCCGTATTCGCGTCCAACGACGCCAAGGAGGGCGCGATCGCGTTCGCCGAGAAGCGGCCACCGAAGTGGACCGGCACCTGACGGTTTTCCGTTGCGCTGCGGCGGGCAACCGAGGGGCATGGAACTTCCGCTGACGGATTATGACCAGTTACCTCTCACCGAGTTGCGCCACCGCATCCGCGCGTTGGACGAACCGCAGCTGCGGCTGTTGTTCGATCATGAAACCGCGCACGGCAATCGCATCCCGGTGCTCGAGCTGTTGAACGCCCGGCTTCGGGAGCTGACCCACGGCGCCGAGCCGTCCGGCGGCGATCCGGGCAATGCGCCTGGCGTCAGCGGCACCGCGGGTGGCTCACCGGTCCAGGAGTCGACCGCGGCCGAGCCCGGAACGCCGTTGCGTCACGGAGTTGCCTCGCAGACCCCGACGCGCGGACGGCCGTAGGGCCGGGGCCTGCCGTGCAGCGGGCGCCGTGGGTATTTCTCCGGCCAGGCCCGGAGCGAGGCCGAGGCCATGGAATTCGAGTTCGTCAGTCTGTCGCGTTCGGCATCCGACTTGCAGGCAGGTGCACAGCGGTTCGCCGACGGTGCGGGCCGACATGGCTCCAAAACTCATAATCCGACCTTGCGGACGGCAGAGGGATTCGGTGTTCGCCCACTGACAGTATTGGCGCCGTGGAACTCGAGCTTGACCTCAACAGCCGTTGGGGTCGCAGGATGTGGTCATGACTGTCGACGCAAGCCCCGGGCTCGATCTCGCTGCCTACTTCAACCGGATCGGGTACACGGGCTCGACCGAGGCGACTGTCGACACGCTGTGCGCGCTGGTTTCCGCGCACCTCGCCGCCATCCCGTTCGAAAACCTCGATCCGCTGATGGGCAGACCGGTCGCCGATCTGAGTGCGGCAGCCCTCAGCGCCAAGCTCGTGCAGCGCCGCCGCGGCGGGTACTGCTTCGAACAGAACGGCTTGATGGGGTACGTGCTCACGGAGCTCGGGTACGGGGTGGAGCGCCTCGGCGGCCGGGTGGTGTGGATGCGCGACTCCGACGAGCTGCCCGCGCAAACCCACGAGACGCTGTCGGTCAGGGTTCCCGGGGACGACGGGCGCTGGCTGGTCGACGTCGGCTTCGGCGGGCAGACACTGTCCTCACCGATCCGGTTGGAACCCGGGCTGGTGCAGCAGACCCGCCACGAGCCCTACCGGCTGCGCGAGCACGGCGACGGCTACATGCTCGAGTCGCAGATCCGCGACGAGTGGCGCCCGCTCTACATGTTCGGCACCCGCCCCCAGCCGCTGATCGACCGTGAAGTCGCAAGTTGGTATGTGTCGACGCATCCCGAGTCCGGCTTCGTCAAAGGCCTGACCGCCGCACTCGTCACCGACGAAGCCCGTTACAACCTGCGCGGCCGCAACCTCGCCGTCCACAACGCCGACGGCACCGAACGAATCCGCTTCGAGGACGCCGCCGGCGTGATGAACGCATTGACCGACCGCTTCGGCATCGATGTGACGAACCTCGGCGACAGCACTGACATCGAGGCACGCATCAGCGAAGTCCTCGACACCTGACCACCCCCGCGCCCATCACCCCGCGCGCCCAAAGGGACATTTCGGCGGATTTGTGCGAGTAAATCCCACCATTTCGTCAATCTCGGCGGGAGCGCAGACAGCAAGAATTGTCATGTCGTCGCGGCGCGCGCACGGCCATACTCGATGACCGTGGGCGACGGATCACGTAGGGACCGGCTGCGCGAACTCCTCGACGCGGTCGTCGACGACGACAACATCGAGGTCGGCGACATGGCGCGCAGCAGCTACTCGTCCGAATTCCACTTCTCCCGCGAGGTGCGCCGGCTGACGGGGGAGTCGCCTGCGGCGCTGCGGCGACGCATCATGCTCGAGCGGGCGGCGTGGCGGTTGCACCGCGGCGAAACCGTCTCGGCCGTCGCCGCCGACGAAGGGTGGTCCTCGGCGGAAGTGTTCTCACGCGCCTTCCGGCGCACTTTCGGTGTGCCGCCGTCACGCGCGACCGAACTACCGTTCCGCATCCCCGCGCCCAACGGCCTGCATTTCCATCCGCCCCACTCACTGTGGCTGGACGGCGACGGGAACACCAAGGAGCCCGACATCTCTCAACTGATGGTGGCGCACGACGTCGCCGACACCACGTACCTGATCAACCAGGCCACCCAGCTGTCCAACAGCCAATGGAGAGAACCGATTTCACCGGGACAGGTCGTCCTCGACTGGGACGGTCCGGAGCCCAGCGTCGGCGCAGTCCTCGGCACCATCGTGTGGACCAAGCAGGTCTGGCTGGCCACGATCGATGGCCGCGACTTCCCCGATCGCACACCGACACAACCGGACGCAACCACACCGGAGGAACTAGCGGCCCACCATGAGGAAATCGGAAAGCGTTGGACGGACATGGTTTCGGAGTACACCGCCGAGGGCAGGCTGGGCGACACCATCATCGACGCGCTCTGTGATCCGCCGGAGTCCTTCCAGCTGTACGGCATCGTCGCGCATGTGCTCACCTACTCCGTGCACCGACGCGAACTGGCACGCCAGATGCTGGCACGCCACGGCGTGAGCACCCACCGCGGCGATCCGCTCGAATGGATGAGAGGCAACTGACGTGGCGACCGTGTACTACACCGCGTCCAGCCTGGACGGCTACATCGTCGATGAGTCCGACAGCCTGGACTGGCTGACCTCGCGCGACATCGACCAGGCCGGGCCGTTCAACTACGACACCTTCATCAAATCCATCGGCGCAATCGTGATGGGATCGGCCACCTACGAGTGGATCGTGAAAAACCAACCAGGTCAATGGATGTACCAGCAGCCGAGCTGGGTGCTGACCAGCCGTCCCCACATTGTGGTCGACGGCCATCCGGTGCAGACGTACCACGGCGGCGTCACCGAGTTACACCCGACGCTGGTGTCCGCCGCCGACGGCAAGGACGTGTGGGTGGTGGGCGGCGGCAATGTTGCCGCGCAGTTCGTCGCGGAAGGTCTGATCGACGAGATGATCGTCAGCTACGCGCCGTGTTCGCTCGGCGGCGGCTCACGTGTGCTGCCGATCCGGTCGGAGTGGGTGCTGTCCGAGTCCGCGGTCAACAGGGACTTCGTGTGCGCGCGGTGGCACAAGGCCTAGCGGTCGTCCGGAACACCGTGGCGGCGGATGAATTCCCTTGACTTGATCAGGAATTCGACCTGCCGCGCGACGTCTTGCAGCGGATCGACGCTGCGTGTGGACCGGCAGAGCACCACCGCGCCCTCCAGCGAGGCGATGCACATGATCGACAGCGAGGCCGCTTCGGCCTCGTCGAACCCGTCCGACACGAATGCGCGGGTCAGCGCGTCGCGCCAATGGGTGAAGATTCCGCCCGCGATCGAGGTCAGCTGCGGTTCGTCATCGACGGACCCGACCGCCGCGGCGGCGACCGGACAGCCGGCGGTGAAGTCACTTTTGACGAGCAGCTGTTCCCAGAACTCGACGAATTGCCGGACCAGGTACATCCCGCCGTTGGTGGCCGCGTCATCCATCACCTCGGTGATCGCGTCACCGGCGTACTGCAGCGCTTCGGTCAGGATCTGGTTTCGGCCACCGGGGAAGTGGTAGTAGACCGAACCGCGCGGCGCACCGCTGCGGGCCAGCACCTCGTCGATCGTGACGCCTGCGACCCCGCGCTCACGCAGCACCTCGGCGGCGCTGACGAGCATGTTCGTCCGCGTCGAACCGCGAGGTTTCCGGCTCTTGGTCGAGGTGGCAGACAGCGGTACCTCCAGGGCGGTCAGGTTGCCGGCGTCCCCCGCATCGGCGACGGACGCCAGCCGAAGCCGCGGGTGCCGAAGCGAAAGATTGCCCGACGGCGATCAGGCACACGATACGTGAACCGACGGCCGGCGAAGTTGACCTCAACGATCCACATCGGGCGCCCTCCATTTCTATGCTGAATAGCATAAAACGCGCAACACACAATCGCAATTTCGGTATTCCCGTGACAGCAAACCCGCAGTTCATCGGAGAAGGGGCTCAAGCGCCCCAATCCCAGATTATGGGTGATCTCATAATCCGGTATTGGGGCTACGCTCAGCTAGGTCCGACGGGGAAGGCGCTGGTCATGGGCCACTACAAGAGCAATGTTCGCGATCTCGAGTTCAACCTCTTCGAGGTTCTGGAGCTCGAGAAGGTGCTGGCCAGCCGCGAGCTCGGCGACTTGGCCGCCGATGACGTCCGCGCCTTGCTGCATGACGCGGCTCGGGAGGCGGAAGGGCCGTTGGCTGAGGCGTTCGCCGACGGTGACCGTCACCCACCGACGTTCGATCCCGCCACGCATTCGGTGGCGTTGCCGGCGTCGTTCAAGGAGGCTGTCCGGGCATGGCAACGTGGGCCCTGGCTGCGCCTGGGACTACCGGAGGGCATCGGAGGCATCCGCGCGCCGGCAACGGTGCGATGGGCCGTCAACGAGTTCCTCGTGGGCGGTCAGCCTGCCGCCTTCTTCTACCTGGGCGGTCCGTCGATGATGTCGGTTCTGCACAGCGAGGGCAATGAGCAGCAACGGCGTTGGGCCAAACTCGCGGTCGACCGCGACTGGGCCGCCACGATGGTGCTCACCGAACCCGATGCGGGTTCAGATGTCGGCTCGGGTCGCACGAAAGCCGTGCCTCAGCCCGACGGCACCTGGCATCTCGAGGGCGTGAAGCGGTTCATCACCTCGGGTGACTGCGACGACCTGTTCGAGAACATCGCGCATCTGGTGCTGGCGCGCCCGGTGGGAGCGGGCCCGGGCACCAAGGGGCTGAGCCTGTTCTTCGTGCCGAAGTACCTGCCCGATCCCGAGTCAGGGGCACCGGGCCCGAGAAACGGGGTGTTCGTGACGGGTCTGGAGCACAAGATGGGCCTGACCGCGTCGGCGACGTGCGAGCTGACCTTCGGCCAGCACGGGACGCCGGCGGTGGGCTGGCTGGTCGGTGACGTGCACAAAGGCATCGCGCAGATGTTCAAGATCATGGAATACGCCCGGATGGCGGTGGGCGCCAAGGCGATCGCCACGCTGTCCACCGGCTACCTGAACGCGTTGGCGTACGCGAAGGCCCAACCGGGTGGTCTCGATGACGCCGAGGTCCGGCGGTCGCTGATGACGCAGAAGTCCTTCGCGGAGGGGATGCGGGCGCTGTACCTGTACACCGGTGCGCATCAGGACGCCGCTTCGGCCGCAGTGGTTTCCGGCGCCGACGCGACCATGGCGCAGCGCGTCAACGACTTGTTGCTTCCCGTCGTGAAGGGGATGGGATCGGAGCGGTCCTTCCAGTGTCTGTCGGAGTCGCTGCAGCTGCTGGGCACCGCAGGCTATCTGCAGGATCAACCGATCGAGCAGTACATCCGCGACGCCAAGATCGACTCGCTCTACGAGGGCACCACCGCCATCCAGGCGCAGGATCTGTTCTTCCGCAAGATCATCCGCGACGACGGCGGGGCGCTTGGTCACCTCACCGCCCAGATCGTCTCGTTCCTCGAAAGTCCGTCCGCCCGGCCTGAACTCACGCAGGGGCGTCGACTGCTCGCGACGGCGCTCGCCGACGTGCAGGCCATGGTCGCGAGCCTGACGGCATACTTCGCGAGGTCGTCCGAGGAGCCCCGGGAGGCGTATCGCGTCGGGTTGGGCTCGGTGCCGTTCCTGTTGGCCCTGGGTGACCTGCTGGTCGGCTGGCTCCTACTTCGTCAGGCCGAGATCGCGCTGACCGCCCTCGACGACGATCCAAGCGACGACGACCGCGCGTTCTACCGCGGAAAGATCGCGGCGGCAGTCTTTTTCGCCAAGAACGTGCTACCGCGGCTGTCCGCCGAGCGCCGCGTCATCGAGGGTATCGACCTCGCTGTGATGAGCCTGCGCGAAGAAGCCTTCTGACTCAGCGAGCAGACGCGAAATCCCCTAATTTCGGTGCAAAAGAGGGGTTTTCACGTCTGCTCGCGGCAAGAGGGTCAGTCCTCCGGGGTGTAGCCGAACGGCAGCAACACGCTCTTGGGCTCGACGTAGGCCTCGATGCCCTCCGGTCCGTTCTCGCGGCCGATGCCGGAGTTCTTGTAGCCGCCGAACGGGGCGCCGGGATCGAAGGCGTACATGTTCACCGCGTAGGTGCCGGTGCGGATCTTCGACGCGACCTCGAGGGCCTTCTTGTTGTCGGTGGTCCACACGCTGCCCGCCAGGCCGTACACCGAGTCGTTGGCGATGCGGATCGCGTCCTCTTCGGTCTCGTAGGGGATGATCGCCAGCACCGGGCCGAAGATCTCCTCCTGGGCGATCGTCATCGAGTTGTCGACGTCGGCGAACACGGTGGGCTCGACGAACCAGCCCTTGTCCAGCCCCTCGGGACGGCCGCCGCCGGTGACGAGGCGCGCCCCTTCCTCCACACCCTTCTTGATGTAGCTCTCGACGCGGTCGCGCTGCTTCTCCGAGATCAGCGGCCCGATCGCGGCGTTCGGGTCGTCGGGCAGCCCGACCGGCATCGCGGAGATGAAGTTGGCGACCTTCTCCACGACCTCGTCGTACCGCGACCGCGGCGCCAGGATGCGGGTCTGCGCGACGCACGCCTGCCCGCTGTTCATCACGCCCGAGAACCCGAGCATCGGCAGCGTCGCGTCGAGGTCGGCGTCCTCGAGGATGATCGCGGCGGACTTGCCGCCCAGCTCCAGCGTGCACGGCTTGAGCTTCTCGGCGGCGATCTTGGCGATCTCCTTGCCGACCGCGGAGCTGCCCGTGAACGTGTACTTGTCCAGCTCCGGGTTGGCCGTCAGCGCGCGCCCGGTCTCCGGGCCGCCCGGCACGATCGACAGCACCCCTTCGGGCAGACCGGCCTCGGCGAACATCTCGGCCATCGCGAACACCGACAGCGGCGTCTCGGCCGCGGGCTTGAGCACCACGGTGCAGCCGGCCAGCAGCGCCGGGCCGAGCTTGTTGGCGGCCAGGAAGAACGGCACGTTCCACGCGGTGACGGCGCCGACGACACCGATCGGCTCGCGCACCACCAGGGTCTGGCCGTAGATGCCGTCGCGGATCTCTTTCCACTGGAACTTGTCGGCCGCGCCCGCGTAGTACTGGAACGCCGACATCGCGGCGCCGTACTGCATCATGTCGACGATCGTCTGCGGCTGCCCGGTCTCGGCGGCCAGCAGGTACTTCAGCTCGTCGGCGCGCTCCTCCATCAGCTTGACCGCGGCACCCAGCACCGCGGCCCGCTCCTGAGGCGACTTGTGCGGCCACGGCCCCTCGTCGAACGCCTTGCGGGCGGCCGCGCAGGCCGCGTTGACGTCTGCCTCCACGGCCAGCGGAACCTTGCCGACCAGCTCACCGGTGGCCGGCGAGCGCACCTCGATGACCTCCTTGGACGCCGGCTCGACCCACTTGCCGCCGATGAAGAGTTTGTCCCACTGAGTTCGATGCGCCGGCTCGCCGGCGGGAGTCTTGGATGCCACGGTCTGCGTCATGTCCGTCACACTACCTACCCGCCGACGAAAGTAGAACCTGTTCCAGTCGGTGGCATGAGAACGAGCACCAAGTTGCTGACCAGGAACTCTCGCAGCATCGGGACCCGTGTCATCCACCAGCCCCATCGCGGGTGGTAACGAGGGAAGGCGGCCAGCAGCGCACCCGTGCCTTGGGCCCATCGCAGGCCGTCGGCCGCCGACACCGCGAACAACGACGAGCCGTAGTTGTTCTTCGGTGCATGGCCGTGCTTGCGGGTGTAGCGCGCGGCCGCGCGGGCCCCGCCCAGGTAGTGCCAGAGCCCGGTCTCGTGGCCGCCGAACGGGCCCAGCCACACCGTGTACGAGAGCACCGCCAACCCACCCGGCCGGGTGACCCGCAGCATCTCAGCGCCCAGCCGCCACGGGTCACGCACATGCTCGGCGACATTGGACGACAGGCAGATGTCGACGCTGGCGTCGGCGAAGGGCAGCGCCATGCCGGAAGCGCGGAGATACGTCGCGCCGCCGCGGTCGGTCGCGGGGCCTGTGTGCGCCTCGGCGGGGTCGGGCTCCACCCCGATGTAGTGCATTCCGGCGTCGGCGAAGGCCGCCGCGAAGTAACCGGGTCCACCGCCCACGTCGACCACCGTGCGACCCTCCGGCGCGGTGCCGTGCACGCCGCGCCACAGGTCGACGATCATGGTCGCGGTGTCGCGGGCCAGCGCCCCGTAGAAGCGTGCGGGATCGTGTTGCTCGAACCGGAACTCGCTGAGCAGCCTGATCGACCGTGCCAGCGTCGCGCGCCGGGCCCAGACATCGGTGACGGCCATCCGACCGACGATATCCAGCCGCTACGCTGGCACGGATGTCCGACCGTCGCGTTCGCTCCGTGTTGCTGCTGTGTTGGCGCGATACCGGTCATCCGCAGGGCGGCGGCAGCGAGGCCTATCTGCAGCGCATCGGGTCGCAACTGGCCGAGTCGGGCGTGGCGGTGACGCTGCGGACGGCGCATTACCCCGGTGCCGCGCGGCGCGAGACGGTCGACGGCGTGCGGATCAGCCGTGGCGGTGGCCGCTACACCGTCTACATCTGGGCCGGGTTGGCGATGGTGCTGGCCCGCATCGGGCTCGGCCCGCTGCGCAAGGTCAGGCCCGATGTGGTGATCGACACCCAGAACGGCATCCCGTTCCTCGCGCGGCTGGCCTACGGCCGGCGCGTCGCGGTGCTCGTGCACCACTGCCACCGTGAGCAGTGGCCGGTGGCGGGCCCGGTGATGGGGCGGGTCGGCTGGTTCGTCGAATCGAAGCTGTCGCCGCGGATGCACCGCCGCAACCAGTACGTCACCGTCTCGCTGCCCTCGGCGCGGGACCTGACCGGCCTCGGGGTCGACCCGGGCCGGATCGCGGTGGTGCGCAACGGTTTGGACGAGGCACCGCCGCACACGCTCAATGTGCCGCGCTCCGAAGCACCTCGCATCGCGGTGCTGTCACGGCTGGTGCCGCACAAACAGATCGAGGACGCGCTGGACGCGATCGCCGAGCTGCGCACGCGGATACCCGACGTGCACATGGACATCCTCGGCGGCGGCTGGTGGAAGCAGCGGCTCGTCGACCACGCCGCGCTGCTCGGCATCTCCGACGCGGTGACGTTCCACGGCCACGTCGACGACGACGCCAAACACCATGTGCTGCAACGATGCTGGGTACACGTGCTGCCGTCGCGCAAAGAGGGCTGGGCGTTGGCGGTCACCGAAGCGGGCCAGCACGCGGTGCCCACGATCGGCTACCGGTCCTCCGGCGGCCTGACCGATTCGATCATCGACGGCGTCACCGGGCTGCTGGTCGACGACCACGACGAGCTGGTCGACGGTCTCGAACAGCTGCTGTCCGATCAGGTGTTGCGCGAACAGCTGGGCGCCAAGGCCCAGGCCCGCAGCGGTGAGTTCTCCTGGCGGCAGAGCGCCGACGCGATGCGGGTCGTGCTCGACTCGATGCACGCGGGCACCTACGTCAGCGGTGTGGTCTGACGCGGCGCGCCCACGTCACGGTCATTCCCGCCAACCCCGCCAGCAGCGCCGCGAGCCAGCCGAGGTGCGCGGCCAGCACCAACCCCCGGCCCGGCGCCTGCTGCTGGTCGCCGCCCACCCGGTAGAGCGTCAGGTCCTCGTCCCGATGGACGACGGGCAAGTCCGATAAAGCCGGCGCAGAGCCGGATTCGACGACGACCCAGCCGACGCCGACCTGTGCCAACTCGTCGCGGGACGCGCCGCGCAGCAGCATGTCCTGCACGTGCCGGGCGCGTCGGCCCTCGCCGGGAACCGTCTGGCCGCCGATGTTCAGGTCCCCGGTCGACAACACGTCGGCGCGCACCCAGCGCGGCAGAGGGTCCAGCACCGGCGCCTCCCCGGCCCAGCCGAACTGTCGCATGCTGTCGACCGGCAGCACCGCGACCGGACGGGGGTCGGCGTTGATGATCGCCGCCACGGTCGCCCAGCCCGGCGGGTACTGCACCGCGACCACCTTGCCGCCGACACCCCACGCCAGGTCCGGCTGGGTGGCGATCAGCGCCGCGCAGCACACCAACGCGGTCGCCGCGGCGGGCAGCCATCGTCGCAACGTACTCACCGCCGCCGCAGCGGCAAGCGCGTAGGCAGGCATCGCCAACGCCACCCACTTCTGCGCGTCACGCACCACTCCGAGGCCCGGCAGCGCACGGATCGTCGCCTCGACCACCGCCAACCCGGGCCCGGTCGCCATCAGCGCGGGCACCACGACCGCGACGGCGGCCAGCACCAGCAGCGGCACCGCGACCGGACGCCGGATCAGCACAGGAACGCCCAGCGCCACAACCAACAGCAGCACCGTCGTCGCCACCGCTGCGAAAACCGTTGTGCGCGAATCAGGTACGGCCTGAGCGTTCCAGATGCCGCCGAGCCCGGCGAGGCTGAGCAACGTACCCAGCCCCGGCTCGGCGCGCGCGGCGAACGCCGACGTCCCCGCGGCTTGCGACGAGGCCAACGAACCGGCCACCGCCGCCGCCACCAACCACGGCAGCGCGACCAGAGCCGCGATGCCCACGCTGAGCGTCGCGCACAGCCAGCGCGGCCACCCCGCGCCGGGTGCGAACACGCACGCAAGCGCGACCGCCGCCGCCAGCAGCAGCCCGGTCGGCGTCAGCCCGGCCAGCGCGATCCAGAACAACAGCGCCCACACCGCGCCTCGGGACGGCGACGTGCGCAGCCGCAGCATCGTCGTCGCCACCCACGGCAGACAGCCGTAGCCCACGAGCAGGCTCCAGTGCCCCTGCAGAAGGCGTTCGGCGACATACGGGTTCCACACCGCCACCGTCACCGCAACGCACTGGCCGGCCGGTCCCGAGGCCAGCACGTGCGCCGCCAGCCGGGCCGCGCCCCAACCGGCGAGCCACAGCCCGGCGACCAACAACGCCTTGACGACCACGCCGCCGTCGAGCACCGCCGAGGTGATCGCGACAAAGAAGTCCTGCGGCAGCGCGCGGGGCGCCGCCTCGCCGAGGCCGAGCGCGAAATCCGACAGATAGGAGCGCGGCGTCGACACCGCGTCGCGCAGCAGCAGATAACCCGGCGCCAACAGCGGTGCGGTCAGCGCGATGGACAGCGCCAGCGCATATCCCGGGACCATCAGCGCCCGCGCGGGCGCACCGAAACGCGGGGTCAGACCGGTCTGTCCGGAGGTAGGTCGGTCGGGCGGGGTGCGGGCAGCTTCTCGGTCTGGGCTTCGGCGCCGGGCACGGGTTCACCGGAGGGGCCGCGCGTCCCGAAGAAGCGATCGGACTCGTCGAGACCTGGGTCGATCAGCACGGACTCGGCGCGCAGGCTGAACGATCCGAGCAGCGCGCCGCCGACCAGGAACACCAGCCCCATTGCGGTGAACGTGATCGGCAGGATGCGGCCCCACAGCGCCACCCGGTCGCGTTCGTCGCGCGCGCCGGCGACCTGGGATTCGACCGTCTCCTCGTTGAAGGTGACCTTGTAGTCCACGAACGTCACCTCGGGTTCGAGCGGTTCGCGCGCGTAGTACTGGTAGCCGTGCTCTTCGCGCTTGACGACGGTTCCCGACACCGGGTCCACCCAGAACGTGCGCTGGGCGGCGTAGAAGCGAGACATCGTGATCGATTCTTCGGGCTCGCCGGGCACCCCCCACATCGCCGCGGTGGCGGTGACCTCGGCATCGGCCTCGTCGTCGAACAGCGACGAGTACCGGACCGGCTCGACGAGCTTGCCGTTGGCGTCGTAGCCGACGTTCTGGCTGAAGCGGTAGGTGGTCAGGCCGTTGACGTCTTCCTCGCCGTCGTAGTTGGCGTCGAACGCCTTCTGTGCGATCGGGTCGAAGACGGGATAGGTCTTCTTCTCGGTGCTGAACGGGAACCGGTAGGCCAGCCCCTCATGGGGCAGCGCGATGTTGGTCGGCGGCTGATCGTCTTCGATGGCGCGCGGCTTCTGCAGGGCGCCGCCGGGGTTGCTTTCGCTGGACACGGCCTCGGCGGTGTGCCGGTTGACGGTGACCGTGTCGACCATCGCCAGCAGCAGACCGGTGTCTTGCTGTTTGTCGGTGCGGCGCAGCGTGGTGCCGACCTGCAGGGTGACGACGTCGGCGTTGGACGGGGACTCCACCGTCATCTGCTGCTGTTGCACCATCGGCACGTCGCGGTCGACACGAAACGTCGGCTCGTTGAGGGAGGCCGGGTCGAATGCGGTTCCGGTACCGTCGCTGACTAGCGTGGCATCCAGATCCAACGGGATTTTCGCGATCTTGCCCTCGGTGTAGGTCGACAGCAACAGCGCGGCGATCAGCAGGGCAGCGCCGAGCCCCATGATCCCGCATGCCGCGATTCGCAGCGCCACTGCGCGGTTCAAACCGTGCCTCCTTCACTGCGGCCACCCGCAAACCCGTTCGACATTAACAGCCCGGTTTAAGGTCGTCGCTTACTACGACCGCATCCGATGGCCATCGAGCGACGCCCCATTTTCGACCATTTCCCGTCGACGCGGCACACTGGTCGCCGTGACGGAATCCTCCGGGGTCGGCGGAACGCGGAGCTTTCTGCCCGCGGTCGAGGGCATGAGAGCCTGCGCCGCAATGGGTGTGGTGGTCACCCACGTCGCCTTTCAGACCGGTCACACCGGCGGGGTCGCCGGGCGGTTGTTCGGCCGGTTCGACCTCGCGGTGGCGGTGTTCTTCGCGATCTCGGGATTTCTGCTCTGGCGTGGGCACGCCGCGGCGGCCCGCGGGCTGCGGCCGACCCCGCCGACCGGGCACTACCTGCGGTCGCGGGTGGTGCGCATCATGCCGGGCTATCTGGTGGCCGTGGCGGTCATCCTGCTGCTGCTACCCGACGCCAAGGCCGACCTCACGGTGTGGCTCGCGAACCTGACGCTGACCCAGATCTATGTGCCGTTGACGCTGACCGCCGGGCTCACCCAGATGTGGAGCCTGTCCGTGGAGATGGCCTTCTACCTGGTGCTGCCGCTGCTGGCGTTGACGGCCCGATGGGTGCCGGTGCGTGCCCGCATCCCTGTGATCGCGACGGCGGCGGTCGCCAGCCTGGCGTGGGGGTTGATCCCGTTCGACGCGCCGTACGGCGTCAACCCGCTGAACTGGCCGCCTGCCTTCTTCTCGTGGTTCGCCGCGGGCATGCTGCTGGCCGAGCTGACCGTGACCCCGATCGGATGGGCGCACCGGCTGGCGCGGCGCCGGGTGCTGATGGCCGTCGTCGCGGTGGCGGCCTTCCTGGTGGCGGCCTCCCCGGTCGCGGGCCCCGAGGGGCTCACGCCGGGCACCGTCGAGCAGTTCGTCGTGAAGACCGCGATGGGTGCGGTGGTGGCGGCGGCGTTGATGGCGCCGCTGGTGCTGGACCGGCCCGACACCCCGCATCGGCTGCTGGGCAGCGAACCGATGGTGACCCTGGGCCGCTGGTCCTACGGGCTGTTCATCTGGCACCTGGCCGCGCTGGCGATGGTGTTTCCCGTCATCGGCGAGTTCGCGTTCAACGGGCACATGCCGGTGGTGCTGGCGCTGACGTTGGTGTTCGGCTTCGCGATCGCTGCGGTCAGCTATGCGCTCGTCGAGTCGCCGTGTCGAGAGGCGTTGCGACGCTGGGAATTCCGCCGCCAACGTCCGGTGCCGCCGCTGGATTCCTCGGTGGACAGCGTGCCGGAGCCTGTCGCTCGCTAGGCCTGCAGCACTAAGGGGTTGATCGCACGCGCCTGATGCGAGTAATCAACCCGTTAAGCGTGCCCCGGCCGATCGCGCGTTAGCCGGCCTGCATCGCGCGTCGCTTGATGACCTCGTCGCGCACCGCGGAGCGGCGGGCCTTGCCGGCGTCGTCGCGCAGCGGGAAATCGGTGAACTCGACGCTGCGGGGCAGCTTGTAGCGCTCGATGCGCGCGCGAAGGAACTCGATGACGTCGGCTTCGTCGAGCCCGTCGGCATGGACGATCGCGTGCGGTACCTGCCCGAGGTCGCCGGTGTCGTCGGGAACCCCGACCACCAAGCAGGACAACACCTTCGGGTGGGCGGACAACGCCGACTCGATCTCCGCGGGGTAGACGTTGCGGCCGCCGACGGTGAACATGTCGACGCGACGGTCGTTGAGGTACAGAAACCCGTCTTCGTCGAAGTAGCCGAGGTCGCCGAGCGAGTCCCAGCCGTCACGGCTCTTCGCCGTCGCGCCGATGTAGCGGTAGGTCGGCGCGCTGCCGGGGGAGGGGCGCATGTAGATCTCGCCGACCGCTCCCGGCGGGCACTCGTTACCCTCGTCGTCGAGCACCTTCATCTCGCCGGCGACGACGACGCCGACCGACCCGCGGTGCGCCAGCCACTGCTCTCCGGAGATGAACGTCAACGCTTGAAGTTCGGTGCCGCCGTAGAGCTCCCAGAGCACCTCGGGTCCAAGCAGGTCGATCCACGCCTGCTTGACCGCCGGCGGGCACGGCGCACCCACATGCCAGAACCGCCGGATCGACGACAGTTCGTAGGCGTCGGGATCGGCCCGGTACACCGGCAACAGGCGCTGCATGATCGTCGGCACCGTCGCCAGATACGTCACGCGGTACTCGGTGACCAACCGGAGGAACTCGTGCGGCTCAAATCGCGGCATCAACACCAGGTGGTGTCCCTGCACGAGACCGATCGCCAACGTGGTGAACCCCGTGTTGTGGCTCAACGGCACCGAGAACAGGTTGACGTCCCCCTCCTGCGAGCCGAGCGCATAGCCCGCCAGCGCCGGAAAGCGGCTGTCACCGCCTGCCTCGATCAACTTCGGCCGGCCGGTGCTGCCGCCGGACGCCATGGCCTTCAGCACCGGCGACACCGCCTCGGGCAGTGGCGCGTCCGAGGGCGGCGGGTCCGGGGTGAAATCCGCAGGCACACTGGGTATCTTCCCGCTCGGGTCGGCACGGCCGACGATCAGCGCCCGCGGCCGCAGGTCGAGCAGCCCGGTCAACTCGGCGTCGGGCAGCTGCGGGGACAATGGTTGCGGGATCGCGCCGAGCTTCCACGTCGCCAACACCGCCTCGACCCACTCGATCGAGTTGGGCAGCACGACGGTCACGTAATCGCCTTGGCGCACACCGAGTTCGGCGTACGCCCGGGCCAGCCGGTTGGTCGACAGGTCCAGCTCTCGGCGGGTGAGCGTGCGGTCTTGGCAGGTGACCGCCGGGGCGTCGGGCGCCTGTTGGGCCAACAGCGACGCCTGGGTGCTGATCGGTGGAATCTGGGCTGTCATGTCAGTAGTCGCCGGTGGCCTCGAAGATCCGCCGCGGGTTGTCGACGAGCATCGTGGTGAGTTGTTCGTCGGTGACACCACGCTGTTTCAGCGCAGGGATGACGTCGTGGTGGATGTGCAGGTAGTGCCAGTTCGGCATGACAGCGGGCACAACCTCTTCCGGCAACCAGTCGATGAAGCAGGACGCGTCGTGGGAGAGCACCATCTTGTCGGCGTGGCCGCGCTCGCACATCTGGGCGACCGTGTTCACCCGGTCCTCGAACGGCAGGAACACGTCGACGCCGAACCGGTCCATGCCGATGTAGGAGCCGTTGCCGATCAGCTCCTCCAGGTAGCTCAGGTCGGTGGTGTCGCCGGAATGACCGATGACGACGCGCGACAGGTCGACGCCCTCCTCGGCGAAGATGCGCTGCTGCTCGAGGCCGCGCCGGGTGGCGGCGTGGGTGTGCGTCGAGATCGGCGCCCCGGTCTGGCGGTGCGCCTTGGCCACCGCGCGCAGCACTCGTTCGACCCCCGGCGTCACGCCGGGCTCGTCGGTGGCGCACTTGAGGATCGCCGCCTTGACGCCGGTGTCGGCGATGCCGACCTCAATGTCGCGGACGAACATCTCGACCATCGGCTCGACGTCTCCCAGCAGCCCCCCGGGCTCGGTGAAGTGGAAATACATCGGGACGTCGTTGTAGGTGTACACGCCGGTCGCGACGACGATGTTGACCTCGGTGGCGGCGGCGATGCGCGCGATGCGCGGGATGTAGCGACCCATCCCGATCACGGTGAGGTCGACGATGCTGTCCACACCGTTGGCTTTCAGCTCGTTGAGCCGGGCGATCGCGTCGGCTTCGCGCTTGGCCTCGTCGCCCCATACCTCCGGATAGTTGGCGGTGATGTCCGGGGACAGGACGAAGACATGCTCGTGCATGAGCGTCACACCGAGATCGGTGGTCTCGATGGCTCCCTTGACTGTGTTGACCTGAGGCACCCAGCCGATGCTAGGACGTTTTCCTGCCAATTCCTGCCGAACGTTCCTTACCGCTCGAAAATCGGCGGCGATTTCGAGCGGTAAGGAACGTTCGGCGCCGCCTCGGGTGCACCCTCGGGTGCAGTCACGTGCGGGCCGACGGCCGACGCCGCGACCATCGCCAGCGAGATCAGGGCGAGGAACTGCACTCCCGCCGAGTGGCCGACATATCCGTCGACCGAGCGCCAGGGGTTCTGGCTGAGCACCGCGCCCGCCAGGATCAGCCCACCGGCGGCGCCCCCGACGGTGACGGCGTCGCAGAGCTTTTCACGGTTATCCAGCAGATGTCGCAACAGCAGCGCCGCGCCGACCATCACCGCGCCGGCCACCCCGGACACCAGCACGCCGACGCCCAGCACGGCGACGGATACGGCCACTCGGCCGGGCCGCCGCACCCGCGGCGGTTCATCGTGTGCCGGGCGCCTGCGCGCGGGCAGGAAGGCAAGCAGCGCGAGCACGGGTAGTAACGCCAGGCCGCCGATCAGGCCGGCGCGGTAGAAGGTGTTGGAGCCGAACGTGAGCGTGACGGCGCCCGCGGTGTCCGCAGGCAGTACCCAGCCCTGTTGCCAGCCGTTGACGGTGACCGGCGTCAGCACCGCTCCGTCGGCGCTCCGCGCGGTCCAGCCCGGGTTGACGCTCTCGGGCACCACAAGCACCCGCGAGTGCGGCGCCGACGTCACGGTCACTTCGCGGTGATCGGCGCTCCACGTGCCGGTCTGCGCGGGTACCGCGTCGGCCGGACGCACCGCGGGGGCCAGCGGCCCGGCCAGCTGCACGCCGTCGACGACGAACGCCTCACCCGGGCTGATCACCAGCTCCTGCTGGCCCGCGGGCAGCTCGATGGGCGCGTCCTGGCATGGGCGGGCGGCCACCGGTTCGCCGTCGAGCAGTGCACCGACCGTCGTAGTGGCCGAGGTTTGCACGAACTGCCCGGCAACACCGATGATCGGTCCACTGCCACAAGGTAATTCGATGGTGCGCAGCCGGTTGCGGGCGGCGTCGGCCGCCGCGATGGGGGCGCCGTCGGCGTCGAGCGCGACGACCTCGGCCAGGCCGGGAGGCTTGAGCTGATCGAATCCGAGCGCGGTGCGGTCGATGATGTCGTCCCAGTCCAGGATCGACAGCGTGACGGTATCGGTGACGCGGGGCGTGAGCTCGAGGGTCTGCGTGCCGGCGTCCCCGGCCAGCCGCCGCACCTGCGGTCCGTCCCCGAGGTCGACCGCGACCAGCGTCGGGTTGGCGGGCAACACGGAGGAACTCGGTGTGACCTCGAGCGCCGACACCTCGCCGGGACGCGGCAGCTTCAGCGTCAACGTGGGCGGCGTCTTGTGCTGCACCACCGATTGCGGTGCGGTCCAGGCGGTTTCGGAGTCGCCGTCGGTGGCGGCGTAGGCCGACCCGAGCACGTCGAGCACGTCGGCGTCACCCATCGCCCGGATGCTGCCGGGCGCGCTGATCAAGTCGGCGAGGTTCGGGCCTTGCCGGGCGCGCACCCACACCGTCGGCGTCACCGAGATCGGTTCGGGCACAGTCAGTGTCCTACTCAGGCTCACCGGCTCTTCCGGGGCCAGCGACATGCTCGCCGCGCACCGCACACCGTTCGGGCTCTGCGCGCAGCCCGGCCTGCCCAACAGCTCGGCACCCAGATCCCACTGGGCCACAGTCGAACCCGTGGGCGGCCCGGGTACGTCGACGGTACGCCGCAGGTTGATGGGATGGGCGAAACCGTTGGCGTCGTACTGGGTGACTGCGAAGTCGGTGATCCCGAACTGCACGCCGGGGGACCCGTCCTCGGTGCCCACCGCGGTGATCCGCACCCACGGCGACTCCCCGTAGGGCAGCGCCGCGGTGAGCAACTTGCCGGGTTCCTCGACCCGCAGGGTGCTGGTGCCGTTGACGGTGGACACCTCGATACGGTCGATCTGGGCGCCGACGGCCGTGGCGCTCGGCGTGATCGTGATGGTGGCGTTGGTGACCGGGTGGTCGAAATCGACCTGCAGCCACTGGCCGATCGCCGACTGCAGCGCGTTGGACACCCAGGCCGTCGACGAGTCGGCGTCGATCGCGGAGGCGGGCCCGGTCGCCGGTGCGACGTGGGGCAGCGCGGTGGAATCGGCGGCCGAGCTCGACACCGAGATCCGCCCACCGGTCCACTGGCCGTAGATGACGTCGGCGCCGGGAACGGGATAGTCGATCACGCGGTTGAAGGTGCGTCGCGGATCGTCGCGGGTGCGGATCGCCGAGGAATGGTCGTCGACGCGGCCGTAGTCGATCTCGCGGGCCAGCGGGGTGTCGGTGACCGTGACGACCGGGACGGGTAAGCCGGCGCGTTCGGCGTCGGCGGTCAGCAGCATCGGGCCCAGCGGCGGTTGGCCGAGAAGCCGGCGGCGTTCGTCGAGGCGCAACAACGCCTCCGGGGCGCCGTTCACCCGGGCCATCGCGTCGGTGTCGACCAGGTAGGGCACGACGGGCATGGCGGCGTCGACACGGTAGATCTCCACGGCCGGATAGCGGGGGCGCAGCCCGCTGTCGGTGACGAACCCGGCCAGCATGCCCGGGCCCACCGGATCGCCGAACTGCGCGACCTTCGTCAGGCCCGGTGAACCCTCGACGGCGCGGTGCACCAACACCGGGCGCGCCGACCGAGACGTCTCCGGGTCCAGGTCGTTGCGCACCACCACATACGAAATCCCTTGCCGGGCAAGAGTATCAGCGAGCCCGGCAGATGGGCGTCCTGCGGCGAAGAGGCGCTGCACGGAATCGAGCGCGCGGATGGTCTGCGGCGGGGTCAGCGGTATCGAGTCGCGCACCCCCCACGGGCTCTCGCCGAGGACCTGCAGCGGTTCGTCGTGGCTGTTGCCCCACACCTGGGTGGCGAACGGGGCGCCGGGGGCCACCAGCACCCGGCCCTCGGTGTTGTGTTCGTCGAGCCACGCGGCGGTCTCGTGCCAGTACGACGGGATCGCGTCGAAGGCCCCCGGCGGGGCCAGTCGCCCCGTCCAGGCCAGCGACGTTGCGGCGGCCAGGGCGGTCAGCACGACGACGCCGACGGCGACCCGTTTGTCCCGTTCGGGGTGGGCCAGCGCGGTCCTCCACTGCTCCCGCGGTGCGCTGCCCGGCAGCGGGATACGGCCGAGCAGGTGAGCCAGCCCCAGCGCCAGCGGCAGGCGCAGCAGCGGTTCGAGCTTGTGCAGGTTGCGCAGCGGTGTCCCGGTGTCGTCGAGGAATGCCTGAACATAGTGCGCCACAGGCGATCCCAGGCCGCCGGAGTATCCGGCCGCCAGCAGCACGACCCCGATCAACAGGATGGTGATGAGTCGCCCCCGCGCGGGCATAGTCCGCATCGCCAACCCGGCCAGCCCGGCGGCGGCCACCAACGTCGTCGCCAGCACCGCGACCGAACCGGTCACCAGCGACGCACCCGCCGTCGCGTTCGGCGCGACGAACGGTGTCCACATGTCCGTGCCGCGCAGCATCTCCGTCAACGACATCCAGCGGGTCGTGACGCCGGAGGACTCGATGTAGTCCAGGAACGGTGGGCTGATCCGGCCGAGCAGCAGCAGCGCCACCGCCCACCACGTCACCGCCAGCGCGATGCCAAGCGCCCACCACGCGGTGAAGCGCCACCAGCGCCGGTTCGGCCGGTGACACGCCAGCCAGATCACCGCCGCCAGGCAGCCCGTCAGCGTCGCCACCGCGTTGACGGCGCCCATCAACGCGATCGCGACCGCCGATCGCGCGGCCAGCACCCGGACCCGCGGATCCCCCTGGCCTTCCCCCACCCCTCCGGTCCCACCCGGGGCTTTCCCCACCCCTTCGGTCCCACCCTGGGCTTTCCCCACCCCTTCGGTCCCACCCTGGGCTTTCCCCACCCCTTCGGCCCCGCCCTGGGTTTCCCCCACCCCCCCGGGCCCGCCCCCGGGTTTCCGTTTCCCCCACCCCTCCGGCCCCGCCCTGGAACGCCAGGATCACCGGCAGCAACACCCACGGCGCCAGCATCATCGGCAGCGTCTCCGACGAGATCGCGCCCAGCGTGGTGAGGACCCGCGGCGACAGCGCGAACGCGACCGCGGCGATGATCCGCGAGGTCCGGCTGCCGATGCCGAGGGCCTCGGCGACGCGCAGCAGCCCCCAGAACCCGGCGACCAACAGCAGCGCCCACCACAGCCGCTGCGTCACCCAGCCGGGAACGCCGAGCAGGTCCCCGGCCAGAAAGAAACTGCCGTGGGGAAAGAGGTAGCCGTACGCCTGGTTCTGCGCCTGCCCGAACGGCAGCTCGCTGTTCCACAGGTTGAACGCTCGCGCCAGAAACCGCAGCGGGTTGGCGGTGAGGTCCAGCTTGGTGTCGGGTGAGATCTGTCCGGGGGACTGGGCGAACGTCAGGATCAGCGCCGCCGCAGCGGCCACCCACAACCAGCGCCGCGGAAGCGGCGTGACCCTAGCTTCGGTCGCCGTATTCAACCCTGTTGAGCACCGACGACGCCGGATCGCCCGCCTGCAGCGGAGGCTTCGTGTCCTGCTGCACCATCAGCGTCACCCCGAATACGGCCGCCGCGCCGAGCAGCAGACCGACGACAATGCTGGCGCCGGCGGGCACGAGGAACCGATCCATGCGGCCAAAACTAGCACGGCACGCGGCGCGGCCACGTCTGCTGCTGATGTGCGCGGTTGCCGTCCGCTAGTGTCGAGGCCCATGGCCGTGTCCCGCGCGTTGTGCGCAGTTGTGGCGATGTCGGGTCTCGTGCTGGCCTGCTCGCCTGCCGAGCCGCCCGCCCCGCCCTCGAGCGCGGCCCCGTCCAGCGTGGTCACGCAGCACAAGGGCGAGGTGCCCGCCGCACCGCCACCCCCGGCCTGCGGAGACGCCGAAACGATGCTGGCCGCCATGTCGACGCGCGACAAGCTCGCGCAGCTGCTGATGGTCGGGGTCTCCAACGCCGCCGACGCCAGGGCCGTCGTCGACAACCACCACGTCGGCGGCGTCATGATCGGCAGCTGGACCGACCTGTCGATGCTGACCGATGGGTCGCTCACCGAGATCGCCGCCTCTGCCGGCCCGCTGCCGCTGGCGGTCAGCGTCGACGAGGAAGGCGGCCGGGTGTCGCGGCTGGCCCCGCTGATCGGCACGCAGCCGTCGGCGCGGGTGCTGGCGCAGACGCAAACCCCCGAGCAGGTGTACGAGATCGCCCGCACCCGCGGGCAGGCCATGCGCAACCTGGGCATCACCGTCGACTTCGCACCGGTCGTCGACGTCTCCGACGCCGCCGACAGCACCGTGATAGGCGACCGGTCCTTCGGTTCGGACCCGGCCACCGTCACCGACTACGCCGGTGCCTACGCGCGCGGCCTGCGCGACGCGGGCGTGCTGCCGGTGCTCAAGCACTTCCCCGGCCACGGACGCGGCTCGGGCGACTCACACACCGGCAGCGTCACCTCCCCGCCGATCGCCGAGCTGCAGGAAGTCGATCTGGTGCCGTACCGCACCCTGGCGGGCCAGGCGCCGGTCGGCGTGATGGTGGGCCACCTGCAGGTACCGGGGCTGACCGGCAGCGATCCGGCCAGCTTGAGTCCGGCGGTCTACGGGCTGCTGCGCTCCGGCGGCTACGGCGGCCCGCCGTTCAACGGGCCGGTGTTCACCGACGACCTGTCGGGGATGCAGGCGATCTCCAACCAGTTCGGGGTGCCCGAGGCGGTGCTGCGCGGGCTGCAGGCCGGCGCCGACGTGGCCCTTTGGGTGAGCAGCGGTGAGGTGCCCTCGGTGCTCGACCGGCTGGAGAAGGCCGTCGATGCCGGTGAGCTGTCGATGTCCGGGGTCGACGCCGCGGTACTGCGGATCGCCGGGTTCAAGGGCCCGTCGCCACGCTGCGGCGGCTGACGCGCGCGTCATTGCTTACTCTTGACCAATGGCCGGAGGCACCAAACGTCTACCTCGCGCGGTGCGCGAGCAGCAGATGCTGGACGCCGCCGTCCAGATTTTCTCGGTGAACGGCTACCACGAGACCTCGATGGACGCCATCGCCGCGGAGGCGCAGATCTCCAAGCCGATGCTGTACCTGTACTACGGCTCCAAGGAGGAGTTGTTCGCCGCGTGCCTCGACCGTGAGCTGTCCCGGTTCATCGACGAGGTGCGTCGCCAGATCGACTTCAAGCAGAGCCCCAAGGACCTGCTGCGCAACGCCGTGCGGGCGTTCCTGACCTACATCGACACCAACCGGGCCTCGTGGATGGTGCTGTACAACCAGGCGACCAGCAGCCAGGCGTTCGCCCACACCGTGCGCGAGGGCCGCGAACGCATCATCGACCTCGTCGGGCGGCTGCTGACCTCCGGAACCCGCAACCCCGATCCCGACACCGACTTCGACATGATGGCCGTCGCGCTGGTGGGCGCCGGTGAGGCGGTGGCCACGCGGGTCAGCACCGGGGACGCCGACGTCGACGAAGCCGCCGAGCTGTTGATCAACCTGTTCTGGCGCGGCCTGAAGGGCGCCCCGGCAGATCACTCAGCGGAGCACTCAGCCGATCACCCGGCAGAGCACTCAGCCGACCACCCGGCAGAGCACTCAGCCGACCACGGGCCGCCGGCCGGGACCATCGAGACTGCGGCTGGATCGCAGAATTAGCTCAAATCGCGATCTGTGCGCGGTCTCGATTGACGACACACCTACAGCGAGCGGACCGTGCCCGTCAGATGCGGGTCGCCCTTGGACAGGTGCCGCAACGTCAGGTCCCAGCCGTCTGCCACCCGCTCGACGTAGAGGCCGGCGCTGGCCGGCAGCACCACCGGCTTGGCGAAGCGCACCGAATACTTCACCGCATCCGGAAGCTGGCCTTCGATGTTCGCCAGAACCGCTGCGGCGGTGAACATTCCGTGCGCGATCACCGTGGGGAAGCCGAACAGCTTCGCCGCGATCGGATTGGTGTGGATCGGGTTGTGGTCCCCGCCGACCGACGCGTACTGCCGAATCTGGCCGGGCGTGATGCGCAGCACCGCATTCGGCGGTCCCGGCTTCGGCTGCTTCTGCGGCGGCGGCTTCGGCTCGTCGGACAGGCTTGTGCGCTGCTGGTGCAGAAACGTCGTGACCTGATGCCACGCCTGCTCGTTGCCGACGTTGACGTCGGTCACGATGTCGACGAGCAACCCGCGCCGATGCTCACGCAGGTTCTCGGCATGCACCCGCACCGACACCGTGTCGGTGACCGCGATCGGCCGGTACTGGGTGATGTGGTTCTCGATGTGCACCGAACCCATTGCCGCGAAAGGGAAATCGAAACTGGTGACCAGCGCCATCACGGTCGGGAACGTCAACGTGAACGGATACGTCAGCGGCACCGCGTCACCGAACCGCAGCCCGGTGACGTTCGCATACGCCGCGACGTTCGCAGGATCGATGCTCACGTCGTCGACGGTCAGCGTGCGCTCGGGCAGCTTGTCGCCGCGCGGCACGAACGGCAGCGCGCCGGCCGCCGCGCGCACCAGGTTCAGCACCCCGGACGGTTGCGTCACGTCAGGCCCCCAACCATGCTTGCCCGCACACCCGGATCGTATTGCCTGTGACGGCGTTTGACGCCGGGCTGGCGAAGTAGGCGATTGTCTCGGCGACGTCGACCGGCTTACCGCCCTGATGCAGCGCATTGAGCCGACGCGCCACCTCCCGGGTCGCCACCGGCATCGCATCGGTCATCTTGGTCTCGATGAAGCCGGGTGCGACGGCATTGACGGTGATCCCCTTGTCGGCGTACGTCTCGGACAGCGCGTCGGTCAACCCGATCATGCCGGCCTTGGTGGCCGCATAGTTGGTCTGCCCGCGGTTGCCCGCGATGCCGGCCATCGACGAGAGCCCGACCACCCGGCCGCCGTCGCCGATCGTCCCGTTGCCCACCAGACCTTCGGTAAGGCGAAGCGGCGCAAGGAGGTTCACCGCGATGACGGAATCCCAGCGGGCCTCGTCCATGTTGACCAGCAGCTTGTCGCGGGTGATGCCGGCGTTGTTGACCAGGATGTCGGCGCGGCCCCCGAAGTCGGAGTAGTGCTCCCGCAGGTGCTCGGTGATCTTGTCGACGGCGTCGTCGGCGGTCACGTCGAGTGTCAGCGCGGTGCCGCCCACCTTCGTCGCGGTGATTCCGAGCGGCTCGGCGGCGGCCTCGACGTCGATGCACAGCACCCGCGCGCCGTCGCGGCTGAACACCTCGGCGATCGTCGCGCCGATGCCGCGCGCCGCCCCGGTCACGATCGCGACCTTGCCGACCAACGGCTTGTCCCAGTCGGACGGCGGCGAGGAATCGGCCGCGCCGACCCGGAACACCTGCCCGCCCACGTAGGCCGACTTGCCCGACAGGATGAACCGCAGCGTCGACTCCAGCCCCGTCGCGCCCGGCTTGGCGGCCGGGGACAGGTACACCAGGTTCACCGTCGCGCCCCGCCGCATCTCCTTGCCCAGCGAGCGGGTGAAGCCCTCCAGCGCGCGCTGCGCGATGCGTTCGTGGTCGCTGCCTGCCTCCTCGGGGGTGGTGCCGACAACGACGACGCGGCCCGAGGAGCCCACATTGCGCAGCACCGGGGTGAAGAACTTGTACAGCTCCTTCAACCCGGTCGGGTCGGTGATACCGGTGGCGTCGAACACCAGCCCGCCGAACGAGTCGGCCCAGCGGCCGCCGAGGTTGTTGGACACCACCTCGTAGTCCTCGGTCAGCGCGGTGCGCATCGGCTCGACAACGCGACCGTCACCGCCGATGAGCAGCGTGCCGGCCAGCGGGGGTTTGCCCGGCTCGTACCGGCGCAACGTCTCGGGCTGGGGAATGCCGAGCTGCTTGGCGAGGAACGATCCGGGCCCTGAATGCACGATTTGCGAATACAGATCGGTAGCCATGAGAACGAACTTACTCCAGAGTAAGAAGGGTGGGTACTATGGGTTCATGGCTAGTGATACCCAGCGACGGGTCGCCATCCTCGGCGGCAACCGAATTCCCTTCGCTCGATCGGACGGCGCGTACGCGAACGCCTCCAACCAGGACATGTTCACCGCGGCGCTGGGTGGGCTGATCGACCGGTTCAACCTGGCCGGCGAGAAACTCGGGGCCGTCATCGGCGGCGCCGTGCTCAAGCACAGCCGCGACTTCAACCTGATGCGCGAATGCGTGCTCGGCAGCGCGCTGTCGTCCTACACCCCGGCGTTCGACCTGCAGCAGGCCTGCGGCACCGGGCTGCAGGCCACGATCGCGGCGGCCGACGGCATCGCCGCCGGGCGTTACGACGTCGCCGCGGCCGGGGGCGTGGACACCACCTCCGATGCCCCGATCGCGTTCGGCAACGATCTGCGGCGGGTGCTGCTGGGTCTGCGCCGGTCCAAGTCCAACTTTGAACGGCTCAAGCTGGTCGGCAAGCTGCCCGCCTCCATCGGCGTGGAGATCCCGGTCAACAGCGAACCCCGCACCGGCATGTCGATGGGTGAGCACGCCGCCGTCACCGCCAAGGAGATGGGCATCAAGCGCACCGACCAGGATGAGCTCGCCGCCGCCAGCCACCGCAACATGGCCGCCGCCTACGACCGCGGCTTCTTCGACGACCTGGTCACCCCGTTTCTGGGGCTGTACCGCGACAACAACCTCCGCCCCGACTCGACGGCGGAGAAGCTCGCCAAGCTCAAGCCGGTGTTCGGCGCCAAGGCGGGCGACGCGACGATGACGGCAGGCAACTCGACCCCGCTGACCGACGGCGCGTCGGTCGCGCTGCTCGCGACGCCGGAGTGGGCCGCCGAGCGCGGTATCGAACCGATGGCCTACTGGGTCGACGGGGAGACCGCGGCGGTCGACTACGTCAACGGCCGCGACGGCCTGCTGATGGCGCCGACGTATGCGGTGCCGCGGCTTCTGGCCCGAAACAACCTGTCGCTGCAGGATTTCGACTTCTACGAGATCCACGAGGCGTTCGCGTCAGTGGTGCTCGCGCACCTGCAGGCCTGGGAGTCCGAGGAGTACTGCAAGGAGCGGCTCGGCCTGGACAAGGCGCTGGGCAGCATCGATCGCTCGAAGCTCAACGTCAACGGCTCCTCGATCGCCGCGGGCCATCCCTTCGCCGCCACCGGCGGGCGCATCGTCGCGCAGATGGCCAAGCAGCTGAGCGAGAAGAAGAAGGAGACCGGCCAGCCGGTGCGCGGCCTGATCTCCATCTGCGCTGCCGGCGGCCAGGGCGTCGCCGCGATCCTCGAGGCTTGATGGTTCAGAAGATTTTTCGTAGGGCTGTAACGGTCCGGTCAGGTCGATCGATAGTCCTGGTAGCTCCGTATTGCCGTCTGACCCCCCGACCCGATGGCAGTACGGAGCTCTTAACTTTGACGCCCTCCGTCGACGTGCATAACGGCGGAAAAGGCCCCTGGTGCGATGCCAGACGGAGGCGTACGATCGACCGCACGACGGGTTCGGGAGTGACTGATCCGAAGAGCCGGCAAGGGTTGAAAGCCGGTCGCGCGAGACTAAGAGCGGCGCACCTGAATGTCCTCCCGAACCCGCCCTTTTTGTGCGACTGGTTTGTGTGACGGCGTTGCGACGGTGTGGCTGGCCACACCCCAAATTGGCCGGGCAGCACCATCGAATCGCCCGCCGACCTCGACCACCATGGTTCGCGTGACAACGACTACAAACGCCGCCCTGCCTGACTGGACACGCACGTTGCTCGTCCCACTGCGAGCGCCGGCCTGGCGGGTCTACTTGTACTTCGTGCTGATCGGCGTGCTCGCGGTCGTCGCGGTGGCGTTCCTCTTCGCCGCGGGTCTGGCGTCGGGACTGCTGATCATCACGCTGGTCGGAATACCGCTGCTCGCCCTCGTGGTGATGAGCGGGCGCGCGTGGAACCGGCTGTATCGCTCACTCGCCCGCATGATCGACGTCGACATCGACGTCCCGCCGCGGTTCCGCCGGCCCCGGGGCCGACTGCCCACCGTCGCCGCGGCCCTCACGGACGCGGTGGGCTGGCGCAGCCTCGGCTTCCTCGCGGGGCAGGCCGTGATCATGACGCCCCTCGGCTACGTCGTAATCCTCGGGGTGGTCGTCTCGGCGGTGCTGGTGGCATCGCCGGTGGTATGGCTGGCGCTCGGCGAACCTTTCATCACGTTGGGGCAGCCGGTCGATTCGCTGGACATGTACCTTTTGTTCTGCGTCGGCGGTGTGCTCGGGCTGTACGTGTTGGGTTGGGTGATGATCGGCCTGAGCCGCGCGCATGCGCTGCTCGCCCGTGCGTTGTTGGGACCGACCGACCGGGAGCGTCGGGTGCTCCAGTTGGAGCGGAACCGCGCGGAGGTCGTCGACGACTCCGCCACCACCTTGCAGCGGGTCGAACGCGATCTGCACGACGGCACCCAAGCGCGGTTGATCACCGTCGCGATGGCCTTGGCCCGTGCGGACGAACACCTCGCATCGGCTGACTTCACCGGTGCTCGCGAACTGGTCACCGACGCCTTGGCGAACACCAAGGACACGCTGACGGAACTTCGCGACCTGATTCGCGGAATCCGCCCGCCCGCTTTGGATCTGGGGCTGGGCCCGGCGGTGCAGACGCTGGCGGCGCGCAACGTGATCCCCGTCGACGTCTCGGTCGACCTGCCGGTGCGGCCGTCCATCGGGGTGGAGACCATGGCGTACTTCTGCGTCGCGGAGCTGCTCGCCAACGTGTCGCGGCACTCCGGCGCCGACCGCGCCGCCGTGACGATTCACAGCGACGACGGTGAGCTACGAATCACCGTGGAAGACAACGGCGCCGGCGGTGTGCAGGAGGGCAACGGGTCCGGGTTGACCGGCCTGAGGGCACGGCTGGCGATGCTGGACGGGACGCTGGGCATCGACAGCCCGCCCGGCGGGCCGACGACCATCACCGTGTTGGTTCCCACCGGAGCCCCGCAGTGACGCGGCTCGTCATCGCCGAGGACAGCGCGATCCTGCGCGACGGCATGGCTCAACTGCTCACCGCACGGGGCCACCAGGTGGTGGCCAGAGTGGGCGACGCCGACGATCTCATGCGGGCGGTGGGCACGCACCAGCCGGACGTCGCGATCATCGACATCCGCATGCCGCCCACCTTCACCGACGAGGGTCTGATCGCCGCGGTGTCGCTGCGCCGGTCGAACCCCGATGTCGGGTTGATGGTCTTCTCCCAATGGGTGGAGACGCGCTATGCGGCCGAGTTGCTCGCCGGCAACCCGGCCGGTGTCGGGTATCTGCTCAAGGACCGTGTCACCGATGTCGGCGAGTTCGACGCCGCGCTGCGCCGGGTGGCCGGCGGCGGCACCGCCCTCGACCCGGAGGTGGTACGTCAACTGATGGGCAGCAGCCGAGACAAGTCCGCGTTGGACCGCCTGACCCCACGCGAGCACGAGGTGTTGGCGCTGATGGCCGAAGGGCATTCCAACAGCGGTCTGGCACAACAACTCTCGATCACCGAACGAGCTGTCGAAAAGCACGTCTCGGCGGTCTTCGCCAAGCTCGACCTGCCGCCCTCCCCGACCCACCACCGGCGCGTGCTGGCGGTGGTGGCCTACCTGAACGCTTGATGGGCCGCCGGTGGCTGGACCCTATTCGGTGCCGCGGACACCGCCGGTACGGCCGTTGCCGATCTTGACCCGCGGTGTCGAGCTACTACCGGCGTCTCTGCTCGTCGCCGCGCGGCTGCCGCCGTTGCGCGCACCGGCAGGCGAGCTGGTGGTGGGCGAGCTCGTGGCGGGCGATTCGGTGAACGTGGAATCCGATCGGCTGTTCGAGGTGCCGGACAGGCGCGGGGCGCTGCGGCGGGTGTCCGGTTGCGCCGATGTGTCGGTGAAAGACTCATCTGCCGCGGCCTGCACGGCCGGTGCCTGGTTCCCGGTCGGGCGGGCCACCGAGTAGCTACTGCCGACCGACCGTTTCGGCCCGGTGATGGGCGGCAGGTACACCGGTGGATTCCCGGTGGCGTATGCCTCGGCCCAGCTCAGCACGTTCTGGGTGTAGGCCATCGAGTTGTTGTAGCGCAGTACCGCGGTGATCAGCTGGGACCGATCGCGCAGGTTCAGTCCACCGCTGCACAGGTAGCGGGCCGCGGCCACGGTGGAGTCGAAGAGGTTCTGCGGTTCGGCCTCACCGTCGCCGTTCCCGTCTGCGGCGAAGTGCGTCCAGGTGCTGGGCAGGAACTGCATGGGACCCATCGCACGCGCATACACCGTGCGGCCGTTGAAGCGGCCCGCGAGGATGATCTCGTTGCCGGGCAGTGAGCCGTCGAGCGTCGGGCCGAAGATGGGATCGACGGCCGTGCCGCGGTCGTCGGTCCTGCCGCCGAACGCGTGCCGCGATTCGACCTGGCCGATCCCGGCCAGCAGGTTCCAGCTGACGCCGCAGTCCGGCATGGCTCGCGCCATCACGCCGTCGGCGTTGCGGTACGCCGTCAGGGCGATCGCGGGAATGTTCACGACGCCCGGTGAGCTGACAGCGGCGGGCGGCGGCGGCCCGACCACGTGTGACACGGGCGAAGGGGCGCCCGCCGACGGCGCCGCGGCCAACGGGGTGTCCGTGACGAATGGCTGTGGCGCGACGGCGGCCAGCGGTTGCACACCCGTGTTGTCGTGGACCGCGACGAGCAGGCTCGGCGCCGTCGCGACCGCACTGGTCAGCAGCATCCTGGCGATCACGTCCATCCCGGCCGCCGGGCCGCGCACGGCTCGGCGGACACGGCGGCGAACCCGTTGCATGGTTGTACGAGCCCGAGCGTTGCCCCCTGTCAGCACTGGCCTCGTCCTCGTCGTCGCAGCATCGCGCCGAACAAGCGGATCCGTTGCCGCTGCCGGCGGCCCCAATCATAGGTTCTGGCGGTCGGCCGCGGTTCAGCGCACGCAAATGGCCCCCGGGAAGAGACCGGGGGCCATTCGATGCGAAGCGGCAGGGAGGTCAGAACCCCCTAGAAAGCAGCCTCGTCCAGTTCCATCACATCGTTGTCGAGGTTCTCGATGATGTGGCGGGTGCTGGTCAGCATCGGCAGGAAGTTCTTCGCGAAGAACGACGCCACCGCGACCTTGCCCTCGTAGAAGGCGCGATCGTCACCCTCGGCGCCGGCATCGAGCTTGTCGATCGCCACCGCCGCGTGCTGCTGCAGCAGCCAGCCGATGATCAGGTCGCCGACGCTCATCAGGAAGCGCACCGAACCGAGGCCGACCTTGTAGAGCTCGGCCGGGTTCTCCTGCGCCGCCATCAGATAACCGGTGAGCGACGCGGCCATGCCCTGGACGTCCTCCAGCGCGGTCGCCAGCAGCTTCCGCTCGGCCTTCAGCCGGCCGTTACCGGACTCGTTCTTGACGAACTGCTCGATCTGCCCGGAGATGTGCGCCAGCGCCACACCCTTGTCGCGGACGATCTTGCGGAAGAAGAAGTCCTGCGCCTGGATGGCCGTGGTGCCCTCGTACAGCGAGTCGATCTTGGCGTCACGGATGTACTGCTCGATCGGGTAGTCCTGCAGGAAGCCCGAACCACCGAACGTCTGCAGGCTCTCGGTCAGCTTGGCGTAGGCCTGCTCGGAACCGACGCCCTTGACGATCGGCAGCATCAGGTCGTTGACCCGAACCGCCAGATCGGCGTCGACGTCGTGCAGTGCCTTGGCCACCGCCGCGTCCTGGTAGGTGGAGGTGTAGAGGTACAGCGCGCGCAGACCCTCGGCGTAGGCCTTCTGAGTCATCAGCGAGCGGCGCACGTCCGGGTGGTGCGTGATGGTCACCCGCGGCGCGGTCTTGTCGGTCATCTGGGTCATGTCGGCGCCCTGCACACGCTCCTTGGCGTACTCGAGCGCGTTCAGGTAGCCCGTCGACAGCGTGGCGATCGCCTTGGTGCCGACCATCATTCGTGCCTGCTCGATGACCTCGAACATCTGCGCGATGCCGTTGTGCACCTCGCCGACCAGCCAGCCCTTGGCGGGCACACCGTGCTGACCGAACGTCAACTCACAGGTGGCCGAAACCTTCAGGCCCATCTTGTGCTCGACGTTGGTGACGAAGACGCCGTTGCGCTCGCCGAGCTCACCGGTCTCCGGGTCGAAGTGGAACTTCGGCACGAAGAACAGCGACAGCCCCTTGGTGCCCGGGCCTGCGCCCTCGGGACGGGCCAGCACCAGGTGCATGATGTTCTCGAACAGATCGTCGGAGTCGCCCGAGGTGATGAACCGCTTCACACCGTCGATGTGCCAGGTGCCGTCGGGCTGCTGCACGGCCTTGGTGCGGCCTGCGCCGACGTCGGAGCCGGCGTCGGGCTCGGTCAGCACCATGGTGGCGCCCCAGTTGCGCTCGGCGGCCAGCTGGGCCCACTTCTTCTGCTCTTCGGTGCCCAGGTTGTAGAAGATCTGGGCCATGCCCGGGCCCATCGCGTACATGTACGCGGCGGGGTTGGCGCCGAGGACGTGCTCGATCAGCGCCCACTGCAGCGCGCGGGGCATCGGCATGCCGCCGAGCTCCTCGCCGACGCCGGCCTTGTCCCAGCCGGCCTCGAGCAGTGCGCGCATCGACTTCTTGAACGACTCCGGCAGCTTCACCGAATGGGTTTCAGGGTCGAACACCGGCGGATTGCGGTCTGCGTCGGCGAACGACTCTGCGATCGGCCCCTCGGCCAGTCGAGCCATCTCGGCCAGCATGTCGCGGGCGGTTTCGACGTCCAGGTCGGCGTAGTCGCCTTCACCGAAGGCCTTGTCCACGCCGTATACCTCGAACAGGTTGAACTCCTGATCGCGGACGTTGCTCTTGTAGTGGCTCACGGTTCCTCCTCATCGAGATGGCCACATGCGGTTGGGTACTTAATCGCTAAGTTACCCACCAGTAACTGGCCAAAACTATACCGCTCGGTAACTTCAACACAAAGCCGGTGTGAGCTATTTCAATCGGCTAGCCATCGTGGCCTCCGCAGCCCACCGCAAACGCCCAGTTGACACGTGTCTCACCTGCGCATTTCCGGTCCTGTGACGATCATCACGGCGCACCTCGATAGGGTGTCCGGGTGCAGCGTGTCGCGGTGTGGGGAACGGGCAACATGGGGTCGGCGGCCATCCGGTCCGCGGTGGCGTTTCCCGGGTTGCAGCTGTCGGGTGTGATCACCTCGTCGCCGGACAAACACGGTCGCGACGCCGCCACCTTCGCCGCCCTCGACGGCCCGACGGGCGTCACGGCCACCACCGACGTGGACGCCGCGCTGGAGGCCTGCGACGCGGTGGCGTATATGGCGTCCGGCGACATCCGCCCCGACGACGCCGTCACCGACATCGAACGCTGCCTGCGCGCGGGCAAGCACGTGGTGACGCCGTCGCTGTACTCGCTCTACGACCCGCGTTCGGCGCCGCTGGACTGGGTCGAGCGGTTGACCGGGGCCGCCGAGGAAGGCGGCTCGACCCTGCTGGTCAGCGGCGTCGATCCCGGCTGGGGGAACGACGCGCTGGCCGTCGTGGCCGCCGGGTTGTGCACCAGGATCCGGACCATCCGCTGCCAGGAGATCTTCGACTACTCGACCTATGACCAGCCGCACGCGGTGAAGGTGCTGTGCGGTTTCGGCGGGCCCATGGAGCAGGTGCCCATGATGCTGTTGCCGTCGATCCCGACGATGGTGTGGGGCGGCAACCTACGGCTGATCGGGCGGGGCCTCGGGTTGGAGATCGACGAGATCGCCGAGGTGGTCGAACGCCGCCCGCTCGAGCGGTCCGTCGACACCGTGATGGGCCGGTTCGACGAGGGCACCCAGGGCGCGTTTCGGCTGCAGGTGATCGGAAAGTCGGGCGGACGTGAGCGCATCGTCATCGAGCACATCACCCGCATCCATCCCTCGTGCGCACCGGACTGGCCCCAGCCTGATCAAGGCGCGGGCGATCACCGGGTGATCATCGACGGCGACCCGCAGCTGACGCTCGTGAGCCGCGCCGACGTGCCGGGCGGCACGCGCGCCGACGGCGGCAACACCACCGCGGCCAATCGCCTGCTCGGCGCGCTGGCCTGGCTGGCCGATCAGAAGCCGGGCATCTACGACGGGCTGGACGTGCCGATGCAGTCGTCGTTGCCGCCGGATGTGGAAGCCCGGCGCTGGGCCGATTGACTCAGCCGGTGCCCGACTGTGGTTCCGCGTCGGGCATCTGCGCGACCAGATACTCGGCCAGCGATCCGATCGTCGGATAGTCGAACACCGCGGTCACGTCGATGGTGAACGCGTCGCCGAACTGGCTGTGCAACCGATTGCGCAGTTCGATGGCCATCAGGGAATCGGTGCCGAGATCCAGGAACCGGCTGGTGGCCGCCGGTGGCTGTGCCAGGCGCAGGAAATTCTGCACCTCGCGCTGAAGGAACTCGGTCACGAATGCGGCCCGCCGGCGCACCGGTATCTCCATCAGCTCCCGCAGCAGCTCGCTGTCCGCGCCGCCATCGCCGCCCGCACTCGGCAACACCAGATCGAGCATCGGTGGCCGCAACGCGCCCAGCATCTTCGCGGCCCGTTGCCAGTTCGCCTTGATGATGGCCGCCTGTGCGGTGCCGTTCGCGATGACCTCGGCCAGCGCGTTGAGCGCGGCAGAAGGCTCCAGTGGCGTGAGGCCCTGCGCGGCGATGTTGGTGCGCGCGGCATCCGAGGACGCCATGCCGCCCTTGCCCCATGGGCCGAAGTTGATGGCCGTGGCGGGCAGCCCTTGGGCGCGGCGTTGCGCGACGAGGCCGTCCAGCAGCGCATTGGCGGTCGCGTAGTTCGCCTGTCCCGGTGAACCGAACACGCTGGAGATCGACGAGGACACGATGAAGAACTCGAGCTCGTCGTCTCTTGTCAGACGATCCAAGTAGCAGGCGCCGATCGCCTTGGGCGTCAACGTCGTTCGGAACCGCTCCACGTTCTGGTCGGACAGCAGCGCATCGTCGAGCACACCCGCCAGGTGGGCGACCCCGCCGAGCGGCGGCAACTCCGCGCGGATCCGCCGAAGCAGTTCCCGCACCTGTGACTCGTCGCCGACGTCGGCCGGGAAGACGTGCACGCGGCACTTGTAGCGGTCGCTGATCTGCTCGATCGCCTGCTGCGCTTGCGGGTCGGGTTCGCGCCTGCTGGTCAGCACGATGTCGCCGGCACCCCGTTGCGCGAGATAGGAAGCCATCTGCAGCCCGATCGCACCCAACCCGCCGGTGACCAGATAGCTCCGGTCGGAACGCGGCTGCAGCGGCTGGGGTATCTGCAGCACGATCTTGCCGATGTGACGCGCCTGCTGCATCCGGCGGAACGCGGCCCTGGCTTCGGTCAGCGGGTAGATCTCGGCGGGCAGCGGCGTCCACTGGCCCGTGCCCAACCCCGCTGACACCTCCTCGAGCAGGCCGCGCACCCGTTCCGGATCCTGCAGCGTCACGGTGTCCAGCGCCACGATCTCGTAGGCGATGTCGGGACGGACCGCCGCCATCTGCTCGGGTGTCCAGATGTCGCGCTTGGCGATCTCGGCGAACCGGCCGTTCTTGGCGGTCGCGCGGACGGTCGCCTCGATGAACCCTTCGTTGGTCAGGCTGTTGAGCACCACGTCGACGCCCGCGCCGTCGGTGTCCGCCAGAATCTGGTCGGCGAAATCCGTGCTGCGCGAGTCGTAGACGTACTCCACTCCCACCTGGCGCAGCGCCGCGCGTTTGAACGTGCTGGCGGTCGCGAAGACAGTGGCGCCCCGCTGCTGGGCGATCTGGATTGCGGCCAGACCAACGCCGCCGCTGGCGGCGTGGATGAGTACGCGGTCACCGGCTTTCAGCTGCGCCCAGTCGAATGCGAGGCGGGCGGTCAACGCCGCAGCGGGAATGGTGGCGGCCTCGACCGCGCTGACCCCGTCGGGTATCGGCACGACGACCTGGGCCGGCACGTTGAACCGGCTGCAGAACGCCGCCTGCATGAACCCGTACACGCGCTGGCCGACCTCGAGTCCGGTGACACCGTCACCCAATTCGGTGACGACACCGGCGAAGTCGCCGCCGATCGGCCCGGGGTCGCCCGGATACAGGCCGAGCACGTTGAGCACGTCGCGGAAGTTCAGGCCGGCGGCCTCCACCCGCACCTGCACGCAGCCGGCGTCGGGGGACGGAACTTCCTTCTCGTGCAGCCGAAGATTGTCTATCGCGCCGCGTTCGGTGGGCGCCAGTACGTAGTCGCTTGACCGGGGCACCGTCAGGTGTCCGCCCCGCGCCCACGGCAACAACCGTGCGGCCTGCAGCTTTCCTTGCCGCAGCGCGAGTTCCGGTTCGTCGGTCGGCGCCGCCAGCAGGTCGGCCAACAGCCGCACCGCCTCCGGTGACCCGTCGGAATCGACGAGCCTGCATCGCAGCGCGGGTTCCTCGTTGAACGTCGTGCGTCCGAAGCCCCACAACGCCGCCTGCACCGGGTCCACCGGTTCGCCGGAGTCGGTGGCCACCGCCCGCTCGGTGACGATCCACAGACCGTTCGGAAGCTTCACGCCGCCTTCTTGTGCGCCGCGCTGCACGGCGTGCACGGCGCTGAGAAGGTTGGCGATCTCCCGCTCGATTCGCGCGGCGCCGTCGGCGCTCGACTCCTCCGGATTCGGCGCCGCACAACGCCACACGACGCCGGAGAACGCCTCGCCCTGCTGGTGCGCCTGCGTCAGCAGCTGCCCCAAGAGCGGTGCATCGGTATCGCGGGTATCGCGGTCGGAAGACACGCAGCCGGGTACCAGCGCAGCCAGTTCGTCGAAGCCCGCGACCAGCCAGGTGCCGCTCGGTGCCGCGGGGTCGTCGGTCGGTGGCGGCACCTCGTGCCAGCCGACGGTGTACAGCAGCCGGGTGGTATCGCCGCCGATCCCCCGCATCATCGCCTCGCGGGGCGCGCGTTTGACCGTGAAGTCGCGAATTCCGCCCAGCCAGCGCCCATCTCGATCGACGAAATCCAGGTCGAAGATCTGGGTTTCGGCGTCAACGGCGCTCGGACGCCACTTCGAGCGGCAGTAGAACCGCCGGGGCATCTTGTCCTGAAGCATCACCTGCCCGTAGCGCAACGGCAGGAGAAGGTCGTTGACCCCCTGGTCCACCGCTTGCTGGGTCGGAAACGCCGGGAAGGCGACGCCTGTGCACAGGTCCAACAACACCGGATGTATCGGCTCGGTGCCGAGGTGTTCGGCCAACTCTTCGCCGACGAAGATGTCGCCGATCGCCTCACCGTCGCCGGCCCACAGCGCCTTGAGCGAACCGGACCAGATGGAACCCCATTCCAGCTCCGCGTCGGCGAAGAAGTCGAACAACTCCTGCGGTGGCATGCGGTGGTACCGCTCGATTTCCTCGGTGACCGGATTCGACTCCGGTGGGGGTTCGGTGCCGCTGATGACGGTGCCGTCGGCGTTCAAGGACCACTCGGCGCCGCGTTCCCCGTATGACCGGCTGTGAATCTGGAATCTCCACTCGCGTCCATCCTCACCCGGCTTCTCCACCGGATGCAACGTGAGCTGCACTTCGCGGGAACTCTTCTCCGGCAGGATGATCGGCTCGTAGAAGAAGACGTCTCGCGCCCGCGCCGGTGACCCGACCGCGGCCAACGCCATCGCCGCATAGGTCGCGCCGGGCACGACGACGGTGCCGTAGATGACGTGGTCGGCAAGCCACGGCTGCGACTTGACCGACAGCCTGCTGGTGTAGACGGTGTCCCCGGAGGCGAGTTCCTTTGCGCTGCCCAGGATTCCCGACGACGGCCCGCCCGATCCCGGCACGGTGAGGTTGGATGCCTTGGGCCAGAAGCGGCGGCGCTGGAATGGATACGTCGGCAGTTCGAGGATGCGACGTGGCCGGCGATGCAGCGCCGTGAAATCCGGCACGTGGCCGGCGACGTAGGCGGCGGCCAGCGCGTCGGCGATCTGGCGGCGGTCGTCGACGCCCTTGCGGAGCGAGGCGATCGCGCGCGGTGCCGGCAGGTGTTCCGGCCAGACCTGCACCGCGGCCCCGGTCAACACCGGTTGGGGGCCGATCTCCATCAGCACCGAGCAGCCCAGCGCCGCCGCGGTCCGCACACTTTCGGCGAACTGCACCGGCTGGCGCGAATGGCGCCGCCAATACTGCGCGTCGAGCGGGCTCTGACCCGTCAGCACGGCGCCGGTCCGGTTGCAGAGCAACGGCAAGGTCGGGACGCTGAAGTCGAATCGGCTTGCGTAGGTCTCGAACTCGTCGAGCACCGGATCGAGCAGCTCAGAGTGGAACGCGTGGCTGGTCTCCAGCCAGGTGCAGCGAATGCCCTCGTCGGTGAACCGGGCGACGACCTGCTCCACATCGTCACCGGGACCCGACAGCACCGTGTTCGGCCCGTTGTACGCGGCCACGGAAACCCGCGGAAAGTCACGGGCGGTCTCCTCGACCTGGGTGGCGTCGGCGAAGATGGCCACCATCCGTCCCCCCGCGGGGAGGCTTCCGAACATCCGGCCACGCTCGGCCATCAGCCGTGCGCCGTCCTCGATGCTGAACACCCCTGCGACGCATGCCGCTGCGTACTGGCCGACGCTGTGGCCGAGCACCACGTCGGGTTCGATGTCCCACGACTGCCACAGCCGCGCCAGACCCATCTCCAAGGCGAACAGTGCGGGCTGCGCATACGACGTGTGGCGCAACCTTTTTCCGGCCTCGCCGTTGGTTTCCCGGTCGGCGGCGAACAGCACCTCGAGCAACGGCTGCGGCAGGATGTCTTTCACCGCTTCCGCGCAGCGGGTCACGGTTTCAGCGAAAACCGGTTCTGCACCGAACAATTCGCGTGCCATCCCCGGATACTGACTGCCCTGCCCGGTGAAGAGCCACGCTGTCATCGAGCGCTCGGTGTGCTCGCCGCGCACCACACCGGGCCGGGTGCGATCCGCCGCGACGTCGGCGAGGCAGTGGCGAGCGGTCTCGATGGAATCCACGACCAGCGCGGCGCGATGCTCGAAATGCGAACGGCCCGTGCCCGCGGTCAGGCATACGTCGGCGAGGTCGACATCCGGGTGGGTGGCCAGCCAGGTCTCGTAACGACGCGCCAACGCCTCCAGCGCCTCGGGCGTCCGCGCCGAAAGCGGAAGCACGCCAAGGGATTTCTCGGTGCCGACGTCCGGCTTCTCGGCCTCGGCAACCGGGTCGAGCGGTGCCTCTTCGATCACCACGTGTGCGTTGGTGCCGGTGAAGCCGAACGAACTCACCCCTGCGCGCCTGGCGCTGCCGTTGGTCTGCCAGGCAATCGGCTCGTCCACGACCCGCACCGGCAGCGTGTCCCACGGAATGTGCGGCGACGGCTTGTCGAAGTGCAGGCTCTTGGGCAGCAGCCCATGCTGAAGCGACAGCACGACCTTGATCAGGCCGGCGGCCCCGGACGCCGACTCGAGGTGGCCGATGTTGGTTTTCACCGAGCCCATGAGCAACGGCTTGTCCGGATCGCGTGCCGCGCCGTAGGCGGCCGCGGCGGCCTGGACCTCGATCGGGTCACCCAGCGGGGTGCCCGTCCCGTGCGCCTCGAGGTAGTCGACATCCGCGCCCGACAGGCCGGCACGCGCCAGCGCCGTCTCGATGAGACGCTGCTGGGCACCGCCGTTGGGCACCGTCAAACCGCTGGAGGCGCCGTCCTGGTTCACCGCGCTCGCGGCGATGACGGCGCTGATGCGATCACCGTCGCGCACAGCGTCGCTGAGCCGCTTGAGCACCAGGATTCCGCAGCCCTCACTGCGGACGTAGCCGTCCGCGGAGGCATCGAAGGTCTTGCAGCGCCCGACGGGGGAGAGCATCCTGGCGCGTGATGCGGCAACGGACGTCACCGGGCTCAGCAGGACGTTCACCCCACCGGCCAGCGCCAGATCGCAGTCGCCGGCTTGCAGCGCCTGGCGGGCCTGATGCACGGCCACCAACGCCGAACTGCACGCGGTGTCCACCGCGACCGCGGGACCCTCGAAGCCCAGCGCGAACGCGACCCGGCCGGCCACGGCGTTGAGCGCGTTGCCGGTGATGAAGTGCGGTTCGATCTTGTCGATCGACTCACCCGACAGCAGGTGCGCGTACTCGTTGGCGGCCACACCGGTGAAGATTCCGGTTCGGCTGCCGCGCAAGGCCGATGGCGCGTACCCGGCTCGTTCGAGACCCTCCCAGGCCGTTTCGAGCATCAGCCGCTGCTGCGGCTCGATCCAGACGGCCTCCCGCGGGGAGATGCCGAAGAACTCAGGGTCGAATTCGTCGATCTCGTCGAGGAACCCGCCGAAACGCGTGTAGGTCTTGCCCGGCGCGTCCGGGTCCGGATCGTAGAACTCGTCGACGTCGAAGCGATCCTCCGGGATCTCCTGGATCGCGTCGATTCCGCGGGACAGCAGCTCCCAGAACGCTTCCGGGTCGGGTGCGCCCGGGAAACGGCAGGACACCGCGATGACCGCGATCGGCTCCTCCGTCCGCGTGGGCTGCGCAGACATCGGCCGCGGCCCGGTGTCGGCGGCCTGGACGGCGAGGCCGAGTACGTCACCGAGCAGGTAGTCGGCCGCGTCGGACAGTCGCGGGTGATCCATCACCAGGGTGACCGGTATCTCCTCGCCCACGCCGTGTTCGATCCGGCGCCGCAACTCGACGGCCATCAGCGAATCCATGCCGAGGTCGAAGAATCCGGCGTCCTCGCGGATCTCGGCGACGTCCATCCGCGTGACCTCGGCGACCGCGTCGCGTAGGTAGTTGGTGACGAGACGCTTGCGCTGCTGCACCGGAGCCGCGGCGAGCTGCTCGACGAACCGGGTCTGCCGGGACGGCGTGGTGTTCGCCGACGCGGCCGATGGCTGGGTGGGCGCCTCGCGCTCCAACTCGGCGAGGAAGGCGCGGCGGCCCGCCTGTTGGTACAGCGGAAGGAAAGTGGCCCAATCGATTCTGGCTACCACCGCTTGTCCGGGGGTCGACGGCCCGGCCGCCACGACATCGGCGAGGCCGGCCAGGGCATCGGCGGGGGACAACGTCTTGATCCCGCGCTGATCCAGTCGGGCGCGGGACTCCGCGTCGGCCATGCCCGCGGCCCACGGGCCGAAGTTGAGGCTGGTCGCCGCGGTGCCCTGCGCGCGCGTCCGCCAGGCCAGCCCGTCGAGGAATGCGTTGGCCGCGGCGTATGCGGTCTGACCGAAGCCGCCCCACACCGAGGCGATCGAGGAGGTGCTGACGAAGAAGTCGAGCTGCAGGTCTGCCGCCGCTTCACTGAGATGCCAGGCGCCCCAGACCTTTCCGGCGAACACGCGGTCGACTTCGGCGTCGGTCATGCTGCTCATCGGGGTGGTGGACACCTCACCCGCGGCGTGCACGACGCCGGCCAGCGGCGGTAGGTCGGCGGCGACCCGCGCCAACAGGCGTGCGACGTCGTGGGCATCGGCGACGTCGGCGGAGATCACCCGGATGTCGCAGGCGTACTGGCCGGCGAGCGCATCGATGCGCTGTTGGGCATCCTCGCCGGGCGTGCGCCGACTGCTCAGCACGAGGTGCTTGGCGCCGTGCGCCGCCAGGTGTCCAGCGATCGCCAACCCGAGCGCGCCCAGCCCGCCGGTGACCAAATACGTTGCGTCAGCGCGTAGTTGAAGCGACGTGGGCTCGGGTGGGGCCGCCCGCCGGATCAGCCGGGGGACGTAGAGGTTCTGGTCGCGAAGCGCGACCTGGTCTTCGACCAGGCCGGTGTCGCGCGGTGCCGCGATCCGGTCGATGAGCCGGGACCATTCGCCGGCGCTGCCGTCCGCCAAGTCGGCAAGGCCGCCCCACACCTGCGGAACCTCCAGCGAGGCGGCCCGACCGAATCCCCACAGGCAACTCTGGTCGGGCACCACGGCGTCCGCGTCGGTGACGCGTTGGGCGCCACGGGTGACCAGCCAGACCGGCGCCCTGAGCTCGGCGGCGGCCACGGCGTTGAAGAGCCGCCGCGTTCCGCCGAGGATGCGGTGTTGCATCCGCAGCAGCGACCGCATCGAGGTGGGCCCGGCCGGGTCCGCGTCGAGCGCGGCGACATGCACGATTCGCACGTCGCTGCCCGGCGACGACGCGGTCGCGGCGCCACGCAGCATCTCGGTCAGTTCAGCCTCGTCCGCGTCGGACTTCGGCAGGCCGACGATCTGGTGCCGGTGGCCGCGGGCGGTCAGCTCGTCCACCAGGGGTGCGACCGCGTCGGTGCGGTCGCCGACGAGAATCCAGGTGACCGGGTTACCGGCTTGCGCCGGAAGATCCGCGGTCCTCTCCCAGCGGATCTCGTAGCGGTCGCCCGCGGCGTGCGTCTCCGGCCGACCGGCCTCGAGGGGTCGCGGAGCCTCGGTGCGTGCGGCCGATCGACGTTGCGGGGCAGGGAGTTTCCGGTCGTCGGGGAAGTTGTCGACGAACCAGTACTGCCGGTGCTCGAACGGATAGGTGGGCAGGTCGACCTTGCCGGCCCGCCCGTGGTCCAGTGCGCCGAACTCGGGCAGGTGGCCCAACACATACGCGTCGGCGAGGGCTTCGATGATCTGCCGGTGATCGGCGGTGTTGCGGCGCAGCGACGCGATCGCTCGCGGCGCGCTGCTCGGGTCGGGCCAGCCCGCCAGGGCCGCGGCGGTCAGCACCGGCCGGGGGCCGATCTCGAGCAACAGTCTGCAGTTCAGCTCCGCGAGGGTCTGCACGCTCTTGGCGAACTCGACCGGCTGTCGCGCGTGGCGGCGCCAATACCCGCCGTCGAGCTGGACGCTCCTGCCCAGCGCGGCGCCGGTCCGGTTGTCGATCAAGATCAGTTCCGGCGCGTTGAACGCGAACCGATTCGCATACGACTCGAACTCGTCGAGGACCGGGTCCAGCAGCGCCGAGTGGAACGCGTGGCTGGTGTCCAGCCAGTCACACCGGACATCGTTGGCCTCGAGGCCCGCGACCGCCTTCTCCACATCCTCTGCGGGGCCCGACAGGACGGTGTTGGCGCCGTTGTAGGCGGCGACCGACAGGGTCGGGAAATCGTCGGCCAGGCGCTCGACACGCTCGGGCGCGGTGAAGACCGCGACCATCCGGCCGGCGCCCGCGGGCAGGCTGCCGAAGAGGCGACCGCGCTCGGCCATCAGCCGCATGCCGTCCTCGAGGGAGAAGACCCCGGCGACGCAGGCGGCGGCGTACTGGCCGACGCTGTGGCCGAGCACCACGTCGGGTTCGAAACCCCATGACTGCCAGAGGCGGGCCAGGCCCATCTCCACTGCGAACAACGCGGGCTGGGCGTAGGCGGTCTGCCGAAGCACCTCGTCGCTGTCCGGGCTTTCTACGTCGAAGATGACGTCGAGCAGCGGCTTTTCGAGGACGTCGGCGACCGCGGCCGCACAGCGGTCCAGGGTCTCGGCGAACACCGGCTCGGTGTCGTACAGCTCGCGGGCCATGCCGGGGTATTGGCTGCCCTGACCGGAGAACAGCCAGGCGGTTTTGGGTGCCTCCTGCGCCTCGCCGCGCATCAGCCCGGGCGCCGGGCGGTCGTCGGCGAGAGCGCCGAGAAGCTCGATGGCGGATTCGCGGGAGTTGACCACCAGCGCCGCTCGGTGCTCCAGGTGGGCCCGTCCGGTGCCTGCGGTGGCGCACACGTCGGCGACGGTGGCCTCCGGGTGGCTGGTCAACCAACTGCGGTAATGGCCCGCCAACTGAACCAGGGCGCCCGACGTCCTCGCGGACAGCGGAAGGAGATGGGACCGCCGGTCCGGCCGGGACTGTTCCGGCGCGGCAGACACCGAACCCGACACCGGCGCTTCTTCGAGGATGACGTGCGCGTTCGTGCCGGCGAATCCGAAGGAGCTGACGCCGGCAATGCGGGGTCGCTCGCCACGCTGCCAGGCTTTGGCCTCGCTGACCACCTCCACCGGAAGCCGCTGCCACGGAATGTGCGGCGACGGGGTCTCGAAGTTGAGGTGCTTCGGCAGGGTCTCGTGCTCGAGCGCGAGAATGACCTTGATGACGCCCGCGATCCCCGCGGCCGCCTCGAGGTGACCGATGTTCGTCTTCGCCGAGCCGATCAGAAGCGGACGGCCGGGATCACGACCGGCGCCCAGCACCGCGCCGGCGCCCTGAACCTCGATGGGGTCGCCGAGCGATGTGCCGGTGCCGTGCGCCTCCAGGTATCCGACATCCTTCGGTTCGACGCCGGCACGGTCGAGTGCGTCGGCGATCACCCGCTGCTGAGCCACACCGTTGGGCACCGTCAAACCGCCCGAGGCGCCGTCCTGGTTGACCGCGCTGCCGCGGATCACCGCGCGGATGCGGTCACCGTCCCGCCGCGCGTCCTCGAGGCGTTTGACGACGATGACGCCGCAGCCCTCGCCGCGCACGTAGCCGTCCGCGGCGGCGTCGAATGTCTTGCACCGGCCATCGGGGGCGAGCATGTGCGCGCTGGAGAAGGTGATCATGGTCGCGGGGGTGAGAAGCACGTTCGCGCCGCCGACCAGAGCGAGGTCGCATTCGTTCAGCCGCAGCGCCTGGCACGCCTGATGGATCGCCACCAGCGACGAGCTGCACGCGGTATCGACGGCGAACGACGGACCCTGCAGGCCCAGCCGGTAGCTGATCCGGCCGGCCGCCGCCGCGTTCGACGTCCCGATCGCCATATAGGCCTCGATCTCGGGGTAGTCCAGCTCGTCGGACGCCATCCCCAGGTAATCGTGGGTGGCCAGGCCGACGAACACCCCGGTGTCGGTGTTGGCCAGGCTTGTCGGCGCGATGCCCGCGTGTTCGAGCGCGCGCCACGACATCTCCAGCAGCAGTCGGTGCTGTGGGTCCATCCACCTGGTTTCGCGCGTCGACATGCCGAAGAACGGCGCGTCGAACCCCGTCACGTCATCGACGAAGCCGGCACGACGGGTCACGACCTTGCCGGGCGCCCCCGGTTCCGGGTCGTAGAAGTCGTCGGCGTTCCAGCGGTCCGGTGGTACCTCCGAAATCGCGTCGCGGCCCTCGCGAAGCAGGTCCCAGAACTCGTCGGCGTCTTGCGCACCAGGAAAGCGTGCTGCATAGCCGACGATCGCGAAGCGAGCAGTCGCATCGTCGGGATGCGCGGCGGATACCATGCGGTTGCTGTCCTCCCCATTGACACATCGCCCAGACCCCCCTGGACACATGTCGCACTGATGAATCATGCGTGCCCCCGCAGACTAGGGCATGTGGGCGTGGAGCATGCTCGTATCCCCAACGACTGGGATTCGGCCGGGCTCGGGCGTCTGCGCAAGTATGTTGTCCGGCAAGGCCGATGCCGGATCGGCAATCGGCAGAAGCGGTATGGAGGGGAACGCGTTTGCAAATCGGCAAGATCACGATCGGCGCGCTCGACGAATGGTCGTTGAAACCGGGTTCGGTCATCTCATGGCATCCGACGGCCACGGCTATCGAGAAGGCACGACAAGCCCCGGTCAGTTCCGTGCCGGTCAGCTATATGCAACAACAGCATCTTCGGAATTATCACGAGCGAACCGCGGCCGGATTGAGTTTCTCCCGGCAAATCATCGCCAGCTGCGAATTGGGCGGCCAGTGCGATATTGCGGCCATGAATCACGCTGTCAATGCTTATCTTCGTCGCCACGATACCTTTCGTAGCTGGTTCGAACACGCTGGTGACGGCAAATTCATCCGGCACACGCTCGCCGATCCGGCTGACATCGAATTCGTGCCGATCGACCACGGAAGCATGACGATCGACGAGATTCGCGCCCATGTCGTCGCGATTCCTGGTCCGCTGGAGTGGGGTTGCTTCACATTCGGAATCGTCCAAAACGAAGACAATTTCACGTTTTTCGCGGCCATGGATCATGTGCACGGGGATGCGACGTTGATCGGCACCACGATGTTGGAAGCCAACGGAACGTATTTCGCTTTGAGTACAGGTGGCGAACCTCTCGCGCTTTCCGATGCGGGCAGCTATGAAGAATTCTGTCTTCGCGAGCGCGGGCGCACTTCGCAGCTGAACCTCGATTCTCCCGAAGTCCAGTCCTGGATCGACTTCGCCGAAAGCAACAACGGGCAGTTCCCCGAATTTCCGCTGCCACTTGGTGATCCACTGGAGTCGACCAGCAGCGACATGACCACTGAAGTGCTGATGAGCGCCGCGCAGACCGAACGCTTCGAAGCGGCTTGCGCGGCGGCGGGCGCCCGGTTCGTCGGTGGCTTGTTCGCCTGCCTCGCCCAGGTCGAACACGAACTGACCGGTGCGCTGACCTATTACGGGCTCACGCCGCGGGATTCCCGTTCTGCCACCGACAATTTCATGACACAGGGCTGGTTCACCGGATTGGTTCCGATCACCGTGCCGATAGGCGCGTCGTCATTCGGTGACGCCGCCTGGACGGCGCAGAATTCTTTCGATTCGAATTTGAATATGGCCAAAGTGCCTTACTACCGGGTGCTGGAGTTGGCGCCCTGGCTGAGTTGGCCACAACCGAATTTCCCGGTATCGAATTTCTTTCACGCGGGTGCCGCGCCGCTCAATGCGGTACTCGCCGCGGTGGATATGGGCGTCACCGACAACATCGGGATGTATCCGGACGGCCGTTACTCATATCAGCTCACGGTTTACATATTCCGTTATGGCGAGGGCACGGTCATGGCGATCCTGCACCCCGACAATCCGGTCGCCCAGAAGTCTGTCACTCGTTATATGGCGACGATGAAGTCGGTGTGCGGATTGGTCGCCGACAGTGGGAGCTGGGGGCGAGTCGCATAGCGTGGATCGATTTGGTGGGCCTTGCTCTGGTGAGGACCTGGTGAGGGCGAAATGCGGCGACTAGCCGACATCGTGGTCCGCTGGCCGTGGGCGGTGATCGGGCTGTGGATGGCCATGGCCGTCGCCCTGCCGCTGACGTTTCCGTCGCTGGGCGAGATGGCCCAGAAGAACCCACTGGCCATTCTGCCCAGCGACGCCCCGTCGAGCGTCACCGCCGCGAAGATGGCCGAGGCGTTCCGGGAGCCGGCGTCAGACAACCTGCTGGTCGTAGCGTTCATCAACGAAACCGGGCTCACCCCCGCTGACGAGGCCGTCTACCGCGACGTGGTGGATGCGGTGCGCGACGACATCACCGATGTCGTGTCGGTGCAGGACTTCATCAGCACGCCGCAGATGCGGCCATTCATGACCAGCGAGGACAAGACCACCTGGGTGCTGCCGATCAGCCTCGAGGGTGAGTTGGGCACACCGCGCGGCTTCGAGTCGTTCAACCGGGTCGCCGAGATCGTTCGCCACGAAATCCCCGACGGCCCGCTCGCCGTGCACCTCACCGGGCCCGCCGCCACGGTCGCCGACCTCACCGTCGCAGGCGAACAGGACAGGCTGCCCATCGAGATCGCGATCGCGGTACTGGTGCTGGCCGTGCTGCTGCTGGTGTACCGCAACGTCGTCACGATGCTGCTGCCGTTGGTGACGATCGGGTCGTCGCTGCTGATCGCCCAGGCTGTGGTCGCGGGGTTGTCGGAACTGACCGGCGTGGGCGTCTCGAACCAGTCCATCGTGTTCCTGAGCGCGATCATGGCCGGCGCCGGAACCGATTACGCGGTGTTCCTCATCAGCCGCTACCACGACTTTCTGCGATCCGGCCGGGAGTTCGACCACGCGGTCAAGGCGGCGATGATCTCGATAGGCAAGGTGATCGCCGCGTCCGCCGCCACGGTGGGTATCACCTTCCTTGCGCTGGGCTTCGCACAGATGGGCGTGTTCAAGACCGTCGGGGTGTCGTCGGCGATCGGCATCGGCATCGCATTCCTCGCAGGCGTGACCCTGCTGCCCGCGATCCTGGTGCTCGCAGGGCCGCGCGGCTGGGTCAAGCCGCGGCGCGAACTGACCGCCCGCTTCTGGCGGCGCTCCGGCGTCCGCATCGTCCGCAGGCCGGTGCCCCACTTGGTCGCCAGCGTGCTGGTGCTGGCTCTCCTGGCCGGATTGGGAACGCTCGCGGACTACAACTACGACGACCGCAAGGTCCTGCCCGCGTCGGCGCCGAGTTCGGTCGGGTACGCAGCGCTGGAACGCCACTTCCCGGTCAGCCACTCGATCCCCGAATACATCCTGATCCAGTCGCCGCACGACCTGCGCAACCCGCGTGCGCTCGCCGACCTGGAGCAGCTGGCCTCGCGCGTCGCGCAACTCCCCGACGTCGGTCTGGTCAGCGGCGTCACGCGGCCGCTCGGCGAGGTGCCACAAGAATTCCGGGCCACGTATCAGGCGGGCCTCGTCGGAAGCCGGTTGGCGGACGGCTCCGACCAGATCAGCGCACGCGCAGGCGATTTCCACCGGCTGACGGACGGGGCTGACACGCTCGCCGACAGCCTCGCTGACGTGCGCGGTCAGATCAACACGATCGCGCCAAGCATCCGAGACCTCGTCGCCACGTTCTCCTCGGTGCGCACCGAGTACGGCGGCGACAAGCTGGTGCGCGACGTCGAGATCGCGGCCAAGCTCGTCGCGAGCGTCAACGCGCTCGGCAACTCCATGGGCTTCAACTTCGCCGCCGTCAAGGACATGTTCGCCTGGATCGGCCCGGTGCTGAGCGCGCTTCAGGGCAACGCGGTCTGCGACGCCAACCCGTCCTGCAGAGACACCCGCATGCAGTTCCAGCGGCTCATCGCCGCCCGCGAGTCCGGCGGGCTCGACGAGATCAACGACCTCGCGCACCAACTCCAGGATGTCGACGACCGGGAGACCCTGAACGAGGCGGTGGCCAAGCTGAACGCCGCCATGGCCGGCGTCGCCAAGGCGGTCAACACCATGGGACTGGACCGGCCCGGCGGCCCGGAGACGGGCCTTGCCGAGCTGCAGCGGGGCGCGAACCGCCTCGCCGACGGAAGCCGAGAGGTGGCCGGCGGGGTCGACGAGCTCGTCAGGCAGGTCAAGGTGATCGCCAACGGGCTCAACGAGGCGTCGACGTTTCTGCTGTCGATGCGAACCAACGCCGCCGACCCGGCCCAGGCCGGGTTCAACGTGCCGGCCGCAGTGCTGGAGCTGCCGGATTTCCAGAAAGCCGCCGAGGCCTACATCTCGCCGGACGGCCGCTCGGTGCGGTACCTCGTCCAAACCGAGCTCAACCCGTTCAGCCCGGAGGCGATGGACCAGGTTAACGAGATCTACGACGTCGCCCGCGGCGCCCAGCCGAACACCACGCTCGCCGACGCGACGGTGTCGATGGGCGGGTATCCGGTCGCCCTGCGGGACACGCGTGACTACTACCAGCAGGACATCCGGTACATCATCGCCGCGACCCTCGTCGTCGTCCTGCTCACCCTGATGGTGCTGCTACGTGCCCTCATCGCACCGCTCTACCTGGTGGGATCCGTGGTGGTGTCGTTCTTCGCGGCGATCGGTATCGGCGTCCTGACGTTCCAGCTGCTGTTCGGTCAGGAGCTGCACTGGAGTGTGCCCCCGTTGGCGTTCGTGGTGCTGGTCGCCGTCGGTGCCGACTACAACATGCTTTTCGTGTCACGACTACGCGACGAATCACCGAGCAGCGTGCGTTACGGCGTCATCCGGACGCTGGGTTCGACCGGCGGGGTGATCACCGCGGCGGGCCTGATCTTCGCTGCCTCGATGACCGGTCTGCTGTTCTCGAGTATCGACATCGTGGTGCAAGGCGGTTTCGTGATCGGCGTGGGAATCTTGTTGGACACCTTCGTGGTCCGCACGATCACGGTTCCGGCCATCGCCACGCTGGTCGGGCGGGCGAACTGGTGGCCGTCGCGGCTCGGGCCGCGACGGGCCGAGCGTGTACCTGTGGAATCGACGAGCTGATGGGCAAACCGTGACAACAACTTCTGACGCATCGATCCTGTCGATACTGCACGGTCGCGCCAGCCTGCGCCCCGACGACGTCGCGTTCACGTTCACCGACCACGGCCGCGATCCGGGCGGCATTCGGGAAAGCCTCACGTGGTCACAGCTGGCGCGTCGAACGACGAACCTCGCCGAGGAGATCAAGCGGCACGGCACGACGGGCGACCGCGCGGTCATCCTCGCTCCGCAGAGCCTGGAGTACGTCGTGGCGTTCCTGGGGTCGATGCAGGCGGGCCTCGTGGCGGTGCCGCTCCCGTTGCCGCATCCCGGTGCGGGTCACGACCGGGTGATCGCGGTCCTTGCCGACACGGAGCCGTCGGTTGTCCTCACGACGTCAGCGGCCGCGGCCGGGGTCGGCAATATCGTCGCGGGTTCGGCCGCGGAACCGACGATCGTCGAGGTCGATTCGCTGAACCTGGACATCGAGGCCGGGACGGGCTCGATGCCGGCCGAGTGGCCCGGCATCGCCTATCTGCAGTACAGCTCGGGTTCGACCCGGCTGCCCGCCGGGGTCATGCTCTCGCATCGCAACCTCACGGTGAATTTCGATCAGCTGGCGCGAAGCTTCTTCGCCGAGACCCCGCTGCGCCCGAACGCCACGTTCGTGTCGTGGCTGCCCTTCTACCACGACATGGGTTTGGTGCTCGGGGTGTGCGCACCGATCCTCAGTGGTCGTCGCGCCGAGTTGATGAGCCCAGAAGCGTTCCTGGAGAAGCCGTCTCGATGGATACGCGCACTGGCGAAGAACCGTCACGCGTGGTCGTCGGCGCCGAACTTCGCGTTCGACCTGGCCGCCCGTAGGACGACCGACGACGACCTGGACGGGCTCGATCTCGGCGGCGTGGATGGCATCGTCAGCGGTGCCGAACGCGTCGACCCGGACACGCTGCACCGTTTCGTCGATCGGTTCGCGCACTTCAATCTCCGCGATCACGTGATGCGGCCTGCGTACGGATTGGCGGAGGCGACGGTCTTCGTGGCGTCGGGGACGTGGGACGAGAGCTCACCGGCGGCGTACTTCGACGCCGCCGAACTGGGGGCGGGCCGGGTGCGGCCGTGCGCGGCAGGGAAGGGCACCGCGCTGGTCAAATACCGTGTGCCACAAGGGCCGTCGCTGCGGATCGTCGACAGCGAAACCCACCGCGAGTGCGCACCCGATCTGGTCGGGGAGATCTGGGTGCACGGCGAGAACGTCTCGAACGGCTACTGGCGAAAACCGCCGGAGGAGCAAAGCTGTTTCGGCGCAACGATTGTCGATCCCTCACCTGGCACGCCGGAGGGGCCGTGGTTGCGCACCGGCGACCTCGGTTTCGTCCACGAGGGCGAGTTGTTCATCGTCGGACGCATCAAGGACCTGCTGATCGTGCGGGGACGCAACCACTATCCCGAGGACATCGAGGCGACGGTGCAAGAGATCACCCGCGGCCGGGTTGCTGCCATCGCGGTCCCGGTGAACGGCACCGAGACACTGGTCACCGTCATCGAGCTCAAGGAGCCAACCGGCATCGACGAGGACGCGATGCGCTGGTTCGGTGACGTGAAGAGCAAGGTGACCGCCGCGGTCTCCAACGCCCACGGGCTCAGCGTCGGCGACCTCGTGTTGGTGCCGTCGGGGTCGATCCCCACGACCACGAGCGGCAAGATCCGCCGCAGCACCTGCCTCGAGTTGTATCAGCAGGGCGGGTTCACCCGGCTGGACGCGCGGGAGGGGGTTCCGCAGTGACGAGACGGAGTAGGTTGAACGCAGTGCACCCGAGTGGCGGGGGGAGGCCTACGGAAGCCGTGAAGCGGGTTTTCGCGATCGCCACCGCGTTGACAACGTTCGGTGCCGCAGGGTGTTTCGGGCTCGGGATCGCCTCGGCCGACGACGCCGGGGCGCCGCCCACACCGCCGCCGAACCCCGTCGATGCTCCGCCGCCGTTGGGCACGCCCGGCCGGGCGTATGCGTTGGGCGGAGCCCACGTCTCGGGCATCCCCTACGACGAGTACATCCTGCGCACGGGCGCCGACTGGTTCCCGGGAATGGACCGGCAGATCGTCGACTACCCGGCCGGGCAGGTCCAGGGCCACACGCTGGAACGCTTCTTTCCCGGCATCGGCGCGTGGGGCGAGCGCCTGGTCCCCGGCCTCGGCCTGGACGGGCCCAGCGTCGGCGAGTCGGTCGACGTCGGCACCCCGAACGTCATCCACGCGATCCGCGAGGGCGGCCAGGGCACCGCGATCGGCCTGTCCGAGGGTGCGATGGTGCTCAACGACGTGCAGGCCAAACTCGCCTACGACCCGGCCGCCCCACCGCCGGACCAGTTGAGCTTCGCGATGTACGGCGACCCGGTGGCCAGGCACGCCTTCGGGGAGAGTTTCCTGACCCAGGTGTTCCCCGTCGGTAGTGTCGTGCCCTCCCTCGACTTCCGCATACCGCCGCCGGTGGAGAGCCAGTACGACACCTACCAGTTCGTCTCCGCCTACGACAGCATCGCCGACTGGCCGGACCGTCCGGACAACTGGATATCGGTCGCCAACGCGATCGTCGGCCTCGCGACGGGCCACACCGCGGTGGCGTTCACCGATCCGAGCATGGTGCCGCCGCAGAACATCCGCACGACGGTGAACTCCAGGGGCGCGAAGACGACGACGTTCCTGATCCCCGAGGAGCACCTGCCGCTGGTGATGCCGTTCAAGTATCTCGGGGTGCCCCAGGAGACGCTGATCAAGCTCGACGCGGTGCTCAAGCCCTACGTGGACGCGGGCTACTCGCGGAACGACGATCCGTTGACGGCGCCGATCACGGTGGATCCGGTTAACGGCTATGACCCCGCGGCCGTTACCGCACCGGCCACCCAAGCCGCGTTCGGCGGGGCGGCAGATCCGGTGTCGCAGCTGCTCTCGGGGATGCAGTACGTGCTGAACAACCTCCCTGAGAACTGATCGCGGCTCAAAGCCCGGCCCAGCCGATGCCGAGCAGCACGCCGCCGACCACGGCCAGCAGCAGGGCCACCCCGCGACGCCCCTGCGCGCGAAGCCAGTCGTACAGCGCCGAGAGAGCCGCGCGGGTGCGGTCCGGGGCCACCAGGTAGCACAGCAGCGGAACCTCCACGAGGGCGAACGCCACCACGTTGAACAGGGCCAGCGCGCCGAGTTGGATCGCGGTCGACGCGCCGGACGCCACAATCAGCGCCAGCGCAGCCAGGTAGTCGACCGACGGCAACGCGATACCGAGGCCGGCCACCCCAGCCGTCCACAACGACCTGCCGTTGAGCAGTTGCCTGCCGCGATCCGTGAGCATCCCGAACAGCCGGGCGGCGCGACCGCTCGGCCCGTCGGACTCATGCCTGGCTCGAAACACACCCGCGGCCACCAACGCGGCGTAGGCCAGCAGCACCGCGCCCACCGTGATCTGCACCCGCGGCAGGTTGAAGTGAGTTGATCCCAGCGCGGGCCGCAGCAAGAAGAGCACGAGCACGCCGACCGTGAGCCCCATCGCGAAACCGCCGGTGAGGAAGACGCCCAGTTGCAGCAACGGCCGGGGCCGGTTGAGCATCAGCACCGTCATGCCGATCCGGAAGGGCTCCAGACTGACGGCAACGGCCATCGCCAGGAGCGGTATCCACATGACGAGCGTCAGGTTACCCGCCGCGGCGCAGCCCGGACGTGGCCTACCACTCCGGGACGTGTGAAGATGGTTCACATATGAGTTCCATTGATCTGAGCCCCACCACGCTGCGAGAAGCGTTCGGGCACTTTCCGTCGGGCGTCATCGCCATCGCAGCCGAGGTCGACGGCACCAGGGTGGGCCTCGCCGCAAGCACGTTCGTGCCGGTCTCGCTGGAGCCGCCGCTGGTGTCGTTCTGCGTGCAGAACACCTCGGAAACGTGGCCCAAGCTCAAAGACCTGCCGTCGCTTGGCATCAGCGTGCTCGGCGAATCCCACGACGAGGCGGCGCGCGCGCTGGCCGCCAAAACCGGCGACCGGTTCGCCGGCCTGCAGACGGTGTCCCGGGAGTCGGGCGCGGTGTTCATCGAGGGCACCAGCGTCTGGTTGGAGAGCTCGATCGAACAGCTGGTCCCGGCGGGCGATCACACGATCGTCATCCTGCGGGTCTGCGACATCACCGTGCATCCCGACGTGGCGCCGATCGTGTTCCACCGCAGCACATTTCGCCGACTCGGCATCTAAGGCCGGCGAACCCCGTCAGGTCAGGGGTGCGCAGCGAGCTCCTCACGGTACGACTGGATGCGCTGCTCGATCTCCTCGGCGTCGGCTACGCGCCCTTCCTTGCGTGCAAGCGTTGCGCGCCTGCTGAGCTCGCGAATAGCGGTGCGAATCTCGTTGATGCTGTGTCGCTCTCGTAAGGGCATAAGCGCTGCCTTTCGTCGTTGATTGGCTGCTTTCCCTTGAGGCTACCCCCGCACCGGGTTAACTCAAGCCCGTTTGTTAACGCCGGAACAGCTTGTTGCCCAGCCACACCAGCGGGTCGTACCGGTGACCGGCCACACGCTCCTTCATCGGAATGATCGCGTTGTCGGTGATCTTGATGTTCTCGGGGCACACCTCGGTACAGCACTTGGTGATGTTGCACAGCCCGAGCCCGGCTTCGTCCTGAGCGAGATCGCGGCGGTCCGCCTGATCGAGGGGGTGCATCTCCAGTTCCGCGGTCCGGATGAAGTAGCGCGGGCCCGCGAACGCCTGCTTGTTCTCCTCGTGGTCACGCATCACGTGGCAGACGTTCTGGCACAGGAAGCACTCGATGCACTTGCGGAACTCCTGGGACCGGTTCACGTCCACCTGCTGCATCCGGTACTCGCCCGGCTGCAAGTCCTTGGGCGGCGTGAACGACGGGATCTCCCGGGCCTTCTGGTAGTTGAACGACACGTCGGTGACGAGGTCGCGCACCACAGGGAATGTCCGCAGCGGCGTCACCGTGATGGTCTCGGACGGGTCGAACGTCGACATCCGCGTCATGCACATCAGCCGGGGCATACCGTTGATCTCTGCCGAGCACGAGCCGCACTTGCCCGCCTTGCAGTTCCACCGCACGGCGAGGTCGCCGGCCTGCGTTTGCTGCAACCGGTGGATGACGTCGAGCACCACCTCGCCCTCGTTGGCCTCGACGGTGAACTCCTGCAGCGCTCCGCCGTCGTCGTCACCGCGCCAAACCCGCAGGTTTGCCTGGTAGCTCATGCGCCTCTCCTTGCCGGGTGGTTGGCGAGCTCTTCTGGGGTGAAGTACTTCTCCAACTCGTCGATTTCGATCAATTCGAGCAGGTCCTCGCGCATCGGGACCTGGTCCTCACGGGTGATGGTGACCTCTGGAACGACCCCGTCTCCCTGCGTCCGGCACACCAGCAACGTCTTGCGCCATGTCGTTTCCATCGACGGGTAGTCGTCGCGGGTGTGCCCGCCGCGGCTCTCGGTGCGCTCCAGCGCCGCCCGGGCGATGCACTCGCTGACCAGCAGCATGTTGCGCAGGTCGATGGCCAGATGCCAGCCCGGGTTGTAGTGCCGGCCGCCGTCCACCCGGACCCGCTTGTACCGCTCGCGCAGCTCCGTGAGCTTCTCGATCGCCTCGGCCACCTCATCGGCCCTGCGGATGATCCCGACCAGGCTGTTCATCGTGTCCTGCAGGTCCCGCTGCAGCTTGTAGGGGTTCTCGGCCTGCTCCCCGCTGGTCGGACCGTCAAACGGGGAGAGCGCGAGCTTGGCCGCGTCGGTGACGGCTTGGTCAGACACCTTCGGCCGGTCTTTGAGCGCGCGCACGTAGTCGGCTGCGCCCAGCCCCGCACGCCTGCCGAACACCAGCAGGTCCGACAGCGAGTTGCCGCCCAGACGGTTGGAACCGTGCATGCCGCCCGAACACTCGCCCGCGGCGAACAGGCCCGCCGTCTTGGCCGCCCCGGTGTCCGGGTCGACCTCGACCCCACCCATCACGTAGTGGCACGTCGGACCGACCTCCATGGGCTCCTTGGTGATGTCCACCTCGGCGAGCTCCATGAACTGGTGATACATCGACGGCAGCCGGCTCTTGATCTCCTCGGCGGGCAGCCGCGACGCGATGTCGAGGTAGACGCCGCCGTGCGGGCTGCCGCGCCCCGCCTTGACCTCGGAGTTGATGGCGCGGGCCACCTCGTCACGGGGCAGCAGGTCCGGGGTGCGCCGCGCGGAGTCGTTGTCCTTGAGCCATTGGTCGGCTTCCTCGATGGACTCGGCGTACTGGCCCTTGAACACCGGCGGGATGTAGTCGAACATGAACCGCTTGCCGTCGGAGTTCTTCAGCACCCCGCCGTCGCCGCGGACACCCTCGGTGACCAGGATGCCTTTCACGCTGGGCGGCCACACCATCCCGGTCGGGTGGAACTGCACGAACTCCATGTTGATCAGCGTCGCGCCCGCCCGCAGGGCCAGCGCATGCCCGTCACCGGTGTACTCCCACGAGTTCGACGTCACCTTGTAGGACTTGCCGATGCCGCCGGTGGCCAGCACCACCGCCGGGGTCTCGAACAGCACGAACCTGCCGCTTTCGCGCCAGTACCCGAAGGCACCCGCGATGCGGTCACCGTCCTTGATCAGGTCGGTGATGGTGCATTCGTGGAAGACCTTGATCCGCGCCTCGTAGTCGCCGAACTCGGCCTTGTCCTCCTGCTGCAGCGAGACGATCTTCTGCTGCAGGGTGCGGATGATCTCCAGACCGGTGCGGTCACCGACATGGGCCAGGCGCGGGTAGGTGTGGCCGCCGAAGTTGCGCTGGCTGATCCTGCCGTCCTTGGTGCGGTCGAACAGCGCGCCGTAGGTCTCCAGCTCCCAGACCCGGTCGGGAGCCTCCTTGGCGTGCAGTTCGGCCATGCGCCAGTTGTTCAGGAACTTCCCGCCGCGCATGGTGTCCTTGAAGTGGACCTGCCAGTTGTCCTTGGGGTTGACGTTGCCCATCGCTGCCGCGCAACCACCCTCGGCCATCACGGTGTGGGCCTTGCCGAACAGTGACTTGGTGATCACCGCGACCTTCAGGCCACGCTCCCGCGCCTCGATGACAGCGCGCAAACCCGCACCGCCGGCGCCGATCACGATCACGTCGTAAGAGTGCCGTTCAACTTCTGATGAGCCGCTTGCGCGAAGAGCTCCAACTTCAGACATCAATCCTCGCTCGAATCTGTACTAGTCACGAATAACGTTGTCAGCCAATGAACCGCAGGTCCGTAATGGTCCCGCTGGCCACCAACATGATGTAGAAGTCGGTCAGCATCAGCGAACCCAGGGTGATCCACGCGAACTGCATATGCCGGGTGTTGAGCTTGCTGATCTGTGTCCAAAGCCAGTAGCGCACAGGGTGCTTGGAGAAGTGCTTGAGCCGTCCGCCGGTGACGTGGCGGCACGAGTGGCAAGAGACCGTGTAGCCCCACAACAGGATCACGTTGGCGGTCAGAATCAGGTTGCCCAACCCCACGCCGAAGCCCTCGGGAGACCGGAACGCGCTGAGCGCGTCGTACGTGTTGAGCAGGGTGATGGCAAGCGCCACATAGAAGAAGTAGCGGTGGCTGTTCTGGATGATCAGCGGCAGACGGGTCTCACCGGTGTAGGCCGAATGCGGTTCGGCCACAGCGCAGGCCGGCGGCGACTGCCACACCGACCGGTAGTAGGCCCTGCGGTAGTAGTAGCAGGTGAGCCGGAACAGCAACAAAAACGGCAGCGAGATGAACGCCATCGGGATGAACCAGGGCAGGTCGCCGACCCACTGACCCAGGTGGCTCGCCCCCGGCTCGCAGGCGGTGCTGATGCACGGCGAGTAGAACGGCGTCAGGTAGTGGTAATCCGGCACGTAATAGGCGCTGCCCCAGAACGCGCGGATCGTCGCATAGATGACGAACGCGGCCAGCCCGAGGTTGGTCCATACCGTGGGCATCCACCAGCGGTCGGTGCGTAGCGTGCGCTGTGGAATCTGGGCACGGCCCGGCGAAAAGACGCCGGTCGCCCTGCGGTCGGCGGTCGGTGCGCTCACTGTTCCCTTTCGGTCTCGATGTGTCCCGTTGGCCGCACGCGCTTATCGCGTGCCGCCGAGACCCTCGTCGTCGACGCCGCGCCAAAATTCGGTGTCGTACTTGGTGTCCGGGATCGGAATTCGCTCGCCGGAGTGGGGTTGGTGGGTCACCCCGCGAGCCAACTCCAGCTCGTCGATGTCAATGTCGAGACGATCGATGTCGTTGAGAAGACGTTCCGCATCGTTGACGATGCGGCGCGTGGCCGGGGTGTCCCCGTATCTCGACGCCAGCGAAGTCGCGCACCGCCGCAGTCTGCCGATTAGCTCGTGCAGCTCGGCGAGTTCGGTAGTGCTGGACAATTGACCTCCTTGGGCTGAAGGTGTCAGGAATCACCGTACGACACCTGATGCTAGCCACATCATGCGGTCCGGCGTGAGACAGATCACGTCGGACGACCTGGAATGATGCCGATAAAACGGAGGTGGGTCGATGCCCGAACGGAGCCTTGGGGAACGGGCCGACGCCCTGCTGGCCATGCACCAGCCCGGCAACCCGGTGATCCTGCCCACGGTGTGGGATGCGTGGTCGGCCCGCCTCGCGGTCGACGCCGGGTTTGCTGCGCTGACCGTCGGCAGCCATCCCCTTGCCGGTTCGGTCGGGAAAGAGGATCGGGAGGGCATGACGTTCGCCGAGGTGCTCGCCCGCGTGGAGCAGATCACCGCGGCGGTCGACGTGCCGGTCTCGGTCGACATCGAATCGGGGTACGGCCAGCCGCCGGGCCGCTTGATCGAGGGTCTGCTGGACGCGGGCGCTGTCGGGCTCAACATCGAGGACACCGTGCACGGTGAAGGCGGCAGGCTACGGACGGTGGCCGAGCACGCCGAACTCGTCGGCGCACTGCGTGACGCCGCCGACAGCACGGGCGTGCACGTCGTCGTCAACGCCCGCACCGACCTGTTTCTGCGCCAGGACGGGGACGAGTCCGACCGCGTCGACCGCGCGGTCGCACGGCTGACCGCCGCCGCCTCCGCCGGGGCCGACGTGCTGTACCCGGTGGGCCGGCACGACGCAGATACCTTGCGCCGGTTGGCAACCGAGCTTCCACTTCCGATCAACGCCATCGCGGTCCCCGACCAGGACGACCCCGCGACGTTCGGCCCGCTCGGCGTCGGCCGGATCAGCTTCGGGCCGTTTCTGCAGAACGCGCTGTCGGGGCGGGCCACCGAGATCCTGCAGCGCTGGACCTAGGTTCTCGGCTGTGGCAGAAGACCCGGAAGACTCAGGCGAAGACGAGCCGATCTGGTACAACCAGCAGCCGGTGGTGGTGGCCGCCGGCGTCGTCGCGCTGATCCTGCTGCTGGTGCTGGTCTATGCGGTGATGCGGACCTCGGACGGGGCGAAGACGCCCGAGACCATCCCACCGCCGGCGCCGTCGTCGCCCGTGTCGACCTATACGACATCTCCGACGTCGACCACGAGTTACTCGCGGCCCAGCGTGCAGACCAGCGAGGACAACGCGGGTGTGCCTCCTTTGACGACCACGCCCACCGACACCACGGCGGAATCCACCACCACGACCACCACGACAAGCAGGACCACGACCACGAGAACGACGACCAGGACAACGACCACGACCAGGCCGACCGGCCCCTGATACGACGAATCCGGTGGAGCCTGAGCCCCACCGGATTCCGTACCTGGTACCGAATTACTTGCTTTCGATCGCGATGCGCTTGGTCTCGGCGCCGCGGTAGGCACCCGCCACGCGGACGGTCAGCACACCCTTCTCATACGTCGCGGAGATGGCGTCCTCGGTGACGTGCGCCGGAAGCTTGAACGACCGGCGGAACGACCCGTAACGCACCTCCCGAAGTGCGCGACCATTGCGGTCCTCGGCACGCTCATCGCGCCGTTCGCCGTGGATCACCAGATATCCGCGATCCAGGTCGACGTTGACGTCCTTCTCGACGTCCACGCCGGGCAACTCGACGCGTACCAAAGCGTCATCGCCGTCCCTGAGGATCTCCGCGGCGGGGGTGAACGCGCCGCCGAACCACTCATCGGAGGTCGCGGGGCCGAAGAAGTCCCGCACCCAACGATCGAGGTCCCAGGTGGGACGGGTCCTCAATGCCAAAGTGCTCATCTGTGCTTCCCTTCCTTTCCCTTTCCTGACGTTTCTTCCCAAGCGGCCGGCCCTCTGACCGGCCTCTACCCCTTAGAACTTGAGTCGATCACGCTCATATTCCACCTGCGTATGTTCGCCGTGGGTGAAGCTCACAGGCAAGGCCGCAAAGGCGTGAGCACACCGTGATTGGCGCTTCACACAAGGCGACATTGCGGCAATATCGGCTCCTTAACGTCGGCGCCATGACACCTAAAGACGTGGTGGTCGTCGGCCACGGCATGGTCGGACACCGGTTCGTGGAGGCGTTGCGCTCGCGCGACGCCGACGGCACATGGCGCGTCACCGTGCTGGCCGAGGAAGCCGACGCGGCCTATGACCGGGTCGGGCTCACCGGCTACACCGAGCACTGGGACCGTCGGCTGCTGGCGCTGCCGGGCAACGACTACGCCGGCGACGACCTCGTCGACCTGCGGTTGGGCAGCCGCGTGACCCGGATCGACCGGGCCACCAAATCGGTGACGACCGCCGACGGCCGCCAGCTCGGCTACGACGCGTTGGTGCTGGCCACCGGCTCCTATGCGTTCGTTCCCCCGGTCCCCGGCCACGACCTGCCGTCGTGCCACGTCTACCGCACCCTCGACGACCTCGACGCGATCCGGGCAGACGCCGAGCGACTCAAAACGGCCCGGCGCGTGCCCGTGGGCGTGGTGATCGGCGGAGGGCTGCTCGGGCTGGAGGCCGCCAACGCGTTGCGCAAGTTCGGCCTCGAAGCCCACATCGTCGAGATGGCCCCGCGGCTGATGACCCAGCAACTCGACGAGGCCGGTGGGGCGCTGCTGAGCCGGATGATCACCGACCTGGGGATCCGCGTGCACGTCGGCGTCGGCACCGAGTCGATTCGCCCCGCCCAACGCAACCGACCCGTGCGGCGGTCCGCCGACGACGACTCGGTTCGGGTGAGCCTGAGCGACGGCACCTTCATCGACGCGGGCCTGGTGATCTTCGCCGCGGGCGTGCGTCCCCGTGACGAACTGGCCCGCGACGCCGAGCTGGACATCGCCCAGCGTGGCGGCGTGCTGACCGACCTCGGCTGTGTCACCACCGATCCCGACATCTTCGCGATCGGCGAGGTGGCCGCCATCGACGGCCGCTGCTACGGCCTCGTCGGCCCCGGTTACACCAGCGCCGAGGTGGTCGCCGACCGGCTGCTCGGCGGGGCAGCGGAATTCGGTGAGGCCGACATGTCGACCAAGCTCAAGCTGCTCGGCGTCGACGTCGCCAGCTTCGGCGACGCGCTGGGCACGACGCCGAACTGCCTCGAGGTGGTGGTCAACGACGCGGTCAGCCAGACCTACGCCAAGCTGGTGCTCTCCGACGACGCCAAGACGCTGCTCGGCGGCATCCTCGTCGGCGACGCCTCGGCGTACGGGCTGCTGCGGCCGATGGTCGGCGAGGCGCTGCCCGGCGACGCGCTGGCGCTCATCGCCCCGTCCGGAAGCGACGGGGCGGGAACAGGTTTGGGAGTCGGCGCGCTGCCCGCGTCGGCGCAGATCTGCTCCTGCAACAACGTCACAAAGGGCGATCTCAGCGACGCGATCGCCGACGGCTGCTGTGACGTGCCCGCCTTGAAGAAGTGCACGCTGGCGGGCACGTCCTGCGGTTCGTGCGTACCGCTGCTCAAGCAACTCCTGGAAGCCGAGGGCGTCGAACAGTCCACGGCGCTGTGCGAACATTTCAGCCAGTCGCGCGCCGAGCTGTTCGAGATCATCACCGCGGGACCATCGGAATCGACCAGGACGTTCTCGGCGCTGATCGAGCGTTTCGGCACCGGAAAAGGTTGTGACATCTGCAAACCCGTCGTCGCGTCCATCCTGGCTTCGACGAGCTCCGACCACATCCTCGACGGCGAACAGGCCTCGCTGCAGGACTCCAACGACCACTTCCTGGCCAACATCCAGAAGAACGGCAGCTACTCGGTCGTGCCCCGGGTGCCCGGCGGCGACATCACCCCCGAGCAGCTGATCCTGATCGGCGAGATCGCACGGGATTTCAACCTCTACACCAAGATCACCGGCGGTCAGCGGATCGACATGTTCGGCGCGCGGGTGGACCAGCTGCCCGAGATCTGGCGCCGGCTGGTCGACGGCGGCATGGAGTCCGGGCACGCCTACGGCAAGGCGCTGCGCACCGTGAAGAGCTGTGTGGGCAGCGACTGGTGCCGCTACGGGCAACAGGATTCGGTGCAGATGGCGATCGACCTGGAGCTGCGGTATCGCGGGCTGCGTGCTCCGCACAAGATCAAGATGGGCGTGTCGGGTTGCGCGCGCGAATGCGCCGAGGCGCAGAGCAAGGACGTCGGCGTCATCGCCACCGAAAAGGGTTGGAACCTCTACGTCGGCGGCAACGGAGGGATGTCGCCGCGGCATGCGCAGCTGTTGGCCGGCGACCTCGACGACGAGACGCTGGTCCGCTATATCGACCGGTTCCTGATGTTCTACATCCGCACGGCAGACCGGCTGCAGCGCACCGCCTCATGGCTGGAAGCGCTCGACGGCGGACTCGAGCATCTGCGGGATGTGGTCTGCAACGACTCGCTGGGGCTTGCCGCCGAGTTCGAAGACGCGATCGCACGCCACGTCGAGGGTTACGCGTGCGAGTGGAAGGGCGTGCTGGAGGATCCCGACAAGCTGTCGAGGTTCGTCTCGTTCGTCAACGCCCCCGATGTCGCGGACCCCATGATCGACTTCACCGAAAGGGCGGGACGCAAGGTCCCGATCGGAATGCCGAAGGTGCCACAACGATGACGCTGCTCAACGAGATTCATGTCTGGACCACCGCCTGCCCGTACGACTTCCTGATTCCCAACCGCGGCGTCGGTGTGCTGCTGCACGACGGCGCGCAAGCCGCGCTGTTCCGGCTGGACGACGGGTCGCTGCACGCGGTCGGCAACATCGACCCGTTCTGCGGCGCGGCGGTGATCTCGCGCGGCATCGTCGGCGACCGCGGCGGGCGTCCGATCGTTCAGTCGCCGATCAAGAAGCAGGCCTTCACGCTCGAGGACGGAGTGTGTCTCGACGAGCCCGGCGTCGCGCTGCCGGTATATCCGACGCGGGTCACCGCCGACGGCCAGGTCGAGATCGCGGGGTAGCCCCCACTCGCCCAAAGGGACAAACGGGCGGGAAAGTGCGAGAACTTCCACCATTTCGTCGAGCTCGGCGCGGGGGCTAGGCCGCGAAAACTAGGCTGCGGCACGCAAGCGTGCGTAGCGGAAGCGGCTGGCGATCAGGCGCACCATCGCATCGTGCGTGCCGAGCGGGCGCGTCACGACATCCGCGCCGGCGTGGTCGAGCCGGTCCTGAAACAGCCCGTCTGACAACAGATGCGACGCCACAACCACCCGTCGGGCACCGCGGTCACGCAGCTCGTCGACGACGTCGGCCACGTACGGCTCCGCGGCCGCGAAGGCCAACTCGACCCGCGAACTCGTCAGCGCCGACAGCCAGGTGGCCATCCTGCGCAGATCGGACTGGGCATGTCGATCCGAGGTTCCCGCGGCGGCCAGCACCACTGAATCGCCTCGACGCCAACCTGATTCGGCGAGGCGATAGGCCAGCACGCGCGCGAGCTGCGGACTGGGACCCAACGCGTCGGTGACGGTGACCTCCCGATGACCGCTGGCTGTCACGTGGGCGGGGATGTCGGTGTTGACGTGGTAGCCGCGCGCGAGGAACGCCGGCACCACGACGGTCGGCCCGCGCAATCCGCACAACACCTCGCTGGGCGTCGGGCCCACGACGTCGACGAACGCCACGTGCACCGGTGAGCGCAGCGCGGTCGAGACCCGCTGAGCCAACCGCCCGACCAACGCGACGCCGCCGGGTTTGCGGGTTCCGTGCGCGACCAGCAGCGCGTTCACCGAGTGTCGCTCTCTTCGTCGTCGACCGCGAGCCGATATCCGCGCTTGACCACGGTCGACACGATGTTCTTGTCGCCCAACGCCGTTCGCAGCCGCAGCACCGCCGTCTCCACCGCGTGGGTGTCGGTGCCGCTGCCCGGCAGCGCCCGCAGCAGGTCGTGGCGCGACACCACGGTGCCCGGCCGGTGGGCCAGCGCCCGCATGGTCGCCATACCCGCAGGCGACACCGCCTTGACCTCACCGTCGACCAGCACGCAGGTGCCGCGCATCTCCAGCAGGTGACCGGCCACCCGCATCCTGCGGGTGCAGAGCATCGGCAGCTCGTCGGTGATGTGGCGGGCCAACGCCCCCAACCGCATTCGTTCCGGCGCCGACGTGGGAACCCCGAGCCGCACCAGCGGGCGGGCCGTCACCGGTCCGACGCACATGGCGTGGGTGGCGCCGCGCAGTGCGGCCAGCACACGGTCCTCGATGCCCATGTCGGCGGCACGCATCAGCAGCGCCGCGACGGCAGGCGCCGATGTGAACGTCACCGCGTCGAAGCTCTCCTCCGCGATGTCGGCCACCAGTTGGTCGAAGACACCCTTGCGCGGGGCGGGATGCCACCGGTACACCCGGATCGGCACGACTTCGGCTCCCGCGATGCGCAACTGGTCGACGAACTCGGGAAACGGATCCCACTGTTCGGTGGCGCCGTGCAACTGGACGGCGATGCGCTGTCCGGCGATGCCGCCCTCGACGAGATAGTGCAGCAGCTCGCGAGACGATTCCGAGTCCGGCGACCATTCCTCGTGCAGCCCGGCAGCGCGCAACGCGCCGGTGGCCTTCGGCCCGCGGGACACCACGCGCGCCGTCGCCAGCGCGGCGGTCAGGTCGGCGGCCAGTCCCCAGCCGTCGGCGGCCTCGATCCAGCCGCGCAGGCCGATCCCCGTTGTGGCGATGACGATGTCGGGTGGCGTGGCGATCAGCGCTTCGGTGTTCGCCCGTAACGCGTCGTCATCGGGAAGCGGAACCATGGTGATCGCCGCTGCGCTGGTCACCGCCGCACCGCGGCGTTGCAGCAGCGCCGCCAGTTCGTCGGCGCGGCGGGCGGAGGTCACCGCCACCCGGAAGCCCGTGAGGGGTGCCCATTCGGGCTCACTCATACGACCTGTGTATTCAGCTCATGTTTCCTAGTGATTAATCGGCCATTGCCTCGACGTATCGACCGGCCGATGAGTTCTAGTCGACCCGGTGCGCGTGTACGACGGTGAACGGCAGGTGCACCCGCCCGTCGTCGAGCAGCCGGGAGACGGCCTCGTAGCGGGCCGCCATGTCGCGCATGTGCTCGACCGCCTCGGGTGGCATGTGCTGTTCCATCGCTTCGCGAAACGCGTCGTCGCCGCCCTCGAAGCTGACCGCGTTGGCCAGATACGTGGTCGGGCCGAGGAAGTCGATGGACCAGCCGTTGGCGGGCAGTTTGTCGCGAAGGTCGTCCTCTGAAACCGTGCCCGGCGCGATGATCCCGTTGACGTTGCCGTCGGAGAAACAGGCCAGGTGGAGTCGCGCAGCAGGCCGGGTCGCGCGGTGCAGCGCCGTCAGGTAGGCGTCGCGGCCGTCCTCGTCGAGACAGTGGTAGAGGGCGCTGTCGACGACAGTGTCGAAACGACCGTCGTATCCGGTCAGCTTGGTCGCGTCGGCCACGGCGAACTCCACGCCGGCCGAGCCGGCATCCGACTTCAGGACACCCGCGCCCTCGGCGCGGCGGCGGGCTTCCTCGATCGCGGTGGGTGATCCGTCCAGCGCGGTCACCGAGTAGCCGCGGGACGCCAGGTAGATCGCGTTGTCGCCCAGACCGCAGCCGATGTCGAGCACCTCACCCGAAATTCCGCCCAGCGCTTCGAGTTCCATCAACCGCGGCTGCGGCTGACGCACGTCCCACGGGATGACGTTCGGGGTCGGCCCGCCCTCGACGGTGGGCTCGCCGCGATACAGCTTGTCGAACGATTCCGGGGTGGGCTGAAACGGTGACGTCACGTCACCAACGTACGCCCGTCACCAGACATCGCCGTCGCGCCAATCGCAGGTGATCTCCGCCGTCGGATCCAGGTCGACGCTGATCGGCAGCACGAACAACGCATGGTCGTCGTCGGGTGTGCGGGTCACGCCGTCCGGCGCCAGCACCGACGTCGGGCCCTGCCACGGCACCCAGCCGCGGGCCATGTAGATGCGCCTGCCCTCCTCCGTGACGCTCAGTGCGCCGAGCTGGTAGGCGCCGCGGAGCACCTGTTCGAGCGCGTCCATCACGGCCTGGGCGAGTCCCTGTCCACGCCAGTCCTCGCGCACCGCGACGCCTTCGACATAGCCGCAGCGCAGCGCGGTGTCGCGATACAGAAGGCTGCGCTGAACCACCGCCCCGTGCGCGATCACGGCGCCGTGATCGGAGATCAGGGCGTGCATGCCGCCGAGGGAGTGCTCCCAGTCGGCGCCGGTGAACTCGCCGCCGAAGGCTTCCATGACCATTCGGCGCGCATCCTCGCGGGTCTCGTTGTCGAGATCGGCGGTATGGACGAGGCGTGCGGTGTGAACGCCGCGCACGTGAGGGGCATTGAAGACTTGTGGCTGCACACTGTCGTTCTACCAGGACCCGCCGTCATTTGCGCCGAGTCCGCGCGGTCGACGGCCGCGACGGCGTGGCTACGCCGCGAACGGTTGCCGCGGCCGGGCCCACCGCATCCGGACGGTCTGCCCGGGGCGGATCTGGGCCATCTTGTCGATGTCCTCGTCGGTCAGCACGCCGATCACCGGATATCCGCCCGTGACGGGGTGGTCGGGACCCAGGATCACCGGAAATCCGTTCGGCGGCACCTGGATCGCGCCCCGGTTCGCCCCGTCGCTGGGGAGTTGCCGATCGGGCTTGCGGTATTCCAGCGGCATGCCCACCAGCCGGGTGCCGACCCGGTCGCTCTTGTTGGTGACGAGCCAGTTGGTGCGCATCAGCACGTCGGGGTCGACGAACCAGTCGTCGCGCGGGCCCGGAACGACCGACAACTCCAGCACGTCGTCCTCGATGGCGCCCACCGGCGCCTGGTCGAGTTCGGGGAACTCGTCGGACTGCGCACCGACCGGCAGCACGTCGCCTGGTTTGAGCGGCAGCGGGCCGATCGCCGCGAGCACGTCGTAGGACCGCGATCCCAGCACCGGTTCGACGTCGATGCCCCCGCGCACGGCCAGGTACGTCCGCAGCCCGGAACGGGGGGCTCCGAGCGAGATCACCTCACCGTCGCGGGCGAAGTGAATGCTGTTGGTGCCGAACGGTACCCCGTTCACCGCGGGATCGGTGTCCGCACCGGTGACGGCGATCGCGACGCCTTCTTTGCCTCCGCCGCGGACCCGCGCCGAGAAGCCGCCGAACGTCACCTCGATGGTGGCGCAGTCGGCGGGGTTCGCGACCAGCCGGTTGGCCAGCATGTGCGAGCGGCGGTCGGCCGCCCCGGAGCGCCCGACCCCCATGTGCGCCAGCCCGGGACGGCCCAGGTCTTCGATCAACGCCAGCGGTCCGGATCGCAGGACCTCCAGTGTCGCCATGGCTCCTCCTAACCGACCGCCCGGAACCTCACTGTCATCCCCGGTGTCAGCAGCGCCGGCCTCTCCCGGTCGAGGTCCCAGAGCACCTCGCCGGTCCGGCCGATCAACTGCCAGCCGCCGGGCGATTCGCGCGGATAGATTCCGCTGAACTCACCGGCGAGCCCCACCGAGCCGACGGGGACCTTCGTGCGCGGTTCAGCGCGCCGTGGCACTTCCAGCCGTGGATCCCCTCCGACGAGGTAGGCGAAACCCGGTGCGAAACCACCGAATCCGACCCGCCACGGGGTCGCGGTGTGAGCGGCGATTACCTGGTCGGTGCTCAGCCCGGTCAGCCGCGACACCTCGTCGAGGTCGGGTCCGTCATAGATGACGTCGATCTCGACGTCGACGTCACCGCCGGCCGGCGCGGCCAGGTCGGCGGCGATATCGGGGCCGACCTGAATCTTGGCCAGCCGCTGGCGGGTTGGTGCCAGATAGCGGGGTCCGGCCAGTTTGATCAGCACGGTGCGCGACGCCGGAACGATGTCGATCACCCCGAGCAGGTCGGCTCGACGGATGGCCGCGGTCCAGGCCAACACGTCGGTCGTGCGGTTGAACTCCAAGAGCAGCGCTTGGTCACCGTAGTCATGAACGGCGCCGAGAACGCTGGCCCCCAACATGTCGGCTGTCATGCTCATGCCTTCGAACCTACCCGCGAGTAGCAACGAAAGCTCGTGCTCTATGAGCCTTGCCAGAGGAGCCTTACCGAAGCCTCAAACGGCGGGCTGATAGGTGGGCTCGCGGCGCTTGAGGAACCCGATGACGCGGTACGTCACGGGCAACACCAGCACTTCGACGGCCGTCTTGTACACCCAGCCCAGCGCGACATAGGTGGCGAAGTCGTCCCAGGTGGTTATTCCGATCGCTGCCGCGGCGATACTGCAGAACACCAGCGTGTCAGCAAACTCCCCGACGATGGTCGACCCGATGAGGCGCGCCCACAGGTGCCGCTCGCCGAACCGGGTCTTGACCCGCACCACCACCCACGCGTTGAGCGTTTGACCGACGATGAAGCCGGCCAGTCCGGCGATGACCAGCTGAGTGAACGGTTTGACGACCGCCTCGAACGCGGCCTGGTTGGGGTAGAAGTCCGCCGCGGGCAGGTAGGCGGTGATCCAGAAGGTGAACGCTGCGAGCGCCTCCATCACGAACGCGATGTAGATCGCCCGTCGGGTGGCGGCGAAACCGTACACCTCCGACAGCACGTCGCCGATCACGTAGGTCAGCGGGAACACGACGAAGCCGCCGTCGGTGATCAGCGACCAGTCGCCGATGATCGGGCCGAACGCGATGCCCTTGGTGGCCGCGACGTTGGAGATCAGCACCAGACCGGTGAAGACCGCGACGAGCGTCGGATAGTAGGCGGAGCCCGTCTTCGCGAACCCGCGGTGCTCGCTCTCGCCGGTGCCGGTCACCCGGTCATCTTGTCAGGCCAGCGCCCGCGCCAGCAGTGGTGGCAGCTGGTCGGCCACCACCGGATAGGACAGCGGCGAGGCGAACGCGATCGCCCCCGCGAGTTCCTTGCCGGTGAACACATTGCGGCTGCCGCGCTCGGCGATCTCGGGCTCGGCCAGCAGCGCCGCCTGTTCCTCGTCGCTCTCGGTGCACCAGATCGGCACGTCGGCCGCGTCCGGGTCCTCGGCGATCGTGAAGCCCATCTGGGTGAGGAACTCGGTGCGCCACCCGGGCGTCAGAACCTCTGGTTCGCCGTTGTCGAGGCGGCCGTGCAGAAGCGTCGCCGTCTTGCCCGCGAACTGCGGGTGATCGGTGCCCGCGGTGATGAACTGCTCGTCGACGCCGGCGATCAGCGACTGCATCTGGTCGTATTGGAAGACCGCCTGCCCGATGGTGGTGGCCTGGTCCTTCCACGGCTCGAAGAACGCGTCCTGGCCGTTCTGGGCCACGGTCGGGGCGATCTCGGACAGTTTCGTGTAGGTGTCGGAGTCCAGGCCCGCGTTGGTGGCGATGATCAGGTCGGGGTTCAGCGCGGCGATCTGGTCGAGCTGGATGCCGTCGGCGATGCTGAGCACCACCGGCTGCGCGCCGCCGAGTTTCGGCTGCGCCCAAGGCCATACGGCAAACGGTTCGCCGCCGAACCAGTCGGTGACGGCGATCGGCACGACCCCGAGCGCAAGAAGGTCGTCCTGTCCGGTGAGGCCGGCGCTGACGACTCGGCCCGGGGGCGCGGGGATCCTGGTCTCGCCGAAGACGTGTTTGACGGTCACCGAACCGTCCTTGGCGACGGCGCCCGGCTCCTCCGAACCGCATGCGGCGACCAGCGCGGCGGCCCCGGCCGTCAGCGCCAGGAAACTCCGCCGGGACAACGCAGCAGGCACTCGGCGAGAGTAGCCAACTCGCACCGAAGTTGGCGACCAACACACCTGTGGATGCTTGCTGGTCTACAGCGAAGCTGGCACGGTTACGTACCAGATATCGACAAGGGGATTTCGGCCGATGATCAACCTCCTGGACGCCGTCGCGCCGCCGGCATCGCTGACCGAGGCGCGGCACCAGCTCCAGGGATGGGCCCAGGGATTCGGTGCGACGGTGGCTGAGCAGTGGCCCAGCCGTGACGCCCCGTTGGCCGAACCGCCGCCCGGATCCGGGCTCGCGCCGGTCATGGGCGACTACGGCGTGCCCTACCTCGGCCACGTCCTCTCCGCGCTCGTCGACCCGCTGGAGTTCGCCCGGCGTAGATATGCGAAGTACGGCCCGGTGTCGTGGGCGGGCGGGGTGGGATTTCGCGTCGTCGCCCTGATGGGGCCCGAAGCGCTCGAGGCGGCCTGGGTCAACCGGGACAAGGCACTGTCGAGCACCAGGGGCTGGCAACCGGTGATCGGTCCCTTCTTCCACCGCGGCATCATGCTGCTGGACTTCGAGGAGCATCGGGACCACCGGCGCATCATGCAGCAGGCATTCACCCGCACCGCGCTCAACACGTACCTCGCGAGCACGGCCGACGGTATCGACCGTGCGCTCACCACGTGGCGACCCGCGCGACGGTTCCCGATGTATCCGTCGATCAAGTATCTGCTGCTGCAGCAGGCGGCCGAGGTGTTCGTCGGAACAACGCTCGGCGCGGAGTCAGATCAACTCATCGAGGACTTCCACCACACCGTGCACGGCGGTCAGGCCATCGTCCGCGCGAACGTGCCCGGTGGGACGTGGGCGCGGGGTCTGCGCGCACGAAAACGCCTGGAGCGCTACTTCGGTAGGCAGATCGCCGACCGCCGTCGTGGCGACGGCACCGATCTGTTCTCCATGCTGTGCCGCAGTGAATCCGACGACGGCCGCCGTTTCACCGACGCCGACATCGTCAACCACATGATCTTCCTGCTGATGGCAGCACACGACACGACAGCGATCGCACTGTCGATGCTGGTCTACGAATTGGGCCGAAACCCTCACTGGCAGAACCTACTTCGAGAGGAAGCGGTCGATCAGCCGATCGATACGCCCACTCTCGAGGACCTCGAGGCCTATCCGCTGCTGGATGCGGCATTCAAGGAAGTGCTGCGAATGTATGCCCCCGCGGGAACCCTTTTCCGCCAAGCGATCCGCGACACCGAGATCTGTGGCCACTACATACCGCGCAACAGCCAGATCGCGATCAGCGTCCACGCCTCGATGCGGCTGCCGGACTGGTGGCCCGACCCCGACACGTTCGATCCGGCACGGTTCACCGACGCGGGCAACCGGGCAGCGGTGAACCGATACGCGTTCGCGCCCTTCGGAGGGGGCGCGCACAAGTGCATCGGACAGCAGTTCGCCGACATGACGGTCAAGACCGTCATGCACAAGATGCTGCGGCGTTTCACATGGGGTGTCCCGGAAAGCTACCGCGTCCCGCTCACCTGGGGGACCGGTCCCACTCCAGCCGACGATCTGCCGATCGATCTCGAAAAGCTCTGAGGATCAACTCACTTCGAAACCGCCGAACAACACGGCGGCCAGACCGAGTGCGACGACGATGTTGACGACGGTGGCCGAGGCGAACAGCGCGACCGGGCGCCAACCCGCCTCCTTCAACCCCTTCACCGAGAACTCCAGGCCGATCGCGACGAACGCGAAGATCAGGAACCAGGTGCGCAGGTCGTTGACCGTGGCGATCGCCGCCTTGCCGTCCGAAACCCACTGCAGATACAGCGTTCCGATGATCGACGCGGCGATGAAGCCCAGCACGAACTTGGGGAAGCGTTCCCAGAACTGTCCGAGCGTCGGACGCGCCTCCTCGGTCGATTTCCGCTCGACCTTCAAAGCGAAGTAGGCCGTCAACGCGATCGCCACCACCCCGATCAACGCGTTCTGGGTGGTCTTCACGATGGTGGCGATCTGCAGCGCATCCTCGCCCGCGATCGCACCGGCCGCGGCGACGGCAGCGGTGGTGTCGATGTTGCCGCCGATCCAGGCGCCCGCGACCGGGTCGGAGAGGTGCAGGACGTCGGCGAGCCAGGGCAGCAGGAAGATCGACGGCAGCGCGAACGCGATGACCAGCGACGCGGCATAGGCCAGCTGTTCACGCTTGGCCTGCACCGCGCCCGCGGCCGCGATCGCCGCGCTGACTCCGCAGATCGACACCGCCGAGGCCAGCAGGGCGCGCAGTTTGTCTTCGAGCCTGAGCACGCCGCCCAGCCACCACGTGAAGCCGAACACGATCGAAATCAGCAGCAGCGCTTGCACGATCGCCGGACCGGCGGCGGTCACGAGCACCTTCAAGTTGATGGACGCGCCGAGCAGCACCAGCCCTGTCTTGATGAAGAACTCGGTGCGAAAGCCCTGCGACAGCGCGTCCCGCAGCGCCAGCCTGGAGAGCACGAAGTTGCCGAACAGACCCAAAGCGATTGCATAGACCGGGAACTCGATCGATTTCGCGACGCGTTCGAACCCGGTGCCGTCGGCCCACTGCGGGACTCTGGTCTCCAGGAACCGGGTCACAGCCCCCAGAGCCACGACTACGAGCACACCGGCGACCGCATACCCGATACCGGTGGAGCGCGTGTCCGGCTCGGTCTGGGTGCTCTGTTGTTGCTGTTGCTGCTGCGTCACGGGATCACGCCGCTCGGGATCGCGCCGACGAGCACAAGGGCCAGCAGCGTGAGGCCGACGATGACGGCGAGCCAATCCTCATTCATGGTCGGACAATATTGCCGCAGGTCGCCGCTCTCAACGGTTGCGATCAGCGCGAATCGAAAGTCAGAGGATCACGTTGGTGCCGCCCAGCGGCGCGGCTTCGCCCGAGGAGGTGATGACATCGCCGCGCTTGATCTGGTCCCTGTCGATGGTCTTCATCAGCACGCCGACGTTCTCGCCGGCGGTGGCCTCGTCGAGCCGTTTGCGGAACTTCTCGATCGCGTCCACGGTGACGGCGGGCCCGCCGTTGATGTGAATGGTGTCGCCGATCCGAAGCGTGCCGCTCTGGACCCGGCCGGTGGCGACGACCCCCCGGTTGCGGATGTGGAACACGTCCTCGACGGTCATCCGGAACGTCACTGATGTGCCAACCGCTTGTTGATCAATCGCGTCAGCCAGGCGGGTGAGAACCGGGATCCCGTCGTGAGCACCTTGGTCTGGGTACCGACGGGGAAGTGCACCTGATGGACGGCGCGGCGCAGCAGGGAGGGTTCCACCGCCGCGGCGATGGCGTCGGCGACGTCCTGTGCGCTGAGCCGGATACCGAGAGAGTCGGTGGTCCCGGTCTTGATGCTGTCGGTCATCGCGGTCTGCACGTAGAGCGGCCACATGGCGATGACCCGGATGCCGTAGCGGTTCCATTCGATGTCGAGCGCCTCGGTGATGCCGCGGACGAAGAACTTGGTCGCGCTGTAGTTGGCGAGCTCGGCCTGCCCGTAGATCGCCGACGCGGAGGACAGGTTGACGACGACGGAATTCGGCGTCTTGCGCAGGTAGGGAAACGCCGCGTACAGCCCGTTGACCACCCCTTTGGCATTGATGTCGATCTCCCGGTGGTGGCCGGCGATGTCCAGTTCCTCGAATCGTCCGGCGCGCAGGATGCCCGCGTTGTTGATCATGACGTCGAGGCGGTCGCCCGCGGCCTTGGCGAAGTCGCCGACGCGCTGGGCCATTTCGTCGGGGTCGGTGACGTCGAGGTGGCCGGTGTGCGCGACAGCGCCGAGCCGCTCGATCTCGTCGGCCAGCGTCTTGAGGCCGACCTCGTCGATGTCATAGCCGCCGACGGTGAAGCCCTTCCGAGCGAAGGTGAGCGCCGTCGCGCGGCCGATTCCTGCAGCAGCGCCGGTGATGAACACCGACTTTCCAGATGTGGTCATGAGAAAGGCATACCCGTTTCGCGCTTTCCGAGGAAGTCGACCGGGCGATTCTGTCAGTTCAGTGCCAGCGCCGCACCCAGTCCGATCATCGTGACCGCGATCAGCCCGTCGAGTACGCGCCAGGTCGACGGGGTCGCGAACAGGCCGGCGAGCCGGCGGGCTCCCAGCCCGAGCCCGGCGAACCAGACTGCGCTCGCGGTGACGGCGCCGACCCCGAACAGCCACCGGCCCTCCCGGTGCTCGTTCGCCAGCGCGCCGAGCAGCACGACCGTGTCGAGGTAGACGTGCGGGTTGAGCCACGTCATCGCCGCGCAGGTGAGCAGTACCTCGGCCAGCCTGGCGGGGGCCTGCTCCGACGGTGTCAGCGCCGACGGGCGCACCGCCCGGCGCGCGGCGAGCAGCCCGTATCCGAACAGAAACACCGCGCCGCCGAACCTGACGACGTCCAGTGCGCCGGGGTGGGCGCTGATGAGCATGCCGAAGCCGGCGATGCCCGCCGCGATGAGCACGATGTCGGAGGCGGTGCACAGCGCCACCACCGGCAGCACGTGCTCACCGCGGATCCCCTGGCGCAGCACGAACGCGTTCTGGGCGCCGATCGCAGCGATCAGCGTGAAGCAGGCGACGAAGCCGACGATCAGAGGTGAACCCACGGCGTCGACGTTAGGGAGCGCGTCGGGCTGAGTACAGCTAATGATTCTGTAGGAACATTAGAAAAACTGATGCTAGCAGGTGGCGCGGTGAATTGGGCTGGTCGCGGGAGTCCAACCACTAGTCGTCAGCCAAACGGGAAGGCCAAACGGGAGGAACGCGTGGGTCAGCTGCTCAGAGTCCAGAACTTCAACGTGTCGCGGGACGGTTTCGGCGCCGGTGTTGACCAGACGTTCGAGCGCCCGTTCGGTCACGCCGACCCCGGCGAAATGTTCGCGTGGGCCGGAGCGACGGCAAGCTGGCCCAACCGCACCGAACCGGGCGGCAGCCGCGGACTCGACGACTACTTCACCCGCGACTTCGCCCACAACATCGGTGCCGAGATCATGGGGCGCAACAAGTTCGGGCCGCAGCGCGGACCGTGGCGGGACCGCGAATGGCAGGGCTGGTGGGGTGACGAGCCGCCGTTCCACACCCCGGTTTTCGTGATGACCCACCATGAGCGTCCGTCGTTCACCCTGTCGGATACCACCTTTCATTTCATCAACGCCGATCCGGCCACCGTCCTCGAGCGGGCGCAAGCGGCCGCGCAGGGCAAGGACGTTCGGCTCGGTGGTGGCGCAAATGTCATTCGTCAGTTCCTCGCCGCCGACCTGGTCGACACCCTGCACGTAGCGGTGTCGCAGGTTGAGCTAGGCGCCGGATCACGCCTCTGGGAGTCGCCCGACGAGCTGAACGACCGGTTCCACCACGAGGTCGTGCCCAGCGCGAGCGGCGTCGTGCACCACCTGTTCTGGCGGTGACGGCGTCACGTGTGGGACCGCCTATGCGGCGTCGGGTTCGGGTGGCGGCATGGGTCGTCGGTGATGCCGGTTGGTTCGGGGTTGCCGGGTAGGGTCCACGGTTTTCGGTGGATACCAAAGGGTTTGGCCTAGGGTCTCTTCGTCGTACCGACGTCTGGCCTGCCACTCCTCGTCGGACGGCCCGGTGTTTTGGTGGTCGGCCCCGCACTCGAGGGTGAGGCGGTCGATGTCGGTGCTGCCCTGTTGGTTCCATTCGATGAGGTGGTGCACATCGGCGTGGTAGCCGGGTTGATCGCAGCCGGGCATGGTGCAGCCACCGTCGATGGCGTGTAGCACGATGCGCTGATCGGCCGACGCCAGCCGTTTGGAGCGGCCCAAGAACAGCGGTCGCCCACAGCCGGCGTCGTAGATATAGAGGTAGTGGTGAGCATGGGCGGCCATCCGGATCGCGGTTTCCATCGGCACCGTCGATCCGCCGCCGGTCATGGCGATTCCGGCGGCGGCTTCCAGTTGTTGCAGGGTCATGGTGACGATCGCGGTGACCGGCAGCCCGCGATGCTGACCCAGCTGCCCGCTGGCGAGCAGGGCGCGCAGGGCCGCCTTGATCGCGTCGTGATTGCGTTGGCCGGTGGTGCGGGTATCGGCGGCGGCGGCCATCGGGTCCGGATCGCCGTCGACGGTCGGGTCCGGATCGGCGGAGTTGCACATGCCGGGCCGAGCCAGTTTGGCCAGCAGGATCTCCAGATAGGCGCGGGCTTCGGGATCCACGCAGAACCGACCGCGGCTCATCCCGTCGGCGTCTTGAGGGCCCAGCACGAACTCACTGCGCGCCTTTCGGCTGCGTTCGCGGGTGACCGGATCGCCGTGGGTGGCGTCGTAGTCGGCCAGCAGCAGCGCGGCGTCGCGGCGCAGCACCTCGGGCCGCTCGGTCACCGCGACCCCGGTCAACTCCAAGTCGAAGCGCGCCCGATCGTCGGCGGTGGCGGTGTCCGGCAGTTTGGTGATCGTCTCGCGGATGATGCGCACGTGCTCGGCACCGATCAGTCCGTGTCGGGCCGCGGCAGCGGTCTCGGCCAGCACCGGCTCGGTGGCGTTCAGGTCGGCGGCGACCGCGACCCGCGCACCGGCATCGGTGGCCGACAGGTTCAGCAGGTTGGCCAGATGATCACGCAGCCGACCGACCCGTACCGGCCACTGGACGCGCAGCCCGTTGACGGCGTCATAGCCGACGGTGGTGAGCCGGCGCTGCGCGAACTCCAGATCACACAGCACCGAATCGAGCACCTCGGGCGGCAGGTCGGCGAACGGCAGCTCGGACAGTTCGGCCACCGCGGCGTGCAGGCGGGCCTGCGCACTCGCCACGCCGTCGACGTCGGCCGCCACCGCCACCACCTCCTGAATCGAAACTATGTTCGAAGATTAGTCGAGGGGGCCGACATCGAGGGGTTCGGCAAGAGGCGTTCCTCAGATGCTCAGGCGTCGGTAGCGCTGCAGCCGACGCATACCCGCGGCGGGCACCGGCGCGTCGTGCGGGCGCAGTGCGGCGTCGATGGCTGCGCGCACGTCGTCGACGTCGAATGAGGTTCCGATCGCGACGAGGCTGTTGGTGCGGGCCGGCTTGGGCGCGGACGCGACGTGTACCGAGGTGCCGACCACGTTGACCGCGTAGCTGCGCGTCCGCGCGCCGGAGCGGACGCTGACGAAACCCTTGAGCCGGTACACACCGGCGGGTGGTTTCTCGAGGAGATCGAGAAGAACGCCGGGGTCGACGCATCCCTCGCTGGTCACGGTGACGGAATCGGCGTGAACGTGGTGGTGCGCGTCGGAGACCAGCAGTTCCCGGAACGACAACTGCCCGGTGTCCTCATCAGTGTCTGCGACGTCGTACAGCAAGGCGGGATCCACCCGCCCGGCCACCGCGCCGACGAGGTGCACGTCCGGATTGCGTTCGCGGACCCGGCTTTCGATCCGCTGGAGAACAGCGTCCCTGCGGTCCGAGGGGATCTGGTCGAGCTTGTTGACCACGACCAGGGACGCCGCACCGTATCGCGCCGGGGCGGTGTTGCCGTCGTCGACGGTGTCGAAGTGCGTGGTGGCGTCGATGACGTCGACGATGCCGCCCGGCCGGATCCGGTCGATCCCGCTGAACCGGATGATCCGGGAAATCGCCACAGGGTCGGCGAGGCCGCTCGCCTCCACGATGATGGCGTCCAGGCCCAGCCGCGGATCGGCGAGCTTGGCCAGCGCGTCGTCAAGCCCACCGTCGTCGGGTAAGCAGCAGATGCAGCCGCCCGCGATGGACGCCGGCTCGTCGACCTGACCGGTGACCAGCGCGGCGTCGACGTTGAGCTCACCAAAGTCATTGATGACCACACCGATTCGCGCACCCGGCTGCCGAAGAACATGATTGAGCAGCGTCGTCTTCCCTGCACCGAGATAGCCTGTCAGCGCGATGACGGGTATCGCTCCCACTGTGCTCCTTCCCTCCGGCCACGTCAGTGTAGGGGGCCGCGCTGACCGAGGCGCACGCTAAAGAAAACGTCACAGCATTAGAATCGTTAATGTGCGGATCGACGGACAGCAGCTCGCGGCGTTCGCCGCGGTGATCGAGCATGGGTCGTTCGATGCCGCCGCGGCGCGATTGCATGTCACTCCGTCGGCGGTCAGTCAGCGGATCAAGGCCCTCGAACAGCGGGTGGGTCAGGTGCTGGTGGTACGCGAAAAGCCCTGCGTCGCAACGCCTGCCGGGGTTCCGCTGTTGCGCCTGGCGGCGCAGACCGCGCTGCTGGAGGCCGAGGCGCTCGGCGAGATGGCGGGTGGAACGGGCGGTGCGCCGCGGATCGCGATGGCGGTCAACGCCGATTCGATGGCCACCTGGTTCAGCGCGGTGTTCGACGCCCTCGATGATGTGCTGTTCGACATCCGCATCGAGGATCAGGACCACTCGGCGCGCCTGCTGCGTGAGGGTGTGGTGATGGGCGCGGTGACCACCGAGCGCACACCGGTCTCGGGATGCCGGGTGCAGCACCTGGGCGTGATGCGTTATGTCCCGGTGGCCAGCCCGGCATACCGCGACCGATACCTGCCGGATGGTTTCACCGCCGCGGCGGCGGCCCAGGCTCCGTCGTTGGCGTGGAACCGCGACGATGCCCTGCAGGACATGTTGGTGCGCAGGGTGTTTCGACGCGACATCATCCGGCCGCAGCATTACGTGCCGACGGCGGAGGGCTTCGGCGCGGCGGTCCTGGCCGGACTGGGCTGGGGCATGTTCCCCGAGGCGCTGGCCCAGCCGCACCTGGACGATGGCTCGTTCGTACGGATCACGAAGGCGCACCTGGACGTTCCGCTGTTCTGGCAGTGCTGGAAACTGGACAGCCCGATCGTCGCCCGGATCACCGAGGCCGTCACCGCCGCGGCCGGCTGAACACTCCCGCGAGGCCGCGGGTCACCCGACGCGCACCTCGTCACCGGCGCTGACGGTGCCGACGGCGACCACCTCGGTGTAAACCCCGGCGCAGGGCAGCTTCCCCGAGTCGGGAACCTCGATGCGATTGTGCTCCAGCAGGAACCGCACCGCGTCCGGAAGTCGTTCGGCGTCACCATGTCTGAGAGTGGGGACAGCGCAGCGGGAGGTTGGGCGGGTGACGCGCAACGTGACGTCTCCCAGACGCATCTCGGTTCCCACCCAGTCGCTCTCCCCGAATGGGGTGAACCCGTCGGACATGTCGATGACGACGTTCGGCCGGTATCGGATCGCCTCCGCGACGCCGACACCGATCGCGTCGAGCGTGGTCGTGGTGATCAAGTGCACCGGGGAATGGTCGACGAAGGCACCGCCCGGCGCCGCCTTGCCGAGTTCGAGCAGCACGGGATCGAACTCGGCGTCGATGCCGTGCGCCAGCACCTCGAGCGGGTCGGACCGCTCCAGCGTCGCGCCCGCAGTGCGCTCGCCGCCGAGATGCACCCGACGCCCGAGCAGTTGCGACAGCGGTTCGGCCGCTTCGGTGACCGGCACGCTGCGGCCGTCCGGCAGCGTCACCACGACAGCACCGCCGTCACTTGTCGCCGCCGCGCATTGCAGCAGCGCGCTCCACCGTCGGGGATGTTTGGCAGTGGCCACCCGCCCGGTTTCGTCGTCGATGACGGCGTACTGTCGGTCGCCGTCCACGCCCACGGGTCCGACGCGGATCGAGTCGCGTCGTTCACCGAGCATCGACTTGACCGGGTAGCGCTGCAGCACGGCCACATGTCCGACCATGGCGCTCAACGGACTTCGGTCTCTTCGCTACGGTTCGCCGTGAGGTAGTCCAGCAGCCCGGTGATCTCCAGGATCCGGTCGAGGTGCGCCGGCCGATTGTCCAGGTGCATCCGCGCCCCGAGTTCTGTTGTCTGCCGGTGTATCTGCAGCAGGGCCGACAGCCCCGTCGAGTCGAGAAACGTCAGCTTCGTGAAGTCGAGATGCAGCTCCTGCACGTCGGGATGGGCACTCAGCAAGTCGGAGACGGTGTCGATCAGATAGGCCGCCTGTCCGAAGTCGACGTCCCCGGAGACGGTTACGCGTATCGACCGGGTCGTCGTCTCGATGGTCAGGATGAGTCTCATGCGATCGGCGAGGTGGTCTTCGCGGTCAGGGCCGTGCGCGCTGCCGTGAGCAGACGTTGGGTCCGGGGGAAGTCTTGCAGTTGATCGGACAACAAATCCAGCGCGGGAATCAGTGAGGTCGCTGGTACGCCTCGGGCTTCGAGCACCTCGGCGGTCCAGACGATGAACGTGGTGAACAGGTCGTCGTCGTCGACATACAGTGCGGTCGCGAGGAAGTCGATGATGTGCGCGATGTCCTCGGTGGTGTGTTCGCGTTGCGCCACGCTGTAGTCGCGCATCGCGGGGAATCGGTTCTCCAGCTCGGCGACAGTCGACTTGACCAGCTGCGCCTTCGTGCCGCTGACCATCGAATACTCCTGGTCCTCAGATGCGGCAGCGCACCCGACGACGCGGTCGCGGTGAGGCGTAGCCGTGCCAGGTCGTCGCTCAGGCACTGCACGGCGGCGCGGGCGTCCTGGGCCCACGCGTCGGCACCGAGCAGGCGGGCGTAGCGGCCGTCGGGGCCGAACGCGGCGCCACCTACGAGCACCGAGACACCCGCGGACTGGCAGGCGGTGATCGCCGCGTGCGCGGCGGGCAGCCGGGTCGGGATCGAACACGACAACGCGACGGCGTCGGGCGCGTGCTGGTGCAGATGCGCGATCAGATGGGGCGTCGGCACCTGAGCCCCGAGAAAATCCACCCGCCAGCCGCGCAGGCGCAGCACCTCGGCGAGCAGGCGGGCCGGCAGCGCGTGCCATTCGCCGTCGACGCAGGCAACGGTGACGCGGCCGGCGGCAGCGTGGGTCCTCGAGGCGGGGTGCTGGGACAGTGCGGCGATCACTCGGTCGTTGATCGCGGTGGCGGCGTGTTCCTGTGCGACGGTGATGCGGTTGGCCGCCCACTCCGTGCCGACCTTGCGCTGCACGGGCGCGACCACCTCCAGCAGCGCGTCCTCGGGCGTGATTCCCGCGTCCACCGCCTCGAACACCACGCTGACGGCGGAGTACTCGTCTCCGTCGAGAACCGCCTCCCACAGCCGGTCGCGCGCCGCGCCGGTGTCTCTACTGCTCACGCTCTGTACCTACCCCCAGGGTGTCCGTCGACCTCGCCCCGACGTGTGCGGCGCGGAGCCGTGATGGCCACGACGGCCATGTCGTCGTGTGTCCGCTCGGTTACCCACTCGGAGGTGAGCATCATCATCCGCTCGACGACTGCCTCTGCGGGCAGACCGGCACAGTGGGCCAACGCATCGATGAGCCGCTCGTCGCCGAACATCTCCGATCCGAGCGGGCCCCCTCGCGCCTCGCTGAGTCCGTCCGTGTAGAGCAGGCACGTCTCGCCGGGCGCCAGCACGACCTCCGTCGACTGGGCCTTGAACTGTGCCAACGCGCCGACCAGCATGCCTTTCGTGTCCGCCTGTTCCACGGTTCCGTCGTTACGCAGGATCAAGGGAGGAGGATGCCCGGCGCAGGTGAGCCGCAGCGTCAACCGACCGTCACGGCGGGCGATGGACGCGAGCACCATCGTCGCGAAGCGGCGGTTGTGGGGCGACAGCAGGGCGCTGTTGAGCAGCTTGAGCACGTCTTCGTGTTGATCGGCGAGCGGCGCCAGGGCCTGCACGGTGTTGCGGATCTTGCCGCTGAGCACTGCGGCCTCCAGGCCCTTTCCGCAGACGTCGCCGAGCACCACGAGTGTCTCGCCGTTCGGGCCCGCGCCGCGGTGGACGTCGTAGAAGTCGCCGCCGACCAGCTGATGATCCTCGGAGGCGCGGTAGCCGCCGGCGAGTTCGAAGTCGTCGAGCCGATCCAGCTGCGGGGGCAGCAGATCGCGCATCAGGGTGCGGGTGATCGCCGATTGTTCGGCATACAGCTGGGCGGCGGACAGCGCCGCACCTGCGCGGGCCGCGAAAAGCCGGGCGAACAGCTCCTCGCCGTCGCTGAAGGCGGTGGCCGAGTCGCGGCGGAGCAGGACGAGTGCGCCCGCCGGAACGCCGTGACCCGGCAGCGGGGTGATGAGCACCGATCCCACCGGCTGCGTGAGGTGGCGGGGGATCAGCCAGTCGGGCATGGTCGACGGGTCGATCCAGCGCGACGGCACCGGAGGGAACCCGCGAAGCGCCTCGCTGAGGCCCGGCACGTCGGCGGGGTCCGCGTCGACCCTGCGGTGCTCCGCGACGTCGTCCGGTCCGCTGCAGACGACGGGCAGCCGGTTTTCGCGCTCGGCGGCGACGAGGACCGCCGCGTCCGCCAGGTGCCTGGCCGCCATCTGGACGACGGCCTCGGTGCAGCGGTCGAAGTTCAGCGACGCCATTAGCACCGCCGAGGCGTTGTCGAGGAAGGCCGCGCGCTCCCGTTCCCGTGCCAGCGCCTCGTGCGCGTCGCGCAGCGACCCGTCAGGTTCCGCGATCAACCACCAGGCGACTTCGCCCTCCGACAGCGGCGTGGGCCGAGCCGTGAACTCGCGACCGTCGAGTTCGCCCCTCGCAGGCGACAGGTCTTCACCGCCCGCCCAGTGCTCGTGGGCCTGTACCAGCCACGACGGCGCGGCGTCGGCGAGCCGCGTGCCGATCTCGACGCCGGTCAACACGGCTTCGGTAGGGGCACTGAACGCGCGGACGATGCCGGATCGGTCGACGACGAGCACGGGATGCGGAACGGACCCCCAGGCGACCGCATCGATCGGCCGCCCTGTCGCGGAGTTGTCCTTACTCAACCGTCAGCTCCATCACCAAAAGGGTACGTGCTGAGGGGCACGAGCGGCCCCGATGTCCGTGAAGGCGATCACCGATGGGTGTTTTCCGCCGTCAGGGGACTGTCGCGCAACGGATTTCGGATCAATCGCGTGGGGTGTCGCCGACCCCTGCCGCCGACGGCGTTGCAGAGCGCATCACGTGACGGCGATACCACCGCCGACCATGCCAGCGCTGATAGTGCCAAACCACAGTCGGCAGCGGTCCCCGCGGGTGCAGCCAGAACCTGTTCGGCGGATCGAGTAACGGTGCGCGGCGGCCGATTTCGATCTCGCCGAGGACGACGCCCTCGCCCTGCTCGGCGGGGCGCTCCGCGATCACTTCTCCGCGCGCATCGGTGATGAGCGTCGCGCCCTCGAAATGCCCCCGGTAGCGCATCGGCAACAACGGCATGGGGCACGTCAATGCGCCTGCGTGTGCGGCATGCACCACCGGCGCCCCGACATACTTGGCGAACGACGCCGCCGCGAGGCGGGCCGTCGCGGCGTTGCCGCGTTCCCAGCGGTCGAACACGAACCGAGGCGGCCACGGCGGGATGGACCACCAGCCCGAGCCGGTCATCACCAGGTCGACGCGCGACCGCAGCCGCTTGACCGTGCCGGTACGCATCAGCTCCCAGCACACCGCCGCGCCGACGTCGTGGTCGTTCACGTGAAACACGCCGTCGTCGTGGCCGCCGACGTAAAAGGCGTTCTCCCACATGGTGGGCAGATCCTTGTCGTGTCGGCCCACCACCCCGCCGGCGTCGGCGGCGAGGTAGGCGTTACGCACGTGCCCGTCGGCGTCTCGGCACAGGAACGAACCGCCGACCAGCGCGCCGTGCCGGCGGGCCAGGGCGGTGAGCAACTCGGTCGCCTTGCCGTCCGGAGGCAGGGCAGCGTCCTTCAACGCGTCGACGAACCCGATGCCGGTGGTGAAGAACTCGGGGAGCGCGATGACTCGGGCGCCGGCGCGACCCGCTTCGTCGGCGAGGCGTTCGCAGGCGGCGAGGTTGGCGTCCACGTCGCCCACAACCGCCTCGAGTTGAATCGCCGCTGCCAAAACCACACGTCAACGCTACCCGAGGCCCACTGCTGTGCCCCAGGGCCACCGGTGTCAGGTCCCTTTTCGACGTGCCCTGGCGCGGCGCTTGCCTTCGTGCATCGCGGCCACCCGAGCGACCGGGATCGTGCGGCCGTGCTCGATCAGCTCGTGCGGAAGCGGTTGCGGTGCCGGCATGGTCTCGGCCCACGGATCGCGGCCGGCGAGAGCATCGATGGCGGTGTGCACCGTGAAATCGGTTGGGGCGATGCCGTCCAAGTCCGACCACGCCAGCGGAAACGACACCGGCGTGCCGGGCCGCAGCCGAGGACTGTACGCGGCGACGACGGTCGCCCCGCCTGCCCGCGTCGAATCCACGAAGACCTTTCCCGCCCGGTCCCCCACGATGAAAGCCGTTGTCGCCGTGGCAGGATCGAGAGCCTCCGCCCGTGCGGCAAGCGCGCGAGTGGCCGCGGCGACGTCGTCGACCGGCGCGCTGTCGTCGACCGGTACGAACACGTGCAGGCCCTTTGCGCCGCTGGTCTTGACAGCGCCGGTCAGACCGGCATCGGCCAGGCCCTGACGCACCAGGTGCGCGGTGGCGACGACCGCGGCGAAGTCGCCTCCTGGGGGCGGGTCGAGGTCCAGCACCAGATGCGTGGGCCGGTAGATGTCGTCGGCCAGACCCAGCGCCGGGTGGTACTCGACGGCGCGCTGGTTGGCCAGCCACAGCAGCGTGCGGCGATCGTCGCACACCGGATAACGGACGTGTCGTTGTGAGGATTCGGCCCAGATCGACACCGTGCGCACCCAGTCGGGGGTGTACTTGGGCACGTTCTTCTGCATGAACGGATCACGCCCCCGCAGGATGCGCAGCACGGTGAGCGGGCGCCCGGCCAACCCGGGCAGCATCCGTTCGGCGACCGCGTCGAGGTAGTCGACCAGGTCCCGCTTCGTCGCCCCCGCGTCGGGGCTGAGCGGTTGATCCAGGTTGGTCAGATCGACTCCGGCGCGTTGCTCGCCAGCACTCATCTCCCGCACGTTACCCCGGCACGGCGGGGCCTGGATCAATCAGAACGCGATGACGCCGCGGATGTTGTTGCCCGCGCGCAGATCCTTCATCGCCTCGTTGATGTCGTCCAGCTTGTACTGCTTCGTGATCAGCTCGTCGAGCTTGATAGTGCCCGCCTCGTACATCGACAGCAGTTTCGGCATCGCGTCGCGCGGGTTCATCTCGCCGTAGAGCACACCCTTTAGCGTCTTACACGAGCTGACCATGTCGGGAAGGCTCAGCGGGACCATCAGGTCGCTGACCTTCGCCATGCCGGTCAGCACACAGGTGCCGCCCTTGCGCAGAAGCAGCATCGCCGTCAGCACGAGGTCCGGCGGCACCACACCAGGGGTCAGCACGACGCGGTCGGCCATGACACCCCAGGTGATGTCCTTGACCAGTTCCAGGGCGGCGCCCGCATCGACGGCGGTGTGTGTCGCACCGAAGGTGGGTGCGATCTCGCGTTTGAACTCGTTCGGGTCGACGGCGACGATGTGCTTGGCGCCGGCCACCTTCGCCCCCTGGACGGCGTTCATGCCGATTCCGCCGACGCCGACGACGACGACGGTGTCACCCGGCTCGGTCCCGGCGGCGACTGAGCCGGAGCCGAAACCCGTTGTCACACCGCAGGAAACCAGGGAGGCGGCTTCCAGAGGGATCCAGTCGTTGATCTTGACGAGGGACCGCTCGGAGGCGACGACGTACTCGGAGAAGGTGCCGACCTGCATCATCGCCATCAGGTCCTCGTCGCCGTCGGGACCGGACACGTGCCGCCGGCAGGTGCCGTCGGTCGTCATCGCCTTGCTGTAGAGGTCGGCGCCGACGTCGCAGATATAGGTGTACCCGCTGGCGCACCAGCGGCAGCTGCCACAGGCCGGCAGAAACGAGATGGCCACGTGGTCACCGGGCTTGAGCGCCTTGACCTCGGGGCCGACGCTTTCGACGATGCCCGATCCCTCGTGTCCGCCGAGCATCGGGAACCACTCGGGCACCGGCACGCCGGAAGCCCGCATCATCTCCTCCATGTCGGGGCTCGGGACGCTGTCGCCGGTGTAGAAATGTTCGTCCGAGTGGCAGATGCCGGCGTAGGCCATCTTGACCAGAACCTCACCGGCGCGGGGCGGGTCCAGCTCGACGTCGGTGACTTCCCAGTCGACACCTACGCCGCGCAGTACGGCCGCTCGTGATTTCATCGGGTCTCCTTTGGCCAGCCGACGGTCTTGGTTTCGGTGAAGATCTCGAGGCCCTCGATGCCGCACTGCCGTCCGATACCGGATTGCTTGTAGCCGCCGAAGGGGGCGTCGGCGCCGTACCACAGACCGCCGTTGATGCCCAGGGTCCCGGTGCGGATCCGGCCGGCGACGGACTTGGCCCGATCGAGATCGTTGGCGAACACCACGCCGGACAGGCCGTAGATGGAGTCGTTGGCGATGCGCACCGCATCGTCGTCGTCGTCGAATCCGATGACGGACAGCACCGGCCCGAAGATCTCCTCCTGTGCAATCGTCATCCGGTTGTCCACGTCAGCGAAAACCGTTGGCTCGACGAAGAACCCCTTCGGTAGGTGCGCGGGAATGTTGCCGCCGGTGACCAGCCGGGCGCCCTCCTGCTTGCCTTTCTCGATATCGCCCATCACCCGGTCCTGCTGGCGTCTCGACACCTGAGGACCTTGCAGCACCGACGGGTCGGTGGGGTCGCCGTACTTGTTCTTCTCCATCGCGACCTTGACGATCTCGACGGCCTCGGCATGTCGGGAATTAGGCACCAGCAGCCGGGTCGGCATGGCGCAGCCCTGTCCGGCGTGCATCGAGACGAACGCACTGCCGCCCACCGACGCGCTGATGTCGCCGTCGTCGTCGAGCACGAGATATACCGACTTGCCGCCGAGTTCCAGAAAGGTCGGCTTGACGGTGTCCGCAGCGGCCTTCATGATGCGCCGCCCGGTCGCCGTCGACCCGGTGAAGGCCACCATGTCGACCAGCGGGGAGGTCGACAGAACCTCGCCGACGAGGTGGTCCGAGGAGGTGACGATGTTGATCACCCCGGGTGGGATGTCGGTCTGCTCGGCGATGATCCGGCCGATGCGGGTGGCGTTCCACGGGGTGTCGGGTGCCGGCTTGAGCACCGTGGTGTTGCCCATGGCGAGGATCGGCCCGAGCTTGTTGAGGATGATCTCCAGCGGGAAGTTCCACGGCGTGATGACGCCGACGACACCGATGGGTTCCTTCCAGACTTCGCGTTCGGCGAGCGTGCCCATGCCGAACGCGTCTTTGTCGGGAAGCGTTCTCTTCCATTGGAACTGGCTGATCATGTCGGCCGGCCAGCTCAAGGCGTCCCTGAGCGGCACGTCGAGCTGTGGTCCGAAGGTGCTCAGGAGGGGGCAACCGGCTTCCGCGATGAGTTCGCCGCGGAGTTCCTCACGTTCGGCCTCGAGCGCCGCCTGCAGTTGACGAAGCCCGGCGGCCCTGGCCTCGCCGTCGCGCGACCAGTCGGTGTGGTCGAACGCGTGCCGGGCGGCCGCCACGGCGCGTTCCATGTCGGCGCGGGTGCCGTCGGCGGTACCACCGAGAACCTCCTCGGTCGCCGGGTTGATGTTGTCGAACTGGCGGCCCGTCTCGGATTCGACGAGCTTGCCGTCGATGAGCATGCGCGATTCGTGTGTCACCGAAAGTCCTTCACCACTGCCGAAGTTCGGCCACCGCACCAGAGGGCCGCGGAGCCAGGGTCAGGTTGGGGATGAAACTGCTGTTGCCGCAACGAAGTACGGAGTCGACGACGTCGACGAGGTGGTCGGCCTCGACAAGACCGCCTTGCATGTAGCCGTTCTCCATCCAGAACCGGATGGCGTTCTCCAGCGCCTCGGGGTCCCACGCCTTGTTGAACTCGGTCTGCGAGTCCCCTTCACCGCCGAAGCAGTCGCCGACGGCCAGGCGGGTGAACCCGATGTTCGGATGTTCGATGCGCCAGGCCTCGACCAGCTTGTCCAGGGCGGCCTTGGACACGGCATACGCTCCGAGGAGCGGCCACGGAGCCGAGTATGACGCGCTCAGCGACGACAAGTACACCGCCGAACCGGCGGCGGCCGCGAGGTGCGGTGCAGCCGCTGCGGTGATGAGCGATGCGCCGGTGACATTGGTGGCGAACAGGTTCGCCCATTGCTCGGCGGTCACCTGGGTCAGCGGGGCGAGGACGCCGACACCGGTGGTGTAGACGAGTGCGTCCAGACCGCCGAAGTTCTCGACGACGGTCTCCATGGCGCTCTGGCAGGCGGCGCCGTCGGTGACGTCGCACGCAACCGCCGCCGACCCGTTGCCCGCCTCCTCGGCTGCCTTCTCGAGGCGGTCACGGCGTCGCGCGAGGAAGGCGACCTTGGCGCCCTTCTGCGCCAGCCCGATGCCGATGCAACGACCCAGACCGGCGGACGCCCCGACTACGGCAACGCGCAGTGGTGGCGCGTCTGACATCAGATCTCCTTGCGAGCGGGGTGAAGAAACATTATCAGTCCGGTAGAAGAACCATAATCAATAATGGAAATGCACATTTCCGGCTGAGGGCAGTGGTCATCGCTCATGAAACTCAGCCCTACTTCCGTACGACGTCGCGGGGCTCGGTCGCGAAGCTCAGCAGGAGCCGGTCGAGTATCCGCGCCGCGCGGGCGCGGGCCCGCCCCGGACTCTTGGCATGTGCCACCAGAAGCGCGCCCTCCTCCAGCGACGCGACCAGCATGTGCGTCAACTCGGCAACGGGCAGGTCGTCGATGTTGCCTTCGGCGATGGCATTGCGCACCATCTCGTCGATCAGCGCGATGCTGTTTTCTTCCTGGATCGCGCGCAGTGTCCGCCAGCCCAGTACGACAGGGCCGTCGACCAGCATGATGCGCTGCACTTCGGGTTCGAGCGCTGACTCGAGGAAGCCGTGCAGGCCGGCGCAGAGCCGTTCCCACGAGTCGGCACCCGGTGGCGGGGACGCGAGCGACCGCAATGTGAGGTCGCGTTCGACCTCCTCGAACACCGCGCGGAAAAGCTCGGCCTTGTCCTTGAAATGGTGGTAGAAGGCACCGCGGGTACCGACGCCGGAGGTCGTGACCAAGTCGCCGATGCTGGTGTTGAAGAAGCCCTTCTCGACGAACAGCGTGCGACCCGCGTCGATGAGGTCGCGGCGGGTCTGGTCTCCGCGCGCCCGTCGTTCGGAGTCTGTTCCGCCGCGCTTGGCCATGGCGAGCATGGTAGCAACCTGCATATTGTATGTTGCTGGAATGGCAGACGAAGGTGTTCGCGCGTACGGCTCGGTTGCCCCGCTGAAAGTCGGCCTGCTCAACGACTATCCGACCAGGTCCGGCACCGACGACGACACGCTGGACACGCTGCGGTTGGTTTTCGATGAAGCGGTCGCGGCAGGGGTGGTCGACCGGCCGATCGAGGTGGTCAGGCGCGACGTCATCGGCCTGCCGAACGGCACCTACCACGCCGTCGAACGCGGGTATGACGAGCTGGTGGCCGAAGGCTGCCTGGCCATCTTCGGCCCTTACGTGTCAGACAACGCGGTGCCGCTGACCGCGCACGCCGACCGGGTGGCCAAGGTTCCGAACATCATCCTGTCGGGGTCGGAGGGGGCGCTCGGCGAGTGGACGTTCGCACTCAACAACGGGTCGATGCCCGAGGAGCCGGTGATGCTCGCCGCGGTGATGCTCGGTGACGGCCGGTCGCGCATCGCGATCGCCTACGAGGCGTCGCTGATCGGCAAGGAGTACCTCGCGTTTGCCGAAAAGGCGTACTCCGCCGCGGGTTTGAAGATCGTGACCACGGCTGCCATCCCCCAGGTCGAAGCCGACAAGGCAGCGGTCGTCGCCGAACTTCGCGCCGCCGACCCCGACGCCCTCGTGCACGTGGGTTTCGGTCACGGACTGTGGGGCTTTTCGGATGCGCTGGAGGCCGCGGGCTGGGATCCGCCGCGCTACACCACCACCGCCTTCGAGATGGCGCACATCAACGCCGAGTGGATGCGGCAGTTGCGCGGCTGGACCGGCTTGGACAGCTACGACGAACGCAACGTCGTCGGCCAGGCCTTCCTCGACCGGTTCGAGGCGCGCTACGGCCGTCGTCCTACGCATTCGATGCCGGGCCTGTGCCACGACGTCGCAACCGTGATCGCTCGAGGTTTGGCGGCGGCGCGTCCGTTGACCGGCGAGGGCGTGAAGGAGGGTATCGAGCAGGTGAAGCTCGTGCCGTCGGCCAGCGGAGCGCCGGGAACGTTCTTGCGGTTCGGTCGCTATATCAGGCAGGGCTGGCTGGGCTCCGATTACCTGATCGCGCGTCGGATACTGCCGGACGGAAGCCGGCACGTATTCCACGCGGCGCCGAGTGACAACATCGCACGCGCGGTCGGTGCGGGTGCCGTCCGCTAGCGACCTCCGACGGGAAACGTGATGGTTGAACCGCAGCCGATCCGTCCAGATTGAGGGAGTGTCGGGATGACTCGTGTGATTCAGTGGGCCACCGGTGTCACCGGAATGATGTCGCTGCGGCACGTTCTCGGCCGACCCGACCTCACGCTCGTCGGGGTGCGTGTCTACGACCCCGCGAAAGCCGGAGTCGATGCCGGTGCGCTGTGCGGCGTGGGGGCGTCTACGATCTACTCGCGTCCGGAAAGAACGTGATCGCCACCGGCAGCAGGTTCATCCATCCACGCTCACTGCATGAATCGCTTGCAGAGAACATCGAGAGCGCCTGCAAGGCAGGGCAATCGTCGTTTCTCGGGCTGGGGCTGTATCCGGGTTTCGTGGCGGAGTCGATCGCGCCCGTTCTGTCGCGATTGACTCAGCGGACGAGCAGGATCAACGTTCGCGAGGTGCTCAACTACTCGACATATGCAAGCCACGACCTGATCTTCAACGCCGGGCTTCGGGCACGCACCCGAGGACACCACGCCGCTGCTGGCCAACCCGGACTACGCGGCCGGCGCATGGATCGGCAGCGCGACAGTGCTCGCTCAGGCACTCGGACTCGAGATCCAATCGGTGCAGGGGTTCCGCGAGGTCGCGACGACACCGCGCGCCCTGACCGTCGCCGCGGGCGACATCCCGGCGGGCACTGTCGGTGCGATGCGATTCGGTGTAGTGGTCGACTGCGGCGAGACCACGATGTCCGTCGAGCATCTCACCAGCATGGCCGACGATCTGGCTCCGGACTGGCCGACCGAGATCGGCTACGAGGTCACCTTCGAAGGTGAGCCGAACATGCGGGTCCATCTCGAAATCGGCTCCGCCGGCGAAGATCACGCCGAACAGGGCTGCCTGGCCACCACGATGCACGCGATCAATGCGATACCCACCGTAGTTGCCGCCGAACGCGGGCTGTACGACCTGTCCACTGTTGCGCCGTTTGTCGCGCACTGGACGAACCGCGCCGGTAACGTGGGTTCTCATATCTGATAAATGAAGTTCTCGACAGGAGCGTGTCATGGAGGATGTGCTGGGGTATCGGGGCAAGTCGGTTGTGGTGACGGGCTCGGCGTCCGGCATGGGGCAGGCCACCGCACAGATCCTCGTCGATCTCGGCGCGACGGTCACCGCCCTCGACATCAAACCCACGACCGTTCCCGTCGCGCGTGCGCTGCAGGTCGATCTGCGTGACCAGTCGAGCATCGAAGAGGTCGCGGCGGCCATCGACGGCCCGGTTGACGGGCTCTTCAGCTGTGCGGGGCTTCCCGGTCCGCCGTTCAGCGAGTGGGACACGATCCTGGTCAACTTCGTCGGAGCACGTCACCTGGCCGAGTGCCTCGTACCGAAAATGCCCGACGGGTCGGCGATCAGCGTCATCTCGTCGTCGGCCGCAATCGGGTGGCAGGACCACATCAAGGTCATCACCGGGTTGCTCGAGACCAAGGGGTTCGAGGCGGCTGTCGAGTGGTTGTCGGCCAACGAGAAGTTGTGGTCGTGGAGCGGCTACGCGTATTCGAAGTACATCATCGACGTGTGGGTGGGTTGGTGGTACCCCGAACTCGGTCGCCGCGGTATCCGGATCAACTGCATCAATCCGGGACCCACCGAGACCGCGATGATGCCGGCCTTCCAGGACCTGATGGGTAAGGACACCGTCGATCAGGCGGTCGGACCGATCGGGCGGTATTCGACGCCGGAGGAGCAGGCCTGGCCCCTGGTCTGCCTCGGGAGCCCGCGCTTCAGTTATGTCGGCGGTGAGGTGCTGTGGACCGACGGCGGCTGGAACGGCGCCATGACGATGGGCCGGCACCAGGCGCAGTGGGCCGACACGGCCGCCGCGGAGATGTCGAAGAACAGCTGAGCGAGCCAGGGCTCAGATGAAGTCCGAACCGCCGTCGACATTGACGGTGGCTCCGGTGACGTAGCCGTTCCGGCGTGACGCCAGATACGCAGTCGCCGAGGCGATCTCCTCGGGCAGCCCGGCCCGGCCGAGGTCACAGGGGTGACCGTAGGTGCGCTCCACCCACGTCATCACATCGTGCGGATCCGCGGAGTTCAGTCCGTCGGCGCCGAGCACGTCCCTGAGAATCTCGGTGAAACTCGCGGTCACAATGGTGCCCGGGCATACGCAGTTCACCAGAATGCCCTCTGGTCCAAGGCTCTTCGACAGATTCTTGGTGAAGCTCGACAACGCCGCTTTCGTTGCGGTGTAGGCGACAAGTCGCGGGCTCTGGCGCTGAATCGAGTGCGCGGACAGGGTGACGATTCGAGCCCAGTCGGCGGCACGCAGCATCGGGAGTGCTGCGCGCACGGATCGAACCGCGGACATGGTGCCCAGGTCGAAGGCGGCGTGCCAGTCGTCGTCGTCGAGATCTTCGAAGGCACCCGCGTCGGGTCCCACCGTGTGCACCAACACGTTCAGGTGTTTCCACGCTTCACCGACCGCGCTGTACCCTGCCGCGATCGAGCCGGCGTCGGCCATGTCGACGGTCAGTGCAAGCACCTCGGGTGCGCCGGTTTCACGGATCCGTTCGGCCGCGGCATCCAGGCCGCGCTGTCCACGCGCCATGATCGCCACCGATGCCCCTTCGGCGCCAAGCGTTTCGGCGATCGCCAGCCCCATGCCCTTACTGCCACCGGTGACGACGGCCGTCGCACCTTCGAAGCCCAAATCCATTGATCGGTCCCTTCTATCGGCCGCTCAAACCCTGCTTTGACTGCCTGATTCCGTTGTCTCTGCAGCGGAGTCGATGATCGAGCGGATCGTGCGCCGACACCTGCCGCAATCCGAACCGGCGCCGCATGCGGTGGACACCTGTCGTGAAGTGCAGGCGCCGGCGGCGACGGCATCGGAGACCGTCTCGACCGTGACGCCGAGACACAGGCAGACATACATCAGTGCAAGTCCGTCCCGGCCGTCTCGGCCAGTCGCATCGCATGGACGAACCGTCCGACGAAGACGGGCGGGTAGGCGCCGACCCCCGCGGATGCGAGCCATTCCGAGGCGATGTCGGAATGGGCGACCCACTGCAGCGCGTTTCGGGCCGTCGCAAGCAGGTGCAGGAACAGCACCTCACGGGGAGTGTCGAGGGCCCGGTAGACGAGGGTTCGGCGGATGCCCGACCGGGCGAAATCGGCCAGCGATTCGCGCACGCGATTCACGAAGACCTCGACATCCTCAACCCGGGTGACCGCGGCGACCACCACCTCGGTGCCCGGCGCCGGCGGTTCACCGAGGTCGAACCGTCTCACGGCTTCGCCTGCGAAGACGGCAGGAAGGTCTTCGACGCCGACTGCGTCGAACCATTCGAAGAAGTACGGCGAGCGGAGAAGGTCCAGCAGCGGCCGTTCGGAGCGGACACCGATGACGACCAGTACTTTCCCAGCCTCGACTATCGACTCGTACACGAACGCATATCGCGCACCGAGGTCGCGCAGACTCTCCTCGTGACGCGCGAGTACCGATCTCACGCGCTCGGATTCGCCGATTCGGAACTCGACAGCGAAGATGAAGCTGCGAACGGCGGCTGGGGCCATGCTGCGCCTCCTTCGACACCGATATACGCCGGCGCATCCGATCTTCGCGCGATGCGAGAATTCATATTCTCACATGGGCAGTTGCGGCGATAGCCGACCGTATCGCGAGCGTCCGGGCCGTGCATGCAGAGAGCGGGCCGGAAGAAACTCGCCATGACGAAGCCCGATAAAGCCTATTCTCACGAAGTGACCTACAGGGTGAAGGTTGGGCCGTATTACGACCCGTTCGACTTCGACATCGACGACGATCCTTACCCCGTGTGGAAACGGCTGCGTGACGAAGCGCCGCTGTACCACAACGACAAGTACGGTTTCTACGCGTTGAGCAGGTACTCAGACGTCGCCCGCGAATTGGCCAACTGGGAGGATTACCGGTCGGGCAAGGGTACCACCATCGAGTTCATCCTCAACGGCGTCGAGGTACCGCCGGGCATCATCCTGTTCGAGGACCCGCCGATCCATGACTTTCACCGGCGGCTGTTGTCGGGAGTGTTCACGCCGCGGCGCATGGCTGCCATCGAACCGCTGGCACGGGAGTTCTGTCGGCGCGCACTGGAACCCCTCGAGAAAGCGGAGACGTTTGACTTCATCGCCGACCTCGGCGCGTGGATGCCGATGCGCACCATCGGATACCTGCTGGGTATCCCCGAGGACAGGCAGATCGCGATCAGGCAGAACACCGACCGGCTTCTCGAACTCAAAGACGGCGAACTCGTCGATGTGGCCGACGACGTGCTGACGCGCCAAGGCTCGATGCTGGAGGAGTTCATCGACTGGCGTTACGACCACCCATCAGACGACCTGATGACGGAGCTGGTGAACGCTGAGATCGAGGAACCTGACGGCAGTACCAGGCGATTGACCCGCGGAGAGGTGCTGACCTATACCGGCACCCTCGTCGGCGCGGGAAACGAGACGACGACGCGGCTGATCGGCTTCGCCGGACAACTGTTGTCCGACCATCCGGACCAGCGCCGTGAACTCGCGGCGGATTTCAGCCTGATCCCCGCGGCGATCGAGGAGGTGCTGCGCTACGAGGCGCCGTCGCCTGTGCAGGCCCGCTATGTCGCTCGTGATGTCGAACTCTATGGTGAGACAGTCGCTGAGGGCTCGGTGATGTTGCTTATCAACGGCTCGGCGAACCGCGACGAGCGACAGTACCCGGATGCGGACCGGTTCGACATCCATCGGCAGGCCGCCCACTTGTCATTCGGGCGCGGCATTCACTTCTGTCTCGGCGCCGCATTGGCACGCATGCAAGCGCGCGTGGCGCTCGAGGAGGTGCTGACGCGTTGGCCGGACTGGGAAGTCGACTATGCGGCGGCCAAGCGTGCGCACACCACCAGTGTGAGAGGTTGGTCGACTCTGCCAGTGAGCGTGTGACATGGCGAATACCGTTGAGCGCGGCTCAAGATCCGGCATCGAATCATCCACCGTGACCCAGTTCTCGCCGTGGCCCGCCAGGGTCGGATGGGGCCTGTTTTTCGCCGCCTATCTGGTGTTCGCGGTCGTGACCATCGCGAACATCCAGTCGGGCCTGCACGGGCACCCGACCAGGACCAATCCGAATCCCGGCCCTGCTCCGTACCCACCGTTCCTCGGCTTCGACAACTGGCCGCTCGTCGTCGCCTTCAGTTCGATTCCGCTCGCCATCGGCCTTGTCGGCGTGCTGGGGTGGCTGTCCTGGCGCCAACGCAAGGTGCACTGGGCCGTCATCATCGCGTTCGCCGGGCTCATCACCGGGGCGCTGGATCCGCTCGCCAACTGGGCGACGTTCGCGATCTTCGATCCGCGGATGCTGCACTTCCCGTTTTCATGGCCGTATGTCAACATCGCACCGAATCTCGAACCCGCCCTGGCATTTCTGGGCGGCTATGCGGCCTACTATCTGCTCAACGGGCTGGGATTTCTGAAGTTGCACGACTTACTGCTGGACCCACTGATGCGGCGCACGCGTTGGCTGGCGGAGCGCAGGCTGATCAGGGTGTTCATCGGCGCGACGATCATCGCCATCCCAATCAACGGCGTCATCCAGTTCACCTGGATGCGGGCCGGGATCTTCTTCTACACCGAAGCCGTCGGGCCTGTGCTTCAGATCGGCCACATCCATTTTCCGCTGATCATGGCGCTCTACGATTCGGTGATCTTCGCGATGGTCGCGGTGATGTGTGTGCGTGATGAGAGCGGCGACCTGGTGCTGATCAACCGCATCGCGCGGTGGTTGCCCGCGCGGTCAGGCCGCCCGAAGGTGACGCTGACACGGCAGCTGTTGATCTCGGTGGCCGTGGGCCTGGTGTCGTTCTCATTGCCGTTGGCGGTGCTTGCCGGGCTGCGGGAAGCCGGCCTGTCGAGGCCCTCATTCGACCAGAATCCCTATCCCGAGATGAACCTGTACGACCCGTACGGGCATCTCGAAGGCGCCGGCAAACCGGGGCCGTTCTACCGGTGACATCAATGGCCACGTGCGAGGAGAGTGAGCAGATGGTGACAGATGGGCTCGGCAGACGATACCGAGTTGTCCACGCAGGCACCGGTTTCACCGGCCGTGAGGCATTACGCGCGGTGATCAATGATCCAGCGCTCGATCTCGTCGGGGTGAAGGTGTCGACGCCGGAAAAGGCCGGGCTGGACGCAGGCGAACTGTGCGGTGCACCATCTGTCGGCGTATCCGCGACCGACGACCTCGCAACTGTTCTCGCGTTGAAACCCGACTGTGTGACTTATTGCGCGACCGCCGTTCGACGCGAAGAAGAGGCGATCGCAGACATCGCCGCGTATCTCGACGCCGGCATCAACGTGGTGACGTTCTCGCTGATCCCCATGGTTTATCCCGCGGCGGCTCCCGCCGAATGGCGCGACACGCTGGAAAGCGCTGCAGCACGAGGCAACTCGACGTTCTATGCCACCGGCAGTGAGCCGGGGTTCATCAGCCTGAACATTCCCACGGCGCTGCTGGCAGGAGCCGGCCGCGTCGACTCGTACCGCATGGACGAATACGCGCTCGACCTCGACAAGTCCTACCCGATCTGGGATGTCCTGCACGAGTCGATGGGGTTCGGAAAGCCCGACGGCCATGTTCCGGTTCGGATCGCGTCGGGGAAGGTGGACAAGGACTGGGGCACGGTGGTGTCCTACATCGCCGACATCCTCGGCTTCGAACTCGAAGGAATCGAGCTGGACTGGGAGACGCTGCTCGCGCCGACCGATCTCTCCACCGCACTCGGTGTCATTCCCGAGGGCACGATCTGTGCGCACCGATGGCAGCTCTCCGGGATCGTCGGTGGCCGCCCTGCCGTCGCGGTTCAGTACTTCGCGACAGTCAGCAGCACGCCATGGCCTGATCGTTGGCCCAAGCCGGCCCGCGAGGGTCAAGGCGGAATGGTGTTCCGCGTCAAAGGAAATCCCAACATGGACCTCGAGCTTCACCTCGAGCAGTCGGAGACCGACCGGGTGAACCCGGGGGTCGCGGCCACGGCACTGGCGGCGGTGAACGCCATCCCCAGCGTCGTCGACGCGCCGCCAGGTGTGATCGCCAGGCCCTTGTCGGGGCCATCGGTCGTCACCCGGCAATCTGCGGGTTCGTCACCCGTCTGACAGAAGGCCGCTCAGCTGCTTGGCGAGGTCGGTCTTCTTGACCTTGCCCGTCGCCGTGAACGGCAGCTTCTCCTTCGGCGTGACCCAGATGAACTTCGGCACTTTGTATGCCGAGAGGCGGCTGCGCACCTGCGCCCGCAACTCCGCGGGGTCCAACTCGGCCTCACCGCGCGGCACCACCGCCGCCGCCACGATCGTGCCGTTGTGCCCGTCCTCGGCGCCGACGACGTACGCCTCGAGAACGCCGTCACAACCCGTCAGTGCCTGTTCCACCTCGCCAGGGGTGACGTTCGTCCCGCCGCCGGTCTTGATCAGATCGCCCAACCGGCCGGTGAACCTGATCCAGCCGTCGTCGTACTGCACTCCACAGTCGCCCGTGCGGTAATAGCCGTCCGGGGTGAACACGTCCTCGCGTTCGCGCTTGTACAACCGCTGCATCAGCGAGTAGCCGCGCACCCAGATTTCGCCGTCCGTGCCGGGGGGCACGGGGTCTCCCGTCGCGGGATCGACCAGCAGATGCGAGAGTCCCTCGATCGAATATCCACCCGTCTCCGCGCGCTCGGCCGGCTGGGCAGGATACGGATCGACACCGATGTGGTTGCCGCAGAGTTCGGTCATCCCCAGCGCGTTCGGACCTTTCGGTCGGCGTTCGGGCGGCACCATCGCGGGCATGCTGGTGCGCTGCACCGAGCTCAGGTCGCGTCGTGCGAAGTCCGGATGCTCCGCCAGCGACTTGCCCTGCTGTGGCCAACCCAGCGTGATGGTCGCGCGGTGCCGCTCGATCAACTCGAGCGCATCGGCCGCGTCGAACGCCGGTTGGGTGACCAGCGTTGCGCCGTGGTGGATCACGGCGTGAATGCCGGTGATCAAGCCGCCGACCCAGAAGAACGGCATCGAGGTGAACATCACCGTGTCGTTCGTGATGCCGTAGTCGAAGGTCAGGTTGTACGAGTGGCGTACCAGTGTGCCGTGGGTGTGCACCGGGCCTTTCGGGTCGCCGGTGCTTCCCGAGGTGTAGATGATCATCACGTCGTCGGCCGGCGTCACGCAGGACTCGACGTCGACCAGAAAGTCGAGCTCGAGTCCCGTCGCGCGGTCGGCCGAAAGCGCCGTCGTCCACGGGCGCTCACCCTCACCGAGCACCGCGATCATGCGCAGATATGGTGCGCCCCGGACGACCAGCCTGCCGGGGATGGCTTGGTCCGCGAGTCCTGGAAGTGCCTCCTCGAGCCGGTCGAGAAAGCTGTTGCCACGAAACTCCGGCCGGGCGATGATCGCCCGCAGGTCCGCGTGACGGGCCGTCCACGCCAGCTCCGGAGCCTTGTAGAACGTGTTCAGTGGCACCGCGACCGCGCCGATTCGGGTCGTTGCGAACCAGGTGACAGCCCAGTCGACGCTGTTGGGCATGAGTATGCCGACGTGATCGCCCTTGCCGAAGCCCTCGGCCAGCAGCGCCGTCGCCAACCGCGCCGACTCGAGGTCGAGGTCGGAATAGGTCAGCGTCTGCCCGTCGGCGATGAGGAACGGCTTCGCCCCGAAGCTCGCCGCGCACGACCGAACCAGCGCGGGGATCGTGGGCGTGATGCTCGGGAAAGGCACGACTGGAATCCTCCGCTCGGACGGGGTGGCCCACCCAGGATATCCACTCTGTCGAAAAGCGAGAATACTTGTTCTCGCTAGCCCTGCACGGCCATTACACTGCACGCATGTCGTCGTCGGACCGGCTGGAATCCCATCTTGAGATCGCGCAGTTGCCCAGCCGCTACGCCATGGCGCTGGATGCGCGCGATCTCGACGCCCTGGTGGCGTTGTTCGTCGACGACGTCGACGCCGGTGAGCACGGCAAGGGCAGAGCGGCGCTGAAAAGTTGGTACGACGAGGTGCTCCGCAGGTTCTATCGCAGCATCCATCTGATCTGCGGACACGTAATCGATTTCGTCGACGACGACCATGCGACCGGCTCGATCTACTGCCGTGCCGAGCATGAGGACGGCGACGGGTGGTTTGTAATCACGATGCGCTACGACGACGTTTACGAGCGCCGCGACGGGAACTGGTATTTCGTGAAGCGACGAGAACACCCCTGGTACTCGGTCGATGTGACCGAGCGCCCAGGGCCGGAGTTCATTCGATGGCCTACCGATGTACCGCTGCGTGCGCCGATGCCCCATCGGATGCCCACCTGGCGCGCATTCTGGGAAAGTGGAGACCCGGCGCTTCCCGGCCGCCTGTCCAGGCGGCCCTAGTGCGTTTACAAACCGCTATGAAAGTGCGATTCTCACATTCGTAAATGCTCGTTACCGGTTGTAGGAGGCCGTCATCAGCGTCGACAACGTACTAAGCGGGGTCCGTGTGCTCGAGGTTGCCGCGTGGACATTCGTGCCATCGTCCGGCGCGGTGCTCGCCGAGTGGGGCGCCGAGGTGATCAAGGTCGAGCCACGTGCGGGTGGAGATCCCCAGCGCGGTCTGGTCACCATGGGCATCGTCGACGAGGGGGGTGGTGCGGTCAACTACATGATCGAGATTCCCAACCGCGGTAAGAAGTCGATCGGCGTGGACCTGAGCACTTCGGGTGGCCGCGACGTGGTCCGCGAGCTGGCCAAGACCTGCGACGTGTTTCTGACCAGTTATCTGCCGGACCGCCGTAAGAAGTTCGGCATCGATGTCGATGACATTCGGGAAGTAAATCCGAGCATCGTGTACGTCCGCGGGTCCGGGCACGGCCCCAAAGGTCCCGACGCGAACAAGCCCGGGTACGACGGGGTGTCCTATTGGGCGCGGGGCGGTATCGCCACCGTCCTCACTGAAGACGCCGAGGAACTCGTCCGCTCCCGGCCGGCGTTCGGCGACCTCCTCGGCGGCATGACCATCGCGGGCGGCATCGCCGCCGCCCTGTACAAGAAGGCGACGACCGGTCAGGGGTCAGTTGTCGACGTGTCGCTGCTCGGGCTTGCCGCGTGGAACCTCAGTCCCGACGTCGCTGTGAGCCAAATCCACGGTGGCAGCGCCATTCCCAAGTTCGGCCACGCCGACGCGCCCAACCCGCTGGTGGGCACGTACCGCACGAAGGACGGGCGCTACGTCCAGTTGATGATGCTGCAACTCGACAAGTTCTACGCGGAGGCGATGCGGGTGATCGGCCTGCCCGAGTTGATCGATGATCCGCGGTTCGCCGACCCCGCATCGCGGTACGAGAATCGGGTGAGCCTGATCGCCCTGCTCGACGAGGCGTTCGCCAAACGCACGGTCGCCGAATGGCGCGAAATCCTGGCGCCGCTCTCGGGTGCGTGGGGAATCGTGCAGACACCGGCGGAAGTGTGTGAGGACCCCGCGGTCACCGCGAACGGATATGTCGCCCAGACCGAAACCGTCAACGGCGTTCCGTTCTCGATACCCACCAACCCCGTCCAGTTCGACGAGCGCTCGGTGGTGCCCACGGGTGCGCCCGAACACGGTCAGCACACCGAAGAAGTCCTGATGGACGCGGGACTCGACTGGGAAACCATCGAGAAACTGAAGGAGTCGGGGGCGATCCTGTGAGTGCGATGTCACCGGAAATAGGCAACGCATCCGTCGAATTCGACCCGTTCTCACAGGACTTCTTCGACGGCGCATATGACACCTACCGGCGTCTGCGAGACGAGGCCCCCGTCTACTACAACGCGAAGTGGGACTTCTGGGCGCTGACGCGCTACGAGGACGTGACCCCCGCGACGAAGGATCACGAGACCTTCTCTTCGGCCAAGGGCGCGACGCTGGACATGGTCAAGGCGCACGACGACGCGATTCCTGTGCCGAAGGTGATCATCTCGATGGACCCGCCGGAGCACCAGAAGATGCGCCGGCTGGTGAGCAACGTCTTCACCCCGCGTGCGATCGCGGCGCTGGAAGACATGGTGCGCGACAAGGTCTACGAGCGCATCGAGGCGCTCAACCCGAAGAGTTTCGACGTCGTCGCGGATTTCTCCGCGCTGTTCCCGAACGAGGTCATCACGACCATGCTCGGAGTGCCCGAGGAGGATCGCGACCAGATCCGGCACTGGCTGGACCTTCTGCTCGAGCGTCGCCCCGGTGAAATAGCGGTCCCCAGAGAGGGATACGAGGCCTCCATGAACACCGGCCTCTATTATTACGACCTCGTACAGCAGCGCAGGGCAGCGCCCCGGGATGACATGATCAGCCGTCTTATCGAGACCGAGATCGAACGCGACGGTGTGGTGGAAAAGCTCACCGACGTCGACATCACGGGCTTTGCGACGATGCTCGGCGGCGCGGGCGCCGAAACGGTCACCAAACTGATCGGCAACGCGATGGTCGCGTTCGCCGACTTCCCCGACCAGTGGCGAAAGCTCCGCGACGACCGAAGCAAGATCCCGGCCGCCATCGAGGAACTACTTCGGTACGAGGCGCCGTCGCAGTATCAGGTCCGGACCGCGACGCGAGACGTCACCTACTACGGCACCACCATCCCGAAAGATGCGGCCGTGTTGCTCGTCACGGGCTCGGCGCTTCGCGACGAGCGGATGTTCGACGACCCCGACCGGTTGGACATCGACCGGGAACGCAAGATGGGCTTCAATCTCGCGTTCGGCTATGGCGTGCACAGTTGCCTGGGAGCCGCCTTGGCGCGGATGGAAAGCCGTATCGCGCTCAACGCGCTGCTCGACCTCATTCCAGAGTACGAGGTCGACCGGGACGGTTTGCGGCGCGTGGCGATGTCGAACGTCTGCGGTTATGCGAACGTCCCGGTGCGCAGCAGGTCCTGAGGCGGCCGTCAACTCGGCAGGGCCGAGAGAGCCGCGGTAAGGGAACGGAAGTTTCCGTGGAACGCTTCAACGGATGATGTTGCCGCCGTGCCGATCGCCTTCATCGCGTGGTACTTGAACGCCCGCGCGGCAGAGCTGAGGCGATGTTGGACGTCGGATGCCGAAGCCGGTGCGGAGGGCCAACTTCCGCCCCACGCGGCGACGTCGACGCCGTGCCGTCGGGTGGCGTCGTTGACGGCGCGGCGCACCCCCTGAGGCCGCTCGTACATCACTGCGGCGAACGCGATCGCGGCGGGCCATTCCGGCCCGAAATCGAAACTCTGCGGCAGGATGTGAGCCTCGACGCCGAGGATCTGCAACGCTCGCGTATCGCCAATGGTTTCCAGATAGACCTCGACGCGCCACCCGACTCGCAGCGCGTCGGCGACGAGCCCACCGGCTGCCGACACCACATCCGCCGTATCAGGCGCCAGCACCAGCAGCTTGGGCGGTGCCGCGCGGCTCCGGTCCCGCCGGCTCCGGATCTGCCGCGAGGTCTGCGCCGCCGATGCCGCAGTCGGTTTCACCGGAACCTCCTCGAGTGTCCTGAAAATCAGGATATTCAATATGTGAGAATAGTCATATTCGCAGGACCACGCGTGACCACGTCGAGGCTCGCCGCGGTTAGCGTCGCCGGGTATTGCCGTCGACGAATCCGTTCACCACATAGGCCCGTACGAAGTCGGCTACGGCGTCGTCGTCGCGCATGTCGATGGTTGGAGACGGAGTGGTGAACAGCGAGAACAACATTCGGGCAAACCACTCTGTCGCCGAGGGCACGTCCAGGTCGGCGCGGACTTCTCCGGTGAGCCTGGCCGCCGCTACATAGGGCGCCAGGAAGTCGGCGCAGTCCTTGAGCAGGGTGGCCGCGTTCTTCGTCATCATGAGGTTCACCTCCTCCGGATCGAAGTACGCCTCTGGCTCGACGACCCGACGTGCCTGGGTGACGAAGACCGCGGCGCGCACCAGGCGGCCTTCCAGCGTGCTGCCACCGTGCCGGTCGATGGCCTTGGCCATGTTGCGGTAGAACCGCTGCGACGCCGCCTCGGCGCAGGCCTCGACGATCGTCTCCTTGTCCCGGAAGTACTCGTAGAACGTGCTGCGCGACACCCCGGCCGCCCGGGCGATGTCGACGATGGTCGTCTTGGCCAGCCCGCGGGTCCGGAAGCAGGCGAAGGCCGCCGAGATGATGGCATCTCGGGTGTCGACCGCCACCGACTGAGTCATGTCAGACGCCACCGCACGACATTAACCGCTCAGCGGTCCGGTGCGAGGATGAGGCCGCTGGTCGGGACGCCGGTACCCGAGGTCACCAGCACATGTTCGACATCGTCGACCTGGTTGTACGAGGTGCCGCGGATCTGCCGGACGCCTTCGGTGATGCCGTTCATCCCGTGGATGTAGGCCTCGCCCAGCAGACCGCCATTGGTGTTGATCGGCATTCGGCCGCCCAGCGAGAGCTCGTCGACCGACACGAAGTCCTTGGCCTCGCCTCGACCGCAGAATCCGAGCTCCTCGAGCTGGGTGAACACGAACGGGGTGAAATGGTCGTAGAGGAATGCGGTCGAGATGTCGTCCGGTTTCAATCCGGAGTCGCGCCACAGCTTGTCGCCGACCACCCCCATTTCGGGCAGGCCGGTGATGTCGTCGCGGTAGTAACTCGTCATCACCTCGCCGTCGTATGCCGCGCCCTGAGCCGCGGCCGTGATCACGGCAGGTGGCTTGGCGAGATCACGCGCGCGCTCGACGCTGGTCACCACCATCGCCACCCCGCCGTCGCTCTCCTGGCAGCAGTCGAGCAGCCGCAACACCGGCTCGATGATCCAGCGGGACTCCTGGTGCTGTTCGAGGGTGATCGGCTTCTGGTAGAACCAGGCATCGGGGTTGTTGGCCGCGTGCTTGCGGTCGATGACCGAGATCTTGCCGAAGTCTGCGTTGGTGACCCCGTAGGTGGTCATGTAACGCTGGGCGTGCAGGGCGACCCAGGCCGCGGGCGTCATGAATCCGAATGGGGCATACGGCGCCATCCACAGCGGGGTCACGCCGGGTTGGCGGCCGGCGCCGCCGAATCGGAACCCGGAGCGCTCGTTGAAGGCCCGGTAGCAGACGACCGCTTCGGCGGCACCGGTGGCGATCGCCATGGCGGCCTGCATCACGGTGCCCGCGGCGGCCCCGCCGCCGTGCGGAACGCGGGTGAAGAACGTGAGGTTCTCGATGCCGACGTTGCGGGCGACCTCGATCTCCTCGTTCTCGTCGACGGTGAAGGTCACCATGCCGTCGATGTCCTTCGGGCTCAGCCCAGCGTCGTCGATCGCGGCTTTGACTGCCTCGCAAGCGAGTTGCATCTCGGTCCGGCCCGATTCCTTGGAGAACTCGGTCTGGCCGATGCCGACGAGCGCGGCCTTACCGCCGATGCCCGTCACGCCTCGACTCCCTCGAGCAGGCTGAGCACCGCGGTGCCGGTGACGTGATCGCCGAGGCTGTTGGTGCCCTTGAAGGCGACCTCGACGGAACCTTCGCCGTTGGCCGACGACTTTCCTGTGACGCTGCCCTCGAACCGCAGCGGGTCGTTCGGATAGGCGGGCACCCCGAGTCGGATGGACAGCTTCTTGACCATCGCCTCAGGTCCGGCCCAGTCGTGCAGAAACCTCACACACAGCCCGTTCGTCGTGAGGATGTTGAGGAAAATATCCTTGGACCCTTGGGAGTTGGCGAAGTCGCGGTCGTGGTGCACCGGCATGTAGTCGCGGGAAGCGATGGCGCCGGCCACGATCAGCGTGGTGGTGACGGGTATTTCCATCGGTGTCACCTCGTCGCCGACGCTGATGTCCTTCCACGCCAGCGTGGTGGTGCGGTTGAGAGTGGAGGTCATGGGGTCAGTCCTTCCGCGAATGTTCTGCCGAGCCGGGCCAACTGCTGGGAGGCGGATCCGAGCGCAAGTTCAATCTGCTTGGCCCACAGGAAGTATCGGGACAAGGGGTAGGTCACGTCGATGCCCATGCCGCCGTGCACCTGCTGGGCTGACGCGGTCACCCGCGCCCCGGCTTCGGCGGCCCAGAACTTGGCGATCGCCGCTTCCCGCTCGGCGGGGCGTCCTTTGGCGACCAACCATGCCGCGTACCAGGTGGTCCAGCGGATCGCCTCGGTGTCGATGAATGCGTCGGCCAGACGTTGTTGGACGGCCTGAAACGATCCGATGGGACGCCCGAACTGTTCGCGCTCGCTGGTGTAGGAGGCGGCCAGTTTCAGCGCCCGCTCGGTCACGCCGATCTGCATCGCGCACAGACCGACCAGGGCTCTGGTGTACTGCGCTTTGACGATGCCAGCGCCGATGTCGCCTTCGGCGTTTTCGCTGAGCCGCCGCCCGACGGCGTCCGTCAACTCGATGTCGGCGAACGGTTCGCCGTTGGTCGTCGTCACAGGCGTCACCCGCACCCCGTCACCGGTTTCGACGACGAACAACCCCGGCCCGTCCTCGGTTCTGGCCGAGACGACGATCGCCGCGGCGAGTTGGGCGGCCGGCACCAACTCTTTGGTGCCGGTCAGCCGCCAGACGTCACCGTCGGATCGTGCGGCGGTGCGCGGTGCGGCCGGATCGGAGTTTCCCGGTTCGGCCAGGGCCGCGGTCAACAGGGTGCTGCCGTCGACCACCCCGGGCAGATAGCGTTGTTGCAGATCGGAATCACCGTGCCGGGCAATCGCTTCCGCGCCGAGGGCCAGCGTCGCGTACACCGGAACCGGCGCGACGCTGTACCCGACCTCGCTGAGCAGCACGCCCAGCTCCAGAAACCCGCCGCCGGTGCCGCCGACGGACTCGGGCAGCGCGATCCCCAGCAGGTCGGCCGCCGCCAGCTCGGCCCACAGCGCGGCGTCGTAGCGGATCTCGCCCGCCTCGAGCTCGGTCAGATGCTCCGGCGTGGCACGGTGCTCGAACAGCTGGCGGGCCACCTTGGCGACGGCCTCCTGCTCATCGGTGAAGGTGAAATCCATTGACTGTTCCCTTCACTCAGCGGGCCGGCCGGAACTGATGCAACACCAGCTCGTCCCCGCTCGGCAGGGCCTCGAAGGTCTCATAGAAGACCTCCACGGCCATTCCGACCTCGATCGCCCCGGGTTCGATGTCGCAGAGGTTCGACACGATGCGCACCCCCTCGTCGAGCTCGATGAGCGCGACGACATAGGGGTATTCGAGGAACGGCAGCGGCGGGTACTTCGGCATCACGAAGCTGTAGACCGTGCCGCGCCCGCTGGACACCACGTAGTCCCAGTTCAGCGACTGGCAGCCGCCGCACATCGGCCGGGGCGGTACCCGCAACGTCTTGCAGTCCGTGCAGCGCTGGATACGTAGCTCGTGCTCTTTGAGTCCCGACCAGAAGAATTCCGTGTCCGGGCTGATCGAGGGGGCGAGTCTGCTGGCCATTCAGTTTCCCGTCTTGAATCGCAGGGTCCGGAACCATTGGCGCCCTAGGACCTCGCCGTCCTGATCGCGGTAGGTGGTGACCCACGTGACGAAGAAACCGTTGCCCATGGCCGTCTTCTTCTCATCCGAGATCGATTCGAAGACCGTCTCGGAGGTGATCTGGTCGCCGACGCGGGGGTACCGCTCGATCTCGAACTCGGAGTTGGTCGCGATGATGCCGGTGTAGCCCGCATCGGAGAGGAACTGCAGGGGATTCTCGCCCTTCATCTCGATCGGCACGCCGCCGCGCTCGTGAATGCCCTCCAGCTTCGGCGGAGGCATCGTCCAGCTCTGCAGCATCACCGGCGGCGAGACGATCCCGCCGTAGCGCGAGTTCTCCGCGAACTCGGGATCGAGGTAGGCCGGGTTCATGTCGCCGATGGCGTACGCCCAGTGCCGGATCATCGCCGTGTTCACCGGATCAGGCGCGTGCACGGGCTTGCCCACGCCGTCGGTGGGCTTGCCGAGGAGCGCGTCGAGGCGTTCACGCAGGTCGTCTCTGGCTGTGTCGGTCACTGCTGGGATTCCTTTCAGGACGCTCGGATGTCACGGGGTGCCCGTGGCATCCCGAGGCCGGCCATGGCGATGATGTCGCGTTGCAGTTCGTTCGCACCGCCCCCGAAGGTGTTGATGACGGCCAGCCGGTAGGCGCTCTCGAGCTCGCCCCTCAGCGGTGCGTCGGAACCCTTACGTGTACCGGCCTGCCCGACGACGTCGAGCAGCTCGCGGGCCACCTGCTGGGTGAGTTCGGTGCCGAAAACCTTTGCCGCGGAGGCCTCTCCCATGCCGAGCGCGCCGGAGCTCATGTTCGTGTTGACCCGCAGGTTGAGCAGCCGGTAGGCGGCGACCTGCGCCTCGACGCGGGCGAGGGCCTGCTGGACCCATGGCTGGTCGATCACGCGTCCGTCGTCCAGCGGTGTGGTCCTCGCCCATTCCAGGGTCTTGGCGAACAGCGGCTCGAGCGCGCCGAGATTGCCCAGCGCGGCGCGTTCGAGGTTCAGCTGGTTCGTCACCAGCTTCCAGCCTTGGTTCTCGCCGAGCACGATGGCACTCTCGGGTACCCGCACGTCGTCGTAGAACGTGTAGTAGGTCGACACACCGGGCATGGTGTGCAGCGGCTTCCAGGAGAAGCCCGGCGAGTCGGTTGGCACGATGAACACCGTGATGCCCTTGTGTTTCTTGGCATCTGGGTCGGTGCGTGCCGCCAGCCAGATGTAGTCGGCGAATTCCGCGCCGCTGGTGAACATCTTGGAGCCGTTGATGACGAACTCATCACCGTCGCGGACCGCAGTGGTGCGCAACGACGCCAGGTCGCTGCCCGCGCCGGGTTCGGAGTAGCCGATCGCGAAGTCGACGGTGCCCTGAAGGATCGCGGGCAGGAACTTCTGCTTCTGCTCCTCGGTGCCGTACTGGATCAGGGTGGGGCCGACGGTGTTGAGCGTGATCATCGGCAACGGCGCGTTCACCCGGCGCGCCTCTTCGTTGAAGATGTACTGCTCCAGCGCGGTCAGCCCGCGGCCGCCGTACTCCACCGGCCACGCGACGCCCAGCAGGCCGGCCTCGCCCAGCGCCCGCCTGCACTCCCGGACCGCGTCGCCGCCTTCCATCCGGCCTGCGACCGCTGCGCGCCGCTCCGGGGTCATCACGGCCGCCAGCCGCTCCCGGAACTCTTCGCGGAGTCGCTCCTGTTCGGGTGTGTAGTCGAAATCCATCAGCGGCTCGCCCCCAAGCGCACCGGCATGCGTTTGACGCCCGGCACCATCGTCGCGCGCAGGCGCGTCACGTCACCGGTCAGCTCGATGCTCGGGTAGGCACCGAGGAGGACCTCGAACATGATCCGGGCCTCCAGTCGCGCCAGCTGAGCACCGAGGCAGGCATGTTCACCGGCGCCGAAAGCGATGTGCGGGTTGGGGTTCCGGGTGATGTCGAACTCTTCGCTGGTGGGGCCGAAGATCTCCTCGTCCCGGTTGGCCGAACCGTACAACATCACCACCGTGTCACCGGCCCTGATCTTCTGTCCGCGGATTTCGACGTCGTCGGTGGCCCTGCGCGCCATGTGCGTCACCGGGCTGGTGAATCGCAACATCTCCTCGACCGCACACGTCAGCAGCGACGGATCCGAACGAAGCAGCGCGAACTGATCGGGATGCTGCAGCAGCGCCACGGTGCCCAGCGCGATGAGGTTGCGGGTGGTCTCGTTGCCCGCCACCAGAAGCAGGAACGAGAAGTTGAGCAGATCAGCGTCGCTGAGGCGCTCCCCGTCGACCTCGGCGGCGGCCAGGATGCTCAGCAGATCGTCCTGGCCGGAGACCTTGCCGGAGCGTCGGGCGTCGATCAGCTCGGTGAAGTACGCGTAGAGCTCGCCGAGTGCGACGAGGTGATCCATCTCGATGTCGGGGTCCGCGGTGCCGACGGCCGCATCCGACCAGGTGCGGAACTTCTCCCAGTCCTCGGGCGGGGCGCCGAGCATCTCGGCGATCATCCTGGTGGGTAGGGGTGCGGCGATCTCCTCGGCGAACTCGTACTCCCGGGAGGGGTCGAGGCCGCCGACGATGCCGTTGACGATGTTGCGGATCTTGGGTTCCAGCAACGACACCTGGCGGCGGGTGAACCCGGCGTTGATGAGCTTGCGCAGCTGCCGGTGCCGAGGCGGGTCCGTGAAGATCAGGTTGCCTTCCTGGACGGGTTCGGGCTGGCTGGGATCCGGAATGGTGATGCCGCGTGTCGACGAGAACAGCAGGGGATGACCGGAAACGAACCGCACGTCCTCGTACTTGGTCAACGCCCAGAAGTCGGTGACGTCGTTCCACACCACCGGCGTGCTGTTGCGCAGTTCGCGATAAGCCGGATACGGGTCGCCCGCGTAGAAGTCCGGGGAGTGCAGCGGGTGGGCGGAGGTGGGTCGGGACGTGGATTCTGTGGGCACCGCGGGCTCTCCTCGACGAATCGGACATCGGACACATTGCGCTGCAATGTCCGGCGGTTCTGTGTCTACTCTACGGGCGACGCGGCTGTCAATCGGCATTCTGCAAGGAAATAAGCGTGTTCGTTGACGAGCCACCATGAAGCGGTGTACACACATGTCACTGATGTCGGACAGCGTGTGCCTGACTGGGACGGTGGTCACCATCAGGCGGAGAACCGGGAAGGTCCAGTGATCTGATGGCCGCGTCCAGCCTTGTCGACAGCTATGACCTGTTCATCGACGGCGGTTGGGTGGCGCCGGACAGCGGCCGGTACGACGTGATCGATCCGGCCACCGAAACGGTCATCGCGACCGCGCCTGACGCCGGCACCGCACAGGTCGAACAGGCCATCGCCGCCGCGCGGACCGCTTTCGACAGCGGCCCGTGGGCATCGGCGGCGCCGGAGGAACGGGCGCGCTGTTTGCAGCAGTTGAGCGATGCGCTGCTCGCCCGAGGTGACGAGATCTACGCGCTGGCCCAGGCCGAGTGGGGATGCACAGCAAACGAACGACTGATCCACGTCGACGGGCCCGCCTTCATGGTCGGCCACGCCGCCGAACTGGCGCTCGAGCCGGCTGAAGCGCCCATGGACGCATGGGGCGCGGCGGGCACGACGCTGTTGCGCTACGAGCCCCTTGGCGTCGTCGCGGCCATGACACCCTGGAACTTCCCGCACACCCTGAACGTGATGAAGCTGGGCGCAGCGCTGGCCGCGGGCAACACCCTCGTCCTCAAGCCTTCGCCTCTCACACCGCTGGCCGGCCTGGCGCTCGCGCAAATCATCCTGGAGGAGACCGATATTCCCCCCGGCGTCGTGAACGTCGTCACCCCGACCGGGCTTGACGCCAGCAGGCTGCTGACCCTCGACCCACGCGTGGACATGGTGAGCTTCACCGGTAGCTCGTCGGTCGGCCGCGATGTGATGGCCGGCGCGGCGACGACGATGAAGCGGGTCCTGCTGGAATGCGGTGGCAAGTCGGCCTGCGTGCTGCTCGACGATGTGGAGCTCACCGACGAGCTGCTTGAGCGGTTGTTGTTCGAGGGCTGCACGCTGCACGCGGGGCAGGCGTGCATCCTCAACAGCCGGCTGGTGGTGCCCGACGCGCTGCACGACGAGGTCGTCGACCGGCTCGCCGAGCTCGCGCGCGCGGTGACGGTCGGCGACCCCACCGACGACGGGGTGACGATGGGACCGCTGATCAGCAGGCAGCATCTGGAGCGCGTCGAGGGTTTCGTCCGGCGCGCCGAATCCGACGGCTCGAAGGTGGTGACCGGCGGTGTGCGTCACGAAAGTGCCTCGGGTGGATTCTATTTCGAGCCGACAATCCTGACCGACACCAGCGCCGACTCCTACATCGCGCAGGAGGAGGTCTTCGGTCCGGTGTTGACGGTGCTGCGCTATCGTGGCGACGACGAGGCCGTGGCCATCGCCAACGACTCCGCCTACGGGCTCGGCGGTGCGGTGTGGGGTACCGATGTCGATCGGGCGCTCGGGGTCGCGCGGCGCATCAGGACCGGGCAGGTGTCGATCAACGGCACCATTCCCGGCGACGCGCCCTTCGGCGGCTTCAAGCAGAGCGGCATCGGCCGTGAGGGCGGGGTGATGGGCTTGCGGGCCTATATGGAGCCCAAGGCAATCGGGGTTCCGGCGTGAGCGAAGCCCTGGCCGGACTGCGGGTCGTCGAGCTGGGCAGCGAGATCGCGGCGCCGTACTGCACGAAGCTTCTCAATGACCTCGGTGCCGAGGTGTGCAAGATCGAGTCACCGCATGGTGATCCGCTGCGCAGATGGGGTCCGTTCCACGACGGCGCACCGCGGCGCGGCGGGCTGTTCGAGTACTTGAACGCCGGAAAACACGGTCTGACAGTCGATCTCGGGACATCATCGGGTCTGGCGCGAGCTCACGAGCTGATCGCGCAGGCCGACGTGCTGGTCGAGGATCTGCCCGCCGGGTCGGCCGACCGGTTCGAATGGGGACTCGACCGTGAGTCGCTGCAACAGCTCAACCCCGACCTCGTGGTCGTCAGGGTCTCCGACTACGGCCAGGACGGCCCGCGGCGGTCGCTACCGTCGACACCGCTGACGCTGCAGGCCGCGTCAGGATGGGTCAACACCCGCGAGTTCGGCCGGGCACCGGTACAAGCCGGCGCGCGCATACCCGAGTACATCGTCGGGGGCTATGCGGCACTCGCGGCGCTGACCGCGCTGCGTATCTCCGACGCGGAGCAGGGCCGGGTGGTGGAAGCCGACGTCTCGGCTTTCGAGTCGCTGTTGAGCACATTGCCGTATCCGATGTTGCTTGCTGAGCGGCTGAAAAGCATGGGGCTGCCGACGAACTCGAAGGCCGCGCCGATGCTCGGCATCGTTCGGGCAGCCGACGGCTGGATCGGAATCAACTGCCTGACCGGGCAGCACTGGCTGGACGTGTGCGCGATGATGGGGCTGCCGGAGTTCGGCGAACATCAACTCGCCATCATGCTGGGCGGTCCGGAGCGTGACGAGTTCTTCGCGAAGGCACAGCCCTGGCTGGATTCGATGCCGGTCGCCGAACTGGTGGAATTGAGCCAGGCCATGCGAATTCCGGCCGCTCCGATCAACGACGGATCCTCGATCCTGGACTGCCCGCAGTACCGCGAGCGCGACTTCTTCGTCGAGGCGGGCCCCGATGGTGCGCGCTTCCAACGTCCCGGCGCGCCTTTCCGGTTGTCGAAGACGCCGGTGCCCGCGCCGGGGCCGGCGCCGGTCCTCGGCACGGCCGACGCCGTGCGGTGGGAGACCCGCGGACAGCGGGACGCGGGGCACCCGGGTGAGAGGGCTGCCGATGCGGCGCGTCCGTTCACCGGGCTGAAAGTGTTCGACCTCAGCACCTTCTGGGCGGGGGCGTATCTGACGTGCTACCTCGGCGCGTTCGGTGCCGACGTGATCAAGGTCGAGTCGATCCAGCGTCCCGACGGGCATCGGTACTCGGGCTCTCTGCTGCGCAGCAGCGACGACTGGTACGAGATCGGGCCGTTGTGGCAGGGCACCAACCTGAACAAGCGCGACGTCACTCTCGACCTCGGCAGCGACACCGGCCGAGAGCTGGCGTTGCGGCTGGCGGCCGAGGCTGACGTGGTGATCGAGAACTTCTCGCCCCGGGTGGTCGAACAGTTCGGGTTGGACTACGACTCGCTGGCGAAGATCAACCCCCGGGTGATCATGGTCCGCATGCCCGGCTTCGGCCTGGAGGGCCCGTGGCGCGATTATGTCGGTTGGGCCTTGAACATCGAACAGCTGGCGGGGATGTCGGCGGTCACCGGATATGCCGACGGTCCGCCGTGCAACCTGCAGGGCCCGGCCGATCCGATCGCGGGCGTGCATGCGACGGTGGCGTTGCTCGCCGCGCTCGAGCATCGGCGCCGGACAGGCGAGGGGCAGCTGATCGAAGTGGCTCAGATCGAGGTCGGAGCCGCGGTCACCGCCGAACCGGTCATCGAGTATTCGATGACAAAACTTGTGCGGGAACGTTTGGGCAATCGGCACCGCGACTACGCGCAAGGTGTCTACCGTGCGCAAGGGGAAGACGATTGGGTCGCGGTTTCGGTGCGGGATGACACCGATTGGGCCGCGGTCGCCGAGGTCATCGGTCGCCCCGAGCTGCGTGACGACCCCAGGTTCGTCTCGACGGATGCCCGGTTGGCGCATCACGACGAGCTCGACGAGCTGATCGCCGGATGCGCCGCGACGCGGTCGGCCGAGGATTTCGCCGAAGCGCTGCTGCAGCGCGGTGTGCCCGCGCAGCGACTGATGACCGGCGATCGGATGTACGACGTCGATCAACTCGACGCGCGGGGATTCTACGAGGATCTCGATCATCGCATCGCCGGGCGACAGCGCTTCCCGGGCTGGCCGTTTCGGATCACCCCGGGGCCCTCACGCCATCACCGTTCGCCGTCGCCGACGCTGGGTCAGCACAACGACGAGGTGCTCGGCGAGCTGGGCCTGACGCCGGCCGAGATTGCGGCCCTGCGTGAGCGGCAGGTCATCGGCGAACGGCTGCTGAACGCCTGACGTCCCCTGTGGCGAGCAGACGCGAAAACCCCCAAAAGTGCGTCACTTTGGGGGTTTTGGCGTCTGCTCGCGGGGAGGGTGCACGGGTCGGGAACGGGTCTACTCGACCATCGCGGCGATGGTGTCGACCACACAGGCCGGCCGCTCGGACCCCTCGACCTCCACGGTGACCCGCACCGTGGCCCTGGCGCCGTTGTCGGTGCGGTCCACCTTGATCAGCTCGGCACCCGCGCGGATGCGTGAGTCGACCGGCACGGGCGCCGGGAACCGCAGCTTGTCCACGCCGTAGTTCACCTGCATGGACAAGCCGGTCACCTTGTAGATCTGTTGGACGAGAATGGGCACCAACGACAGTGTGAGATAGCCGTGGGCAATCGTCTTGCCGTAGGGCCCTTTCGCCGCCTTCTCAGCGTCGACGTGGATCCACTGGTGGTCACCGGTCGCCTCGGCGAACAGGTCGATCTCCTTCTGGGTGACCTTGCGCCATTCGCTGTACCCCAGGTGCTCGCCGACGTGCGCCTCGAAGCCGGCGATGCCGTCGTACTCCGTCGGCGAAGCGGTTGTCCGCGTCATGCCGGAACCCGTTGGAGCCCCAGTTGCTCGATGGCGTTGCCGCCCATGATCTTCGCCTTGACCGTCTCCGGCAACCCCTCCAGCCGGTCGACGAAGCTCAGCGGGTCGCCGATACCTTCTGGATGGGGGAAGTCGGAGCCGAACATCACGTGATCCTCACCCATGATGTCGACGATCCCTTTCACGTCGTCCTCGAGGAACGGGTGGATGTAGACGTTGCGCTTGAAGACGTCGACGGGGTGCTCGTCGAACTCTTTCGGCATCGTCCGGTACGCCTTGTCGAGCAGACGCAAAAGGTTGCGCACCCAACCGCTGCCGTTCTCCACGACGAGTACCTTGAGGTCCGGGAAGCGGGACAGGGCGCCGTGGCAGATCAGCGCCGCCAGGGTGTCCTCCATGGCCCGGAACCCCATCACCACCTCGCGCAGTGCGCTGGGCTTGAAGGACAGGTACTCGTCACCGCCCTCCCATTCCATGAGGTGCTTCTGGTAGCCGCTGTCGGCGGCGTGAAAGGTCACCGGCACGCCCGCCTTGACCACTTCCTCCCAGAAGGGGTCGAATTCGGGCAGCCCCATGGATCGCGAGCCGCCGAACCGGCTCGGCACCGGTGCGGGTCGCACCAGGAAGGTCTTCATACCGCGCTCGAGACACCAGTGGAACTCCTTGATCGCCTCATCGACCAGTGGGAGGCAGATCACCGGGGTGGCGAAGATGCGGTCCTGGTAGTTGAAGGTCCAGTGTTCATGCATCCACTCGTTGAGGGCATGGATGATCGCGTGGGTCAGGACGACGTCGTCGGTGGTGCGCTCCTCGATGAGGCTGGCGAGGGTCGGGTACATCACGCACTGGTCGATACCCAGTTCGTCCATGAGTTCCAGTCGAGGTGTCGGTGACTGGTAGGCGGGAATGATATCCATGGGCTCACCGATGAATTCGCGAAAGTTCAACCCCTCGGGGTTGTTTCCGAGGAAGTAGTCCTCGGCGCTGCCCGGCCGTGCCACCCGTTCGAACGTCGGGTTGGGGATCATGTGGCTGATGCGGTCCTTGACGACGAGCTTGGGCCGCCCGTTGACGTCGACGTAGCCGACCTTGCCCTTGTGTTCCTTCGGCAGGTACTTGGTGAGGGCGTCCGTCGTCTCGTACATGTGGTTGTCGATGTCGAAGACCGGATACGGCAGGGACCGGGTAGACATGTGGCCGACCTCCTCAGAGCAGCGAATATGACCGTTTACGGTTATTGAGAATGACGTTATCACCAAAGCTCGGGCTACATCCAGAGCGGGGTTAGGTGGCGGCCAGTTCCGTCCACGCCTGCACCACCGCGTCGGTCGTGGTCACCGTCGCGAGCAGGGCCAACGTGTTGTCGATGACCGACTCCGCATACTCGCGGGGATATCCGCTCACCGCATCGCGCGGTAGCACGAACTGGTAACTCCGGTTGACGGCGTCCATGGCGAAGTTGGTGATCGCGACGTTGACCGAAACACCCACTCCCACAATCGTCTTGATGTTCATGTTGCGCAGCACGGAGTCGAGGTCCGTCCCGGTCATTGGTCCGACACCGTGTAGGCGGGTCAGCACGATGTCGCCGGGGTCCTCGCCGAGCTCGGGTAGCAGGGAGGCGCCGGGACTTCCCGGCGTCAAGTCGGCGGGAAAAGACTTGCCCGCCATGAACAGCCTGGCATTGGTGTTGGCCCCGCGGTTGTCGGGGCGCCTCTGAATCAGGCAGTGCACCACCGTGACGCCGGCCGCGCGCGCGGCGTCGAGCAGCCTGGCGATGTTCGGGATCGCCTCGCGACGCGCCTCCTCGGCGAGCATCGGCAGGCCGGCTTGCGGGCCGATCACCCCGCCCTGGCACTCCTGGGTGACCAGTGCGGTGGTAGCTGGATTGATCAGGTCGAGCAGGCTTGGTTGCGGCATGAGAACACACGTTATCGTGAGTCGGCAATTTATGTTTACAGGAGTGCAGATGGACAGCTGGGAGCTGGAGGTACGGGAGTCTGTTCGTCAGACGCTGTCCGACTACACCGCGGCCACCGATCGTTTCGACCTTCACTCGCTGGCGCAGTGTTTCGCGCCCGACGGTGTCCTGGAATTCAGCGGCGGTACCGAACCGCTGACGGGGCCCGCGGCCATCGAAGCGGGTCTCGGTGCGGCGATCGCCCAGGAGCCGAGTGCGGCCAAGCGAGCTCCGTCGCACGTCCGCCATCACGTTTCGAGCATTCGCTTCGGCGCGGTCGCGCGGGATCGTGTCGAGGTCAGCAGCTACTTCGCGGTGCACACCGACGTCGGGCTCGACCACTGGGGCCGCTATCGCGATGTCCTGATACCGGTCAACGGGCGGTGGTTGTTCGCACACCGGCGAATCGGTGTCGACGGCTTCGCCGCCGACAGCCTCATGCGGTGATGAACTCCTCGGCGAACGCATGTGCGCGTTCGAGGACTTCGGCGCGGTTGGCGCCCTGGGGGGCGATGGTCAGCCACGTCACGCCCATCGCCTCGAGTTTCGCGATGGTGGCGTGGCGTTCGTCGGTCGATCTGCTGTCGTCGAGCATGGTGCCCGCCGAGAAACAGATGTCCAGCGGCTCGGTGCGACCGATCTCGGCTGCGTACTTCTTGGCCCACCCGATCGCCGCCTCCAGTTCCTCGAGCGTGGAGATTTCCGCGGTGCGCGACGCCGTCGCGTAGCCGAAGGTGTTGAACGGTGCCCAGCCTTGGGCACGTGACACCGCGCGCCGCACGGCGGGTTTGCTGTTACCGCCCACCCAGATCGGTGGAGTAGCCACAGGAACCGGTCGCAGCCGGACTCCGCGCGCGTTGAACGACGTGCCCTCATAGGCGGTGTCCTCACCGGTCATCACCTTGGCCAGCACGTCGAGCGCTTCGTCGAGCAATGCTCCGCGGTTGTCGAAATCGACTCCCAGCGCCTTGAATTCGGGCTTGAGATAGCCGGCTGCCGTGCCGAGGATGAGCCTGCCCCCGGACAGTACGGCAAGGCTGTGGATCGACTTCGCGCCCAGGAAGGGGTTGCGGTACGCGGCGATGTAGACGTTGGTCAGCAGTTTCACGTCGGTGGTGGCCGCGGCAGCGAACGACAACGCGACGAACGGGTCCAGCGCGTGGTGTCCGCCGTGGTCGAGCCACTTCGCGTCGGGTGCCGGGTGGTCGGTGACGTGCACCGCGGCGTATCCGTTGGCCTCGGCGACGCGGGCGATCTCCGCAATCGCTTCGGCGGTGACGAACTCGGGCACGGCCTCCACCCGTTGGGTGGGCAGTTCAAGCGAGTACGAAACGGGCATCGTCGTCCTTCCGGCTAGTGGCTTGATCTAGTGGCTTGATGTGGTGACCAGGGTGGCCAGGCGTTGGGCGTGGTAGTCGGGGCTGCCGAAGATCAACTGGGTGGCTTTCGCGCGACGGACGTAGAGGTGTGCGTCGTGCTCCCAGGTGAACCCGATGCCACCGTGGATGCGCATGTTGTCCAGTGCCACCTGGAGGAACGCCTCCGAGCAGGCCATCTTGGCCACCGATGCCGCCACAGCCCGCTGTTCACCGTCGGGAACCTCGGCGGCGTGCTGTAACGCGGACCGGGCGCCCTCCACCAGTACGAGCATGTCCGCGCAACGGTGCTTGACGGCCTGAAAGCTGCCGATGGCGCGCCCGAACTGGATCCGTTCTTTGGCGTAGCGCACGGCCATGTCAAGGCAGCGTTGCGCCGCACCCACCTGTTCGGCGGCGAGTGCGACGATCGCGACGTGGTATGCCCGCTCCAGGCCGGCCGTCGCGCCACCGTCGGCGCCGATGAGGCGGGCGGGAACGCCGTCGAAGCTCAGCTTCGCCACCTTGCGCGTACGGTCGAGCGTTGCCAGTGGCTCGCGGGTGAGCCCGTCGGCGTCCGCACTGACCGCGACCAGAGAGATGCCCGCGTCCGTATTCGCCGCGGCCAGAATGATATTCGCCGTGTGCCCGTCGATAACCCGATCCGCGTCTCCGTAGAGCCGGTAGCCGATCCCGTCGCTGCGCGCCGTCAACGTCACCGCGTCGGGATCCCAGGCATCGAGAGTCCCGTTGAGAACGACCGTGGCGGTTTTCGAACCGTCGACGAGCGAGGGTAGGTACTCGCTCATCGCGATCGCGTCTCCGCTGCCGAGCAGCGTCGGGATCGCCAAGGCGACCGTGGCGAAGAACGGCGCGCACAGCAGCGCCGCGCCCATCTCCTCGAAGACGACTGCCAGCTCCCGCATGCCCGCCGCGGCGCCCCCGAACTCCTCCGGTACCGCGATCGCGGCCAGGCCGAGGTCGGCGGTGAGCTCGCGCCAGACCCCCTCGTCGTAGCCTGCCGGCGAATCCATCACAGCCCGCACGGCACTGCTCGACGATCGGGCGGCAAGAAAATCGCGGACCGCTTCGCGGAGGTCGCCGACATCAACCCCGTCAGCTGTGGACACGCCGACCGCCTTGGTCAGCTGCGGCCAATTTCGTTGGTGCAGCCATGTTTTCCTTCCACACGGGCGAGGCGGTGACCACCATCGAGGTGACCCGTCCGACAGCGACCGCACCGATTGGAGACATCCCGGGGATAGGCATTACCGATCGAGGATAGTATCTTTTCCTGAATGAGAGAATAAGCATTCTCGCAACTAAGGAGCGGCGCGGTGACCACCCTCGACTACGGCATCATTGACTGCGATACGCACTGCTACGAGACACGGGACGCGTTCACCCGGTATCTGCCCGAAGAGTTCAAGGACCGCGCGATCACGACCGTGCGGGGCGCCGACGGTGTGGAGGTGATTCTCGCAGGTCGCCGGGTGGCAACGTTCAACAGCGAAGGTGGCCTCGGCCTGGACGTGGCGTACCGCCCGGGTTCGCTCAAGGAGATGCTGCGCCAGATGGGTTCGGGCAACCCCGAGGAGTCCTACGAACCGCAGCCCATGCAACCCGAGTACATCGAACGTTCGGCCCGGCTGGCGGTGATGGCCAAGCAGAACGTCGAGCGGATGGTGATCTATCCCAGCGGGATGGCGCTGGCCGCCGAACACTACGTCGACGACACCGCTGCGCTGTACGCCAACCTGCGGTCGTTCAACCGCTGGATCGACGAGGAGTGGGGCTTCAACTTCGAGGACCGCATCTACGCGACCGCGCTGGTGTCGCTGCGCGACCTCGATTCCGCAGTGGCCGAGACGGAGGCGATCATCGCCGCGGGCGCCAAGTTCGTGATGCTGCCGACGGGCCCCGCCTACGGGCGGTCGCCGGGCGACCCGTACTTCGACCCGGTCTACGCGCGGCTCGAAGAGGCCGGCTGCGTGCTGGTGTACCACATCATGCCGTTCTGGTACTTCACCGCGATCTCACCCGCATGGGGACACAACCCCGACCCGGCGTCCTGGCACATGTCGGCGTGGCAGTGGATGAACATCTACGGGCAGCGGCCGATCGAGGACACGCTCTCTGCGCTGATCTTCGACAACCTGTTCGGCCGCTTCCCGAAGCTCAACGCGCTGGTCGCCGAGCACGGCGCCGAGTGGGTGCCGTATTTCGTCAAGCACATGGACAAGAGCAGGGGAATGGGCCGCAACGGCCCGTGGATCGGCGGCAAGTTGACCGAGCGGCCGTCGGCCATCTTCCGCAGGCATGTCCGCGTGGTGCCGTACCCGGAGGACGACATCCCAGGCATCGTCAGCAGCCTCGGTTACGACGACGTCCTGGTGATGGGTTCGGATTTCCCGCACGCCGAAGGGCTGGCCGAACCGGCGGACTTCGTCAAGCTGCTCGATCCGCTCGACGATGCGGCGAAGCGGCGCATCATGCGCGGCAACGCCGAAGAGCTGTTGCTGCGGAGCTGACCGGAGGTGAGCACTGAGGGAGATGCCGCCCTCGACGATGCCGTCGACATCGAACTGGTTCGTGGTGCGGCGCGCGCCTTCCTGACCGGATGCGACACGCAGGATTCACTCAAAGATCTTGCGGCGATGGACTGGACCGGTCTGCTGGTCGAGGAGGATCTCGGCGGCAGCGGGTGGCGTCCGGTCGAGACGACGGTGATCGCCGAGGAACTCGGACGCGCCGGCAACTCGACGCAGTGGCTCGGCTGCGTCACGGCCGCGGCGGCGTTGAGCTCGGCGCCGGTCGACGTCCGTAATCGATGGTTACCCCCGATGCTCGACGGAACCGGCACGGCGGCGTGTGCCCTGTTCGGGGATGTCACCCGCGTGGTGCGTGCGGATGCGGTCGACGTCATCGTCACGTTCGACGGCAACGGGATTCGGCTGTTCGAAGGGGCGGGCAGCCTGCGGCGCGAGCTCGACGACGAGCTGCTGGACGTCAACCGTCCGGTATGGCGTGTGGAGCTCGCCGGAGCGGACAGCGTGCAGATCGGTGGACCCGAGCGTGCGCAGCAGCTCCTCGCGTTGGCCAGGGTCCTGCTCAGCGCGGACTCGCTGGGCGCGCTGTCGGCGGCGTTCGAGCGGCTGGTCGCCTACCTCAAGGATCGGATCGCGTTCGGTGCGCCGATCGCGAGTTTCCAGGCGGTACAACACCGTCTGGTGGAGTTGCTGGTCTTCGAGGCCAAGGCGCGCGCGGTGCTCACCAAGGCGGCCCGCGCGCTGGCGTCGGAGGCCGCGACGGGGGTGGGGCTGTCCGCCGTGGCGCACGCGTTCGTCGCGGCCAACGCCACCGCCGCCGTCGACGAGTGCATGCAACTCTCGGGCGGCATCGGGTTCACCTGGGAGTACCCGCTGCATCATGACCTGCGGCGGGTGTTCACCAATGGGTACCTGCTCGGCACGGCGCGCTCCAGTCGGGCGCTGTTCGCGGCGGGGGCCGGGTGGTGAGCGCCGCGACCGCCCGGCCGACCGAGGCCGAGCTGGCCGGGTTCCGCGACCGCGTCAAAGCGCACATCGCCGAGCACGCGCCGCCGTTCGAGGCCCGCGAGGGCCATCGTGCGCCCGTGACCGCCGAGCAGGAAGCGCGACTGCGCACCTGGTTCGCGTCGTTGTTCGATGCCGGTTTCGTCGGTGGGGACTGGCCGGTCGAGTACGGCGGACGTGCGGACCACCACCCGCTGCACGACCGGATCGTCTCCGAGGAGATTCTGCGGGCCCGCGCGCCACGGCCCGTCGACCAGGTCAACCTGGCGGCACACGTGCTGCTGCATTTCGGCTCCGATGAACAGAAATCCGCGCTGCTGCCGCGGATCCGGAGCAGCGAGCATGTGTGGTGCCAGTTGCTCAGCGAGCCCGATGCGGGCAGCGACATCGCCGCCGTGCGCTGCAAGGGCACCCGGCAGCCCGACGGGTCATGGGTGATCGACGGGCAGAAGACGTGGATCACCGACGGGCACTGGGCCGACATGGGTTTGGCGCTGGTACGCACCGATCCGTCGTCCTCGCGTCACCACGGGCTGTCGGCGTTCGTCGTGCCGTTGACCGCACCGGGCATCGAGGTCCGTCCGATCCGCACGATCAACGAGGCGATCGAGGTCAACGAGGTCTTCTTCGACGGTGTGACGCTGGCTGCCGACAGCTTGATCGGCGAGCCCGGGCAGGGCTGGTCGATCATCATGGCGGGCCTGGATTTCGAACGCTTCGGCATCGGCGGCAACGTCATCCTGCTCGAGCTGCTGATCGACGACCTGGTCACGGTGGCGCGACACGGCCGCATCGACGGCATGCCAGCGCTGCAGCACGAAGACATCCGGCATCAGGTCGCCGAGTTGGCCGTCGAGGTCGAGGTGGCCAAGGCCTTCATCGATGACCATGTCGAACGGATGGTGGCCGGTGCCGAGCAGACGGGCGATGGTTCGATCGCCAAGCTCAGCTTCGCTGAGACATACCACCGGGTTTCGGCCTACGGCGCGCAGCTGTCGGCAATGGTCTGCACGGTCGCGGATCCGGATGTGGCGCAGGCCAAACAGCGTCTGAAAGAATGCTGGCTGTGGTCTCGTGCATACACCGTGTCCGGCGGCAGCTCTGAGATGATGCGCAACATTCTGGCCAAACGACGACTGCTGCTGCCGACGCGCTGATGGCGCAAACCTACTGGGGGCTGGTCGAGGCCGGGGCGCGGAGGCATCCCGACCGCGTCGTTCTCGTCGACGACTACGGTCGCAGCCTGACGAGCAGTCAGTTGCGCGACGCGGCGGAGCGCACCGCTGCCGCGCTGTCCGAACGTGGGGTCACCGCGGGCACCGTGGTGACGTGGCAGTTGCCGACCACGCTGGAGACGATGGTCGTGATGGTGGCGCTGACCAGGCTCGGCGCGGTACAGAATCCTGTGTTGCCGATCTGGCGCCAGAGCGAAATCCGTTTCGTGACAGAGCAGCTCGGTACCGAGGTGTTCGTCGTTCCCGGGGTGTGGCGCGGATTCGACCACGTCGCGCTCGCCGAGGAGTTGACGCGCGAACGGCCGATGACGATCGTGGTGGTCGACCACGACACGCCGATCGCGGGGGACCTTCGGCTGCCATCGGCGGATCCTGCGCTGCTACCGCCGCCGCCGGCGTCGGGCGAGGAAGCGCGGTGGGTCTACTACTCCTCGGGCACGACCGCGGCGCCGAAAGGCATCCGGCACTGTGATCGCTCGGTGATCGCCGGATCGGCAGGGGTGGTCGGCATGTTCGGCGCGTCGAGCAGCGACATCAACCCGATCGCGTTTCCGGTCTCGCACATCGGCGGCGCCGCGATGCTGGCCGCCAGCCTGCTGACCGGTATGCGCCTGGTGCTGTTCGACGCCTTCGATCCGGTCCACACCCCGAAGGCGGTCGCCGCGCACCGCCCGACGATGCTCGGTTCGGCAACGCCCTTCTTCGTCGCCTACATGGCTGCGCAGCGCGAGCACGGCGCCGAACCACTGTTTCCCGATCTGCGCGGGTGTGTCGGAGGCGGCGCGCCGATCACGCCCGAGCTGGGACGACAAGTGCGCGAGACGCTTTCGGTGGCCGGGATCGCGAACTCGTGGGGGCTGACCGAGTTCCCGGTGGTGACCTCGCCGCCGCCGGACGGTAAACCGGAGGTTCTGGATCACACCGTCGGGCAACCCGTTCCCGGCGTAGCCATCCGGGTGGTCGACGACAACGAGCGCGAAGTGAGGGTAGGGGAGGAAGGCGAGCTGCGCCTCAAGGGACCCCAGTGTTTCCTCGGCTACGTCGATGCGTCGCTGGACGCCGATGCGTTCGACGCCGACGGCTGGTTTCGCAGCGGTGACCGGGGCCGTATCGACGCCGACGGCAACGTCGCGATCACCGGGCGCATCAAAGACGCCATCATCCGCAACGCCGAGAACATCTCCGCGCTGGAGATCGAGGGTGTTTTGGCGAGCCACCCGGCGGTTGCCGACGTCGCGGTCATCGGTGTGCCGGATCCCCGTACCGGCGAACGGGTGTGCGCGGTGGTCGTGGCGACCTCCGACATCACGCTGTCCGATCTCGCAAAGCACTGTCAGAACTCGGGTTTGAGTAAACACAAGTCACCGGAGCGGCTCGAGCTGGTGGAAGCATTGCCGCGCAACCTCACCGGAAAGGTACTCAAGAACGAGTTGCGTGCGCGCTTCGCTCCTCGCTGATGCGTGCGATCTCCTGCAACAGCGGCTCGGCCGCGGTGCGTGTTTCGCGGACAGTCATCCGGCGTAGCGGGTGCACACTCAGGATCAGTTGCACTCGGGAGTTGGAGTCGAGCACGGGAGCCGAGATCGTGGCGACCGAGTGCGCGCCGCGGAGGCTTTCATCGGGCAGCATCTTGGTAGCGATGAACTCGACTCGGAGCTGGTCGACAACCGACCGCAGATTTCCCGGTACGGAGTCATCCGACAGCGTGCCGATGGCGTGCGCCGCCTCCGCGAGTGCCGGAGTCATCCAGTCGACGTCGTAACCACGGCCGCGGGTGTGCGTCAACGCCGCGCGTAGACGCTCCGCCAGAGACGCGTCGCCCGCTGCGCCGCGTTGCACCCATGCCTCCTGCTCAGCCACGGAATCCCAAGCAGCACAAGCGAGTCCGAAAGGCGGTGCGTACGGGATCCGATCATTCGGAAGGGCCGCCGGCGGCGAATTCGACGGGTTTTCGAACGCGGTGATAACGAGGTCGTCTCCGATGCGCTCGACCACTGAGGCCGCCATGCCGGTCTTCTCGGCGAGACGCCGGATGGCACCGCGTGCGACCGCGGCGGTCGGACGCTCGGCGTCTAGGCGGGACGCGATGAGGGCCAGCGCCGGGCCGAGATTGAACTCTTTGGATACGGGATCGCGGGTGACCCACCCGCGGTTCTGAAGGCTCGTCAGGATGGCATGAGCGGTTCCCTGGGAGAGGTCGAGTCGTCGCACGACGTCGGAGAACCGCATTCCACGAGCGTCAGTGCGGCTGAGGATCTCGATGATGTCGAGCACCCGCTCGGTCGGCGCTGAACCGGCCCCCTGCACCCTTGACTCCTTTTCGGCCGGATTCTACGGTGATTCTGAAATACGAAGAACTAATCTCGGATATTCGAGATTATCAGCTGGCGAAGGTTGCGTCCATTGCGTGCAGTCGTATTGCGTGCCGGCGAATTGACCGTTCGTGAGACGGCCGACCCGGTCCCGGGTCCGAACGACCTGCTGTTGAAGACGCTGAGCACCGCGATCTGCGCGTCCGATGTCCATTTCATGGACCATCCAGAACTCGCGATCGACGATCCGACGGGTCGATCGCTGTACGACGCCGACCGCGACATCGTCATGGGCCACGAATTCGTCGGCGAGGTGATCGGACACGGTCCCGGCTGTGGTGACAAGTTTTCGATCGGATCCCGGGTGACCTCCATGCCTATCCGGTTGGTGGACGGCGGAACCGGTGGTCTGCGCATCATCGGCCAGCATCCCGAGGCACAGGGCAGCTTCGGTGAGTTACTCGTCGTGTCGGAGGCGACCGCAAGGGTCATCGACGGGCCCGTATCCAGTGACGCGATCGCCCTCGTCGACGCCTTCGCTGTCGGCGAGTACTACGTCCGTGTCGCCGACGTTCAACCCGGGGAGATCCCGATCGTCGTCGGCGCTGGCGCCATCGGCCTGTCGGCGGTCGCGGCGTTGTCTGCTCGCGGCGTCGAACCGATCATCGTCTCCGACTACAACGCGGACCGACGCGAACTGGCGCGCTCCGGATTCGGCGCGCACGTCCTGCACGATCCTGCCGAACGGTCCGTGTTCGACGTCTTCCGCGATGTGCGCCTGCAACACCACATGTCCGGTACGGCGGTGGTGTTCGAATGCGTCGGAGCCCCGGGCCTCATCAACTCACTCGTCACAGAGGCGGAGTTCTACACCCGCATCTATTGCGCAGGCGGTTGGTATACGGGGGACACACTGGACATCACCGAAGCGACCCGCCAAGGATTGACGCTGCGTTTCGGCGGCGGGCCGATGCCGGAGGACTGGTACGGCGTACTCGACGCGGTTGTCGATGGCCGCCTCGACCCGATGCCCAGCGTCGGCAGGATCATCGGCCTTGATGACGTGCCCAGCGCACTCGACGAGGCGCGCAGATCAGACGGACCGCCGCGGATCATCGTGCACCCGAACGGGGACAGCATATGAGTGATCGAGACGAGCTCGTCGAGCTGACGATTCGCTACGCCACCGCCATCGACAACCGGCGATACTCATTGCTCACAGAGGTTTTCACCGAAGATGCCCAAGTGGACTACGGCGATATCGGTCAGTGGACGGGAGGTGGCGAGGTCGCCGAGTTCATGGCGGCGGCGCACGTCATGGCCGCTCATACCATGCACCGGATCACGAATCAGGCCGTCGACATCAATGGTGACAGCGCGACATTGCGCACGTATGTCGACGCCCTGATCCTGCTCGAAGACGGGACAGGCGCGAATCCAGTCGGATACTACGACGATCACGCTGTACGGACCGCGGACGGCTGGCGCATCGCCCGTCGTGCGTATACCTCGGTTCGACTGGCTGCGGTGCCGGCGCCGTGACCGAAGACTTCGCAGCCAAGTACGGGGCGTGGGCGATCGTGGTGGGCGCGTCCGACGGCGTTGGCGCGTTGTTTGCCGAGCGGCTCGCGGACGAGGGCGTGAACGTCGTGCTCGTCGCTCGTCGGCAACACCTACTCGACGAAGTGGCCCGACGCATTCACGAGCGCACCGACGCCGAGACCCGGACACTGGTGGTCGACCTCACCGAACCCGACGCGTCGGTAGCCATCACCGATGCCACCGCCGACATCGAGGTCGGCATGTTGGTCTACTGCGCCGGCGGCGATCCGAATTACAAGAGGTTCCTCACGACGCAGATCTGCGAAGCTGAAGCGCTACTGCAGCGCAACTGCTTGGTGATGATGCGGCTGTGTCACCACTACGCACCACCGATGGTGGAGCGCGGCCGTGGTGGAATCGTCATCTTCACATCGGGGGCGGCGCTGGCCGGCGGTCGCAACATGGTCGTCTACGGCGGGACCAAGGCCTTCGACATGGTGTTCGCCGAAGGCTTGTGGGCTGAGTTGCGCGGCACCGGTGTCGATGTGGTCGGCCTCGTCCTCGGTAAGACGGATACGCCGGCGCTGCGCCGGATCGAGCACAGCCGAGGGCAGATCGCCTCGTTGGACGACGTGCCACCTGGCGCCACCCCCGCGGCGGATGTCGTGCGGGACGCCTTTGACAATCTCGGTAACGGCCCTACCTATCTGGCTACGGATGACGTTCGCATGGCTGGTGCGCTGTTCGGGACGATGACGAGAAACGATGTGGTGAAACTGATCATGGAAGCCACCGCCGCCGTGATGGGCCCCGATCAGTCCGCAGAGGCAGACACTCCGACATGATGTTCACTCTTCGCTTCGACATGCGCGCGCCGTCGATCGGAGCCCCGCCGACGGAGTTGTACGCCGCAGCCTGCGACATGGCGGAATGGGCGGAAACCCGAGGTTGTGTCGCGGCGGTGTTGTGCGAACATCACTGTGCCGACGACGGTTATCTACCGTCGCCCTTGCTGCTGGGCTCGGCGATCGCCGCCCGGACCAAGCAGCTCATGCTGAATTTGGTGATTCTCCTCCCCTTCTATGACGTGGCACGTCTGGCCGAGGATATGTCGGTACTGGACCACATCAGCGGCGGTCGGGCCACCTATGTGTTCGGAATCGGTTACCGCGCACAGGAGTACGACCACTTCGGCCTGTCGTTGTCCGAGCGCGGAAGGATCGCGGACCAGAAGCTGGGCTTGTTGCGCCGTCTGTTGGCCGGTGAGGAAGTCGAGTACGACGGTCGGCGGATGAAGACGACACCACGACCTCGCACACCGGATGGGCCCATTATGAGCTGGGGTGGGGCCAGCCTCGCTGCCGCTCGGCGCGCCGGGCGGAACGGCCTCGGGCTCCTTGCCAACGGCGGGGTACCCGGTATGCAGGAGGCTTATGAGAAGGCCTGCCGCGACAACGGGTTTGAGCCCGGCTTCATGTTGATCCCCGACCGCGACGCCGCCACCAACTGTTTCGTCGCCGACGATGTCGACGCCGCCTGGGACGAGATCGGCAAGTACCTTCTCCACGATGCGATGGCGTACGCGGATTGGAACCCTGACAACACCGTGTCGGCCAACATCACCACCGCTAAGACCGTCGACGAGCTTCGCCAGACGTCGTCGCATGTGATCCTGTCGGTCGATGAAGCGAAGGCTCGACTTGCCGCAGGTGAAGTGTTCAACATCAGTCCGCTTTGTGGTGGCATACCACCCGACATTGCGTGGCGGTACTTCAAGAGATTCGTCGAACTGAGCCAGTGAATGGGAACAGACATGACCGAGGATCGGGTGGCCCTGCACGAGAGAATCGCCTTCGCGAAGTGGGAGGGATATGCGAAAGCCGTTGAGCGGGATCGTCAGTCACGTTCGGTGAAGAGTTCATCTGGGCCCCGAACTACACGATGATGAGCCCGCTGTTCAACGACGGCGTCCCTCAATCGGTTACCGACATCCTGTCGGATGAGGTGGTGGCGGCCATGGCCGAGCATGCGCCCCGACGGCGACATTCTCACCCCCGAGTGGCGAATGTGGTGGAAGCACATGCCGGACTACCGCCTCGTCAGCCCGTTCGAATGTGTCGCTGGAGACTGGGGCTTCTCGTCCTGCGACACCTATGCGGGGACGCTCGCCGACGGGACGAGGCTGCAATTGCGAGAGTGGGACTACATCTGGACCGACGCGGACGGGCGTATCGCCCGCTGGGACTGGTTCGTCGACACCGCCGACTGGAACCCGTTCCTCGAGCTCATCGGGCTCGGTCCCGAAGGGGTGACCTACCAGAACTACACGGTCAACTTCTTGCGTGAGGGCGGCGCGGGCGCGCGATGAACGATCACTCCGGCGGCGCCAGGAGTTCCTCACCCCATGCAGTCGAACCCGGTTAGAGCCCGATCAGCTCCTTGAGGTTGCGACCCATCACGCGGGCCGTGGTCTCGGCCGGCAGATCTTCGAGTTCCTTGACGAAGTCCGCGGGCTCCGCGAGGCCTTCGGGATGGGGGTAATCGGAGCCGAACATCACGCGATCGGCGCCGAGAAGCTCGACGAGCTGCGACATGTCCTCCTCGTGAAACGGATTGATCCAGACGTGCCTGCGAAAGACGTCAGCCGGATGCTCGTCGAAATCTTTGGGCCTCTTGCGATACACCCGGTCGAACACGTCCAGCAGGCGGTACGCCCAGGAGCCGCCGTTCTCGACAACGCCGATGCGCACGCCGGGAAAGCGTTCGAACACCCCGTGCGCGATGAATGCCGCGAGGGTGTCGAAGATGTTCCTGCTCTCCTCGTAGATGAACCCGCGCAACTTGCTCAACGCGAACCCGTTGAACTCCGCGGCGTCCTCCCAGTCGTCGACGTAGCGCTCGTACCCGGAGTCCGAATTGTGCATCTGCACCGAGATTCCCGACGACTCCACCAAACGCCAGAAGTCGTCGAACTCCGGCAGCGCTGATGAGCGTGACGTGCCGTCCTCACGAGGCACGGCTGCCGGCCGGATCAGCACCGTCCGGGCGCCGTTTTCCAGACACCACTCAAGCTCTTGGACACCGAGAGCGGGATCGTTGAGCGAGATCGCCGGGACGGGGAAGATTCGGTTCTCGTAGTTGAACGTCCAGTCCTCGAGCAGCCAGCGGTTGAAGGCATGCGTCACCGCGTGGGTCAGTTCGGTATCCGACTTCGTGCGTTCTTCGAGCATCCCCGCCGTGGTCGGGAACATCACCGCGCCGTCGACGCCCTGGCGGTCCATCAGTGCAAGCCGCAGGTCCGGCCGGCGGAACTCGTCGGGGCACCTGATCGGGTTGGCAAGCTCACGCAGCGACTTGCCGTCCGGGTTGATGCCTCGAAAGTAGTCGGACCAGGCACCCGGCGTCGGGATCACCTCATAGGTCGGATTCGGGATGCACTCGGTGACGGTGCCGAGGATCTGAAGCTTCTTGCGGCCGTTGATGTCGACGAACTTCAACGCCTCCGAGTACTTCTCCGGCAGATAGCGCGTGTAGGCGTCGATGGTCTCGTACATGTGGTTGTCGGCGTCCCACACCTCGAACGTCTTGGCCTCGGTCATCGTCGGTTCCTCTCAGTCGCTGTCTCCGGCACAGATGTGTCCGGCAACGGCTGCGCTACGACGCGGTAGCGTCATTATCCTAAAACGAGAGGATACATTCTCGGTCGGTATCGAGCGTACCCGGATCGAGTGCTTGCTTCACTGGCCGGCAACCGCCGCGACGTGCGGCAGGCAGTCGATGATGCGGCGCGGTTCGTCGCCCGGTATCACGATTTGCAGATGATCGATGCCGAGTCGACGGACGGCGCCGCAGGTCTCGGCGAATGAACGGGCGTCGTCATACGCGGTAGACGCGACCGTGTACAGAGTGTCGGGCGATCGGCCGTGTGTCTCCGCTGCCCGTCGCAGCGCCGTGACGAGGTCGGTCAGCCGGGTGACCGACGTCGGCGCGGCGATCCACCCGTCCCCGATGCGCGCCGCACGGTCGATCGCCTTGGCGGAGTGTCCGCCGACCAGGATCGGTATGGGACGTTGGACGGGCTGCGGACGCGGGTCCATGGGAGCAAAATCGTAGAATTCTCCGTGGAATTCGACGTAGGGCTCATGTGCGCACCACAGCTTGCGCAACAACGCGATGTGCTCCTCGGCGCGAGCGCCGCGACGGTCCCACGGCATACCCATCGCCGTGGCCTCCTCGCGCAGCCAGCCGATACCGGCCCCGTAGGTCAACCGCCCGCCCGACAAGGCATCCAGCGTCGCCGGTTGCCTGGCGTTGGCGACAGGGTTGCGCAACGGAAGCACCGCAACCGACGTGCCCAGCCCGATGGTCGTCGTCCGGCCCGCAACCCACGCCAGCGTCGTCATCATCTCGTAGTTCGGTGCGAGGTTCTCGGCGAGCCAACCATCGGCGACCGGGGTGGGTTCTCGGCCCAGCATGTACAGCGAGGTGACGTGCTCAGGCAGCACGAGGTGGTCGACGGCCCACAGCCGGCGGAACTTGTGGCCTTCCGCAGCCTGCGCGAAATCCTGAAGAAACGACGGGGATGCCGAGGGTCCTGTGTGTGGCAGGACAAGGCCCGTCTCCATGGCGCTGCCCCCTACGGATTCATGTAGTGGCCGCCGTCGATGCCCAGGGTCTGTCCGGTGACGTAGCGCGCCTGTGGGCCGACGAGGAAGGCGACAGTGGCGCCGATGTCGTGTTCCGGGTCCCCGATGCGGCCCAGCGGGATTCGGCGTGCGAGGCGCTCTTCCATGGCGGGCTCCGCCTTGATCGCGGCGGTCATGGCGGGTGAATATGCCAGGGGCGACACGATGTTGACCGTGATGCCGTGCGGCGCCCATTCCCGCGCCAGGCTTTTGCCGAAGCCGCGCAGCGCCCCCTTCATCGTGGCGTAGAGCGGCAGGGTCGCGCTGCCCTCGATACCCGCAGGCGAGGTCATCACGACGAACGTCCCGCCGCGCTCCTTGAGCGCGGGGAACGCCGATAAGGCGCAGTGGTGGGCTCCGCTCAGCGACACCGAGAAGTGGTCGGTCCACAGTGCGTGGTCGACGTCGGCCAGCTGGTGCGGTTGGCTGGACAGATTGCTTGTTGCGTTGTGCACGACGGCGTCGAGCCGCCCGGTGGTGGTCACGGCGAGGTCGACGGCCCCGTCCACCGCTTCGGGGTCGGTCACGTCGCAACGTGCCCAGGTGGCACGACGACCGCGTGCGCCGATCTCGTCCACCACGTCCCGTCCGTTGTCGGATCTGGTGGCGACGACGACGTGGGCTCCCTCGGCGGCGAGAGCCAGCGCGATGCCGCGTCCCACCCCGGCACCGGCACCGGTGACCAGCGCCGTCAACCCCTCCAGGCTCACGGCAGCATCACCGAACCTCCATCGGCGACGACGGTCTCGCCGGCGAGGTGGTCGAGGCCCGGCCGCAGCAGGAACTTCACCGACTCGGCGACCGTGCGCATCAAGGTCGAATCGTCGGTGACGGCTGCGACGGTGAGATGACCGGCGGCGGTCCCGTCGCCGAACAGTGACAGCGGCGTGGCCACGAGATTGACCCCAATTCCTGAGGAAGACCATTGCCGGGCAGCTGATTTCACCATCGCGCGGATCCCCTCGATCGCGGTGGTGTACGCGAGGAGCCCGGCGGCACCCGCAATTCCGATGGTCGGGATCACGACGACGATGCGGCCTCCGTCGGTGGCCAGGGCCGACCGCACGCGTTGCAGCGCGGTGAGCATGCGCCACATTGAGTCGTCGACGAGGCGACGCCAGTCGTTCCCGTCGACCATCACCGTTTCGACGGGCTGCGGGCAAGGGTCGGCGACGATGACCGCGCCCGTGATCCCGGGCGGCAGCTCGCCCTCGCGGGCGACGGTGATCGCGTCGAGCTCGCTCGCCAGCGTGCCGGACAGTCCGTCGTCCGGGCCCAGGACCACCGTCGACGGGGCCATGTCACCCACCCGGCTGCTGTGCCATCCGCGCTTCGCGGATGGTGATCAGCTCGCGAAACCCGACACTCTCGTACCTCGGCTTGGGCTGAATGCCCCACTCGTCGCGTGCCGTCTGTTGGCCGGCCGCTTCAGGTGCCCCACCGAAAGGTGGCCCCCCGATCGGGTAGGGCTGTTGGCATTCGAGGCTGTCGTCGGAGAAGCGCACCTTCAGGAGCTCGCTGCAGATCTCGGTCAGCGACAGCGTCGGCCACCCGTACCAGATCGCCATCACCGGCACGGTCAGCGACCCCTCGATGACGAGGCCGAACAGGCAGACGTACAGCCCACGTTTGAGCCACTTGTGCATCCGCGCCCAGGTCGGGGTGGTGCCCAGCGGCAGCGATTCTGCCGAATCCTTTGGCTCCACAGCGGAGTTGGCCATGGTGGTCCTTTCTCGGCTGCCTTAGTCGGAGAAGATCTCGCGGTTGACGGTGTGGAGGTACGGAATGGCGAGGAACGGCGTGATGTAGAAGATGTTGAACGCCCACCATCCGAAAACCGGCAATCCGACCGCCGTGTAGCGGACGTCGGCGTACATCGTCATGTTGAGGATGTAGCCGGTCCAGACGATCACGCCGAACCAGCACGTCACGATCGTCCATTGGTGGCCCCAGCGTTTCATCTGCAGCAGGGCGATCGCGGCGGCGATCCGCATGGGAAACGCGATGAGCACGCAGACCATCACCCACGCCTTCTCGCCGGGGGCGCCGGCGCCGCCGATCCAGAGTTCGTTGTAGTGCCAGAAGTAGCCCGCGTCGATGAGGTTGCCCCATGCGGTGAAGACCGTGCGGGTGATCAGGGCGTGGTTGGCGAACAGGTCGAGGGCCCAACCGATGCTGTTCAGCGCGGCGTCGAGGATGATGACGTATCCGATCAGTGTCACCATCATCGGCCGGACCGACAAGCCTTCGCGCTGGGCCTTCCGCAACAGGTAGATGCCGCGACAGAACACCGGCAGACCGATGAGACCGAGGACGAGGGTGCCCATGAGCGCGGTGCCGGCGATACACCAGCGATCGGCGCGGCGCTGCGCAGCGCGTGTCTGCGCCTCGTGGTCGTCCATGGTGAGCGACCGGTTTGGGCTCGGCGACGTCATCGGCGTCACCAGTCTCTGGTGAAGTACATCTGGACCTGGATCGCGAACATCGCGATCAGCACGCCGTAGATGAAGATCTGAAACGCGATCAAGCCGCGCTTACGCCGTCGATCCTGATCCTGCATCGCTTTCCTACCTCTGCTCGATCAGAATGTGCCGATGTTGCCGAGCATCCAGTAGAAGAAGGCGACCAGTCCGCACATCACCACCCAGGTCACGGTCAGCCGTACAAGTTCCTGCCACATCGTGCGCCCCTCTGCCGGCGAAAGCCCTGGATCCCGACGAGAATAACACTGTTCTCAGATATGAGAAGAACCGTTTTCAACCGGCAATCCGCGCGAGCAGACGCGAAAACCCCCAAAACGGCGCCCAAAAGGGGGTGCACGCGTCTGCTCGTCAGGCGTCGGCGAGCGCGGCGAGCTCGCGCTTGACGACCTTGCCGACGTCGTTGCGCGGCAATCGATCGACGAAGACCACACGCACCGGAACGCGGTACGGCGTCAGGCGCTCACGGCACCAGGCGATCAGCTCGTCCTCGCCGAGCGAGTCGTCGGCGCGCACGACGAAGGCCCACGGCACTTCGCCGAGCCGCTCGTCGGGCACGCCCACCACCGCGGCCTCCCGCACGCGGTCGGCGCTCAGCAGCACATCCTCGACGGCGCCGGGGAACACCTTGAGCCCGCCGCGGTTGATCATGTCCGACACGCGTCCGTCGAGCCAGAGAAAACCGTCCTCGTCGAACCAGCCCAGATCGCCGGTGTGAAACCACCCGTCGTCGGTGAGCCGGTCGAAAAACGCGGGGTCGATCTTGCGGGCCGCTGTCGTGGGTGTGCGGACCATGACCTCGTCGTCGACGATCTTCACGTCGATACCCGGCAGCGGACGCCCGACCGAACCGAGCTTCGTCTCGCCCCACTCGCGGGCATCGGCGGCCGACCATCCGACGACCTCTCCGCCGAGCTCGGTTTGTCCGTAGGAATTCAGCACGATCACGCCGAACTTGTCGCGGAACCTGCCGGCCTGCACGGGAGACAGGGGAGCGGTGATGGAGCGGACGATGCGCAGGGGCGACAGATCGGTGACCGCTTCGTCGTGCAGCACCATGGTCAACGCCGCGGGAGGCAGGACTGTGGAGCGCAGCTGGTGGCGCTTGACCAGCGCCGCGAAGTCCGCGGGGGAGAACCGGTCCATCAGCACGACGCCGGAGCCCGCACGGAAGGCGAACAGCACCTGGTAGATACCCGCCCACAGGGACAGCGACAGCGGCACCAGGTTCGGCATCGGCGCCCGATTGTCCTTGCGGCTGGCGCCTTTTGCACCCCGCAGCTTGGCCAGCAACCGGTCGATCAGGTCGAGCACGGTGCTGTGGCGCAGCGGCACGGGCTTCGGCGGTCCCGTGGTCCCGGAGGTGAACTGCAGCAGAGCGACGTCGGCGTCGTACCGTCGGGTGTCTGCGGGCGGTTGGCAGGACGACGTCAGAGTCCACGCCAGGTTCGATCCGGTGATGACGGGCACCGAGAACGCCGTGAACCTCGCGGCCAGTGCGGGCGTCGTGATCACCGCGACCGGCGTGAGAATCTCGAGCTGGGTGGCCAGCTCCGCATCGGCGGCCCGCGGATTAAGCGGTGTGTACACGGCGCCGGCACGCCAGGAGCCGAACAGCGCCGCGACCGTCGTGGCCTCGTTGGGAAGCATCGCCGCGACCACCTGGCCGCCGCTCAGGCCGGCGTCGGTGAGCAGGACGCCCAGCCGGTCGGCGCTCGCGGACAGCTCGGCGCGTGACACGTCGACCGCCAGCGTGTGCACCGCGGTGTCGGGCAGATCGGCCAGCAGGTCGGCGAGGCTCACGAATCCGTCTCCAGTGGCAGCCAATTGGGAGTCCGTTTGTCGGCGAACGCCTGTGGGCCCTCGTCCTGGTCGGGATGACCCCACATCGACGTGAGGTGTTTGGCGCCCTCGCGGCATGCGTCTGTCAGGCCATGCTCGAGCGCGCCCCACAGCGCGCGTTTGGTGGCCCGCATCGCGGCGGGCGAGTTCCTGGCGATCTTCTCGGCGAGCTCCTGCGCGACGTCGCGCAACTTGTCGGGCGGATCGACGATCTGGCTGATCATGCCGAGCTGGTATGCGCGTTGAGCGCTCAGGCGTTCGTGGCTGCCGACCAGCGCCATCCGTAACACCGCCTCGGCCGGCATCTTTCGCATCAACGCGATCGTCTCCAGGGCACTGACCTGGCCGATGGAGACGTGCGGGTCGACGAAGGTGGCGTCCGAGGCGGCGATGACGACGTCGGCATCGGCGACCCAGTGCAGCCCACCGCCCGCGCACACCCCGTTGACCGCGGTGATGACCGGCTTGCCCACATTGCAGTGCTAGCCCGTCAACTTCAGGTCGAGGGTTTCCATGACCTCCCGATACTGCTGCACGCCTTCACCGTCGAGGTCGTCGACGTCGGCGCCCACCTGAAAGGCCCTGCCGTTGCCGGTATGGACGATCACCCGCACATCGGGGTCGGCGTCCAGTTCCGCCCATGCCTTGGGGAACTCCTCGCGCATCCGCGCGTCGTACGCGTTGAGCCGGTCGGGCCGGTTGTTGATGATCCAGCCGACCGGCCCGCGGCGCTCGACGATCAATCTCTGGTAGGTCACGAAACCTCCACCGGGTCAAGTGGGTGCCAGTGCGCCGGCCGCTTCTCTCGCCACGCCCGTGCGCCCTCGGCGTGGTCGGGGTGGTCGCGCAGACGCCGGATGGTCTCAGCCGCGGCATTTCTCGCTTCCGACAGCCCGACTTCCAGGGAGTGCCAGAGCGCCTTCTTGGTGGCGCGCATCGCGGTGGGTGAATTGGTCGCGACGGCAGCGGCCAGCCGGCCGGCCTCCGCGCGGAGCTGATCGGCAGGAACGACCTGTGAGATGATGCCCAACTCGTAGGCACGCTGCGCGGAGATCCGCTCACCCTTGCCGCTGAGCGTCATTCGGGTGATCGCCTCCATCGGCGACTTGCGCAGCAAGGTGATGGCCTCATACGCCACCGCCTGCCCGACCGACACGTGCGGGTCGACGAACGATGCGTTTTCGGCGGCGATGACGATGTCGGCGTCGGCGACCAGGTGCAGCCCCCCGCCGGCGCAAACCCCGTTCACCGCCGCGATCACGGGCTTCCACACGTCACAGTGCCACGACGAGATCTTCAGCTCGGCATCCCGGGTGCGGCGCGAGTGTTTGCGCATGGCCTGCTTGTCCCTGGCGACCTGCACCACGTCCATCCCGGTGCAGAACGCCTTGCCGTTGGCGGTGTTGACGATGACCCGCACGTCCGGATCGGTGTCCAGCTGGGTCCAGGCGGCCTCGAGCTCGTCGAGCATCAGCGCGTCGAACGCGTTGCCGGCATCGGGACGGTCCAGGATCAGCCATCCGACACCGTCGGACTTCTCGACGACCAACCGCTCGTAGCCGCTCACGAGCGCGGAATCTCCTTCCAGGGCTTGCCCTTCCACGGGTCTGGCTCCTTGGGCAGGCCGAGCACGCGCTCACCGAGAATGTTCTTGTTGATGTCAGTGGTGCCGCCCTCGGTGCTGTTGGCTAGGCTGCGCATCATGCCCTGTACCTCGCGAGGCAGCTCGTCCGGATCGTCGGACGCCGGCCAGGCCACCGCGGCGGTGCCCAACAGGTCCACCATGAGATCCTGGATCTGCTGGTTGAGCGTGGCCTGGTGGACCTTGCCGATGGAGGACGCCGCCCCGGGCGATTGACCGGCCGAAAGCGCCGCGCGCACACGCGCGTTGGTCCAGCCGCGGATCTGCTCCTGGGCCCACAGGCGCATGATCTTGCCTCGTACCACGGGGTCGTCCCAGCGTCCGGCTTCGCGGGCGAGCGAGATCAGTCGTTCCGCGCTGGAGCCGCCGAGGCGGCCCATGCCACCGGATCCCGAACCCGACACCATTTGGCGTTCACTGGACAGGGTCGAGGCGCTGACCCGCCAACCGTCGTTGACCTCTCCGACCCGATGGGCGTCGGGAACACGCGCACCGTCGAGGAAGACCTCGTTGAACTCCGCCTCACCGGTGATCTGCCGAAGCGGCCGCACTGAAACGCCGGGTTGGTGCATGTCGAGCAGGAAATAGGTGATGCCCCGGTGTTTCGGCTGATCGGGGTCGGTACGGGCGAGCAGGATCGCGAAGTCCGCCTCGTCGGCCCAGGTGGTCCACACCTTCTGTCCGGAGATCACCCAATTGTCGCCGTCGCGCACCGCGCGGGTGGCCAGCGAGGCGAGGTCGGATCCTGCGCCGGGCTCGCTGAACAGCTGACACCATTTTTCCTCGTTGCGCACGATGGGCGGCAGGAAGCGGCGCCGCTGCTCCTCGGTTCCGTGGCTGAACAGCGCCGCGGCGGTGTTGTTGAGCCCCAACGGGTTCAGCCGGGTCAGCCGCAGCGGCGCGAGCACGTCCTCGATTGCGCGTGCGACGTCGTTGCCTACGCCGAGGCCGCCGTGTTCGGGGAGCCAGGTCGGCGCCACCAGGCCGGAGCGAGCGAAAACCGGATACCAGTCCCGGTAATCCTGCGGGGTGCGCACGGACCGCAGCGCGGCGGGGCCCTCGGCTGCGGCTGTGCGCCAGCCGGCGGGTACTTCGGCCTCGACCCACTTCTGCACGATGCTGACAGCCTCGGCAGCGGTGGTCTCTGAGGTGATCGGCAGTGAGCTCACTGTCTTCAACGGCCTTTGAACTGTGCGTTGCGTTTGTCCCGGAAGGCGGCCAGGCCTTCCTTGAAATCCTCGCTGCGGCTAGACAGTTCGAGTGCCATCGCTTCGTTGTGTAGATGACGGTCGAGATCGAGTCCGTTGCCGCTCTGCAGCAGCCACTTGGTGAGGCCCAGCGCCACCGTGGGTGCCCCTGCCAGTCGGTCGACGAGTTCGGCTGCGGCGGAGTCGAGTTCAGCGTCGGGATGAGCGCCGTGGATGATCCCCCACTCGGCGGCGGTGGTTCCCGAGAGCTCCTCACCGAGCATCAGCAAGCGGCGGGTGTGCACCAGCCCGACGAGCCGGGGCAGCAGCCAGGCCGCGCCGCTGTCGGGGGTGAAGCCGCGCGCCATGAACGGTTCCCAGAACCGGGCATCCTCGGCGGCGACACAGAAGTCCGATGCCAGTGCGATGTGGAAGCCCAGGCCGGCCGCCCAGCCGCGGACCACGGCGACGATCGGGACCTGGGTTTCCAGTAGCAACGGGATCAGCCGGTTGGCCTTGTTGGGCAGCCGGCGCTGGGTGCTGCCCACGCGAGGCTTGCGCTCGGACTTCGCGTTGTTGGCGACCAGGTCGGAACCCGCGCAGAAATCCGGTCCTGCGGCGTCGATGCGGATGACGCGCACCGCTTCGTCGGTTCCGGCCGCGGCGAGGTGGCCGACCATCGCGTCGAGCATGGTGTCGTTGACGGCGTTGCGTCTTTCGGCCCGGTCCAACGTCAGGCGCAGGACGGGGCCGTCCAATTCGGCTTGGAGCCCTGGCACGCTCGAGTAGCTCACGGCGGAACTCACTGCCCGGCGAATCGGGCCGAGACGGCCGACAACAGTTCGGAGAGGTTCGTGGCCCCGCCCGGCGGATCGGGCAGCCGGACAGGACCGCGTTCCCTGCTCGGCAGCAGGATCGTGGCGTGACCCGGCGTGGTGACCTCGCCGCGGTGATTGGTCGCCGCGAGGTCCACGTCGACCGCCGGTCGGTCGCCCTCGGCGAGGTACTTGCGCGTCACGACGCCGGTGATGGTGTGCAGGTCGCCGACGTAGTTGAACAGCCGGAACTCGCAGTCCAGCTTCCACAGCCAGGCGTCATCGCCCATCCAGTCGGTGCACAGATGAATCAGCCAGGTCTCGCGCATCCGTCCGTAGTCGAACGTCGTTGGGTTACCGGCGTTTTGGGCGGCGCTGGGCTCCCAGTGCACGCGCTGCTGGACGTCGGGGACACCCTGCTCGTTGGGCGTGTAGAACCGGGGAATCCGTTGCCGGTTGCGCCAGGCCAGCCTCAGCGGCCGCACGCCATAGATGCCGGTGCCCATCCCGATGTGCCAGCACACCATGTCGGTGACGGTGAGCGGCCCCTTGGTGAGCGGATCCATCTCGTCGCCCTCGGTCACGTCCTCCCACCAGCGCGGCTCCGCGCCCCTGGGCGTCTCGCGGGCGTACCGCTCGTCGATCTCGGCGATCTCCTCGGCGGTCCACGTCTTGATGGCCACCGACTCGTACTTCTTGCGGCCCCTGGCCTTGCTGCGCTCGGTGCGGATCATGTTCCGGTACTGACCGCCGAGAAGGACGCCTTCGTCGTCGCGGAACACCTGCGCCGACCATTCGTGCACTGCGCGCGCGGCGAACTCGCTGCTCTTGTCGAGTGCGGCGACGAGGGCGTTGCGCCGGAAGACCCGACGGTTCGCACGCAGCGGCGCCCACCACTCTCGCGCTGACCCGCCGTAGAAGGCGTGCACGCCGCGCAGCGGATCACCCTTGGTGGCCGCGCGGTCCTCCGCGGACAGTTCGGTGATCTCGTCTTCACCGATGAGGGTGTCGCCGCCGATCAGCGGTGGCGGTGCGATCGGCTCACCCCACACCGATTTGGTCGCGTACTCCGGATCCGACCACAGCGGGTTGGCATCGCCGTAGCTTTCCGCGACGATGCGGAACGTGTCCTCGTTGGGGCGGCGGTAGTGCGGCGGTTGGGGATGCGGCACGGCGATGCCGATGGTGGCGCGCAACCTGGCCAGACCCTCATCGGTGATCTGGCCCGCTGTAGAGGACTCGGTCACGCATGGCCTCCTCAGTTCGGCCGGAATGGTCGGTCGGGACGTCGGCGGAAATTAAGATACCCGAAAAACGGAAACGTCGTTAACGCAGGGGTGAGCCGGTTGACAGCAGAACAGACAGGGATCCAGGTCGCCGTCGGAACAGATGGCGTGTGCCGGATCACCATCGACCGGCCGGATGTCGGAAACTCGTTGTCTCCGTTGGATCGTGATGTGCTGACGGACGCCTTTCTCAGCGCCGCCGAAGACTCGTCGGTGCGGGCGGTGTTGTTGCGCGCGACCGGGGATCGGCACTTCTGCTCGGGTGCGGGATTGGGGCCGCATGCGAATCAGCCCGCATCGGAGAAGCGGCCCGGCGACATCGCCCGGATGCTTCAGAAGGGTTACCAACGACTGATCGCTGCGGTGCTCGATTGCGACAAGCCGGTCGTGGCGGCGGTCAAGGGCGCGGCGGCGGGTGCGGGTTTCAGCCTGGTGCTGGCCTGCGATCTGGTGGTGATGTCCACGGATGCGAAGCTGGTTCCGGCGTTCGTGCAGCGCGGCATACTGCCCGACTCGGGGGCGATATACCTGCTGACCAGGATCGTGGGGCTGCGTAAGGCCACCGAACTGCTCATGCTCGGCGATCCCGTCGACGCCCGGACATGTGAGCGACTCAGCCTGGTCAACCGCGTGGTCGCGCCGGGCGAGGCCGACGCGGTCGCCGAGGAGCTGGTGGGACGGCTGGCCGCGGGTCCCACGGTGACGCTGGGGCTGACCAAACGCCTGTTGTCGGTGTCGTCGGAGTCCGGCCGCGACCGCGCCTTCGAGCAGGAGGCCTGGGCGCAGGAGGTGGTCTCACGCACCGCCGACCTGCAGGAGGGCCTGAGGTCGTTTGCCGAGCGTCGGCGTCCGAACTTTCAGGGCCGCTGACGTCAGCCTTTCGCGGGTCCGCCGCGGATCGTGAAGGTCGTGGCGTCGTCGATCTGGTCGATCGCTTCGGCGACGAATTCCGGTGTGAGTTCGCGATTCTCGATACCCTTGGTGACACCGATAAACACCCGCGACACCTTGCCCGCACCCACGGAGTAGATGTGGGCGGTACGGTCGCAATCGGGGTGCGACAGGTAGAGGACAACCGGGGTGACCAGTTCCGGGTCCATCGCCTTGCCGGCTTCGCCCATGATGTCCTCGGTCATCCGGGTGCGTGCGATCGGTGCGACGGCGTTGATGGCGATGCCGTTGCGGGCGCCTTCGATCGCAAGGACGTGCATCATCCCGACCAGACCCATCTTGGCGGCGCCGTAGTTCGCCTGCCCGAAGTTACCGAACAGCCCCGTGCCAGAGGTCGTTTGGACGATTCGCCCGTAGTTCTGCTCACGCATGATCGGCCACGCGGCCCTGGTCACGTTGAAGGCGCCGGTCAGGTGGACGGTGAGCACCGCGTCGACCTGTTCGGCGGTCATGTTCTTGAACGCCGCGTCGCGCAGAATGCCCGCGTTGTTGATCAGGATGTCGAGTCGACCGAAGGCGTCCATCGCCGCGGCGACGATCGCTGCGCCACCGTCCTCGGTCGCGACGGAGTCACCGTTGGCGATCGCCGTGCCACCGGCGGCGGTGATCTCGTCGACCACCGCTTGGGCGGCCGAGATCGAAGCACCGCTTCCGTCGACCGCGCTGCCGAGATCGTTGACCACAACACGGGCGCCCCGACGAGCGAGTTCGAGTGCGTGACACCGTCCTAGCCCTCCGCCCGCACCGGTGACGACGGCTACCTGGTCTTCGAAATTCATCTGCGACATGCGTGAGAGGTTACATTTACGTAGACGAGAATCTGCATTCGCATCGGAGGACACCATGAGTGGGGCCAGCGCGCTGCTGCACCATGCACAGCAGCGAGCGGACCGTCTGCGCTCCCGATATCGGGCCGGCGGCTTCTGGTCGGAACAGCCGCTCGATCTCGTGCGGCGTACCGCTGAGCGGTATCCGACGCGGTCGGCGCTGCTCACCCGTGGGGCGGAGTTGACCTACGCGGAACTCGACGAACGGGTCGATCGCGCGTCGCACGCACTGCGTGAGGCCGGCGTCGGCGCAGCGACCCCGCTGGTCGTGGTGGCAGGCAATGACATCGGCTCCGCCATCGCGGTGCACGCCGCCGTCCGGGTCGACGCGGTGGTGCTGCTCGTGCCGCGCAGCGCGGGGTCGACGCAGATCGCCGACATCGTCGCGCGGACCGGGGCCCGATACGGGGTGGCTCCCGAGTGGCCACCCACGGGTGAGGCGGAGTTGCGCGACGCCTGCCGATGGATCGACATCTCGAGCGCGCGGGATGCTTCGCCGCCGGCCAGGCCGATGCGGCCCGCGGACGAACCGTCCTTCGTCCTCTACACGTCCGGCACGACGTCGCGGCCCAAGGGGGTCATCCATTCGTTGAGCACGTTGGCCAAGGCGTCGGCGAACTACATCGCCGCGGCCGGCCTCGGTGCCGACGACCGCATCTTTCTCATCAGCCCGCTCGCCTCGGTCACCGGTGTGCTGCAGGCGTTGTTCATCGGGCCGATGCTCGCCGTGCCCGTGGTGCTAGAGGACCGCTGGGATCCCGTCGCCACCTGTGATCTTCTGTTGGCGTCGGAGGCGACGTGGTACGGCGGACCGGACCGGCTTCTGGACCGGCTGCTCGACGAGGCGGTCGCCCGCGGGAAGGACGTGCCGCTGCGCGCGGTGTATCTCGGCGGCACCATGCTCGACCGGCGCATCGTCGAACGGGTCGAGGACGATTTCGGAATCGTCGTCATGCGAGCGTACGGATCCTCAGAGGTGCCGGTCAGCACGTCAGGGTTGCGATCCGAAAGCAGGGCGGTGCGTCACGCCGATGATGGTGTGGCACTGCAGGATGTCGACATCCGGGTCGGATCCGCGGGCGACCCGACCGAGTGCTGCATCAAGGGTCCGCATGCGTTCCTGGGTTACACGGACAGCGAGGACGACGCCGACGCATTCGACGGGGACTGGTTCCGGACCGGCGATGTGGCCGAGATGACCGGGAACCGGGTGCGCATCATCGGGCGCATCAAGGACATCATCATCCGCAACGGCATGAAGATCCCGGCGGCGGAGGTCGAGGAGGCGGTGGCCGCCATCTCCGGTGTGCGGGACTGCGCGGCGTATTCCGTACCCGACGCGACCACCGGGGAGCGGCTCGCGGTGGCCATGGTGCTCGACGACGGTGTTCGACTGGCGCTGGCCGACGTCAGCCAGGCGCTGATGGCGGGGGGCCTGCCGAAGTACAAGCTGCCCGAGGAACTGGTGTTCTGGGACGAACCGCTACCGCTCAACGCCAACGGCAAGGTTCAACGCAACTCGCTGGATGCACGTTCGAAGGGGCGCCCGCGAGTCGTGGCCGATCGCCTCGCGTAGCGCGGACTTTCGCTTCGGGTTGCTCAGTCTTGCGACGCCCCACTGACGTTGACAGTGGCCTTCTTCATCTGGTCCTGCCAGTCCGATGCGCTGCCGGTCTTTTCCTTTTTTGACAGGGCTTTGATGGAGACATCGTGGCCTTCGGCGGCCTTCCTCAAGGCGCCGACGGTGGCTTGGTCTTTGGGAATGTGG
>NZ_ATDN01000046.1 GCF_004014805.1 Mycolicibacterium elephantis DSM 44368
GAAACCTACAGAACCTGGCTCCAAATCGCTTGACATCAATAGGAGCATCAAGTGGTCGTGACCGCTGATGGCAGCATCACGTCTGTGACCGCCAAGCTGCATGTACACCGGTACGGCCCGGACCAGCCCACCGACGTGTTGGCCATTCACGGCCTGACCGGGCACGGTCAGCGGTGGCAGACCCTGGCGGTGCGGCATCTGGCCGAGTTCGCCGTCGCGGCGCCGGACCTGATCGGGCACGGCCGGTCGTCGTGGGCGGCGCCGTGGACGCTGGAGGCCAATGTCGACGCGATGTCGGCGCTGATCGCAGCGGACGCACCGGTGGTGGTGGTCGGGCATTCGTTCGGCGGCGCGCTGGCGCTGAATCTCGCTGCGGCCCGGCCCGATCTGGTCGCGGCGCTGGTGCTGCTCGACCCGGCCGTCGGCCTGGACGGCGAGTGGATGCGCGACATCGCCGAGGACATGCTGGCCTCCCCGGACTACACCGACCGCGCCGAGGCCCGCGCGGAGAAGGCCAACGGCTCGTGGGGCGAGGTGGAACCGGCCGAGTTGGACCGCGAACTCGACGAGCACCTGGTCCAGTTGCCCACCGGACGAGTGGGTTGGCGGATCAGCATCCCGGCGATGATGTCGTACTGGAGCGAGTTGGCCCGCCCGATGGTGTTGCCGCCCAAGGGCACACCGACCACTTTGGTGCGGGCCGGCCGGACCCGCCCCGCCTACGCGTCGGACGAGCTCATCGCGTCGCTGACCGAGCGGCTCGGAACGCATTTCACGTTGCTGGAGTGGGATTGCGAGCACATGGTGGCGCAGGCGCGTCCGGCCGACACCGCGGTGGTGATCCGCGACGCGCTGAAACGGCGTTAACGATGGCGGCGATCACCGACGAGCAGGTGGAGACCGTACGTGCGTTGGTCGCCGCGATTCCGCGCGGCCGGGTGTCGACGTACGGCGACATCGCCGAGGCCGCAGGGCTTTCCAGCCCGCGCATCGTCGGCTGGATCATGCGCACCGACTCCGCGGATCTGCCGTGGCATCGGGTGATCCGCGCGTCGGGCAGGCCCGCGCCGCACCTGACCAGCCGGCAACTCGAGTTGTTGCGCGCCGAAGGCGTGCTGGCCGACGACGGACGGGTGCCGCTGGCCGAGGTGCGCCACCGGTTCTGATCCCGCGAACGTGGGCTCGCGTCACGCGAAATCGCTCCGGGGCGTGCGGGTAACCCACGTTCGCGCCCGCCTCGCGGGCTAGAGGACCAGCCGCACCAACGCGGCCGTGCGGGCCAGGCCCGGAAACGCCGCCGCTGTAGACCTCGGATGCAGCGCATGCACCGCGATGCGGAACATCAACGCACGCAACAGCATCTGTGGCCACTCCGGCAGCGCGTTCCAGCGTTCGATCAGCCCGTCGTCGGCCTCCCCCCACGACAGCGCGTCGACGACGGCCACCCCCGCGCCCCACGACGCCGGCCGCCAGTACGGGGTGATGTCGGTGATGCCGGGGGCGGCGGTGCCCGCGAAAAGCACTGTGCCGTACAGGTCTCCGTGGACCAACTGGCTGGGGCTCTTGGTCGGCCGGCGCAGGGTGGCCAGCTGGTTGAGCAGTTCGATCGAGCGCTGCCCGTCGACGGAGCCCGGGGCGACCCGTGCGCCGGGCGGCAGCGAGTGCAACGGGCGCTCCTCCCACGCGGCGCGGTCGGCGGCGATGAACACGTCGACGTCGGACCACGGCGCGACGGGGGGTTGGGTGAGAAACCGGGGCCGTTCGAGCTTGGCGGTCGCCTCGTGGAGCCGCACCGCGGCCGAAACCACCTCGTCGTGGCGGGGTTCGGGGCTGCCCGCGACGAAGGTGTCGGCCCGCCAGCCGGCCACCACGTACCGCCCGTCGGTGGAGCGCACCGGCCGGGCCAGCCGCACTCCGTCGACGAACAAGGTCTCGCGCACCTTCGCCGACCAGGCGGCGCGGGCATGGTCGGCGACCATCGAGAGCACGACTTCGCCGCAGCGCCAGCCGCCCTCCCAACTCGATCCGAGCGGGACCGGCTGCACGCCGGTCAGCCCGAACGCCGCCAGCACATGATCCGGCGGGCCTTCGACTGTCACGAGCTCAGCCTAAGCCGGAAATGGGCAAACTCGGCGTTAGTACATCACCATGTCGGGTTCGAGTTGCTTGCCCCAGGCCACGATTCCGCCCTGCACGTGCATGGCGTCGGAGAAGCCGGCCTTCTTCGCGATGGCCAGCACCTCGGCCGAGCGCACCCCGGTCTTGCAGTAGAACACCGGGGTGCGGTCGACGGGCAGTTTGGCCAGCGCCTCACCGGATTCGAACGCCGACTTGGGGATCAGCTCCGCTCCGTCGATGCGGTTGATCTCCCACTCGACGGGTTCGCGGACGTCGATCAGCGCCAGCGGCTTGCCCGAATCCATCAGTTCCCGAAGCTCCAGCGGGGTGATGGTGGCGTCGGCGGCGGCCTCGGCGGCCGCATCGGACACCACGCCGCAGAACTCCTCGTAGTCGATCAACTCGGTGATCTTCGGGGTGGCCGGGTCCTTTCGGATCTTGATGGTGCGGTAGCTCATCTCGAGCGCGTCGTAGACCATCAACCGCCCCAGCAGCGGTTCCCCGATACCGGTGATCAGCTTGATCGCCTCGGTTCCCATCACGGAGCCGACCGACGCGCACAGGATGCCCAGCACCCCGCCTTCGGCGCACGAGGGCACCATCCCCGGCGGCGGCGGCTCGGGGTAGAGGTCGCGGTAGTTCAGGCCCGCCCCGTTGGGCGCGTCCTCCCAGAACACCGAGATCTGGCCCTCGAAGCGGTAGATGGAGCCCCACACATACGGCTTGCCTGCCAGCACCGCGGCGTCGTTGACCAGATAGCGGGTGGCGAAGTTGTCGGTGCCGTCGAGGATCAGGTCGTATTGCGCGAACAGGTCGACGGCGTTGTCGGGCTCCAGGCGGAACTCGTGCAGCCGCACGTTGACGAGCGGGTTGATCTCGAGGATGGAGTCGCGCGCGCTCTGCGCCTTGGACCGGCCGATGTCGGACTGGCCGTGGATGACCTGGCGTTGCAGGTTGGACTCGTCGACGACGTCGAAGTCGATGATGCCGATGGTGCCCACCCCGGCGGCCGCCAGGTACAGCAACGCCGGTGAGCCCAACCCGCCGGCCCCGATGACCAGCACCCGGGCGTTTTTCAGGCGCTTCTGCCCGTCCACCCCGAGGTCGGGGATGATGAGGTGACGGCTGTAGCGCGCAACCTCTTCGCGGGTGAGTTCGGCCGCCGGTTCAACCAGCGGCGGCAACGGCGTCGACACCGAAATTTCTCCTTGATTGGCTGTCCTAGCTCAACAATAGGCACCATCCACAACGCCGAAACCACCGTGTGGCTTCCCCGCGCCGTCACGAGCGCGCGCACCGGAGCGGTCGATCGCGGCGCGTCGGAGAAAGACCCGGTTTCAGGCGATCGGGTACGGCCAGGGGTTGAACCGGCAGGTCTTGCCGTCGGGGTTGACCGTGCCCGGGTCGAACCGGGCCGCGTCGTTGTTGTTGGTGGAGAAGGTCTGCTGCATCATGATCGGCGCCAGGTCCCCGTTTTCCGGACACTGCTCGTGACGCTGGTAGCCGATGGCGTGACCGACCTCATGGTTGATCAGGTACTGGCGGTAGGAGCCCACGTCACCCTGGAACGGCACCGCACCCCTGACCCACCGGGCCTCGTTGATGAAGACCCGGGGTTGACCGTCGGCGTAGGCCGGGTTGTAGCAGGACGCCTCGAGTTGGATGTCGTAGCCGCAGCCTTCGCGGATCGTCATGGGCGTGGTCAGCGACACCCGGAAATCGGGCTCCACCCCCGAGGTGGCGTCGACGCGGATGAACGCGAACTGCGGATTGTGCGTCCAGCTCTTGGGATTGGCGAGTGTTTCGCCGACCATCCTGGCGAATCCGTCGTCCCCGCCGAACGTCGTGGTGTCGATGCCGTCCTCCACCTCCACGCTGTAGGTGAACACCTTGGCGGTGCCCTCCCCGAACTGCGGGGCGGTACCGGGGACGACGCGCCAGGTCTTGGCTCCGGCCGGGGTGAACGGTCCACCGGCGGGCAGGATCCCGGTGGGCAGGTTGGCGTCGAACTCGGTCAGCCCCTTGGGCGGGGCGCCGATGATCGCGGTGCTGGCCACCCCGATGGTGGGAGGCCCCTGCACGGGGCCTTCTAGCTGATCGGGCGCGGGGGCGCTGGTCCCGGTGATCGTCTGGTAGACGACGACCACCGTCAGCGCCATCAGCACAGGCAACGCGTAGGCTCGCCAACCGTAGGTGGAGACGAAGCGGCCCAGCCAGGTCTGTTTGCGAACACGCCGGTGCTCGTCGCGGTTGGACCTGATCCGCCCGGACCCCTCGGACAGGGGGTCACGTTGCGCACGCAGCGGCTCGCGCCACTCGTTACGCAGCGCGGGCACGCGACTACCCACGCGACGCTCCGAGTCGTGAGTCACCGAATCAGGATGACACAGGCGCAGGCGCAGGCACTTCCGGCGCGCCATCGGCAAGCCGCGAACCGCCTGCCGGTACGGCTTTGCCGACGGTAGTAGTGTCATTGCCTAACTAGACCGGATGAAGGACATGATGAGCGATCTCGCGAACACCGCCGCGAGGAGAGGCGCGCCGCCGGCAAACGGTGACGGCTTGACCCGACGCGGCAACAGGCTGCCTCGTGATGAACGTCGCGGGCAGTTGCTCGCGGCGGCCAGCGAAGTATTCGTCTACCGCGGTTACCACGCCGCGGGCATGGACGAGATCGCTGATCGGGCCGGCGTAAGCAAACCGGTTCTCTACCAACACTTTTCATCGAAGCTGGAGCTTTACCTGGCGGTGCTGCAGCGCCATGTGGAGAACCTGGTGTCCGGAGTGCGCCAGGCGTTGCGCACCACCACCGACAACCGCCAGCGCGTGCGCGCCGCCGTGCAGGCGTTCTTCGACTTCATCGAGCACGACGGGCAGGGCTACCGGCTGATCTTCGAGAACGACTACGTCACCGAACCGCAGGTCGCCGCGCAGGTGAAGGTCGCCACCGAAGCCTGCACCGACGCGGTGTTCGACCTGATCAGCCACGATTCCGGGCTCGAGCCGCACCGCGCCAGGATGATCGCAGTCGGCCTGGTCGCCATCAGTGTCGACTCGGCACGCTACTGGCTGAACAACGACCGGCCGATCTCCAAGGAAGACGCGGTGGAGGGCACCGTCCAGTTCATCTGGGGCGGCTTGTCACACGTGCCGCTCACCCGGTCTTAGCGGGCTCGACTCCGACCCCGAACCCGACGCGGCGCACGTCTGCCGCGCCGATCTCGACGTACGCGATCTTGCTGGTCTGCACCAGAAAACGGCGGCCCTTCTCATCGGTGAGGGCCAGCACTCCTGACTGCCGGTCCAGCGCGTCGGTGATCACCTTCTCGACCTCGCTTGGCGTCTGCGCGCTGTTGAAGACCAGCTCACGCGGGCTGTCCATGACACCGATCTTGACCTCCACGCTGCGGACCCTTTCCCTCGTGGCACCTCTCGAAAACACTTGAGCCAAGGCTAATGGACGGCCTCGGCGCCGCGGCGGGGCGGGCAGTTCGCGGTCAGCGAAGCCGCCTTTCGACCGCGGTCGGGGCGTCGGCTGCAAACAGCGACCGAACCGAGTCCGGACCGTAACCCAACACACCGGCCTACCGACCTCATCCGTCACTCCAGCATCGATAGCATCAGCCGGGTATTGCTCGATACGACCGGGAAAACCCATATGAACAGGCCTTATACCGGACCATCGCCGTATTCGCTGACCCCGACCGAACGGCGCGGCGCCTACGACGAGTCACCCATCGCCCAGCTCGACTACGACTCTCGCCGCGAGGCGGGCTACGAGACCGGCTACGACACCGGTTACCGGCCGGGCTACGACACCGGCTACGACGAGACCTACGACGAGTACGCCGACGAGTACGCCGACTTCGAGGACGACGAGGCGCGCATCGACCGGCGCTGGATGTGGGTGGCCGGAATCGCCGGCATCATCCTGTTCGTCGCCGTCGGCACCACGGGCGTGATCCTCGGCGGCGGGGACAGCGGGTCGGTGACGGCCACCGCGACGTCGACGGCCCCGGCCCCCAGCACCGCCGCGACGTCGGCCCCGCGGACAGGCAACACCGGCGCGCCGCTGGTCCCGAGCCTGCCCCCGGAGACCATCACGACGGTGACCCCGACGGCCGAGGTGACGCCGACGGCAGAGGTGACGCCGTCCGCCCAGCCGGTCCTGCCTCCCGCGCAGGCCGCGCCGCCGCCGCCGGCGCCCTCACCGCGCGCCGTGACCTACCGGGTGACCGGCAACCGGCAGCTGATCGACCTGGTCACGATCATCTACACCGATTCGCAGGGCGCGCTGCGGACCGAGGTCAACGTCGCGTTGCCGTGGGCCAAGACGGTCGTGCTGGACCCGGGCGTGGAGCTGGCCTCGGTGACCGCGACCAGCGTGGGCGGTCAACTCAACTGCAACATCACCGACGCGTCCGGTGCGGTGCTGGCCGCGCAGAACAACAACACGATGATCGCCAACTGCACGAAGTAGGGCACCGGCCTCAGGCGAGGCCCAGCTCCTCCATCCGGGAGGCATGCGTGCGCTGAAGCCGGTCGAAGAACTCGGTCATCTGGGTCAGGCCCTCGCCGCTGGACATCACCAGGTCGACCAGCTCGTCGTGATCGGCCAGCACGAACTGCGCCTGCGTGATCGCCTCGCCGAGTAGCCGGCGTGACCACAACGCCAGCCGGTGGCGCTGCTTGTCGCTGGCGGTCACCGCCGCTCGCACCTCGGCGACGACGAACTGGGAGTGCCCGGTTTCGGACAGCACGCGCCGCACCACATCGGAAACCTCATCTGGCAGTGCATCGGCGATCTCCAGATAAAAATCGGCGGCCAACGCGTCGCCCACGTAGGTCTTCACGAGCGCTTCGAGCCAGGTGCTCGGGGTGGTCAGCCGGTGGTAGTTCTCCAGCGCCGACGCGTACTTCGTCATCGCGGGCACCACGTCGACTCCCCTGCGCTCCAACGCATCGCGGAGCACCTCGTAATGGTTCATCTCGGCGGCGGCCATGATCGCCATGTTGATCCGGCCCCGCAGGTTCGGTGCCATTTTGGCCTCGTCGGTGAGCCGGTAGAACGCGGCGACCTCGCCGTAGGCCAGCAGCGCGAACAGTTCGTTGACGCCGGGATGATCGGGTGACACGCCTGACGTCACCGAGGTGGACCTGTGCTCGGATGGCGGCGTGGAATTCATGGGTCAAGATTAAACGCCGCCCGGCGCGCCGACCGTTGGGCGAGTGCCCACAGGTATGATGGGTGACGGCAGTGGCACGTGAGCTCGCCGCTACCGAGAAATGTGCGTGCACGCAGTTGGTCCGCCTATAAGCGCTGGGCCCCGGCAGTAGCTTCGTCGAACTCGTGCGCGCGTGTGGACGCCATGAGGAACGACAATTGAAAGGCTACTTCTCCCGCGTATGACGCATCTCAACAAAACCTTTGCTGAACTCGGGGTTCGCGACGAAATCGTTCGCGCACTACGCGAAGGCGGCAAAGAACATCCGTTTGCTATCCAAGAACTGACCATGCCGCTCGCGCTGGCGGGCGACGATCTGATCGGGCAGGCCCGCACCGGGATGGGCAAGACCCTGGCGTTCGGGGTGCCGCTTCTGCAGCGCATCACCACCGATACCGACCGGCCGCTGACCGGTATCCCCCGCGCGCTGGTCGTCGTGCCCACCCGCGAACTGTGCCTGCAGGTGTCCAACGACCTGGCCCTGGCCGCCAAGTACCTCAGGGTGGGTGACCGCAAGCTGACCGTCACGTCGATCTACGGCGGGCGTCCGTACGAGCCGCAGATCGAGGCGCTGCAGAAAGGCGTCGACGTCGTCGTCGGTACGCCGGGCCGGCTCCTCGACCTGGCCCAGCAGGGCCACCTGCAACTGGGTGGGCTGTCGGTGCTGGTGCTCGATGAGGCCGACGAGATGCTCGATCTGGGCTTCCTGCCCGACATCGAGCGGATTCTCAGACAGATCCCCGACAAGCGGCAGGCGATGCTGTTCTCGGCGACCATGCCGGATCCCATCATCACGCTGGCCCGCACGTTCATGACCCAGCCGACCCACATCCGGGCCGAGGCCCCGCATTCGGCGGCCATTCACGACACCACCGAGCAATTCGTCTACCGCGCCCACGCGCTGGACAAAGTGGAGCTCATCAGCCGGGTGCTGCAGGCGGAGGGGCGCGGAGCCACGATGATCTTCACCCGCACCAAACGCACCGCCCAGAAAGTCGCCGACGAACTCGCCGAGCGCGGCTTCAGCGTCGGCGCGGTGCACGGCGACCTCGGTCAGGGCGCCCGCGAGAAGGCGCTCAAGGCGTTCCGCACCGGCGAGATCGACGTGCTGGTGGCCACCGACGTCGCCGCCCGCGGCATCGACATCGACGACGTCACCCACGTGATCAACTACCAGATCCCCGAGGACGAACAGGCCTACGTGCACCGCATCGGCCGCACTGGCCGGGCCGGCAAGACCGGTGTCGCGGTGACCCTGGTGGACTGGGACGAACTGCCCCGCTGGCAGATGATCGACAACGCGTTGGGCCTGGGTTGCCCCGATCCCGCCGAGACCTACTCCAGCTCGCCGCATCTGTACGAGGAGCTGGGCATCCCGACCGACGCCGGCGGCCGCGTCGGCGCGGCCGCCAAGCCGAAGGCCAAGCGAGCACCGGCCGAGCGGTCGGCCGAGCGGCCCGCGCGCACCCGCAACCGCGCGCGGCGACGTACCC
>NZ_ATDN01000047.1 GCF_004014805.1 Mycolicibacterium elephantis DSM 44368
CATCGACCTGCAAAGCCCCGACCCACCAATCGGATTCAACTACCTCGGCCGCCAAGGTGCGACGACGGCCGACGCATCCGGTGACCTGTGGCAGATCTGCTGGGACGGCTTGGCCACCGTCAGCCCGAGCGTGAAGCCGCCGATACCGTTGACGCACACACTGGAGCTCAACGCAGGCACCGTCGACACCGACTCCGGCCCCTGCCTGTGCGCGATCTGGACATGGGCGCCGTCGGTACTGAACGAGGCGCAGGTCAACCGGCTCAGCCAACTCTGGTTCGACGCTCTCACCGGCATCTGCACCCACGTCCGCTGCGGCGGCGGCGGACTGACCCCCTCCGACATCGCGATCGGCCTCACCCAACAACAGCTCGACGAACTCCAACGGCAATATGCGGATAGCTGACGTATTGCCGTTGACCCCGCTGCAGCAGGGGTTGTTGTTTCATGCCAACACCGCCCACGGTGTGAGCGATGACGTATACGCGGTGCAACTCGACATCACGTTGACCGGCCCTCTCGACGAGCAGCGGCTCGCCGAGGCGGTGCAGGCGGTAGCTGCCCGCCATCCCCAACTGGCGGCCCGGTTCTCCGACAAATTCGATGCACCGGTGCAGATTCTGCCCGCCGACCCCGCAGTGCCCTGGCGCTATCTCGACCTGGTCAGCTCAGGCGGAGATATCGACCAGCAGATCACGCAGCTGTGCGCAGCCGAACGCGTCGCGGTGTGCGACTTGGCTTTTCAGCCTCCGCTTCGGGCTGCCCTGATTCGCAGCGGCATCGACGAACATCGGTTCATCCTCACCAACCACCACATAATCCTCGACGGCTGGTCGCTACCGGTCCTGCTGGGCGAGTTGTTCGCCAGCTATCACCGGCAGTGGCTGCCCGCGGCGGTGCCATACCGCAGGTTCATCAGCTGGCTGGCCGATCGCGACCTCGACACCGCACGCACCGCCTGGAGCGAGGTGCTGTCCGGCTTCGACACACCCACCCTCATCGGCCCGCCGGATCGGCTCGGCCCGGAACACCGAGACGTCAAGGTGTTCCAAATCTCCGAGGACCTCACCCGCGCAGTCGGCGAGCTGGCCCGCTCCCATCACACCACCGTCAGCACCACCCTGCAGGCCGGGTTCGCCCAACTGCTGATGTCAATGACCGGTCGGCAGGACATCGCCTTCGGCACAACGGTGTCCGGGCGTCCGGCCGAACTTCCCGGTGCTGAGTCGATGGTCGGCCTGCTGATCAACACCGTGCCGGTGCGAGCAAGCGTCACCGCCGCCACCACCACGGTCGAACTGCTCAACCAACTACAGAACACTCATAACCACACCCTCGACCATCAACACCTGGCGCTCAGCGAGATACACCGCATCACCGGACACGACCAGCTGTTCGACACCTTCTTCGTCTACGAGAACTACCCGGTGGACCCGGCCGCGCTGTCGGGCGCCGACGGGCTGGCAATCGCCGACCTCAACCATCGCGAGTACAACCACTATCCGCTTGCGGTGCAGGCAATCCCGAGCGACGGTTTGACGTTGCGGGTTGAGTTCGAAGCCGACGTGTTCGATGAAGCCGATATCGACGCGCTGATCGACCGGTATCAGCGGGTCCTGGTGGCCATGACCACCAGCCCCAACCAACCGCTACCGGCAACCAACCTGCTCAGCACCGACGAGCGGGCGCGGCTCGACGCCTGGAGCAACCGGGTGACCATCGCCGAGCCGGTATCGACATTCCAGTCGATCCCGGAAGTCTTTGCGATGCAGGCGAAACGCACCCCTGAAGCGATCGCGTTGAGCTTCCAGGGTCAAACGATGACCTATCGTGAGCTCGACGAGGCGTCCAATCAGCTGGCGCACCTGCTGTCCGGGCGAGGGGTGGGCCCCGGGGACCGGGTGGCGCTGCTGTTCTCGCGTTCCGCACAGGCGATCGTGACGATCCTCGCGGTGTTGAAGACCGGGGCGGCCTATGTACCGGTTGATCCGGCGGTACCGCCCGCCCGGATGAACTTCATGCTCGACGACGCCACTCCGAGCGCCGCCGTCACCACCGCGGACCTGGCCGACCGGCTGGATGAACGCGATCTGGCCGTCATCGTCGTCGATACCACCGATATCGGCAGCCAACCACGCACCGCACTGCCTTCGCCGGCTCCGGACGACATCGCCTACCTGATCTACACGTCCGGCACCACCGGCACCCCCAAGGGGGTGGCGATCGCTCACCAGAACGTCATCCAGCTGCTCGGGGCCATGGACGACAGCATGGAACTGGCGGGACAGGTCTGGTCACAGTGGCATTCGCTGGCCTTCGACGTGTCGGTGTGCGAGATGTGGGGCGCGCTCTTGTACGGCGGGCGGCTGGTCGTGGTGCCGGAATCGGTGGCGCGTTCACCGGAGGAGTTCCACGCGCTGTTGGCCGCGGAAGGCGTCACCGTCTTGAGCCAGACTCCCTCGGCGTTCTACGCGCTGCAAACCGCCGACGCGTTGCAGCCCGAACTGGGGCGTCAGCTCAAGCTGACCGATGTGATATTCGCCGGGGAAGCCCTTGAGCCGCAACGTCTCCTCACGTGGCTCGACGCCCACCCCGGTCAGCCCCGCCTGCTGAACCTGTACGGCACCACCGAAACGACGGTGCACGCCTCGTTCCGCGAGATCCTTGCCACCGACACCGACAACGATGTCAGCCCGGTCGGCGGTCCGCTGGCGCATCTGGCGTTCTTCGTGCTGGACGCGTGGCTGCGACCCGTGCCGCCCGGCGTCATCGGGGATCTCTATGTGGCAGGTACGGGTACGGGTATCGGGTACTGGCGTCGCGCCGGGCTGACGTCGTCGCGGTTCGTGGCGTGTCCCTACGGGGCGCCGGGCGAACGCATGTATCGGACAGGGGATCTGGTCTGGTGGGGCCGCGACGGACAGTTGCGCTATGTGGGTCGCGCCGACGAACAGGTCAAGATCCGCGGCTTCCGCATCGAACTGGGTGAAGTCCGCGCGGCGTTGGCCGAGCTGGACGGCGTCGACCAGGCGGTCGTGATCGCCCGCGAAGACAAGCCCGGCGACAAGCGCCTGGTCGGGTATGTCACCGCCGCCTCAGCCGCCTTCGATCCCGCGAAGGCGCGCGCGGCGCTGGCCGAACGCCTACCCGAGTACATGGTCCCGGCGGCGATCCTGGTGATCGACGCACTGCCCTTGACGGTCAACGGAAAGCTGGACCGCCGGGCCCTGCCGGCGCCGGAGTTCGGAGACACCGAGGGGTACCGCGCCCCGTCCACGCCCACCGAGGAGATCTTGGCGGGCATCTTCGCCAAAGTGCTGGACGTGGAGCGCGTCGGAGCGGATGACTCGTTCTTCGAACTGGGCGGGGATTCCCTGTCGGCGATGCGTTTGGTGGCCGCGGTCAATACCGGCCTGGACACCGGTCTTTCGGTGCGGACGCTGTTCGAGGCGCCCTCGATCGCCCAGCTGGCGGCCCGCATCGGCGGGAACAACGGCCACCTGGAGCCGTTGGTGGCCATGGAGCGGCCCGCCGTGATCCCGTTGTCGTTCTCCCAGAACCGGCTGTGGTTCCTCGACCAGCTGCAGGGGCCGTCACCGACGTACAACATGGCGGTCGGGCTGCGGATGCGCGGACATCTGAACGTGGAGGCGCTGGGTGCGGCGCTGGCCGACGTGGTGGGTCGTCACGAGAGCCTGCGCACCATCTTCCCGGCGCCGGAGGGCATACCGCAACAAGTGGTGGTGCCTGCCGGGCAGGCTGACTTCGGTTGGGAAGTCGTCGATGCCACCAACTGGTCAGAAGCGCAGCTGGACGACGCCATCAACGCTGTCGTGCGGCACCCGTTCGACCTGGCGGCAGAAATACCGCTGCAGGCGAAGCTTTTCCGGGTCGGACCCGACGAACATGTGGTGGTGTGCGTGGCGCACCACATCGTCGCCGATGGCTTGTCGATGGGCCCGATGGTGAATGACCTCGGTGTGGCCTATGTGTGCCGCTGCGCGGGACTGGACCCGGTCTGGGACCAGCTACCGGTCCAGTACGTCGATTTCACGTTGTGGCAGCGTGCGCAGTTCGGCGATCTGAACGACGAGAACAGTCTGATCGCATCACAGCTGGCCTACTGGGAGAACGTGCTGGCCGGCATGCCCGAGCGGCTGCAGTTGCCCACGGACCGGCCATACCCACCGGTGGCTGATCAACGCGGCGCCAGCATCTCGACGCTGTGGCCTGTCGAACTGCAACAGCGAATCGCGCAGGTGGCTCGCGAGCACAACGCCACCAGCTTCATGGTGGTGCAGGCCGCCTTGGCGGTGCTGTTGGGCAAGCTCAGCGCGAGTTCTGATGTGGCGGTGGGCTTTCCGATCGGTGGGCGGCGTGATCCCGCGCTCGACGACCTGGTGGGCTTCTTCGTCAACACGTTGGTGTTGCGGGTCGACGTCAGCGGTGATCCGACCGTTGCCGAACTGCTGGCGCAGGTGCGCTCGCGCAGCCTCGCCGCCTACGAGAATCAGGACGTACCGTTCGAGGTCGTCGTCGACCGGCTGAACCCGACCCGGTCGCTGACCCATCACCCGCTGGTCCAGGTGATGCTGTCCTGGCGCAATCTTCCCGGGGAGGCCAGCGACGAGATTGCCTTGGCCCTAGGGGATCTGCAGATCAGCCAGATTCCGGTCGACACGCACACCGCCAGAGTGGACTTGGCCTTCGCGATGAGCGAAAGCTGGACACGGGCCGGCGAGCCCACCGGCATCGGTGTGCTGGCCGAATTCCGCACCGACGTGTTCGACGAGTCCAGCATCGAGCTGATGATGGACCGGTTGCGTCGCGTGCTGGTGGCGATGACCGCTGATCCGACGCGCCGACTGTCGTCGCTGGACGTGCTAGAGGAGGCCGAGCACGCCCGGCTGGACGAGATCGGCAATCGCGCCCTGCTGTCTCGTCCCCTGCCGGCCGAGGTGTCGGTCCCCGAGCTGTTCACCGCGCAGGTCGCCAGGGCTCCCGAGGCGGTGGCCGTGCGATTCGGTGATCAGACGTTGACCTACAAGCAACTCGATGACGCAGCAAACCAGCTGGCGCACTTGCTCTCTGAGCGAGGCGTCGGTCCCGGCTCGTGTGCCGCATTGCTGCTGACGCGCTCGGCCCAAGCCGTCGTCGCGATGCTGGCGGTGCTGAAGACAGGGGCGGCTTATCTGGCGATCGACCCGACGTTGCCTGCCGCGCGTATGGAGTTCATGCTGACCGACGCCGCGCCGGTTGCCGTCATCACGACCGCCGACCTGCGGGCCCGGCTGGACGGACACGACATCGCCGTCATAGACGTCAACGACCCGGCCGTCGAAGCCCAGCCCAGCACCCCGCTGCCGGCCCCTGCCCCGGACGACATCGCCTACCTGATCTACACCTCGGGCACAACCGGAACCCCCAAAGGAGTGGCGATCAGCCACGCCAACCTGGCGCACCTGGCCGATTCCACGCCGACCGACCTGCCGGCCCAGCAGGTGTGGACCCAGTGCCACTCATACGCGTTCGACTTCTCCGTGTGGGAGATCTGGGCCGCGCTGCTGGGCGGTGCACGACTGGTCGTGGTGCCCGAGGCGGTGGTCGCCTCACCCGACGACTTCCATGCCCTGCTGGTCGCCGAACAGGTCAACGTGCTCACCCAGACGCCCTCGGCGGTGGCGGCGCTCTCCCCGAACGGCCTGGAGTCGACGGCGGTGTTGCTTGGCGGCGAGGCCTGCACGGCCGAAGTGGTCGATCAATGGGCACCCGGCCGCGTAGCGATCAACGCATACGGGCCCACCGAGGCCACCGTCTATGCGTCGCTGAGCAGTCCGCTGGCCGCGGGCACGGGTGCCGCGCCGATCGGTGCGCCGCCGCCGACCGTGGCGCTGTTCGTCCTCGACCAGCAGCTGCGACAGGTACCCGTCGGCGTCATCGGCGAGCTGTACGTCGCGGGCCGCGGCGTGGGCGTCGGATACCTTGGCCGGTCGGGTTTGACGGCGTCGCGGTTTGTGGCGTGCCCGTTCGCGGGAGCCGCCACCACCGGCGCGCGCATGTACCGGACCGGGGACTTGGTGCGCTGGCGCTCCGACGGCCAACTGCAGTATCTCGGGCGCGCCGACGAACAGGTCAAGATCCGCGGCTATCGCATCGAGCCCGACGAGGTGCAGGCCGCCCTCGCCGAGTTGGACGGTGTGGAGCAGGCGGTGGTGATCGCCCGGGAGGACAGCCCGGGAGACAAGCGACTGGTGGGGTATATCACCGGAACAGCCGACCCGGCCAAGGCCCGCGTCGCGCTGGCGGAGCGGCTGCCTCCGTACATGGTGCCTGCCGCGGTGGTGGCGTTGGCCGAGTTCCCGTTGACGGTCAACGGCAAGCTCGACAGAAGGGCCCTACCGACACCGGAATACACCGCCGGCGAGTACCGGGCCCCGACCACGCCGACCGAGGAGATCCTGGCCGGCATCTATGCCGACGTGCTCGGGCTCGACCGCGTCGGTGTGGACGAGTCGTTCTTCGAGCTGGGCGGCGATTCCCTGTTGGCCATGCGCCTGGTGGCCGCGGTCAATGCCAGCTTCGACGCCGGGGTCTCGGTGCGGACGTTGTTCGAAGCGCCCACGGTCGGGCAGTTCGCGCCGCGAATCCGCAAGGGCGAGGGCCGGGTGGAGCCGCTGGCGGCCACCGAACGACCGGCAGAGGTGCCGTTGTCGTTCGCCCAGAACCGATTGTGGTTCATCGAGCAGCTTCAGGGCCCGTCGGCGACCTACAACATCGCGGTGGCGCTGAGCCTGCACGGCATCTTGGATGTCGACGCGTTGGGCGCGGCCCTGACCGACGTGGTCGGCAGGCACGAGACCTTGCGCACCATGTTCGTCGCGCCCGACGGCATCCCGCGGCAGCTCGTGGTGCAGCCGGCGGACATCGATTTCGGCTGGAAAGTCATCGATGCCGCCGACTGGTCCGACCATCAGCGCAAGGAGGCGTTCGACGACGTCGCGCAGAGACCGTTCGACCTCGCCACCGAGATTCCCTTACGGGCAAAGCTTTTCCGCATCGATCACGATGATCATGTGCTCGTCTCGGTGGTGCACCACATCGCCGCCGATGGCCTGTCGATCGAACCGCTCGTCCGTGACCTCGGTGTCGCATACACCGGCAGATCTGAAGGCCACAGCCCGGATTGGGCCGAATTACCGGTGCAGTACGTCGATTACACGCTGTGGCAGCGCGCACAGTTCGGTGACGTCACCGACAGAGAAAGTCGTATCGCCGCGCAACTGGCCTACTGGGAAGCCGCCTTGGCCGGCATGCCCGAGCATCTGCAGCTGCCCACCGACCGGCCCTATCCGGCGATCGCCGACTACCGGGGCGCCAGCGTGTCGTTCGACTGGCCGGCCGAGCTGCAACAAAAGATCGACCGGCTGGCCCGCGAACACAACGTCACGAGCTTCATGGTCGTTCAGGCCGCGTTGGCGGTGCTGTTGGCCAAACTCAGCGCGAGTTCTGATGTAGCGGTGGGCTTTCCGATCGCAGGGCGGCGTGATCCCGCGCTCGACGACCTGGTCGGCTTCTTCGTCAACACGCTGGTGTTGCGGGTCGACGTCAGCGGGAATCCCACGATTGCCGAACTGCTGGCGCAGGTGCGCTCCCGCAGTCTTGCTGCCTACGAGAATCAGGACGTGCCGTTCGAGGTCGTCGTCGAGCGGCTGAACCCGACCCGGTCGCTGACCCATCATCCACTGGTCCAGGTGATGTTGTCCTGGCGCAACGTGCAGGAGGACGACGGCGATTCGGCAGGTTTGGCACTCGGCGATGTGCAGGTCGCCGAAATACCGCTCGACACAAGGACCGCACGCACCGACCTCTCGTTCGGCTTGGCTGAGCGGCGCAATGCAGAGGGCACGCCCACCGGAATCGTCGGCGAGGTGGAGTTCCGCACCGACGTGTTCGACGCGGCGAGCATCGAGACGCTGATCCAGCGGCTGCAGAAGGTGTTGGTGGCGATGGCCGCCGATCCCGCGCGGGGGTTGTCGTCGGTGGATGTGTGCGATGAGGCCGAGCGGGCTCGGTTGTCACAGTGGGGTAATCGGGCGGGGTTGGCTGAGCCGGTGTCGGCGGCGTCGATCCCGGAGATGTTCGCTGCGCAGGCCGCTCGTGTTCCGGACGCGGTGGCGATCAGCTACGGGCAGCGGTCGTGGACGTATCGCGAGGTGGACGAGGCGTCGAATCGGTTGGCGCATCTGTTGATCGGCCGGGGTGTGGGTGCCGGTGATCGGGTGGGGGTGTTGTTGCCGCGTACGGGCGAGGCGGTGATGGGGATCCTCGCAGTGGTCAAGACCGGCGCGGCTTATGTGCCGATCGATCCGTCGGTGCCCGCGGCGCGACGGGATTTCGTCCTCTCCGATGCGGCTCCGGTCGCGGTGATCACCACAGCGGCGTTGGCCGAGCAGCTCGACGGTGAGGGGCTCTTGGTCGTCGACATCGGCGCCGTCGAGGACCCGGCTCTGCCGGTGACGGCGTTGCCGGCAGCGGATGCCGATGATGTGGCGTATGTGATTTACACGTCGGGGACGACGGGTAGGCCGA
>NZ_ATDN01000048.1 GCF_004014805.1 Mycolicibacterium elephantis DSM 44368
GGCACGGCGCACCGGCCCCAGGAGGCACCGCCCCGGCACCGCCCGGTGGCCGGGCGCGGGCCAGGCTCCCGCGCCGAGGAACCGCGGCCGCCGGAGCAGCCCCGTCCGCCGGAAAAGCAGGGTGACGACGCGGCGCGGGCCGCCAGCCACTCCCCCGGTCCCGACACCCGGCAGGCCGGTCCCGACACCCGGCAGGGCCGGCCGGAGGCCTACAGCAGCGAGCTGCCGGACCTGTCCGGGCCCACGCCGCGGCCGGCGCAGCGCAAACCCGCCGCCGAACGGCCGACCGCAGAACCGGCCAGCCGCCCGGTCGGCCCCACCAGCCGCATCCAGGTCGGCACCCGCCACCACGGCCCGGTTCGGGCCAGTATGCAGATCCGGCGGATCGACCCGTGGAGCACGCTGAAGGTGTCGCTGGTGTTGTCCGTCGCACTGTTCTTCGTGTGGATGATCGCCGTCGCGTTCCTGTACCTGGCGCTCGGCGGGATGGGCGTGTGGAGCAAGCTCAACAGCAACGTCGGCGATCTGCTCACCAGCGCCAGCGGCGCCTCCGGCGGCGAATTGGTGTCCAGCGGAACCATCTTCGGCAGCGCGGCGTTGATCGGCTTGGTCAACATCGTGTTGCTGACCGCGATGGCCACCGTGGGGGCGTTCGTCTACAACCTCACCACCGACTTGGTCGGCGGCATCGAAGTCACGCTGGCCGATCGGGATTGAGTTTGGGCGGCGGCTTATCCTTACGGTAATCTCGTCGCTCGGCCAGAGGGCGTACGGGGCTATAGCTCAGGCGGTTAGAGCGCTTCGCTGATAACGAAGAGGTCGGAGGTTCGAGTCCTCCTAGCCCCACGGAAAGGTTTCGACCATGAGGCTGGCGCTGCTGCTCGCCACCGGTATCGCCGCAGTGGCGGCCGTCACGGTGTGGCGGTCGCGGCACGGTCCCGAGGTGTGGCACGTCGCATAGCCACCGCCGTGGCCGGAACGATCACGGGGCCTTAGCTCAGTTGGTAGAGCGCTACCTTTGCAAGGTAGATGTCAGGAGTTCGATTCTCCTAGGCTCCACAAGCATACGAAATGCGCTGCCTCGCATGCGGTTACGGCTTGGGCGTCACCTCGACGCTGGGCGGCAGCGGCGACGGCTCCGGCTGCGCCGACCGCCGCACGATCGAGAACGCGACCGCTCCCCCGGCCAGCACCACCACGCCGATCGCAGCCAACAGCAGCGGCCGCCTGCGCCGCCGCGCGCGAGCCTTCGTCAACGCCTGCGGCAGGCCCGCCACCACCTCCTGGGCGGCGGCGAGCTCGGAGCCGATCACCTCCGAAGCGGCGGCCAGTTCCTTGCTCAGCTGTTCCTTCAGCCGGCCCTGGCGGTAGCGCTCCCCCACCCAGTTGGCGGACGACTGCGCGCCGCTGAGCCCGAGGCCCAGCGCACCACGGGTGACGTCGACCGGGCCGACCGCCGAATACTTCAGCCCGCGGCTCAACCGCTGTCCCGGGGTCAACCGCTCTTCTGTCTTCGTGCCCATCGAACACCTCTCTCGCAGCTGCTCCGCAATCGCTACCAGACTGCCATCCTCGGCAACACAGCGGTGCCCGTTGGGCGCCGACGCGCACGTGGCACACTGACTTCCCGTGACGAGCCCTATTCAGACAGCGACCGCGACACTGCACACCAACCGCGGTGACATCAAGATCGCCCTCTTCGGAAACCACGCGCCCAAGACCGTCGCCAATTTCGTCGGCCTGGCGCAAGGCAGCAAGGAGTACCGCGGCGAGAACGCATCGGGCGGCTCGTCGGGCCCGTTCTACGACGGCGGCATCTTCCACCGCGTCATCGCCGGATTCATGATCCAGGGCGGCGACCCGACCGGCACCGGACGGGGCGGGCCGGGCTATGAGTTCGCCGACGAGTTCCACCCCGAGCTGCAGTTCGACAAGCCCTACCTGCTGGCGATGGCCAACCGCGGCCCCGGCACCAACGGCTCGCAGTTCTTCATCACGGTCGGCAAGACTCCGCACCTGAACCGCAAGCACACCATCTTCGGTGAGGTGGTCGACCCCGAGTCGCAGAAGGTGGTGGACGCGATCGCCTCGACCGCGACCGACCGCAACGATCGACCCACCGATCCCGTGGTCATCGACTCGATCACGATCAGCTAGGGCGATTTGGGTGCGCCAACGCGCGCTAGCCGCTGCTTAGCGCACCGAAATCACCCGGGCCCGCCGGCGTAACCGGCTTCCGTGAGCGCGTCGAGCACGTTCAGCGGGTCGGTGCCCAGGTCCCACCGGGTGAGAACCAGCAGCTGATCGTCGACGGTGTCGATCTCGAGCAAGCGCTGCTTGCGGGCCAGCCGGTTGAACTCCGTGATCCGGATCCGCCGAATATCAGCGGGCCGCAGGTGCCGGGCACCGGCCCAGCCGCGGAACACCAGGCCGTCCTCGGCAATCGCCAGCTTGGGCCTGGCACGCCAGGACATCGTTGCGAACGCCAGCAATCCGACGGCGGCAACGCCACCCAGAATGCGGCCCGGCGGGTCTGTGATTATGGTCACAACGAGGGTAGCCAAGATAAGTCCCCCTACGCCGCACGCTGCGATTCCGAGCGCCGGAGGGCTCCATTCAGTTTGCTGCATGGTCTGCTAACACCCTCTCACCGCCGGGAACGAGGTTATCCACAGGTGCTATCCCCAATGGGGATGAATCACACCCGTGTGATCTGGTGACAGCGAAGTTGTGAAACGGGTAACGCCGGTTGACAAAGATGAATTCATTCGGCGGGCGGGTGGTCTCAGCGCCACCGCATGGTGAGCAACAACCCGACAATCATGAAGGCGAAGGCGATCGCGTAGTTCCACGGACCGAGGTCGGCCATGAACGGGATGGCCGATGCGGCGAGCTGGAACACCAGCAGCCACACCAGGCCGATCAGCATCAGGCTCACGAACAACACCACGAACCAGGTGCTCGACGGTCCGGCCTTGACTTTGACCGGGGTCCGGCTCACCGGATTGATGGTGAAGTCGTTCTTCTTACGAACCTTGGACTTGGGCATGGGTACCTTCGCGAGCAATCGGGGTCACACGGTGCGACGATGTAGCTAGCCTATCGCAGCACCACCGCCGAGGAGACCAGCCGATGGAGCCCACCGCTCCCCCGCAGGCGCGTGAACGCAGCGCGTGGCGGTTCGGCGTTCCCGCGGTCTGCCTGCTGGCCGGGATCCTGCTGGCCGCCACCCACGGCGTCTCCGGCGGCGACGAGATCCGGCGCAGCGACGCCCCCCGGCTCGTCGACCTGGTCCGCGAAACCCAGCAGTCGGTGGAGCGGCTCAGCGCCGAACGCGACGCACTGGCAGCCGCGCTCGACAGCCACCACGGCGGCACCCCCGCCGCCGACGCCGCCCTCGCTGCCATCACCGCCCGCGCCGACCGGCTGGCCGTCGAGGCCGGCCTCGACCCCATGCGCGGCCCCGGTCTCGTCGTCACCCTCAACGACGCCCAGCGCGACGCCGAGGGCCGCTTCCCGCGCGACGCCGCCCCCGACGACCTCGTCGTACACCAGCAGGACATCGACGCCGTGCTCAACGCGCTGTGGAGCGCGGGCGCCGAGGGTATCCAGATGCAGGACCAGCGCATCATCGGCACGTCGGCGCCGAGGTGCGTGGGCAACACGCTGCTGCTCAACGGGCGCACCTACAGCCCGCCGTACGTGATCACCGCGATCGGTGACGCGCAGGCCATGCAGGCCGCCCTGGCCGACGCGCCGCTGGTCAAGCTGTACCGGCAGTACGTGGTCCGGTTCGGGCTGGGGTACTCCGAGGAGCCCCGTGCCGCGGTCGAGATCGTCGGACACACCCAACCCGTGCGGATGGAGTTCGCCAAGCCGGCGGGCCCGGTGGGTTACTGAGCGATTTGGGCGCGGTCGTCACGGCGGGCGTGACGAAGTACGCCGAAGTCGCAGTCGGTAGCCTTGCCTGGTGCAGGTCTTGGTCGTCGACAACTACGACAGCTTCGTGTTCAACCTGGTCCAGTACCTGGGCCAGCTCGGCGTGGACGCGCAGGTCTGGCGGAACGACGACGCCCGCCTCGGCACCGACGCCGACGTCGCGCGTGCCGCCGAGACCTTCGAGGGCGTGCTGCTCAGTCCGGGCCCCGGCACCCCGGAGCGGGCGGGCGCGTCGATTCCGCTCGTGAAGGCCTGCGCGGCCGCGAAGACGCCACTGCTCGGGGTGTGCCTGGGCCACCAGGCCATCGGCGTGGCGTTCGGCGGAACCGTCGACCGCGCACCCGAACTGCTGCACGGTAAGACCAGCACCGTGCATCACTCCAATACCGGTGTGCTGCAAGGGCTTCCGAACCCGTTCACCGCGACGCGGTATCACTCGCTGACGATCCTGCCCGAAACGGTGCCCGCCGAACTAGACGTCATCGCGCGCACCGACGGAGGCGTCGTCATGGGGGTCAGGCACGTCGAGCTGCCGATTCACGGGGTGCAATTTCACCCCGAGTCGATCCTCACCGAGGGCGGACACCGGATGCTCGCCAACTGGCTCGGCTACTGCGGCGGCGCACCCGACGAAGAACTGGTGCGCCGGCTCGAGGCCGAGGTCGCCGACGCGGTGGCCGCGGCTACGACGCGAAGCTCAGCGTGATCGTCGCGCCGAAGTTGACCCCGGTGCCCGGCGGCGGGCTCTGACGCACCACGGCGTTGGTGCGCTGCCCACTGTCGGGAATGTCGGCGCCCTTGTCCAGCACACCGGTCCAGCCCAGCGCGCGCAGCCGCGGCTCGGCGTCGGCCCAGAACTGGCCGGTCAGATCGGGCATGACGAATTGGTTGCCCCGCGACACCTGCAACTGGATCACCGAGTCCACCGGCACCGTCTGCCCGGCGGAGGGCACGGTGCCCACCACCTGGCCCCGGGGCGCGGTGTTGTCGACCTCGACGGGAACGGTGTTGGTGAAGCCCGCCGCGTTGAGGATCTGACGCGCGCTGTCCGTCATCTGGCCCGACACGTCCGGAACGGTCCTGCTCTCCGGTCCGGACCCGAGCACAATCGTGATCTCGTTGGTGATCGCCGAGGTCTGGTTGGCCGGCGGGTTGGTGCCCAGCACCCTGTCCTTCATCTCCGGCGTGGACGGTGACGTCGACGACTTGAACCTCTCGAAGCCCGCCTCGGTCAGGCGTTCCACCGCGTCGTCGTAGGACAGGCTCCGGACATCGGGCACCTCGCGCTGCTCGGGGCCTGTGGACACGTTGATGGTGACCTCGTCACCCGCCGCGACCGAGCTGTTGGCGCCGGGCTCGGTGCTGATCACGTGGTCGGGCGGGACCTCGGAGTCCGGCTGCTGCTGGGTGCGGATCTTGAAACCGCGGTTCTGCAGTTCGGCGATGGCGTCGGCGCTGACCTGCCCGCTGACGTCGGGCACCTGCACCTCGCGGGTCTCCCCGCCGAACATGTTGATCGCGACCGTCACCACCACCGTGAGCACCGCCAGCACGGCCACCGCGACGAGCCAGCGACCGACCGAGCCGCGGCGTTCGCGGTCCGCATACTCCGGGGGCAGCGGCCGGGCCACGTCGTCGATGGGCTCGGTGCGCTCATGGGCAGGGGGGGCCGACAGCAGCAGCGACGTGCGCTCGGCGTCGGTGAGCACCTTCGGCGCCTCGGGCTGCTCACCGCTGTGCACCCGCACCAGGTCGGCGCGCATCTCGGCGGCGGTCTGGTAGCGGTTGTCGGGGTTCTTCGCCAGCGCCTTGAGCACCACCGCGTCCAGTTCCGGCGGCACGTCGGGGTTGCGCTGCGACGGCGGGACCGGGTCCTCACGCACATGCTGGTAGGCCACCGCCACCGGGGTGTCCCCGACGAAAGGTGGTTCGCCCGTGAGGATTTCGTAGAGCACGCAACCCAGCGAGTAGACGTCGGAGCGGGCGTCGACCGCGTTGCCGCTGGCTTGCTCGGGCGACAGGTACTGGGCCGTGCCGATCACCGCGGCGGTCTGGGTGACGCTGCTGGAGTCGGCCAGCGCGCGGGCGATGCCGAAATCCATCACCTTCACCGCGCCGGTCTTGCTGATCATGATGTTGGCGGGTTTGACGTCGCGGTGGATGATGCCGTGCTGGTGGCTGAAGTTCAGCGCCTGGCAGGCGTCGGCGATCACCTCGATGGCGCGTTTGGGTTCCATCGGGCCGTCGTTGTGCACGATGTCGCGCAGCGTCACCCCGTCGACGTACTCCATCACGATGTACGGCAGCGGCCCGGTCGGCGTTTCGGCCTCGCCGGTGTCGTAGACCGCGACGATCGCGGGGTGGTTCAGCGCGGCGGCGTTCTGCGCCTCGCGGCGGAAGCGCAGATAAAAGCTCGGGTCGCGAGCCAGGTCGGCGCGCAGCACCTTGATCGCGACGTCGCGGTGCAGCCGGGTGTCCCGGGCGAGGTGAACCTCCGACATCCCGCCGAAGCCGAGGATCTCGCCCAGTTCGTACCTGTCGGACAGATGCTGAGGGGTCGTCATTGCGGTGTCTGTTCTGAAGCGGTCAGTAGCCGGAATCCCGGCTCCCACGCGGAGAGGGCGGACGCGAGCACATCGTGTCCGGTTACCCGTAATTGTTCTCCAGCATGGCCGTCGCTTCCCGGAGAGGTCGGACGCGGCGCCATCGCGGTCGGCGAGTAGGGCGTCGTCTCGGTGATCGTGGTGGTGATGGTCGGTGGCGGCTGGTTCTCGCGATCGCGGCGGTCCTGGGCGTTGAGCACGATCAGGATGGCGATGACGATGGCCAGGGCGCCGAGCACCCCGGCTGCCCACAGCAGCGCCCGCTGTCCGGAGGAGAAGCTGCTGCGCGGCGGGGGAGTGCGGTGGCTGCCGGTCGCCGGTCGGGGCCGGGCCGCGGTCGCCGGGGCGCGGCCGGTCAGCTCCGCCGCGGCGCGGG
>NZ_ATDN01000049.1 GCF_004014805.1 Mycolicibacterium elephantis DSM 44368
GTAACCGTCTTCTCGTTCTCTAAAAACCATTTTTCGTCCCCTTCGGGGCGGTGGTCTATAGTGTTATTAATATCAAGTTGGGGGAGCACATTGTAGCATTGTGCCAATTCATCCATTAACTTCTCAGTAACAGATACAAACTCATCACGAACGTCAGAAGCAGCCTTATGGCCGTCAACATACATATCACCATTATCGAACTCAACGCCCTGCATACGAAAAGACAGAATCTCTTCCAAGAGCTTGATGCGGTTATCCATCTGCTTATGGAAGCCAAGCATTGGGGATTGAGAAAGAGTAGAAATGCCACAAGCCTCAATAGCAGGTTTAAGAGCCTCGATACGCTCAAAGTCAAAATAATCAGCGTGACATTCAGAAGGGTAATAAGAACGAACCATAAAAAAGCCTCCAAGATTTGGAGGCATGAAAACATACAATTGGGAGGGTGTCAATCCTGACGGTTATTTCCTAGACAAATTAGAGCCAATACCATCAGCTTTACCGTCTTTCCAGAAATTGTTCCAAGTATCGGCAACAGCTTTATCAATACCATGAAAAATATCAACCACACCAGAAGCAGCATCAGTGACGACATTAGAAATATCCTTTGCAGTAGCGCCAATATGAGAAGAGCCATACCGCTGATTCTGCGTTTGCTGATGAACTAAGTCAACCTCAGCACTAACCTTGCGAGTCATTTCTTTGATTTGGTCATTGGTAAAATACTGACCAGCCGTTTGAGCTTGAGTAAGCATTTGGCGCATAATCTCGGAAACCTGCTGTTGCTTGGAAAGATTGGTGTTTTCCATAATAGACGCAACGCGAGCAGTAGACTCCTTCTGTTGATAAGCAAGCATCTCATTTTGTGCATATACCTGGTCTTTCGTATTCTGGCGTGAAGTCGCCGACTGAATGCCAGCAATCTCTTTTTGAGTCTCATTTTGCATCTCGGCAATCTCTTTCTGATTGTCCAGTTGCATTTTAGTAAGCTCTTTTTGATTCTCAAATCCGGCGTCAACCATACCAGCAGAGGAAGCATCAGCACCAGCACGCTCCCAAGCATTAAGCTCAGGAAATGCAGCAGCAAGATAATCACGAGTATCCTTTCCTTTATCAGCGGCAGACTTGCCACCAAGTCCAACCAAATCAAGCAACTTATCAGAAACGGCAGAAGTGCCAGCCTGCAACGTACCTTCAAGAAGTCCTTTACCAGCTTTAGCCATAGCACCAGAAACAAAACTAGGGACGGCCTCATCAGGGTTAGGAACATTAGAGCCTTGAATGGCAGATTTAATACCAGCATCACCCATGCCTACAGTATTGTTATCGGTAGCAAGCACATCACCTTGAATGCCACCGGAGGCGGCTTTTTGACCGCCTCCAAACAATTTAGACATGGCGCCACCAGCAAGAGCAGAAGCAATACCGCCAGCAATAGCACCAAACATAAATCACCTCACTTAAGTGGCTGGAGACAAATAATCTCTTTAATAACCTGATTCAGCGAAACCAATCCGCGGCATTTAGTAGCGGTAAAGTTAGACCAAACCATGAAACCAACATAAACATTATTGCCCGGCGTACGGGGAAGGACGTCAATAGTCACACAGTCCTTGACGGTATAATAACCACCATCATGGCGACCATCCAAAGGATAAACATCATAGGCAGTCGGGAGGGTAGTCGGAACCGAAGAAGACTCAAAGCGAACCAAACAGGCAAAAAATTTAGGGTCGGCATCAAAAGCAATATCAGCACCAACAGAAACAACCTGATTAGCGGCGTTGACAGATGTATCCATCTGAATGCAATGAAGAAAACCACCATTACCAGCATTAACCGTCAAACTATCAAAATATAACGTTGACGATGTAGCTTTAGGTGTCTGTAAAACAGGTGCCGAAGAAGCTGGAGTAACAGAAGTGAGAACCAGCTTATCAGAAAAAAAGTTTGAATTATGGCGAGAAATAAAAGTCTGAAACATGATTAAACTCCTAAGCAGAAAACCTACCGCGCTTCGCTTGGTCAACCCCTCAGCGGCAAAAATTAAAATTTTTACCGCTTCGGCGTTATAACCTCACACTCAATCTTTTATCACGAAGTCATGATTGAATCGCGAGTGGTCGGCAGATTGCGATAAACGGTCACATTAAATTTAACCTGACTATTCCACTGCAACAACTGAACGGACTGGAAACACTGGTCATAATCATGGTGGCGAATAAGTACGCGTTCTTGCAAATCACCAGAAGGCGGTTCCTGAATGAATGGGAAGCCTTCAAGAAGGTGATAAGCAGGAGAAACATACGAAGGCGCATAACGATACCACTGACCCTCAGCAATCTTAAACTTCTTAGACGAATCACCAGAACGGAAAACATCCTTCATAGAAATTTCACGCGGCGGCAAGTTGCCATACAAAACAGGGTCGCCAGCAATATCGGTATAAGTCAAAGCACCTTTAGCGTTAAGGTACTGAATCTCTTTAGTCGCAGTAGGCGGAAAACGAACAAGCGCAAGAGTAAACATAGTGCCATGCTCAGGAACAAAGAAACGCGGCACAGAATGTTTATAGGTCTGTTGAACACGACCAGAAAACTGGCCTAACGACGTTTGGTCAGTTCCATCAACATCATAGCCAGATGCCCAGAGATTAGAGCGCATGACAAGTAAAGGACGGTTGTCAGCGTCATAAGAGGTTTTACCTCCAAATGAAGAAATAACATCATGGTAACGCTGCATGAAGTAATCACGTTCTTGGTCAGTATGCAAATTAGCATAAGCAGCTTGCAGACCCATAATGTCAATAGATGTGGTAGAAGTCGTCATTTGGCGAGAAAGCTCAGTCTCAGGAGGAAGCGGAGCAGTCCAAATGTTTTTGAGATGGCAGCAACGGAAACCATAACGAGCATCATCTTGATTAAGCTCATTAGGGTTAGCCTCGGTACGGTCAGGCATCCACGGCGCTTTAAAATAGTTGTTATAGATATTCAAATAACCCTGAAACAAATGCTTAGGGATTTTATTGGTATCAGGGTTAATCGTGCCAAGAAAAGCGGCATGGTCAATATAACCAGTAGTGTTAACAGTCGGGAGAGGAGTGGCATTAACACCATCCTTCATGAACTTAATCCACTGTTCACCATAAACGTGACGATGAGGGACATAAAAAGTAAAAATGTCTACAGTAGAGTCAATAGCAAGGCCACGACGCAATGGAGAAAGACGGAGAGCGCCAACGGCGTCCATCTCGAAGGAGTCGCCAGCGATAACCGGAGTAGTTGAAATGGTAATAAGACGACCAATCTGACCAGCAAGGAAGCCAAGATGGGAAAGGTCATGCGGCATACGCTCGGCGCCAGTTTGAATATTAGACATAATTTATCCTCAAGTAAGGGGCCGAAGCCCCTGCAATTAAAATTGTTGACCACCTACATACCAAAGACGAGCGCCTTTACGCTTGCCTTTAGTACCTCGCAACGGCTGCGGACGACCAGGGCGAGCGCCAGAACGTTTTTTACCTTTAGACATTACATCACTCCTTCTGCACGTAATTTTTGACGCACGTTTTCTTCTGCGTCAGTAAGAACGTCAGTGTTTCCTGCGCGTACACGCAAGGTAAACGCGAACAATTCAGCGGCTTTAACCGGACGCTCGACGCCATTAATAATGTTTTCCGTAAATTCAGCGCCTTCCATGATGAGACAGGCCGTTTGAATGTTGACGGGATGAACATAATAAGCAATGACGGCAGCAATAAACTCAACAGGAGCAGGAAAGCGAGGGTATCCTACAAAGTCCAGCGTACCATAAACGCAAGCCTCAACGCAGCGACGAGCACGAGAGCGGTCAGTAGCAATCCAAACTTTGTTACTCGTCAGAAAATCGAAATCATCTTCGGTTAAATCCAAAACGGCAGAAGCCTGAATGAGCTTAATAGAGGCCAAAGCGGTCTGGAAACGTACGGATTGTTCAGTAACTTGACTCATGATTTCTTACCTATTAGTGGTTGAACAGCATCGGACTCAGATAGTAATCCACGCTCTTTTAAAATGTCAACAAGAGAATCTCTACCATGAACAAAATGTGACTCATATCTAAACCAGTCCTTGACGAACGTGCCAAGCATATTAAGCCACTTCTCCTCATCCAACGCGTCAGTTTTTGACAGAATCGTTAGTTGATGGCGAAAGGTCGCAAAGTAAGAGCTTCTCGAGCTGCGCAAGGATAGGTCGAATTTTCTCATTTTCCGCCAGCAGTCCACTTCGATTTAATTCGTAAACAAGCAGTAGTAATTCCTGCTTTATCAAGATAATTTTTCGACTCATCAGAAATATCCGAAAGTGTTAACTTCTGCGTCATGGAAGCGATAAAACTCTGCAGGTTGGATACGCCAATCATTTTTATCGAAGCGCGCATAAATTTGAGCAGATTTGTCGTCACAGGTTGCGCCGCCAAAACGTCGGCTACAGTAACTTTTCCCAGCCTCAATCTCATCTCTCTTTTTGCGTTCTGCTTCAATATCTGGTTGAACGGCGTCGCGTCGTAACCCAGCTTGGTAAGTTGGATTAAGCACTCCGTGGACAGATTTGTCATTGTGAGCATTTTCATCCCGAAGTTGCGGCTCATTCTGATTCTGAACAGCTTCTTGGGAAGTAGCGACAGCTTGGTTTTTAGTGAGTTGTTCCATTCTTTAGCTCCTAGACCTTTAGCAGCAAGGTCCATATCTGACTTTTTGTTAACGTATTTAGCCACATAGAAACCAACAGCCATATAACTGGTAGCTTTAAGCGGCTCACCTTTAGCATCAACAGGCCACAACCAACCAGAACGTGAAAAAGCGTCCTGCGTGTAGCGAACTGCGATGGGCATACTGTAACCATAAGGCCACGTATTTTGCAAGCTATTTAACTGGCGGCGATTGCGTACCCGACGACCAAAATTAGGGTCAACGCTACCTGTAGGAAGTGTCCGCATAAAGTGCACCGCATGGAAATGAAGACGGCCATTAGCTGTACCATACTCAGGCACACAAAAATACTGATAGCAGTCGGCGTGTGAATCATTAGCCTTGCGACCCTCGGCAGCAAGAACCATACGACCAATATCACGAAAATAGTCACGCAAAGCATTGGGATTATCATAAAACGCCTCTAATCGGTCGTCAGCCAACGTGAGAGTGTCAAAAACGATAAACCAACCATCAGCATGAGCCTGTCGCATTGCATTCATCAAACGCTGAATAGCAAAGCCTCTACGCGATTTCATAGTGGAGGCCTCCAGCAATCTTGAACACTCATCCTTAATACCTTTCTTTTTGGGGTAATTATACTCATCGCGAATATCCTTAAGAGGGCGTTCAGCAGCCAGCTTGCGGCAAAACTGCGTAACCGTCTTCTCGTTCTCTAAAAACCATTTTTCGTCCCCTTCGGGGCGG
>NZ_ATDN01000050.1 GCF_004014805.1 Mycolicibacterium elephantis DSM 44368
CGCCAACACCAAGCCTGGCTCACCCAAAACGAAAAACCCCCACCCTTCTGACACACCGTCAGTCGTAGCCGGTTGCCGGACAGCCGGTTTCGCCATCGCGGTAACCCGCGGTGTAGTCGGCCGATGACCGATACTCATCCCGTATGACAAATGCTTGTCGCGGGTCGGTCCGGCATTGGCGAGGTGGAGTATCCCCTCCGCAGTTCGTCACATCGATTAGACGCCCACAGCGCCCCGGCGGTTCCCTCGAGCGGTCATAATGGCGGTCATGGCAGACAGAGGCGGCAGACCGGTGCGCACCGGGCCCGAGCGGATCAGAAAGCTGGCGCAGGCGGCGCTCAACGCCGATGTCACCGTCGAGCAGGTCGACACGATCCTGGAGGGTCTCAGCGAGACCCTCGAGGACCTCAACAGCTCCACGGCGAACCTCGACGCCACGCTGGAGCGGTTCAACGAGACCATCAACAGCATCAACGAACTCGCGCCGCGGCTGAACGCGGTGGTGGACCGCATGGAGGGAATCGTCGCGCGCGTCGAACGCATCGTCGGCATCGGAGAATCGGTGATGTCGCCGTTGGCCGCCACCGAACGGGTGGTGCGGGGCGCGGTGAACAGGGTGCGTCGAACCGCGGGGCTCTAGCCGGTCGCCTCAAGCACGAGGTTGAAGGGGGTTTCGGTGGCTCGGCGAAGGGTTCGGAAACCACCGCCGGTCACGACTTCCCGCAGTCGGCGTTCGCCGGCCTGCGCGCCGAGCGCGGCCCCGACCTCCTGATCGAGCGACGCCGGAACACACACCATCGTGGAGGCCGCGTAATACAACCGCCCGACGGGATTGATGTTCTCCTCCAGCGTGTCGTAGGCGAACGGCTCGACGATCATCCAGCACCCGTCGGGCTTCAGCGAGCGGCGCACGTGGGCGGCCGCGCCCGTCGGGTCGCCCATGTCGTGCAGGCAGTCGAAGAACGTCACGAGGTCATAGTCGGTGCCCGGGTAGTCGGCCGCGGCGGCGACTTCGAACCGGATGTTGTCGTGTCCGCCGTGCACTTTGGCATGTTTGCGGGCTTCGTGGATCGACTCCGGGTGGAAATCGAAGCCGACGAATTCCGAGTGTGGAAAAGCGTTGGCCATCATGACCGTGGTGTAGCCGTGTCCGCATCCGACGTCGGCCACCTTCGCGCCCTTGTCGAGCTTGTCCACCACGCCGTTCAGTGCGGGAAGCCAATGGTCGATCAGGTGGGCCGTGTACCCCGGCCGGAAGAAGCGAGCAACCGCACAGAACAGGCAGGTCGTCTGTCGCCCCCATCCGACTCCGCCGCCGGTGATGAACGCCGACTGCACTTTGTCCTGGTTTCCGAGGTAGGCGGCGGCTGCGTCGAACGCGTCGACCAGGTAGACGGGGCTGCTGTCGTCGGCAAAGACCGCGGCCTGCTCCGCAGTCAACGAGAACTGCTGTGTCACTGGGTCGTAACTGACGTAATTCGATGCCGCGTGATACGACAGCCATTCCCGGACATAACGTTCCGCCAGGCCGGCCTCTCGCGCCAGCGCGGCCGACGTCAGCGGGCCTCGGGTTCGCAATGCTTCGTAAAGTCCGAGCTTACGGCCCATGCGTACCAACGCGATTCCGAAAGCGCCACCGAGGTCGTGGAGTATCTGGCCGGCAAAGGCGTTCAGTTTGTGTTCGTCCATTCGGATCACCTCGAATTGATCAAATCGTCCGCAACGCGGCCTCTGGTGCACAAGACTTTGGGATATGCCGGCCACGGTTGCAATGGCTGTTTCACCGGCGGTCTTGATCGAAACACCGGGGTGATGGAATGGATCCATTGTCGGATGTGCTGCGAACCACGCCCTTACGAGGCGGAGTGTTTCTGCACGCGGAGTTCTCCGAGCCGTGGTGCTTGAGCACTCGGGTGCGGCCGGAGACGTGCGCTCCATACCTCGGCAGGACGGCCGAGATCATTCCTTACCACTTCGTGGTCGAAGGCCGGCTACGCGTGCAGATGCCGGGCGACTCTCCGTTCGAACTGCGCGCCGGCGAACTGGTGATGTTCCCGCGCAACGACTTACATCTCCTCGGGGGTGACCTGCGCCTGCGGCCGGTGGCAAGCGATGACGTAGTCAAACCACCCGTCGGCGGCCGGCTGTCGGCCATCCGGATCGGTGGCGGCGGCGCCCCGACCCGGATCGTCTGCGGGTTTCTGGGCGGTGACAACCTCGGGCGCAATCCCGTTGTCGCGGCGCTGCCCTCGGCCCTTCGGCTTCACCTCGGACAGGGCGGGCAGGCCCAGTGGATCCGTAGCACCTTCAGCTACGCCGCCGAGGAGATCGCAACCGGGCGCTTGGGCTCGGAGACCGTGTTGGCGAAGATCTCCGAGCTGCTGTTCGTGGAAGCCGTGCGCCGGTATGCCGAGGGGCTGCCGGCAGAACACACCGGCTGGCTGGGGGGACTCAGGGACCCCTACGTCTCACACGCGCTCAGCCTGCTCCACGCCAGGCCGGGCGATCCCTGGACCGCGGAGGCGTTGAGCCGGGAGGTGGCGCTGTCACGCTCCGCGCTGGCTGATCGCTTCAACCGGCTCATCGGCGTTCCGCCCATGCAGTATCTGACCCACTGGCGGATGCACATCGCCGCACACGAACTGCGGCAGGGCAACAGATCGACGCTCCAGTTGGCGAAGCGAGTCGGGTACGACTCCGAGGCCGCCTTCTCCAGGGCGTTCAAGCGTGAGACCGGCATGCCACCCGCGGCCTGGCGACGACGGGCCGGCGAAACCTGAACGCGGTCATCCGCTGTTGCGCAGTGCGGTGGCCAGCCCGCTCATGGTGAGCAGGATGCCGCGCTGCACAAGCTCGTCGGTGTCGCCGGAGCGGTATCGGCGCAGCAGCTCCACCTGCAGATGGTTCAGCGGCTCCAGGTAGGGAAACCTGTTGAACACCGAACGTGCCAGCGCCGGGTTGTCGGCCAGCAGGTCGTCGTGGCCGGTGATCAGCTTGTGCATCCGAATGGTGCGACCGTGCTCGGCGACGATCTTGTCGAAGACCCGCCTGCGCAGTGTCTCGTCCTCGACCAGCTCCGAGTAGCGCGCCGCAAGGCCCATGTCGGACTTGGCGAGCACCTGCGCCATGTTCGAAAGCACGGTGCGGAAGAACGGCCATCGCCGATACAGGTCCTGCAGCACCTGCAGCTGCTCATCACCGCCTGCGATGTACTCCTCGAACGCCGTACCCGTGCCGTACCAGCCCGGAAGCATGACCCGCGACTGGCTCCAGGCCAACACCCACGGAATCGCGCGCAGGTCGGCGATCGACGTGGTCGGTTTGCGCGACGTCGGCCTGCTGCCGATGTTGAGTGCACCGATCTCGCTGACCGGTGTGGAGGCTTTGAAGTAGTCCACGAAACCCGGTGTGTCGTGCACTAATTCGGAGTACGCCCGGCGGGCGCGGGCAGCCAGGTCGTCGAGCACCCGGTACGCCGGATCCGCGTCGTCACCGAGGCCTTCGACGTCGAGCAGCGTGGCCTCCAGCGTCGCGGCCAGCAGCGTCTCGAGGTTGCGGTGCGCGCTCTGCGGTTCGGCGTACTTGGCGGCGATCACCTCACCCTGCTCGGTGAGCCGCAGAGATCCGTTCACCGCCCCCGGTGGCTGCGCGAGGATGGCCTCGTAGCTCGGCCCGCCGCCACGCCCGACAGTACCGCCGCGACCGTGGAAGAGCCGCAACCGAATTCCCGTCTTACGCGCCGAGGCGACCAGATCGAGTTCGGCACGGTACAGCGCCCAGTTGGCCGCCAGGTATCCACCGTCCTTGTTGGAGTCGGAGTAGCCCAGCATCACCTCCTGGTTGTCGCTGCGCGCCGAGACCACGGCCCGGTACGCGGGAACCTCTAGCGCCGCTTCCAGCACCGAGGCGCCGCGCTGCAGGTCTTCGATCGTCTCGAACAGCGGCACGATGCCCGCCGGGGCGTAGCACGGCGTGGCCGAAACATCCAACAGGCCCGCCTCTTTCAGGAGCACCCCCGCTTCGAGGAAGTCCGAGACCGACTCGCACATCGAGATGACGTAGTTGGGCACCGCCGACGGCCCGAACACCCGCACGGCGCGCGCTGCCGCGGCCATGATGTCGAGTTCCTTGCGGGCGAGTTCGGAGAGTTCGGCGTCGGGTTTCACCAGCGGCCGCCGGGTGGCCAACTCGGCGGCCAGCAGCTCGACGCGGTCCTGTTCGGCCAGCGAGCGATAGTCGGGGTGGACACCGGCCCACGCCAGCAGCTCGGCGATCACCTCCTCGTGCACATCGGAGTTCTGCCGCATGTCAAGCCCGCACAGGTGAAAGCCGAACACCCGCACCGATTCCCGCAGCACCGCGAGGCGGTCGTCGGCGATCACCGCGCTGCCGTGGCCGCGCAGCGAGGCGTCCACGACGTCCAGGTCGGCGAGCAGTTCGCGCGATGTCCGGTACCGGGGCAGCCCGAGGTCGAGTTCATGCTCGGGTTGGCGGTCGAGGATCTCGGCAGCGGTGCTGGTCAGCCGGGCCCGGATGGCGCGCAACGCACGGCGGTACGGCTCGTCGTCACGGGCCGGGTCGACGCACTTGTCGGCCAGCGCCGTCAGCTCGGCGCTGGTTCTGACCAGCCGCGCCGACATCGACAGCTCCTCCTCGAGCGCGGCGAGCTCGCTGAAGTAGTGGTCCAGCGCGGTGAACGAGGCCTCCCCGGTCGCCAGCCGTACCACCTCGGCGGTGACGTTCGGGTTGCCGTCGCGGTCCCCACCGATCCAGGAACCGGGCCGCAAGATGGGCTCCTCGAGCAATCGGGCGTCGGGCCACCGCGTCGAGAGCGCCGTGCGCACCTCCGCGTTGACCCGCGGGATGACCTCGAAGAACGACGCCGGGTAATACCGCAGCCCGGTCTCGATCTCGTCCTGGATCTGCAGCCGCGACAACCGGACCAGGGCGGTCTGCCACATCGTCAAGATGTGCCTGCGCAGCTCGTCTTCGATGTCGTCGTAGCCGTGCAGGCGCTGGCGCATCAGCTCGGTGATCCGATGCTGGGTGAGGAAGATGGTGCGTCGCCGCGTTTCGGTGGGATGTGCGGTGATCACCGGCGACACCACCGCACCGGCGAGAGGGGAACGTCCCGGGGAGTGGTGTAAGTGATGGCGGCGTGTCGGTCCCTG
>NZ_ATDN01000051.1 GCF_004014805.1 Mycolicibacterium elephantis DSM 44368
CTGCTCGTTGGACAGGAACTGCAGCCCCGGCATCGCCAGCTCGGTACGCATCAGCAGCGCCATCAACCCGCCGGCCACGAAGAAGGCGATCGACGTCGCGATGTACATGATCCCGAGGACCTTGGGATCGGTCGTCGTCAACAGCTTGTAGACCAGCGAACCCTTCGGGCCCTGTCGTGGAGGGGCCGGTCTGGTGGGGGTCCACGCGGTGATGACGCTCATGACTCATTGCCCCTTGCAGCACAAGATTTCCCGAACACGTGGCCCATTACCGTCCCTTCGCCAGGGTTTTATTTAGATGACTATAGTCCTCTAAATTGGTCCACGGCACCAGCCCCCAGGACCGTTTTTACAAGTTGATGTTGTAGTAATGTACGGGTCATGACGTACGTAATCGGTCAGCCCTGTGTGGACGTCAAAGACCGTGCCTGCGTGGAGGAGTGCCCCGTCGACTGCATCTACGAGGGCGCCCGCATGCTCTACATCCACCCCGATGAATGTGTCGACTGCGGGGCCTGCGAGCCGGTGTGCCCGGTCGAGGCGATCTACTACGAAGACGACCTGCCCGACGAGTTGCAGGTCTACACCGAGGAGAACGCGAAGTTCTTCACCGACACGCTGCCTGGGCGCGATCAGCCGCTCGGTTCACCCGGCGGGGCCGCGAAGCTCGGGCCCATCGACGCCGACACGGAAATGGTGGCTGCCCTTCCGCCGCAGGGCGAGTGATGCGCCGGGGACGACGCGATCGCATTCTGGAGGCGTTGCGCAACTCCGCCGAGGCGCGCAGCATCTCCAGCCTGGCAGACGAGATCGGCGTGCACCCCAACACCGTTCGCTTTCACCTCGATGGGCTGGTGAAGGCCAAGCTCGTCGAAGAGATGACGGATCGGGTATCGGGTCGGGGACGCCCGCCCACCCGGTACCGTGCCAGCCGTAGGATGGATCGGGCCGGGCCGACCAACTATTCCCTGTTGGCGGCCGTGATGACGGATTACGTTGCGACACATGCACGGGACCCCGTGCGCGCCGGCACCGAACTGGGGCGATCGTGGGGTCCGAAACTGACGAAGCGCCGGGCGCCGTCGAGGGAGCAGGCCCTCGACGATTTCGTCGACGTGCTCGCCGAGGTGGGCTTCGGACCCGAGCCGCCGACGACGCGCCCGGTACATGACATCCGGCTCCGGCACTGCCCCTTCATCGAGGTCGTGGACCGGCACCAGCCCGTCGTCTGCGCGCTGCATCTCGGGCTGATGCAGGGCGCGCTGACCGCTATGCAGGCGCCGTTGGCCGTGGATCGCCTGGACCCCTTCGTCGAACCGGATCTCTGCGTTGCGCGCCTCAGGACGACCACAGAAGGCGACGAGAGATGAGGAGCGGCGATGACCGACGATGTGCAAGACATAGATCCGCTGGGTGACCACGACTATCTGGTTCGGGCGGCTCTCGACGACGAGGTGGTGACGATTCGGGTGCACGCCGCCCCGGAAGTCGTGCAGGACATCGCCGGCGAGCAGGCCGACGAGCTGCGCGTCGTCGCCGCCACCCTCGACTATCTGGGCAAACGCCAACGATTCGACGAGTTACCCGGGCAGCTGGGCCTGGACGACGTCGCCAGCGCATACGACGACTACGTCCGCGACCTGCGACACCAATTCGCCACGCACGACGCCTAGTTCGGCACCTTGGCCAAGATGTTGGACATCACGATGGACGGCACCGAGCTGGGAAACCTGCACGCGGTCACCTCGACCAGGACGACGTTCTTGACGCTGTAGTCGCGTCCGCACCCGTTGTCGGTGCGGGTCTGCAGCGAGTCCGGCGTGACGGTCGCGTCGCCGACCAGCATCGGGCCCAACGGCGTTGTGCGGCAACCGTCGGCGCGCGCGACGAGATCGTCGAAGGCCCGGCGCGCGGTGTCGGGATCGCGGTAGGCGGCGGCGCCTTGCGAGATCAGGCCGCCGCCGGGCGGGTGCTGAAACGTCGTCTTGTGGAACTCTTCGACGTCAGGGCCGAACGTCTGGGTCTCGGCGAAGATCCATTGGCACTGCGACGGTGTCGTTTCCGCGAAATGGTCGATGTCGACTGGGATCTTGCCGTCCATGGTCGGAATGATCGTGAGATCCTCACCGGCTCCGGTGATGGCGCGCATCTGCGCCTGGTCGAGCATGATCGTGTCGACGTCCAGCGGGGACAACGACTCGTCGTCGATGCCCGGTACCGCCCGTACCGCACTGCCGGTCACCGTCTGGGCGCACCCCGCGACCAAGAACGTCGCCGCCCACCACAGGAGCACAGTTCCCGGCGATACCCGCATGGCCTTCCTTCCAGCCTTCGGGAAAGAGGTTAGCCCGATCGCATACTGTCAAACGAGTGAGCGCTTTCGCAGCAGCGACCGGTATCGGGTCCTGGCCCGGAACGTCGCCGCGCCAGGCCGCCGAGGTGATCGTCGGCGAACTGCACACCCTGCCGCATCTGGCCGAGTTGCCCGCCCGCGGCGTGGGCGCCGACATGATCGGTCGCGCCGGCGCGCTGCTGGTCGACATCGGCATCGACACCGTGCCGCGCGGCTATCGGGTCGCCTCCGGCCGCACCGCGGTGGCCCGGCGGTCGGTGAGCCTGCTCGACGAGGACCTCGACGCTTTCGAGGAAGCGTGGGAAACCGCGGGTCTGCGCGGCAGCGCACGCACGGTCAAGGTGCAGTCGCCGGGGCCGATCACGCTGGCGGCCCAGCTCGAGCTGCCGAACGGCCACCGCGCGATCACCGATCATGGTGCGCTGCGGGATCTGGCGGTGTCGCTGGCCGAAGGGATGGCGGCACACCGCGCGCAGCTGGCCAGGCGGCTGGACACCGCCGTGGTCACGCAGCTCGACGAACCGCTGTTGGCCGATGCACTGGCCGGGCGCCTCACCGGGGTGACCAGCCTGACACCCGTGCACCCGGTCGACGAGGCGGTCGCGATCGGGCTTCTCGATGACCACGTCGGCACCGTCGGCTCCGACGTCATGTTGCACAGCTGCGCATCCGGGCTGCCGTGGAACCTCTTGCAGCGCAGCGCGATAGCGGCGGTATCGGTGGATGTGACCACGCTCGCCGCGGCCGACCTCGACGGTATCGGCGAGTTCGTCGAATCCGGTCGCACGGTGCTGCTCGGCGTCGTTCCCGTCACAGCGCCGGGCGCGGAACCGAACGTCGCGGAGGTCGCCAAGGCGGCGGCCGCGATCACCGACAGGCTCGGGTTTCCCCGATCGGTGTTGCGCGAACGAATCGGCATCACCCCGGCGTGTGGGCTGGCCGGGGCCACCCCGGAGTGGGCACGCGCCGCCGTCGAGTTGACCCAGAAGGTCGCCGACGTGCTCGGTGAGGACGCCGACGCCATCTGAGGTTCGGGATCGCCTCCGGTGACCGCCGATTTCTGCGGTAGGGCAGCGCTCGGGCATCGCATCACGACCCTGCGGCAGAACTCGGCGTCGCAGCAAAGACCCGCAATCCGGGGGTTGCGCATTACGCCGTCGCGGTCGTAGGGTGACACGCAACCAGGAGGTTGCACATGGGTTCGGATCGAATCGAAAAGCAAGTCGTGCTGAAGGCCCCGCTGGAGCGGGTCTGGCGGGCGATCAGCGACGCCGACGAGTTCGGCCAGTGGTTCGGGGTCCGCTTCGACGGACCGTTCGTCGAGGGCGCCGCGCTGACCGGGGTGATGACCCCGACGGCGGTCGACGAGGACGTCGCCAAAAGCCAAGAGCCGTATGCGGGTACAGCCGATACCTGGTGGATCGTCGCGGTGGAGCCACCGCACCGCTTGGCCTACCGATGGCGCCCGTACGCCGTCGACGACGGCGAGGACGGCCCGACCACCCTTGTCGAGTTCACCCTGCAGGAGACCGCCGACGGCGTGCTGTTGCGCATCGTCGAGTCCGGGTTCGACGCCATACCCGCGGATCGTCGCAGGGCGGCGTTCGAGGACAACAGCACGGGATGGGCCGCGCAGGTCGAGCTTGTGCGCAAGTACGTCGCGATGCGCGAGACAGTGTGAGCACCTCGGCTCTTCTCGACCGGGCGCCGGTGTTCGACGCGTTGGGCGACCCGAACCGGCTGCGGATCATCACCCGGCTGTGCGACGGCGGACCCTGTTCGACGACCGAGGTGACGCGGGCGGTGCCGGTCACCCGGCAGGCGGCGGCCAAACACCTTGTGCTGCTGGAGACTGTCGGCCTCGTCAGCAGTCAGCGCCGCGGCAGGGAACGCATCTGGCAGGTGCGGCCGGAGTCGCTGGCCGACGCCAGCGACTATTTGACGAGTTTGTCGCGACGTTGGGATCGAGCGATCGACCGGTTGCGGGCTTACGTCGAAGTCGAATAACGGACACGCGCCGACAATCTGCGTGCGTTCGGCGGGACTGCCCATGTTTGGTGCCTTCGCGTGCGACAATTCTCTGCACTTCGGCGTCGAGCCGTCTTTGCCACTGGCAGGAGAGGAATTGTGGCCCACTTTCGCCAACGCCTCGCGGCAGGTGTTGGTGTCGTATCGGTGTGTCTGTCGATCGGCGGTGCCGGGTTGGCGACGGCCACGGCGGATCCGGGCGGGTCGCGCGGTGGTGGCTCGGATCGCGGGTCCAGCTCCGACCGCGACGGCGGGCACGGCCGCCACGGTTCGAAGGGCAACCATGACAACCGCGGTCACCGGTCCGACGTCGGCCAGCGACGTCAAAGCAACGACGGCAACGGAAACGGGCGATCCAACCGTGACAACGACGGACCCAAGTCGCGGGTCGGTTCCGGCCGCGACGAAGCCCCGCTGCCGATGCCGAACGCGCGGGCCAGTGCGAACGCCGGTGGGGCGGTAAGCGCCAACGTCGGCGGGCCGGTCAGCGACGGTTTGCCGCCTGCGACGGGACCGGCGCCGGGCGACAACCCGGCCGGCGGCACCGGCACGGCTGTCGACGCGCCGGCCGTCAGCGCGATCGTCGCGCCGAGCGTCGGCGCCGGTGGCACCGCGCCGGCGGCGGGGCCCGCAGACACGTTCCAGCCGCCGCGCGTGACCGTCGGCAACGG
>NZ_ATDN01000052.1 GCF_004014805.1 Mycolicibacterium elephantis DSM 44368
CGGCACGCCGGCGCCCGCGCCGCCCCCACCCGGCACACCGCCGCCGTCGCCCACGCCGGCACCCCCCACCGTCACGGCGCTGCCTCCCCCGCCACCGGAGCCGGGGATAACCTGCCGGGAAGTGGCATGACGACGCAGCCGCAATCCCCCGTCGCCGTCGTGCCGCCGCTGCCCAACCGGCGCAACGCCGAACTGTTCCTGCTCGGGTTCGCCGCGCTGATCACCACCCTCGCGCTGCTGCTGGTCGAGGCCAACCAGGAGCAGAGCCTGCGCTGGGAACTGGTGCAGTACACCGTCGCCTATCTCGCATTGTTCACCGCCGCGCACCTGGCGGTGCGGCGGTTCGCGCCGTACGCCGATCCCCTTTTGCTTCCGGTGGTCGCGTTGCTGAACGGGTTGGGGCTGGTGATGATTCACCGACTCGACCTCGGCAAGGGCGAGCTCGTCCAGAACGGGTTGGGCGGTACCGCCAACCAGCAGATGCTGTGGACCCTGGTGGGGGTGCTGGGCTTCTCGCTCGTCGTGGTGTTTCTGCGGGACCACCGTCTGCTGGCCAAGTACGGCTACATCTGCGGGGTGACCGGGCTGATCCTGCTGGCGATCCCGGCCGTGCTGCCCCGCTCGATATCCGAGCAGAACGGCGCGAAGATCTGGATCGAGCTGCCGGGCTTCTCGATTCAGCCGGCCGAGTTCTCCAAGATCCTGCTCCTGGTGTTCTTCGCGGCGGTGCTGGTCAACAAACGCAGCGTGTTCACCAGTGCGGGCAAGCATTTCCTCGGCATGGACCTGCCCCGGCCCCGTGACCTCGCCCCGCTGCTGGCCGCGTGGATCGCCTCGGTCGGTGTGATGATCTTCGAAAAGGACCTCGGCACTTCGCTTTTGCTGTACGCGTCGTTTCTGGTGCTGGTCTACGTGGCCACCGACCGGTTCAGTTGGCTGGTCATCGGGCTGGCGCTGTTCGCCGCGGGAAGCGTTGCGGCGTATTACCTTTTCGACCACGTCCGGGTGCGCGTGCAGAACTGGCTGGATCCGTTCGCCGATCCCGAGGGCGCCGGCTACCAGATGGTGCAGTCGATGTTCAGCTTCGCCACCGGCGGGATCTTCGGCACCGGCCTCGGTAACGGACAGCCGGGCACCGTGCCCGCCGCCTCGACCGACTTCATCATCGCGGCCGTCGGCGAAGAGCTGGGTCTGGTCGGGCTGGCCGCGGTGTTGATGCTGTACACGATCGTCATCATCCGCGGGCTGCGCACCGCGATCGCCGTGCGCGACAGCTTCGGCAAGCTGCTGGCCGCCGGGCTGGCCTCCACGCTGGCGATCCAGTTGTTCATCGTGGTCGGCGGTGTCACCAAGCTGATCCCGCTGACCGGCCTGACCACGCCGTGGCTGTCCTACGGCGGCTCGTCGCTGGTCGCCAACTACTTGCTGTTGGCCATCCTGGTGCGGATCAGCCATTCCGCGCGCCGCCCGATCGTGTCCGGCCCGCAGGGCGCGACGCCGATCGCCGCGGCCAGCACCGAGGTGATCGAGAAAGTATGAACACCTCGCTGCGCCGCATCGCTGTCGCCGTCATGGCGCTGGTGGTGTTGCTGCTGGCCAATGCGACGGTCACCCAGGTGTTCACGGCCGAGGGGCTGCGTTCGGATCCGCGCAACCAGCGGGTGCTGCTCGACGAGTACTCCCGCCAGCGCGGACAGATCGCGGCAGGCGGCCAACTGCTCGCCTACTCGGTGTCGACCAACGGCCGGTTCCGGTTCCTTCGGGTCTATCCCGAGCCGCTCGTGTACGCGCCCGTCACCGGGTTCTACTCGCTGCGGTATTCCAGTACCGGCCTCGAGCGCGCCGAGGACCAGATCCTCAACGGTTCCGATCAGCGGCTGTTCGCCCGTCGGCTGGCCGACTTCTTCACCGGCCGTGACCCGCGCGGCGGCAACGTCGACACCACCATCAACCCGAGGGTGCAGCAAGCCGCTTGGGACGCAATGGAAGACGGCTGCGACGGCGGGTGCCGGGGTTCGGTCGTGGCGGTCGAGCCGTCGACCGGCAGGATCCTCGCGATGGTCTCGTCGCCGTCCTACGACCCCAACCTGCTGGCCACCCACGACATGGACAAACAGGCCGCGGCCTGGCAGCGGCTGCGTGACGATCCCGCGTCCCCGCTGCTCAACCGCGCCATCTCCGAGACCTACCCGCCGGGATCGACGTTCAAGGTCATCACCACCGCGGCCGCGCTGTCACACGGGGCGAACAAGGACACCCGGCTCACCGCCCAGCCCGAGATCCCGCTGCCGGACAGCACCGCCACCCTGGAGAACTTCGGCGGCGCGGCGTGCGGCGGCGATCCGACCGTTCCCCTGCGCGAGGCGTTCGCGAAATCGTGCAACACCGCGTTCGTCGAACTCGGCATCGACACCGGAGCCGACGCGCTGCGCTCCACCGCGCGCGGGTTCGGCATCGGCGTCCCTCCCCCGATGATCCCGCTGCAGGTCGCCGAATCGACGATCGGCCCGATCGTCGACGCCGCCGCGCTGGGCATGTCGAGCATCGGTCAGAAAGACGTCGCGCTCACTCCCCTGCAGAACGCGATGGTGGCCGCCACCATCGCCAACAACGGGGTTCCGATGCGGCCGTATCTGGTCGATAGCCTGAAGGGACCCGACCTGTCCAACATCAGCACGACGGCTCCAACCGAAGAGCGGCGGGCGGTGTCAGAGCAGGTCGCCGATACACTTACGGATTTGATGGTCGCCGCCGAGCAGGTGACGCAGCAGAAGGGAGCCATCGCCGGCGTGCAGATCGCATCCAAGACCGGCACAGCGGAGCACGGTACCGATCCGCGCAACACCCCGCCGCATGCCTGGTACATCGCCTTCGCCCCTGCTCAGGCTCCCAAGGTGGCGGTTGCGGTGCTTGTCGAGAACGGCGGCAACCGGTTGTCGGCCACCGGCGGTGAGCTCGCCGCCCCGATCGGGCGCGCCACCATCGCCGCGGCGCTGCGGGAGGGCTCATGAGCCCGCGAGCCGGAGGCGAGAAATGAGCCCGCGGGTGGGAGTGACGCTGTCGGGGCGCTACCGGCTGCAGCGGCTCATCGCCACCGGCGGGATGGGCCAGGTGTGGGAGGGCGTCGACTCCCGGCTGGGCCGTCGCGTCGCGATCAAGGTGCTCAAGGCCGAGTACTCCACCGACGCCGAGTTCGTCGAACGCTTCCGCGCCGAGGCCCGCACCGTCGCGATGCTCAACCACCCGGGCATCGCGGGCGTGTACGACTACGGCGAGACCGAGATGGACGGCGAGGGTCGCACCGCGTATCTGGTGATGGAGCTGGTCAACGGCGAACCGTTGAACTCCGTGCTCAAGCGCACCGGGCGGCTGTCGCTGCGGCATGCGCTGGACATGCTCGAGCAGACCGGCCGCGCGCTGCAGGTCGCCCACACCGCGGGCCTGGTGCACCGCGACGTCAAGCCGGGCAACATCCTGATCACCCCGACCGGCCAGGTGAAGCTCACCGACTTCGGCATCGCCAAGGCCGTCGACGCCGCGCCCGTCACGCAGACCGGCATGGTGATGGGCACCGCGCAGTACATCGCGCCCGAGCAGGCGCTGGGTCATGACGCCACCGCGGCCAGCGACGTGTACTCGTTGGGCGTCGTCGGCTACGAGTCCCTGTCGGGCAAGCGGCCGTTCACCGGTGACGGCGCGCTGACCGTGGCGATGAAGCACATCAAGGAGACGCCGCCGCCGCTGCCCGCCGATCTGCCGCCCAACGTGCGCGAGCTGATCGAGATCACGCTGGTCAAGAACCCGGGCATGCGGTACCGGTCCGGGGGTGCGTTCGCCGACGCCGTCGCGGCCGTGCGGTCGGGCCGGCGCCCGCCGAGGCCCAACCAGGCGCCGTCGATCGGCCGGGCCGCACCTGCCGCGGTGCCGTCGGCCGCGCAGG
>NZ_ATDN01000053.1 GCF_004014805.1 Mycolicibacterium elephantis DSM 44368
TGTGGTTGCGAGTGTGGGTAAGTTTTCGGCCGGTTAGTGCCAGTTCCCTGCGCCCATTGCTGGGTGTGTAGGTCTGGTCTATTGATCCCGTGTTCTGCGGGGGGCCTTATCCCTCCTAGAGGGTGAGAAGCCTGGTCTTGGAGAAGGTTTCCCGCTTAGATGCTTTCAGCGGTTATCCTGTCCGAACGTGGCTATCCAGCGGTGCCCCTGGTGGGACAACTGGTGTACCAGAGGTTCGTCCGTCCCGGTCCTCTCGTACTAGGGACAGGTTTCCTCAAGCTTCTGACGCGCGCGGCGGATAGAGACCGAACTGTCTCACGACGTTCTAAACCCAGCTCGCGTGCCGCTTTAATGGGCGAACAGCCCAACCCTTGGGACCTGCTCCAGCCCCAGGATGCGACGAGCCGACATCGAGGTGCCAAACCATCCCGTCGATATGGACTCTTGGGGAAGATCAGCCTGTTATCCCCGGGGTACCTTTTATCCGTTGAGCGACACCCCTTCCACTCGGGGGTGCCGGATCACTAGTCCCGACTTTCGTCCCTGCTTGACATGTTCGTCTCGCAGTCAAGCTCCCTTGTGCACTTACACTCAACACCTGATTGCCGTCCAGGTTGAGGGAACCTTTGGGCGCCTCCGTTACTTTTTAGGAGGCAACCGCCCCAGTTAAACTACCCGCCAGGCACTGTCCCTGAACCCGATTCAGGGTTCGAGGTTAGAGGCCCAATACGATCAGAGTGGTATTTCAACGACGACTCCACAGTCACTGGCGTGACTGCTTCACAGTCTCCCACCTATCCTACACAAACCGTATCGAGCACCAATACCAAGTTGTAGTGAAGGTCCCGGGGTCTTTTCGTCCTGCCGCGCGTAACGAGCATCTTTACTCGTAATGCAATTTCGCCGAGTCTATGGTTGAGACAGCTGAGAAGTCGTTACGCCATTCGTGCAGGTCGGAACTTACCCGACAAGGAATTTCGCTACCTTAGGATGGTTATAGTTACCACCGCCGTTTACTGGGGCTTAAATTCTCCGCTTCACCCCCCGAAAGGGGTTGACGGGTCCTCTTAACCTTCCAGCACCGGGCAGGCGTCAGTCCGTATACCTCGTCTTGCGACTTCGCACGGACCTGTGTTTTTAGTAAACAGTCGCTTCTCACTGGTTTGTGCCACCCCCTGCCGCTTGGGCCGCAAGGGCTTACACGGTGTGGGGGTCCCCCTTCTCCCGAAGTTACGGGGGCATTTTGCCGAGTTCCTTAACCATAGTTCACTCGTACGCCTCGGTATTCTCTACCTGACCACCTGTGTTGGTTTGGGGTACGGGCCGTGTATGCGCTCGCTAGAGGCTTTTCTCGACAGCATAGGATCACCGAATTCGCCTCACTCGGCTATGCATCACCTCTCAGGAACATGAACGACGGATTTGCCTATCGTTCTCCCTACGGGCTTGCCCCAGTATTACCACTGACTGGTACGGCTGCCTTCCTGCGTCACCCCATCGCTTGACTACTACCCACACGGGTCCCACGCAGCCCCGCACCGCCATCACCCCGAAGGGATCAGGTCGGTGAGGTTTTGGGTGGTTAGCAGTATGGATTCGTCAGGGACGCTCATACACGGGTACGGGAATATCAACCCGTTGTCCATCGACTACGCCTGTCGGCCTCGCCTTAGGTCCCGACTCACCCTGGGCGGACTGGCCTGGCCCAGGAACCCTTGGTCTTCCGGCGGGCAAGGTTCTCACTTGCCTTATCGCTACTCATGCCTGCATTCTCACTCCCACACCCTCCACCACGAGGTCACCCTGTGGCTTCACCGGATGCAGGACGCTCCCCTACCCAACCCATACCCCCAAAAGGGTATGGACTGCCGCGGCTTCGGCGGTGTGCTTGAGCCCCGCTACATTATCGGCGCACAATCACTTGACCAGTGAGCTATTACGCACTCTTTCAAGGGTGGCTGCTTCTAAGCCAACCTCCTGGTTGTCTTCGCGACTGCACATCCTTTTCCACTTAGCACACGCTTAGGGGCCTTAGCCGGCGATCTGGGCTGTTTCCCTCTCGACGCACGGAGCTTATCCCCCGCCGTCTCACTGCCACACTTACACCTTGTCGGCATTCGGAGTTTGGCTGACGTCAGTAACCTAGTAGGGCCCATCGGCCATCCAGTAGCTCTACCTCCAACAAGAAACATGTGACGCTGCACCTAAATGCATTTCGGGGAGAACCAGCTATCACGGAGTTTGATTGGCCTTTCACCCCTACCCACAGCTCATCCCCTCAGTCTTCAACCTAAGTGGGTTCGGGCCTCCACGCGGTCTTACCCGCGCTTCACCCTGGCCATGGGTAGATCACTCCGCTTCGGGTCCACAACACACCACTACACACGCCACTGCTGACGTGATACGCCCTATTCAGACTCGCTTTCGCTGCGGCTACCCCACCCGGGTTAACCTCGCGACATGTCGGTGACTCGCAGGCTCATTCTTCAAAAGGCACGCCATCACCCCACAAGCGGGGGCTTTGACGGATTGTAGGCACACGGTTTCAGGTACTCTTTCACTCCCCTCCCGGGGTACTTTTCACCATTCCCTCACGGTACTGATCCGCTATCGGTCACTGAGAAGTATTCAGGCTTACCGGGTGGTCCCGGCAGATTCACAGCAGATTCCACGGGCCCGCTGCTACTCGGGGAAATCCTGCGCCAGCAGGCAGCATGTTTTCGACTACGGGGCTCTCACCCTCTACGGCAGACCATCCCAGGCCACTTCACCTAACACACTGCTTGATCACTGCTGCTGTTCACGGCGGTAAACAGAAACACAGGCCCCACAACACCGCATGCACAACCCCCGCCGGGTATCACATACACACGGTTTAGCCATCCTCCGCGTTCGCTCGCCACTACTAACGGAATCACAATTGTTTTCTCTTCCTACGGGTACTGAGATGTTTCACTTCCCCGCGTTCCCCCCAGACGGCTATACATTCACCGCCTGGTGACACGACATCACTCGTGCCGGGTTTCCCCATTCGGACATCCTCGGATCCACGCTCGGTTGACAACTCCCCGAGGCTTATCGCAGCCTCCCACGTCCTTCATCGGCTCCCAGTGCCAAGGCATCCACCATGCGCCCTTAAACACTTACACACAAACACAAAAACTATTTCTCGGAAGAAACATTCACATTGCATTACCCGAACAACACACCCACCCCCAAAGGAGCACGCGTCTTGTTCAGATGCTCGCAACCACTATCCACAAATCAAACACCACACCCCACCACCAAAGCAGGGCGACAACCAACTCCCTACCCCCGGTTTCCCAACACTCGGGACAAAGAGATAGCGGGCTTGTTGTCTCAAAGCCCAATAGTGTGTC
>NZ_ATDN01000054.1 GCF_004014805.1 Mycolicibacterium elephantis DSM 44368
CCTCGATTTTTCATCGGACTTGATGTCGGCTCAGTTTGATGGTGAATTGTGCTGTTGGGTGGTGGTTTCGGCGTGGTGGCGTGGTTGATCGGTCCCGTGTCGCCGGGTGGGGCGGGCTTTCCTTGGGGCCGTTGGTCTTTCATCGTTGGTGGGACGTGGGTCCGAGTGGCTAGCTGAAGGCCGAGCGGATGCGTTGCCAGGCAGCGGCGATGGGGGTGGCCCATCGCCAGGTGGCATCGAGGCGCAGGCGAAGTTGGCGGGCGCCGCGGGTGATGCGTGCGGCGACGTGCAGGACTCGGTAGCGGAACGTGGTGATCTCGGCGCGGGCCAGCGCGGGTTGGTCACCGAAGCCGATCAGGCGGGTCCAGGTGACCAGGTCAGCGGCGGCCAGCACGATTTCCAGCCAGGCGGCGTTGGCCCAGAACGAGTGGCACGGCAGGTTGCGTAGCCCGGTGGCTTTGAGTTCACGGATGCGGTCTTCGACGCGGGCGTGCTGGCGGTGGCGTAGTTCCAGACCGGCGAGTTGCCCGGGCACGGCACCGGGTTCGGTGTCGGTGATGAACGCGGTGACCCGCATGCCCTCGGCGTCGGTGAACCGCAACTGCGCTCCGGGGTGGGGCCGTTCCTTGCGCAGGATCAGCCGGGTTCGGGCGGGCCAGTTGTCCAGGTTGACCAGGTCGGTGGCCTCAGCAACCCAGGCCCCGTCACGAATACCGCCGTCGGCCTCGATCGCCGGGTACCAGCCATCGCCGAGGTTGAGGGTGTCCACCGCGTCCTGCACCCGCACATCGACCGGGTAGCCGAACGAGAACCCGACCCCGGCGGCCCGGCACGCTTGGGCGAACCGGTGGGTGGCTCCGGCGGTGTCGCTGCGGATCAGCACGCGCGGCTTGTCCGGGTCTGCGGGGTTGTCGGGGTCAGGCCGCCACCGAACCGGAAGCGATGCCAGTGCTCGACCCAGCACGATGATGTGGTCGGATGCGGTGTTGGAGCCGGCGTTGCCGTTGCGCAGCATCCCGGCCAGCGCTTCTCCACCGGAGATCTCGGGGCGGTCCACAAACGCCAGCAGCGGGTGGTAGCCGAACGTCTTCTTCCAGGTCGACGCGGCGCCCTGCTTGTTGTCGGAGTGATCGCACACCAGGGTCGCATCGACATCGATGGACAGCCAACCGTGCAGGGCCGGGCCCGCGCCGGCCTCCCACGCCGCTGCCCGCGCTTTGGCTCGCGCCGCCCATATCGCCGGCAGGTGCGCGGCGTCGATGCGCTCATCGACCAGCCGCCACATCGTGGTCGTCGAGGCCTTCGCGCCGAAGACGTGCTCACGATCGGCGCACAGCTGCCCGACCCCGTCGATGCAGTCCGCGCCGTCAGCGACCGCGGCGGCCAGATCGGCGAACACCTCGCCGGGCGCGTACACCCACGGGCCCCGGTAGGTGTCCGCCAACGCGGCCGTGACCTGCCCTGATAGGCCGGTACGATCGGCCAGTTCGCGCAGCATGCCCATCCCGGCATGCGACACGACACCCTGGCCGTCAGCAGACACTTTCACCCGCGATCCGCCCGCGATATCCTTCACCTGCGAAGTGCCTTCCCGTAGGATCGTTGAACCGTAGAGAAGTCCAATTATCCCTTGCAGGACAGGCACTTTCGCTTATCTACACACCACCAAACACAAGTTTCCGTGAAAAATCCGGGCT
>NZ_ATDN01000055.1 GCF_004014805.1 Mycolicibacterium elephantis DSM 44368
GGTGCTCCTTAGAAAGGAGGTGATCCAGCCGCACCTTCCGGTACGGCTACCTTGTTACGACTTCGTCCCAATCGCCGATCCCACCTTCGACGGCTCCCTCCCTTGCGGGTTAGGCCACCGGCTTCGGGTGTTACCGACTTTCATGACGTGACGGGCGGTGTGTACAAGGCCCGGGAACGTATTCACCGCAGCGTTGCTGATCTGCGATTACTAGCGACTCCGACTTCACGGGGTCGAGTTGCAGACCCCGATCCGAACTGAGACCGGCTTTGAAAGGATTCGCTCCACCTCACGGCATCGCAGCCCTTTGTACCGGCCATTGTAGCATGTGTGAAGCCCTGGACATAAGGGGCATGATGACTTGACGTCATCCCCACCTTCCTCCGAGTTGACCCCGGCAGTCTCTCACGAGTCCCCACCATGACGTGCTGGCAACATGAGACAAGGGTTGCGCTCGTTGCGGGACTTAACCCAACATCTCACGACACGAGCTGACGACAGCCATGCACCACCTGCACACAGGCCACAAGGGAACGCCTATCTCTAGACGCGTCCTGTGCATGTCAAACCCAGGTAAGGTTCTTCGCGTTGCATCGAATTAATCCACATGCTCCGCCGCTTGTGCGGGCCCCCGTCAATTCCTTTGAGTTTTAGCCTTGCGGCCGTACTCCCCAGGCGGGGTACTTAATGCGTTAGCTACGGCACGGATCCCAAGGAAGGAAACCCACACCTAGTACCCACCGTTTACGGCGTGGACTACCAGGGTATCTAATCCTGTTCGCTCCCCACGCTTTCGCTCCTCAGCGTCAGTTACTGCCCAGAGACCCGCCTTCGCCACCGGTGTTCCTCCTGATATCTGCGCATTCCACCGCTACACCAGGAATTCCAGTCTCCCCTGCAGTACTCCAGTCTGCCCGTATCGCCCGCACGCCCACAGTTAAGCTGTGAGTTTTCACGGACAACGCGACAAACCACCTACGAGCTCTTTACGCCCAGTAATTCCGGACAACGCTCGCACCCTACGTATTACCGCGGCTGCTGGCACGTAGTTGGCCGGTGCTTCTTCTGTACCTACCGTCACTTACGCTTCGTCGGTACTGAAAGGGGTTTACAACCCGAAGGCCGTCATCCCCCACGCGGCGTCGCTGCATCAGGCTTGCGCCCATTGTGCAATATTCCCCACTGCTGCCTCCCGTAGGAGTCTGGGCCGTATCTCAGTCCCAGTGTGGCCGGACACCCTCTCAGGCCGGCTACCCGTCGTCGCCTTGGTAGGCCATCACCCCACCAACAAGCTGATAGGCCGCGGGCCCATCCCACACCGCAAAAGCTTTCCCCCACCAGGCCATGCGACCAGCAGGGTGTATTCGGTATTAGACCCAGTTTCCCAGGCTTATCCCAAAGTGCAGGGCAGATCACCCACGTGTTACTCACCCGTTCGCCACTCGAGCACCCCCAAAGGGGCCTTTCCGTTCGACTTGCATGTGTTAAGCACGCCGCCAGCGTTCGTCCTGAGCCAGGATCAAACTCTCCAAACAAAAACGCCCAGAGAAAACATCTGGCAAAACAAAAAACCACACCCCTAAACGGGGAAAAGGAGTGCAGCAAAAAA
>NZ_ATDN01000056.1 GCF_004014805.1 Mycolicibacterium elephantis DSM 44368
AACCAAGCGGCCTAAATGTTTCCCTCACCACTTGACAATGCCTCGCACTTTTCCGCCCGTTTGTCCCTTTGGGCGCGCTCAGCCGTCGCCGGGGGGAGGCGCCGACGACACCTCTTCCAGACAGCCCTCGGCCACAGCGTGTTTGATGCTGTCGGCCAGCCTCGGGCAGGACGGCACGCGGGCCGGATCACCACCGGACTGGCGGATCTCGGCGAAGTACGCGCAGCGCTGCGCGGCCTCGGTGTTCCACTGCACCGCGGTGTGCGCCGGCCCCAGCTTCTTCACGTCGACCGTCACATGACAGAACCGGCAGTCGATCGACACCAGCCCCGCGGTGAGATACCGCTCGCGGTCGCGTGCGGTGGCCTCCCGAAGCGCGGCGGCCCGCTCAGCACTGAAAACTCGTGCCTTGGGCCAGGTTCCACCACCTTGGATGTCGCCGGCCGAATGGTGGTGATCGTCGTGCGCGCCGTGCAGCATCAACATCGCCCGGGCCAGCCGGTCGACGTCGGGTGCGGTGCGGTCGTCGGTCACGACTTCTGGTCGGCCTTCTCTTCCTCTTCGGCTTGCCGCTTGAGGTTCTCCTCGACCTCCACGTGCCACTTCTCGTTCGCCACTGTGGTGTCCACCTCGATCTCGAAGCGGTCCGTCATTTCCGGTGTGACGTCGGCGACATCGACATAGAACTGCTGATACCACCGGCGCATCTGGTAGACGGCACCGTCCTCCTCGACCAGGAGCGGGTTTTCGATGCGTGTCTTGTGCTTCCAGATCTCGACGTCCTGCAGGAAGCCCTTGCTGACGCCGTCGGTGAACGCCGCCGCCAGCTTCTCGGTGGTCTCGTCGTCCAGGCCCTTGGGCTTCTCGACGGTGACGCCCCACTGCAGCACGAACGAGGTCTGCGTGACGGGGTAGTGGCAGTTGATCAGGATCGACTCGGCCTTGTAGTCGCCGTAGGTGTTGTGCAGCCAGTTGATCATGAACGACGGGCCGAAGTAGGACGCCTCCGAATCAAGATGTGCCTCACCGTAACTCGTGCCCATGTCGGTGACATCGGGACGGCCGAGGTTGTGCAGGTACTGCGAGGCGATGTGGCCCTCGAAGACGTTCTTGAAGTACGTCGGCAGCCCGAAGTGGATGTAGAAGAAGTGGGCCATGTCGGTGACGTTGTCGATGATGTCGCGACAATTGGCGCCCTCGATCAGGATCGAGTTCCACTTCCAGTCGGTCCAGTTCGGGTCCTCGAACTGTGGGATCTCCGGGATGCGCACCTCGGGTTGCGGGGGATTGCCCTCGTGGTCGTGCCAGACGAACAGCAGACCGCCGCGGACATCGGTGTGCCAGCTTCGGGTGCGGGCCAGTCGAGGGGTGCGCTTCGCGTAGGGCACAAGCTTGCATTTGCCGTCGCCCCCCCAGCGCCAGTCGTGGAACGGGCAGGCCACCTCGTCGCCCTTGATGGTGCCCTGCGCGAGGTTACCGCCCATGTGCCTGCAGTACCCGTCGAGGACGTGCACCTCACCCTTGGAGTCGGCGAACACCACCAGCATGGTGCCGAAGATCTCGATCCCGTGCGGCTTGCCGTCCAGGAAGTTCTTCACCGGCCCGAGGCAGTGCCAGCCGCGCGCGTACCGGTCTGGCAATGTGCCGGTATCTATCTCACGGATTCCTGCGCTGTCCGTACTCACGGTTGGCCTCCCGGTTCTGTGTCTCTAACTAGAACACGTTACAGTTTTTCCCATGCGCGGCGCAATCCAAACGCTCCTACCTGCGGGATAACCCAACGACGCGGGCATATACACCTTCGACGGCGGCGCGCCGTCACGTGACCGGTCTGCCGCCCGTCGAGGCGTGAGGGTGGGCGATCACTGCGACTGCGGCAGGCCGACACGCAGGGCGATCTCCTGCATCTTGCCGACTTTGATCACGAACTCGTCGGTGGTGGAGTCACCCAGCGCGCTCTGGAACTCCAGGCGCACCAACGCCGGGCCGTGCGTGAACAGCAGCAGTGTGGCCGCCTTGGTGCCGTCGCGCGACGTCCCGACGGCCATGGTGCCGTCGGCGCCGACCGGAGCGGGCCGTGGGGTCGCACCTGCGACCAGGGTGTCGATCCGGGGCAGAGCGTCGCGCAGCGTCTTGGTCGCTGTCTGGGCGTCCGGATAGATCACGATCGTGTCCGCGACGGCGCGGGTGTCGTCCTGGTTGACGAACAGGGCGCTGGCCCCGGGCAGTCCGTCAAGACCGGGGTTGGTCGACTGCACGGTGAAGGTGTCTTCGGCGTCGCTGATGTCGGACGGCTGAAGCAGCAGCCGGCTGTAGTCCTCGGTTGTCTCGTTTTCGCTGGTCGTGGGCGTGGACTGCGCCGCCGATGTCGTCGGTGCCGTGGCCGGGAGTCCTAACCCTTCGGACCGGTCGGCGCTGGACGCTTCACAGCCGACCGTGACAGCACAGAGCAGTGCCGCCGCGGCGGCCATCGACGTCAAACCCTCAGGTCTGCGGTATCCGGGCATCTTGATCGAAGTTCGTGTGCTTACTTTCGCTGTCGGTCATCACACAACGTACTGAACGTGTCGTTGCCGCTGGTCAGGGCCGGGACGGAGGTCGAACTCACCTTCCCCGACGGCACCGTGTTGACCAGCAGCGCCGCCGTGGTGCACGCCAGACTGCCGGAACTCGCCGGCCGCGAGGTGCGGCTGACCGCGCTACCGCCGGTCGACGACACCAGCCGGGCCCGCCACTGCGGCAGGTCGCGACGCGTTGTGGTCAGCGGTCAGATCGGCGCCTGAGTATCTGGACGAAATCTACGCGTTCGGGTGCAGCCACCTGGGTCTGGTCGACCTCGAGCAGCGCAGACTCCATCAGGCCGAAGAGGTCATCGACAGTAGAATCTCGCTGAGTGTGGACCGCGACGTGCCGCTGGCCCGCTCCTACCAACATATCCACCGCGCCCGGCTCAAACAGATGGTGGGGGAGTGGGGTGACGCGATCGTCGACGCCAACGCGGTCCTCGACATCCCCGGGGTGCCCTTGGCCCGTTCGTGGGCTCATCTCGTTCAATCGCTGATCGCCCTTCGTAGGGAAGGGACAACGGAAGTCGAGGGCATCGACGAGGCGTGGCGAGTTCTGCGCCACTGCGGAGATACCCTCGCCGTCTTCCCCGCGACGGTGATCGCCGAACGATCCTGGCTCACCGAAACCTCCGACGACCGTCTCGCCGAATGCCGCGCGATCCTCGACCGCGGTCATGTCGAGGGCCTCGAGTATGCCCGCGGCGAACTGGCGATGTGGCTACATCGGGCAGATCCCGCTATCGACGCTGTCGATGTCGCGCAGCCGTATCGGTTCTTCCTGGACGGGGAGTTCGAAGCGGCAGCCGATGAGTTCCAACGGCTTTCGCTGCCGTACGAAGCAGCGCTCGCCCTCACCGACACCGGTGAGCCCGCTCGGACGCGCCGCGGACTCGACATGCTCGACCGGCTCGGCGCCGCCGCCGTCGCCGCGAAGGTCCGGCGCGACCTTCGGGCGCGCGGGGTCACCGTGGTGCCCGCCCGTCGTCGACCGACCACACTCGCCAATGCGTGCGGTCTGACCATGCGACAGCTCGACGTCCTCCGGTTGATGGGTCAGGGGTTGACCAATGCCGAACTTGCCGAGCGCATGTTCCTGTCGGTCAGGACGGTCGACAAGCACGTGGCCGCGATCCTCGACAAACTTCAGGCTGCCAACCGGCGCGACGCGGTACGCCGGGCACGCGCGCTGGGAATTCTGGACTCAGCCGGATGACGGACCATACCCCGATGGCTAGCGAGCGTCAGTCCTGCCAGCCCGAGTGGATGAACGTGTCGGCGAAGCGTTTCATCGCGTCCTGCTTCCTGTCCAGCGGCGCGTCGAAGCCCAGGCCCTCCATCACCCACGGCATCACGATGTTGTCGGTGACGCCCGCCTCGGCAAGCTCACGATGCCCGTCGACGTCGAACTTGTCGATGCACACCGCCTGAAACTCGAACGGCTCGTCCTCCCGCCCGAATCCGGCGAGCAGCGCCTTGAGCTTGCCGATGGTCTCGGCCAGTTGAGCGCACGTCATCATCGCGCTGGTCCAGCCGTCGCCAACACGCGCCGCTCGCTTGAGCGCCACGTCGGTGTGTCCGCCGACGTAGAAGGGCACCGGTTTGCTTGGCGCCGGGCTCATCTGGAGCTTGTCGAAGTCATAGAACTCGCCGTGAAACTCCACCATGCCGCCCGCGAGTACGCGCTTGATCACCTCGATCATCTCGTCGACGCGTTTGCCGCGTCTGGCGTAGCGCTGACCGCACCATTCGAATTCCTCAGGTGCCCAACCGATCCCGACCCCGAAGCCGAACCGGTTGCCGGTGAGGTTGGCGACCGAGCCGACTTGGCGCGCCAGCAGCAACGGGTTGCGCGAGCCCAGCTTCATGACGTTGGTGTAGAAGCGCAGCGTCGAGGTCGCCGCCCCCATCGCGCCGGCGGCGATCAGCGGATCGACCCAGGGCGTGTCGGCGTTCCACATCCGCGAACCGTCCGGTGTGTACGGGTAGTCCGCCGACTGCTTCTCCATGTAGAAGATCGAGTCCGGCAGCGCGATCGAGTCGAAGCCGACTTCCTCCGCGGTCTTGGCGATCTCGATCAACTGGTCGATCTGGCACATCGGCACCGCGCAGGTGTACTTCACGGCTTGTCGGCTCCCACTACCCACATCGAGAAGTACTGCGACCCCCCGCCGTATGCGTGCCCCAACGCCTTTCGCGCATTCGGCACCTGGTGGTCACCGGCCTTGCCCATCACCTGGATCGCCGATTCCGCGAACCGGATCATGCCCGACGCGCCGATCGGGTTCGACGACAACACCCCGCCCGACGCGTTGACGGGAATGCGGCCACCGATCGCGGTCTCGCCGGCCTCGGTGAGCTTCCACCCCTCACCCTCCAGTGCGAATCCGAGGTTTTCCAACCACATCGGCTCGAACCAGGAGAACGGGACATAGATTTCGGCGGCGTCGATCTCGTCGATCGGGTTGGTGATCCCCGCCGCCTGCCACAGCGCCTTGGCGGCGTCGCGGCCGGCCTGCGGATTGACCTGGTCGCGACCCGAGTAGGCCAACGGTTCGGTGCGCAGCGCGGTGGCGTGGATCCACGCAACGGGATGGCCTTCGGCGACCCGGTTGTCGGCGATCTCCTCGTTGCCGATCACCATCGCGCAGGCCCCGTCCGAGGACGGGCAGGTCTCGTCGAACCGGATCGGGTCCCACAGCATCTGGGACGACAGCACCTTCTCCAGCGTGATGTCGGGCTGATGCAGATGCGCCAGCGGGTTCTTGGCCCCGTTGAGCCGGTCCTTGACCGCCACCATGGCACCGATGTGCGTGGGCGCCCCTGAGCGACGGATGTAGGCGCGCACGTGCGGCGCGAAGTATCCGCCCGCACCCGCGCCGACGGGCTTGGTGAAGGGCACCGGAATGCTCAACGCCCACATGGCGTTCGACTCGGACTGCTTCTCCCACGCCATCGCCAACACCCGGCGGTACCTGCCCGACTGCACCAGGCTGGCCGCCACGATCGCGGTCGACCCGCCCACCGAGCCTGCGGTGTGCACCCGGATCAATGGTTTACCGGTGGCGCCCACGGCGTCGGCCATGAACAGCTCGGGCATCATCACGCCCTCGAAGAAGTCCGGTGCCTTACCGACCACCACGGCGTCGATGTCGTCCATCGTGGCGCCCGAATCGGCCAGCGCCCTGTCGATGGCCTCGCGGACAAGGCCGCTCATCGACACGTCGTGACGCTTGGAGACGTACTTCGTCTGCCCGGTGCCCAGCACAGCGGCGAGATTCTTGGCCATCAGTGTCCCTCCAAGACCGCGACGAGATTCTGTTGCAGCGCAGGACCACTGGTGGCGTGCGCGAGGACCCGCTGCGCGGATCCGTCGAAGATGTGCTGCGCAGCGAAACCGATGCGCTCCAGCCCGGCCGAGAACATCGGGTTGGCGGCCAGCGCACCGCCCGACGGGTTCACCTTCGTCGACGACGGCAGCCCGATCGCCTCGGTCAGGATCAGGTGCTGGTGCGTAAACGGCGCGTAGATCTCGGCCACCTCAACGGAATCGACGTCACCGCCGGTGGCGGCCTGGGCCGAGGCGGCCGTGGACGGCGAGGTGGTGAGGTCGCGGGCGCCCAGCACCGGCGTCTCGATCCGGTGCTCGATGCCGGCGATCCATGCGGGGTTTTCCCGCAGCTCGCGGGCCCGGTCACCCGCCGCGAGCACGATCGCCGACGCACCGTCGGTGATCGGCGCGATGTCGTGGCGGCGCAACGGATCCGCGAAGTAGGGCCGCTCGAGCAGCTGCTCGATGGACGTTGCCGGTTTCTCGCTGTCGGTGCGGCCGGCGGCGGCCATCGAGTCCAACGCCACCTGCGCCATCTGCTCAGGCGTCCACTTGCCGGCGTCGAGGCCGAGCCGCGCCTGCAGCCCGGCGATCGACACCGAATCCGGCCACAGCGGCGCCATGCTGTACGGATCGGTCTGCAGTGCGAGGATCCGGCGCAGCACGCCCGCGCTGGACTTGCCGAAGCCGTACACCAGCGCGGTGTCGACCTCACCGGTCAGCACCTTGATGTAGGCCTCATACAGCGCCCAAGCCCCATCCATCTCCACATGCGACTCGTTGATCGGCGGCACCGCGCCGATCGAGTCGATCGCCGAGATGAACGAGAACGCGCGCCCGGCAAGGTAATCCGAGGATCCGGAGCACCAGAACCCGATGTCGGTCTGCTGCAGGCCGAGTTCCTCGTAGAGCTGGTGGAAGCACGGCATCAGCATTTCGACACCGTTGGTGGTGCCGTCGGTGCGACGCACATGCGGCGCATGCGCGAAGCCGACGACCGCTACATCTCTCGCCAAAGTCATGTCAGGCCTTCACAGGTGGTGCTTGTAGGAGTCGTAATCGGCGTCGGGCTCGCCCGTCGGCCGGAAGTAGTCGATGTTGTCGATGCCCAGGCCCCACTCTTCGCGGGGCTTCCACACGGCCTGCACCCGCATCCCCATCCGCACCTCGGCGGCGTCGATCTCGGTGACCAGGTGCAGGAACGGGATGTCTGCGCCGTCGAGCAGCACGTAGGCCGCGACGTAGGGCGGCTTGATGCGCTGCCCGGCGAACGGGATGTTGATCACGGCGAACGTGGTGACGGTGCCCTTGTCCGGCAGCTCGACAAACTCGTCGAGCGCCAGGCCGGTGGCCGGATCGGCCTCCTTGGGCGGGAAGTACACCTTGCCCGGCTTGCCGTCGCGGCCGCGTTTGGTCCCCGCGCCCAGCAGCTTGCCCTCCTCGAGCGCGCGCAGGAACACGCTCTCGGGCAGCGACGCGGTGTGCTGGATCTCGATCGTCGATGGACTCACCTGCACGGTGACCGGCTCCCGGTCGTCGGGCTGGCCCTCCGGTTCCGGCTGGTCGCCCAGCTTGAAGCACGCGATGTCGGTGATCGCGCCGACGGGTTCGTCGACCCAGTGCGCGTAGACCCGGGCGCCGGTGCTGATGGATTCTGCGGACCCGCCGGCTCCGACATCCACGGCGTGCAAAAGTGCGGTGTCGGCGCCGTCCAGCTTGATCAACGCCCATGCGAACGGGCGGTCCAGGGGTTGGCCCTGCAGCGGCGCGGGCTGCCACGTCCACGACTGGACGGTGCCGACGGCGCCCACCGGTACGATTTCCGTCAACCGTTCGTAGGTGACGGGGTCGAACTCCGCAGGCGGCACGTGCACTCGGCCGTCGGAACCGCGCACGCCGACGATGCGTCGCTCGCGCAGGGCGGTGAAGAACTGGGACAGGAGTGGCCCTACTGAACGGGTGTAGTCGAATGAGAGCTTCAGTGGTGCCGAAAGCGGCGGCTCATGTGGATCGATCTGCACCGGGCTGCTATGGCTGGTGGTCACGGCATCGAGTAGAACAGGTTCTAACAATGGTTTCAAGGACGGGTGGAAAGGCGAGCTAATGAAGCTGGGACTTCAGCTGGGGTATTGGGGCGCGCAGCCGCCCGACAACCACGCGGAACTGGTCGCCGCCGCCGAGGACGCCGGTTTCGACACCGTGTTCACCGCCGAGGCCTGGGGGTCGGACGCCTACACCCCGCTGGCCTGGTGGGGCCGCGAAACCAAGCGGATGCGGCTGGGCACCTCGGTGGTGCAGTTGTCCGCGCGGACCCCGACCGCCTGTGCGATGGCGGCGCTGACACTGGATCACCTCTCCGGCGGCCGCCACATCCTCGGCCTCGGGGTGTCCGGGCCGCAGGTCGTGGAGGGCTGGTACGGGCAGCGGTTCCCCAAACCGTTGGCCCGCACCCGCGAGTACATCGACATCCTGCGTCAGGTGTGGGCCCGCGAGGCGCCGGTGCGCAGCGACGGCCCGCACTATCCGCTGCCGCTGACCGGTGAGGGCACCACCGGGCTGGGTAAGAACCTCAAGCCGATCACGCATCCGTTGCGCGCGGACATTCCGGTGATGCTGGGCGCCGAGGGACCCAAGAACGTGGCGCTGGCCGCGGAGATCTGCGACGGCTGGCTGCCGATCTTCTACTCGCCGCGCATCGCGGGCATGTACAACGAGTGGCTCGACGAGGGCTTCGCCCGCCCAGGCGCCCGCCGCAGCCGCGAGGACTTCGAGATCTGCGCGACGGCGCAGGTGGTGGTCACCGACGACCGCGCCGAGATGATGGAGCTGATGAAGCCGCACCTGGCGCTCTACATCGGCGGAATGGGTGCCGAGGACACCAACTTCCACGCCGACGTGTACCGCCGGATGGGTTACTCCGAGGTCGTCGACGACGTCACCCGGCTGTTCCGCAACGACCGCAAGGACGAGGCCGCCAAGGCCGTTCCCGACGAGCTGGTCGACGACTCCGCGATCGTCGGCAACCTCGACTACGTGCGCGAGCAGATCAAGGCGTGGGAGGCCGCCGGCGTGACGATGATGGTCGTCGGCGCCCGCTCGGTCGAGCAGATCCGCGACCTCGCCGCGCTGGTGTAAAGCGGGTCCTCGCTGCGTGAGCGCTCACCGAGTAGACACTTCCTTGCCAGGTGTCTACTCGGCGTCTTAGATTGACGCGATGACCCAGCACACCATCGCAGGCACCGTTCTGACGATGCCGGTGAAGATCCGCAAGGCGCACCAGCACATGGCGATGTTCTCAGTGGACGCCGACGCCGCCCAGCGGTTGATCGATTACAGCGGCCTGACGGTCTGCCGCTACCTGCCGGGCCGCGCGATCGTCGTGTTGATGCTGATGCGATACGAGGACGGCGACTTGGGCCAGTACTACGAGTACGGCACGAACATCATGGTGAACCCGCCGGAGGACACCCGTCCGCCGGGCAGCTGGAGCCCGCGCGCGCTGCAGTCGGCGGGCGCGTTCGTCCACCACCTTCCCGTCGACCAGGCGTTCACCCTGGAGGCGGGCACCAAGATCTGGGGCTATCCGAAAGTCATGGCGGACTTCACCATCCGTGACGGGCACACGTACTCGTTCGACGTGACCATCGACGGCCGGTTCGCCGTCGGCATGGACTTCCGGCGCGGGTTGGCCGTCCCGTCGCGGTTCACGTCCAAGCCGCAGGCCCATCCCACGTACTCCTACCGCGACGGGGTGGTGCGCCGCACGCTCGGCGAGATGACGCTTTCCGACGTGCGTTACCGGCTCGGCGGTGCCCGGGTGCGCCTCGGTGACCATCCTTACGCCAAAGAGCTCGCGTCCCTTGGCTTTTCGAAACGCGCGCTCCTCTCGAGTTCGGCAGGCAACGTGGAGATGACGTTCGCAGACGCGCAGGAGGTTCACCCATGACCGCAATCACACAGCAGACCAAACCCGACGTCGACCTGACCGACGGCAACTTCTATGCCGGGGACTCGCGATCGGTCTACAAGTGGATGCGCGAAAACGAACCGGTCTTCCGCGACCGCAACGGATTGGCCGCTGCCTCAACCTATGCCGCGGTGATCGAGGCGGAACGCAAACCGGAGTTGTTCTCCAACGCCGGCGGGATCCGGCCCGACCAGCCCGGCGTCGAGATGATGATCGAGATGGATGACCCGCAGCACCTGCTGCGCCGCAAGCTCGTCAACGCCGGCTTCACCCGCAAGCGCGTCAAGGACCTCGAGGGCTCGATCGGGAACCTGTGCGACACGTTGATCGACAAGGTATGTGAGCGCGGCAAATGCGACTTCGTCTGGGACATCGCCGCGCCCCTGCCGATGGCGGTCATCGGCGACATGCTCGGCGTGCGCCCCGAGGAACGCGAGATGTTCCTGAAGTGGTCCGACGACCTCGTCAGCTTCCTGAGCAGCACCGCCGATCCGGAGCAGTTCCAGCTGACGATGGACGCCTTCGCCGCCTACAGCGAGTACATGATGGGCATGATCGCGGAACGTAAGGAGTCGCCGACCGACGATCTGGTGAGCGTACTGGTGCACGCCGAGGTCGAGGGCAGCAAGCTCGAAGACCATCAGATCGTCACCGAGGTGCTGTTGCTGTTGATCGGCGGCGACGAGACCACCCGCCACACGCTCTCCGGCGGCACCCGCCAACTGATCCTGCACCCCGACCAGCACGAGCGGCTGCGCAACGATCTGTCGCTGCTGCCCAACGCGATCGAGGAGATGCTGCGCTGGACCGCGCCGGTGAAGAACATGGCGCGAACCGTCACCGCCGACACCGAATTCCACGGCACCGCGCTGGCGGAGGGCGAGAAGATGATCCTGCTGTTCGAATCGGCCAACTTCGACGAGAAGGTGTTCGAGGATCCCGAGGTCTTCGACATCGAGCGCTATCCCAACAACCACCTGGCGTTCGGCTTCGGTACGCATTTCTGTCTGGGCAACCAGCTGGCCCGGCTGGAGCTGTCGATCATGCAGACCAAGCTGCTGCAGCGGCTGCCCGACCTTCGGCTGGCCTCCGACGACGAACTACCGTTGCGCCCCGCCAATTTCGTGTCCGGGCTGGAGCGGATGCCGGTGGTGTTCACGCCGTCGAAGCCGGTGAACTAGTCCCAGTGCACGTGGCTGGTGCCCAGCGGCCACCGGCGGCGCACCCACTTGTGCGCCTCGACGGTGACCAGGACCGACACCGCCACGACGACGGCCCGCACCCAGGCCTCCGCGCTGATCGGTTCGACGCCGAGCACGAACTGCGTGGGCGGAAAGTACAGCGCAGACACGTGTAGCGTGATCGCGCCGAGCGTGGCCCAGAACAGGAACGGGTTGCCCCACGGGGTGATGGTGAACAGCGACCGGTTCTCCGCGCGGGCGTTTCCGGCCTGAAAGATGTTGTAGATCACCAGCGTTGTCAACGCCACGCTCTGCGCCGCGACCAGGGAGTCGTCGCGGCCGAGCTGCCAGTGGAACATGTACAGCGCGCCGCCGGCCATCACGATGCCGACGAGCAGGGTGCGTTCCCACATCATCGCCGACAGGATGCCTTCGCGCCGGGGTCGGGGTGGGCGCTTGAGCACGTCGCGGCTGCCCGGCTCGAACGCCAGCGCCATGTCCTGAACCCCGTTGGTGACCAGGTTCAGCCACAGGATCTGGGCGGGGATCAGCAACAGCGGCCAACCCAGCCACACCGACACCAGGATGGCCGCGGTTTCCGCCACGGCCGTGGAGATCAGGAAGAACGCGACCTTGCGGATGTTGGCGAAGGCGATGCGGCCTTCTTCGACCGCGCTCACGATGCTGACGAAGTTGTCGTCGGACAGCACCATGTCGGAGGCTTCCCGTGCGACGTCGGTGCCCGACCGGCCCATTGCCACCCCGATGGCGGCCGCGCGCAGCGCCGGGGCGTCGTTGACGCCGTCGCCGGTGACCGCGACGACGTGGCCGCGGTCCTGCAGGGCGCGCACGATTCGAAGCTTGTCGTTGGGCGAGACCCGCGCATATACCGAGACCTCGTCGACCAGGTCGCGCAGCGCGTCGTCATCGAGGTGGCGCATCTCGGCGCCGGTCAGGACCCGGCCGTCGGGGTTGCCGAGGATGCCGAGCCTGTGCGCGATGGCCCGCGCGGTGATCGAGTGATCACCGGTGATCATCACGACCCGCACCCCCGCGGTGTGGCACTGTGCGATCGCCTCGCGCACGCCCTCACGCGGCGGATCCATCATCGCCTGGAACCCCACGAGCACGAGGTCGTCCGGATCGGTGTAGTCGCCCGGCGGGGCGTCGTCGCCCGTCAGCGACCGTACGGCCTCGGGGCCGAGCCTGCGGTACGCCATACCGAGCACCCGCATCCCGCGGGCCGCGAGTTCGCGCACCGCGGTGTGCAGCCTCTCCGGATCGAACGGGACCGGTCCCTGGTCGGTGTTCATCGTCGTGCACATCGAGATGATCCGCTCGGGTGCGCCCTTGACGAACACCGCATGCCCGCCGTCGTACTCGCGGATGGTGGCCGAGTATCGGCGGTGCGACTCGAACGGGATCTCGGCCACGATCCGGTGGCGGTCGCGGAGTTCGCCGGGGTCGATGCCCGCCCGGTCCGCCGCCACCAGCAGCGCGACCTCGGTGGGATCGCCGGTGGTGACGGGGCCCTCCGCGGTCTTGACCAGATCGGCTTCGTTGGTGAGCACGCCGGTGGTCAACAACATTTCCACGGTCGGACCCGCGCCCCGCAGCTCGTGGGCGTCGTAGCTGCGCCCGCCGGCCCACACCGCCTGCACCGTCATGCGGTTCTCGGTGAGGGTGCCGGTCTTGTCCGAGCCCACCACCGTCGTGCTGCCCAGCGTCTCCAGTGCCGGCAGCCGGCGCAGCACCGCGTTTCGCCGTGCCATGCGGGTCACTCCGATGGCGAAGGTGACGGTCATCGCCACCGGCAGGCCTTCGGGCACCGCCGACACCGCCATCGCGACCGCGACGCGGAACATCTGGCTGACCGACTCGCCGAGCAGCACACCGGAGACGAACGCGACGATCGCCGCGATGAAGACCGAGACGCCGACGATCTGTGCGAACTTCGCCATCCGCGCCTGCAGAGGCAACTCCCCGGCCTCTTCGGTGCGGATGCTTCCGGCGATCGATCCGAGTTCGGTGTCGTCTCCGGTGGCGACGACATAGCCGCGGCCCCGGCCGTTGGCGACGATGGTGCCGGTGAACGCCATCGAGTGGCGGTCGACAGCGGCCGCGTTCTCCTGCACCGGCATGGTCGTCTTGGTGACCGGCAGCGACTCACCGGTGAGCAGCGACTCGTCGATGGTCAGGCTGTTCACTGCGCTGAGCCGGATGTCGGCGGGCGCCCGGCTGCCCGACTCCAGCAGAACCACATCGCCGGGTACGACGTCGCGGCTGTCGATCTCCCATTCCTGTCCGTCGCGCACCACCCGGCAGTGCGGCACCACGAGCTGCATCAGTGCCTGCACGGCGTCGGCGGCGCGGCGTTCCTCGTGGAACCCGATCACCGCGTTGAGCAGCAGCGCGACCGCGATCAGGGCGGTGTCGAGCAGCTCACCCAGTGCCAGGGTCACCACGGCGGCGACGACGAGGATGAGGATGAACGTGCTGGAGAACTGGCGCAGGAACACCACGATCGCGCGCGGCGGCGGTTGCTCGCGGATGCGGTTCGAACCGTACCGCTTCAACCGTGCTTCTGCCTCTTCGGCCGTCAGACCATGCGGTGAGGTCGCCAATGACTCTTCGACGTCGGCGACGGTTCTGGCGTGCCAAGGGATTACAGCGGCGACGCGGGCCGAGCTCTCGGTCATCGGCAACCAGCCTAGCGACGAGCCCGAGAATCGGGCAGGCACATCGCCACCCCGTGAGCGATCCGACGCGGCTACTTCATCTTGAAGTTCGGTGCGCGTTTCTCCTTGAACGCCAGCGGTCCTTCCTTGGCGTCCTCGGACAGAAACACCTTGATGCCGATCTGGGTGTCGATCTTGAAGGCGTCGTTCTCGTGCATGCCCTCGGTTTCGCGGATCGTCTTGAGGATGGCCTGCACCGCCAGCGGGCCGTTGTTGTTGATCACCTCGGCGATCTCCAGCGCCTTGTCCAGCGCTGACCCGTCGGGCACCACGTAGCCGATCAACCCCATGTCCCGCGCCTCGGCGGCGGTGATGTGCCGTCCGGTCAGCAGCAGGTCGCAGGCCACGGTGTAGGGGATCTGGCGCACCAGGCGCACCGCTGAACCGCCCATCGGGTACAGGCTCCACTTCGCCTCGGAGATGCCGAACTTCGCGCTCTCACCGGCGATGCGGATGTCGGTGCCCTGCAAAATCTCCGTTCCGCCTGCGATCGCGGGCCCCTCGACCGCGGCGATCAACGGCTTGGTGAGCCGCCTGCCCTTCAGCAGCGCGTCGATGCGCGACGGGTCGTAGCTGCCGTCCTTGAACGAATCGCCCGGCGGCTTGGCGGTCGCGGCCTTGAGGTCCATGCCCGCGCAGAAGTAGCCGCCGGCGCCGGTGAGGATGGCGGTGCGGATCTCGGGATCGTTGTCGACGCGGTCCCAGGCCTCGACCATGATCGAGAGCATCTCGGTCGACAGGGCATTGCGCGCCTCCGGCCGGTTCAAGGTCAGGATCAGAGTGTGTCCGCGCTGCTCAATGAGGGCGTCTGGGCTCTTTTCAGAGGTTTCTGTGTCGCTCACGTACGGTTCTCTTTCCAGCGTCGATGGCACAGACTTGAATGAAAATGTAACACGTTCTAGTTTAGGTTCCGTGGCCCTGAACATTGCTGATCTTGCCGAGCACGCGATCGACGCGGTGCCTGACCGTGTCGCCCTGATCTGCGGCGAAGACCAACTGACCTACGCGCAATTGGAGGAGAAGGCCAACCGGCTGGCCCATTACCTCATCGACATGGGCGTCAAGAAGGACGACAAGGTCGGCCTGTACTGCCGCAACCGCAACGAGATCGTGATCGCGATGCTCGGCATCGTGAAGGCCGGCGCCATCCTGGTCAACGTCAACTACCGCTATGTCGAGGGCGAGCTGAAGTATCTGTTCGAGAACTCCGACATGGTGGCGATGGTGCACGAGCGCCGCTACGCCGACCGGGTCGCCAACGTGCTGCCGGAGACGCCCGGCCTGAAGACGGTGCTGGTGGTCGAGGATGGCAGTAGCGAGGACTTCAAGCGCTACGGCGGGGTGGAGTTCAACGAAGCGCTGAGCCAGGGGTCGCCGGATCGCGACTTCGGCGAACGCAGCGCCGACGACATCTACCTGCTCTACACCGGCGGCACCACCGGCTTCCCCAAGGGCGTGATGTGGCGCCACGAAGACATCTACCGAGTGTTGTTCGGCGGCACCGACTTTGCGACGGGCGAGTTCGTCAAGGACGAGTACGACCTGGCCAAGGCGGCCACCGAGAACCCGCCGATGATCCGCTACCCGATTCCGCCGATGATCCACGGCGCCACCCAGTCGGCCACCTGGATGTCGCTGTTCTCAGGCCAAACCACGGTGTTGGCACCGGAATTCGAGCCCGACGAGGTGTGGCGCACGGTCGAGAAACACAAGGTGAACCTGCTGTTCTTCACCGGCGATGCGATGGCCCGACCGCTGCTCGACGCGCTGCTCGCGCAACAGGCCAAGGGCAAGGACTACGACCTGTCGTCGTTGTTCCTGTTGGCCAGCACCGCCGCGCTGTTCTCCTCCAGCATCAAGGAGAAGTTCCTCGAGCTGCTGCCCAACCGGATCATCACCGACTCGATCGGGTCATCCGAGACCGGGTTCGGCGGCACCAGCATCGTGGCCAAGGGACAGCAGAACGCCGGCGGGCCGCGGGTGACCATCGACCACCGCACCGTCGTGCTCGACGAGGACGGCAACGAGGTCAAGCCCGGCTCCGGTGTGCGTGGCCTGATCGCGAAGAAGGGCAACATCCCGATCGGCTACTACAAGGACGAGAAGAAGACCGCGGAGACCTTCAAGACCTTCAACGGAATTCGCTACGCGATTCCGGGCGACTACGCGACGGTCGAGGCGGACGGCACGGTGACGATGCTCGGCCGTGGTTCGGTGTCGATCAACAGCGGCGGCGAGAAGATCTATCCCGAGGAGGTGGAGGCCGCGCTCAAGGGTCATCCGGATGTGTTCGACGCGCTCGTGGTCGGTGTCCCCGATCCCCGCTTCGGCCAGCATGTCGCCGCGGTGATCCAGCCGCGCGAAGGCGCACGGCCGAAGCTGGCCGAGCTCGACGCGTTCGTCCGCAACCAGATCGCGGGGTACAAAGTGCCGCGCAGTATCTGGTTCGTCGACGAGGTGAAGCGTTCACCGGCGGGTAAGCCGGACTACCGGTGGGCCAAGGAGCAGGCCGAACAGCGGCCCGCCGACGAGGTCAACGCCAACCATGTGGGGACCGCCACTTGATGCGCACCGAGCTGTGTGACCGCTTCGGCATCGACTACCCGATCTTCGTTTTCACGCCATCGGAGAAGGTCGCGGCGGCGGTGAGCAAAGCCGGGGGTCTCGGGGTGCTCGGCTGCGTGCGGTTCAACGACGCCGACGACCTCGAGGACGTGCTGCAGTGGATGGACGAAAACACCGACGGCAAGCCCTACGGCGTGGACGTGGTGATGCCCGCCAAGGTGCCGCAGGAGGGCACCGCGGTCGACATCGACAAGCTCATTCCGCAGGGTCATCGGGACTTCGTCGCGAAAACCCTTGCCGAGTTGGGTGTTCCACCGCTGCCCGAGGACGGCTCGCGCAGTGAGGGGGTGCTCGGCTGGCTGCACTCGGTGGCCCGCTCCCATGTCGAGGTCGCGTTGCGGCATCCGATCAAGCTGATCGCCAACGCGCTCGGCTCCCCGCCGCGCGACGTCATCGATCAGGCGCATGCCGCCGGTGTGCCGGTGGCGGCGCTGGCCGGCAGCGCCAAACACGCTCAGCGCCACGTCGACAACGGCGTGGACATCGTCGTCGCCCAGGGTCATGAGGCGGGCGGTCACACCGGTGAGATCGGTTCGATGGTGTTGTGGCCGGAGATCGTCGACGCCGTTGCTGACCGGGCACCGGTACTGGCGGCCGGCGGAATCGGCACCGGTCGGCAGGTGGCCGCCGCGCTGGCGCTCGGCACACAGGGGGTGTGGATGGGTTCGGCGTTTCTGACCGCCGCCGAGTACGACCTCGGGCACCGCAAGCCCGGCGGCATCTCCACCATCCAGCAGGCGCTGCTACGCGCGGAGTCCAGCGACACCGTGCGCCGGCGCATCTACACCGGTAAACCCGCGCGGCTGCTGAAGAGCAAGTGGACCGACGCGTGGGACGCACCCGACGCGCCGGAACCCTTGCCGATGCCGCTGCAGAACATCCTCGTCAGCGAGGCGCATCAGCGGATGAACGCGTCGGACAACCCCGACACCGTGGCGATGCCGGTCGGCCAGATCGTCGGCCGGATGAACGAGATCCGCCCGGTTGCCGACATCATCGCGGAGTTGGTGGCCGGGTTCGAGGCCGCCACGCGCCGACTCGACGACATCCGCGAGCAGACGTGAAAACCCCCAAAATACAGTGAATTTGGGGGTTTTCACGTCTGCTCGGCGGAAGGATGGCGTGGCTCAGAAGCCGATCGTGGTCTGCTCGTCGATCACTTTGGTTGCAGCGCCGACGATTTCGGCCTGACTGTCGAGCCCGTCGGCGTTGAGCTGCAACACGTAGAGCCCGTCGTTGCCGGGGATCACCACCGTCTTCTGCGCGACGATCTTGGTCCGCCCCTCCGACTCCCAGGTACCACCGAGTTGGTAGGCCGGGTAGTCTCCCAGCGAGCTGACCTCACCCTCGTTCAGCGGGGCCCAGCCCGGCAGGTTCTGCAGTTCGCCGGGCGCCAAGTCGATGATGGCCTGTGGGTCGACGTCGCCGGTCAGCTTCGACATCAGCGCGACGATGCTGGGGGTGTACTCGCCGGCCTCCGGACCCGTGTAGACGATGGCGCCGTACGCCCACTCCGGCGTGCTGTCGCCCGCGGGCTCCCATCCCTCGGGCACCGGCAGATCGAGGACGGGCGCACCGGGATCGCCCCGCTGGACCGGGGTTTCGGCGATGTCGTTCTCGGCGATGTAGCTCGCGATCGTCGGATGGGGCCCCGGCGCGTCCTCCTCGCGCGGTGCGATACGGGCCGTCGTCGGCGCTGCCTGTTCGGTCGTCGTGGTGCTGGTGGTGTCCGACGTGGTGGTGGGCTCGGTCGCGGTGTCGCTGTCCGAGCCGCAGCCGGCCAACACGAGCACCGACGCCGTGACCATCACGACGGCCGCCGAGATCGCCGTGGCTCTCATCACGCGGCTCCCGTCTGCCCAGGTCAGCGTCAGCAAAGCGCAAGCCAACGGCCGATCAAGCTCAACAGAGTATATTCATCCCGCCCTCGGGGCGACGGCAAATGTATCGACCCTCAAGGGCGTGTCGGTCATCGGCGGGTGGACTGCGGCCGGGGCACCGGGTACACCGGGTCGGCGCAGTCGGTGCCCTCTGCCTGTAGGTGACGTTTGATCACCTTGAACGTCTCGGTGCGTGGCAGCGCCGTGCTGACCCGGACGAACGACGGCCACTGTTTCGGCCCCAGGTCGGGTTGCTCGGCCAGGAACGCCGCGAACGCCTCGAGATCGAACACCGCCCCCTCGGTCAACGTCAGCGCCGCCATCACCTGATCGCCGACGTCGGGCGCCGGGATGCCGTACACCGCCACCTCGACCACGTCGGGATGGCGCAGCAGCACCCGCTCGATCGGCGCCGCGCCGAGGTTCTCCCCGTCCACCCGCATCCAGTCACCGAGCCGCCCGGCGAAGTACGCGTAGCCGTCCTCGTCGCGATAGGCCAGGTCGCCGCTGTGGTACATGCCGCCGCGCATCCGCTCGGCGTCGGCCTCCGGGTCGTTGTAGTACCCCTCGAAACGCCCTGCGTCCGAGACGTTCACCAGCTCGCCGGTCACTCCCGGCGGGCACGGTTCACCGGTGTCGACGTCGATGATCTCGGTGCCCGGTGGCAGTGGGCCGAGCGCGCCGGGCGGTGTGTCCGGCGTGCGGGCGATCGCGATACCACCCTCGGTCGATCCGAACCCGTCCATCACCACCGTGGCGAACCGCTGTGCGAACCGCTCGACGTCGGCGGGCGCGCCCTCGTTGCCGTACACCGCGCGCAGCGGGTTGTCCGCGTCGTCGGGTTGTTCGGGGGTGGCCAGGATGTAGGACAACGGCTTGCCGACGTAGTTGGCGTACGTCGCACCGTATCGGCGCACGTCGGGCAGGAACTGTGAGGCAGAGAACTTGCGCCGCAACGCAAGTGAGCTCTGGGATGCCAGCGCGACGGCCCAGCCCACCAGCACCGCGTTGGAATGGAACAGCGGCATCGAGACGTAGCAGACGTCGCTTTCGCCCAGGTCGAAACGGCCCGCCATCGTCACCCCGGCGATCGCGACCTTGCCGTGGCTGCATTTGACGGCCTTGGGATCGCCGCTGGTGCCCGACGTGTAGATCAGCATGAACAAGTCGGTGGGCTCGGCGTCGTAGGCGAGTACCGGCGCGCCGGCGTGCGATGCCACCTCCTGCGCCCACTGCGGTGAGTCGACGTTGACATGTTCGACGTCGGCAAGGATGTCCGCATGCGCCGAATCGGCCAGCACCACTTGGCAATCCGCATGGGTGATGTCCCGGCGCAGCGCCGCACCGCGCCGCACCGGGTTCAGGCCCACCGGCACGATGCCCGTCAGCCCCGCCGCCACCAGCACCGCTGAGAACTCCGGGGTGTTCTGCAGCAGCACACCGACGTGAGGAGGCCGGTTGGGGTCCATGCGTGCCCGCAACGCGGCGGCCACCGCCGCGCCGCGCCCGAGGTGGTCTCGCCAGCTGATGAAACTGTCCTCGAAGTACACCCCGCGGTCGTCGACGTCGGCCAGCGGCGTCAACAGGGCCGCGACGGTGGGCAACTCGCTCACGACTACGCCGGGGAGTCCGCCAATTCCCTGCCGATGCGGAGCAACTGCCCGGTCGCGCTGCCGACCGCGAACTCGATCTGCTTGGCGGCCAGGAAGTACCGGTGCACCGGATGGTCGATGTCGATGCCGACGCCGCCGTGCACGTGCACCGTGGTGTGCGCCACCCGGTGCCCGGCCTCGGCGGCCCAGAACGCCGCGGTGTTGACGTCGATCTCGGCGGGCAGATCCTCGGAGAGCCGCCACGCCGCCTGGGTCACGGTCAACCGCAGCGCCTTGACGTCGATGTAGCCGTCGGCCAGCCGCGACGACACGGCCTGGAAGCTGCCGATCGGCCGGTCGAACTGTTCGCGTTCGCGTGCGTAGGCCGCGGTCAGCTCCAAGGCGCGCTCTACCACCCCGAGCTGAAATGCGCTGCGGCCCAGTGTGGCACGGGTGGTCAGCCACGCGACGACGGCGTCGCCCTGGTCGCCGACCGTCCGGGCGCCGTCCACCTCCACATCCTGGAGCTGCAGCTGTCCCACGCTGCCATGGCCGGTGGTGTCCAGTGACGCGACGCTCACTCCGTCATCATCGGAGGCCACCAGGAACACTTTCGTTCCGGAATCGGTCTCGGCCGGCACGAGGAACGCGTCGGCGACGGGGCCGTACGGCACCTGCGTACGCGACCCGGTGAGCCGGTATCCGCCCGCCCCCGACGATTGCGCCCGCACCGGGCCGTCGCCCATCTCACCGTCGAGCGCGACGGTGATGATCTTCTCGCCCCTGACGGCGGGTACGGCCCACTGCTGTTGGATCGCCTCGGCGCCGAACGCCGCCAGCGCACCCGCGCCGAGCACCGCGGACTCCAGGTAGGGCACCGCAGCCATCTGTCGGCCCAGCGCGCCGAGCACGGCGACCTGTTCGAGGACGCCGAACCCGCCGCCGCCCAACGCTTCCGGCGCGGCGGCCGACAGCACGTCGGCCTCGATCAGCTTGGCCCACAGATCACGGTCGAAGCGCTCCTCGAGGCCGTCCAGGTCGCGCTGGTGCTCGGGTGTGCACACCGAGTCGACGATGGTGCGGACCAGCCCGCCGAGGTCTTCGGAGGCTTCGGTTGTTCTGAAATCCATCGGGTGCCGTCCTTACCGGTTCGCTCTTGGCAGGCCCAGCGCGACCATTCCGATGATGTCGCGCTGGATCTCGTTTGTTCCGCCGCCGAAAGTCAGGATCAAGCAGCTGCGGTGCATGCGTTCGACCCGGCCACGCAGCAGCGCGCCGGGCGAACCCGGCCGCAGCGTGGCCGCGGTGCCGAGCACCTCCATCAGCAGCCGGTAGGCCTCGGTGGCCAGTTCGGTCCCGTACACCTTGGCCGCCGACGCGTCCGCGGGGGAGGGCGCGGCCTCATCGGAGGAGGCCAGCTCCCAGTTGATCAGTTTGAGCACCCCGGCCTTGGCGTGCACCCGGGCCAGGTTGAGCTGCACCCACTCCGAGTCGATCAGCCTCTTGCCGTGCACATCCTTGGTGTTCTGGGCCCACTCACGAACGCCGTTGAGCGCCAGGAAGATCGGCTGGGCCGATACCAGGGCCACCCGTTCGTGGTTGAGCTGGTTGGTGACCAGCTTCCAGCCGGCGTTCTCCTCACCGACCAGGTTGGCGACGGGAACCCGCACGTCCTGGTAGTAGGTGGCGCTGGTGTCCACGCCTGCCATCGTGTGCACCGGGGTCCAGGAGAAACCCTCCGCGGTGGTGGGCACGATCAGCATCGAGATACCGCGGTGCTTCTTGGCCTCCTGGTTGGTCCGCACCGCCAGCCACACGTAATCGGCGTAGGCGATCAGGCTGGTCCACATCTTCTGGCCGTTGATCACGTACTCGTCGCCGTCGCGCACGGCGGTGGTGCGCAACGCGGCCAGGTCGGTGCCCGCGCCCGGCTCGGAGTAACCGATCGAGAAGTGCAGCTCGCCCGAGGCGATCTTGGGCAGATAGAACTTCTTCTGTTCGTCGGTGCCGAACGCCATGATCGTGGGCGCGACGCTGTTGATCGTCAGGAACGGAACCGGAACGTTGGCGATCGCGGCCTCGTCGTTGAAGATCAGCCCGTCCATCGGCGGGCGTTCCTGGCCGCCGTACTCCTTGGGCCAGCTCAGCGTGAGCCAGCCGTCCTTGCCCATCTGGGCAACCGTTTCCCGGTAGACGTTGCCGCGGCCCATCTCGCCGTCGTTGGAGGCCAGCGCCTCGGCGCGCTCGGGCGTCATCAACTTGGAGAAGTAGGCCCGCAGTTCGCGACGCAACTCCTCCTGCTCTGGGGTGTAGCCGATTCGCATCGCCTTGTCCTAACTTCTCTAATGTGACAACAAGTGTGACAACCCGCCTGACCCGGAGTTCACCCCCGGTTGTAACACGTTCTAGTCTTGTGGGTCTAGGCCGGTGTCGCCTGGCTGCTCATGCAGCTCCGACTGCGAGGAGGAAATCATGCGAGTGGAAGTGGACCGCGACCGTTGTGAAGGCAATGCGGTATGCGTCGGACTTGCGCCTGAGCTGTTCGAGCTCGACGACGATGACTACGCGGTGGTGAAGGCCCACCCGATCCCCGCCGACAAGGAGGAGCTCGCCCAGCGGGCGATCGACGAGTGCCCTCGCGCCGCCCTGAACCGCCGCGACTAGAGGTATTCATAAAGTGACGACTGAGCAGTCCGCAACCGATCTGTCCGGACGCGTTGCGGTGGTGACCGGCGCTGCCGCCGGGCTGGGCCGCGCAGAGGCCATCGGCCTGGCCCAGGCCGGTGCGACCGTCGTGGTCAACGACATCGCAGCCGCGCTGGACAAGTCCGACGTCCTGGACGAGATCGCCGCCGCCGGCGCCAAGGCCGTCGCGGTGGCCGGTGACATCTCGCAGCGGTCGACGGCCGACGAACTGGTCGAGACCGCAGACCAGCTCGGCGGATTGGGCATCGTCGTCAACAACGCCGGCATCACCCGTGACCGGATGCTGTTCAACATGTCCGACGAGGACTGGGACGCGGTGATCGCCGTGCACCTGCGGGGCCACTTCCTGCTGACCCGCAACGCGGCCACCTATTGGCGCGCCAAGGCCAAGGCCGGCGGGGATGACGGGGCCGGCAAGGTCTACGGCCGCGTCATCAACACCTCCTCGGAGGCGGGGTTGGTGGGCCCCGTCGGTCAGGCCAACTACGGCGCGGCCAAGGCCGGCATCACGGCGTTGACGCTGTCGATGGCCCGGGCGCTGGAGCGCTACGGGGTGCGCGCCAACGCGATCGCCCCGCGCGCCCGCACGGCGATGACGGCCGATGTGTTCGGCGAGGCGCCCGACCTCGCCGAGGGGCAGGTCGACCCGCTGTCGCCCGAGCACGTCGTCAAACTCGTGTGTTTTCTGGCCTCGCCGGCCTCGGAAGGGGTCAACGGACAGCTGTTCATCGTCTACGGCCCCACGGTGACGCTGGTGGCCGCGCCGACAGTCGAAGCTCAGTTCACCGCCGAGTCCGGGGCCTGGGATCCGGCGGACCTGTCGACGACGTTGCAGAAGTACTTTGCTGGCCGGGATCCCGAACGGAATTTCTCGGCCACCGCGCTGATGGGTCAGTAGCGCCGAAGGTCATTTGACAAACCGGCCCGGGGCACTAGAACACGTTCTACAATGACTCAGGTCACAGTGCCCCTGACCAGTACGTTTATAACAACTTGGTCTGTTCTTGCCGTTCTTTGACACTGCGAACTTGTTCTAGTTAGGATGAGCCGGCTCACTAAGAATATCGCTTAGACGAGGGGGGGGAAGACCTCGGCGGCAAGCAGTTTGGAGCTCTTCGCCAAAGAGAGTCGGATCGCCCCTTTCCGAGAATGGAGCCTAGGTTGATCGAACAGCTCGCGGCGCCGGCTCGGGCCGTGGGCGGGTTCGTCGAAATGTCGTTCGACACTTTCGCCAAGATCTTCCGGCGGCCGTTTCAGTTCCGTGAGTTCCTCGACCAGACCTGGATGATCGCGCGGGTGTCGCTGGTGCCGACGCTGTTGGTCGCGATCCCGTTCACCGTACTGGTCGCGTTCACCCTCAACATCCTGCTGCGCGAGATCGGTGCCGCCGACCTGTCGGGGGCCGGCACCGCGTTCGGCACCATCACCCAGCTCGGCCCGGTGGTGACGGTGCTGGTGGTCGCCGGCGCCGGCGCCACCGCGATCTGCGCCGACCTCGGCGCACGCACCATCCGCGAGGAGATCGACGCGATGCGGGTGCTGGGCATCGACCCGATCCAGCGCCTTGTGGTGCCGCGCGTGCTGGCCTCGACGTTCGTCGCGCTGCTGCTCAACGGCCTGGTCTGCCTCATCGGGCTGTCCGGCGGCTATGTGTTCTCGGTCTTTCTGCAAGGGGTCAACCCCGGCGCGTTCATCAACGGCCTGACGGTGCTGACCGGGCTGGGTGAGCTCGTCATGGCCGAGATCAAGGCGTTGCTGTTCGGCGTCGTAGCCGGGCTGGTCGGGTGCTACCGGGGCCTGACGGTCAAGGGCGGACCCAAGGGAGTGGGCGTCGCGGTCAACGAAACCGTGGTCTACGCGTTCATCTGCCTGTTCGTGATCAACGTGATCATGACGGCGGTCGGGGTCCGGGTGTTGGAGCGGTGATGGGCGCTGACGCGAAGAGCAGACAAGCATGAGTTACGACGTAACGGTTCGCTTCCGCAGGCTTTTCCGCGGCGTGCCAAGGGTTGTCGACACCGTCGGCGAGCAGGCGCTGTTCTACGGCCAGACGATGCGCTACATCCCCAACGCGCTCACCCGCTACCGCAAGGAGACCATCCGGCTGGTGGCCGAGATGACCATGGGCACCGGCGCGCTGGTGATGATCGGCGGCACCGTCGGCGTCGCGGCGTTCTTGACCCTGGCCTCCGGCGGCGTCATCGCCGTGCAGGGCTACTCGTCGCTGGGCAACATCGGTATCGAGGCACTGACCGGGTTCCTCTCGGCGTTCCTCAACGTGCGCATCGTGGCTCCGGTGATCGCGGGCATCGCGCTGGCGGCGACCATCGGCGCGGGCACCACCGCGCAGCTGGGCGCCATGCGCGTGGCCGAGGAGATCGATGCGGTCGAGTCGATGGCCGTGCACTCGGTGTCCTACCTGGTGTCCACGCGGCTGATGGCCGGGCTGATCGCGATCATCCCGCTGTACTCGCTTTCGGTGCTCGCGGCGTTCTTCGCGGCGCGGTTCACCACGGTCTTCGTCAACAACCAGTCGGCGGGCCTCTACGACCACTACTTCAACACCTTCCTGGTGCCCACCGATCTGTTGTGGTCGTTTCTGCAGGCCATCGTGATGGCGGTCGCGGTGATGCTGGTGCACACCTACTACGGCTTCAACGCGACCGGCGGTCCCGTTGGCGTCGGCATCGCCGTCGGTCAGGCCGTGCGGACCTCGCTGATCGTCGTCGTGACCATCACCCTGTTCATCTCACTCGCCGTCTACGGCGCGTCCGGCAACTTCAACCTCTCGGGTTAGGCGGGAATCGATGTCCGACGGTGACGCCAAGCGCAGCCACGTACGGATCGCTGCGGCGATCCTGGCTGCAATCCTGCTGGGCGCCACCGTCTTCACCTATCTGGCCTACACCGCGGCGTTCACCGCCACCGACACCGTCAGCGTCACCGCGCCGCGGGCCGGCCTGGTGATGGAACGCGACGCCAAGGTCAAGTACCGGGGTGTGCAGATCGGCAAGGTCAAGACGATCGAGTACGCCGGGGACGAAGCCAGGCTGACGCTGGCGATCGACAGCGCTGAGATGCGCTACATCCCGTCCAACGCCGTGGTGCGCATCGGCAGCACAACGGTTTTCGGTGCGAAGGCGGTGGAGTTCCTGCCTCCCGAGGAACCGGTCGGACAGCTCAAACCCGGTGCGACGGTGGCCGCGAAGGATGTTCAGCTCGAGGTCAACACGCTGTTCCAGACGCTGAACGACGTGCTGCAGAAGGTCGATCCGATCAACCTGAACGCCACGTTGAGCGCGTTGGCGGAGGGTCTGCGCGGTAACGGCGATGACCTCGGCGCCACCCTGGCCGGCCTGAATTACTATCTGGAGCAACTGAATCCGAAGTTGCCGACGTTGGGGGAGGATCTGCAGAAGACGGCGGTGGTGGCCAACATCTACGGCGACGCCGGTCCCGACGTGGCGCGCATCTTCGACAACGCGCCGGCGATCAGCGACACGATCGTCGACGAGCAGGACAACCTCAACGCGGCGCTGCTCGCCGCAACGGGGTTGGCCAACAACGGCACCGCCACGCTGGAGCCGGGAGCGGACGACTACATCGCCGCGATGCAGCGGCTGCGGGCCCCGCTGAGCGTGGCGGCCGAGTATTCGCCCGAGTACGGCTGCATCCTGGAGGGCACCGCGTTGGCGGTGGACCGGTTCGCCCCTGTCATCGGTGGTATCCGGCCGGGTCTGTTCGTCTCGTCGAACTTCCTGCCCGGCTCGCCGGGCTACACCTACCCGGAGAGCCTGCCGATCGTGAACGCGAAGGGCGGCCCGAATTGCCGTGGCCTGCCCAATGTTCCGAGCAAGCAGTTCGGCGGATCGTGGTACCGCTCGCCGTTCCTGGTCACCGACAACGCGTACGTGCCTTATCAGCCGAACACCGAGTTGCAGTTCGACGCGCCGTCGACGCTGCAGTGGCTGTTCAATGGTGCGTTCGCCGAGAGGGACGACTTCTGATGGCGAAGCGCGATCGCACGCTGCTCAACGTCAGCGTCTTCACGGTGGTGATGCTGCTGGTCGCCGGCGGGCTCGTGGTGGTGTTCGGCGAGTTCCGGTTCGCTCCGGAAAGCGGCTATCACGCGACGTTCACCGACGCGTCGCGGCTGAAGGCCGGTCAGGATGTGCGCATCGCCGGTGTTCCCGTGGGCACCGTCAACAACGTCACGCTCAACCCCGACAACACCGTCGACGTCGCGTTCGACGTCGACGACCGCTACCAGCTCTACACCTCGACACGCGCGGTGGTGCGCTACGAGAACCTCGTCGGCGACCGCTATCTCGAGATCACCTCCGGGCCGGGCGAGTTGCGTAAACTTCCTGCGGGCGCGACCATCCCACAGAAGAACACCCAGCCGGCGCTGGATCTGGACGCCCTGCTCGGGGGTCTGCGTCCCGTGCTCAAGGGGCTCGACGGCCAAAAGGTCAACGAGGTGAGCAACGCGGTCGTCGAACTGTTGCAGGGCCAAGGCGGTGCGTTGTCGAGCCTGCTGTCGAGCACCAGCGCGTTCACCCAGAACCTTGCCGCCAGAGATCAACTCATCGGCGACGTCATCACCAATCTCAACACCGTGCTCGCCACCGTCGACGAGAAGGGCGCGCAGTTCAACGCCAGCGTCGACCAGCTGCAGAAGCTGATCACCGGCCTTGCCGAGGGCCGCGACCCGATTGCCGGTGCGATCGGCCCGCTGGCGTCTGCGGAGAACGACCTGACCGACATGCTCCAGCAGTCGCGCCGGCCGGTGCAGGGTGTGATCGAGAACGCCCGCCCGTTCGCTCAGCGTTTCGACGAGCGCAAGGCCGATGTCAACAAGGCCATCGAGCCGCTCGCCGAGAACTACTTGCGGCTCAACGCGCTCGGCGCCTACGGCTCGTTCTTCAACATCTTCTACTGCGCTACCCGGATCAAGATCAGCGGCCCTGCGGGTAGCGACATCCTGATTCCGTTCGGTGGGCCACCGGATCCGTCCAAGGGGAGGTGTGCACCGGTCGATGAGTAGACCTGACGAGTCGAATCCCTTACGAACCGGGATTTTCGGCATCTTCCTCATAGCCTGCCTGGTGCTGGTGGCCTTCGGTTACACCAGCCTGCCGTTCTGGCCGCAGGGAAAGCCCTACGAGGCGTATTTCACCGATGCGGGTGGCATTTCGCCGGGCAACGACGTCAACGTGTCGGGGATCAAGGTGGGCCAGGTCACCGGTGTCGAACTTGCCGGTGACGCCGCCATGGTGACCTTCACCGTCGACCGCGACGTCAAGGTCGGCGACCAGTCGCTGGTCGCCATCAAGACCGACACCGTGCTCGGCGAGAAGTCGCTGGCCGTAACGCCGAAGGGCAGCGGCGATTCCACGGTGATCCCGTTGGGACGCACCACGACTCCCTACACCCTCAACACCGCGCTGCAGGACCTCGGCCAGAACGTCAGCGAGCTGGACAAGCCGCGTTTCGAGCAGGCACTGCAGACGCTGACCGACTCGCTGCAGGAAGCCACCCCGCAATTACGCGGCGCTTTGGACGGTATCGCCAACCTGTCACGCGCCCTCAACAAGCGCGACGAGGCCCTGGGCCAACTGCTCGGCCACGCCAAGCGGGTGTCGGACACGCTGGCCGAGCGGGCCGGCCAGGTGAACCAACTCATCGTCGACGGCAACATGCTGTTCGCCGCGCTCGACGAGCGACGTCAGGCACTGAGCAACCTGATCGCTGGTATCGACGATGTCTCCCAACAACTTTCGGGGTTCGTCGCCGACAACCGCCGTGAGTTCAAGCCCGCGCTGGAGAACCTCAGCCTGGTGATGGACAACCTTCTCGAGCGTCGGGAACACATCAGCGAGGCCCTCAAGCGGCTTCCGCCCTACGCCACCGCGTTGGGTGAGGTGGTCGGTTCAGGCCCCGGCTTCCAGATCAACCTGTACGGGTTGCCGCCCGCCCCGATCGCCGAGGTGCTGTTGGACGTCTACTTCCAGCCGGGCAAGCTGCCCGACAGCCTGTCCGACATGCTGCGCGGCTACATCTCCGAACGAATGATCATCAGGCCGAAGTCACCATGACGTCCGCGAACCCGATCTCCGAGCGTAGCCGCTGGCTGCGGGTGACGCTGGCGGCCCTTTTGGTGGTGTCGCTGGCCGCCGGCGTGTATCTGGTCTGGCCGTCGCGCACCGGCGACAAGCTGACCGCGTACTTCACCTCCGCGGTCGGCCTGTATCCCGGCGACGACGTGCGCATCGTCGGGGTGCCGGTGGGCACGATCGACTCGATCGAACCGCGTGCCGAGGACGTGAAGGTCACGATGACCTTGGACCACGGCATCAGGGTGCCCGCTGATGCGAAGGCGCTCATCATCTCGCCGAACCTGGTGGCCGCCAGGTTCATTCAGCTCACGCCCGCCTACACCGGCGGCCCCGAACTCGGTGACGGCGCCGAGATCGGCTTGGATCGCACCGCGGTGCCGGTGGAATGGGACGAGGTCAAAGAGCAGCTCACGGCGCTCAGTTCGCAGCTGGGGCCGCAACCGGGGTCGGTGCAGGGCCCGCTGACCGCGTTCGTGAACCAGGCGGCCGACACCTTCGACGGCAACGGTGACTCGTTCCGCCAAGCGCTGCGGGAGCTCTCGCAGACGGCGGGCCGGCTCGGTGACTCGCGCACCGACCTGTTCGGCACGATCCGCAACCTGCAGGTGCTCGTCGATGCGCTGTCCAACAGCAACGAGCAGATCGTGCAGTTCTCCAACCACGTCGCCTCGGTGTCGCAGGTGCTGGCGGACAGTTCGGCCGATCTGGACAACACGCTCGGCACGCTCAACCAGGCGCTGGGCGATGTGCGCGGATTCCTCGACGACTCCAACCAGGCGTTGATCGATCAGGTGACCAAACTGACCGACTTCACCAGCATCCTGACCGAGCGCAGTGAGGACATCGAGCAGATCCTGCACATCACGCCCAACGGCCTTTCGAACTTCTACAACATCTACAACCCCGCCCAGGGCACCGTCGGTGGTCTGCTCACCCTGCCGAACTTCGCCAACCCGGTGCAGTTCATCTGCGGCGGCACGTTCGAGGCCGGCGCCTCGACCGACAACTACAAGCGCACCGAGATCTGCCGCCAGCGCATGGGGCCGGTGTTCAAGCGCATCGCGATGAACTTCCCGCCGTTGTTGTTCCACCCGATCAACAGCATCACCGCCTACAAGGGCCAAATCATCTACGACACACCGGAAACCGAGGCCAAGGCCAAGACCCCGGTGCCGTATCTGCAATGGCAACCGGCGCCGGGCGTGAACCCGCCGCAGATCTCGGCCGACATGGACCTGAGCTCGCTGATCGTGCCACCGGCTCCTGAGGGCTCAGCACCGTCGTCGTCGCACGCGGGCGGACCCGAGGCCGCGCCCGCCGGTCCGGCAGCGCCCGCACCCCAAGCCGCACAACCCGCGCAGGCAGGTGGCTGATGATCCGCAGGGTGTTGGCAGTCTCCTCGCTGGCCGCGTTGGTGGCCGGCTGTCAGTTCGGCGGGCTGAACTCGCTGAACTTGCCGGGGACCGCGGGCCACGGCGCGGGTTCCTACAAGGTCACCGTCGAGTTGCCGGACGTGGCGACGCTGCCGCAGAACTCTCCGGTGATGGTCGACGACGTCACCGTGGGCAGCGTGTCGGGCATCGACGCCGTGCAGCGCTCCGACGGCACGTTCTTCGCCGCCGTGCAGCTGTCCCTGGACCGCAACGTCGACCTGCCCGCCAACGCGACCGTGCGGGTGGCGCAGACCTCGCTGCTGGGCTCACAGCACATCGAGTTGGCCGAACCGGTCGACGAACCCCCGGTCGGCAAGTTGGCCAACGGCGACAACATCCCGATCGACCGCGCCGGTCGCTATCCCACCACCGAAGAAGTGCTGTCCTCGCTGGGCGTCGTGGTGAACAAGGGCAATCTCGGTGCGCTGCAAGACATCACCGAGGAGACCTATGCCGCGGTGGCCAACCGGCAGGGCAGCTTCGAGCATCTGGTACCGCGGCTGGCCGAGTTGACCGGCTTCTTGGACCGCCAGACCGCCGACATCATCGCCGCCGCCGAGGGGCTCGACCGATTCGCGGGCATTCTGGCGCGCAGCAAGGACAGCCTCGGCCGCACCCTCGACAGCCTTCCCGAGGCGCTGACGGTACTGAACAACAACCGCGCCAACATCGTCGACGCGTTCGGTGCGCTGCGGAGTTTCGCGACCGTCGCCGCGCGCATCCTGCAGCAGACCAAGGACGATTTCGCCGCCAACTTCAAGGATCTGTACCCGATCATCAAGGTGCTCAACGACAACGTCGACTTCCTCATCAAGGATCTGGAGTTTCTGCCGACGTTCCCGTTCCACTACAAGTACCTGCGCAACGCGGTCCGTGGGGACTACCTCAACGTCTACACCACCTTCGACCTCACGTTGCGGCGCGTCGGCGAATCGGTGTTCACCACCTCGTGGGGGCTGGACCCGAACATGAAACGGATGCACGAGCTGATCACCCCGCCGGAGTTTCTCACCGGGGCGTTGGCGAACCTGTCCGGCCAAGCCGCTGACCCGTTCAAGATCCCGCCGGGGACGGCCACCCAGCACGAGGGGGCGCCGTAGATGATGGACAGGCTGACCCGAATCCAACTCGGGATCTTCGTGATCGTCACGGTGTTGACGGTCAGCGCGATATCGATCTTCTACCTGAAGGTACCGGCCGCACTCGGGTTCGGCACCTACAGGGTGACCGCGGATTTCGTTGCGGCGGGCGGGCTTTACGAAAACGCCAACGTCACCTACCGAGGCGTGACCATCGGCCGGGTGGAGTCGGTCGGGCTGTCCGACGACAGCGTCGTGGCCCACATGCGGCTCAACAGCAACACACCGGTGCCCGACAACGTCACCGCGACCGTCAAGAGTGTCTCGGCCGTCGGCGAGCAGTATGTCGACCTGGTGCCTCCCGACGACGCGTCGCCGGAGAAGCTGCGCGACGGCGCCAACATCGACGTCTCGCGCACCGCCGTCGGCCAGGACATCGCCGGACTGCTGGAGGAAGCCCAGAACCTGGTCGCCAGCATCGACGACAGCAGGGTGCAGGACCTGCTGCGCGAAACCTTCAAGGCGTTCAACGGGTCCGGGCCGGAACTGGCCAGGCTGATCCAGTCGTCGCGGCTGCTGATCGACGAGGCCAACGCCAACTACGGGCAGGTCAACCAGCTCATCGACCAAGCCGGACCGTTCCTCGACGCGCAGATCCGCAGCGGCGACGACATCCGCTCGCTCGCCGACGGGCTGGCCCGGCTCACCACCGAGCTCGTCAACGCCGATCCGCAGCTGCGCAGCACGCTGCAGACGGTGCCCGGCGCCACCGCCGAGGCCAACGAACTGTTCAGCGGCATTCGGCCGTCGTTCCCGATTCTGGCGGCCAACCTCGCGAACTTCGGCCGCATCGGGGTGATCTACCGCGACTCGATCGAGCACGCCCTTGTGGTGTTTCCCGCGCTGATGGCGGCCCTGCTGACCGTCGCCGGCGGGGTGCCCGCCGACGAGGGCGGCAAGCTCGACTTCAAGATCCACCTGCAGGACCCGCCGCCGTGCCTGACCGGGTTCATCCCACCGTCGCAGATGCGTTCACCGGCCGACGAGACGCTGCGCGAGCTGCCGAAGGACCTGTACTGCAAGACCCCGCACAACGATCCGGCCGTGGTGCGGGGCGCGCGCAACTACCCCTGCCAGGAGTTCCCGGGCAAACGCGCGCCCACGGTCCAGCTGTGCCGCGACCCGCAGGGGTACGTCCCGATCGGCAACAACCCGTGGCGGGGGCCGCCGGTTCCGCTCGGCACACCGATGGACACGCGCGAGGACGACACCACCGAAATCGGGCGAAACATTCTGCCGCCCAACAAGTTCCCGTACATCCCGCCGCAGGTCGATCCGGATCCGGGTCCGCCGGCGGTGCAGCTGCCGCCCGGTGTTCCGCCCGGCCCGGGACCCGCGCCGCACGCGCCGTTCCCGCTGCCGATACCGCCGAACGAGGTGCAACCCACGCTGCCGCCGGCGTGGCCGTTCTTCGCCCCGCCGGATCACGTGCTGCCGCCCTACGGCAGGACGCCGCCGCCGGCGGCGCCACCCGCGCCCCCGCCGCCGGCCGGGGATGTGTACACCCCGCCCGCTCCCGACGGGCCGCCGCTGCCCGCGGAGGTGCCGATGGCCTCCGGTGCGCAGTTCACCACCTACGACGCCGACGGCAAGTTCGTCGACCCGGCCGGGGGAACTGGCGTGCTCGCGGACGCAACTGACAAACTGGCGCCGGCAGAGAACTGGGTTGATCTGATGTTGGCTCCAAGGCAGGCGTAAATGACGGAAGAAACGGCTTCGACGGAACGCTCGCCGAGGCCCGCCAGGCGTCGGCGCGCGTCTCGCGCCGCGGGCCCGGCCAGCGGCGCCGCCACGACGACGGCCGTGCGGGTCGAGGCGCCACCGACGATCAAGGTGCGGTTGGCCCGGCAGCCCGGTCCGCCGCCCAAGCGGCCACCCAACCGCCTGTTGGTGGCCACCATCTTCGCCGCCACGGCCGGCGTGGCGGTGGCGGTACTGATCGGGTTGGCCGCCGTCCTGCACGTCCAGCAACGCGACACCGAAGAGACGTTCGCGCGAGAACAGCGGTTCGTCGACACCGCGACGCAGTTGGTCGTCAACATGTTCAGCTACGACCAGGAGACCATCGACGAAAGCGTCGACCGGTTCGTCAACAGCACCAGCGGACCGCTGCGGGCGATGATGACCGAGGGAAACAACACCGAGAACCTGAAGATGCTCTTTCGGGAGACCAACGCCAGCGCCGAGGCGGTGATCAACGGCGCGGCGCTGGAGAAGATCGACGAGATCGCCGACAACGCCTCTGTGCTCGTCTCCGCGCGGGTGACGGTGACCGATATCGACGGAAACAACCAGCCGTCGCAGCCGTATCGGTTGCGGGTGATCGTCCACGAAGACGGTAGCGGCCACATGACGGCCTACGACCTCAAGTACCCCGACGGGGGGAACTGATGCGCAGGCTCGTCGGTGCGCTGTGTGCGCTGTTGGCGGTCGCGTTCGTGACGCTCGCCGGGGTGGGGGCGGCGATGTATTGGAACCGGGTCCAGCTGCGCGGTGAACAAGCCGCCCGCGCCGAGCTGGCTCCGTTGGCGGAGAAGCAGATTCCTCAGGTCTTCGGCTACGACTATCAGACCGTCGAGCGCAGCCTCAACGAGGTCTACCCGATGCTGACCCCGGCTTATCGCCAGGAGTTCCAGGATCGCGCCGCCAAGGACATCATTCCGCAGGCCCGGGAACGGCAGCTGGTCAGCCAGGCCAACGTGGTCGGCGTGGGAGTCATGACGGCGCAACGGACTTCGGCGTCGGTGATGGTGTTCATGAACCGGACGATCACCGACAAGTCCAAGAAGCCGATCTACGACGGCAGCCGGTTACGCGTCGACTACCAGAAGATCGACGGCAAGTGGCTGATCGAGTACATCACCCCGATTTAGCCGAGGCTTTGGTGTTCGTGGTGTCCAGCGCGTCGAGGAACGAGCGCGCCCACCGGTCGACGTCGTGCGCGAGCACCTGCCTGCGCAGGGCCCGCATCCGCCGCCGACCCTCCTCGGGCGTCTGATTCAGCGCCGCCTCGATCGCGTCCTTGACGCCTTCGAGGTTGTGTGGGTTGACCAGATAGGCCTGACGCAGTTCGGCTGCGGCGCCGGTGAATTCGCTCAGCACCAGCGCACCGCCCAGGTCGCTGCGGCAGGCGACGTACTCTTTGGCCACCAGGTTCATCCCGTCACGCAGCGGGGTGACCAACATGACGTCGGCGGCGACGAAGAACGCGATCAGCTCCTCGCGCGGGACCGGCCGGTGTACATAGTGCACGATCGGGTGGCCCACCTCGCTGTACTCGCCGTTGATGTGCCCGACCTGGCGCTCGATGTCCTCGCGCATCTCGATGTAGCTCTCGACGCGCTCACGGCTCGGCGTCGCGAGCTGCACCAGCACGGTGTCCTCACGGCTGGCGCGCTTCTCGGCGAGCAACTCCGAAAACGCCCGCAGCCGAACATCGATGCCCTTGGTGTAGTCCAGCCGATCGACACCCAACAGGATCTTGCGCGGGTTACCGAGCTCGGCGCGGATCTCGCGGGCGCGCTTGCGGATTGCCCGGGTACGGGCCTGCTGGTCCAGTGATGTCGAATCGATCGAGATGGGAAACGCGCCGACGCGCACGACGCGGTCCTCGAGTTCGACCTCACCGAAGCGGGACCGCACGCCGACCGAGCCGCGTGAGGTGTTCGCCCCCACCAGGCGCCGGGCCAGGATCAGGAAGTTCTGCGCACCGCCGGCCAGATGGAACCCGACCAGGTCCGCACCGAGCAGCCCCTCGATGATCTGGGTCCGCCACGGCAGCTGCATGAACAGCTCCACCGGCGGGAACGGGATGTGCAGGAAGAAGCCGATGGTCAGGTCGGGACGCAGCGAGCGCAGCATTTGCGGCACCAGCTGCAGCTGGTAGTCCTGGACCCACACGGTCGCGCCCTGTGCGGCGGCCTTCGCGGTGGCCTCGGCGAAGCGCCTGTTCACGTCGACGTAGGCGTCCCACCACTTGCGGTGGTAGATGGGTTTGACGATGACGTCGTGGTAGAGCGGCCACAGGGTGGCGTTGGAGAAGCCCTCGTAGTACTCGGCGACGTCGTGGGCGGAGAGGTTGACCGGATACAGGACCATGTCGTCCTGTTCGATCGGCTCCTCGCCGGCGTCGGGGATGCCCGGCCAGCCGACCCACGCCCCGCGACGGCGGCGCAGCAACGGCTCCAACGCCGTCACCAGCCCGCCCGGGCTCCGTTTGAACGTCGTGCTGCCATCAGGCAGCCGCTCCATGTCGATCGGCAGCCGGTTGGCCACCACGACGAAGTCAGAATTCCCCGCGCCGGCCCCCTGGCTCACTTACGCCTCGAGTTTCGACGGTCCAATACCCAGCATCGACAGGAAGACCCGGCACTCGTCGGCGTCGGTGGCATACGCGGCGACGACGCGCCGCGCCTGGCGGGCGGTGCTGTCGGCCAGCGGCTCGACGTCGCCGAGCTCGGAGTGATCAGATTTAGCAGCCATACGACAACTCTAGCCGCGACGCCGTCGTCGCTGCTCAGGGGCTATGGCCGGTCACCGTCGGGCTGTGGCCGATGACCGGGGCCGGCGGTGGCGTCACCGTCATTGCCTCGGCTTCCTCGGCCAGCCCGATGCACCCGCCGGAATTGTGGCCGATGCAGGGAATGCCCAGCACCTCGGGGACGTCCGGGTTGCCCGGCGTGGTGCTGAACGGCGAGCCGGCGTTGGGCACCGTATGCGGGACGCACACACCGGTGAACTGGTCGGCCTCCTCACCGGAGGGACAATCCTGGGCCACCGGGGTGACGTCGGGGCCGGGCACTGCGACCACGGCCGTCACGGGTGCAGCGGCAACGGCGACCGCGAAACCACCGGCAATGAGCAATCGTGCTGAAAGCTGAAAGGTCGCCATCGTCACGCTTTCTGTAGTTGTCAACCCTGTCGTTGGCAAGAATTCTATGGAAGCTGCGAGCTTTCTGCACAACTTCTGTGAGTACCGACCACGGCTAAGGGCTGGAACTGATGGTGACCCGAGGCTGCGCGGGCGGGCCCTCCATCTGCGCGTCCTCGGCCAATCCGATGCAGCCACCGGCGTTGTGGCCGATGCAGGGGATGCCGTCGACCTCGGGGACGTCGGGATTGGCCGCGGTGGTGGTGAATACCGGCGGCGACGTGGGCACCAGGTAGGGCACGCATGTGGTGGTGAACGTGTCGCTCTCTTCGCCTGAAGAGCACTCGGCCAGTGGATTACCGGCTTGCGGTGTGTGGTGAGCCGCCGCGACCGGCGCGGCGGCCGCCGCGACGAGGAAAGCGCCGATCACGAACTGCCGCCGGACGGCGAACGATGAAGTCATTCCGCAAATTCTAGAACCCACGCAGCAACTCACGTGGTGCTTCGCGGGGTTTCCTCCCGGGTGTCAAGGGCTGGATTCGACCGAGGTGTGCGGCTGCACCAGGGGCGTCTGGGCCTGTTGTTCCTCGGCCAGTCCCATGCATGAACCCGAACTGTGCCCGCCGCAGGGGATTCCGTTGATCGCCGGCATATCGGGGTTGCCCGGGATCGTCGTGTACGGGTCCGGCGAGTTCGGCACCAGGTCGGGAACGCACGCCGCTGTGTAGACGTCTTGAGATTCACCACCCGAACAAGCCGTGAACGACGATGTCGGCGGATCCGCAGTGATCATGGGCATCGCCAGTACCGCCGCCGCGAAAGCGCCAGCGAGAATTCGTGTGGCTGCAACCCGTAGCGGTGTCATGTTGGCTTCTTCGTTTGCTTGTCGGCCGGTGAGGCGGGGCGGAACCGTTGCCGGCAATCCTGATGTGCGCAGCTGTGACCCGGCCGGAAGGTAGCGGTGGCACCGCTGAAAGAAGCTGTGAACTGGCACCGTAATGTGCACGGTGATGAACGAACCGAGCGAGGTGGTCCGCGGTGGCAAGCCCTGATCTGACGACGCAATCCGCCGGGGGCGACGCGCCCCGGCAGGTCGAATACGAGACGCTGGACGACGGCCAGATCGCCCGCATCTGGCTGAACCGACCCGACGCCCAGAACGCCCAGTCACGCACCCTGTTGGTGCAGCTGGACGAGGCATTCGGCCGCGCGGAGGCCGACGATCAGGTACGGGTCGTGATCCTGGCCGCGCGCGGCAAGAACTTCTCCGCAGGCCATGACCTCGGCTCCGAAGAGGCGATGCTCGAACGCAAACCGGGACCCGATCAGCATCCGACGTTCCAGCAGCTGGGTGCCACCCGGCCGGCGATCGCCGAGCGGACGTACCTGCAGGAGTGGCACTTCTTCTTCGAAAACACTCGCCGCTGGCGGGATCTGCGCAAGATCACCATCGCGCAGGTGCAAGGCAACGCGATCTCGGCGGGACTGATGCTGGTGTGGGCGTGCGACCTGATCGTGGCCGCCGACGACGCGAAGTTCAGCGATGTGGTGGCCGTTCGGATGGGCATGCCAGGCGTCGAGTATTACGCGCACCCATGGGAATTCGGGGCCCGCAAGGCCAAAGAGCTTCTGCTCACCGGAGATTCGATCGACGCCGATGAAGCCTACCGACTGGGCATGGTTTCGAAGGTGTTTCCGCGCGACGAGCTCGAGGACAAGACGCTTCAGTTCGCGCGGCGCGTCGCCGAACGCCCCACGATGGCGGCGCTGCTGGTCAAGGATTCGGTCAACGCCGCAGCCGATGCGATGGGCTTCACCGAGGCCTTGCGGCATGCGTTCCACATCCACGAACTCGGGCACGCCCACTGGGCCGCACACAACGAGAACCGCTATCCGGTCGGGCTGCCGCCCAACGTTCCGGACTGGCGCACGCTCGGGGCGCCGAAGCCCGCCCGCCGAGACGAGCCGTGACGTATACCTTGTTCTAGTTAGATCAGCGAAGGAGTCTGCGGTGTCTTTGGCGGGGCGAACGGTACTGGTCACCGGTGGTGGCAGCGGGATCGGCAAGGGCGTGGCCGCCGGGGTCGTGGCCGCCGGCGGCAACGCGATGCTCGTCGGCCGCAACGCCGACCGGTTGGCTGCCGCGGCCGAGGAGCTCTCCGGCGGCGGCGGCGGCCCGGGCGAGGTGCGTTACGAGCCCGCCGACGTCACCAACGAGGACGAGGTGGCCCGTGTGGTGGACGCCACCACGGCCTGGACCGGGCGGCTGCGCGGCGTCGTGCACTGCGCCGGTGGCAGCGAGACGATCGGGCCCATCACCCAGATCGACTCCGACGCCTGGCGCCGCACCGTCGACCTCAACGTCAACGGCAGCATGTACGTGCTCAAGCACGCGGCGCGCGAGATGGTGCGCGGCGGCGGCGGGTCGTTCATCGGCATCTCCTCGATCGCGGCCAGCAACACCCACCGGTGGTTCGGCGCGTACGGGGTGAGCAAATCCGCCGTCGACCACCTGATGATGCTGGCGGCCGACGAACTCGGCCCGTCGTGGGTGCGGGTGAACTGCATCCGCCCGGGGCTGATCCGGACCGACCTGGTCGAGCCCATCATGAGCTCACCGGAGATCAGCGCCGACTACGCGTCGTGCACGCCGCTGCCGCGGGTCGGCGAGGTCGAAGACATCGCGAACGCGGCGGTGTTCCTGCTCAGCGACGCCTCCGGCTGGATCACCGGGCAGGTGATCAACATCGACGGCGGCCACGGACTGCGGCGCGGACCGGACATGTCGGCGATGCTCGAACCGCTCTTCGGCGCCGACGGCCTGCGCGGCGTGGTCTCCTGAGGTCTGACCTTGGTCTGAACCTGGCCTGACCTTGGTCTGACCTTCACCCAAATCTGCAGCGGGGTCGTGGTTCGTGCGGAATCACAGCCTTCGTGCAGAATTCGCGGCAGGAACCCCTAGCTCATCTCCGCCGCGCGGTGCACGGCGTTGATGATGCCCTGATAGCCGGTGCAGCGGCAGAAGTTGCCCGACAACCCTTCGCGGATCTCCTCGTCGGTGGGCTTGGGGTTCTCGCGCAGCAGCGCGGTGATGCTCGTGACGAATCCCGGCGTGCAGAAACCACATTGCAGCCCGTGGCATTCGCGCAGCGCCGCCTGTACTGGCGACAGCTCACCGTCGGGACCGGCGATGCCCTCGACGGTGGTCACCTCACTGTCTTCGGCCTGTACGGCGAAGATCAGGCACGACCGCACCGCGGCGCCGTCGACCAGCACCGTGCAGGCCCCACAGGCGCCGTGCTCGCAGCCCAGATGTGTGCCTGTCAGGCCGCACTTCTCGCGGAGGAAGTCGGCGAGCGTCAGGCGCGGTTCGACCACCGCGCGGTAGGTCCGGCCGTTGACGGTCAGCTCGACCGGCAGCTCATGCATTGTTGGTTGCCTCCGTGGTGGCTTTCGACCAGGCGCGCGCGACCATCGTGGCGCCGACTTTGGCTCGGTATGCGGCGGTGCCCTGCAGATCGGACGGGATGTCCTCGAGACCGGAGAGGGCGAGCTCGCCGATCTCGTCGGCGCTGATCTCGCCGACCGGGCGGCCGCTGACGGCCTCTTCGGCGGGGGTACCGCGCAGCGGGGTGGAGCCGAGGCCCAAAAGCCCGATGCCGCAGCGGGTCACCCGATCGTCGTCGTCCAGTTCGACCGCGACGGTGGCGCCCGCGATGGCGAAGTCGCCGTGCCTGCGCACGAACTCCTCCACCGCGAAACCCGACCGGCTGCCCCAGATCGGGAAGCGCACGGCGCTCAGGATCTCGCCGGGATGCAGCGACGTCTCCCACAGCCCGGTGAAGAAGTCCTTCGCCGCGACCTGCCGGGATCCGCGCGACGACACCGCGTCCATCCTGGCGTCGAGCGCCAGCGCCACCGCCGCGTACTCGGCGGCGGGATCGGCGTGCGCGATCGCGCCGCCAAGTGTTCCCCTGGTCCGGATCTGGAAGTGGCCGATGTGCGGTGTGGCCAGCGTCAGCAGCGGAACGGACTCGGCCACTTCGTCATCCATGCCGACATAGGCGTGCGGCGTGCCCGCGGCGATCCGCACCCCGCCGTCGACCAGATCGATGCTGCGCAGCTCGTCGATCCGGGAGATGTCGATGAGGTTCTCGAAGTGAGTGAGCCGCATCGCCAGCATCGGCACCAGACTCTGGCCGCCGGCAAGCACTTTGGCGTCGTCGCCGAACTCGGCGAGCATGTCCACCGCTTCCTTCACCGAGTCGGGGCGGTGGTAGGCGAACGGGGCGGGCTTCATGACAACAGCCGGGTCAGGGCCGCCTGCAGGTCGTCGGCCAGCACGGCGGCGGGGTGGGCGCGCTTGCGTCGGCGACCGATGAGCAACCCGATCACCACGCCCGCCGCCAGGCCGGCGGCCACCGGTGCGTATCGCTTGGCCACCGACGGCGCGACGGCCTTCACCAGGGCGACCGTGTCGATGACGTCACCTTGTTCGGCCTCGGTTGCCGCACTGGGCGTTTCGGTTGCAGTCGGCGCAGAGACCCCGAGCAGGTCGGACTCCAGGCCGGCCGCGAACTGTCCGATCAGGTGCCCGGCCACATCGGCGAGCACACCCCGCCCGAACTGCGCGGCCTTGCCGGAAATCGTCAGGTCCGTGTTGATGAGCACCCGAGTGGCGGGTTGCGCGGCGGAGCCCTCGTCCTTGAGCTGTGCGGTGATGACGGCCGCGACGTTGCCGTTGCCCCGGGTCTCCTTGCCGGTGGCCTTCAACACCATCCGCTGCGCCGCGGCGTCCTTCTCGGCGAACGCCGCTTCACCCTTGTACGACACGGTGATCGGGCCGACCTTGACCTTTACCGTGCCGGTGAACTCGTCGCCGTCGACGGACAGCAGGGTCGCTCCCGGCAGGCACGGCGCAACGCGCTCGACGTCGGTGAGGAACTCCCACGTTTTGGCGGCGGGTACCGCGACGCGGAACTCGTTGTTCAGTTCCATTCTCTTCCTTACTTTTTGGCTTGCTCGATCAGATCGAGGATCGCAGCCGGGCTGGCAGGTAGCTTGGTCAGCGTCACGCCCAGCGGCGCCAGGGCGTCGTTGATCGCGTTGATCACCGCGGGCGTCGAACCGATCGCGCCGCCCTCGCCGCAGCCCTTGTATCCGCCGACGCCCGGCCCGGGAATCTCGACGTGACCGTACTCGATCACCGGCACCTCAGTGGATGTCGGTAACAGGTAGTCGACAAACGTTGACGACAACGGGTTTCCGTCGTCGTCGTAGACCATGTGCTCCAACAACGCACCGCCGATGCCCTGCACCGTGCCGCCGGCGATCTGGCCCTCGACGACGTTGGGGTTGATCATCGGACCGACGTCCTCGCTGACGACGTAGCGCGTCAGCGTGACCCGGCCGGTCTCCACGTCGACCTCGCATGTGCAGACGTGCGTGGCGTTGGCCCAGTGAATGGGCGCCTCCGAGGTGAACCGCGCTGTCGCCTCCAACGATGCGGACACGTTCGGCGGCAACTGCTGCGGCTCGTAGTAGGCGCGGTAGGCGAGATCGGCGAAAGTCACGCTCTTGTCCGGGTTGTCGCGCACGAGTGCGCGCGAACCGGCGAGTTCCACTTCGGTCTCGTCGACCTCGAGGCGATGCGCCGCCATGGCCAGAATCTGGCTGCGCAACATCGCACCGGCCTCGTTGACGGCGCCCGCGGTCATCGGCGCGCTGCGGCTGCCCTGGGTGCCGGCGCCATATGGGGTCACCGCGGTGTCACCCTGGATCGTCGACACGTCGTTGATGTCGGCGCCCAGCGCGTCGGCCGTCAGCTGAACGACGGTGGTCTCCAGGCTGTTGCCCGTCGACCCGCCGTTGACGTAGACGTTGATCTTGCCGGTCGGCTCCATCCGGATGGTGGCGCCTTCGGTGGCCAGGTGGCCGGTCGCGGCGCCGGTCGGCTCGATGTAGGCCGAGAAGCCCAGGCCGATGTAGCGGCCCTCGGCCAACGCGTCGGCCTGCTCCTTGCGGAAGCCTTCGTGGTCAAGGATTTTCACGGCCTGCTCGAAGGTGTCCGCGGGCGCGACGTGGTCGTAGGGCATGCCGTTGGGGTTGAAGTACGGCATCTCGTCGCCGCGAAGGATGTTGCGCCGACGCAGCTCGACCGGGTCCATGTCCATCTGGCGTGCGGCGATGTCGAAAAGCATTTCGCGGGCCAGGGTTTCGTACTGCCACGGACCGCGGTAGGCGTGCAGGCCCGCGGTGTTGGAGAACACCGTCTTGTAGTTGAAGCTGGCCTTCGGGACCCGGTAGGGCCCGGGGAAGAACATCCCGACGGCCGCGGTGGTCAACACCGGATACGGGGTGGGATAGGCGCCGATGTCGTAGGTGAAGTCGATGTCGGCGGCGAGGATGTTGCCGTCCTCGTCGAACGCCATGCGCGCCTTGCCGTCGACGTGGCGGGCCTGCCCGGCCGACATCAGGTTCTCGCGCCGGTCCTCGATCCACTTGAGAGCTACGCCCGATTGCGCGTTCGACGTCGCGGAAGGCACCTTGCGCGCGGCGAGCATGATGCACATGTCCTCGCGCATCGGCACGACCTTCTGCCCGAAGCCGCCGCCGGTGTCGCGCATGATCACCCTGACGTTGTGCGCGGGGATGCCGAGCAGGCGGGCGCAGAAGGCCCTCAGCTCATGTGGCGTCTGCGTGGATGCCCACAGCGTCAACTCGGCGGTGGACGCGGCCCATTCGACGACCATGCCGCGCGTCTCGATCGGCACCGGCGCATGGATCTGCTGATAGATGTGCGCCTCGGCCACGTACGCGGCGTTGGCGAAGGTCTCTTCGTCCGGCGGTGCGCCCGCCATTCCGCCCGCGACGTTGTCCGGGTAGGCCTCGTGCACGACGGGAACGCCGGCCTCCGCGCCGCCGACCGCCTTGGTGAAGTCCGCGATCGCGGGCAGCGGTTCGTAGTCGACCTCCACCCGCTCGACGGCGTCCTCGGCGAGGTAGCGGCTGTCGGCGACGACGAGCGCGACGGGGTCGCCGACGAACTTCGCCTCGCCCTCGGCCAGCGGCGGGCGCGGGGTGTCGGGCACGTCCTTGCCCGCCACCGCATGCCAGGCCTCGTGGACGTCCGGGTTCAGATCCGCGGCGGTGAACACCGCGTGCACGCCGGGCATGGCCAGCGCGGCCGAGGCGTCGATGCCGTTGATCCGTGCCCGCGCGAAGGGGCTGCGCACGAAGCACGCGTGCAGCATGCCCGGCCGTATCACGTCGTCGACGAAGGTGCCGTGACCAGTGAGAAGCCGATTGTCTTCGACGCGTGCGACGCGGGTGCCCGCATAACGTGTCGCGACGGTTCCACCGAGAGGGGAAGCCACGGGTATCGCTCCAATCCGAAGACTTGAAGAGTCTCGTTATCGTACTTCGGTAAAGAACATGCCGGAAGTGGAGAATGACATTATCGGATCGGGTGTCTCATCCGTCGTGGTGGATCCGGCCGGTCGTCTCGGTCAGCGGGCGCCCACCGCCGCCCCACCGCTGGGCGATGATCTCCGCGGCGATCGACACCGCGGTCTCCTCCGGTGTGCGCGCCCCCAGGTCCAGCCCGATCGGGCTGGACAACCGGTCCAGCTCGGCATCGGTCAGGCCCACCTCGCGCAACCGGTCCATCCGATCGTGGTGGGTGCGCCGCGAACCCATCACCCCGATGTAGCCCACCTCGGGCAACCGCAGCGCGACCTGCAGCACCGGAACGTCGAACTTGGGGTCGTGGGTGAGCACGCAGATCGCCGTGCGCGCGTCGATCGCGCCTTGTTGAGCCTGCTCGGCCAGGTACTTGTCGGGCCACTTGACGACGACCTCGTCGGCGCCGGGGAACCGTTCGGGCGTCGCGAACACCGGCCGCGCGTCGCACACCGTCACCCGGTAGCCGAGCAGCGAGGCCTGCCGGGCGAGCGCGCCGGCGAAGTCGATCGCCCCGAAGATCAGCATCCGTGGCCGCGGGGCGTGGCTGGCGACGAACACCTCCATGCCGGTTTCCTGGCGTTGGCCGTCGGGGCCGTAGGACAACACGGTCGTCCGCCCCGCGGCAAGCAGCCCTCTGGCGTCGTCGGTGACCGCGGCGTCGAGGCGCACTGAGCCGAGCGAGCCGTCGGTCGAGTCGGGTCCGATGACGAGCCTGCGCCCGAGGACCCGAGGATCGGGGTGGGTGATGACCGTCGCGACGGCGGTGGGGCGGTGCGCGGCGATGTCGTCGGCGACCGCCTGCAACTGCGGGAAGTTCTCGCGCGACATCGGTTCGGCGAAGATGTCGATGATGCCGCCGCAGGTGAGTCCGACGGCGAACGCGTCGTCGTCGCTGACGCCGTAGCGCTGCAACTCCGGCCGGCCCGAGGCGACGACCTCGTTGGCCAGTTCGTACACGGCCGACTCGACGCAGCCGCCGGACACCGAACCGGCAACCGTGCCGTCGGGGGAGACGACCATGGTGGCGCCGGGCTGACGGGGCGCGGACCGGATGGTGCGCACGACGGTTGCGACCCCCGCGGTGCCGCCGGCCCGCCAGACCGACAGCAGCTGCTCCAGTACGTCGCGCACGCTGGCAGTGTAGGCCGGATCGCCGCCGCCGCTGGGCGGATGCTCAGCAAGTTAAGGTGGATGCTTACTCGGCACGGGAACGAGGCCACGGATGCGACAGGTGATGGCCGCTCTGACGGTGACGTGCGCGGTGTGCGCGACGCCCGCGGTGGCCGTCGCCTCCCCGCAGCAGCCGGTGCCGCCGGTGTCCGACGCGGCGCGGGCCGCCGGTCTCGTCGACGTGCGGACGGCGGTGCCGGACGCGCTCGTCGATCTGCGCTACGCGACGCCCGACAACTTCGTCGGCGAGCAGCTGTACCCGTCGGACGCCCGGTGTCTGGTGCACGACTCGATCGCGGCGGGCCTTGCGGCGGCGGCCGACGCGCTGCGCCCCGACGTGCTGGTGTTCTGGGACTGCTATCGCCCCCACGACGTGCAGGTGCGGATGTATGAGGCCGTCTCAGATTCCGGCTGGGTGGCGCGGCCAGGACGCTATGCGCGCAGCCACGAGGCCGGCCTCTCGGTGGACGTGACGTTGGCGCGCGACGGCGAACCGCTCGACATGGGCACCGGCTTCGACGAGTTCGCGCCGCGTGCCAACGCCTACGCGACCGACGGCGTCAGCGCGGCCGCGCAGCAGAACCGGGCGCGGTTGCGCGAGGCGATGAGACTCGGTGGGCTCACGGTGTATTCGGGTGAATGGTGGCACTTCGACGGCCCCAACGCCTACGGCGACCATCCGATCCTCGACGTGCCGGTGAACTAGTCCGCCTTCTGCCACAGGCAGTCACCGCTCAGCGCGGCCTCGTACATCCTCGCAGGCACCGTGACGGACAGCGGTTGACCCGGCCGGCCCTCCGCGACCTGAGGCGGGCCGACGACGCCGGCGCTGACGACCTCCGACAGCACCGCGCGACACCGGCTTTCCGGATCCCGCGGGGTCGCGGTCCAATCGCCTTCGGCGACTTCGGGGTTGCGCTTGCCTTGTCCGCGCAGCGTGATCTCCGGCCCGTAGCTCAACCATCGGTCGTTCGGCGGCTGCGGCGTGGTGACCGGCTGCCACCGTCCGTCCCGGCAGGTCAGCGGCATCGTGGCGTCCGGAAGCACGGTCGCGACGCCGGACAGGTCGGGCGGGCACGGGGTATCCGGTTGCGGCGCAGTGGGATCAGCGGACGCAACCGCAGGTGCGGACAGCAGTGTCGCCGCCGTGACGAGCGCGATGATGTTGCGCCGCATGCTCATACCTTGTCGAGGTCGGTGCTCATCAGCATCACGTTGTACTCCGACCACAGCGACAGGTTCCAGTACAGCTCGGAACCGGTGCCCAGTGTGGACGGCGACCACGGGTGCATCATCGGTGCGTAGATTCCGCCGTTCTGCTGGCCCATCAGCACCTTCGCGCTCGACCACGGGCCTTCGGGGTTGTCGGCGGTGCGCATCACGATGTTGTTGAACTGGTCGCCGTGCAGCACCACGTACTTGTCGAGATGCTTGTTGTACTGCACCGACATCTCGCTGACCTGGTTGCCGACCTTGCCGACGCCGCAGGCGCCCCGGTCGACGCCGAAGACCGGTGTGGCCTTGCCGGGATCGTTCTTGTACCAGCCGGCGGGGGTGCTCCAGATCCAGGCTCTGGTTCCGCCGTTGTAGTACTCGTACTGGCTGACGTCGAGGATGTCCTTCTCGAGCACGCGGGCCACATACGCGGCGCCCTGACGCCCGTTCGGGGTGCCGTACACGTAGACGTAGCCATCCTCCCCGCGGACGAACGCCGACTGCTGGAAGTTCCTGTGACCGCTCCACGGGCTGTTGTAGCGCACGGAACTCGGTGCGACGGTCCAGTTCTCGCCGTTGTCGGTGGAGTAGGCGATCGCCGAGTAGTTGGTGGTCCACCGCCCCGGCGAGCCCCACTGGGACACCGACATGAAGCTGACGTACTGGGTCACTCCGAACTGGGTGCCGGGCGTCGGGAGCGCGATGCCCGCCGTCGGAATCAGCGTCACCCCGGTCGGCAGACCCGGCGCCGGGTGGATGATCTGCCTGGCGAACGTCGGGCTCGACAGCGGTGCGCCACCGAACATGTTGCCGTTGAACCATTCTCCGTCGGGAATCGACATTCCGTCCGCGAGATAGTCGTCGGCACTGCGGAAAATCGTGTTGAGCCGCCAGATTCCGCTCATATTGGGTCCGCTGAAGGTGTCGCCGACCGCGATGAGGACCTGGTGCTCGTTCCACGGCGTCGACGGGTCGTCCTCCATGCCGTTGTCCCACATGACGCCGATGTCGGTGCCCCACACTCCGAACCGTTCAGCGGTGTTGTTGGTCGGGTAGTTCCCGGTCACCCAGTCGATGAACTTGGTGGACGGGCTGAGTTGTTGGCCGGGCCGCGGGAAGCCCGGTCGCGGGTTGGCGGCCGCGGCGGCGGCGGCCAAGGCAAGGCTGGTGGTGGTCTGGGCCGCCGTGGATTCCGCGGCGCCTTGGCCGCTCAGCCCGGTGAGGAAGCTTTCGAACTCCCGGCGTGCGAACGCGAGCAGCCCCCACATGAGCACCGGCTGCGTCGGTCCCGTCGGCGCGGTGCCCGCCATCGGGTTCAGCACCCAGTTCACCACGTTGGAGACCAGCGTCGTCACCGCTGCGAACAGGTCCCGCGGCGGCGTCGACGTCGATGCCGGAGCGACCTCGGTGACCTCGGTCGCCGCCGACAGCGCGGCCATCTTGGGCGACATCATCACCGGGGAGGCCGCTGCCAGCACGCGCGCGTCGACGAACCGCGCCACGGTCTCGGTACGTCGAACCGGGGACGCCGGGTCGTCGAGGGATTGCGCGGTGCGCGCGGACGTGGTGGCGACCTCTTGGGCTGCCGTTGTCGCAGTGGTCGATGCCGCGCTGCGGGATTTCGTCGAGCTCGACGACGGTGAGGGCGCGGTCGGAGGGTCGTCGTCGGACGGTGGTTCGGCCGGCTCTTCGGGCTCGGCCGGTTCGGGGTCCGGCGTCTCGGAAGTGACCGCCTGCTCTTCTTCTTCGACTGCCTCGTCTTCGGCGCCGGAGTCCTCGGATGTCTCGGCGGTGGGCGAGGTGCCGGTGTTGGTCTGGGCCGTCACGACACCGGTCGTGCCTGCCGGCGCCTCCTCGGTGGATTCGTCGTCGGTCGTCGTAGCGGTCGTCGACCCGGTCTGTGACGGTGTCTCATCGCTCTCCGACTTCTCGGTCGCCGACTGGGGCGACGAGCTCTCCGCCGAGGACGTCGAGGTGCCCGAATCGCCGTCGTCGGCCAACGCCACCCCGTGTCCGGTGGCGATTGCCGTGCCGACGCCCAACGCGACAGCCAGTCCCCCGACGCGGCCGATATGAGCTGCGGCTCCCATGGTGTAAACCCTCCAGGTACTTCTCCCCCGTCAATTTGCCTTCGAGCAATTAAAGCGAACCTGGAAGATGATCACAGCAAAAGGGTCAAAAGTCTCAGAGACCACAGGGGACCCTGTGGTTCTGATCTTGATGGGCTTTTGGCTCGCCCCCAGGAGCACCGAGCAATGGCGTTCGGGCCGCTCGGTCAGAGTCCGCCGGAAATAGCGGGCAGAGGCGCTATGGCGTGATGCCCGCCTCGCGCAGCGCCTGCGCATAGAGGTCGGTGGCCTCGCTGAGGCCCTCGCCGACCCACGCGTCCACCACGCCGACCCGGTCGGCGACCAGTTGCGCCCGGTTCAGCCAGACCTGGAACTCGCCGTCACGGCGCAGTGCGTCGATCTGCTCCGTAGACCCCTGGATGAGGATGAAGCCGCCCAACTCGGTGCTCTGCGGTTTGAGGATCGCGGTGTCGAAGCGCTCGATCGCACCATCTTGGACGAGGCGGTCGAAGTATGCCCTCGTCTCCTGCAGCAGCGCGAGTGCCTGCGGTTCGCGCCCGGGCGTGGGGATGCCCCAAGCGATCCAAAATCCTGCTTCAGCCATTGGTTCCTTCTACACCACATGTGGCCGTCGGCCAATCGTGCGAGGCTCCTTGGATGCTCGAACGCCACCCACCAGGGCGCGCTTGGGCCGCGGTCGTGTTGCTCGCGATCGTCGGCACGCTCAATTACGCCGACCGGTTCCTGCCCGCGGTGCTGGCCGAGCCGATCAAACAAGAGCTGGCGTTGTCGGACACGATGATCGGCGTCATCAACGGGTTCGGATTTCTGGTCGTGTACGCGGTGGTCGGCATCGCGATCGCGCGGATCGCGGACCGGGGCGCGTTCGGTCTGGTGATCTCGGTCTGTCTGAGCCTCTGGGGCGCGATGACCATGCTCGGCGGTGCAGTGCAATCCGGGTTTCAACTGGTGCTCACCCGGGTCGGCGTCGCGATCGGGGAAGCGGGCAGTACCCCCGCCGCGCATGCCTACGTGGCACGGAACTTCGCGCCGGAGCGACGCGCGGCGCCGTTGGCCGTCATCACGCTGGCCATCCCGTTCGCAAGCGCCGCGAGCCTGATCGGCGGCGGCCTGCTTGCCCAGTCGCTCGGCTGGCGAACAGCTTTCGTGGTGATGGGTGTCATCAGCGTGTTGTTCGCCCCGCTGGTGCTGCTCGTGCTCGGGCGGCGCCAAACCATGCCGTCCGCGCCGTCGCAGGATGCGATGCCGCCGGGCAACCCGTGGGATCTGCTGACGAAGCCGGCGTTGCTGATGATCGTCGGGGGAGGGGCGTGCGTGTCGTTCGCGGGCTACTCGCTGACGGCGTTCGCGCCGGCGTATCTGGTTCGTACCCGGGGCATGTCGCTGGGCGAGGTCGGCGTGCAATACGGAGTGGCGAGCGGTCTGACCGGGATCGTCGGGCTCCTCGTGGTCGGCCGGATAGCAGATCGCTTGTCGGCCAGGGATCCTCGCTGGTTGCTCTGGCTGGTCGCGGTGATGATCGCGGCGCTGCTGCCGTTTTCGGCGCTGGCGTTTCTGGTCGAGGGCCGGGGGCTGTGCATCTGGTTCATCGCGATGAGCTACGTGATCGGCACGGCGTATATGGCACCGTCGATCGCGGCGATTCAGCGGCTGGTTCGCGTGGAGCAGCGCGCGACAGCCTCCGCGATCTTTCTCTTCTTCGGCGCCATCGTCGGCTCCGCTGGCCCGTTTCTCACCGGTGTCATCAGCGATGCGCTGACGGCCGACGTGGGCGTCATGTCACTGGGGCGTGCGCTGTTGATCGTTCCGGTGGCGCAGATCGTCGCGATGGGCTGCTACGCGGCGGCCAGCGGGCGGTTCACGCGCGACATCGTCGACGCACCGGAGTTGGCGGCGAGGACTTGACCGCCGCCGGGGCCGGCCGAGATTTGCTGTATCACGACGCTCCGGGGTGCGGTGCTGCGCTGATCAGCGTCGACTCGACGTGGTCGGTATCGATCTGGAATCGCGATCTGCCGGTCGGCCACCGCGGGGACGGGCAACCATTAACAGCCGCCGGCGCGGGAAAAGTCCTCGGGCCTTTCGGCAAACTCGCGGGGCGCGTCAGGATCTCCAGCTCTGCTACTCGAATTCGCTCCGGGCTTGTGGTTGTCGACCGGCGGATTGTTCGATAATCGCGTGGACACGTTCGAGTATCAAGTTATGTAGCAAATCCGAAAAGAGTCAGGACTATCGGTTGGGCTGCGCGTTTGGCGAAAGTGGAGCTCTCGTAGGCAACTTCTAGTACTCTGCATGAGACGTTACAATCGCGAACGGGCAGTCGCTTGAGGGTCGCAGTTACCACAAGCGCGGAGGGGGTTTTCTGAGTTCTCGTCGGCATACCGGTGAACAGGCAATTGGGGCGAGTTCGCCCATTGCCCGGATGCAGCATGCATGGGTCTGATGGTGACGATTGCTGGAATCGCCGTTCATGGCTCCGACGACGAACATTCGGCCTCCATGTCATTGCCCGCCGCGAACCAGTTCAGGCCCGCGCCGCGAGCGGATTGTTTGCCAGGACTCGATGAGACCCTGCAAGTGTCCTGGGAGCAATTCAGCGACACAGCAACGGCGCTCTGTGCGGCCTTGAATCGTCAACTCGTCGAGGCGCACGGGCTCACGTTGGCCGATGTCATGTTGCTGCGCTTTCTCGCCAACTCGTGTGACGGGTCCGCACGGATGGGCGAGATCGCCGAAGTGCTTGCCGTGATACCCAGCCGGGTCAGCCAACAGATGCGTCGACTGGAGGCGCGAGCGTTGGTGCGCCGAAGCAAGAGCCAGGAGGACCGGCGGGTGGTGCTCGCCTGCATCACCCCCAAAGGCCGGGACACGCTGAAACCGGCCCTCGCGGCATACGCCAAAGGGGTTCGCGCGCTGTATCTCAACCCGCTGACGCGTCAACAGATGACGGCCTTGGGTGACAGTTGCCGACGCATCGGCACCCCGCTGCGCGACCAGCAGGCCTGGATGAGGTCCGCACCCACTTAGCTCTGCGGTGTGGCCGCATCCCGCCGATGCGCCAGTGAAGCAGGCATCGCGGGCGGTGACGGTCGGCCACCATTTGCGGCCGGCACAACGCCCCGATCCGGAGTTTCGCCCGCTGACCTCCTGCGGAAGGATGCCCGAATAACCGATCTGTCGGCCAGAACGTGTTTCAAAATGCTTTCGGCAAGTACTTTCGGCTTGAAACTGTCTAACGCTGCCGTTATTTTGCCTGCCCTACAGGCCGCTCGACTGCCCTGCAGTTTCGTTCAGGGCTCAAATTGCCCGGCTTGTAAGCAGGCTGATCATTCCGTGAACCGAAGCCGGGATAGGGCCTATGGCCTGCGCTTTTCCGGTAATTTCTGGTCAGCCACCACCAGGGGGAAGTTGCGTTTGGCACAAGACGCCCGACGACAGGCAACGTCAGGTCCGACGCGACAAGATCCCGGGCATCGAGGTGTTCGTCTTCGGGCTAGAACGGAGCCATTCTGATGAACTCGGATGAGTACAGTGTGCCGCCTCCGCTCGACGCCACCAGTGTCGGCCCGTGGGAGAAAAACGACGGCCAAATCGAGCGGCATCTCTTCGGCACGCGCCGCGGCGATCAGGTGCCCGTTCAGATCGTCGGAATCCAGGATCTCAGCGGCGCAGTCGTCGCGAGAATGATCCGCGTTGGAGCCGAACAGGTGGAGCTTGATATCGCCGACGTTCACGAGCTGATCTGGACGCTGGCCGATGCCTGCAACGAAGCCGATCGCCTGACCCATCTGTCGAGCGACTTCGACCGCGACGTCTACGCGGACCTGCTACGAGATGTCGATTCGGCGTGAACGCCGGTGCCATGCGTCCCTCCAACCGCCACGAGCCCCGCGGCCAGGACATCACCGCGGCCCAGCTGCAGGACCTGCTGCGTCGCGACGCCGCGATCGCCACGGAATGGCTTGTTCGCCGGCGATCCCGCAGGTACGCCGATGACCTGGCGGCTCAGCGCAAACGTGCGCTCGCCTACATCGAATGGTGCGGAGCCGCATCGGAGGCGTTGGAACGAGGCGGGCCTTTCGACTACGCCGACTTCGTTCGCGAATGGCGAATGCAGGCAATCCGCAGCGACATCCGCGATCTGCCCCATCGCTTCGCGTGGGTTTTCGCCGCACAGATACTCCTGGCCATTTCGGTGACTCTGTTCGTCGCAGGCGTTCCCCTGGTGGCGATACCGTTGCTGGCCGGAGCCGTCTTCAGTGCGCTGCACATCTATCTGGCGGTTCCACCCGTGGTCGTCGGCCCCGACAGCGCGAAGCTGCCCCAGACCGCCGGCGATTCCGGTGTTCCGCGACCGTAGCGAGAAGCGCCGATTCCGCTGAGGCGAATCGCTGTTCACCCCTGGAAGCAACCAAACACCCGCCGCACCCGGTAGTTTCGCGATCGTGGCCGAGTTGATGAATCGCCAGATCGTGTTGCGGCGCCGGCCCAGCGGGCTGGTGCAACCCGATGACACCGAGCTGATCACCATGCCGGCGCCCGAACCTGCCGAGGGTGAAGCGCTGGTGCGCACTACCTACATCGGCATCGACGCCGCCGCGCGCACCTGGCTCAACGATCAGCCCGGCTACCTTCCGCCGGTGCAACTCGGCGAGGTCATCCGCGCTGCGGGGATCGGAGAGGTGGTGGCCTCCCGCTGCGACGCGTACGCCGTGGGAGACGTCGTCACCACGCTGACGGGGTTCCAGGAGTATGTGATCAGTCGCGACGACGTGTTCACCACACCGGTGCCCGGGCCCGCGGTCGACCAGCTCGCGGTGATGAGCGTGTACGGCCCGACCGGTGCCACAGCGTATTTCGGCATGAACGACATCGGTAAGCCGCAGCCGGGGGAGACGGTCGTGGTGTCCGCGGCCGCCGGGGCGACCGGGTCGATCGCCGGGCAGATCGCCAAAATCGCGGGAGCGCGTGTGGTCGGCATCGCGGGGGGGCCACAGAAGTGCCGGGCGGTGGTGGAGGACTTCGGTTTCGATGCGTGCGTCGACTACCGCGAGGACGACCTCAAGGCCGCCCTCAAGCAGCACTGCCCGAAAGGTGTCGACGTCTACTTCGACAACGTCGGCGGTGCGATCCTGGATGCGGTGCTGGGACGACTCGCTCCCAAGGCCCGCGTCGTGCTCTGCGGCGTCATCTCCAGCTATCTGACCGGTGAGCACCCCGGACCGGCGAACTACGTCAACCTGCTGTCGAAGACGGCCCTGATGCAGGGCTTCAACGCGCTCGACGAATGGGGCCGGTTCGACGAGGCCTTCGGCCCGCTTCGCGCGTGGGCGCAAGAGGGCCGGCTCGTTCACCGCCAGACGATCTTCGAGGGCATCGAGTCCTGTGTCGACGCATTGAACGGGCTGTTCACCGGGGCTAACATCGGCAAGATGCTGGTCAAAGTCAGCGAACCCAGCATCGCCGGATGAGTTCGACACCGGTGGTTTGACCAGCAAAAGATATGGGGTATTGGGTCACCGGGCGACGGCTGTCGCGCTTCTTATCGACGTTACCGAGTGATGTGTAGGAGTTGACTATGGACGTTCGGCGAAACGCTCGACTGCTCGCTGTTGCAGCGGCTACGTTCACGGCACTACTCGCAGGACCGGTCCCGCTCTCCGCCGCGCAGCCGCCGGCCCCGGCACCTGCCCCGGCGCCTCCGCCCTGTCCCGACGTGCAGCTCGTCTTCGCGCGAGGAACGGCCGAGGCGCCGGGTGTCGGCGGCATCGGGCAGTCCTACGTCGACGTCCTGCGGACGCAACTGGGACCCAGGACGTTGGACGTCTACCCCGTCAACTATCCGGCGAGCAGCGCTTTCGGTGACCGAATTCAATTCGCGCGCACCGTTATCGACGGCATTCGCGACGCGGCGATCAAGGTGCAGGACACTGCCGCGAACTGCCCCGACACCCAGGTCGTGCTCGGCGGCTTCTCGCAGGGCGCGGTGGTCGCCGGGTACGTGACGGCAGCCGAGATCCCCGAACAGATCCCGGCCGAGTACCGAGAGTTCATTCCGGAACCGATGCCGGAGGAGGTCGCGGACCACGTCGCCGCGGTGGTCCTGATCGGCATGCCCTCGGACCAGTTCATGCGCGACATCGGCGCCCCGCCGGTGGTGATCGGCCCGTCCTATGTGGACAAGACCCTGAAGCTGTGCGCCCCCGACGACACGATCTGCAACGGCGCGCCCGCGGGCGGTCCGTCATTTGCGCACAACGTCTACGGCGTCAACGGCATGGTCGGTGAGGCGGCGGCCTTCGTGATTGAACGGCTGTGACTAACCCAGCCGATGATTGAACGGCTGCCGCACCTTTCTGGCGTGCGCTGCCTCGTACGCGTTGAGAACATCGCGCGGTATCCGGCCATGAACGGCCACGCCGTGGCCGTGCGTCCAGGCCCACTGGCGAATCGCCGCCCGGCGCATGGCTGCGGCCTCGGCGCTGTTCAATGTCGTGCTGAATAGATGCCGACGCTGGCGGGAGGCTGTTTGGCGCGCCGACTTTATCCACGGAGCGAAGGCCTCTCGCAGCTTTGCGGCATTTTCCCGCGACAGGTAGATCTCGAACCGAACGCCGTCCAATTCGAACACCACTATCTCGTCAGCGGCGCTGATGCGGTCGAATTCGTCGACGGATGCCACCTCGGCTGTCACTGTCATCCCCCTTTTGCAGTGTCACGCCCGACGAAACGCGGCCCGCCAAGGGAAAGAGCGCGCATCACCAGCGCTCCACCCCTCGTCACATAACGAAGCGCTGGCTGCATTGGCGCAATTCCACTTATGACGGGCGCGCGTGCAGTCAGAGGGCAAAGTACCGCGACGAGGCTTCGCCTGAGGGCGGGTTTCGGAAAATAATTGACGCGTGCGTCGACCGCGATGAAGAGTTGTAAAGTACTTTGGTTCAACAATGGCAGATCAGCGTGCCAAAGCCCATTGTTCAGCAAACGTTTGGTGCCCACTCAATCGTTGCAACCGCAAAATTTCTGGCTGCTACATAGGCGCGCTCGACTTTTTGCCGGAATGGCGGCGCGCAATGTGCGCCACGAATGCGGCGAGGTGCAGGCGCCCCGATCCGATGGACTACTAATCGCTGTAGTAGTGACGCGGTATGGTTCGTTCTGTGAGCACCCCGAGAACACGCGCGCGCCGGTTGCGTGGTGGCCTGGTCGGCGGGTGTTCAGCGCTGTTGACCGTCGGGGCGCACACGGCCGTCGACGATCGTCTTCCCCACGGCGCCGCTCTGATGGTTGTCCTGCTGCTGTGTGCCACCGCGGGCGCTGCGGTGGGTACGGCAACGAAGGGCCGTGGGCACGGCACGCTCCTTGGAGTGGTCGCCGCACTGGGCGGCACCCAACTTCTCGGGCACTGGGCACTGGCGGTGTTCGGTGGCCATCAGCATGGACTCGCCGGGCTCGGGATGTCGCCGTCGATGGCGGCCGCCCACGCCGCCGCGGCAGTCGTGCTCGGGCTGGCGATCGCAGCGGTCGAGTACCTCTTCGTCGTATGCGAGTCGGTGCTCTGCTGGCTGCGCCTGTTCACGCTCGGGGCCGTGCGTGCGACGTCACGTGCTCGGTCCTGCACCACCAATAACGTTGTCGCGCAATCTGTCCTGCTGCGCTCGGGGCTGGGGATGCGTGCCCCGCCGAGCGCTGTCGCTTCGGCGCTCTAGTCGACGAATTCTCGTTTCTTCGCCATAGTGCTGACGGCTGCTGAGTAAGCCGCCGCAAGAGCGACCCCATTCTGCGTTGCGCCTTCTGCTGTGTCGGAACGCAGCCCGTACCTCCGAAAGCCCTTCCCATCCATGACAAACGCCACGACCGGCGGGGGGCGTGCCCTGCTGATCCGCCTGCATTTCTATGCGGGCGTGTTCATAGGTCCGTTCATCCTGATCGCGGCCGTGACCGGCCTGCTCTACGCCGTGATACCGCAGATCGACACCGCGGTGTATCGGCACGAGTTGACCGTCGACCGCGTCGGTGAACAACGCCTGCCGCTCGCCGACCAGATCACCGCCGCGCGCACCGCGTACCCCGCCGGCACCGTCGAGAGCATCCGGCCGCCCAACGGCGCCGGCGAGACCACACAGGTCAGATTGCGGGTCGACGACGTACCGCCGGATTACGCGCGCACGGTGTTCGTCGACCCTTACACCGGGGAGGTCCGCGGAGCGCTGACCACCTACGGCCAGTGGATGCCGCTGCGAGTGTGGTTCGACGAACTGCACCGCACACTGCACCTGGATTCCCTCGGACGAAACTACAGCGAACTGGCCGCGAGCTGGCTGTGGGTGATTTCGCTTGCCGGGCTGGTGCTCTGGTACCTCCACCGCCGGGACACCGGGCGCCTGCGCCGGCTGGCCACGCCCGACCGCGACAAGAAGGGCCGTCGTCGCACGCTTTCCTGGCACGGCGCGGTCGGGGTCTGGATCCTGGTCGCGCTGCTCGGGCTGTCGGTCACCGGCATCACGTGGTCGCGCTACGGCGGCGCATCCGTCGACCTCATCCAGCGGAGCCTGAACACCGCCGCGCCCACCGTGGACACCGCGCTGGGTCAGCGCGGCGGCTCGGCAGCACACCGGCACGGAGCCGCGGGCGACAGCTTGCTGCGCGGCGTCGACACGGTGATGCGCTCCGCCGAGCGGGCTGGGCTGATCGGACCGGTCTGGATGTACCCGCCTGCCGAGCACGGGCAGGCTTGGCGCGTCGAGGAGAACAAGCGCGACTGGCCGACTCGCCACGACGCCATCGCGGTGGACGCGGACACCGGCGCCGTCACCGACCGGGTGAACTTCGTGGACTGGCCGGTTCTGGCCAAGCTCACCGACTGGGCCATCGATGCGCACATGGGTGTGCTTTTCGGATGGCCCAACCAGATTGTCTTGGCGCTCACCGCGATCGGGCTCATCGCGATCGTCATCCGTGGCTACCGGATGTGGTGGCAACGCCGTCCGACGCGGGGCTCCGCGTGGGCAGTCGGCCGCCCGCCGCTTCGCGGAGCGATCCGCGGTCTGCCGCCGGCGGTGATTGTCGCGGTCGTCGTCGCCGCGGGAGTGCTCGGTTGGTTTCTGCCGCTGTTCGGGCTGAGCCTGGCGGCATTCGTGGTCGTCGATCTGCTGATCGGCGCGGTCAAACAACGGCGCGCTGCCGCCGACAAACAGAAGGAGTTCTCGGATGCATAACTCAGGATCAGGGGTGCTTGGTGCCACGCTTGCCGTAGTCGCACTGTTGACGTCGAGCTGCACGTCGCAGACCCACGAAGAGCCGCCGATGGCCGAGACGGTCACCATGGCCGACCAGTGGGCCAGCGCGGCGGACGCCGGAATGGCCGCGGTCTTCGGCACATTCACCAACACCGGCCACCACGACGCGCACATCGTCTCCGGCGAGTCATCGGTGGCGGGCCGCGTCGAGCTGCACGAGGTGACACCCGACGCCTCCGGCACGAAGACGATGCGCCAAAAGGACGACGGGTTCGTCGTTCCCGCGGGCGGAACGCGCGAGCTGGTTCCCGGTGGCGACCACGTGATGCTGATGGACCTGCGCGAGCCCTTGCAGCCCGGCGCGGATGTCGCGGTCACCGTGGTGTTCGAGGACGGCTCGACACTGCCCTTCACCGCACAGGTCCGCGAATTCGCAGGTGCCGACGAGGACTACCAGCCCTCCGAGCCGGCCACCCCGCATGACCATGGTTGAGCGGTCTGGGCGCGGCCGGTTCACGGTCAGCAGGCGGCGCCTCCTCGCCGGAGGTGCCGCCGCGTTGGCGGGCAGTGCCGCGCTCACGCAGTGTGCGAGGGGCCAGCCCGCCGCGGATCAGGCTGATTTCGGCACCGAGTCAGAGCCGTTCCATGGAAGGCATCAAGCGGGTATCGCCACCACACCGCAGGCGCACGCGCTGTTCGTCGCGCTGGATCTGAAACCGCAGACCGGGCGGACGCCGCGTGAGACCGTCGCGGCGATCCTGCGGCTGTGGACCGCCGACGCCGCCCGGCTCACCCAGGGCCGTCCCGCGCTGGCCGACACCGAACCCGAACTCGCCCACCGGCCGGCACGGCTCACGGTCACCGTCGGTGTGGGCCCGGCGGTGTTCGACCGCATCGGGTTGGCGCACCTGCGCCCGGCGACGGCAACCGACCTGCCCCGGTTCCGCACCGACCGGCTCGATTCGGGCTGGTGCGGCGGCGACCTGCTGCTGCAGATCTGTGCCGACGACCCCGTTGTCGTCGCGCACGCCGCCCGTGTCCTGCTCAAGAACGTACGCACCATGACGACACAGCGGTGGCGCCAGAGCGGTTTTCGCGGTGCGCGCGGATCGGATGCGTCGGGCGCGACGATGCGCAACCTGATGGGACAGGTCGACGGAACCGTGAACCTGACCGACGAGGCGGCGTTCGACCGCCACGTCTGGGATCACGGCGCTCAACAGCCGTGGTTCGCGGGGGGCACGATCGCGGTGGTGCGACGGATCCGCGCCGAAATGGATACCTGGGACCAGATCGACCGTGAGAGTAAGGAACTCGCCGTCGGTCGTCGGCTCGACAACGGAGCACCGCTGACCGGTGAGCAGGAGTTCGACGAGCCCGATCTCACCGCCAGCGTCAACGGGATTCCGGTGATCCCACCGAACTCCCATGTCGCGCTGGCCCGACCGCGCACCGAGGCCGAGCAGTTCCTGCGTCGGCCCTACAACTACGACGACCCGCCGCCGAGCGGGCTGACCACCGACAGCGGCCTGATCTTCGTCACATACCAACGCGCTCCGGCCGAGCAGTTCGTTCCGGTGCAGCAGCGCCTGGCCGAGGCAGACGCGCTCAACGAGTGGATCACCACGATCGGCTCCGCGGTGTTCGCGATCCTGCCGGGTGTCGACGACGGCGAATACCTGGGGCAGCGCCTCTTGGAGGCCGGGTCGTGATGATCACCGGGGCGTAGCCTGGGATTATGTGGTCACGTGCGGCGATCGTCGGCGCGGTGTGTGCCGCGGCGATCGCTGCCGCGCCCGTCAGCGCGGCCGATCCCGTCACGTATCCGGACACCGACGCGAACGGCGTCCCGACGAACAGGTCCGGTGGGCCCGTGCCGACTATGAACGGAATCCCGTGCGTGGGCGGGCACTACGGGGTGTGCTTCTCGTTCGCGCAGAATCAGCCGGTGCCCAAGAAGCCGCAGGCGATCGTCGGCCACAGCCCGACGGTGACGAACTAGCTCCCCACCACCCGGCGTCCTACAAAGGAACTCCGCCGAGGTGGTGCTCGAGTCTGGAGTCATCGGCTCGTCGTAGTATGGCCCTGGCTTACCGAGCCTGCCGCGTTAGCTCAGTTGGTAGAGCGTCGCCCTTGTAAGGCGAATGTCGAGAGTTCGAGTCTCTCACGCGGCTCCATTCTTGTCGGCCCTCGAGGCTAGCGTCTCGGTATGGCGATGACTTGTCTGGGATGCGGCCGAGACCTAATAGGTCGTCAACAAAAAGTGTTCTGCTCCAACGCATGTCAGCAGTCATACCGGCGGCGATTACTCTTGGATGCCTGGCTCGAGACCGGCGTCTGTGGTCGCACCTCATACCAGGGCAACTACGTTCGAGACTTCCTACATGAACAGCAGGGAGGCTGCTGTGCGATCTGCGGATTCAACGGCGAGTGGAATGGCCTGCCGCTCGCGATGATCATCGACCATATCGACGGCGACGCAACCAACAACCGTCGTGAGAATCTGCGGCTGGTATGTCCCGACTGTGACAGCCAGTTGTCGACGTACAAGGCGAGGAATCGCGGTAGCGGTCGTTATTACCGACGACAGCGGTACGCCGACGGCCAGTCCTACTGACGCTGCCGCCGACTGAGAGCTGCGTTTGTCGGGTTGCCGGTTCGGGTTCCTGTCATTGTCGACAGCCTCGAAGCGACGCCGGATGTCACTCCTCAGCTTCGATGATGCGCTGTGAGGTCACGGTCCGCGACGTCGTCCGCGCGCGCGGCCGGCGCCCCGGCAGCGGGATCCGGTCGGCGATGTTGCTCAGCGGATTGACCACCTGGGCCAGCGTGACGACGGCCTCGTGCAGGGCGTCGATCGTCGGCCCCAGCGCCTCGAGCCCCGGCGCCAGCCGGTTGAGGGTGTCGGCGACATCGGCCAACTTCAGCAGCGGCCCGTCCGGGTCGGTCAACGTGTCGAGCAGGCCACCTTCGGCCAGCAGCCGGTCGGCGACCCCGTCCTCGCGCAGGACCCGCTCGATCAGGCCGTCGTTGGCCAGCAGCTGATCCGCCAGCCCGCCCGGCGCGATGACCCGCGACAGCGCGCCGTCCTCGGTGGTCATCCGGTCGATCAGGCCGCCTTCCGAGGCGATCTGATCCACCAACCCGCCGGGCGCCAACGCCCGGGCCACGGGCCCGTTCTCCGCGGTCACCCGGTCCAGCAGACCGCCCTCCTCGGTGAGCTGATCGACGATGCCGCCGGGCTGCAGCAGGCGGTCGATCGGGCCGTTGGGCCGCAGAGCACGACCCAGCGGGGCGTCGTCGTCCAGCAGCCTGGCCAGCCGATTCGCGCGTTCCACCGCGTCATCGAGGCCGAGCATGTGCGCCACCGAGGCGTTGCGCGCCGCCGAACCCGGATCGCCAAGCGATCGCTGCGCCATGCCGATCGCACCGCTGGCCATGGAGATCCCCGCGTCGGCCATCGCGAGCCCGACGCGTACCGGGGCCGTCGCCAGGTCCGTCACGGCTTTGCCGAGGTTCATCGCACCAGTCTAGGGACTCGGCGGTACCGAATTCACAGGAAGCCCACAGGTTCGTCCAGGTTGCTTACATGCGGAGCGAGGACAGTGGCGGAATGGCCATGCCCGCAGCCGCAGAGGCGAACCCGGAAGCCAGGGTCCTCGTCGTCGACGACGAGACCAACATCGTCGAACTTGTCTCCGTGAGCCTGAAGTTCCAGGGGTTCGAGGTCCACACCGCCTCGAGCGGTCCCGCCGCGCTGGACCGGGCTCGTGAAGTGCGGCCGGACGCGATCATCCTGGACGTGATGATGCCCGGCATGGACGGGTTCGGGCTGCTGCGTCTCGAATTACGCCGCCGCACCTGCCTTCTCGTTCGGCGGGGTGGGGTGGTGTCAGGTCAGCTCGGCCAAGGCGGCCTTGATCTTGGCCTGCGCCTCGTCCAGCGATTCCGGTGAGGGGTTGCGGTCGACGTGGGCGAACCCGAAGTCGGTCAGGTTGTAGGCCGGGAACACGTGCACGTGCAGATGCGGCACCTCGAGCCCCGCGATGATCACGCCGGCCCGCTCGGCGCCGAACGCCTTGCAGACGGCCTTGCCGATGAGCTGGCAGACCTCCATGACACGGCCGAACACCGCAGGCTCGACCTCCTGCCAGTGGTCGATCTCGGCCCGCGGCACGACCAACGTGTGCCCCCGCGTCATCGGTTCGATCGTCAGGAACGCGACGATCTCGTCGTCCTCGTACACGAACCTGCCGGGCAGTTCCCCGTTGATGATCTTGGTGAAGACCGTTGCCATGGGTCAGAGCATAGTGATGCCGGGTCGGCTACCCCTTCCGGATGAGCTCGTGGAGTTCGTCGACCGACCACGGCGGCGAGTCCCGATGGTCGCGGTAGGCGATGACGGCCGGGGCCGGCCGGTCGAAGCGTCCGACGAAACCACCTGCGGCGATGAAGATCTGTCCCGTCACCTCCTCGGCCAGGTCGCCGGCCAGATAGGCATAGGTGGGCGCCACATACTCCGGTGGCGGGGCGTCCAGCGCGGCCCGCGTGCTGGCGTCGTCCAGCAGCCCGCGCCGGTTCAGCGCTTCGATGTGGTCCTGGTACTCCTGCCCGGTGGACAACCTGGTCTTGGCGCCGGGGCAGACCACGTTGGCGCGGACGCCGTGCTGCTTCAGTTCGGCCGCCAGCGCCATCGTCAACGCATTGACGCCGCCCTTGCCTGCCGGGTAGCCGGTCCCGCCGTAGTCGCCGAGGAATGCGAACGAACTGGTGTTGACAATGGACCCGCCGCCCTGGGCCACCATCCGCGGTGCCGCGGCGCGGCACGTCTCGAACACCGTGCCGAGGTGCGCGTCGAGCAGATCACGGAACTGCGCGCTGGTGATGTTCAGGATCGACTCGGCGGCCAGCCCCGCGGTGCCGGCGCAGTTGACGAGGATGTCGATGCGGCCGAACTCGTCGACGCACTTGTCGATCAGCGCGTCGGCCAACTCCGGCTCGGCGGGCGACCCCGCCATCCCCACTGCATTCGGGATGCGTTGGACCGCTTCGGATACCGCGTCGGGGGCGCGCCCGTTGACCACCACGCCCGCGCCGTGTCCAGCGAGCAGTTCGGCCACCGCGAGCCCGATACCGCGCGTGCCGCCGACGACGACGGCGCCGCGCCCGGTCAACGGCGCGCTAATTGCCCTCGTCCACCTGGCCGAACTGCATGGCGTCCATGTTCCAGTAGCCGCGCAGGTTGGTCAGCAGGCCGTCGTCGTCGACCTTGTAGGTGAACACGCCGCGCACGGTGCTGGTCATGCCGTTCTCGAACTTGCTGCGCAGCACCAGGATATGCGCGATCTCGGTCGGCGAGCTCGACGGGAACGTCTCCTCGCAGGTGATGCGCAGGTCATTGGAGGCGATGTTGGCGTCGAAGAACGCCGCGACGGCCTCCTTGCCACGGATCCCGGTTCCGTCCGGGTTCGTGATCGCCTTGCCGATCGGATCCTCGATGACGACGTCGTCGGCCATCAGGGCCAGCCAGCCTTCTTTGTCGTGGGCGTGCACGCAGCGCCACGAGTTCTGCGACGCGGCCAACGCCGGTGTCTGCGCGACGGTTTCGGTCATGGTGTCACCGGTCGTCGTCGGTGTAGCGGATGACGCCGCGAATGTTGCGGCCCTCCAGCATGTCCTGGTAGCCCTCGTTGATCTGCTCGAGCTTGTACTGGCGGGTGATCATGTCGTCGAGATTGAGCTTGCCCGCCTTGTACATCGACAGCAGCTGCGGAATGTCGTAGTGCGGGTTGCCGCCGCCGAAGATCGTGCCCTGCAGGTTCTTCTGCATCAGCGTGAGCATCGCCAGGTTGAGCGTGACCTGGGTGTCCAGCAGGCTGCCGATCGCGGTGGCCACACAGGTGCCGCCCTTGGCGGTGATGTTCATGTAGTTGTCGATGTCGGCGCCGTGCAGCTCGCCGACGGTCACGATCACCTTGTGGGCCATCAGGCCCATGGTGACCTCGGCGATGCCCATCATCGCCGTCTCGATGTCCGGATAGACATGCGTCGCACCGAACTTCAGTGCCTGATCACGCTTCCACTCGACCGGATCGATCACGAAGATGTACCGGGCGCCGGCGTTGACGGCACCCTGCAGCGCCGCCATCCCCACGCCGCCGACACCGACCACCGCGACGTCCTGGCCGGGGCGGATGTCCGCGGTGCGGGTGGCCGAGCCGTAGCCCGTCGTGACCCCGCACCCGACCAGGCAGGCCACCTCGAACGGGATCGACGGGTCGATCTTCACGACGGAGCTCTTGTGCACGACCATGTACGGCGAGAAGGTGCCCAGCAGCGTCATCGGGTACACGTTCTGGCCCTTGGCCTGAATCCGGAAGGTGTTGTCGGAGACCGCCGCGCCGTTGAGCAGCCCGGCACCGAGGTCGCACAGGTTGCGCATGCCGGCCTGACACGATGGACAGCTGCCGCAGGACGGAATGAACGAGAGCACCACGTGGTCGCCCGGGGCGAGGTCATCGACGCCCGGTCCGACCTCGGTGACGATGCCGGCGCCCTCGTGGCCGCCGAGCACGGGAAAGCCGCCCATCGGGATACCGCCGGTGACCAGGTGGTGGTCGGAGTGGCACATCCCGGACGCTTCCATCTGGATCTTGACCTCGTCCTTGACGGGGTCGCCGATCTCGATCTCCTCGATCGACCACGGTTGGTTGAACTCCCAGATGAGCGCGCCTTTTGTCTTCATTCGTACGTGCCTTCCGTTTGAGCTTGTGCCCATAGACTAGAGCCATTAGTTAGATGCGTCACAGGCACCCCCAATCAACTGCTTGGCCGGGTTCACCAGATGGGCGCCGGCGCCTGTCCCAGCGGGTAGTAGCCCGGCAGCTTCTCGCCCGCCAGCGACCGCTCGATGCGCTTCTGCATGCCTTCCGAAAGGTCACCGGACTCGATGAGCTTCGCGTAGCCCTTGGCCACGTGCCCGAAGTCGAAGAAGTCACGCTGCCATTCGATCTTGAGGTCGGCGTCGAGGCGGAACCAGCTGCCCCCGATGCCGTAGATCTCGTCCTGGGTGCCGTCGGACTTGTTGACGATCTGCTTCCAGAAGCCGACGATCTCGCCGAGCTTGTCGTCGATGAGCACCCGCTGGTATTCGTAGACCCAGTTCTCCAGGCCCTCCATCTCCAGGCCGAGGGCCACGTCGCGGATCTCGTCTTTGCCGACGCACATGACGTCTTCCTTGGGGCCGATGTTCCAGCCGTAGGTGGCGTCCTCGGTGTAGAAGTCCGCCAGCGGCTTCCAGTCGCCGTTGCGCTCGGCCTCCCGGTTGGCCTCCAGCCATTCCTCGACCCACTGGTCGAGGGCTTCGCGGGGCAGTGACGGCATTGTCTACTCTCCTAGCTCTTTGATGACCAGTGCCCGGGTCGGACACATCTCGACGGCATTCTCGATCTCGGCGCGGGCCTCGTCAGGAGGTTCGGGGTCGAGGATCTCGACCTGACCGCGTTTGGGCACCCGGAAGTAGTCGGGCGCCTCGACCTCGCACATCGCGTGCCCCTGACACAGGTCGAGGTCGACTTCGATTCGGTAGGAACCCATCTGCGCCTCCTACTGGGTGCGCCTGCGGTAACGGGCCTTGGCCGGCCGCTGCAACTGCACGATCATCTTCGAGTGGTCGTTGCGGTACGTCTCCGGCGGCTGGGCCATCTCGAATTCGTACTCGCGCAACAGCACCGAGAAGATCGCCTTGATCTGTATCTGGGCGAAGGCGGCGCCGACGCAACGGTGCCTGCCCGCGCCGAACGGGATCCAGGTCCAGCGGTTGACGATGTCGGCCTGCTCCGGTTTGTCGTAGCGATCGGGCCGGAACGCGTCGGGGTCGGGGAAATCCTCGGGGATGCGGTTGCTGATGGCGGGCGACGCGGCGACGAAATCGCCCTTGTGGATGGGGAAGCCGGCCACCTCGAACTCACCCTGGGCCACCCGCATCAGGATGATCAGCGGCGGATGCAGCCGCAGCGCCTCCTTGAGCACGTTGTCGAGCTTGGGAATCTGGCGCAGGGCGTGGAAGCTGACCTCCTGGCCGTCGGCGTAGAGCTCGTCGAGCTCGGCCTGCACCTCGGCGTAGATCTCGGGGTGGCGGATCAGCTCGATCAGCGTCCACGCCGAGGTTCCCGAGCTGGTGTGGTGGCCGGCGAACATCAGCGAGATGAACATGCCGGTGATCTCGTCGGCGGAGAACCGGGCGTTGCCGTCCTCGTCCTTGATCGACACCAGCACGTCGAGCATGTCGCGGTCGGACTTGTCCTTGGGCGGGTTGGCCAGCCGGTGGTTCATGATCTCCTGGACCAGCGCGACGAGTTTCAGCCGCGCCTCGTCACGGCGCCGGAAGCTCTCGATCGGCAGGTACGGGTCGACGTAGCACAGCGGGTCGGTGCCGCGCTCCAGATCGTGGTAGTACTCGGCGAACCGGTGGTCGAGCTGGTTGCGGAACTTCAGCCCGATCAGGCACGCCGTCGAGGTGTAGATGGTCAACTCGGCGAAGAAGTCCAGCAGTTCGATCTCGCCCTCGTCGCCCCAGCCGGCGATCATCTTGCGGACCTCGCCCTCGATGGTGGTGGCGTGGCTCTTCATGTGCTCGCCGCGCAGCGCGGAGTTGTGCAGCATCTCCTTGCGCCGCTCCGGGCTGGCGTCGAACACCACCCCCTTGCCGAAGATCGGCGTCATGAACGGATACGCCTCTGCCTGGTCGAGATCCTCGTCGGCAGAACGGAAGAAGAACTCGTTGGCCTCGGCGCCCGACAGCAGGATGACGTGCTTGTCGACCAGTTGGAAGTACCCTACGTCGCCGCACTCGTCGCGGACGCGCTGCATCAGCCCGATAGGGTCGGTGCGGAACTCCTCGAGGTGTCCGTGTTCTTCCTCGCCGCCGGATACCCGGGGCACGATCGCGGTCGTCACTTCAGGTCCTCCTCGTTCAGCTTCAGCTGCTGTCGTTCTGCGGGCGCGGTGGCCAAGGGGGCTTCGGGCTGAAGCTCCATGTTCGCGATGAACCCGCCGCGCGGAGTCTCGGCCACGAACGTGATGGCGCGGGCCAGATCCGATGCCCGCAGGAAATAGTCGTGCCGAGCCTGGCCCCACTTGGCCCAATCCTCAAGGGCCGGACCAATCTTCTCGGCGGGCAGGCTCCAGCCCATGGCGGTCTTGGTGGGGCCGGGGTGCACCAGCGACGCACGCACGCCCGTGCCCTCCAGTTCCATCTGCAGGTTGTTGACCATCGCCACCAGACCGGCCTTCGCCGCGCCGTAGGCGCCCATGTGGGGACGCTGGCGCAGCGCGACATCGGAGCCGACGAAGATCAAGTCACCGCGCCGGCGCTCGATCATCCCCGGCAACACCGCGGTGGCCAGCCGGTTGGCGCCGACCAGATGGATCTGCAGCTGTGACTCGAACTCGTCGGTGCTGATCTCGTAGAGCTTGCCGAAGAAGGTGTCGCCGGCGCCGGCGACCAGTACCTCGATCTCGCCGAGCGCCTCGATCGACTGGGCGACAAAGGATTTGACCGAGTCGGCGTCGGTGACGTCGAGATGGAACCCGACGGCCTCACCGCCTTCGGCGCGGATCTTGGCGACCAGCTCGTCGAGCTTCTCGACCCGACGGGCCCCGACGGCGACCGGAAACCCGCGTGCCGCCAGCTGCAGCGCGGTGGCCTCGCCGATCCCCGACGACGCGCCCGCGACGATGGCGGGGCGCCGAGCCGGAAGTGGTTCGAAGCGCGGCATGTACGCGTTCCCCTTATCTGGTTTCGACGGTGATGGGCAGGTGGGCGAACCCGCGGACGTTGCTCGAGTGCACGCGCACCGAGTTGGCCTCGTCGACCTCGTAGCCACCGATTCGTTTCAACAGTTCGGTCAGCGCGACCCGCGCTTCCATGCGGGCCAGATGCGCCCCGAGGCAGAAGTGCGCGCCGCTGCCGAAGCTCATGAGCTTGGACCCGATGTCACGACCGATCAGGTACTTGTCGGGATCGTCGAACACCCGCTCGTCGCGATGTGCCGATCCCGGCAGCAGCAACACGACGTCGCCGTCGGGAATCCTGGTGTCGTACACGGTGAGATCGCCGACCACGGTGCGAGCGAGAATCTGACTGGAGGTGTCATAGCGCAACGTCTCCTCGACCCACAGCGGCACGCGGTCCAGATCGGCGTAGACGGGGGTCAGCTGGTCGGGGTTCCGATGCCCCCAGAATGCCGCGTTGGCAAGCAGTTTGGTGGTGGTCTCGTTGCCGGCGATGACCATCAGGAACATGAAACCGAGGATTTCGTCGTCGGTGAGCCGGTCACCGTCGATCTCGGCCTCGAGAAGGGCGGTGGTGAGGTCGTCGGTCGGCTTCTTGCGACGCTCGGCCACCATGTCCTGGTAGTAGACGATCAGGTTGATCGAGGCTTCCACGGCCGCCGGGGGCACGTCGGTGACACCTTCGTCGCGGTGCATGACACCGTCGGCCCACGCCCGCACCTGGGCGCGGTCGGCTTCGGGCACCCCCATCAGCTCGGAGATGACGTCCATGGGCAGCTTGCCCGCGAATTCGTCGACGTAGTCGACGGTTCCGGAGCCGGCCTTCTCCAACATGGCGTCGAGGTGCCGCACCGCGATCTCGGTGACCCTGGGCTCGAGTTCACGGATGCGACGCGGGGTGAAGCCCTTGGAGACCAGGCTGCGCAACCGCAGGTGTGCGGGATCGTCCATGGCCAGGAACGACATCGTCTTCGACGCGTGGGGGCCGCGCGAGGCCGGATCCAGTGACACGCCGTACTTGTTGGACAGCGTCGTGCTGTTGCGGAAGCCGGCCAACACATCGGCGTGCCGCGACAGCGCCCAGAACCCGAGCTCGTCGTTGCGGTACAGCGGCGCCTCGTCGCGCAGCCGCTTGTAGTAGGGGTACGGGTCTTCGTGGAAGTCGTAGTCGTAGGGGTCCAGCACCAGGTCGCTGGTCGGCACGGTCACTGTTCTTCTCCCAGGATGAGGCCGACCACATAGCTGAGACGGTCGGCGATCTGGCGATAGGTGAAGGCGCCGCTGCCCGCGTTGACCAGCGCGCCGAAGAACGTCATCTCCAGCGCCGACAACGCGCGTGGGTCGGCGTCGGGGCCCATGGCCGCGCGGATGCGGCGATGGATCTCCGCACCGATGCGCTCACGCACCCCGCGCACCGCGGGATCGTTGCTGCTCAGCAGGGCCGTCGTGCAGGCCGCGGCGACTTCGGGTTCGTCGGCGACCATCAGTGCCATGCTGCGCAGCGTCTTCTCCACACGGGCCAACCGGCTTTCGTTGACGTCGGTGAAGTACGGGACCTGACGCATCAGGTCCAGGTAGACCTCCGCGATCAGATGGTTCTTCGACGAGAAGTAGGTGTAGGCCGTGGCCGGTGCGACCTTGGCGCGAGCCGCGACCCCGCGCACCGTCAGGTCGGCGTACGAGGACTCGCGCAGCATCTCCATCCCCGCGGCGAGCACCCTGCGAAAGGTCTCCTCCTGACGCCGGTTGCGCGTGGTCTCCCCGGCCGCCTCGGCGGGCGTACCGGTGACCGCAAGCGCTGGATCGCTGGACACGTGTCCAAGCTATCCGATGAGGGCGTTCGCGGGCAAGCATGCTGGTAGGACAAGTCCCGCTTGCCAGGCCCGATCACAGGGGACTATGGTTCGACAGATATCTTCCGGACAGTTGTCCAGCAGCGTTCGATCGGAGGCCGGATGGCACTGCTAGCCAATCGCGAGAGTCAGTTGTTCATCGACGGCAAGCTCGTCGCGGGTAGTGCAGGCACATTCCCCACGATCAACCCGGCCACCGAGGAGGTGCTGGGCGTCGCGGCCGACGCGAACGCCGACGACATGGACCGCGCGATCGAGGCGGCGCGGCGGGCGTTCGACGACACCGACTGGTCGACCAATACCGAGCTGCGGGTGCGCTGCGTGCGCCAACTGCAGCAGGCGATGACCAAGCTCGTCGAGGAACTGCGAGAGATCACGATCGCGGAGGTGGGCGCGCCACGGATGCTCACCTCGGCCGCGCAGCTCGAAGGGCCGGTCGCCGACCTGAGCTTCTGCGCCGACACCGCCGAGAACTACGAATGGACAACCGATCTCGGCATCGCGTCGCCGATGGGGATCAAGACTCACCGCAGGCTGGCGCGCGAGGCCGTCGGTGTCGTCGGCGCCATCACCCCGTGGAACTTTCCGCACCAGATCAACCTGGCCAAACTCGGGCCCGCGCTGGCGGCCGGCAACACCGTCGTGCTCAAGCCGGCGCCGGACACCCCGTGGTGCGCCGCCGTGCTGGGGGAGATCATCGCCGAGCACACGGACATCCCCGCCGGAGTGGTCAACATCGTCACCTCCAGCGATCACGGGGTCGGCGCGCTGCTGTCCAGAGACCCACGGGTGGACATGGTTTCGTTCACCGGTTCCACGGCGACGGGGCGAAGCGTGATGGCCGACGGTTCGGCCACGCTCAAGAAGGTGTTTCTGGAACTCGGCGGCAAGTCGGCCTTCGTGGTGCTCGACGACGCCGATCTGGCTGGCGCCTGCTCGATGTCGGCGTTCACCGCGGCGATGCACGCGGGCCAGGGATGCGCGATCACCACCCGGTTGGTGGTGCCCCGGGAACGCTACGACGAGGCCGTCGACGCCGCCGCGGCGACCATGGCCGGAATCAAGCCGGGTGATCCCAACGACGCCGGAACCGTTTGCGGACCGCTGATCTCGGCGCGCCAGCGCGACCGCGTGCAGGACTATCTCGACTCGGCGATCGCCGACGGCGGCAGGTTCGCCGCTGGCGGCGGACGTCCCGCCGACCGCGACAAGGGGTTCTTCATCGAGCCCACCGTGATCGCGGGCCTGGACAACAACGCCAAGGCCGCGCGCGAGGAGATCTTCGGTCCGGTGTTGACCGTGATCGCCCACGACGGCGACGACGACGCGGTGCGCATCGCCAACGACTCGCCCTACGGCCTGTCGGGCACCGTGTTCTCCGCCGACCCCGAACGCGCCGCGGGCATCGCCGCCCGGCTGCGGGTCGGCACGGTCAACGTCAACGGCGGCGTCTGGTACTCGGCCGACATGCCGTTCGGCGGATACAAGCAGTCGGGCATCGGCCGCGAGATGGGGCTGGCCGGCTTCGAGGAATACCTGGAAATCAAGGCGATCGCGACAGCGGTCTGACTTTTCACCCGCCGAACGTGGATTACCAGCACGCGAAAGAGCGCAAAACGTGCATCAATCCCACGCTCGGCAGAGGAGAGGATAGGTAAATGGGGCAGTTCGACGACAAGGTGGCGATCGTCACCGGCGCCGGAGGCGGAATCGGCCAGGCCTACGCCGAAGCGCTCGCCCGTGACGGCGCCGCGGTGGTGGTGGCCGACATCAACACCGAGGGCGCGGAGAAGGTCGCCGACGGCATCAAGGGCGAAGGCGGCAACGCGCTCGCGGTGCGCGTCGACGTGTCCGATCCGGAATCCGCCAAGGAGATGGCCGCACAGACGCTGTCGGAGTTCGGCGGCATCGACTACCTCGTGAACAACGCCGCGATCTTCGGCGGCATGAAGCTCGATCTGCTGCTGACCGTGGACTGGGACTACTACAAGAAGTTCATGAGCGTGAACATGGACGGGGCGCTGGTGTGCACCCGCGCGGTCTACAAGAAGATGGCCAAGCGCGGCGGCGGCGCGATCGTGAACCAGTCGTCGACGGCCGCGTGGCTGTACGCCAACTTCTACGGCCTGGCCAAGGTCGGCGTCAACGGCCTGACCCAGCAGCTGTCGCGGGAGCTCGGTGGGATGAACATCCGCATCAACGCGATCGCGCCCGGGCCGATCGACACCGAGGCCAACCGCACCACCACGCCGCAGGAGATGGTCGCCGACATCGTGAAGGGAATTCCGTTGTCGCGCATGGGCCAGACCGACGATCTGGTCGGCATGTGCCTGTTCCTGCTCTCGGATCAGGCCAAGTGGATCACCGGCCAGATCTTCAACGTCGACGGCGGGCAGATAATCCGGTCATGAGCGACGAACTCAAGCTCGGGTACATCGGCCTCGGCAACCAAGGCGCGCCGATGGCCAAGCGGCTGGTCGAGTGGCCAGGCGGGTTGATCGTGTTCGACGTGCGCGCCGAGGCGATGACGCCCTTGGTGGAGTTGGGGGCCAGCCCGGCGGAGGATGTCGCTGGAGTCTCGGAGGCCGACGTCATCAGCGTGACGGTGCTCAACGACGAGCAGGTACGCGACGTGGTCGGTCAACTCGCCGAACACGCCAAGCCGGGCACCGTGATCGCGATCCACTCGACCATCGAGCCCGACACCGCACCGGAGCTGGCGGACCAGTTGCGGCCGAAGGGCATTCACATCGTCGACGCGCCGGTCAGCGGGGGCGCCGGGGCGGCCGACAAGGGTGAGCTGGCCGTTATGGTCGGCGCCGACGACGAGGCGTACGCCGCGGTCAAACCGGTCTTCAAACAGTGGGCGTCGCTGGTGGTGCGCGCGGGCGAGCCCGGCGCGGGCACCCGGATGAAGCTGGCCCGCAACATGCTGACGTTCATCGGTTTCGCCGCCGCCTGCGAGGCGCAGGTGCTGGCCGAGGCGGCGGGGATCGATCTGCAGAAGCTGGGCCGGGTGGTGCGGCACAGCGACGCGCAGAGCGGCGGCCCCGGCGCGATCATGTACCGCGACGACACCGAATCACTGCCGCCGGACCACTTTCTGCACGACCCGTTCGTCCACACCCGCGGGCTCGGGGAGAAGGACCTGAAGCTGGCGCTGGCGCTCGGTAAGGAGACCGGCGTCGACCTGCCGCTGGCCGAGGTCGCGCTGAAGAACCTGGCCGCCGGCCTCGGCGTGCCCCACAAGAAGGAGTGAGTCGGATGGACGAGCTGCGCCGCAAGGGCCTCGAGAAGATGAACGAGGTCTACGGCTGGGAGATGCCCAACATCGAGGGCGATCCGTACTTCGACCTCACCGTCGACCATCTCTTCGGGACTATCTGGACCCGCCCCGGCCTGTCGATGCGGGACAAGCGGATCATGACGCTGACCGCGGTGACCGCCGTCGGAAACTCCGACCTCGCCGAGATCCAGGCCAACGCGGCGCTGGCCAACGGCGAGATGACCGAGGACGAACTCAAGGAGATGGCGGTCTTTCTGACCCACTACCTCGGGTTCCCGCTGGGCTCGAAGCTGGACGGGGCCGTCAGCAAGGTGGTCAAGAACCGCAAGAAGGCGGCCGCAAGAGGACAAAGCGAAGACAAGAAAGCCAACGTCAACGCCGCGGTGAAGATGCACTCCGGTGGCACGGTGCACGACAAGCATGACAAGTAGGTACGCCGAGCTGTCGCGGGACCAGCTGGCCAAGCTGGTCCCGGAGCTGCTGCTGATCGGCCAGATGATCGACCGGTCCGGAATGGCCTGGTGCATCAGCAATTTCGGTCGCGAGGAGATGCTGCAGATCGCGATCGAGGAATGGATGGGCTCCAGCCCGATCTACACCAGGCGGATGCAGAAGGCGCTGAGCTACGAGGGCGACGACGTCATCACCATCTTCAAGGGCCTGCAGCTCGACATCGGCGCGCCACCGCAGTTCATGGACTTCCGGTACACGGTGCACGACCGCTGGCACGGCGAGTTCCAGCTGGACCACTGCGGCGCGCTGCTCGACGTCGAACCGATGGGTGAGGACTACGTGCGCGGCATGTGCCACGACATCGAGGATCCCACCTTCGACGCCACGGCCGTCGCCACCAACCGCAAGGCGCAGATCCGTCCCATCCACCGACCGCCGCGCGAGCCCGCCGACCGGCAGCCACACTGCGCGTGGACCGTGATCATCGACGAGTCCTATCCGCCCGTCGAGGACCACCCGGCGCTCGACGTGGTCCGCCGAACCCGTGCCGCGCGAACCGAACTCGACCCGATCGACGCCGACGACGAGGGGCAGGCGGACTACTCGGGGCCGCTGGTGTCGGATCTGGACTTCTCGGCGTTCTCCCGCTCGGCGCTGGTGCGCATGGCCGACGAGGTGTGTCTGCAGATGCATCTGCTGAACCTCTCGTTCGTCATCGCGGTCGGCAAGCGCGCAGGCACCGACACCGAACTGGCCACCGAGATCTGCACCAAACAACTCATCGGCGTCGCGGGATTGGGGGCCGAGCGCATCCACCGGGCACTGGATCTGCCCGGCGGTATCGAGGGTGCGGTACGGGTGCTGCGGTTGCATCCGCTGCTGAACCCGGCCGCCTACGTCGACGCCGAGTTCGGCCCGGACGTCGTGCATCTGCGACGGTCGGCCGCGCACGACGACGGCGCGTGGGCGTCGTTGGTGACACCGGACGAGAAGCGTCCGCTACAGGCGATCGTCGCCGCCGTCGATCCCCACCTTGACGTGGAAATCGCCGGGGCGGCACAGGACTGGACTGCGCGCGTGGTCGAAACCGACACCGCCGCCAAGGAATTCTCCGAGGTCTCGGTGGCCAAGGTGAGCGGCGGCGCGACGTTCGCGTTCCAGCCGCGCAAGTCCCTGCCGCTCACCGTGCTCTAGGCGTCGCGGGCGCCGCTCCCCAGTTCCTCATACTCGCCGGCGAGCGCACGTATCCGCTCGGCGATCGCGCCGAGATCCTCATGCGAGCGTTGAATGATCTCCGCGACGTCGCCGGCGCCCTTGCTGACCGCGGACCAGATCGTCTGCTCGGGGCCATCTGACGGGAATGTGCTTGCCGTTGCGTCGAGCACCCACTGTTTGACGGCGTCCAGCTCACGCCGCCCGGCAGCGACGACGGCCGCGGCGCGGTCGAGTTCGGCGGCCAGCCGCTGGTCCAGGTCGGCCAGCGCGCCGAGGGTCCGGCCGTGGCGGAGGTTGGCATCCGCGTACGCGTCGGCCGAGGTGCCGGTCCAGTCGGCGGCGGGGGCGGCCGACTCCACGTCGGCCTGTAACGACCGCAGCCGCGCGGTCCGGTCGAACTCGGCGCCGGCGTGCGGATCGCCCTCGCCGAACGTGGCGCGAGCACGCGACCACGTCGTCAAGAAACCCTCCAAGGCGCCCACGAGCACAAGTCTATGGCCGCCCGAGCCCTCCACCGAACGCCAAATTATTGCGCAGGCAGCGCGGCCCCCACCCACCGTCGCAGATAGTCGCGCAGCTCGACGCCCTGGCGCGGTGGACGGCCGGGATCGATGACGAACGACTGAATGATCCGCAGCAGGTGCTCGGCCAGGTCGTCGAGATCATCGTCGTCGAACCCCAACGCGGCCCAGTCGACGTCGAACCGGCGCAGCATCGAGTCGGCGAACCGCAGCGCCACGTCGGACGTCACCGTCTGGCTGAAGTCGCTGGCCCTGCCCGGCATGAGCAGCAGGCCGATGTGTTTGTCCTTGGGAATCCACTCCAGCGCCGTGGCGATGCCCTCGGCGACCGCCTCCCGCGGATCGGTGAGCCCCTGCAGGTGCTCGGCCAACCGGTCGAGGAAGTCGGTGGCGGCGCGTTGCGCCGAAGCCTGCAGCAGGGCGTCGGTGCTGGGGAAATAGCGGTACACCGTCTGCCGCGTCACCCCCAGCGTGCGGGCGACGTCGGCGATGGAGAACTCCGCGCCCCGTGCGTCGATCGCCTTGCCCGCGGCGTCGAGGATCCGGCTGATGGCTTCGTCGTCGGTCGCCGGCGTGGATCCGGACCAACCGTGGGTACGCACGGCGAGAATCATACTCAGCCGCGATAAGACACCTGCAGATCCTTGACACCGTTGATCCAGCCTGACCGAAGACGTTGCGGTTCAGACAGTTTGGCGATGTCAGGAATCTGCTCGGCGATCTCGTTGAAGATCAGCTTGATCTCCATGCGGGCCAGATTCGCCCCGATGCAGTAGTGCGCGCCGTGACCGCCGAAGCCCAGATGCGGGTTGGGGTCGCGGCTGATGTTGAACTCGAAGGGCGACTCGAACACCGATTCGTCGTAGTTGGCCGAGCTGTAGAACATCCCGGCACGCTGACCCTCGCGGATCGTGACGCCACCGAGTTCGGTGTCCACCAACGCCGTTCGCTGAAAGCAGTGCACGGGCGTGGCCCAGCGCACGATCTCGTCGGCGGTGGTCTCCGGCCGCTCCCGCTTGAACAGCTCCCACTGGTCGGGGTTTTCGAAGAACGCGTTCATTCCGTGGGTCATCGCGTTGCGTGTCGTCTCATTGCCCGCCACCGCCAACAGGATGACGAAGAACGCGAACGCGACGTCCTCCATGGATTCCCCGTTCATGTCCGCCTCGACGAGCCGGGTGACGATGTCGTCGGCCGGGCAGCGGCGACGTTCCTCGGCCATCGCGTAGGCGTAGCCCATCAGCTCGGCGTTGGCGGCCGCGTAATCGGTTTCGTAGTCCGGATCGTCGGTGTTCATGATGGCGTTGGTCCACGTGAACAACTTCTGCCGGTCTGCCTCCGGCACGCCGATCAGGTCGGCGATGGCCCGCAGCGGCAGGCCCATCGCGATGTCGTCGACGAAGTTTCCGGTCTCCTTTTCCCTGGCGGCAGCGACGATTTCGCGCGCCGCGACGGCGAGCTTCTCCTCCAGGGTCGCCACCGCCCGCGGGGTGAACAGCCGCGAGACGATCTTGCGCAGCCGAGTGTGCTCGGGTGCGTCGTGGTTGATCAGCAGCGCCTTGGTCAGCTCCAGCTGTTCGGTGGTGGTGCCGTCGGGCAACCGCATGACCACGCCCTTGCGGTTGGTCGACCAGCGGTCGCTGTCGCGGGAAATCGCCTTGATGTCCTCATGGCGGCTGATCACCCAGTACCCGCCGTCGTCGAAGATCGACTCCGGCTGCTCATTCCACCACACCGGCGCGGTCTTGCGCAGCTGGGCGAACTCGGCGACGGGGACGCCCTTGAGCAGGATGGCGGGGTCGGTGAAGTCCCATCCCGGCGAGAACGGGCATGTGCTCTGCGTCATGGCTTGACCATACACCCAGGTGTCAAGTGTATGGCCGTGGGCGAGCGTTTAGAGTTGGCGCTTGTGCGTGTCCTGGTGATCGGGTCCGGAGCCCGTGAACATGCGTTGCTGCTCGCGCTGCGTCGAGACCCGGAGGTCGAGGCGCTGGCCATCGCCCCCGGCAACGCCGGCACCGCGGCGATCGCCGAACAACATGACGTCGACATCACCTCCGGTGAGGCGGTCGCCGAGTTGGCTCGGCAGATCGGCGCCGACCTGGTGGTCATCGGGCCGGAGGTGCCGCTGGTGCTCGGGGTGGCCGACGCCGTGCGCGAAGCGGGGATCGCCTGCTTCGGGCCGACCAAGGAGGCCGCGCGCATCGAAGGTTCCAAGGCGTTCGCCAAGGACGTGATGGCCGCGGCCGGCGTGCGCACCGCGCGCAGCGAGATCGTGGACAATCCGGCGCGGCTGGACGCGGCGCTGGACCGCTTCGGGCCGCCCGGCGGCGAATCGGCCTGGGTGGTCAAGGACGACGGGCTCGCCGCGGGCAAGGGCGTCGTGGTGACCACCGACCGCGACGTGGCCCGCGCCCACGCGGCCAGCCTGCTGGAGGCCGGGCATCCGGTGCTGCTCGAATCGTTCCTCGACGGGCCCGAGGTGTCGCTGTTCTGTGTCGTCGACGGCGAGACGGTGGTGCCGCTGCTGGCGGCCCAGGATTTCAAACGCGTCGGCAACAACGACACCGGGCCCAACACGGGCGGGATGGGCGCCTATGCGCCGCTGCCGTGGCTACCCTCCGAGGTCGTCGACCGGATCGTCGACGAGATCGTGAAACCCGTTGCCGCCGAGCTGGTTCGCCGGGGCAGCCCGTTTTCCGGGTTGCTCTACACGGGGTTGGCGATCACCCCGCAGGGCCCGGCGGTCGTCGAATTCAACTGCCGTTTCGGCGATCCCGAGACGCAGTCGGTGCTGGCCCTGCTGGACAGCCCGCTGGGTCAGCTGCTGCGCGCCGCGGCCACCGGGACGCTGGCGGAGGTGCCGCCGCTGAAGTGGCGCGACGGTGCCGCGGTGACGGTTGTGCTGGCGGCGGAGAACTATCCCAGCCGTCCCCGGGTGGGCGACGTCATCGTCGGTTCCGAGGCCGACGGTGTGCTGCACGCGGGCACCGCCCGCCGCGAGGACGGCGCGATCGTGTCCTGCGGCGGCCGGGTGTTGTCGGTGGTGGGCACCGGGCCGGACCTGGCCGCTGCCCGCTCCGCCGCGTACGCGTTGATCGAGTCGATCCGATTGCCCGGCAGCCACTTTCGCACCGACATCGGGCTGGCCGCAGCCGAAGGCCGGATCACCCTTTAGGCGGGTACCCTCCCGCGCGAGCAGACGCGTACACCCCCTGAGAGGCCGGGTTTTGGGGGTATTGGCGTCTGCTCGCGGTTGAGCGGTTGAGGTGTGTAGGTGCCCTCAGGCGACCAGCAGCGGCGCGATCCACGTCAGCTCGGCAGGCAGCTGCGAACTCCAGAACCCGGCGTCGTGCCCGCCGGGGGAGAACCCACCCGCCGGCGGGCTGGGCAGCTGGGCGATGAACTGCTTGGTCGCCGAATAGAACGGATCGCTGTTGCCGCAATCGATCCGGATCGGAATCCGGCCGAGTTGCGGCAGGCCCCACACGCTGTTGGCCGCGTAGTCCTCGGCGCTGTCGAACGCCCCCGGCGCCGCCGCGCCCGCGGAGGTCCACAGCGCCGGGCTCACCGCGCAGATGGCCGCCGTGCGGGCCGGGCCCAGCCGGGCGCCGAGCAGAAGCGCGCCGTAGCCGCCCATCGACCAGCCGAGGAACGCGACCCGCGAGGTGTCGATCCCGTGTTCGCCCAGCATCGGGATGAGCTCGTCGAGCACCATCGCCCCCGAGTCCTCACCGGATGCGCGCTTGTGCCAGTAGCTTCCGCCGCCGTCGACCGCGACGACCGCGAACGGCGGCAGGCCCGCCGCCACCGCCTGGGACAGCCCCTGCTCGACACCGCCTGCCATCACGGTCGCGGCGTCGCTGCCCTTGCCGTGCAGAGCGATGACCGGCCGCAGCGCACCGGTCTGTCCCGGCGGGCGCGCGATCGCCCAGTTGGTGGCCGCGCCGCCGCGGGCCGCCGAGACGAACGACCCTTCGACGTACGTCGGCGCGGCGCGCGCGGTGGGTGGCGCCGAAAACGCGGCCACCCCAGCGGCCACGCCTGTCACACCGACGCCGAGACGCAGCAGCGCGCGGCGGCTCAGTTCGGGCATGGCGGCCATCATGCCACCGCCGCGGGAGCGCGATTCGAGTGAGTTATCTGAGTAAAGCCTGTTGATTGGCCGAAATGGCACTGGGAGACCGCCCGGGCTGGCAGCATGCTAAAGGTGACGGCAGCAGTCACTCCCAAGGGAGAACGTCGGCGGTGCGCGCTGGTCAGCGCCGCTGCCGATCTGCTGTGCGAAGGTGGCTTCGACGCGGTGCGGCACCGCGCGGTGGCCCGGCGCGCCGGGTTGCCGCTGGCGTCGACGACGTACTACTTCTCCTCGCTGGACGACCTGATCGCCAAGGCCGTCGAGCACGTCGGTGAGCGTGAGACCGAGCAGTTGCGGGCCCGGGTGGCGATGCTGCCGCGGCGCCGTCGCGGTGCGGAGTCGACGGCCGCCATCCTGGTCGACCTGCTGGTCGACGATGCGGTCGGGCAGCGGGTCAGCGAACGGTTGATCTCGCGGTACGAGCGCTACATCGCATGCGCTCGCCAGCCGATGCTGCGCGACATCCAACGGCAGATCCTGCGGCAACGCACCGACGCCGTCATCGAGGTCATCGAGCGGTCCGGCCGGTCGGTCCGTGCCGAGTACCTCACCGCTTTGGTCAACGCCGTCGACGGGGCGGTGGTGGCGGCCCTCGTCGGTGACGGCGAAGGCCCGCGCGCGTCGGCACGCGCCACGCTGATCGATGTGATCGACGTGCTGGCGCCGGTCGACGAGCGGATCGCGTAGCAGCGGGCCCGCGGACGATGGGCGCACCGGACACCACCGAACAGCAACCGGAACTACGACGAGTGATGGGCCCCGGCCTGTTGCTGATCTTCGTCGTCGGCGACATCCTGGGCACCGGCGTCTACGCGCTGACGGGTGATGTCGCAGGCGAAGTCGGTGGGGCCGCGTGGCTTCCGTTTCTCGTCGCGTTCGTCATCGCGACCATCACCGCGTTCAGCTACCTGGAGCTGGTGACCAAATATCCACAGGCGGCCGGCGCTGCGCTCTACGTGCACAAGGCTTTTAGCATCCAGTTCATCACGTTCCTGGTGGCGTTCGTCGTGATGTGTTCCGGTATCACCTCGGCGTCCACCGCGTCGAGCTTCTTCGCCGCCAACTTCGACACCGGGTTCGGGCTGGGCTGGGGCAAGCTCGGGATCGCCGTCATCGCACTGCTGTTCATGGCGCTGCTGGCGATGGTCAACCTGCGCGGTGTCGGTGAGAGCGTGAAACTCAATGTCGCGCTGACGTTCGTCGAGGCGACCGGGCTGATGCTGGTGCTGTTCGTCGGGTTGTGGGCGCTCACCCGCGGGCTCGACGTCGACTTCGGCAGGGTGGTCGCGTTCGAGACCGCGACCGACAAGAACGCGTTCATGGCCGTCACCGCCGCGACGTCGCTGGCCTTCTTCGCGATGGTCGGTTTCGAGGACTCGGTGAACATGGCCGAGGAGACCAAGGATCCGGTGAACGTCTTTCCGAAGGTGCTGCTTTCGGGCCTGACGATCGCCGGAGTCATCTACATCCTGGTGTCGATCGTCGCGGTGGCGCTGGTGCCGGTGGGCACGCTGGCCGCGAGCGACACCCCGCTGGTGGACGTCGTCAGGGCCGGTGCGCCGAACCTGCCAATCGAGGAGATCTTTCCGTTCATCTCGATGTTCGCGGTGTCCAACACCGCGCTGATCAACATGTTGATGGCCAGCCGACTGATCTACGGCATGGCGCGTCAGCGGGTGCTGCCACAGGTGCTGGGAGTCGTGCATCCGCGCACCCGCACGCCCTGGGTGGCGATCGTGTTCACCACGACGATCGCGTTCGGGCTGATCTTCTACGTGTCGGTGTTCGCCAGCTCGACCGCGATCTCCGTGTTGGGCGGCACCACGTCGTTGTTGTTGCTCGCGGTGTTCGCGATGGTCAACGTGGCGGTGCTGGTGTTGCGGCGCGACGAGCGCCGAGGAGGTCATTTCCGGACACCGACGGCGCTGCCGGTCATCGGCTTCGTCACGTCGCTGTATCTGGTGACGCCGCTGTCGGGCCGGCCGGCCCAGCAGTACATCCTGGCGTTGGTTCTCGTCGGGGTCGGCATCGTGCTGTTCTTCGTCACCATGCTGATCAACCGCCGGATGGGTGTGAAGGACGCGGGGTTGTACACCGAGGCGCATCTGGCCGACGCGCCGGACTAGCCTGCTGCCCACGGTGACCGGACCGTAAGCTGTGTGGTTGTGACGATCCCGAACGTGCTGGCCAGCAGGTACGCCAGCGAGGAGATGGTGGCCATCTGGTCGCCGGAGGCCAAGATCGTCGCGGAGCGTCGGCTCTGGCTGGCGGTGCTGCGGGCACAGATGGAGTTGGGGGTCGACGTGCCACCCTCGGTCCTCGCCGACTACGAGCGGGTGCTCGAGGACGTCGACCTCTCGTCGATCGCGGCGCGGGAACGGGTGCTGCGCCACGACGTCAAGGCGCGCATCGAGGAGTTCAACGCGCTGGCCGGCCACGAGCACGTGCACAAGGGCATGACGAGCCGCGACCTCACCGAGAACGTCGAGCAGCTGCAGATCCGCCGCTCCCTGGAGTTGGTGCATGCGCACGGCGTCGCCGTGGTGGCCCGGCTGGCCGAGCGGGCGATCAGCTACCGCGACCTGGTGATGGCCGGGCGCAGCCACAACGTCGCGGCGCAGGCCACCACGCTGGGCAAGCGGTTCGCGTCGGCCGCCGAAGAGATGCTGCTCGCGCTGCAGCGGCTGCGCGGGTTGATCGAGCGCTATCCACTGCGGGGGATCAAGGGCCCGATGGGCACCGCGCAGGACATGCTCGATCTGTTCGACGGGGACACCTCCCGGCTGGCCGACCTGGAGCGTCGCGTCGCCGAATTCCTGGGATTCACCGAGCTTTTCAGCAGTGTCGGGCAGGTGTATCCGCGGTCGTTGGACCACGATGTGGTGTCGGCGCTGGTGCAGCTGGGAGCGGGGCCGTCCTCGCTGGCGCACACCATCCGGTTGATGGCGGGCCACGAGCTGGTGACCGAGGGGTTCGCGCCGGGACAGGTGGGCTCCTCGGCCATGCCGCACAAGATGAACACCCGGTCGTGTGAGCGGGTGAACGGGCTGCAGGTGGTGCTGCGCGGCTACGCGTCGATGGCAGCCGAACTGGCTGGCGCCCAATGGAATGAGGGCGACGTGTTCTGCTCGGTGGTGCGCCGGGTGGCGCTGCCCGACGCGTTCTTCGCCATCGACGGGCAGATCGAGACGTTCCTGACCGTGCTCGACGAGTTCGGCGCCTACCCGGCCGTGATCCAGCGTGAGCTCGACCGCTATCTGCCGTTTTTGGCCACCACCCGGATCCTGATCGCCGCGGTGCGTGCCGGAATGGGCCGCGAGGCAGCGCACGAGGTGATCAAGGAGCACGCCGTGGCCGTCGCGCTCGCCATGCGGGAGAGGGGCGCCGAACCCGACCTGCTCGATCGCCTCGCGGCCGATCCTCGGCTGCCGCTGGACCGGCCCGCGCTGGACGCCGCGCTGGCCGACAAGCAGGCCTTCACCGGTGCGGCCGGGGACCAGGTCGACCGGGTCGTCGAGGCGGTCGACGAGTTGGTCAGCCGCTACCCCGAGGCCGCCAAGTACACCTCGGGTGCCATCCTGTGACGTCGAGTCCGGAGTTGGCCCGGATCGACTTCACCGATCTGGACAACTTCGCCAACGGCTTTCCGCACGACCTGTTCGCGGTGCACCGGCGTGAGGCACCGGTGTACTGGCACGAACCGACCGAGCACACTCCCGACGGTGAAGGCTTCTGGTCGGTGGCCACTCACGCCGAAACCCTTGCCGTACTGCGTGATCCGGTGACGTACTCGTCGGTGACCGGCGGTGACCGGCCGTACGGCGGCACGCTGCTGCAGGATCTGTCGATCGCCGGGCAGGTCCTCAACATGATGGACGACCCGCGTCATGCCGAGGTCCGGCGGCTGGTCAGCTCGGGTCTCACCCCGCGGATGATCCGCCGCGTCGAGGAGGATCTGCGTGCGCGGGCCCGGCGGTTGCTGGACGCGGTGGTGCCGGGCGAGCCGCTTGACTTCCTCGTCGACATCGCCGCCGAACTGCCGATGCAGATGATCTGCATTCTGCTGGGAGTTCCCGAATCCGAACGGCATTGGCTGTTTCACGCCATCGAGCCGCAGTTCGACTTCGGGCAGGCCCGCCGCGCCGAACTGGGGCAGGTCGGGCAGATGTCGGCCGAGGAAGCCGGCTCCCGGATGTACGCCTACGGCCAGGAGCTTATCGCGTCCAAGCGTGCCGAGCCCACCGACGACATGCTGTCCGTCGTCGCCAACGCCACGCTCGACGAGGGCTTGTCGGATCTCGAACTGTATCTGTTCTTCAGCCTCCTGTTCAGCGCGGGCGCCGAGACCACCCGCAACGCGGTGGCGGGCGGGCTGCTCGCGTTGATCGACCATCCCGGCCAGTTCGCGGCGCTGCGCGCCGATCTGGACCAGCTGCCCACAGCGGTCGAGGAGATGGTGCGCTGGACATCGCCGTCGCCGTCGAAGCGGCGCACCGCGACCTGTGACACCGAACTCGCGGGCATCGAGATCAGCGCAGGGCAGAAGGTGCAGGTATGGGAAGGCTCGGCGAACCGGGACCCGGCGGTGTTCACCGAACCCGACACGTTCGACATCACCCGTAAACCCAATCCGCACTTGGGATTCGGGCATGGTGTGCACTACTGCCTCGGCGCAAACCTGGCCCGGCTGGAGCTTCGCGTGCTGTTCGAGGAACTGCTGACCCGGTTCTCGTCGGCGCGGCTGGTCAAGCCGGTGGAGTGGACTCGCAGCAATCGGCACACCGGTATCCGACATTTGGTGGTCGAGCTGCGCGGGTGAAGCCGGACGCGTTTGCCGCCGTCATGGCGATCGGCATCGTGTCGATCGCCGCGGCCGACCACGGCTACCGGGCGCTCAGCGACGGGCTGGGAGCGCTCGCCGTCGCTGGATTGGTGATTCTGGTTGTGGTGGCGGCGATCTCGTGGTCGAGGCAGCCGCCGGACCCGACAGATGTCGACGTCACTGTGCGGTTGTTCACGTTCGTGGCGGCGTGCGCGGTGCTCGACAGCAGGTTCACGTCGACCCCCGGTGTGCTGTGGACGCTCAGCCTGCTGGCGGCGACGACGTGGCTGGTGCTCGGCGTGCGACTGGTGCGCAACCTCGCGGTCTGCCGTTGGCGAGATCTTCGTGAAAGAGCCTGTGGCGCATGGGAGTTGCCCAGTGTCGGGACGTCCGGGCTGGCGCTCGTCACCGTCGCGCTGGCGCGTCACACCGGCTGGACCAGCTTGCTGCTCGCTGCCGTGGCGATGTGGGTGCTCGCGATGGCGGTGTATGCCGTGATGACCTGGCTGATCCTGGCCCGCGCGTTCGCCGCCCGCCTCGACCCCGACGGGTTCGAGCCCGACGCGTGGATCCTGATGGGCGGGTTGGCCATCGCGACGCTGGCCGGCGACCACATCCACCACGACGCCGCCGGATGGCTCGCCGAAGCGGCGTGGCTGGTCACCGTCGGAACGTGGGTTGCGGCAACGGCGTGGATTCCGCCGCTGCTGTACTTCGGCGTGCGCCACGCTCAACGCCCCGAGGCGCTGCGCTTCGCCGGGGTCTGGTGGGCGATGGTGTTCCCGCTCGGCATGTACTCGGTGGCCACCGACACCACGTCGACGGAAACCGGTTGGACTGCGCTGACAAAGATTTCGCACGTGGTCTTCTGGATTGCGTTCGCCAGCTGGGCCATCGTGGCGGTCGCGGGGCTGTCGCGGTTGGGACGCCAGATGCGCCTGCACCTACCCTCGAGGCATGGACCCAAGTGACGCGAACCTGCGGGTGTCCGACGATGACCGCGCCCACGTGCGCCGACTGCTCGAGCACGCCGTCGGTCAGGGCCTGCTCACGCTCGACGAGTTCAGCGAGCGCATTGACACGGTGCTGACCGCCAGAACCCGCGGGGATCTCCGAGCGGTGCTCGCCGATCTGCCCGAGGCCGACCTGCCGCGCTCGCACTCGCCGGCAGTGACCCCCGACGGCGGCGAACTGGTGCAGGGCCGGATGTCGACGATCACACGGCGCGGCCAGTGGACGGTGCCGCCGCATCTGCGGTTGAAGACCCGGATGTGCGACACCACGCTCGATTTCACCACCGCGACCCTGCAGAGCCCGACCGTCGTGCTCGACATCGACGACTACTTGAGCTCGACCGAGCTGATCCTGCCCGACGGCGCCACCGCGGACCTCAACGGCGTCGACACGTTCGCGGGCAGCACCACGTTGAAGGTGCCCTACGGTCCCCGGTCGCCGCAGCTGCACCTGGTCGTGCGTGGCCGGGTGCGGTTCGGGTCGGTGACGGCGCGGTACTCCTATGGGCGGGTGTGGCGGCGCATCTTCGGCTAGCAGCGAAATCAAGAGCGGCGCAGCCGCTGCACCCCGGCCGCGCGCAACTCCAGCGCTGCGAGTCCCTGGATCGCGACCGCGTCGTAGCTGCGCCAGGCGCCCACCGGGTCGGCGTGTATCTGCGCCAGCTGCGCCAGCGGCCGGTTGGCCAGCGCGCGCAGCGCCAACAGCTGTTCGCCCGCGGGTGTGCGGGCCAGCGTGATCGCGGTCCACTTGCGACGGGCGAACCGCACGCGCAGTAGCAGCCACGGCATCGCGACGAACAGGATCGGTGGGGCCGCGACGGCGATCGCCAGCACCCACGCCAGCCACGACGCGGTGGTGTCGAGGTTGTGCCCCGCGCCCGCGATCTCCAGCGCGGCGTCGCTGGCCGCCCGCAGGGGCGCGGCCAGGGCCTGGCCGATCAACGGCACGTCATCGGCTTGGCCGCCCGCGGCGTCGAGATTGCCGGCGATGCCGTTGGCCCCGGCCTCGACCTCGCGGCCGACCGTGGCGATCGTGGACACCGCCGAGTGGACGGCCGCGCCGACCGACAACCACACGATGGTCCAGCCGAGCACGATGATGTCGCTGATGAACTGGCCGACGAAGCGCGAGGGCGTGGTGGCGTAGGGGACAAACCGCGAACTCATGGTGTTGATGCTGCCCGATAGGCTGGCCCGATGCGCCCCGCTCTGTCCGACTACCAACATCTGGCCAGCGGCAAGGTCCGCGAGCTGTACCGCGTCGACGACGACACGCTGCTGTTCGTCGCCACCGACCGCATCTCCGCCTACGACTACATCCTGGATTCGCAGATCCCCGACAAGGGCCGCATTCTGACCGCGATGAGCGTGTTCTTCTTCGACTTCTTGAGCCGGTCGGCTGCTGTGCCGAACCATCTGGCCGGTCCGCCCGATGACGAACGCATCCCCGAGGACGTGCTCGGCCGCGCGTTGGTGGTGCAGGAGCTCGAGATGCTGCCGGTGGAGGCGGTGGCCCGCGGCTATCTGACCGGATCGGGTCTGATCGACTACCAGAAGACGGGCGCGCTGTGCGGCATCCCGCTGCCACCCGGCCTGCGCGAGGCCAGCAAGTTGCCCGAGCCGCTGTTCACTCCCGCCACCAAAGCCGAATTGGGGCAGCACGATGAGAACATCTCGTTCGACGCGGTGGTCGACCTGATCGGCGCCGAGCGCGCGCATGAGGTGCGCGAATGCACACTGCGGACCTATCGGCAGGGCGCGGATTACGCGCTCACCAAAGGCATCATCGTCGCCGACACGAAGTTCGAGTTCGGCGTGGACGCCGAGGGCACCCTGCGGCTGGCCGACGAAGTGTTCACACCCGACTCGAGCAGGTACTGGCGCGCCGACGACTGGCAAGAGGGCGTTGTGCAGCAGAGCTTCGACAAGCAGTTCGTCCGCAACTGGCTCACCAGCGCCGAGTCCGGATGGGACCGCCACGGTGACGCACCGCCGCCGCCCCTGCCGCAGCACATCGTCGACGCGACGCGGGCACGCTACATCGAGGCCTACGAACGCATTTCGGGCCGCAAGTTCGACGACTGGATCGGACCCGCCTCGTGAATCCACCAGAAGCCAAACGCATCGAGCATCGTCGCGAGCATCACGGCGACGTCTTCATCGATCCCTACGAATTGCTGCGCGACAAGTCCAACCCCGAAGTCATCGAGCACCTCAACGCCGAGAACGCCTACACCGAACACGTCACCGCACACCTGGCCCCGTTGCGGCAGAAGATCTTCGAGGAGATCAAGGCCCGCACCAAAGAGACCGACCTTTCCGTGCCGACCAGGCGCCTGAACTGGTGGTACTACGCCCGCAGCTTCGAGGGCAAGCAGTACAGCGTGCACTGCCGCTGCCCGGTCGACGACCCCGACGACTGGACACCGCCGGTGCTTGACGAGAACACCGAGATTCCCGGCGAACAGGTGATTCTCGACGAGAACCTCGAAGCCGACGGGCATGAGTTCTTCGCGCTGGGCGCAGCGTCGGTGAGCCTCGACGGAAACATCCTCGCGTATTCGGTGGACGTCAAGGGCGATGAACGCTACACGTTGCGGTTCAAGGATTTACGTACCGGCCAACTGTACGACGACGAGATCACCGGGATCGCCGCCGGCGTGACGTGGGCTGCCGACAATCGCACCGTCTACTACACGACCGTCGACGAAGCATGGCGTCCCGACACCGTCTGGCGGCACCGCCTCGGCTCCGGGCTGCCGGATCAACGGGCCTATCACGAACCCGACGAACGGTTCTGGCTCGCGGTCGGCCGGACGCGAAGCGACAAGTACATCCTCATCGCCGCGGGCAGCGCCGTCACCTCCGAGATTCGCTACGCCGACGCCCACGATCCGGAAGCCGAGTTCGGCACTGTGTGGCCGCGCCGCGAACTCGTCGAGTACTCCGTCGAACACGCCGTCGTCGGCGGCGAAGACCGGTTCCTGATCCTGCACAACGACGGCGCGGAGAACTTCACGCTCGTGGAGGCTCCGGTGGCCGACCCCACCTCGACGCGCACGCTGATCGAACACCGCGACGACGTGCGGCTGGACTCGGTGGACGCCTTCGAAGCACACCTGGTGGTCGGGTACCGCAGTGAGGCGTTGCCGAAGATCCAGCTGTGGCCCGTGCACGCCGACGGCAGCTACGGGCATCCGCAGGACATCACGTTCGAATCCGAGCTGGCGTCGGCGGGACTTGGCGGCAACCCGAACTGGAGCTCGCCGAAGCTGCGGATCGGTGTCACCTCCTTCGTGACGCCGGTACGGATCTACGATCTCGACCTGCAGACCGGCGAGCGCACGCTGCTGCGCGAGCAGCCGGTGCTCGGCGACTATCACCCGGAGGATTACGTGGAGCGCCGTGACTGGGCCGTGGCGCCGGACGGCGTCCGTGTCCCGATCTCGATCGTGCACCGGATCGGCCTGCAGTTTCCGGCTCCGACCTTGCTGTACGGCTACGGCGCCTACGAGATGTGTGAAGACCCGCGGTTCTCCATCGCGCGGCTGTCGTTGCTCGACCGCGGAATGGTGTTCGCGGTCGCCCACGTTCGCGGCGGCGGGGAGCTCGGCAGGCGCTGGTACGAAGACGGCAAGATGCTGAAAAAGAAGAACAGCTTCACCGACTTCATCGCCGTCGCGGAGCATCTCGTGCAGACCGGCGTCACGCGCCCGGAGAACCTGGTGGCGCACGGCGGCAGCGCGGGCGGGCTGCTGGTGGGCGCGGCGGCCAACATGGCACCCGAGCTGTTCGCCGGGGTTCTGGCCGTGGTGCCGTTCGTGGACCCGCTCACCACGATCCTGGACCCGTCGCTGCCGTTGACGGTCACCGAATGGGACGAGTGGGGAAACCCCTTGGAGGACAAGGCTGTATACGAGTACATGAAGTCCTATTCGCCGTACGAGAACGTCGAGGCCAAACGGTATCCGAAGATCCTGGCGATGACGTCGCTGCACGACACCAGGGTCTACTACGTGGAACCGGCCAAATGGGTGGCCGCGCTTCGCTATACGAAGACCGACAACGAGCCGGTGCTGTTGAAGACCGAGATGAACGCGGGCCACGGCGGAATCAGCGGGCGCTACGAGCGCTGGAAGGAAACCGCCTTCCAGTACGCCTGGCTACTGGATGCCGCCAAGGCCGACCACGACGGCGGCGGCGCCTAGAAACAGCACCTGCTCGACGGTGCGCAGGTCCAACCGGGTCGTCATCGACTTCGGCGCGTTGGGCATCCGCGCGGCGTAGACGTTGGCGGGGAACATCACCAGCAGAAGCAGGAACAGGCCGACCGCCGCAGCCACCCGGGTCGGTGGATACAGCAGCCCGGCGGCGCCGACCAGTTCGAGCACGCCGGTGACCGTCACCAGCAGCGCGGGTGCGGGTAGCCGCGGCGGGACGATCGCGATCATGTCGCGGCGCAGCGGGTTGACGAAGTGCGCGACACCGGTGAGCACGAACATCGCGGCCAGGCCCACGGCGATCGCCGACGGCCAGCTGTCGAGGTAGCCGACACCCAGCCAACCGGCCAGCCGGGCGGCGAGCGTGCCGAGGACGAGGGTCAGGACAACGATCATTTGCGAACTCCAATCTTGACAGTGGCAAGTTCAGGATAGGAGCCTAATCTAGGCATTGTCAAGATTGCGCGCTATGATGGCCGGGTGACCAAGGCGTCCTACCACCACGGCGATCTGAGGGCCGTCATCCTGGCGCACGCCGCCGAGCTCGTCGCCGAGCGCGGCGCCGACGGCGTCTCGCTGCGCGAGCTGGCCCGCGCGGCCGGCGTCTCCCATGCCGCACCCGCGCATCACTTCACCGACCGGCGCGGGCTGTTCACCGCGCTGGCGGCCGAGGGCTGGCGGTTGCTGGCGGTCGAGCTCGCCGATGCGAGACCGGAGTTCATCGACGCCGCGCTGGCGTATGTGCGGTTCGCGCTCGCGCATCCCGGTCACTACGCGGTGATGTTCGACCGGTCGCTGGTCAACCCCGAGGATCCGGAACTGGTCGCCGCGATCGCGGCGGCGGGACGCGAACTCGCACAGGGTGTCGGCACCCTCGGCGACGACAGGGCGATCGCCGATCCGCAGGCTGCGGCGCTGGCGGCATGGTCTCTGGTGCACGGGTTTTCGCTGCTGTGGCTGAACAAGGCCATCGACACCGACGACGATCCGATCGCGCTGGTGCACCGCGTCGCGGGGATGCTGTTCAAGAACGAGTAGCGTGCCCGTCATGACCGACACACCGCTGACCGACATCCCGCTGACCACACTCGACGGCAAGCCCACCACGCTCGGGCAATTGGCCGACGGCGCCGCGCTGGTGGTCAACGTCGCCTCGAAGTGCGGCCTGACCCCGCAGTACACGGCCCTGGAGCAGTTGGCGAAGGACTACCGCGACCGCGGGCTCACCGTGATCGGGGTGCCGTGCAACCAGTTCATGGGCCAGGAACCCGGCACCGCCGAGGAGATCCAGGAGTTCTGCTCGACCACCTACGGCGTGACGTTTCCGCTGCTGGAGAAGACCGACGTCAACGGCCCCCAGCGCCATCCGCTGTATGAGCAGCTGACCAAGACGCCCGATGCCGACGGTGAAGCCGGCGACATCCAGTGGAACTTCGAGAAGTTCCTGCTCGCCCCGGGCGGCAAGGTGGCCAAGAGGTTCCGGCCCCGCACCGAGCCCGACGCGCCCGAGGTGATCGCCGCGATCGAAGAGGTCTTGGCGCACTGAATCGGCGACCAACTGGTGCCCGCGGCATAGCCCCGGCCCGCTAACGTGGCGGCCATGGCAGATGCTGACGTCATCGTCGTAGGAGCCGGGCTGGCTGGGCTGGTCGCGGCGTGCGAAGTCGCCGAACGCGGCCGTCGCGTGTTGATCGTGGACCAGGAGAACGCGAACAACCTGGGCGGACAGGCGTTCTGGTCGTTCGGCGGGCTGTTCTTCGTCGACAGCCCCGAGCAGCGCAGGCTCGGGATCCGGGACAGCCACGAGCTGGCGCTGCAGGATTGGCTCGGCACGGCGGGATTCGACCGGCCCGAAGACCACTGGCCGCGGCAATGGGCGCACGCCTACGTCGACTTCGCCGCCGGCGAGAAGCGCAGCTGGCTGCGCGAACGCGGATTGCAGACGTTCCCGCTCGTCGGATGGGCGGAACGCGGCGGCTACGACGCACGCGGGCACGGCAACTCGGTGCCGAGGTTCCACATCACGTGGGGCACGGGGCCGGCGATCGTCGACATCTTCGCGCGTCGGCTGCTCGGATCACCCGCGGTGACGTTCAAGCACCGCCACCGCGTCGACGAGCTGATCGTCGAGAACGGCGCGGTGGTCGGGGTGCGCGGGGCGGTGCTGGATCCGTCGGATGCCGCCCGCGGTGTTGCGTCGTCGCGAAACGTCGTCGGCGACTTCGAGTTCCGCGCCGGCGCCGTCGTGGTCGCCAGCGGCGGCATCGGCGGCAACCACGACCTGGTGCGGCAGAACTGGCCCAAGCGGATGGGCCGGGTGCCCGGCCAACTGCTGTCCGGTGTGCCCGCGCATGTCGACGGGCGGATGATCGGCATCGCCGAGACCGCGGGCGCGCGTGTCATCAACAGCGACCGCATGTGGCACTACACCGAGGGCATCACCAACTACGACCCGATCTGGCCCATGCACGGCATCCGCATCCTGCCGGGCCCGTCGTCGCTGTGGCTGGACGCGCACGGAAGCCGCCTGCCCGCACCGCTGTATCCCGGGTTCGACACACTCGGCACGCTCGAGCACATCGCACGGACGGGCCAGGACTACACCTGGTTCATCCTCAACGCGCGCATCATCGCCAAGGAATTCGCGCTGTCGGGTCAGGAGCAGAACCCCGATCTGACCGGCCGCAGCATCCGCGACGTGCTGCGCCGGGCGCGAAAGGGCGCGCCGGCACCTGTGCAGGCCTTTGTCGACCGCGGTGTGGACTTCGTGAGCGCGAATACGTTGCGCGACTTGGTTTCTGCGATGAACGACGTGCCCGATGTGCTGCCGCTGGAGTACGCAACGGTGGAAGCCGAAGTCACCGCCCGCGACCGCGAGGTGGCCAACAAGTTCACCAAGGACATGCAGATCGCCTCGATCCGCGTGGCGCGCAACTATCTGGGCGACCGGGTCAGCCGCGTCGTCGCCCCGCACCGGCTCACTGACCCGAAGGCCGGCCCGCTGATCGCGGTCAAGCTGCATATCCTCACGCGGAAATCGTTGGGCGGCTTGGAAACCGACCTGGATTCGCGGGTGCTCAAGCCCGACGGCACCGTGTTCGACGGGCTTTTCGCCGCGGGGGAGGCCGCCGGGTTCGGCGGCGGCGGGGTGCACGGCTACCGCTCGCTCGAGGGCACCTTCCTCGGCGGCTGCGTGTTCTCCGGGCGGGCCGCGGGCCGCGCGGCCGCCTCCTAGAAGGCGACCCCGTCCTCCTCGGGAAGCACCTGGAAATCGGTGTCGGTCATCTCCGAGAGCCGGTCGTAGAAGATGCCGCGGGCGCTCGGGTCGATGATCGCCTGGTGGATCGGCACCGCATGCGTCGGCGCGACGGCACGCAGGTAATCCACCGCCTCGGAGATCTTCATCCACGGCGCGGCCGCGGGTGTCGCCAGCACGTCGACCGGTTCGCCCGGCGTGAACAGCGCGTCGCCGGGGTGCATCAGGCGCGCCGCATGGGTGCCGTCGCCGACCAGGTAGGAGATGTTGTCGATGACGGGGATCTCGGGGTGGATCACCGCGTGCCGACCCCCGGCGCCGCGTACGGTCAGATGGCCGATCTGCAGTTCGTCGCCGACGTGCACGGCCTGCCACGGCTCCCCGAGTTGGGCGGCGGTCTGCGGGTCGGCGTACAACGCGGCCTGCGGGTTGGCGTCCAGCAGCGCGGGCAGCCGTTGGGTGTCGGCGTGGTCGGGGTGCTGATGGGTGATCAGGATCGCCGAGAGGCCCGTGATGCCCTCGAATCCGTGCGAGAAGACGCCCGGGTCGAAGAGAACGGTGGTGTCGGAGCCGGAATCATTCGTGAACTTCGCGAGTAGGCATGAATGGCCGAAATGCGTCAATTCCATACCTATATTGTGGCGGGGGGTGGTTGAAGCGTGCGGATGATGCTCGCGATCGTGCTCGCGGCGTGCGGTCTGGCCGTCGTGCCAGGTCCGCCCGCGCACGCCGTGCCGGGGATCTGCCCGCCGGCCTGCGACGCCGTCCCCGACTCGGCCTGGATGGTGTCCACCGCGATCCCCCTGTACCCGGTGTACCGCTGGCCGGGACTGGCCGGAGTGGCCGTCACCGCCACCGCGCCGCGGTTCGCCTTCGAGCAGGCCTGCGCCAGCCCGCCCGTCGTCCCCGACCCCCGCGACTACGCCGTCGCCGCACGCGCGACGGTGCCCAACCCGCCCGGCGACTGGCAGCTGCAGGCGCAGGTGGTGCATTGGCGGGGGCCCACCGCGCAGGGCGGCCCGACGGCGGCGCAGACCCTCCAGCTCGCCAAGACCCGGATACGCACCTGCCAGCTGACGGCGCCGTTCGTGTCGCCGTCGATCACCGTCGACGAACCGGACCGGGTCGCCGCGGTGATCAGCGCGGCCCGCCAGCGGGTGATGCACCAGTACCTGCTGGCGCACCCGGACAGCAGCAGCGTCGTCGAGCTGGCCCTGTGGTCGACGGTGCCACCGCGGGTGCCCTGGTCACCGGTCGCCGACGCGCAGGTCTTCGACGCCATGGCGGCCCCGCTCTGCCAGGCGTACGTCGGATCGTGCCGGTGAGGCGCACCGGCTGAACTCGCCGGTACAGTTGTCGCCGTGGCAAGGGTGGTGGTGCACGTGATGCCCAAGGCGGAGATTCTGGACCCGCAGGGGCAGGCGATCGTCGGCGCGCTGGGCCGTCTGGGCTTCAACGGCGTCTCAGATGTACGGCAGGGCAAGCGATTTGAACTTGAAGTCGATGACAGCATCGACGATGACATGTTGGCTGAGATCGCCGAATCGCTGTTGGCGAACACCGTCATCGAGGACTGGTTCGTGACCAGGGAGCAAGCGTGAGCGCGCGTGTGGGCGTGATCACATTTCCCGGCACCCTCGACGACGTCGACGCCGCGCGGGCGGTGCGCCTCGCCGGCGGTGAGGCGGTGAACCTCTGGCACGCCGACCCCGACCTGAAGAACGTGGACGCCGTCGTGGTCCCCGGCGGGTTCTCCTACGGTGACTATCTGCGCGCGGGCGCGATCGCGAAGTTCGCGCCGGTGATGGGTGAGGTGATCACCGCCGCCGAGCGCGGTATGCCGGTGTTGGGAATCTGCAACGGATTTCAAGTTCTCTGCGAGGCGGGTCTGCTGCCGGGCGCGCTGACCCGAAACGTGGGTTTGCATTTCGTGTGCCGTGACCTGTGGCTGCAGGTGGTGACCAACACGACGGCGTGGACGTCGCGCTACGAGCGCGGCGCCGACATCCTGGTTCCGCTGAAGTCCGGCGAGGGCCGCTATGTCGCCAGCGAGGACGTGCTCGACGAGCTCGAGGCCGAGGATCGGGTGGTGTTCCGCTACCGCGACAATCCCAACGGCTCGCAGCGCGACATCGCGGGGATCTGCTCGGCCAACCGGCGGGTGGTCGGGTTGATGCCGCACCCCGAGCACGCCACCGAGGCGCTGACCGGCCCGTCGGACGACGGGCTCGGCATCTTCTACTCCGCGCTGGACGCGGTGCTGGCCGCCTGAGCCTGGCGCGCGAGCGTGCATAGAGTCGCGAATTCTGTCGGCGTGTCGCCCTCAGACTCGCACGCTCGGCGCAATGTGAGTCAGTCGGCGCTCAGGGCGACCGAGGCCTCCGAGGTGTAGCACAAGAACGTCAGCGTCTCCTCGAGGTAGAGCTGCACGGTCCCGGCGTCGTGCGACAGGTAGCCGATCGACACGTCGGTGCCGATCTGCAGATCGAAATCGCCCCCGCGAGTGGACAGCACGAACGCACCGTCGATGGCGGGCGCCCAGATGATGTCCCCGCCACCGATCAGCCGGTTGAGATGTTCGCGGATCGGATAGCCGTGTTCGGTGGTCTCGCTGACCTTGGTGTAGGCCTCCGCCGACAGCAGCACCGAATACGGGCCTCCGACGCCGGCCAGCCGCAGTTCCGACAGGGCCTGGGCGATGACGTCGGCGAAGTCGCGGGGGTCGTCGGGCAGCGCGAGCGCCGGATTGGAGCTGCAATTGCGGATGCCCTCGATGGACGCCGCCTCGTAGCCCTCGAAGATCGCCCGGTCCTCGACGAACGCCAGTTTCTGGGCGGCCTCCTTGACCGGATCCCAGTCGGAGTCCTGCGATCCGCGCTCGACGTCGTCGATCGCCGATCGTGTCACCGTGAACGGCACCCGCAGCCGTACCAGCGGCTGGCTCTCCCGCAGATGGGCCACCACACCCTCCCCGGGTGGCGCCACGTCGCGCAGGTGCCCGGTGCTGACCGCGGCCACCACCGGGCCGCCCGGCTCGCTGACGTCGACGACGCGCCGTCCGGCGATGTGCCGCTTGAAGGTCCGGCTTGCCTCCAGTTCGATTTCGGCCCAGGCGACCTCGGTGATCGGAGCGAGGTCGCGATACAGGTTGTTCATGGGGTTCCTTTCAGGCTGCCGATACCGAGTGAGCCGTCATAGTCGACCGGGCTTACCACCTCAGCAGGTCGAACCTCCTCGGTCGCCGGTGAATCCGGAAGCGGCGGTGGATCGTTGAGGAAATCGACGATCGGGGTGAAGAACAGTGTGCCGGTCACCGCGGTGGAGAAGTCCAGGATCCTGTCGGTGTTGCCGGGCGGATCGCCCAGGAACATGTTGCGCAGCATCTGCTCGGTGACCTCAGGCGTGCGGGAGTAACCGATGAAGTAGGTGCCGAACTCGCCCTTGCCGACCTCTCCGAACGGCATGTTGTGCCGCACGATCTTGAGCTCGTTACCCTCGTCGTCCTCGACGACGTTCAGGGCCACATGGGAATTCGCCGGCTTCATCGCATCGGAGAGCTCGATGTCGTCCTGTTTGGTGCGGCCGATGACCCGTTCCTGCTCGGACGTGGGCAGCGCGTTCCAGGCGTCCATGTCGTGCACGTACTTCTGCACGTGCACATAGCAGCCGCCGGCGAAATCGGGGTCCTCGTCGCCGATCTGCGTCGCGCTTCGGGCCAGCGGGCCGTCGGGATTCTCGGTGCCGTCGACGAACCCCAACAGGTCGCGGTTGTCGAAAAACCGGAAACCGTGCACCTCGTCGACGACGTTGAGCGCACCGTCGGCCGCGTCGATGAGCCGGCTCGCCAGCTCGAAGCACACGTCCATCGACTCGGCCCTGATGTGGAACAACATGTCTCCGGGGGTCGACGGGGCGTGGTGGCGGGGGCCGTCGAGCTCGATGAACGGATGCAGCTCGGCAGGCCGAGGGCCGGAGAACAACCGGTCCCAGGCGTCGGAGCCGATCGACGTCACCACCGACAGGTTCTTGGTCGGGTCGCGAAATCCGATCGCGCGCACCAGAGCCGAGATGTCGGGCAGCGCGTCGTGCACCGATCGCTCGCCGCCTTCCTCGATGGTCGCCACCAGAAAGATGGCCGCCGGTGTCAGCGGCGCCAGTACGGGTTGCGGTAGGGGATCGGGCACGTGTTTGACCTTAACGTGGTCGCGTCGGCGAAGATGGATAACTATGTCTGCAAGTCCGCAGGGCCTGTGCGAGTTCATCGACGCGTCGCCGTCGCCGTACCACGTCTGCGCGACGGTGGCCGAGCGGTTGCGCGCGGCCGGGTTTCGCGAACTGGCAGAAGACGACGCCTGGCCCGCGCAGGGACGTTTCTTCAGCGTGCGCGCGGGCTCGTTGATCGCGTGGCAGACCGGTGAGCCCGGCCTGCCGTTCCGCATCGTCGGCGCCCACACCGACAGCCCCAACCTGCGCGTCAAACAGCACCCCGACCGGGTCGTCGCGGGCTGGCAGGTGGTCGCGCTGCAGCCCTACGGCGGCGCGTGGCTGAACTCGTGGCTGGACCGCGACCTCGGCATCAGCGGCCGGCTGTCGGTGTACGACGGGGACCGGCTGGTGCACTCGCTGGTCCGGATCGACGAGCCGATCCTGCGGGTGCCGCAGCTGGCCATCCACCTGGCCGAGGACCGCAAGGCCGTCGCGCTGGACCCGCAGCGCCACGTCAACGCGGTCTGGGGCGTGGGCGGGGAGCCGCGGTCGTTCCTCGGCTATGTCGCGCAGCGCGCCGGCGTCGACCCGGCCGATGTGCTCGGCGCGGACCTGATGACCCACGATCTGACGCCGTCACGGCTGATCGGCGCCGACGGCGAGCTGCTCAGCGCGCCGCGGCTGGACAACCAGGCGTCCTGCTACGCCGGGCTGGAGGCGCTTCTGGCCGCGGCGGAGGCGGGGCCGAACGGATACCTGCCGGTGCTGGTGTTGTTCGACCACGAGGAGGTCGGCTCGCAGTCCGCGCACGGCGCCCAGTCCGATCTGCTGCTCACCGTGCTGGAGCGCATCACGCTGAGCGAGGGCGGCGGACGCGAGGAGTTCCTGCGGCGGCTGCCGGGGTCGTTGGTGGCCTCCGGCGACATGGCCCACGCCACGCACCCCAACTACCCCGAACGCCACGAGCCCGGGCACCTCATCGAGGTGAACGCCGGACCGGTGCTCAAGGTGCAGCCGAACCTGCGCTACGCCACCGACGGGCGCACGGCCGCGGCGTTCGCGCTGGCGTGCGCACAGGCCGGCGTGCCGCTGCAGCGGTACGAACACCGCGCGGATCTGCCGTGCGGATCGACGATCGGGCCGATGACCTCGGCGCGCACCGGCATCCCGACCGTCGACGTGGGCGCACCGCAGCTGGCCATGCATTCGGCGCGCGAGGTGATGGGCGCCGAGGACGTCGCGGCCTACTCCGCGGCGCTGCAGGCGTTTCTGGCGCCGGCCTGATCCGGGTCAGGCGGCGTCGACCTCGTCGTAGCGGATGACGTTTTCCACCACGATCCCGTCGCGGGTGCGTACCCGGTCCAGTCCCCGGATCACGAACGGGCCGTCGGGTCCGGTGCCCTGGCCGGTGTAGTGCAGGAACACCAGCTGTTCGCCATCGGCGGCGCCCGGCACGGTCGCGCTGTCGACGAGCTGCAGCCGCAGATCGGGAATGGCGGCCACCAGCTCGGCGATCTTGCCGGCGTAGGCCTCCCGGCCCCGCACCGGTGTCGGGTCGCCTTGCCAGTACCCGACGATGTCGTCGGCCAGGATGTCCTGGATCGCCGACGGGTTCGGCGCGGCCCAGAAGGCCGCCCACATGTCGGCGCTGAACTTCGGTGGAGTGTGTGTAGCTGTCATGGCATCAGCCTGCGGGCGCGCCGGGGGCGTTTCAATTACGCGGCAGGTAATCGTAGGGTTTCGCGCATGGCCCTCAACGTGGAGATGATCACGCTGGACTGCGACGATCCCGACGAGCTGGCCCGGTGGTGGGCGCAGGCGGTGGATGGCGAAGTAACGGCTTTCGCGCCAGGCGAATTCGTGGCGGTCACCCGCGCCGGCGCGCCGGTGTTGGGCTTTCAGCGGGTGCCCGATCCGACGCCGGGCAAGAACAAGATGCACATCGACTTCACCGCGGCCGACGTGGAAGCGGAGGTGAAGCGGCTGGTCGGGTTGGGTGCCCGCGAAACCGGCAGGCACAGCTTCGGTGAAGACTTCAGCTGGGTGGTGCTCGCCGATCCCGCGGGCAACGCGTTCTGTATCGGCGCGGCAGGCTGACCCAGGTCAGCCGAGCCGCTGTGCGAGCAGTTCCTTGGCCATCGCGGCGCCCTTGCGGCTGTCGGCTTGGGCCTTCAAGAACAGCTCCACCACCGCGTTGTCGCCGTCGCGCTTGGCGTCTTCGATGAACGTCTCCATCTTCAACGCGTTGCGCAGGCACTGCTCGGTGAACCAGATGAGGTTGTAGTCCTTGTCTTTGGTGCCGGTCACGTGGCCGGACTCGGACATCGTGGTCATGTGTCACCTTCCTTCCTTTTTCCGTGACGTGATGGGGCTACCCGCCGAGCCCGTGCGGAAACCCATGTCGGAAGGCTGCCGGTGGCGCCCCAAACTAGACTGGTGGCGTGACGTCCGGGCTCTCTCCTGAGGTCGACACCGTCGACCACGCCGCCGCCACCCCAGAACACCCGCAGCCGTTCCGCGAACTCGGCCTCAAAGACGACGAATATCAGCGGATCCGCGAGATTTTGGGCCGTCGGCCGACCGACGCCGAACTGGCGATGTACTCGGTGATGTGGAGCGAACACTGCTCCTACAAGTCCTCGAAGGTGCATCTGCGCTACTTCGGCGAGACCACCACCGAGGACATGCGCGCGGCGATGCTGGCCGGGATCGGGGAGAACGCCGGCGTGGTGGACATCGGCGACGGCTGGGCGGCCACCTTCAAGGTCGAATCGCACAACCACCCCTCCTACATCGAGCCGTACCAGGGTGCGGCCACCGGCGTCGGCGGCATCGTCCGCGACATCATGGCGATGGGCGCGCGGCCGGTCGCGGTGATGGACCAGCTCCGGTTCGGTCCCGCCGACGCGCCCGACACCCGCCGCGTGCTGGACGGCGTCGTGCGCGGCATCGGAGGTTACGGAAATTCGCTGGGCCTGCCCAACATCGGCGGTGAAACGGTGTTCGACGCCTCCTACGCGGGCAACCCGTTGGTCAACGCGCTGTGCGTCGGGGTGCTGCGCAAGGAGGACCTGCACCTGGCGTTCGCCTCCGGCACCGGAAACAAGATCATCCTGTTCGGCGCGCGTACCGGCCTCGACGGAATCGGCGGGGTGTCGGTGCTGGCCTCCGAGACCTTCGGCGGCGACGAGAGCGGTCCCGGCCGCAAGAAGCTGCCCAGCGTCCAGGTGGGCGACCCGTTCATGGAGAAGGTGCTCATCGAGTGCTGCCTGGAGCTGTACGCCAACGACCTGGTGGTCGGCATCCAAGACCTCGGGGGCGCCGGATTGTCCTGCGCCACTTCTGAACTCGCGTCAGCCGGCGACGGCGGGATGACTGTCGAGTTGGACAAGGTGCCGCTGCGCACGGCCAACATGACCCCGGCGGAGATCCTGTCCAGCGAGTCGCAGGAACGGATGTGCGCTGTCGTCGCGCCGGAGAACGTGGAGAAGTTCCTCGAGGTCTGCCGCAAGTGGGAGGTGCTGGCCACCGTCATCGGCGAGGTGACCGAGGGCGACCGGCTCAAGATCACCTGGCACGGCCACACCGTCGTCGACGTGCCCCCACGCACGGTGGCCCACCAGGGCCCGGTCTACGAACGCCCGGTACAGCGCCCCGACACCCAGGACGCGCTGAACGCCGACACCACCGCGAAGCTGCCGCGCCCGTCCACGGGTGAGGAGCTGAAGGCGACTTTGCTTGCGCTGCTGGGCAGTCCACATCTGTGCAGCCGCGCGTTCATCACCGAGCAGTACGACCGTTACGTGCGGGGCAACACCGTGCTCGCCGAGAACGCCGACGGTGGCATGCTGCGCGTCGACGAGGCGACCGGTCGCGGCATCGCGGTGTCGACCGACGCGTCGGGCCGCTACACCGCGCTCGACCCCTACACCGGTGCGCAGCTCGCGCTGGCCGAGGCGTACCGCAACGTCGCCGTCACCGGCGCCACCCCCATCGCGGTGACCAACTGCCTCAACTTCGGCTCGCCGGAGGACCCCGGCGTCATGTGGCAGTTCAGCGAGGCGGTACGCGGTCTGGCCGACGGCTGTGTCGCGCTTGGGATTCCGGTCACCGGAGGCAATGTCAGCTTCTACAACCAGACCGGCTCGACGGCGATCTTGCCGACGCCCGTGGTCGGCGTGCTCGGCGTCATTGAAGATGTGAGCCGACGTCTTCCGACTGCATTCGGCGCCGAGCCCGGTGAAACGCTGATCCTGCTCGGCGACACCTACGACGAGTTCGACGGGTCGATCTGGGCGCAGGTCACCGCCGACCACCTCGGCGGACGGCCGCCGCGCATCGACCTGGAACGCGAGAAGCTGCTCGCCGAGGTGCTCACCGCCGCGTCGCGCGACGGGCTGGTGTCGGCCGCCCACGACCTGTCCGAAGGCGGGCTGATCCAGGCCGTGGTGGAGTCCGCGCTGGCCGGGGAAACCGGTTGCCGCATCGTGCTTCCCGAAGGCGCAGATCCCTTCGTCACGCTGTTCTCCGAGTCGGCGGGACGGGTGCTGGTCGCGGTGCCGCGCACCGAGGAGAGCCGATTCCGGGCGATGTGTGAGGCCCGCGGGTTGCCCGCCACCCGGATCGGGGTCGTCGACCAGGGCAGCCAGGACGTGGACGTGCAGGGCCTGTTCACAGTCAGTCTGGAGGACCTGCGGAGCACCTCGGAAAGTGTGCTTCCCGGGTTGTTCGGGTGACATCGCGCACCGATCGCGAACGACATCCGGTATACGTCTGGGCCTGGCGTCTGGTCCGGCTCGACTTCGTCGGCATCGCGTTCGGTGCGCTTTTCTTCTGCCTGTCGCTGACGCCGTCGTTGCTGCCGCGCGACTGGCTGTTTCAGGGTCTGATCGGTGGCCTCAACGCCGCGATCGGCTACGGCATCGGGGTGTTCATCGGAAGCATGGTGCGGCGCTTCTTCTTGCGGCGCCGATCGTGGTGGCCGCCGCCCAAGCGGGTGCTGTGGGCGCTCAAGACCGTGGTCGTGGTCGGTTCGGCAGCCGCCTGCCTGCTGATGCTGATTCCCGCGGCGGCGTGGCAGCGACAGATCTCGGCGGTGATGGGGATCGAAGGACCCGAGACACCGGCCTACCTGCGCACGCTGACGGCGGCGGTGCTCGCCAGCGCCGTGCTGGTGGCCGCGTCCCGGGTGGTGCTCGACGTGATCAAGACCATGGCGCGGTTCTTCATCCGGCGCTGGCGCCTCAACGACGAAGTCGCGCTGTTCATCGGTACCGCCATCGTCGTCGTGCTGATCATCCTGCTGGTCAACGGCGTGCTCATCCGCGGCTTCCTGGCCGGGGCCAACCGGGTGTTCCAGCCGCAGAACACCACCACCAGGGAGGGCATCACCCAGCCGCTGGAACCCGAAAGGTCAGGCAGCCCAGATTCTTTCGCCCCGTGGGACACGTTGGGGTATCAGGGCCGCAACTTCGTGGGCACCGGACCGGACGTCGATGAGCTGACGCAGCTCAACGGCGCCCCGGCCCAAGTGCCGATCCGGGTCTACGTCGGGCTGCAGACCGCCGACACCGACGAGCAGCGGATGGCGGTGCTGATGAGCGAACTCGAACGCACCGGCGCCTTCGACCGCGAAGTGCTGGTGATCATCCCCACCACCGGCACCGGCTGGGTGAACCCCATCGCCGCGCGGGCGGTGGAGATGATGTACAACGGCGACACCGCGCTGGTCGCGTCGCAGTATTCCTTTCTGCCGAGCTGGATCTCGTTTCTCGGCGACCAGCAGAAGTCCGTCGAGTCCGGACGCATGATGATCGACGCCGTGCACAAGCGGTGGGCGCAGCTGCCACCGGACCGGCGGCCGAAACTCATGCTGTACGGGGAGAGCCTGGGTTCGATGGCGGGCCAGGGCGCGTTCGGCTGGCTGCCCGACATCTCGCGAATCGGTTTCTCGTCGGTGCTGTGGGTGGGACCGCCGAACGCCAGCCCGTTGTGGAAGGCGCTGATCGAACGGCGCGATCCCGGTACACCCGAGGTGCAGCCGCGCTATGACAACGCCCGCACCGTGCGGTTCTCGCAGGCCACCGACACCGCTCAGATCGCCAAGGTCACCGAGGAACCGTGGGAGGGCACCAGGGTGCTGTTCCTGCAGCATCCCTCCGACCCGATCGTGTGGTGGTCCGAGGACCTGCTGTTCACCCGGCCGGACTGGCTCAAGGAGCCGCCGGGCATCGGCCGCAGCCCATCCATGCGGTGGTATCCGATCGTGACGTTCTGGCAGGTCGCCGCCGATATGACCAACGCGAGTTCGGTACCGGAAGGGCACGGCCACAACTACGGCGAGGACATCCTCGACGGTTGGGTGGCGGTGGCCCCGCCGGAGGGCTGGACGTCCGAGGACACCGAACGACTCCGCATCGCGTTGCGCAAGGCCATCGCGAGGGCCGAAGATCTCGTGAAGTGAGTGCCGACAAGCGCGCCGCAGCGCTCGGTCTGGCCGCCGGGCTGGTCGGGTGGAGTCTGGTGGTGCCCCGGTTCCCGTCGCGCTGGCATCCCGTGCCGCAGGCCGTCGTCTCGACCGCGCTCGCGCTGCTCAGCCGCGCCCCGCTGGGGCTGAGGCCGCCGCAGGTGTGGTCGGGGCTGCGGTTGGGCGCGGCCACGGCCTCGTCGGTCGCCGCGGGTGTCGCCGTGACCACCGCGCTGCCGAGGGCGCGAAACGAGCTTGACGGCCGCGAGTTGCCCGCCGGGGTGCTGCGCTGGCTGCTGCTGGGCATACCGCTGGGCACGGTGTGGTCGGAGGAGGCGGCTTTTCGGGGGACGCTCGGCACCGTGGCCGCCGGCGCGTTCGGGCCGACCGGCGGGAGTCTGCTGCAGTCGGCCGCGTTCGGGCTGTCCCACATCGCCGACGCGCGCAGCACCGGCATGCCCGTGCTGCCCACCGCGCTGGTGACCGGTGCCGCCGGCTGGCTGTTCGGGTGGCTGCACGACCGAACGGGCAGCCTGCTGGCGCCAATGCTCGCGCACCTGGCGATCAACGAGGCCGGCGCGGTGGCGGCGTTGTCGGTGCAGCGTTCGGCGCGTGCCCGGCGGGCGCGAGCAGACGCCAACACCCCCAAAAACCGGTGAAAAAGGGGGTTTTCACGTCTGCTCGCCGGAGGGAAGGGCTACGGGTTGATGGTGAGTTCGCCGACCTGGCGGCCCCACACATACTCGATGTACATCGGCTGGCCGAGCTCGAGGTGGTTGTAGGGGGCGATGCTGGCGCCGGTGTCCATCACCAGATACGGCGCCGGCCACAGCTCCCGCGAGATCTTCTGCCAGCAACCGGGCCGCCCTTCGGGCCCGCCGCGCGCGTTCACCCGCGGCAGGTTGTCGGGATAGATGTAGGGGTTCGCCCCGCCGGCGATGGTGCCCGAGGAGGTCGCCAACGAGTAGCCGTTGCCGCCCAGCGTTCTGGCCACCACCCCCTGCATCTCGTTGAAGGTGCGGATGGTGCACAGCAGCATGCCGCGGTAGTCGTCGAGCAGTTTGGTGGTCGGCACCAGATCGGCGGCGCCGCGCACGAGGTACGGCCCGCCGCGTTCGAAGGTGTTCGCGCCGACGTCACCGAACCCAAGGGTGGCCATCAGCGCAGCGTCCAGGTCGTTGCGATGGGCGTTGACCGTCGCCGCCGACGTCGCGGCGTGCTCCAGGCCGTCCCACAGATCCGGCGACGCGTCGGCATACACCTCGCCGAGGTCGGCGAGCAGGCGGGCGTCGTCGCGGATCTGCGGCATCCGGGCGTTCAGGTCGGCCAAGATGTCGTTGCCGTCGAGAAGGGACTCGCCGAACCGCTGACCGAGGCCGGTGAGCGCCCCGGCCGTCGCGGCCAGCGTCTGGTTCAGCTTGACCGGATCGACCTGCTGGGAGATCTCGGTCACCGTTTCGAACAGCGTGTTGAACTCGGTGGTCACCGCGGCGGCCGCGATCACGTCGTGGTCCGAAAGCCGTTCGCTGGAAGGGTTTTTCGGTGCTGCCAACGACACGTACTTGTTGCCGAACACCGTTGTCGCGCGGATCTCGGCGTGCACGTTGACCGGAATCACGTCGAGGTAGCGGGGGTCGACGTCGAGCGTGAGGCCGGCTGCGCGTGCGCCGCCGTCGTCGACCAGGCCGATGCGACCGACCCGGCCGATCTCGACCCCGTTGTAGGTCACCTTCGCGCCACGCTCGACCACGAGGCCCGCCCGGTCCGAGACCAGGGTCAACTCGGCCTTCGGCGTCAGGTCGCCACGAAACTGCAGATAGATGAAGCTTGCCGCGATCGCGGCGACCACCAACAGACCTGCACCCGCCACCTTGTACGGCCGATTGTGGCGGTCGATGGACACTTTGAGAATCTAGGGTATGGCCGGCCGTCGTGGTGTGGATCCTGCGAAGACGCGTGCCGCCGTGGCGGCGGTACTGGACTGGCTGCGCGACGAATCCCGACCGGCGCCGGCGCGCGGCGAGCTCGCGGAGGCGGTGCGGTTGACCGCCCGCACGCTGGCGGCGACGGCGCCGGGGTCGAGCGTGGAAGTCCGAGTGCCGCCGTTCGTTGCGGTGCAGTGCATTCCGGGCCCCGCCCACCGGCGAGGCAACCCGCCCAACGTCGTGGAGACCGATCCGCGCACCTGGCTGCTGTTGGCCACCGGGATGCTCGGCGTCGCCGACGCCGTCGCGAGCGGGACGCTGCGATTGTCGGGGGCGCGGGCCGCCGAGATCGGGCAGTGGCTGCCGCTGGCCCCCTCGTGAGCGCGCGCATCGTCGTGCGGTTTCGGGCCGCAAAGACGGACCAGGATGAGCGCTGGGCCCCTCGGAGGGCGCGATGTGTCCGGTGACACTCGGCCGCGATGCCGATTTTGGCCGAAGTAGCCCGTAAGCTGGTGATGTCACCCCACGCCCCGATGGAGCAGCCCTATCGTGACTGGCCCAGAACCCGAGCCAAGAGAAGAGTGCGGCGTATTCGGTGTCTGGGCGCCCGGTGAAGAGGTCGCCAAGCTGACCTACTACGGGCTGTACGCGCTTCAGCACCGCGGCCAGGAAGCTGCGGGAATCGCCGTCGCCGACGGCTCGCAGGTGCTGGTGTTCAAGGATCTCGGGCTGGTCAGCCAGGTTTTCGACGAGCAGACGCTGGCCGCGATGGAAGGCCACGTCGCGATCGGGCACTGCCGCTACTCCACCACCGGGTCCACGACCTGGGAAAACGCCCAGCCGGTGTTCCGCAACACCTCGGCGGGCACCGGCGTCGCGCTCGGGCACAACGGCAACCTGGTCAACGCCACCGAGCTGGCGGGCCGCGCCCGCGAGGCCGGGCTGCTGGACACCCGCGGGGCGCCCACCGCCACCACCGACTCCGACATCCTCGGCGCGCTGTTGGCGCACGGCGCGGCCGACGCGACGCTGGAGCAGGCCGCGCTCGAGCTGCTGCCGACGGTGCGCGGCGCGTTCTGCCTGACGTTCCTCGACGAGAACACCCTGTACGCGGCCCGTGACCCGTACGGGGTGCGGCCGCTGGTGCTGGGCCGGCTGGACCGCGGGTGGGTGGTCGCGTCCGAGACCGCGGCCCTCGACATCGTCGGCGCCTCGTTCGTCCGCGACATCGAACCCGGCGAGCTGCTGGCCATCGACGCCGACGGGGTGCGCTCCACCCGGTTCGCCAACCCCGAACCCAAGGGTTGCGTCTTCGAGTACGTCTACCTGGCCCGCCCGGACAGCACGCTGGTCGGCCGCTCGGTGCACAAGACCCGGGTCGACATCGGCCGAGCGTTGGCCCGCGAGCATCCCGTCGACGCCGACCTGGTCATCGGCGTGCCGGAGTCGGGCACCCCGGCGGCGGTCGGCTACGCGCAGGAGTCCGGCATTCCGTTCGGCCAAGGGCTGACCAAGAACGCCTACGTCGGGCGCACGTTCATCCAGCCGTCGCAGACCATCCGTCAGCTCGGAATCCGGCTCAAACTCAACCCGTTGAAGGAAGTGATCCGCGGCAAGCGGTTGGTGGTCGTCGACGACTCGATCGTGCGCGGCAACACCCAGCGGGCGTTGGTCCGCATGCTGCGCGAGGCCGGCGCCGTCGAGGTGCACGTGCGCATCGCCTCGCCACCGGTGAAGTGGCCGTGCTTCTACGGGATCGACTTCGCCACCCCGGCCGAGTTGATCGCCAACGCGGTCGAGTCCGAGGAGGAGATGCTCGAGGCGGTGCGTCACGCCGTCGGCGCGGACACCCTGGGCTACGTGAGCCAACAAGGCATGATCGCCGCCACCGAACAACCCGCCTCGCGGCTGTGCAGCGCATGCTTCGACGGCAACTATCCGATCGAGTTGCCCGGCGAGACGGCGTTGGGCAAGAACGTCATCGAGCACATGTTGGCCACCGCGGCGCGTACCGGGGTGCCGGTGCAAGCCGAGAACGACAACGCCTCGGCGCTGCGCAGGCCCTGACTACCGGCCGACGTGGGCCCAGCGCGGATCGCTGGGCAGTGGACCGATCTCCAACGCGCGTGCCACCGCCTCGCGGTAGCCGGTGAGACCTCCCGCCGGGGGTTCGATCACGCTGTCGATGTCGTGCTCGGACATGGTGGCGTCGCACTCGAGCGATTCGACGAGCGGGCGCGCCAGCCCGGCGGGCATCGGGGTGACCAGCCCGATCCACCAGCTCGCGATCGACGGGGTGAGCCAGGGCAGCACCACGATCAGCCGCCGTCGCAGCCCGGCCACAGCGGCGTACACCTGCATCGCCTCGCCGTATTCGAGGACGTCCGGGCCGCCGATGTCCCAGGTGCGTGACGTCGGCACCTCGGCGTCGGCCGCTTCGGCCAGGTAGTGCAGCACGTCGTCGAGGGCGATCGGTTGCACCTTGTTGTGCACCCATTTCGGCGTGGTCATCGCGGGCAGGCGGTTGGTGAGATGACGAATCATCTCGAAGGATGCCGAGCCGGAACCGATTACGACGCCGGCCTGCAACACCACCGTCTCGATACCGGACTCGATGAGGATGTCGCCGACCGCGGTGCGCGAGCGCAGATGGGGGGAGAGCTCGACTCCGGCCGGGTGCAGGCCGCCCAGGTAGATCAGGCGCCGCACCCCGGCCCGTCGCGCCGCGTCCACCACGTTGCGGGCCGCGCGGGATTCGGCGGCCACGAAGTCGGACGAGGTGCCCATCGAGTGCACGAGGTAGTACACGACGTCCATGCCGTCGAATGCGGCGCGCAACGACTCGGCGTCGTCGAGGTCCCCACGGGCCACGTCGACGTCAGCGCGCCAGCCGACGCCGGTGAGTTTGTCGGGGTTGCGCGCCAACGCCCGCACGGCGCATCCGCGGTCGAGCAATCGGGGAACCAGGCGGCCACCGATGTAGCCGGTAGCCCCGGTCACCAGGCAGTGAATCGAGTCAGACACCCCTGCGGGATCGCCGCTTTCGGCGTCAGGCAAACCCGCAACCGGGATCGGGGGCGTCCTCCGACAGCGGAGTGCCCGGCGGCTGGATGTAGACCACCACCATCACCAACGGGTCCGGGCCCAGGTTGCGGCCGATGTGGACGTGGCCGGGGCCGCGGGCCTCGCTGATCGGCGCACCCGGCGGATAGATCCCGTCGACGGTGCAGTGCGCCGTGTCGTGGGTGAGCGTGCCTTCCCGGATCACGCCGAAGACCTGGCCGTCGTGGTAGTGCCAGCCGGTGCTGCCGCCGGGGGCGATGGTGATCTCGCGGGTGACGTAATCGACGCCGTCGACGGTGGCCTCGGAGATGGTCATCGCCTCGACGCCGACCGACGGGGTGGCGACAGCCGCGGGGGCGCTGGGCAACGGCGCCAGGGTCGCCGCCGAGAGGAGGGCTGCGGAGACCACGCCCGAGCGAACTCTTGTCATGAACAGTCAGGTGGTTTCGCCGGTCGGACGCGGGCGAGGCGATCTGTGAAGGCGGTTACCGCGCCGCGGGCCGCGACGGTAGCCTTGCTCTCGATGACCGAACGCGCCGAACCTGTCGGCATCTCTTACGCGTCTGCCGGGGTGGATATCGAAGCCGGGGAGCGCGCCGTCGAACTTCTCAAACCCTTGGCCAAAAAGGCCACCAGACCCGAGGTCCGGGGCGGGCTGGGCGGTTTCGCCGGGCTCTTCGCCCTGCGCGGCGGCTACCGCGAACCGGTGCTGGCCTGCTCAACCGACGGGGTCGGCACCAAGCTCGCCGTCGCGCAGGCGATGGACAAGCACGACACCGTGGGCATCGACCTGGTCGCGATGGTGGTCGACGACCTCGTGGTGTGCGGCGCCGAACCGCTGTTCCTGCAGGACTACATCGCCGTCGGCCGCACGGTGCCCGAGCGGATCAGCGAGCTGGTCACCGGCATCGCCAACGGGTGCGTGATGGCCGGCTGCGCGCTGCTGGGCGGCGAGACCGCCGAACATCCCGGGTTGATGGCCCCCGACCACTACGACGTCTCCGCCACCGGCGTCGGCGTGGTGGAGGCCGACGACGTGCTGGGCCCCGACCGGGTCAAACCGGGCGACGTGATCATCGCGATGGCCTCCACCGGGCTGCACTCCAACGGTTACTCGCTGGCCCGCAAGGTGCTGCTGGAGATCGACCGGATGAACCTGGCCGGCCACGTCGAGGAGTTCGGCCGCACGCTCGGTGAGGAGCTGCTCGAGCCGACCCGCATCTACGCCAAGGACTGCCTGGCATTGGCCGCCGAAACCCAGGTCCGCACGTTCTGCCACGTCACCGGTGGCGGGCTGGCGGGAAACCTGGAACGGGTCATCCCGCACGGGCTGGTCGCCGAAATCGACCGGGGCACTTGGACGCCCGCGCCCGTGTTCGGGATGATCGCTCAGCGCGGCCGCATCGAGCGGGCCGAGATGGAGAAGACGTTCAACATGGGTGTCGGCATGGCCGCCATCGTCGCGCCGGAGGACACCGACCGCGCGCTGGCGGTTCTGACCGCCCGCCACCTGACCTGCTGGACGCTAGGAACCATCAAGAAGGGTGGGAAGGACGCTCCGCGAGCCAAGCTCGTCGGGCGTCACCCGCGCTTTTAGGCGGCTACGGGCGCCATTCGTCCTCGTCGGCCCAGTCGTCACCGTTGAGGTGGTCGTCGTCGGGTGCTCCCGACAGCTCTCGCTGAAGCCGTTCGAAGTCGGTTTGTGGAGAGCTGTACTTGAGCTCACGAGCAACCTTGGTCTGCTTTGCCTTAGCCCGGCCGCGGCCCATGGGGGAACCCCCTCGCGCAATAACGGAGCGGCCCAATTTTGAGGCGGCTCCGGTCTGAATGTCGTTTATCGTCCTGCCCACACTTTACCGTGCCTGGCTGCGACGTGCTGGCAGGGTGTCATCCGGTCAACGGTTCCCGCTGCGTAACCGTTCGACGGCGCGTCGGCCCGCGCCGACGGTATCGGCGGGCGGCATCGAATCCGGGTCGATCACCGCCGCGACGGCCGACTCCCCTCCGGTGACCAACTCGGTGTCGGCGGGCACGCCGCGCTTCAGCAGCGCAAGAGCGATCGGGCCCTCGTCGACGTGCTCGACCACGGTGCCGATGCGCCCGACGGGACGGCCACCGGCCAGTACCGGGTCGCCGGTGGCGGGTCGGTCCGAGGAGCCGTCGAGGTGCAGCAACACCAGCATGCGGGGCGGTTTACCCAGGTTGTGGACCCGAGCGACGGTTTCCTGCCCGCGATAGCAGCCCTTGTCCAGGTGCACCGCCGGGCCGATCCAGCCGACCTCGTGGGGGATGGTCCGCTCGTCGGTGTCCACACCGAGCCGGGGGCGGCGCGCGGCCACCCGGTGCGCCTCGAAGGCCCACACCCCGGCAGGCCGGACCCCGGCGTCGACGAGCCGCTGCCGCCACGCGGCGGCCTGCTCGCGCGGCACCACCAGGTCCAGTTCCAGCCCCGGCCCGCGCAGCCTGCGCAGGAAACCGCCCTCGGGAAGGGCCGTCGCGGTGGCTTCAGCCGGTAGCGAACCCACGCCCAACGCGGTGAGCACCGCGGGATCGGCCAGCCGGGGCCCGAGCAGTGAGAGCACCGCGAGGTCGGCGGTGTCGACGGTGACGTCGGCCAAGAACACCATCTTGCGCAGGTACGTCAGCAGCGGCTCGCCGCGCGCGGCCTCGGTGTCCAGATAGGTGACGCCGTCGAGTTCGGTCTGGACCCAGTGATCTTCCACACGGCCCTGACCGTCCAGGCTCAGGTTCTCGGTGACCGCTCCGTCGGGCAGGTCGCTGACGTGCTGCGTCGAAAGGCTGTGCAGCCAGGTCTTGCGCTCCGCCCCGGTGAGCGTGATCACGGCCCGGTGCGAGCGGTCGATGACCACGGCCTCGGTCGCCGCGGCACGTTGTTCGCCCAACGGATCGCCGTAGTGCCAGACGGCGCCTGCGTCGGGTCCGGTCTCGGGTGCGGAAACGGCTGACATGTCTTCAACTTTACGGCGCTACGCTTCTTGGCCATGGCGAGCCAAAACGCCGCCGTCGTCGTGACGCTGGACGGCGAGCTGCACGACCCGGCCGAACCGCTGCTGTACGCCGACGACCTGGCCGCGGTGCGGGGCGACGGGATCTTCGAGACGCTGCTCGTGCGCGACGGCCATCCGTGCCTGCTGGAGGCGCACCTGGCCCGGCTGACCCAGTCCGCGCGGATGACCGATCTGCCCGAACCCGATCTGGCGCGCTGGCGCGACGCCGTCGCGGTCGCCGTCGACGCGTGGGACGGCGGCGAGGCCGCGCTGCGCCTGGTGTACACCCGCGGCCGGGAGAGCGGTTCGGCGCCGACGGCGTTCGCCACGATCGCCCCGCTGCCCGCCCGGGTCGCCGAGGTGCGGGCACGTGGGCTGGCCGCGCTGACGCTCGCGCGCGGGCTGCCCGCCGAGGGCACCGCCGAGATGCCGTGGCTGCTGGCCGGGGCCAAGACGCTGTCGTATGCGGTGAACATGGCCGCACTGCGGCACGCCGAACGCAACGGCGCCGGCGACGTGATCTTCGTCGGCTCCGACGGGCTGGTGCTGGAGGGGCCGCGCTCGACGGTGGTGATCGCCGCCGAGACCGAACCCGGCAGCGGCCGGCTCGGCTTCTTCACCCCGCCGCCGTGGCTGCCGATCCTGCGCGGCACCACCCAGCAGGCGCTGTTCGAGGTGGCCCGCAGCAAGGGCTACGACTGTGACTACCGTGCGTTGCGACCCGCGGATCTGTTTACCGCACAAGGAGTTTGGCTGGTCTCGAGCATCACGCTGGCCGCGCGGGTGCACACGCTGGACGGCAGGCCGCTGCCGCCGAGCCCGCTGGCCGACGAGTTCGCCGAGCTCGTCGACGCCGCGGTCGTCAGCGACCGCTGACACCTTCCCGCGCCGGAAAGAACCCTGCTAAATCGGTTGTCGCCGCTGACCTGCGCGAGTACCGTCGCTCGTAAACAGGGAAGGAGGTGGTCCGGAAATTGTGTGACCTATGGACTTGTGAGGTGGCTGCGAGCTAGCAGCGCCAGGGAATGAGCTGACGCTCTTGGCGTCTGCGCGCGCTGGCGAATTCCCCGCAGCCACCCGGCCCCCGAGCCCCTCGGTCTTGTCCGCCCAGGAATCACGGCTCGGGGGCCGCTCCATATCCGCACCCTTTTCCCGCACCCCTCCGCGCCGCCAGATCAGCCGCTCGGCACGCCTTCAGTCAGAACAACATTTTCATATTCAGCATTCACGACTGAGGCAAACACGCAGGTAAACACCCGGTTGACTGCATCGGTTTGATGAAGTTAGTCTTCACATCAAATCAAGGTTCAATCTTCTGAGAGGATGCTGTAGTGGCTGCTGGACGGCTTGACGGAAAGGTCGCGCTGGTTTCGGGTTCGGGGCGCGGGATCGGCCGGGCGGTCGCGGAGAAACTCGCCTCCGAGGGTGCCCGCGTCGTCATCAACGACCTCGACGCCGAACCCGCCAAGGAAGTGGTGGCCGCCATCGAGAACGCCGGCGGTCAGGCCGTCGCGTGCACCGGTAGCGTCACCGACCCCGAGTTCGCCGAGCGCTTCGTCGCGGCCGCGGTCGACAACTTCGGCGGCCTGGACATCATCGTCAACAACGCCGGCTACACCTGGGACAACGTCATCCAGAAGATGACCGACCAGCAGTGGAACGACATCATCGACGTGCACCTGACCGCGCCGTTCCGGATCCTGCGCGCCGCGCAGCCGGTCATCTCCGGGTTCGCCAAGAAGGAGAAGGCCGAGAACGGCGTCGCCAACCGGCGCTCGATCGTCAACACCTCGTCCATCTCGGGCATGCAGGGCAACCCGGGCCAGGTGAACTACTCCACCGCCAAGGCCGGCCTGCTGGGCATGACCAAGACGCTGGCCAAGGAGTGGGGCCGCTACAACGTCACGGTCAACGCCGTCGCCTACGGCGTCATCAACACCCGGCTGACCGCGGTCACCACCGAGGAGAAGACCATCGACGTCGCGGGCCGTGAGATCAAGGTCGGCGTCAACCCGCAGGTGTACGAGACCGTCACCGCCGGGATCGCCCTGGGCCGCGCCGGTGAGGTCGAGGAGGCCGCGGGTGCGGTGTACCTGCTGTGCGCGCCGGAGTCCAGCTACATCACCGCGCAGACCCTGGTCTGCAGCGGCGGGGCCTGAGCGGAGGGACAGTGGCCGACCATCGTCAGCCGCCGTCGTACGAGGAGATCGACTACCGCTTCGATGACGGGGTCGCGGTCATCAGCTTCAACGCACCGCAGCGCCGAAACGCGTTGCGCAACCAGATGTTGCGTGACCTCTGGGAGGCGCTCGACATCGCCGACCGCGACCCGGCGGTGCGCGCCGTTGTCCTGACCGGTGCCGGAGACCACTTCTGTGTCGGGGCCGAGCTCAACGGCCCCGACACCCTCCTCAACTGTCTCGAGGAGGACGTGGCGGGCCACACCCCGACCGGGTACCGGGAGCCGGGCGGCCGGGTCAGCGAGCGCCTGTTCAACATGCGCACACCGGTGATCGCCGCGGTCAACGGCGACGCCGTCGGCGGCGGTGCGTCCATCATGGCCGCCACCGACATCCGGATCGCCAGCGAGCGTTCGCGTTTCGGCTTCGTGTTCACCCGGCGCGGCGTCGTCCCGGAGAGCGGGTCGTCGTGGTTCCTGCCGCGGCTGGTCGGCCTGACCCGGGCCACCGACTGGGTGCTGTCCGGCCGGGTCTTCGGCGCCGCCGAGGCGTACGAGGCCGGCCTGCTCACCCGGGTGGTGGCGCCGGACGCGGTCCTCGACGAGGCGATGAACTACGCGCGCGTCTTCGTCACCGAGACGTCCCCGACGTCGGTGGCGCTGTCGCGGCGCCTGCTCGGCCGCAGCTGGGGTCACCCGACCCCGCGGGAGGCCTGCGAGGACGAGTCCCGCGTCTACGCCAGCCGGCTGCGCACCCCCGACGTGCACGAAGGGGTGATGTCGTTCCTGGAGCGCCGTCCCGCGGTGTTCCCGCCACTCGACGATCACCCCGCCGACCACTTCTGACAGAGAGAGCCCCATGGACTCACCGTTCACCGCGTGCCAGTACGGCGTGGACGCCGAATTCACCCATGACCCAGCGGGTATCGCCAACTACAACGAGAGCGTCTACGTCAACTTCGTGGACCCGATCAGCGAAGTCAGCGCGCTGATGCGCATCGGCAACCGGCCGAACATGGGGTACTCGGAGGCGACGGTGCAGTTGACACTGCCCGGCGGGCGCATCGCGCTGCGCGCGGGGCGGCAGCCCAAGGAGGCCAACGAGGAGTGGTCGACGCAGGGTCTGACCATCGCGCCGGTGGCGGCCACCCGGACGTGGAAGGTCACCTACCGCAACACCGTCGCGCTGATCAGCACGCCGTCGCTGCTGGCCGAGCGCGGTCGGCAGGCGTTGAAGAACTCGCCGTCGGTGGAGTGCGAGATCGACCTGACGTTCGAGGCGTCGGTGCCCATGTTCACCATCGCCGAGGACGGGGACTGCACCCCGGGCAGTTCGCAGATCGCCACCGACCACTACGAGCAGTTCGGTCACGTCAGCGGATCGGTGCGGCTCGGGTCGACGACGTGGACCATCGACCGGGCCACGTCCTTCCGCGACCACTCGTGGGGGCCGCGGGAGTGGGCGTCGTACACGGGGGAGTGGCTGGCGGCGTGGCTCAAGGACGGCACCGCGATCACCGCGTACGGCGAGTTCGAACCCAACGGCGAACGCGCCTCCGGCGGTGTGGTGGTCACCCCGGACGGGGTGTTCCACCCGATCCGCGAGTACACCGTCTACACCGACTATTCCGGTGAGGCAACGTATTCCGGACGCAACACGGCGGTCATCACCGCCGACGGGCTGCCGACGCTGGTGCTCGACGGGACGATCAACCACTTCGTGCCGGTCACCCAGCGCACCCACGACCGCGCCGCGCGCATGGGCCAGATGTCCGTCCGCTACGCGGGCGGTCAGGGCGGTTGGGGTATCGCAGAGTTCCTGCGGCCCCTCACCTAGGCGAGAGCGACGATGTACCCCGGACGGCACGTTCACGAGCACCCCGACCGGCCCGCGCTGATCATGGCGGGCAGCCGGAAGAGTCTGACCTACCGTGAATTAGACGACCGCGCCAACCGCGTGGCCAACCACTTCCGGGCGCTGGGCCTGGGGCGCACCGACCACATCGCGATCTTCACCGAGAACCACCTCGACATGATCGTGACGATGTCGGCGGCCGAGCGGTGCGGGCTGTACTACACGCCGGTCAACTCGTTTCTGTCCGTCGAGGAGGCGGCCTACATCGTCGACGACTGCGGCGCCCAACTGGTGGTCACCAGTGCTGCGAAATTCGAGGTGGCACAGCAGCTCCCGCGGCACTGCCCGAAGGTGCGGCACTGGCTGGTGCTCGACCTCGAGGATCCGCCGGCGCCGTTCGACAACTTCGAGGCGGTCATAGCGCCGTACCCGCCCACCCCGGGGGAGAACGAGCGCCTCGGCACTCCGATGTTCTACTCGTCGGGCACCACGGGGCGACCCAAAGCCGTCAAACGCCAGCTGCCCGACGTGCCGCCGAGCCACCAGCTGGGCATCGAGGAGATGGGCCGGCGGTTGTTCCGCATGCGCGAGGGCATGACGTTCCTGTCGACGGCCCCGCTGTACCACTCGGGACCGCAGTCCAGCATCTCGATCGGCCTGCGGCTGGGCGCCACCCACATCGTGATGGAGAAGTTCGACACCGAACAGTTCCTGTCGCTCATCGAGGAGTTCCGCGTCACCCACACCATGGTGGTGCCGACGATGTTCTCGCGAGCCCTCAAGCTGCCCAAGGAGATCCGCGACCGCTACGACTACTCCTCGCTGGAGGCCGTCGTGCACGGCGCCGCACCGTGCCCCCGCCAGGTCAAACAGGACATGCTCGACTGGTGGGGCCCGGTGATCTACGAGTACTACGGCGGCACCGAGGCCAACGGCACCTGCGGCTGCACCCCACAGGAGTGGCTGGCCAACCCGGGCACGGTGGGCAAGGCCTTCTTCGGGGAGATCGTGATCCGCGACGACGACGGCAACGAGCTGCCCCCGGGTGTGCCCGGCACGGTCTGGTTCCGCGGCGGCAACAGCTCCTTCGAGTACCTCAACGATCCGGAGAAGACCGCACAGGCAATGGATCCCAGCGGCACCATGTCGAAGATCGGCGACATCGGCTACGTCAACGAGGAGGGCTACCTCTTCCTCACCGACCGGCAGGCGTTCGTCATCATCTCCGGCGGGGTCAACATCTACCCGCAGGAGATCGAGAACCTGCTGATCACCCATCCCGAGGTGATGGACGCCGCCGTGTTCGGGGTGCCCGACGACGACTTCGGCGAGGCCGTCAAGGCCGTCATCCAGCCGGTCGACCCCGACGGCGGCACCCCCGAACTCGCCCAGCGGCTGCGGGAGTTCTGCCTGGCGCACCTGGCGAGGTTCAAGTGCCCCAAGACGTTCGACTTCATCGACGAGATGCCCCGGCTGCCCACCGGGAAGCTCTACAAGCGCCAGCTGCGCGACCAGTACTGGCAGGACCACAAGGAGAAGACGAGTGCGTAGGACGCTCTACACCGAGGAGCACGAGGCATTCCGCAAGGCGTTCCGCGCGTTCATCGACAGCGCCGCGGTGCCCTATGTCGAGGACTGGGAGCGGGCCGGCACCGTCGACCGCGCGTTCATCAAGGCCGCCGGCGAGAACGGCTTCCTCGGTTTCGAGTTCGCGTCCGAGTTCGGCGGCCTGGGCATCGAGGACTTCCGCTACAACGCGGTGATGAGCGAGGAGGTCGTCGCCTCCGGAATGGCCGGTGACCTGTTCTCGATGCAGAACGACATCATCGTGCCCTACCTGCGCGACCTGACCACCGACGAGCAGAAGCAGCGCTGGCTGCCCGCCTTCACCCGCGGCGAGTGCGTCACCGCGCTCGGCATGACCGAGCCGGGGGCGGGTTCCGACCTCGCCGCGATCAAGACCAGCGCGCGCCGCGAGGGCGACCACCTGGTCATCAACGGCCAGAAGACCTTCATCACCAGCGGCGCCACCTGCGACCTGGTGATCGTGCTGGTGCGCACCGGCGAACGCGACGGCCGCGGTACGACGTTCGTCGCGGTGGAGAACGGCACCCCCGGCTTCACCCGCGGCAAGCCCATGCACAAGATCGGTCGCAAGGCGCAGGACACCGCGGAGCTGTTCTTCGACGACTGCCGGGTGCCGGTGTCGAACATCATCGGCGAGCCCGGACGCGGATTCGGTTCGGCCATCGCGAATCTGCCGCGGGAGCGGCTCTCGATCGCGGTGATGGCGATCGCCTCCGCCCGGCACGCGCTTGCGCTGGGCCTCGAACACGCGCGGCAGCGCCACGCGTTCGGTGGCCCGCTGACCAACCTGCAGTCGGTGCGGATGCAGATCGCCGAGATGCACACCGACATCGCGATCCTGCAGGAGTACATCGACCGCTGCGTGCTGGCGCTCAACGACGGTGAGCTCACCGCCGCCGAGGCGGCCGGCGCGAAATACAAGGCGACGGAACTGCAGTGGGAGGTCCTCGACCGTGTGCTGCAGCTGTTCGGCGGCTACGGCTACATGGAGGAGTACCCGATCGCCCGGATGTGGCGCGATGCGCGCATCCAGCGGATCTACGGCGGAGCGAACGAGGTCATGAAGGACCTCGTCGGACGAACGGTGGTGGCGTGATGTCCCGGTTGGACGGGCGTGTGGCATTGGTGACGGGCAGCTCCCGGGGCGTGGGGCGCGGTGTCGCGCTGCGCCTGGCGGAGGAAGGTGCCGCGGTGGCGGTGAACTACCGGCGCGGCGCCGACGAGGCTGCCGAGGTGGTCGAGCAGATCGTCGCCAAGGGCGGCCGGGCCAAGGCCTACTGCGCGGCGATCGACGACAAGGCCGCCGTCGACGCGATGGTCGGCGCGGTGCGTGAGGACCTCGGACCCGTCGACATCGTGGTGAGCAACGCGGGCACCGCGAGCAAGGGGCAGACCGTCGCCGACACCCCGGGCGCCGACTTCGTGTCCCTGCTTTCGGTGCACGCGCTGGGGCCGATCCACCTGATCCAGCGGGTGCTGCCCGACATGCGCCAGGCGGCCCGCGGCGACATCGTCATGGTCTCCAGCAGCACCGTCGCCGAGGCCCCGGCCTACTCCGCGCCGTACACGATGGCCAAGGCCGCGATGGAGATGTGCATCCGCACGCTGGCCCAGGAGGAGCGCGAGCACGGCATCCGCGCCAACATCGTCGCGCCCGGCCTGGTCGAGACCGAGATGGGCAGGCGCCTGGTGAAGGCCGCGACCGGCGGCGGGACCATCGAGGAACTCGCGCGCAGGTATCCGTTCGGCCGCGTCTGCACACCGGAGGACATCGCCGGCGTGGTGGCGTTCCTGGTGTCGGCCGACGCGGAGTACGTCACCGGACAGCGGATCACCGTCGACGGCGGCGGCCGCCCGGTCACCGTGATCTAGAGGAGGATGTGACTGATGGGTTCCTCCGATTTCCTGGACGAACTGGCCCGGGCTCTCAGCGACGCCGTGGCCGGCGGATCGCCGGTCGAGCTGGTCGACGTCGACCAGCGCGGTGAGGGCAACTCGTGGGAGACGTACCTGGTCACCGCGTCGTGGAACGACGGCGCCTCGACGGCCTCGTATGCCGTCAAGCGTGAGCCGCTCAGCGGCATCGTCGGCAGCTACGACGTCGGCCGCGAGGTCGCCCTGCTGCGCGCGGCGGCCGGGCTGGGCCTGCCGGTGCCCGGTGTGGTGGCCCACCGTGTCACCGAACCGGGCAACCGCGGCTTCTTCGTCATGGAGCGGATGATGGGCGTCGTCCCCATGCCGCACAACGTCACCCGCGTGATCACCGACGCCGACCACCGGGCCGCGCTGGGCCGTCGCCTGGCGCGGGAGATGGCCACCCTGCACGCGGCCGCACCCGAGTCCCTCGACCTGCCCGAACTCGGTTCGCCGCCCGCCCCGGGCGACACCGGCCGCGTCGAGAACGACCAGTGGCGCGTCACCTACGACGAGGTGGCGGCCGTGCGGATCCCCGTCCTGGACCTGGCCATGGCCTGGCTGGACCACCGGGCCGACCATGTGTCCGGCCGGGTCTCGCTGGTGCACAACGACTTCCGGGTGGGCAATGTGGTGGTCAGCCCGGAGGACGGCAGCCTGGTGGGCATCCTCGACTGGGAGACCGCCCATTTCAGCGATCCCGTCGCCGACCTGGCGTGGTTCTTCCAGCGCACCTCCCGGGGCCGCTCACCGCTGGCGTGCAAGCTGCTGCCGGTCGACGAGTTCCTCGACGAGTACGCCGAGGTCGCCGGGTGGCGCCCGAGTCAGGACAGCCTGACCTGGTGGGCCGTGCAGTCACTGGTCAAGACGGCCATCGGCTGCCTGCAGGCCGCGGCGATCTACGAACGGGGCGACCGCCCCGAACTGCGGTACGCCAACATGGCGCACAGCGTGTACTACAGCGTGGGCTGGCTCAACCAGATGCTGCGCGACGGAGAGTGGGGAGCCTGAGATGACGGTCTACGCACTGGATCTGGACAAGGTCCAGCACACGATCCGCGAAACCCTGGTCAGCAAGGTGCTGCCCGCGATCGAATCCGACAGCGCCAAGGGTGAACTGCACGCCGTCATCGAGATGCTCGACAACCTGGCCGGCCGGCTGGCGTGGGCTGCCGAACCGCGCGAGGAGACTCTGGCGCGCACCCGGGACCTGGCCGCGCGGCTGGGCATCGACGACGTGCCCGCCGATCTGCCGGCCGCCCGCCGCGAGCTCGGCGACGCGCTGGCTGCGGCCTACGCCGATGGCAACGGCGCCGAGATCGCCCGTGCGGTAGCCGAATTCACCGCAGCCGACGTCAGGGCTGAGATCTCGAAGGGTCTGCTCCCGGGCCTGCCGGACTAGGCCCCCGCGGGCCGGGTGAGGCCCGCGGGCAGCACCATCGTGTGCACCAGCGTGGTGAGCTCCGCGGGCAGTGCCGGCCGCTTGCGCAGCTGCGGGCTCTGCGTCAGATCGGTGACGACCCCGATCGCCGCCTGCGCCAGTGCGCGGGCATCGGAGGCGGACAACCCCTGCGCCAGCTGCTCGATCACGTGGATCCACTCGGCGACGTACTCCCGCTGCGCGTTGCGCAGCGCCTGCTGGTCGTCCTCCGGCAGGTACAGCAGATCCGCCGTCAGGATCTGCATGATCCGCCCGTACGGGCCGACGGCCTGCCGGATGTAGGTCTCGATCAGCGCGTCCAGCGCCGACTCCGGGGTGGACGCATACGCGAGCGCGTCGGCGGTCACGTAGAGCAGCCCCTCGGCGCCGCGTTCCAGCACCGCGCGCAGCACCTCGGTCTTGCTCGACACATGTTGGTACAGCGTGGCCGTCGACATCTCCGAGGCCTTGGCGATGTCGTCGATGTGCACGTCGTAGAAACCGCGCTCGTTGAACAGCCGCGCGGCCGCATCGATGATGCGCTCCCGCCGCCCGGCCGGCCTGCGGTCGTTCGGCGCGGGGGTCGCGGGCGCGTCGGGATCGGGATCGGGATCGGGTAGGTCGCAGTCGATGATCGCCCACGCCACCGCGGTCTGGATCTCCTGCAGGCGGTCGGCGGAGAGGGTCCCGCGGATGTCGGGGGTGTTGGAGTACGTCGCCAGCACCGCGGAGCCGAGGAGCTCGGCCTTGGCGGCGCTGAGCTCGGGCCGAAACGCCATGATCTGTTCGGCGATCCGCTGCTGGTTGTCGGCGAAGTAACGCTGGAAGACTTCCCGTTCGTCGGGGTTGAGGTGGCGCTGTTCGCGGCGCCACAGCGTGGCCTCGTTGCCGTACACGGTCAGATCGCTGAACCCGGCGAGCAGCAGATGCAGCTTCTCCTCGGCTGTGGTGCCCTGTTCGTCGACCGCGGTGTGCAGTTCCTCGGTGAGATGGACCTGGCTCATCAGGGCGTGCACCAGAATGTCGTGTTTGCCCTTGAAGTGCCGGTAGACCGCGGGGCCGGTCAGCCCGACCGCCGCGCCGATGCGGTCGATGCTGACGTTCTGGTAGCCGTACTCCTGGAACAGATGGGCTGCGGCGCGGGCGACCTGTTCGGTCCGATGGGAACCCCGGGCCGACGACTGCAGCCTGGACTTCACCGAGTCCACGCGCGCCGCGGTCGATCGTGGCATCTCACTCTTTCTCAACGGCCGGGCCATGGGTCCAGTCTCGCATCGTGGTGCGACGGACCCCAGCGGCGATCTTGTGCCTTCGCCGACCGGACGGCGCAGACCATATTGCTGATTAACTATAGTTGCTATTAACGCCGGATATGACATTGTTGACCCTGGACAGTTGCCGGAGTTACAGTTCACTGATCGCGTTGATACCAGGGGAGTCCGCGACCAATCCGCACATCGTGAGAGGCAGCCAGAATGGGCCATTACAAGAGCAACCTGCGCGACATCGAGTTCAACCTCTTCGAACTGCTCGACCGCGCGCGTATCTTCGGCACCCAGCCGTACCCGGACCTCGACCTCGACACCGCGAAGTTCATCCTGCGCGAGGTGGACCGGCTCGCCCGCGAGGACCTCGCCGAGTCCTTCGAGGAGGCCGACCGCAACCCGCCCGTCTACGACCCGCAGACCAGAACGGTCAAGGTGACACCGGCGTTCGCCGCCACCTACAAGACCTGGATGGAGGCCGAGTGGTGGCGCCTGCGGGTGCTGCCCGAACTGGGCGGCACCGCCGCCCCGAGTTCACTGAACTGGGCGCTCGCGGAGTTGGTCCAGGGCGCCAACCCGGCGCTGTGGACCTACGTCGGCATCCCGACCGCCGCGCGGGTGATCTACCGGCACGGCACCGAGCGGGATAAGCGGATCGCTCAGATCGCCGTCGACAACCACTGGGGCGCAACGATGTTGCTCACCGAGCCGGACGCCGGTTCGGATGTCGGAGCGGGCCGCACCAAGGCCACCCCCAACGACGACGGCACCTGGAACATCTACGGCGTCAAGCGGTTCATCACCGCCGGTGAGCATGATCTGGCCGACAACATCCTGCACATGGTGCTGGCCCGTCCGGTCGGCGTCGAAGGAGCCGGCGGCCCGGGCACCAAGGGGCTGAGCCTGTTCCTGGTGCCGAAGTACCACTTCGACCTCGAGACCGGTGAACTGACCGGGGAGCGCAACGGCGCCTTCGCGACCAACGTCGAGAAGAAGATGGGCATGAACGTCTCCACCACGTGCGAGATGACACTCGGCGAGGACATCCCCGCGCGCGGTTGGCTGCTCGGCGAGACGCACGACGGGATCGCGCAGATGTTCGACGTCATCGAAGACGCGCGGATGATGGTGGGCAGCAAGGCGATCGCCACCCTGTCCAGCGGCTATCTCAACGCGCTCGAGTACGCCAAGCAGCGGGTCCAGGGTGCGGATCTGGCCCAGATGTCGGACAAGGCGGCGCCGCGGGTGACGATCACGCACCACCCGGACATCCGGCGGTCGCTGCTCACCCAGAAGGCCTACGCCGAGGGCCTGCGCTCGCTGATCCTCTACACCGCCGCGTGGCAGGACGAGGTCGCGATCAGGACCGCCGCCGGCGAGGACGCCTCGCTGGCCGAGGCCGTCAACGATCTGCTGCTGCCGATCGTCAAGGGCTACGGGTCCGAACGCTCCTGGGTGCTGCTGGGCACCGAGTCGCTGCAGACCTTCGGCGGCTCCGGGTACCTGCGGGAGTATCCGATCGAGCAGTACGTCCGCGACGCCAAGATTGACACGGTGTACGAGGGCACCACCGCCATCCAGTCGCAGGACCTGTTCTTCCGCAAGGTCGTTCGCGACCGCGGCCGTGCGCTCAACCACGTGCTGGGCGAGGTCAAGGCCCTGGCGGGCGAACCGTCGGCCGACCTCGGCGTCGAACACGAACTGCTCGGCAGGGCGGTGGCCGACATCGAGGCGATCGTCGAGAAGATGACCGCCGACTTCGCCGCGGCCCGCGACGAGGCGGAGCGCATCTACCAGGTCGGGCTCAACGCCACCCGGTTCCTCTACGCGCTCGGCGACGTGGTGGTGGCGTGGCTGTTGCTGCGCAGTGCCCACATCGCGCTGCGCGCACTGGAGTCCGATCCCCACTCCGCCGACGAGCAGTTCTACCGCGGCAAGGTCGCCGCCGCGCGGTTCTTCGCGCGTGAGGTGCTGCCTGCGGTCACCGCACAGCGGGAGGCCGCGCTGCGCGTGGACAACTTCGTGATGGAGCTCGACGAAGCCGCGTTCTGACGCTGCGACGAAGAAGGCCGCCACCCGGAGGGGTGGCGGCCTTCTGGCGTTGTGAGTGACCTGTTTTCAGTCGCGCACGATGCACAGGGCGTCGACCGCGACCAGCCCGTCGTCGGTGACCAGGAGCGGGTTGACGTCCAGTGACTCGATCCAGTCGTGGCCGGCGGCGGCGAGATTGCCGAGACCGACGAGGACCCGGGCGAGCTGCTCGAGGTGCCACGGCTGCGAGCCCCGGTATCCGTGCAGCAGCCGCAGGTCCCGGAACTCCTCGATCAGCGACTCGGCGTCCGCGGTCGTCAACGGGGCCGGCCGGCCGCCGACCCGCTGCAGCACCTCGACGAAGACGCCGCCGAGGCCGAGCATCACCATCGGGCCGAGCTCATTGCGACCGTCGACGCCGATCAGTAGCTCACCGCGCGCGGAGGTCATGGGCTGCACGGCCACCGCGGCCGCGACGCCGTGCTGCGCGGCGATGGCACGCATCCTCGCGACCGCGTCGGCCAGGCCGTCGGCGTCGACGTTCAGCGCGACCGCACCGAGTTCGGTCCGGTGCGCCACGTCGGCGAGCTTGACCGCGTACGGACCCGGGAACTCCGGCGTGGCCGCGGGTGCGTCGGCGTCGATCACCGCGTACGGGGCGGTCGGAATCCCGTACCGGCCAAGGAGTTCCATCACCGCGCGGAACGGCAGGAACCGGCTGCCCCCGGTGTCGGTGACCGGTTCGGCCGGGCACGGCACGGGTGCGGGGGCGTCGGCCAGCGCACCGGCGTTCTGCCGGTCGCGCACGAAGCTGCCCAGCGCGTGCAGGCCGCGCAGCGTGCCGCGGATCCCGTAGCCGAGCGCGACGGCGCCGTCGTCGCCGATGACCTCCCTGGCGAACTCGCCGACCTCACCGGCGCCCGCGGCGATCGCCACCGGCTTGCGGTACTTGCGCGCGGCGACCGCGACGTCGTCGATCAGCCGCCGGTAGAGCGGCGAGTCGCTCCACATGTTGACGAACACCACCGCGTCCAGCTCGTCGGAACCCACGTAGCGCTCGACGATGTCGGTCCAGAAGGTGGCACCGAAACCGGTGGTGTCCAACGGATTCGGCACGGTGATGCCGGGGATCGTGTCCTTGACCCAGTCCGCGAGGCTGTCCAGCGGCGGCAGCGTGAGCCCCTCCTGCTCGGCGACGTCGAACGCCAGCGAGGCGAAACCGCCGGTGCCGGCCACCACGCCGATGCGCTGCACGGGGTTCCACACCGCCGGGTCGAGCTGGCTGAGCATCGACAGACGTTCGACGAGCTCCTCGAGGTCGAACGCCAGCCGGATCCCGGCGTGCCGGAACGCGACGTCGTAGCCCCAAGCGCTGCCGGCCAGCGCGCCGGTGTGCGAGGCGGCCATCTGCTGGGTGCGCGCGTTGCGGGCCAGCTTCAGCGCCACGATCGGCTTTCCCGCGGCGATGCACTTGCGGGCGGCGGCGAAAAACTCTGCGGGCCTGCGGATTCCCTCCACCACGAGGCCGATAGCGGTGGTGTCGGGGTCGGTGGCCAGGAAGTCGAGGTAGTCGGCGATATCGGTGGTCGCCTCGTTGCCCGCGGAGATCAGCCGCGAGATGCCGACACCGGTGCGTTCCCGCGCGGCGATCGCGATGCCGCCGATCATCGCGCCACTGTGGGACACGATCGAGATGCCGCCCGGCGTGGGACGGTAATCGGCAGACGCGGTCAGGTGCAGGCTGCGCGGATAGCTGATGTAACCCAGGCTGTTCGGGCCGATCACCGCCATGTTGCCCCTGGTCGCGGCGTCGACCAGGCGGGCCTGCAGCGTCGCGCCCTCGGCACCGAGCTCGGAGAACCCGGCGGCGTAGACGACCAGGCCGCCGCAGTCCAGCGATGCGCACTCCTCGGCCAGCGCCACGGTGCGCTCCGCGGACATCACAGACAGCACCGCGTCGATCGGACCGTCGATATCGGTGATCGACCGCACGGCCGGGCGTCCGAGCACCGTCTCGGCGGTGGGGTGGACGAAGTGCACCTCGGCCGCGCAGTTCAGCGTCGGCGCGATGAAATCCACGACCGGCGACTTGTCGCTCAGGCCGACCACCGCGACCGTTGCGGGGTTGAGCAGCCGTTCGAGGGAGGTGGTGGTGGCGAGGGTCATGCGTACTGCCCTTCAATCGCAATGTGTGAACAGTGATTATGGTATCTGATCCCGAAAACTAAGGAAATAAGCTGGAAAAACTTCCAAAAGTTAGCTGCGAATATGTAGCATCGCGGACAGCCCGGCGGTGTGGCCGGGATGTCGAGCGACCTGGAGGAGTGATGGCTAGGACCGAGGCGCTGGCACGCGTCGAGGAGATGTACATAAACGGTTTCCCCGACCCGGCGACGGCCACGGTCGAGGACCTGCGCAAGGCCTACGACGATCTGCTCCTGCAGTTCCCGCTGCCCGCCGGGGTGGAGCCGGCGGAGACGGTGGTGGGCGGCGTGCCCGCCCTGTCGGTGCGGGCCGCCGGCGCGACCGGGGACAAGGTGCTGGCGTGGTTCCACGGCGGTGGGTACGTGCTGGGCAGTGCGCGGGGCTTCCAAGAGCTCGGCCACACGCTGTCGCGGTCGTCCGGGGTGACCGTCGTGCTGCCCGACTACCGGCGCGCGCCGGAGAACAAGTTCCCGGCCGCGGTCGACGACGGTGTCGCGGCGATCGAGGACCTGGTGTCCACCTACGGCGCGCAGAACTTCGCGGTCGGCGGTGACTCCGCGGGCGGTGGTCTGACCCTGGCGGCGCTGACGGCCCTGCGGGACAAGGGTTCGCCGCTGCCCGCGGCGGCGGTGTTCTTCTCGCCGCTGCTCGATTTCACCGTCAGCGGCGCCAGTGCCGACCTGTATGACGGCAAGGACATCGCGGTCTCGCGCGGCTCGATCGCCAACCTGCGCGAGGCCTATCTGCAGGGCCACGATCCGCGGGATCCGCTCGCCTCGCCGGTGTTCGGCGACCTGGCGGGCCTGCCGCCGGCGCTGTTCCTGGTCGGATCCACCGAGGTTCTGCTCGACGACTCCAACCGGGCTGCGCTGGCGATCACCCAAAGCGGTGGCACCGCCGCGGTTTCGGTGTACGACGACATGGTGCACGTGTGGCCGTTGTTCGCCTCGATCCTGCCGGAAGGGGTGGCGGCCGCCGACGAGGCCGGTGCGTTCATCCGCAAGCACCTCGCGCTGTAGCGACCGCGACGCGAAAGGCGCCCAATCACCGAAGTGATTGGGCGCCTTCGCGTTATGTGTCAGGCCCCGGCCTTCTCGTAGATCGGCAGCAGCACCGCGGCGGCGTCGACCAGACCCTTGGGGTCGACGAGCAGGTGCTGCGTCGCCACCCGCATGTCGCGCACGTAGCGGCCCAGCTCGCTGGTGCTGGCGATGCTGCGGCTGCCACCCCACTTGTGGGCGAACGACACCATGTCGTCGGTGACCTCGTGGATCCAGGCCAGCATCTGCTGCACGCGGGCGATGTCCTCGGCGGTCGCCGATCCACCGGCCGCGACCTTGGCCTCGGCGGACTCGATCAGGTCGTAGCAGTACAGCCGAGCCGCCTGCAGGGTCGCCTCGTGCCGGGCGAAGTCGATGCGGAAGATGTCGGCCTGGCCCACCGGTACCCCGTAGTTCGGCCGAACCTTGTTGGCGCTCATCGCGGCAACCAGCTCAAGTGCCCGGGTGGCGATTCCCAGCACGACCGGCGCATGGCACAGGCCGCCGAGCAGCTCGTTACCCAGCTGGTACATCGGCTCGGGCCGGTACGCGGTACCGCCGAACGTCGGGATCGAGTACCGCATGGGCACGAACTTCTTGGTGATCCGGTAGTCGTGGCTGCCGGTGCCCGCCAGACCCCAGACGTCCCAGTTGTTCTTCAGCTCCACCTGATCCTTGGGCAGGAGGGCGACGCGCGGCTTCGGGTTGCCGTTCTCGTCGAGCACCGGCTTGCCGTCCTCACCGGCGAGCAGGATGCCCGCGCCGATCCAGGTGGCGTGGTCGGATCCGGAGGCGAAGGAGAACTCGCCGTCGACGATGAAGCCGTCGCCGGTCTGGACCGCGGGGTAGCGCGGGAGCAGCTGGCCGGCGAGCACGAAACCTCCGGGCTGGTTGACCAGTTCCCGCGCGGCCTCGGGCTCCAGGTAGCCCAGCACCATGGCGGTGGCCCACGAGCTGGCCATGACCGACCAGCCGACCGAGGCGTCGGCCTTGGAGAGCTCCTCGTAGACCCGCATGCCCTCGCTGGGCAGCAGGCCGCCGCCGCCGAGGTCCGTCGGCACCAGCATGTGGAAGATGCCGTTCTCGAACAGCGCGTCGGCGACCGGCTTGGTGACAGTGCGGTCGCGCTCGATCGCCTGCGCCTCGGACCGGATCAGCGGCGTGATGGAGCGGACTCGGTCGAGATAGTCGGCTAACCGATCGCTGCCGACGGCGGCGGCTTCACGGGTCAGCGTCTCTGTCATGTCGTGCCTTTCTCGCGGGTGCTTGAGCGGAGAAGCTCGAAGGTTCGCAACCGGTGCTGTGAACAAGATAACGAAATTAATGCTAATGTCAAGTGGCTAGCATGCAGGTTAAACGACTCAAATGGGCGAATCAAGACCGAAATGAGCACTAACTATGTATCTGACGCAGGCGTTGCACAGGGCGGTGCAACAAACTCCTGGCCTCCCGGCCACCGTCTTCGGTGAGCGGATCCGGACCTGGGCGCAGAGCGCCGAGCGGGCCGCGCGGTTGGCGTCGGCGCTGAAGAGCCTGGGTGTGTGCAGCGGCGACCGGGTGGCGACCCTCGCCCAGAACTGCGACGACTACCACGACGTCCTGTTCGCGACGCCGTGGGCGGACGCCGTCACCGTGCCGGTGAACACCCGGTGGAGTGCGCGCGAGATCGCGTTCTCGCTCGAGGACTGCGGTGCGGTGGCTCTGGTGATCGGCGACGACTTCCTGCCCATGCTCGACGAGCTGCGGGAGCTGGCACCGTCGGTGACGGCCTACATCCACAACGGCGAGCAGCCCACCCCCGGCGGGGTGCACGGCTTCGAGGAGCTCATCGCCGCGCACGACCCGGTCGAGGACGCGCGGCGCGGCGGTGACGCGCTGGCCGCGATCTACTACACCGGCGGCACGACCGGAACGCCGAAGGGCGTGATGCTCAGCCACGCCAACCTGGTGAGCGCGGCGCTGGGCGCGCTGGCCACCGGGCAGTTCCTGGCGCCGCGCGGGCGGCTGCTGCACAGCGCGCCGATGTTCCATCTGGCCGACGGGTCCGGGTGGGTTGCCCGCAACATCGTCGGCGGGACGCACGTCATCCTGCCGGGGTTCACCCCCGAGTCGGTCGCGGCCGCCGTCGAGAAGCACCAGATCACCGATATGTTCCTGGCGCCCACCATGATCCAGATGCTGGTCGACTCGCCGGCCGCCCGCGAGCACGACCTGTCGAGCCTCCGGCACCTGCTGTACGGGGCCTCGCCGATCTCGCAGGCACTGTTGGAGCGCACCATGCGCCTGCTGCCGGGCGCACGGCTGTTGCAGGCGTACGGGATGACCGAGTTATCGCCGACCACAACGGTTCTCACCGCCGACGACCACCACCTGCCCGGGATGCTGCGCTCGGCGGGCCGCGCGGTGCCGATCGCCGAGGTGCGGGTCGTGGACGAGAACGACAACGACGTGCCGCCCGGCACCGTCGGCGAGGTGGTGGCCCGCGGCCCGCACGTGATGATCGGTTACTGGAACCGGCCCGAGGAGACCGCCAAGGCGCTGCGCGGCGGCTGGATGCACACCGGCGACGGCGGCTACCTCGACGAGAACGGCTACCTGTTCATCGTGGACCGCATCAAGGACATGATCGTCACCGGCGGGGAGAACGTGTACTCCGCCGAGGTGGAGAACGCGCTGGCGCAGCATCCCGCGGTGGCGACGTGCGCGGTGATCGGGGTGCCGGACCCGGACTGGGGTGAGCGGGTGCACGCCGTCGTCGTCCTGCACGACGGCGCCACCGCGACCCCCGAGGAGCTGCGTGACCACACCGGGCGGCTGATCGCCCGTTACAAGGCGCCGCGCAGCGTGGAGTTCGTCGACGCCCTGCCGCTGACCCCGGCGCAGAAGGTGAACAAACGCGCTCTGCGCGAACGCTATTGGAAGGACGAGGCGCGGGCGGTGTCATGACCCGCCTGCAACGGGAGAGGCCCCGAAACATCAGCACTGATGTTTCGGGGCCTCAGCTCGTGTCCTACTGCTCCAGCGACGCCGGCGGGGTGAACCGCTCGCCGTAGCGCTCGGCCAGCTGCCTGGCCCGCGCCACGAACGCCTTCTGGCCGGTGCCGAGCTCACCCTGGTAGCCCTGGATGAACTGGGCGGTGCCGCCGGTCCAGCCCGGATAGCCGATGCCGAGAATCGACCCGACGTTGGCGTCGGCGGTGGACGTCAGCACGCCCTCGTCGAGGCATTTCTGCGTCTCCAGGGCCTCGGAGAACAGCAGACGATCGATCATGTCCTGCAACGGAATCCGGGTGCTGCCCGAGTTGAACGTCTCGCGCAGGCCCGGCCACAGGCCGGCACGCTTGCCGTCGACGTACTCGTAGAAGCCCGCGCCCTTCAGCCGCGACGGGCGGCCGATCTCGATCATCTTGTCGACGACGGCCTCACCCGGGTGCGGTTCGTAGACCTTGCCCTCGGCCTCGGCGGCCTTACGGGTCTCGGTCGAGATCTTCTGCAGCAGTTCCAGGTTGAGCTCGTCGAGCAACTGCAGCGGCGGCGCCGGGTAGCCCGCCTGACCGCCGGCCTGCTCGATGCTGGCGGGCTCGATACCCTCGCCGAGCAGGGCCATCGCCTCGTTGACGAACGTGCGGATCACCCGCGAGGTGTAGAACCCGCGGCTGTCGTTCACCACGATCGGCGTCTTCTTGATCGCCTGGGCGAAGTCGAAGACCCGGGCCAGCGCCTCGTCGGAGGTCGTCTCGCCCTTGATGATCTCCAGCAGCGGCATCATGTCGACCGGGGAGAAGAAGTGGATGCCGATGAAGTCCTCCTGGCGCTTCACCCCGGTGGCCAGACCGGTGATCGGCAGCGTCGAGGTGTTGGATCCCAGGATCGCATGGGGTTCGACGATGTCCTCGATCTCGCCGAACACCTTGTGCTTGAGTTCGGAGTTCTCGAACACGGCCTCGATCACGAAGTCGACGCCCGCCAGGTCGGCGTTGTCGGCCGTCGGCGTGATCCGGTCGAGCAGCGCCTTGGCCGCCTCCTCGGTGGTCTGACCGCGCTGTACGGCTTTGGCCTCGATCTTCTCGGAATAGGCCTTACCCCGTTGCGCGGCTTCGAGGCTGACGTCCTTGAGCACCACGTCGAAGCCGGCCTTGGCCGTCACGTAGGCGATGCCCGCACCCATCATGCCCGCGCCGAGCACGCCGACCTTGCGGGGCTTCTCGGTGACGATGCCCTCGGGCCGGCTGCCGCCGCCGTTGATGGTCTGCATGTCGAAGAAGAACGCCTGGATCATGTTCTTCGACACCTGACCCGCCGCCAGGTGGACCAGATACCGGGTCTCGATGCGGCTGGCGGTGTCGAAGTCGACCTGCGCACCCTCGACCGCCGCGTCCAGAATGGCCCGCGGCGCGGGCACCGGTGCGCCCTTGAGCTGCTTCTTCACCGTTGCCGGGAACGACGGCAGGATCGCCGCCAGGCCCGGGCTGCTCGGCGTGCCGCCGGGCATCTTGTAGCCCTTGGCATCCCACGGCTGGGTGTGGGCCTCGGGGTTCGCTTTGATCCAGGCCTTGGCGGCCGGCACCAGTTCCTCGACGCTGCCGACCAGTTCGTCGACCAGGCCGACCTCGAGCGCTTTGGCCGGGGTGAATCGCGTTCCGGTCGAGAGGATCTCGGTGAACGCCTTCTGGATGCCGAACATCCGCACCGTGCGGGTGACACCGCCACCGCCCGGCAGCAGACCCAGCGTCACCTCCGGCAGGCCCACGACCACACCCCGCACGTCGGCGGCGATGCGGTGGTGGCAGGCCAGCGCGATCTCCAGGCCGCCGCCAAGCGCGGCGCCGTTGATCGCGGCGACGACCGGTACGCCGAGGGTTTCGAGTTTGCGCAGATCGGCCTTGATGAACTCCGCGGTGGCGAAGAAGTCACCGGCCGTCTCGAAGGTGACCCGCTGCAGCTCCTTGAGGTCACCCCCGGCGAAGAAGGTCTTCTTCGCGCTGGTGATCACCACGCCGGTGATCGAATCCTTCTCGGCGGCCAGCTTTTCGACCGCGTTGTGCATGGACTGGCGGTAGTGCTCGTTCATGACGTTGGCCGAGCCGGTCGGGTCGTCCAGCGTCAGGGTGACGATGCCGTCGGCATCCTTGTCCCACTTGATGGTGTTCTCTGCCATGTTTACCTCAGACTCGCTCGATGATGGTGGCCACACCCATACCGCCGCCGATGCACAGCGTGATCAGGGCACGCTTGGCGCCCCGCCGCTCGAGCTCGTCGACCATGGTTCCGGTGATCATGGCGCCGGTGGCGCCCAGCGGGTGACCCATCGCGATGGCGCCGCCGTTGACGTTCAGCTTCTCGTCGGGGATGTTCAGATCCTTCTGGAACTTCAACACCACCGACGCGAACGCCTCGTTGAGCTCGAACAGGTCGATGTCGTCGACCGTCAGGCCGGCGCGGTCGAGCACCTTGCGGGTCGCCGGCATCGGGCCGGTCAGCATGATCGTCCCGTCGGCACCGCTGGTCGCGGTCGCCACGATGCGCGCCCGCGGCGTCAAATTCTGAGCCCTTCCCACCCTTTCATTGCCGACCAGCACCAGCGCGGCGCCGTCGACGATGCCCGAGCTGTTCCCGCCGTGATGGACGTGGTTGATCTTCTCCACCCAGTGGTACTTCTGCAGCGCCACCTCGTTGAAGCCGCCCATCGCGCCGATGTCGGCGAACGCCGGCTTGAGCTTGGCCAGGCCCTCCATGGTGGTGTCGGGGCGCATGTGCTCGTCATGGTCGAGGATCACCAGACCGTTGCGGTCCTTCACCGGGACAACGGACTTGGCGAAGTAGCCGCCCGACCACGCCGCGGCCGCCCGCTGCTGGCTGCGCAGCGCGTAGGCGTCGACGTCCTCGCGGGAGAACCCCTCCATCGTCGCGATCAGGTCGGCGCCGATGCCCTGCGGCACGAAGCCGACGCTGTAGTTGGTCTCGGGGTCCCCGGAACGGACCTTCTGCGCCGCCATGTTCACCGCTTCCAGACCGGAGCCGCAGAACCGGTTGAGCTGCACACCACCGGTGGTGTCGGGCAACTTGGCCGCCAGCACCGCCGTGCGCGCGATGACCGCACCCTGATCCCCCAGCGGGGACACCACCCCGAGGATGACGTCGGAGATCAGGTTCTCGTCGAGATCCGGGAAACGCGACCGCAGTTCGTTGATCAGCCCGACGACCAGGTCGATCGGCTTGACCTCGGTCAGCGAGCCGCCGCGCTGTTTACCGCGCGGCGTGCGGATCGCCTCATAGATGAAGGCTTCTTCAGACATGTGTGTGTTCCTTGTTGTTTCGGGTTGTTTCGGCTCTTCTTCTGGTTACGAACGGGCAGTGGTCGTGTAGTCGTCGAAGTTCGGCTCGAGGGTGCGGGCGAAGTAGTCCGGCACCGCCCACGGCGAGTTGGTGACGACGCGGCCCTTGCTGTTGCGGTAGTAGTTCTGCACCCCGTCCATCGCGTACACCATCTCGTTGTTGGTGGCGTCGAGCTCGCGGTTGTACTCCTCGAACGGTTCGGGCCGGCACTCGACCGCCGCCAGGTCGTCGCGCACCATCCGGGTCAGCATGTTGACGATGTAGCGGATCTGCGCCTCGGCGATCACGAGCCAGCTGCCGCCGGGCGGATTGGTGTTGGGCCCGTAAAGGAAGAACAGGTTGGGGAAGCCCGGTGCGGTCATACCCAGGTAGGCCCGGGCGTTGTCGTCACTCCACGCCTCGCGCAGCTCGATGCCGTCGCGGCCGCGCAGCTCCATCGGATACAGATAGCGCTGCTGCTGGAATCCGGTGCACAGGATCAGCATGTCGATCTCGTGCGCGGACCCGGATTCGGTCACCAACTCCCGCGAGGTCAGGTGGTCGACACCCTCGGCGGCGAGCTCCACGTTGTCCCGGCGCAGCGTGGCGAACCAGCCGTTGTCCATCAGCAGCCGCTTACCGAACGGCGGGTAGTCCGGCGTGCACTTCTCGATCAGATCCTCTCGGCCGTCCAGCTGCTGGCGCAGATACCCGATGAAGGCCCGCCGGTAGGCGTCGTTGAGGGAGCTGACCAGCTTGCCCTTCTCGGCGGCCTTGGGGTCGACGCGCAGCGCGGGGTAGTTGCGCTCGGTGTAGACCCAGTAGAGCCGGAACCGGAACCACGCCCGGTAGAACGGGACGTGCCGGAACAGCCAGTGCCTGCTCGCCGGCTGCTTGCGGTAGTACTGCTCGTTGGGCGTGATCCAGTGCGGCTCGGGCTGGATGACGACCATGTGCTCGACCTCGGGGGCGATCTTGCAGACCACCTGCATCGCGCTGGCGCCGGCGCCGACGACGGCGACCTTCTTGCCCCGGTAGTCGGCGTCGGGGGTCCAGCGTGCCGAGTGGACCACCGTGCCGGTGAAGTCCGAAAGGCCCTTGAAATTAGGAATATTCGGGGTGCTGTGCAGACCGGCCGCGGTGATCAGTGCCGAGGTGCGGATGGTCTCGGTGCCGGCGGCCGACGTCGCCGTCACCACCCATTCGTTGGTGGCGGGATCCCATTCGGCCCCCTCCACGGTGACACCGGTCTCGATGTGCGGCGCCAGCTCGAAGTGGGCGACCACGTTGTCGACGTACTGGCGGATCTCGGGGGCCTGGGCGAAGTTCTCGCTCCAGTCGTGGTGGAAGAAGGAGTAGGAGTACAGGTTGTTCGGGACGTCCACGCGGGCACCGGGATAGCGGGCCTCGAACCAGGTGCCGCCGACCTTCTCATTGCGCTCGAGCACCCGGAACGGGATACCGGCGCGCTTCAGGTGCACGGCGGCGGCGAGCCCGGAGAACCCGGCGCCGACGATGACGACGGAGAAGCCCGTCGCCGCGGCGCGGTCGGCGACGTTCTCGGCGGTGAACGGGACGAACCCCAGCTGTTCGGCCGCCAGGTCCGTGTAGGTGTCCGACACCGGTTCGCCCATGACCGCGGACATCACCTTGACCAGTTCGTCGCCGGTGGGGGAGGGATGCGCAGCCGGCGTCCCCGCGGCCCAGTCCATGATCGCGGTGAAGGCCGCCTCCCGGACCTCGGCGACGCGCTCGGCGGGCAGACCACCGTCGTCGAGATCCTCGAAGCCCTTCACCGGGGCGATGCGGTAGGGCTCACCGAGCCAGCGCGGATCACCGGTGAGCTGGTAGAGGACCCCGATCAGGCAGGGCACGTTGGCCTCCGCCAACGCGTTGCGCAGTTCGTCGGCGTCGATGTTCGAGCCTGAATCCAGTAGTTGCGTCATGACATCTCCTTGCTAAGGGCGACAACTGTTTTGACACGTTGAGGCGTTCGGTCGGATCCGTCGCCGTCGGGTGGCATCGGCCGACTCGCTTTCGGACCATCGGTGAATCGCTACTTCAGTAGTGGAACAACCTCTACTGGGAATATACAGCACAACATGGCCAAGTTGTTAGTCTAGATTCTTGTCAATTGTGTGGCGGTGACCACGCTGAACAGCAGAACGCCGGCGGGATGTGAGTTCCCGCCGGCGTTCTGAGGGCGACCGCGGTACGTAGCGTCCGGTCTACGTCCGCAGGGTCGGTGAATTCAGATATCCAGAACCAGTTTGTCGCCCCGGCAACGCGAGACGCAGATCATCATGCAGTCGTTACGTTCCTGCTCCTCATAGCTGAGGACGTCGTCGCGGTGCTCGGGAACACCGCTGAGAACCGGGGTCTCGCACGTCCCGCACATTCCGGACCGGCACGAGGACATCACCATGACACCTTGTGCCTCAATGGCTTCGAGAATGGACTGATCGGCAGGCACGGTCAGTGTCACACCCTGCTGGGCCAGTTCCACCTCGATCGGGCGGTTCACCCAGTCCTGCTCGCCGTCGGTGCCGGGGGCGAAGCGCTCGAACCGCAGTGCGGTGGGCGACCAGGTCGCGCACCGCTCCTCCACGGCCTTGAGCAGTGCCTGCGGGCCGCAGCAGTAGACCAGGGCGTCCTCACGCGGTTCGCCGAGGACGCTGTCGAGATCGATCAGACCGCGCTCGTCCTGGGGCCAGAGGTCGACCCGGTCGCCGTAGACGGCGAGTTCGTCCAGGAAGGCCATCGAGGCCTGGGTGCGACCCCCGTAGACCAGCCGCCATGTCGCGCCGGCGGCCTCGGCGGCCGCCACCATGGGAAGGATCGGGGTGATGCCGATGCCGCCCGCGATGAAGATGTAGTTCGGCGCTTCCGCGAGCCGGAAATGGTTGCGCGGTCCGCGAATCCGAAGTTCGGTGCCGGTGCCGATCGAGTCGTGGACGTACACCGAACCGCCGCGCGACTCGGGCTCGCGCAGCACCGCGATGCGCCAGCTGCGCCGATCGGCGGGATCGCCGCACAGCGAGTACTGGCGAACCAGCCCGGAAGGCATCATCAGGTCGATGTGCGCACCCGGCTCCCATTCCGGGAGCTCATGCCTGCCGACCTCTTCGAGCCGCAGCGAGACAACACCGTCGGCGACGACGGCCTTGTCAGCCACCACCACGTCGGCCTCGTACTCCCGCATCACCAGCCGGACGGTGCTCGGCCGCGGCGGGCAGTCCACGTCCGCCATGCCGGTCACCAGGTGACGGGAAGCGACTTGAGGCCGAAGATCTTCGCGTCGTTCTTCAGCGGCACCTCGTCAGCCGGCACAGCCAGCTTCAGGGTGGGGATGCGCTCGAAGATCAGGCGGATGACGGTCTGCAGTTCCACGCGGGCCAGCGGTGCGCCGAGGCAGGTGTGGATGCCGTAGCCGAAGGCGATGTGCCCGCGGGCGTCGCGCTGGATGTCGAGGGTGTTGGGATCCTCGAACACGTTGGGATCGCGGTTGGCGGCGTCCATCGCGACCATCACGAGATCGCCCTTGTTGAACTTCTTGTCGTTGATCTCGACGTTGTCGGTGAGCACGCGCGGCAGGTTGCCGATGATGTCGCAGAAGCGCAGCAGTTCCTCGACGGCGCTCGGGATGAGCGAGGGATGCTTGCGGATCTTCTCGAGCTGGTCGGGGTGCTCGAGCAGCGTGAACACACCGAGCGAGATCATGTTGCCGGTGGTCTCGTGGCCGGCCATCAGCAGGAAGGCCGCCATACCGGACACCTCGTGGACGGACAGATCACCGCTGCGGACGTGGTTGAGCAGCAGGCTGATCAGATCGTCGCCGGGGTTCTCCTGCTTGGCCAGCGTCAGCTCGGCCAGGTACTGCATGACCGACGCGATGGCACCGCTGACCTCTTCCGGCGTCGATTCGGGGTCGAGCACCTTGTGGGTCTCGGTCTGGAACCAGTCGTGCTTGTCGTAGGGCACACCGAGCAGTTCGCAGATGACCAGCGACGGCAGCGGCAGCGCCATGTCCCGCACCAGGTCAGCCGAATTACCCTGCGCCAGAATGTCGTCGATCAGCTTGTTGGCGATGCGTTCGACCGTGGACCGCATGTCCTCCATGCGCCGCGGGGTGAACTCGCGGGAGAGCATCTTGCGCAGCCGGGTGTGGTCCGGAGGATCCATCGCGACGAAGAAGCCGGGGATGGGCTCACTTCCCGCGTCGCCCCGTGACGGGTCGGGAATGTCACGCACGCTCGCCTGACGTTCGGCGAGGACGGCCTTCACGTCGGCGTGCTCGGTCACCAGCTTCGCCGGATGGCCCTTGAAGAGAACCGGGCGCAGTGAGTCGCCGTCCGCGTACTCGGCCGCGGGCGCGAACGGACACGTCCGCTTGAAGGGAAATGCCGGAGGCTCCGGGGAATTCAGGTCCGCAGCAAGGGACTGAACGGCCGAAACCTGATCGCTGGTGGTCACTCTGAGGCCTCCTTGGAAAGTTCGCGCACAGTGTCCGAATGGGAATGATCCTGATCACAAGAGTGATTGGCGATAGCATCACACAGATCTTCCGGAGCCGTCAAGGCCTGACTAAAACCACCATTAACAGTCTCGTCTCGATTCGTTGCTGGTAACAGCTTCATAGCAGGTAGATGACATGAGAGTAGGTTTCTATAGGCGATCGGCTAAGACGCTCTGTGAGTGGCCTCGTTACGCCGACAGTTAATGTCAGTTCTGTCCTGCTGGCGTCCCGGCTGGGCGGAAGTCGGCAACTGTAGCCGCTGGGTGGTCGAGTTGGCCTCGCAGCCTGTTTCCGCGCGGCGATGGCCCCGGCAATATTCCTGTCTGGTGCTGTCGCCACGGGCCGGTCTCTATATCAACGAATAACCGCGGCGGGTTCGGACGAGTCACGTCCCGGCAACATGATCAGGCGGGACGTAGTTCGTATCGCTAATGAATGGATAGAACTCATATTCACTATTCGCATGCCCATCGGAGCCGTCCGCGGGGCTGGACGGAAGTGGTCACTGCGGTGCTGACATCGCCAAAAATGCGCTTTGAAATGTATATATATGACGCTCGCGTACTTCGTTTCGCGCAAGTCAAGCGCCTGCCATTCGACGGTCGCTTGACGCTGAAATTTTCTTTATGCGATGCTATCGCGGATCACATTGTGTGATCGGGACCACCCGGAACCCAACATGTGACAACACCGGTCTCCCGAACAGGAAGGCGGCAGGTTGACCAAATCGGCGCATAACAGAGCCTCACAACGCGCGTCGGTTCACCGGGGTTGGTCCCCGTGCGACAGCACGCCGAGACGACTCATGCCGAGGTGGACGTGACCACAACTGACGACATTCGCGACACAGCGGGGTCCTTCTCGATCTCCGCGATCTCTTCGGCGAAGGCCGCCAAGCCTGTCAACGCCGTCGGCGGCTTCTTCGCGATGGCACTCGACACCCTGATGGCGATCCCGCGCCGGCCCTTCGCGTGGCGTGAGTTCCTCGAGCAGTCCTGGTTCGTCGCCCGCGTGTCGCTGGTGCCCACGCTGATGCTGGCGATCCCGTTCACCGTGCTGCTGATCTTCACCTTCAACATCCTGCTGCTCGAGTTCGGTGCGGCCGACTTCGCGGGCACCGGTGCCGCGTACGGCACCGTCACCCAGATCGGTCCGGTGGTAACGGTTCTCGTGGTCGCCGGGGCGGGTGCGACCGCGATGTGCGCGGACCTCGGCGCCCGCACGATCCGCGAGGAACTCGACGCGCTGCGCGTGATGGGCGTCGACCCCATCCGAACCCTGGTCGTGCCAAGGGTTTTGGCCGCGACCGTGGTGGCCACCCTGCTGGCCTCGGTGGTGATCCTGGTCGGCCTGGTCGGCGGCTTCATCTTCTCGGTGTTCGTCCAGCACGTGACACCCGGCGCGTTCGTCAGCGGTCTGACCGTCATCACCGGCCCGGCCGACGTGGTGCTGTCGCTGGTCAAGGCGGCGTTGTTCGGGCTGTCTGCCGGCCTGATCGCCTGCTACAAGGGCATTTCGGTGGGCGGCGGCCCCGCGGGCGTCGGCAACGCCGTCAACGAGACCGTCGTGTTCACCTTCGTGGCGCTGTTCGCGATCAACATCATCGCGTCCGCCGTCGGCATCAAGGCCACGCTGTGACCGCCCCCAGCAGGTTCCATCCGCGGATCCACCGCGTCCTGAGCGGATGGGTGGACGGCCTGAGCCGGATCGGCAGCCAGGCGCAGTTCTACTTCAAGACGCTCGGCTCGATCAAAGACGTCCTCATCTACTACAAGATCGAGCTGGTCCGGCTGATCGCCCAGATGAGCCTGGGCGTCGGAGCGCTGGCCGTGATCGGCGGCACCGTGGTGATCGTCGGCTTCCTGACACTGTCGACCGGTGCGCTGGTCGCCGTGCAGGGCTACAACCAGTTCGCCGACGTCGGTGTGGAGGCACTCACCGGGTTCGCGTCGGCCTACTTCAACGTCCGCCTGATCGGTCCCGTGATCGCGGGCATCGGGCTGGCCGCCACCATCGGCGCCGGTGCCACCGCCCAACTGGGCGCCATGCGGATCAACGAGGAGATCGACGCCCTGGAGGTGATGGGCGTGCGCGCCATCGCCTACCTGGCGTCGAGCCGGGTGCTGGCCGGGGTGATCGTGGTGATCCCGCTGTACTGCGTGGCGGTGCTGTCGGCGTTCTGGGCCGCGCGCTTCGGCACGATCGCGATCTACGGACAGTCCTCCGGCGTCTACGACCACTACTTCACGACGTTTCTGAACAACACCGACATCATCTGGTCGTTCTTCCAGGCGGTCGCCATGGCGGTGGTCATCATGCTCGTGCACACCTACTACGGGTTCACCGCCTCCGGTGGTCCGGCCGGGGTCGGCGAGGCGGTCGGCCGCGCGGTGCGGACCTCGCTGATCGCGGCGGTGCTCGTCGTCCTGTTCCTCTCGCTGGCCATCTACGGCCAGTCCGGCAACTTCCACCTCGCGGGGTAGTCACATGGATTCGAGGAGAGGCGGAGTCCACCCGCTGTGGTGGACCGCGGCGTTGTTCGCGACGATCATCGGCCTGGTCGTCGTGTGCTCGTTGATCTTCGCCGGCACGTTCCGGCGTTTCGTGCCGGTCACGCTGACCGCCGACCGGTCCGGTCTGGTGATGGAGTCCGGCGCGAAGGTTAAGATGCAGGGTGTCGAGGTCGGCCGGGTGGCCGGTATCGAAGGCGGAAAGACCCCGGTCGGCCTGAAACTCGAGATCTACCCGGACCAGGCGGATCTCATCCCGGCCAACGTCGAAGCCCAGATCGCCACCACCACGGCGTTCGGTGCCAAGTACGTCGACCTGATCTATCCGGAAAACCCCAGCCCGCAACGGATCACGGCGGGCATGGTGCTCAAGTCGCGCAATGTGGCCACCGAGGTCAACACCGTGTTCGACAACCTCGTCGGACTGCTGAACCAGATCGACGTCACCAAGCTGTCCGCGGTGCTCACCGCGGTCGCCGACGCGGTTCGCGGCCAGGGTGAGGCCATCGGCAAGGCCACCACCGACGCGAACGAGGTGCTGCTGGCCGTCAACCCGAAGATGGACAACGTCGCGGCGAACTGGGTGTCGTTCAAGGGCTTCAGCGACGCGTACAGCGCCGCGGCGAAGGACATCCTCGCCACGCTCGATGCCGCGACCGTCACCAGCGCAACGGTCGACAACCACGCCAAGGACCTCGACGCGCTGCTGTTGAGCTCGATCGGGTTGTCCACCAGCGGGATCGATCTCATCGCGCCGAACCGCGACAACCTCGTCAACGGCATCAACGTGCTCGAGCCGACCACCAGCCTGCTGCTGAAGTACGAGCCCGAGTACACGTGCCTGCTGCAGGGGGCGAAGTACGCCCTGGACCACGGCGCCTACGAGAACATCGGCGGTAACGGCCGTTCCGTGGTGCAGGACGTGGGTCTGCTGTTCGGCGACGACCCCTACCGCTATCCGCAGCACCTGCCGGTGGTGAATGCGAAGGGCGGCCCCGGTGGGAAACCGGGCTGCGGGTCGCTGCCCGACGTCAGCAAGAACTTCCCGGTGCGCTACCTCGTCACCGACACCGGCTTCGGCACGGGCCTGGACATCCGGCCGAACCCGGGCATCGGGTTCCCGGGCTGGGCGAACTACTACCCCGTCACCAAGGCGATTCCGGAACCGCCGCGGGTGCGCGACCTCGGCGGTCCCGCACCGGGCCCGGCGCCCGCGGTGCCCGGCGGTGCCCCGTACGGCGCCGCGCTGTACGCGCCCGACGGCACCCCGCTGTGGCCGGGTGTGCCGCCCAAGCCGCCCGCCCCACCGGCACCGCCGGCGGATCCGGCGGCCCCGACCCCATGACCATCGAGGACCAGCAGTGAAGACCAACTTGCGACGGGTAGTCATCAACCTGACCGTCTTCGTCGTCGCCTGCGTGGTGGCCGCCTTCGGCCTGATCGCAGTCTTCGCGAACCTGCGCTTCTCCGGTGAGCAGGTGTTCCGCGCCGAGTTCACCGACGTCAGCGGCCTTGAGGTGAACGACTTCGTCCGCATCGCCGGTGTGGAAGTCGGCCAGGTGAAACGCATTTCGGTCAACGACAAGGCGCTCGCGGTCGTCGAGTTCACCACCGACGACACCGTGGTGCTCACCGGCGGCACCAAGGCCCAGATCCGGTGGGCCAATCCGATCGGCGACCGGTACCTGGCGCTGCTGGACGGTCCCGGCGACGCGCAGCGGCTGCCCCGCGACGGGGTCATCCCCGTGTCCCGCACCGAACCGGCACTCGATCTCGACACCCTGCTCGGCGGGTTCCGGCCGCTGTTCCGCGCCCTGGACCCCGAGCAGGTGAACACGCTGTCCAGCGCGCTGATCCAGGCGTTCCAGGGTGAGGGCGCCACCATCGGCTCGTTCCTGAATCAGGCCGCCGCGGTGACCAACACCCTCGCCGACCGGGACGCGCTGATCGGCCAGGTCATCGACAACCTCAATGTGGTGCTGGGCAGCTTCGGGGAGCAGACCGACCAGTTCGGCAAGGCCGTCGACTCGCTGTCACAGCTGGTGAAGGGTCTGGCCGAACGCAAGACCGACATCGCCAACGCGGTCGCCTACACCAACGCCGCGACCGCGACCATCGCGGACCTGCTGACGGAGTCCACCCAGCCGTTCAAAGAGACTGTCGCGCAGTCGGATCGGATGAACTCGATCGTGCTGGCCGACCACGAGTACGTCGACAACCTGCTCAACATGCTGCCGGACGCCTACAAGAAGCTGTCCCGACTGGGCAGCCGCGGCGACTTCATCCCCGAGTATCTGTGCGCCATGTCGTTGAAGCTCAACGGAAAAGGCGGCCAGCCGGTTTACGTCAAGCTCATCGAGCAGACCACAGGACGGTGCGCTCCGAAATGAAACCCTTCGCCGAACGTAACCCGTTCCTCATCGGGCTGACCGGTATCGCGCTGACCACCGGCCTGGCCGTCGTGGCCCTGCAGTACGACAAGCGCCCGGTCATCTCCTCCAGCCGTGACTACACGGCGTACTTCGCCGAGGCCGGCGGCCTGCACACCGGCGCAGCGGTGCAGGTGGCCGGATTCCGGGTCGGCGAGGTGTCCTCGGTCGAACTGGACGGGACCCGTGTCGTGGTGGAGTTCGACGTGAACTCCGATGTTCACCTCGGCGAGCTCACCGAAGCCCGCATCCGGACCAAGAGCCTGCTCGGCGCCAAGGTGCTCGAGGTGACCCCGCGCGGTGAAGGCCAACTGAGCGAGGCGATTCCGCTCGAGCGGACCACGGCGCCCTATCAGTTGCCCGACGCGCTGGGGGACCTGTCGGCCACGATCAGCGGACTGGACACCGACACGGTGTCCGACGCGCTGGCCACGCTGTCGGACACGTTCGCCAACACCCCGCCCGAACTGCGGGCCGCCGTGGAGGGCGTGGGCCGGTTCTCCCACACGCTCGGCGAACGCGACGCACACCTGCGCACCCTGCTGAGCAACGCCAGCAAGGCCACCGCGGTGCTGTCCGAGCGCGCCGGGGAAGTCGCCGAACTGGTGGCCAACAGCAACGCGCTGCTGGCCGAGTTGCGCAACCAGAGCACTGCGCTGGAACAGATTTCGCGCAACCTGTCGCTGTTCGCCCAGCAACTGTCGGTGTTCATCGACGAGAACCGCGGCCAGTTGCGCCCGGCTCTGGACAAACTCAACGGCGTCCTGACGATGGTCGACAACCGCAAGGAACGCGTCATGTCGGCGATCAAATACCTCAACCAGTACACGATGTCGCTCGGCGAGACGGTCGGCTCGGGCCCGTTCTTCAAGGCGTACCTGGCCAACCTCCCCGGCCAGCTGGTCCAGCCGTTCATTGACTCGGCCTTCTCGGATCTGGGACTGGACCCGAATGTGCTGCTGCCCTCGCAACTGAGCGAGCCGCAGACCGGCCAGCGCGCCACCCCCGCGCTGCCCTCGCCGTTCCCACGGACCGGTCAGGGTGGGGAACCGCACCTCACCGTTCCCGACGCGATCACCGGCAAGCCGGGCGACCCGCGCTACCCGTACCGGGAGCCGCTGCCCGCGCCCCCGCCCGGTGGTCCGCCGCCCGGGCCACCCGCACCGTGGCCGGCCGGTGAGCAGCCGACCCCGATCCCGTCACCGACGGCGACATCCGACCCGTTGCCGTCCCCGCAACCGCACGGACAGGGAGGTCAGTGATGCGCAAATCGCTTCTGCGGATCGTCCTGTCGGTGCTGCTGGTCTGCACCGCGGTGGCCGGTGGCGTGCTCGTGCTGCGGTCGGTCCATCAGGCCAACCGCACCGAGATCGTCGCCTACTTCGAGAACAGCAACGGCCTGTTCGTCGGCGACGAGGTGCGCATCCTCGGCGTCCCGGTCGGCGCGGTGAAGTCGATCGAGCCGGAGCCCGAACGGGTCAGGATCGCGTTCTGGGTGGACGGCAAGCACAAGCTGCCCGCCGATGTGCGTGCCGTGATCGTGTCGCCCCAGCTGGTGACCGCCCGGGCCATCCAGCTCACCCCCGCCTACGCGGGCGGGCCGGTGCTCGAGAGCGGCGCCGTCATCCCCGAGGACCGCACCGCGGTCCCGCTCGAATGGGACGATCTGCGTACGCAACTGGAGAAGCTGACCAGCGCACTGCAGCCCACCGAACCGGGTGGGGTCAGCACGCTCGGACAGTTGGTCAACACCGCGGCGGACAACCTGCGCGGGCAGGGCGCCAACATCCGCGAGACCGTCATCGCGATGTCGAAGGCGTTGTCCGCGTTGGGTGATCACAGTAAGGACACCTTCGCGACCCTGAAGAACCTGTCGGTCGTGGTGACGGCGCTGGAGGACAGCTCGGATCTGCTGGCGCAGCTGAACCGCAACATGGCCGCGGTGACCGGGCTGCTGGCCGACGATCCCGGTGCGGTCGCCGCCGCGATCGAGGACCTCAACGCGGTGGTCGGCGAGGCCACCGACTTCGTCAGGGAGAACAAGGAAGCCGCGGGTATCGCCACCGACAGGCTGGCGGCGATCTCGACCGCGCTGCACGGCGGCCTCGACGACATCAAGCAGGCGCTGCACGCCTTCCCGAACGCGGCGCAGAACTTCGCGAACGTCTACCAGCCGTCGCAGGCCGCGCTGACCGGCATGCTGGCGATCAACAACCTCGCCGACCCGCTGTCGCTCATCTGCGGGTCGATCGAGGCGGGCGCGCGGCTGAACCACGAGATCTCGTCGAAGCTGTGCGTGCAGTACCTCGCGCCGATCGTCAAGAACCGCCAGATCAACTTCCTGCCGGTCGGGGTGAACCCCTTCGTGGGGCAGTCCGCGCGGCCGAACGAGATCACCTACAGCGAGGACCGCCTGCGGCCCGACTACGTCCCGCCCCAGGCGCCCGCGCCGGCGCCGGAGCCCGTCGCCACCGACCCCGCGGCGGGGCTGCCGGGCCTGATGCTGCCCGCGGAAGGGGGATCGTGATGTCGAGTCACCGGATCGCACTGCGCGCCAGGCGGTTCACCGTGCTCGCCGTACTCGCCGTCTTCGTGCTGTCGGGTTGTCAGTGGCGCGGGCTGAACTCGCTGCCGATGCCCGGCACCGAGGGCGGCGGCGACGGGTCCTTCGTGATCCAGGCGCAACTTCCCGACGTCGGCACGATCGAACCGAACTCGCGGGTGCGGGTGGGCGATGTCAACGTCGGCACGATCACCAAGATCGAACGCCAGGGCTGGCATGCGCTGGTCACCATCCGGCTCAACGGCGACGTCGAGCTGCCCGCCAACGCGACCGCCACCGTCGGGCAGACCAGCCTGCTCGGGTCGCTGCACGTCGAGCTCGCACCGCCGGCCGATGAACCGCCGCGGGGCAGGCTCGCGGAAGGGGCGCTGATCCCGCTGAAGGCCGGCGCCGCCTACCCGACCACCGACCAGACGCTGGCCGCACTGTCGTTGCTGCTCAACGGCGGTGGCATCGGCCAGATCCAGGACATCACGGCGGCCTTCGCCGCCGCCTGGGCCGGACGGGAAAGCGATCTGCGCAGCTTCATCGAACAGATGGACCAGTTCGTCGGGCGGCTCAACGGCCAGACCGGCGACATCATCGCCGCCACCGAGAGCTTCGACAGCCTGGTCGGTCAGTTCGCCGCGCAGAAACCGGTGCTGGACAACGCGTTACGCACCATCCCCGAGGCCGTCGAGGTGCTCAGCGACCAGCGCCAGCAGCTCACCGAGGCCGTCGTCGGCTTCGGCAAACTCAGCGCGCTGACCGCGAATTCGGTCAACCAGACCAAGCAGAACCTCGTCTCCGAGCTGAAAGCCCTCGGGCCGGTGTTCAAAGCGTTCGCCGATGCCGGGCCGGACATGACGCGCTCGCTGAGCCTGCTGACGACGTTCCCGTGGCCGATCGAGAACATCGACAAGGTGGTGCGCGGCGACTACCTCAACACCGACGTGATCTTCGACCTGACCCTCAGCCGGCTCGGCGACGGCCTGCTGAACGGGACGCGGTTCGAGGGCGACCTCACCGAGCTGGAGCTGCAGTGGGGCCGCACGATCGGCCAGGTGCCGAGCCCGTCCACCGCGGCGAACCCGTTGGTCGCTCCCTACCACTTCAATCAGGGGCCGTGACATGCTGACCAGACGAATCAAGTTGCAGCTGTTGCTCTTCGCGACGGTCGCGATCGTGGCCGGAAGCATCATGGCGTTCGGGTACGTCAAGGTGCCCGCCATGCTCGGCTTCGGCCAGTACACCATCACCGTCGAGCTTCCGCAGGCCGGCGGTCTCTACCGGACCGGCAACGTCACCTACCGCGGCACGAAGGTCGGCCGCATCACCGATGTCCGGTTGAACGGCCGCGGCGGGGTCGAGGCGGTGCTGTCGCTGAACACCGGCGTGGACATTCCCGCCAACGTGACCGCGGAGGTGCACAGCGCCTCGGCGATCGGCGAGCAGTACATCGCCCTGCAGCCGCGCGACGGGTCCGGGCCGGCACTGAAGAACAGCGACGTCATCCCCGCCGACCGGACCACGGTGCCGCCGACGATCAACGCCCTGCTCGACGCGACCAACCGCGGTATCCAGGCGATCCCCAAGGACAACGTCAAGACGGTGATCGACGAGAGCTACACCGCCGTCGGCCGACTGGGCCCCGAGCTGTCCCGCATCGTGCAGGGCTCCACCCGGTTGGCCAGCGACGCCCGCGCGAACCTCGATCCGATCCTGACGCTGATCGACGACGCGAGGCCGATCATGGACTCGCAGGCCGAGACCGGCGACTCCATCCGGGCCTGGGCGAAGAACCTCGCCAACCTCACCGACCAGGTGCGCGGGGCCGACTCGGCGCTGGCCGGCCTGATCGAGCGCGGTGACGAGACCGCCCAACAGGGCCGTGAGCTGTTCGAACGGCTCAACCCGACGCTGCCGACGCTGCTGGCGAACCTGGTCAGCGTCGGGGAGGTCGCCGTGGTCTACCAGCCGGCCATCGAGCAGGTGCTGGTGCTGGAGCCGCAGCTGGTCGCCGGCCTGCAGGGTGCGCTGCTGGCGAACAAGGACTCGCGGCGGTTCTCGCCCGGGCTGTACGTGAGCTTCAACCTGAACCTGAACCTGCCGCCACCATGCACCACCGGGTTCCTGCCCGCGCGCCAGCAGTTGACGCCCAACGTCGAGACGACGGCGGATCTCCCCGAGGGCGATCTGTACTGCCGGATCCCGCAGGATTCGTGGAACGTGGTGCGCGGCAACCGGAACTATCCGTGCCTGACCAAACCGGGCAAGCGCGCGCCGACGGCGCGGATGTGCGAGAGCGACGAGGAGTACGTGCCGCTCAACGACGGGTTCAACTGGAAGGGCGACCCCAACGCCACGCTGTCCGGCCAGGACGTCCCCCAGGTGGGCCCGGCGCCCGCGGCACCGCCGCCGGTGGCGATCGCCGAGTACGACCCGAACACCGGCGAGTACGTCGGCCCGGACGGGAAGATCTACACCCAGGCCGACCTGGGGTCCCAGACGGAAGGTAGGACATGGCAGAGCATGCTGGTCCCGCCGCCGGGACGCTGAGCACCGAAAGTGTGGCGGCACACCGCAATCCGGCGTGGAAGGCGTCGGTTGCGGTGTGCGGTGCGGCCTTCGTGGGGCTCGCCGCCGTCGGCGGGTGGCTGGGCTACGACATCGTCCACCACCGCCAGACAGACCAGCGGCGGGACGCCTTCGTCGAGGCGGCCCGGCAGGGCGCGGTCAACCTGACGACGATCGACCACCGGACCGTCGACGCCGACATCCAACGGGTGCTCGACACCTCGTCGGGCGTGTTCCACGACGATTTCCAGAAGCGGTCCGGGCCGTTCGCCGAGGTCGTCCGGCGCGCACAGTCCACGTCGGAGGGCACCGTCACGTCGGCCGCACTGGTCTCCAGCGAGGACGACCGCGCGGAGGTGCTGGTCCTCGCGTCGGTGCGGATGTCGACTCCCGGTGCGGCCGAACGGGTTCCACAGGCCTGGCGGATGAAGGTCACGGTGGAGCAGACCGACGGTGCGCCGAAGATCTCCGACGTGCAAGTTCGTGTCATGACGCGGCGCACTCTCGGCTACCTCCTGCCGGCGCTGGCGGTGCTGCTCGCGGCGCTCGGCGTCGGCTACCTCAAATGGCAGCACGACACCACGGTGACCCCACATACCGAGGTGGCACAGTCAGTTTCGGCCGCCACCGAGGCGACGACCGCGATGCTGTCCTACCGCGCCGACCACGCCGCCGAGGATCTGTCCAAGGCCAGCGAGAGGATGACCGGGGAATTCCGGGACGAGTTCATTAAGCTCATCAACGAGGTGGTGATCCCCGGCGCGAAGGAGAAGCGCATCTCGGCCGTCGCGACCGTCCCCGCGGCCGCCGCGGTCTCGGCGTCCGCGGACCGGGCCGAGGTCCTCGTCTACATCAACCAGACGACCACCGTCGGTGACGAACCGCCCACCGAGAGCACGTCGTCGGCGCGCGTGGAGATGGAGAAGGTCGGGAATCGGTGGCTGATCGCCGATTTCGAACCGATCTGATCAGCCACCGCCCGTCGTCGCTACTGGGACGTGGAGGTCGCCGCCCCCATGGCGACCATGTCCGGAACGAACGGCTGATGGGCCAGCAGGCCGCCGTCGACACGAATGGTCTCGCCGTTGATGCCGCGGGAGTCGTCCGAGGCCAGGAACACGTACACCTTCGCGAGGTCGACGGGGGAGTTGAGGTCCGGCGCCATCGTGTGCCGGCGGTAGACGTCGGTGATCGCCTCCGGCAGCTGCTGGGCCGGGGGCGTACGGGTGGTGCCCGGGCAGATCACGTTGCACCGCACACCTTCTCGCCCGTACTGGGTGGCCGTGTAGGCGGTGAGCGCCAGCAGCGCGGCCTTCGTACAGCCGTATCCGGTCAGGCTGGTGTCGCCGGCGAACGCGTGCGTGGAGGCGGTGTTGACGATCGAGCCGCCGCCCTGGCGCAGATACGGCAGCGCGTGCTTGGTGGTGAGCATGGCGCTGCGCAGGTTGACCGCCATCACGTCGTCCCACACCTCGACCGGCATGGTGGCGAGTTCGCCGTCGCCGGGCGGGAAGACGCCGGCGATGTTCATCAGCAGGTTCAGCCCGCCGAACGTCGACACCGTGGTGGCCACGAGATCGCGGATGGCGTCCTCGGAACGCAGGTCGGTGTGGACCGCGATCGCGACGTCCGGGCCGTACTTGTCGTTGAGCTGGTCGGCCAGCGCGTTGGCGCCGTCGATGTTGATGTCGGCGAGCACCACCCGCGCGCCCTCGGCGACGAACTCGGTGGCGGTTGCCCCGCCGATGTTGAGCCCACCGGGCTCGACGGTGGTGGCGCCGGTGACGATAGCGATCTTATCGGTCAGTCGTGACATAGTGTGAAGGCTAACTTCATCGCTATGTCGGGTCAATAAGCTATTGACTAGTAGATATAGCTACTTTGTTAGTAGCAATTCTCAAACTGTCGTGAACTGGGAAGTTGGGAGGTGGCGCCGGTATGGGTGCCTCGCAGGTCGATGATCAGTGGACGCAAGCCGACGCGGACGCACTGGAGCGGGCGGAGCGCGATCTCGCCTCGGTGTTCGGCGACGGGCGGCCGACGGTGCCGGTGTTGCGCGAGCGGCTCGACGCCATGATGACCTCGTCCGAGCTGCCCGTGGGCACCTCGGTCACCGAGCTGGAGGCCGGCGGCGTCGACGCGCTGCGGGTGTCGGTCGGGGACGTCGACGACAGCGCGGTCATCATCTGGCTGCACGGCGGCGGGTATCTCATCGGCTCACCCACCGGCTATCGCGGGGTCGCCGCGGCGGTGTCGGCGGCCAGCGGCTACTCGGTCGTGCTGCCCGACTACCGGCGTGCGCCCGAGAACCCGTTCCCGGCGGCCCTGCACGACGCCCATGCGGTCATGGGCTGGGCGTCGCAGACGTACGGAGACCGCTGGGTGCTGGCGGGCGACTCCGCGGGCGGCGGCCTGACCGTCGCCTCGCTGATCCACGCCCGCGACACCGGCGCGGCGCTGCCCGCGGCGGCGGTGCTGATGTCGCCGCTGGCCGACCTGACCGCCTCCGGCGCGACTTTCGACACCCACGCCGACACCGACCCGGCCATCTCCCGCGGCTCGGTCAAGGCGCTCGCGCATGCCTACCTCCAGGGCCACGATCCGCGGGATCCCCTGGTGTCGCCGGTGTTCGGGACGCTGAACCGGCTGCCGCACACGCTGATCCTGGCCAGCGACCGCGAGGTGCTGCTCGACGACGCCAAGACGCTGCACGCCGCGATGCAGCGCGACGGTTCGCCCTCCACTCTGTCGATCTACTCGGGTGTCTGCCACGCCTGGACGATGTTCGCCGCGTACATGCCGCGGGCGCAACGGGCCGCCGCCGAGATCGGGGCCTTCACGCGCGAGGCCCTCGCTAGTGACTGATCACTATGGACTGCGACAGATGAATAATCTTGATTTGATGGGAAATCAGTCTGGATTGTTAATCGTGACTTTGTTAGTCTTCGGGCAGTCGAGCTAAGGCAGGTTGACATGACAGCAGCGAGCGTCGGCTCCCTCCAGGACGCGTTCAAGACCGCGATGGCGTCGGTGTGTACGCCGGTGGCCGTGGTCACCGCGATGGACGAGGATCGTCCCCACGGCACCACGGTGAGCGCGTTCGCCTCACTGTCCATGTTGCCGCCGTCGCTGCTGGTGAGCCTCGACCAGGGCTCGGAGGTGCTGGCCCTGCTGCGCCGCACCGGCCGGTTCGGGCTCAACATCCTCGGACACGACCAGGCGGCGCTGGCCACCGGGTTCGCCCGCAAGGGCAGCGGCAAATTCGCCGGTGTGCCTTGGTCTCTCGCCGACGGCGTGCCCCGGCTGACCGGTTCGCCGGGATGGGTGGCCTGTGAGGTCGGCCAGACCGTCGAGGCCGCCGACCATGTTTTGGTGATCGGCATGGTGAGCTCGGTGGAGACCGTCGACGGCGCGCCGCTGACCTACCACGCCCGTAGGTTCGGTACCCATCGGATCCTCGGGGAGTCGTGATGACGATCGAACTCGAGTACCCGAGCCCGGCAGCCGTGCGCCCGGTCGGCAGTGACAACGGCACCGTCGTGAGCGAGATCGCCAGCAGCGCAGCGGCGGTCATCCTAGACGGTGATCGCGGCGCGTTGCTGTTCTTCGCGGCGGAGGCGGCGTCGGCGCGGCTTCTGGACTTCGCGGTGCGGCATTCGTCGGGGCTGATCCACGCAGCCATGCGCCCGAACCGGTTGGACCAGTTCCGCATTCACGATCAGCAGGTGCTGCGGTCAGAACGCGGCGCCCACGACTTCACGGTGTCGGTGGACGCGCTCGGCACCGGAACCGGCATCTCGGGTAAGGACCGTGCCCGCACCCTGCGCATGCTTGGTTCGCCGACCGCCGGGGCCGAGGACTTCCGTCGTCCCGGTCACGTGCTTCCTGTGCGGTGCCCGCGCAATCCGGTCGACGAGCATGACCTGGTGTGGGACAAGATGATCCGGATCGTGGAGTGTGCCGGGTTCACCCCGGTGGCCGGTGCATGCCGACTGGTGCACGACTCGGGCGATGTTCTCGACGAAGCGGCCGCATGCCGGTTCGCGGACAGGTTCGGCCTCGCCGTGGCGACCGCGGCGCGTCGCGACCGCGCATTCGTCGGGGGAGCCTAGGCGGCCAGCACCGCGGTGACCAGGTGGTGCAACTCGGCGGCGATCCCCGGCCGGCTGCGCACACTCGCGGTCTGCGTCAGATCGGTGACCAGACCGATCGCGGACTGGGCCAGGAGACGGGCGTGGTGTGTGGAGATGTCGGGGCGGATCCCGTTGATGGCGGCCACCCATTCGTCGACATACTCCCGCTCGCTGGTCCGGATCGCCTCCTGCGCCTCCTCGGGGAGATAGATCAGGTCGGCGGCCAGGATCGCCAGGATCGGCTGGTGCGGGCCGAGCGCGAGCTCGATGAGGGTGCACGCGATGACGTCCACCGCTTCCTGCGGGGTGGTCGCCGCCGGAAGCCGGTGGTTGGTCACGTAGTGCAGGCCCTCGGCACCACGGTTGAGGACGGCCTGCAGCAGTTCGGCCTTGCCGTTGAAGTACTGGTAGAACGTGGCGATCGCGGTATCGGCGGCCGCGGCGATCTCCTCGATGCCGACGGCGTGGTAGCTCTGCGCGTAGAACAACCGGGTCGCCGTGCTGAGAATGCGTTCCCGCCGCCCCGGCGGACGGCGCGGCGCCGGCTCCGGCGGTGCGGCAGCCAGTGCGGTGCCGTTGAGTTCACACGCCAGCACGTTCTCCGCCATCGTCTGCATGACGCGTTTGGCGGCAGCCGGTTCCATGCGCTTGCGCGCCGGCGCGATGCTGGAGTAGATCCCCAGCACGCTCCACGCGCGCAGTTCGGCATCCGCTTTCGATTCGCCGTTCTCGGCGAGGCCGAGTGCCTCGATCGTCAGCCGGAGCAGTTCGTTGAACTTGTCGCGGAACGCGTCCTGCTCGCTTTCGGAGAGCTGGCGGCGTTCGCGCTTCCACAGCATCATTTCCTCGCGCTCGAGCACGAGTTCGCCGAGTTCGGAGAGGAACTGCGCCCGGCGCTCGGCCGGGGCGAGATCGGCGGCCACCGCCTTCTCGGCGACGGCGTGCACGGCCCCGAGCTGTTCGGAGATCGCTTGGGCCAGAATGTCGTGTTTCTTGCGGAAGTGCCGGTAAAGCGCCGGCCCGGTCAGCCCGACGGCGGAGGCGACGTCGTCCATGCTGACGTTGTGGTACCCGCGTTCGGAGAACAGCCGGGCGGCAGCCTGGGACAGCTGCAGTTTGCGTACGGAACTCCGCGCGTGGTGGCGAACGGGTTGCGCCACGGAGCAGGACCTCCCGTTTCTGCCGCTCGGCGGACGTTGGGTACTCAAGAGTGAAGCATGATTATAGTTCAGTTCCGCACATGAGCACGGTAACTGTGCTCACGCACGCCGGCCGGCGGGGGCCCGGCCGGCGTGCGCAAGCGGTCAGGGGACCGCGACGACGGCCTCGCCGCTGAGCGTGACGGTGCCGTCCGCCAGCGTGATCCGCACATCCACCGTCGCGCGCTTCTCGCTGTCGACCTCGTCGATGCTCGTCACGGTGCCGGTGCACGTCGGCTGCGCGAGCACTGGTGTGATCGCGGTGAATCGGGTGCTCAGTGCGCGCAGTTGGGACTGCGGCACCCAGGAGGTGATCAACCGCCCCAGGTACGCCATCGACAGCATGCCGTGGGCGAACACGTCATCGAATCCGGCCGCCTTCGCGGCGTCGATGTCGATGTGAATCGGGTTGTGATCTCCGGAGGCCCCGGCGAACAGCGCCAGCGTGGTGCGCGAGATCGGCGCGACCTCCAGGGGCGGCAGTTCGGTTCCGACCTGAATCTCGGTGGTGGCGGTCACGATGGTGCTCCATTCCGGATGACGGACACACTTTCCATCTCGGCGACGAGTTCGCCGTTCGAGCTCAACTCGGAACGGCGCACCAGAAACTCCAAGGCGCCGTTCTTCTTCGAGAAGTAGTCGGTGAACTCGGCGCGCAGCGTCAGCGTGTCGCCGGCATGCACGGGACGATGATAGGTGAACCGCTGCTCGCCGTGCAGCACACCCGACAGGTTCACTCCGTGCGCTTCGAGCACACCGAGGGTGTCGGAGTGCTCGAGGTCGAGCCCGAAGACGAACGTCGGCGGCGCCAGCAGATCCGGATGGCCCGCGGCCCGCGCCGCCTCGACGTCGAAGTAGATCGGGTCCGTCTCACCGATTGCCTTGGCGAACATGGCAACTCGGCCACGCTCCACCGCGACGGTGCTCTCGGGCCACTGGTAGCCCTTCAGGGATTCCGCGCTCACTTGCCCACCTTCTCGTACAGCGTGACCACGCATGCGCCGCCGAGGCCGAGGTTGTGCTGCAGGCCCAGTCTGGCGCCCTCGACCTGGCGGTCGCCGGCCTGACCGCGCAACTGCCACACCAGTTCTGCGCACTGCGCCAGACCGGTCGCACCGAGTGGGTGACCCTTCGACAGCAGACCGCCCGACGGGTTGGTGACCACGCGGCCGCCGTAGGTGTTGTCGCCGTCGAGGATGAACTTCTCGGCGGTGCCCTCCGGGGTCAGGCCCAGGCCCTCGTAGGTGATCAGCTCGTTGGTGGTGAAGCAGTCGTGCAGCTCGACGACGGGGATGTCCTCGGGGCCGACACCGGCGGCCTCGTAGACGTCGTTGGCGGCCTTGGCTGTCATGTCGTAGCCGACCACCCGGCGCATGTCGTCACCGTCGAACGCACCGGGCAGGTCGGTCACGAGCGACTGTGCCCGGATGGCGACCGCCTGGTCGATCCCGTGCGCGGCGGCGAACTCGGCGCTGCACACCACCGCCGCGGCCGCACCACAGGTGGGCGGGCAGCACTGCAGGCGGGTCAGCGGGCCCCAGATCGTCGGCGAGCCCATCACCTCGTCGAGGGTCACCGGATCGCGGAAGACCGCGAACGGGTTGTTGGCGGCGTGCTTACGCGCCTTGACCGAGATCATGCCGAACGTCTCGGGTTTGGTGCCGTAGCGCTCCATGTGCGCGACGCCGGCACCGCCGAAGAGCTGTGCGGCCATCGGTGCCTGCGGATCGGCGCCCGGCTGGCGGGAGGCCACCTCCTCGAACTTGCCGGTGCTGCTGGGCCGGTCGTCCCACACCGCGGCCAGCGCGCCGGGGCGCATCTGCTCGAAGCCCAGCGCCAGCACGCAGTCGGCCACACCGGAGGCCACCGCCTGGCGGGCCAGCCACAGCGCCGACGATCCGGTCGAACAGTTGTTGTTGACGTTGACCACCGGAATACCCGACAGGCCCAGGTGATACAGCGCCGCCTGGCCCGACGTCGAGTCGCCGTAGACGTAGCCGACGTAAGCCTGATTCACCTTCGTGTAGTCCAGGCCGGCGTCGGCGAGCGCCGCGCGCGCGGCGGCGGCGCCCATTTCCTGGTAGTCCGGGCTCTTACCCGGTTTCGCGAACGGGGTCATGCCGACCCCGGCGACATAAACAGTGCTCTGCATATCCACCCTTGTGTTGCAGTACTAGAACGACGACTAACTATATGGGCGATTTATCAGCCGATGCAAGCGAGGATCTGGCTGCATCGGCGATATCGCGAATAACCACGCGGGCGGATCTACGCCCCGGTGGCGCGCAGGAAGTGCGTGTGGACATTCGGATAGCGCATCATGTGCGCCCCGCCGTTGAGATCGAGTACCTCGCCGGTGAGCCACTTGGCCGACGCCAGATACATCACGGCGTCGGCGATCTCGTCCGGGGTGCCCGGCCGTCCCAGGGGGATGTTCTCGACGTACTCACGCTCCACGCCGTCGACCCCGAGGGCGCCCGACGTCAGCGGTGTGCGGACCAGGCCCGGAGCGATCGCGTTGACCCGCACCCGCGGCGCCAACTCCAGCGCGGCGACCTGGGTCAGCATCGACAGCCCGGCCTTGGCCGAGCAGTAGGCGCTCATGCCCACCGCCGGCTGCCGCCCGTTCAGCGACGTCAGCGCGATGATGGCGCCACCGTCGGCGATGTGTGGGGCGGCGTGCTGCATCACGAGGAACGCGCCGGTCAGGCACACGTCGACGACGCGGCGGAACTTAGCGACCGGCAGCTCGGTCACCAGCCCCAGGGCGGTGACACCCGGACAGTGCACCACGGTCTCGACCGGACCGGTTTGCTGCGCGATCGCGGTGAAAAACGCTGCGACACTGGCCTCGTCGGTGACGTCGACCTCGAGCGCGAGATGGCCGGCGCCGGGCAGCTCCGCGACGACCGCGCGGGCGGCGGCCACGTCGCGATCGCCGACCACCACCACGCTTCCGTGATTGGCCATAGCGCGACTCACGGCCGCGCCGATTCCTGAGGCGCCGCCGACGACGACGGTGACGGACTGCTCGGTCAACGCTGATCCCTTCTGTCTGCCTGCATGTTTGATGCGGCTACTGCGGTAAACCGGGCCGACTGCGGCGGCGGTGTGAGCGCTCTGCTTACCCGGGTTGTGAATCCTTGTTCTACCATAGAGCCGGAACTGCGGGTATTCTGCGGGCAGGTCGGTACCGGATCGGTAGCGATCCGTTGCCTGCTAGCTCTGGCGTTGACGTGCGGGCTGCGCGATGATGCGCCCCATGCGCCTCGCCAGGACCTTCGGAGCGTTGCTGGCCGCCGCCGTCGCGGTGCCCGCCTGCGCGCCCGTCGCCGCGCCACACGCCGCGCCCCGGCTCGAGGACTGCCACAAGGACCAGCTGGCCACCCTCTACCCGGGCGTGTTCACCTTCGGCACCGACCAGCCGGTGTATCCGCCGTGGTACATCGGGGACAACCCGGCCAACGGGGAGGGCTTCGAAGCGGCGCTGGCCTACGCCGTCGCCGACCGGCTCGGCTACGCGCCGGAGGATGTCCGCTGGGTCCGGGTGCCGTTCAGCGAGGCGATCGTGCCCGGACCGAAGTCGTTCGACGCCAACCTGTCCCAGTTCTCCATCACCGACCAGCGCAGGGTCGCCGTCGACTTCTCGTCGCCCTACTTCAACGTCAACCCGGCCGTCGTGACCGTGAAGTCCTCACCCGCGGCCCGGGTGCGCAGCGTCGACGAACTCAAGACGCTGCGGCTGGGGGCGGAGGTCGGCAGCACCAGCCACACCGCGGCGATGGCCGTCGACGGCGACAACCCGGTCGAGGTGTACAACACCACCGGCGACGCGAAACTGGCGCTGGCCAACGGGGAGATCGACGCGCTGGTGGCCGATCTGCCCGTCGCGTTCACCGTCGCCGGTGAGTTGCGCGACGGGATGATGGTCGGTCAGCTGCCCACCGGCGCCGGCGAGGTGGAACAGTTCGGGATCGTGCTGGGCAAGGGCAGCCCGCTGACCCCGTGTGTGTCGGCGGTCGTCGACGCGCTGCGCCACGACGGCACCCTGGAACGTCTGGAGTCGGCGTCGCTGGCCGACGCCGGGCGAGCGCCGATGCTGGCCTAACCCGCGGGACCCGGCGCGAACGACGCGCACGCCTGCATGGCCTCGTGCCAGGCGTCGGGGTCGACGCCCGCGGGCGGACCGGCCGGGCCGGGGTCGGCGGGCACCCCGTGATCGGTGAGGCACTGCGCCAGCGAGCCGTGCTGCGCGGGCGCTTCGGAAATCTCAGCGGTGGTCTCAGCGGGCGTCGGCGAGGGCGCCTCGGATGGCTGCGACGAGCAGCCGGCGAGCAGGGCGGCCGCGGCGCACACCGCGGCGAGAAGACGGGCGGGCACTAGCCGATGTACCTCGACAACCGCGCCGAAAGATGCGGCACCAGACCGCCGTCGGCGTCGACCCGCTCCTCGACGTACCCCAGATCGCCGCCCTCGATGATGCCGTAGAGCCGCTTGGCCCCCCCGACCAGCACGCCGGACCTGGTGCGGGCCAAGGCGTCGGTCGCCAGCTCCCACGACGACTGCGAGAGCGGACGCCCGTAGAACAGTTCGACGTAGCCCGAGGAGTGCGCCAGAAGCAGTTCGATCGCCTGGGACTCCGACGGGTCGGCCGGGTCGCTGACGAACCGCCAGTAGCCCGTCTCCCGCAGCCACGGCCGCTCGTATTCGCCGGACTCGGTCAGCCGCCAGGACCGGGCTTCCCACATCAGATAATCGGCGCCGCCGTGAGAGACCACGATCTGCTGGCCGAACCGGTAGTCGCCGTCGGCATCGCGGCCCTCGCCCTCCCCGCGCCACACGCCGACCAGCGGCAGCAGCGCCAGCAGCGCGTCGTCGAGGTCGGCGCCCTCGCGCAGGTTGGCCGTGTCGCGCGGGCCGGGCAGGTCGGCGAAAACCGGGATGTTGCGCGCGGCGGTCGCTTTGGCCCGCTCGGCCGCGGCCGCGATGGCTTCGTCGCCGGAGCTCACGATTCGTCGGTGACCAGCCGGTACAGCGCGTACAGCGCGAACCACGTGATCACCACAACCGTTGCGACCAGCAGAATCTCGAAGAACAGCACCACGCCGTCGAGTCTAATCAGCGGCGCAGGGCCGGGCGAACGGGCCCGGCCCGCCGAACGTGAGGTTGTGTGCGAGATCTCGGCGGATCTTCGAACACAACCTCACGTTCGAGCCCACAGAATCAGGCGACCTTGACGTCGACCTCGTGGATGCCCGCGCCGGTCGGCGCGATGCTGGCGTCACCGTTGCCTGCCGGCGACAGCGCACGCAGCGTCCAGGTGCCGGGCGCGGCGAAGAACCGGAAGTCACCGGTGGCCGACGCGACGACCTCGGCGGTGAACTCTTCCGAGCTGTCGAGCAGCCGCACGAACGCGCCGCCGACCGCCTGACCCGAGCCGTCGACAACGCGGCCGGTGATCACGGTTTCCTTCTCGAGATCAACGCTGGCGGGCAGCGTCAGACCTTGCTTGGGTGCAGAGCACATATCAACTTCCCAACTCGATCGGGGCCCCCACCAGGGAGCCGTATTCCGTCCAACTGCCGTCGTAGTTCTTGACGTTCTTGTGTCCGAGGAGCTCCTGCAGCACGAACCAGGTGTGCGACGAGCGCTCACCGATGCGGCAGTAGGCGATGGTCTCCTTCTCGCCGTCGAGGCCGGCTTCGGCGTACAGCTTGGCCAGGTCCTCGTCGGACTTGAAGGTGCCGTCGTCGTTGGCGGCCTTGCTCCACGGAACGTTGATCGCGCCGGGGATATGCCCGGGGCGCTGGCTTTGCTCCTGCGGCAGATGCGCCGGAGCGAGGATCTTGCCCGAGAACTCGTCGGGGGAGCGCACGTCGACGAGGTTCTTCTTGCCGATGGCGTCGATCACCTCGTCGCGGAACGCGCGGATGCTGTTGTCCGGCGCCTTGGCGGTGTAGGTGGTGGCTGGCCGGTTCGGCACGTCCTTCACCAGGGGACGCCCGTCGAGCTCCCACTTCTTGCGGCCGCCGTCGAGCAGCTTGACGTTCTCGTGGCCGTACAGCTTGAAGTACCAGTACGCATAGGCCGCGAACCAGTTGTTGTTGCCGCCGTAGAGGATCACGGTGTCGTCGTTGGAGATGCCGCGCTCGGACAGCAGCTTGGAGAACTGCTGGGCGTCGACGAAGTCGCGACGCACCGGGTCCTGCAGATCGGTCTTCCAGTCGATCCTGACGGCGCCCTCGATGTGGCCGTCGTCGTAGGCGCTGGTGTCCTCATCGACCTCGACCAAGACGATGTTCGGAGCGTTGAGGTTGCTCTGGACCCAGTCGGCGGTGACCAGGACGTCGGAGCGTGCCATGTATGAAATCCTTTCGCTTGCTTGGACTTTGAACCGTTATACGGGTGACGGAACGCGCGGGTTCCTGCGAACCCGTGCGACGAGCGGATAGAGCTGACAGCCAAGGCAGATGCCGAAGGCCGCGTTGAGCAACGCCGCCACCAACGCGAGGCCGGTGGCGAGCAGACCCAGGGTGGGCAAGCCGATGGCGAAGCCGACGGCGCCCTTGACCGCGAACACCAGACCGACCAGTTGCGCGAACTTGAGCGGCGGAACCGGTTCGCGGTCGGTGACCGGGGCCAGCCGTGGCGCGATCAGGCGGGCGAACACCAGGCCGTAGGGATGGCGTCGCGGGCCGAACGCGGCGCCGACGGCGAACACCAGGGCCTGCACGCCCAACACCACCGCGGCGGCGAGGTGGCTGACCGTCGACGCCAGAAGGGCGGTCACCAGCACGGCCGTGGTCACCCACGCGGTGAACCGGGGGCCGCGCACGTCCACCTGGGGGATGGCGGGTCGGGTGTCGGTCGGCATCTGGTCACACTCCTGTTGCAATTGGGCCGGGCTGAATGGCGAGCAGACCAAAACGGCTGCCCCAGAGCGAGCGCGCGAACGTGCGCGGCTGCGCTCAGCAGCTACAACAACAACAGAAAGAACCCGCGACGCGGCACAGATCTACTGCGCGGCGCTTGGTGAGCATCGGCTCAAGGCGGGCGGACACGCCGCACAGCTTACCCAATGGCACAGCGCTCAAGCCAACAGCGGGGTCAGCACCTTGCGCAGATCGGCCGCCGTGGGCACTCCCGCCGTGCGGTACCGGGGCCGCCCATCGGTGTCGAAAATGATCGTCGTCGGCAAGGACAGCACCGAAAGCCGTTGGGCCGCCTCGGGATCGGCGTCCATGTCGATCTCGACATGGGACACCTGCGGCAGCTCCTCGCACACCTGCTTGACCACCCGGCGCACCCCGGCGCAGGGCCCGCACCAGGGCGCGCTGAAGTGCAGCACCGTCGGCCCGGTGCTCGACAGGCCCAGCCCGCTGGTGTCGATGTCGGCGGCTTTTTCACCCGCTTCGCGCAGCTGAGCGCGCAACGCGATCAACCGGCTGATCACGTAGGCGACCCCGAACGCCGCCACCAGCACGGCGATCACCAGCACCCAGGAAGAGCTCATGACAACCTGAACTCATCGAGCGCGACGGTTACTCCCTCGGCGATGCCTTCGATGATGATGTCGGAGCCGCGCGCCCCCTCGGCCGTCGGCACCAGCCCGAACGGCAGCTTCTGACCCGGCACGCTGGTGGAGAACGCCGCCAGCACCGCGGCCTTCTTGTCCTCGGGCACCTCCTGGTCGGCGGTGCCGGGGCCGGTCAGGACGTCGGTGGCCGTCATCACCAGCGTGGTCTGGTCGGGTCCGACGATGTCGAGGTCCACCGCGATGCTCACCTTCTCGTGATACCCAGCCTTGGCGGGAGTTCCGGTGAACACCAGCCCCCGGTTGCTCGAGATCCCCGATTCGGTGGTTCCGCCGGTGGAGTCGTTGCTTTCCCGCGTCGGCGCCTCGACCAGCAGGTCGGTGATACCCATGAACCGGCCGACGTGCGTGGAGTCGATGATGATGCGGCTCTCGGCCTTGCCGACCGGCAGCACGGCGTCCGGGCCGATCAGCCACGACGCCTCGGTGAGGTCGATGTCGTGCAGCGTCGTCTCCAGCGACGCCTTGCCGACCACAGGGTGGTCGACGCCGGCCGCGCGGATCTCGATCTCGTCGTAACGCCGGTCGGCCGCCTGGGCGACGAACGGGAAGCCCAGGATCGCCGCCGATGGGTCGTGCTGCAGGTCCGCCGCCGTGCGCACGCTTCTGGCCAGGCGATATTCGGCGTAGATCGCCGCGCCGAAATCCACCCCGACCGCGCCGACGACCACGGCGAACACGGTTGCCAGCACCCCGAACAGCAGCTTGCGCACCCGCACATTCTGGCCCACGCCGCCTTATCGACCGGTTCGGCGCGGCCAATGGCCAGGTCTCACGCTATCGTTAGAGGACTAACGGCCGGGTAACGGCCACATGTCAGGCATGAATCTGGGAAGTCACCAGCGACACCGTTGTCATCGGCGAGGTCCCCAATGGCTGCTGGAGGGCCAGTTGGATCTACTGCTATTGACCGTCGACCCACGGCCCGAGTCGGTGCTGCCGTCGTTGGCGCTGCTGCCGCACAGCGTGCGCACCGCCCCGACCGAGGTCTCGTCGCTGCTCGAGGCGGGCAGCGCGGATGTGGTCATCGTCGACGCGCGCACCGATCTGGCGGCCGCCCGCGGGCTGTGCCGTCTCCTCGGCACCACCGGCACCTCGGTTCCCGTGGTGGCCGTTGTCAACGAGGGCGGCCTGGTGGCTGTCAACGTCGAATGGGGGCTCGACGAGATCCTGCTGCCGAGCACCGGCCCCGCCGAGATCGACGCCCGCCTGCGGCTGCTGGTCGGCCGTCGCGGCGGTGTCGCCAGCCAGGAGAACGCCGGCAAGATCACGCTCGGCGAGCTGGTGATCGACGAAGGCACCTACACCGCCCGGCTGCGTGGCCGGCCGCTGGACCTCACCTACAAGGAATTCGAGCTGCTGAAGTATCTGGCCCAGCACGCGGGCCGGGTCTTCACCCGCGCTCAGCTGCTTCAGGAGGTGTGGGGGTACGACTTCTTCGGCGGCACCCGCACCGTCGACGTGCACGTGCGGCGGCTGCGCGCCAAGCTCGGCCCCGAATACGAGTCGTTGATCGGCACGGTGCGCAACGTCGGCTACAAGGCCGTGCGCCCGGCCCGCAGCAGCCGTCAGCCGACGACGGCGGCCGAGCTGGTCGACGACGTCGACGACGACGCACCTCACGAATCCCTGCCCGACTCGGTGCCCGACTCGCTGACTGACCCGCTGCGTAGCCAGTGACATCGCTCGAGTGGCGCGCTGGTCTGTCGGCCGACGAGCAGCGCGCGATTCGCGAGCTGATCGACGCGGCGACCGCCGCCGACGGCGTCGCCCCGGTCGGGGACCAGGTGCTGCGCGAGCTGCCGCACGACCGCACCCGGCATCTGCTGGCCGTCGAGGACGGCGAGATCGTCGGCTACCTCAACCTGACCGCCGAGCCGGCCATGGCCGAGCTCGTCGTGCACCCCACCGCCCGCCGCCGCGGTATCGGGTCGCAGATGGCGCGCACCGGCCTCGCCGCGGGCGGTGCGGGCACCCGCATCTGGGCGCACGGCAACCTGGCGCCCGCCCGCGCCACCGCGGCCAAACTGGGCCTGACGGTCGCGCGCGAACTGTTGCAGATGCGCCGGCCGCTGAGCGATCTGCCACCCGTCACGGTTCCCGACGACGTGCGCATCGCCACCTACTCCGGGCCCGACGACGACGCGGAGTTGCTGCGGGTGAACAACGCCGCGTTCGTCTGGCATCCCGAACAGGGCGGGTGGTCCGACGCCGACCTCGCCGAGCGGCGCGCCGAGCCGTGGTTCGACCCGGCGGGGTTGTTTCTGGCCTTCGACGAGCAGACCGGTGCGCTGCTCGGCTTCCACTGGACGAAGATCCATGCCGCGCCCCGCGGCGAAATCCATGCCGCTGATCTGGGCGAGGTCTACGTCGTCGGCGTCGACCCGGCCGCCCAGGGCCGCGGACTCGGTGGCGTGCTCACCCTGATCGGGCTGCATCACCTTGCCGATCGGCTGTCGGGCAGCTCGCATCCCACGGTGATGCTCTACGTCGAAGGAGATAACTCCGCGGCCGTGCGGACGTACGAGAAGCTGGGGTTCGAGGTGTTCTCGGTCGACGCGGCATACTCCGGGAGTCAATCCGCGGACTGAAGGCTCCCGTGACGACGAAGAGACGAGGATGACACCCGAAGACGCCCTGGAGATCCGGATGCTGCTCGCCGATTACGGCCACGTCGTCGACGACCACGACTGGGACCGAGCCCACGAAGTATTCGCCGAGGACTTCGTTTTCGATATGAGCGACGCCGGCCGACCGGACCTGCACGGCATCGCCGACATCGTCGCGAACTTCAAGGGCCGCAACATGTATGCCCATATCACCACGAACACCACCATGCGGGAGCACGAGGACGGCACGGTCAGCGCACACTCCAAGTTCATCGGGTTTCCAAACGAAGGTCCACCGGTCACCGGCGACTATCACGACCTGATCGTGCGCACGCCGGCCGGTTGGCGCCTGAAGCGACGCCGCGCCGCCATCCGGCAACGAAAGTTCTTCGACTGACCACGACGCACCGCTAGACGTCTTCGAGGGCTTCGCCGATCTCCTGGGCGACGCGTCCGTGCTCGGACTGGGTCAGCGCATGGCTGGCCCCGAGGACCAGGGCGATCGGCCAGTCGATGATCTCCACGGCGGCCAGCGCCGCCAGCGCCCCGTAGAACGCCAGTTGCTCGGGCCGAGGAATCGTGACGCGACCGATGACGGGGATGTCCACGGTGAACTTTCGGGCCTCCCGGACGCGCTGCACGGCGTCGCGATGCGTGGGGCCATTCCGAGATTCTTCAGACATTGGTGGTCTCCCTGTCATGGCGTGTTCGACGTTTGGACTCCTGCGGACTGCACCGTCGTAACCGTGTCGAGTACCGGAGTCAAGGTGGGTTCGGACCCGCTCACCGATGCCGTTGCAGGGGTTCTCCTCATTCCACTGCGCGAGTTGTATGCGGTGCTGTGGCGTGCGGGCGTGGTCGAGATCGACGGCTGATCGCCGGCCGAACCGCTCAGCAGGCGAGGCGCCACCGCGGCCGCCGCGGTGGCCAGCCCGGCGGCGCCCAGCGCCTGTGACCACGCCAACGGGCCGACCGGTGTACACCCGAGCAGCCCGCTGACGCCCGGTGTGCTGATCGCCGCGCCCATCAACAGCAACGACCCAGCCGCGGTGGCCACCACCAGCGGGCCGTGCGAATCGATCAACGTCTGACCGAGTTGGGTCGAAACGAGCGCGATCAAGCCCATCGTGGAGGCGCGTTGTGGCCTGCCCGTGATGCTGCCCAGCGCCCATGCCGACGTCGCCGCTGCCGCGGTGGTGGCGCCCCGAACGGCCACAGTGCGCCACAGGGCGGCCTGATTTGGGCCGCGTCCGGCGCTGCGCATCCGCGACGTCGGTGCGCTCACCGCGAGCGCCGCGGCGGGCAACGCGTCGGTGAGCGTGTTGACCAGCAGCAGCTGGCGGGTGTTCAACGGTGAGCGGCCGGTCAGCGCGGTTCCGACGATGGCGAAGGCGACCTCGCCGGCGTTGCCGCCGAGCAGCACCGCGGTAGCCGCCTGCGCGCGGCGCCACAGCTGACGTCCCTCGTCGACCGCGTCGAGCAACGATCCGATGCGCCCGTCGAGCAGCATCATGTCGGCGGCGCTGCGGGCCGGGTCACTGCCCCGCGCGGCGACCCCGATACCGACGGTCGCGGCGCGGATTGCGGCCGCGTCGTTGGCGCCGTCGCCCACCATGGCGCAGACGAGCCCGCTGCGTTCCAGGGTCTCCACGATCTGAACCTTGTTCTCGGGTGTCATGCGCGAGAACACGACTCGATCGGCCACCGCTTGTTCCTGCGCGTGCCGTGACAGCGCCTCCCATTCGGTGCCGCTGATCACCTGCTCGGAGGTCACCGCCATCCCGAGTTCGGCGGCGATCGCGGTCGCGGTGATCGGGTGGTCGCCGGTGATCAACCGCACGCCGATCTGCTGGTCCTGCAACGACGCCAACAACGGCGCGGCTTCCTCGCGAGGCGTGTCGGACAGCCCCAGCAGTCCCACGATTCGCAGGTCTTGCCGGCACAATTCCGCGAAGGCGTCCGGGTCCTTGCGCGCTGCCGCTGCTTGTGCGGCGGTCAGCTGCCGGTGGGCCACCGCGATCACCCGTAGGCCGTCGGTTGCCAACCGGCGCACCGAACGTTGTGCGTCGCCGGGATCGGCGCAGGCGGCCAACACCAGTTCTGGGGCGCCCTTCAAGAAGAGCTGGTCGCCGGAGATCGAAGCCGAATACGGTCGGCCGGAACGAAACGGCAGGTACACAACGTCGCGGTCCCGGGTGGCATCGGCCTCCGGGGACGCGGCGACCACTGCGGCGTCGGTGGCATGCTCATGGCGGTCGCCGTTCTTCGGCGGCGTCGCCCGCGCGGCATAATCCAGCAGCGCTTGGCGGGGAAACCCTTCGGCGACAAAGACATCGCGCACCCGCAGCCGGTTTTGGCTCAGGGTGCCGGTCTTGTCGAAGCAGATGACGTCGATGCGGCCGAGCGCCTCCACCGCGCGTGGGCTGCGGACCAGGGCGCCACACTTGGTCAACCGCCGCGCCGAGGCCTGCTGGGCTAGGGTGGCGACGAGCGGCAGCCCTTCCGGCACTGCTGCCACGCTGACGGCTACGCCACTGCTGATGGCCCCTCGCAGGGAAAGTCGGCGCAACAGTCCCAGCCCGGCGACCAACCCGCCGCCGGCGAGGCTGACCGGCAGCGCGCGATTGGTCAGCTCGCGCAACTGGGTCTGCAACCCGACCGCGCGCGACTGACCGCTCGGCGCCTGCACAGCATGCTGTGCCTGGGTGGACTCGCCGGCCGCGGTCACCACGGCCACCGCGGTGCCCGCGACCACCGTGGTGCCCGCGTAGACCATGCAAGCGCGTTCGGCCAGCGGAACCCCCGGCGTGGCATCGCTTTGCTTGACAACCGGAAGCGACTCGCCGGTCAGCGACGACTCGTCGGTCTCGAGATCGTCGGCCGTGATCAGCCTGGCATCGGCCGGTACCACCTCGCCGGGCCGCACCTCGATCAGGTCACCCGGCCGAAGTCGCGTGGCCTCGACGGTCTCGCTGCGCGGTGCGTCGGTGCTGCCGTTGGAGACGCGGCGCGCGGGTGGATCCTGTACCGCGAGCAAGCGCCCGATCAGCCGTTCGGCGCGAACCTGCTGGATGGCCGCGAGCGCGGAGTTTCCGGCCAACACCGCTCCGACCAACAGCGCATCGCCCGGCGAGCCCAGCATCGCGCTCGCCGCGGAACCCACCGCCAACACGGGCGTCAACGGATCGGACAGTTCCCCGCGCAATGCGCCTGCGAAGTCCCACACGGCCCGCTGCACCGGTGCTACCACGCGGCCGACCATCGCCATCGATGAGCTCGACGCGGTCGTCGGGGCCGGTTGCGGCGAACCGCCATCGTCGGCGTCCGGCGCTGGCAGCAGACGACGGACCTGTTCGACCGACATCGCGTGCCACTCATACGTCGGCGCAGGCACCGGCACGCTCGCGCGCAGCGCGCCGCGGGCCAGCCAGAAACCCGTGGACAACCCTGCTGCCGCACCCGCAGTCACCGGACCAGGGCCCTGTCCGCGCACCCCGGGCACCATCAGCAGAGCACCCAGAAGCGAAGCGCCCGTGGCAATCTCGACACCCCGCTGGCTGGCCTTGCGCGCCGCCGGCAAGGCATGCAAGAGCTGCCAAACCCCGGCCAGATCGGCGGCCAACACGTGCGCCGACCACGGCGGTGGACCGCCGCGCGGGATCAGTCCGATCGCGACGTCGGCAGCCGAAAGTGCTTGGGAGGCAGTGCTGGACACTACCGCCACGGTGTGCCCGGCTTCCTGCAGGCGGCGCACCCCGCCAGCCAGTGCGGTGTCGCCGGCGCCGTCCAACGGCCAGAGCTCATCGAACGTCGAGCGCAGGTCGTCGAGTTCATCGACATCCAGTGACACGAGTTCGGCGGAGCTACGGCGCACTTCGGCAAGCAGCGATGCCGCCAGCGGATGATGAGCGTGGCGGATCAGCACGTCCCCGCGGAAGCCGTTGTGGCGGGAAAACTCCGGGCCCGCGACCCGGTGCCAGCCGGTGCCCAGTGCATCGTGGCCGATCTGTTCCTGCGCCCACTGCCAGGCCGCGGCGCGTAAGCGGTCGGGGACCTTCCGCACTGCGCTGACCCGCAACCGATCGCCGAGGAGCACTTGGGGATCGATCACCACCGCATCGACGCGGTCGAGCCGGCGCAACGCCTCGGGCCGCAACGAGAGCACGTCGTGCTCATCGGCCAGTCCCCGGCCCAGGGCGCTGGCGAAAGACTCGCGGGCAAAACGTGCCGCCTTGGGGGCGGCGACGACGGCCGCGGCGGCGGCCGAGCCGAGGTTGGCGCTGGCCACTGCGACGCTGGGCGCTGCCAGCGCCTGGATCAACCCGCTGCGTTGGGCGTGCCGCTCGACGGGCCCGGCCGGCGGCGGACCCGGGCGTGGGCCGGGTGGCGGCGCGGCCGGGGCGTCGGCATAGCGCGCCAACACGCTTTCCTGCCGCGCCCAGGCCCGCGCACCCGCCAGCGTCTCGCCGACCCGCCCGAGATGGCGCGCGCACTCCACCGCGACGGCGGCGGGGGACTGGGTCAGGGAGTACGCCGTCGCGGCGGCAAGGGCGAACCCGGTGTCGGCTCCGGTAGTGCCCAAACGGTTTTCGACGATGGTGCGCAGCCCTGGCTGGTAGTCGACGAGGGTTACCGCGGCCGTCAGCGCGGTGGGCAACCTCGGTAACGGCATGACCCGGCCAACCACGGCGACGCACAGCCCTGCGGCGCTGGCCGCAGCCGCGACCGCGGCTGCGGCCAGCACCACACCATCGCCCGGCAGATCCGTCGGGGAGGGGCGGCTGACGTCGCCGGCGGCCTGTCGTGCCCGGTGCTCGGCCGACGCCACCACGTCGCACAGCTCGCGCAGTGTGGGTTCAGCACCCTCGACGGACACCACCAGCCGCGCCAACGGGACGTTCAGCCGCGCCGAGCGCACGCCCGCGTGCGCGCGAACGGCGTCGAGTGCGGCGGTGGCGACCTCACCTCCGTCCTGGCCGTCAAGGCCCCGGATCTCGATCCAGCAGCGGTCGCCGCCGCGCCAGCAGCGCCTGCTGGGTTCACCGATCAACTCGCCGACGGCGGCGCGTACGGCCCCGACCACGTCGACGTCGACCGAAGGCAACGCACCGGCCAACCGGCGTGCGGGCAACGTGGCGACATCGACCCCGACCGACACGGCGCTCGCCGCGCAGGACCCGGCGACTGCAACCGGAAGCGTCGCGGCAGTCGCTGCTCTGCTGACGAGGCGACTGAGGGCGCCGATCACCTCTTCGCCGTGCGCCGCGCCGACGACTTGCGGGCCCAAGCCTTGGTCGCCTTTCGGCTGGGCGACTTGGTTGCCTTGCTGGCACGTTTGGTCGGCGTCGACTTACGAGCCTGTGTCTTTGGTGCGCTGGCGGCCGCGGTGCCGCTGTCCTGGTCCTGCGACGACTGGGATGACGTCTGCGGGGAGGGCGCCACGGAGCGCTGATTGAGCTGGCGCAGCAGTATCGCCGTGCCGGCGGCGGCGAGCAGCAGTGGCCACTCCACCAGACCCGCCGCGCCGATTGCGGCCACAGTCAACGCCGCGGCGGGCGTCGATTGACTACCGGCACTCAACCCGTCGCGCACGCCGTTCGCCGCACCGCGCACGCCACCGACTACTCCGTTGACCGCGGCCCCGCCGACCGCGCCCGCCGCCGACGTCGCCGCGTCCGCTGTCCAGGTGACGACGCGAGCGGCTTCCTTGACGATGTTCATCTGCCGCTTCCTCCCTCTGCCGGGTGGGAACTCCGGGCGAACTGCGGGCTGGTCCGGAAGTAAAGACCAGGTATACCCCAGGTTGGTAAACTAAACCTCTGCGCGGTGAGGAGGGGCGCGCGGCGAGACCCGCGCCGCCTGCGGGCAGCGATCAAAAGCATGACTGGCAAGTGAATTGGCGCCCGAGCAGCGCTACTGGCCGCCCGGCATCCGCCACGTTACGCTTGCGCTTGTCTGTTGACCGCTGTCTCACTCGGCGGCGTGGGTGAGCGCCTTCTCGTCGATGCTGGCGCGCCTGCGCGGCGAACCAGCGACTAGCTAAACCTGTTCACCGTCCGTTTACCTTCCATCCCCGCGGCGTCCACCAGGGACGCATACGTTGCCGGAGGACCAACCCCGTCGACCGAAAGTGGGATACGTGAAGCTCTTCAGCTTGGGCACTGGCGCGCCGCTCGGCAAGATCTTGTCGGCGTCGGCGATCGCCGCGCTGACGCTTTCCGCGTGTGGCAGCGACAACAACACCGCCGAAACGACGCAGCCCGGTGCCACCGGCACCGACACCGCGTCGGCGCAGTGCGAGGGCAAAGACCAGATCACGGGCGAGGGGTCGACGGCGCAGCAGAACGCCGTGGCGGTCTTCAACCAGGTGTGGGGCCAGATGTGTGCGGGCAAGAACATGTCGTACAACCCGACCGGGTCGGGCGCCGGGCGCCAGCAGTTCATCGCGGGCCAGGTCGATTTCGCCGGTACGGACTCCCCGCTGTCCGAGGAGCAGGTGCAGCCCGCCGCGGAGCGCTGTGACGGCAACCCGGCCTGGCACCTGCCGCTGGTGTTCGGGCCGGTCGCGATGGCCTACAACATCGATGGCGTCGACAGGCTCGTGCTCAACGCCGATCTGCTGGCCAAGATCTTCCAGGGCCAGATCACCAATTGGAACGACCCGGCGATCGGCGCGCTCAACGACGGCGCCACGCTGCCCGACGCCCCCATCACGCCGATCTACCGGTCGGATTCGTCGGGCACCACCGACAACTTCCAGAAGTACCTGGCCGCCGCGGCGCCGGAGAGCTGGACCAAGGGCGCCGGCAGCGAATTCCAGGGCGGCGCCGGTGAGGGCGCCCAGAAGTCGGCAGGCGTCGTGCAGGCCGTCCAGGCCACCCCCGGATCCATCGGCTACGTGGAGAAGGGCTTCGCCGAGCAGGCCGGGGTGCCGTTCGCGGCGATCGACAGCGGCGCGGGCGCGGTGGAGCTGACCGACGAGTCGGCCGGTAAGGCCATCGACGCTGCGACGTTCGCCTCGGAGGGCAACGATCTGGTGCTGGACCTGAACTCGCTGTACGGCACCCAGGAGCCCGGCGCCTACCCGCTGGTGCTGGCCACCTACGAGATCGTCTGCTCGGGTGGCTACGACGCCGACACGTCGGCCGCGGTCAAGTCCTTCCTCACAGCCTCCGCGTCGGAGGAGGGCCAGGCGGGTCTTCCCACGGCCGGTTATGTTCCCCTGCCCGACCGGTTCAAGCAGCGGTTGCTGACGGCGGTGGAGGCAATACAGTAGTCGGGCTGCCACCGATACTGGAGCGGCGAGTATGGACACCAGATCGATGACTGATGGGGTCGATGTGACAACGCCGAATCCGTCGGACGCAGGTTCCGGCGAGGCGATGGCCCAGCCGTTCGGCGAACCGGAACCGGTCCCCCTCGATCCGTCGCGAAACGCGAAGGTCCGGTTGGGAGATCGGATCTTCCGCGGGCTCGCGGAAGGTTCGGGCGTCTTCATCGTCGCCCTGATCGCGGCGATCGGCTTCTTCCTGCTGTGGCGGGCCATTCCCGCGCTGGCCCGCAACGAGGAGAACTTCTTCCTCTACGGCGGCAACTGGATCACCACCGACACCTCGGCCATGCACTTCGGGGTGCTGGACCTGCTGCAGGTGACGGTGTTCGTATCGGTGTTCGCGTTGGTGCTGGCGATGCCGGTGGCGCTGGGTATCGCGATCTTTTTGACGCAGTACGCGCGGCGACGGTTGGCGGGTCCGCTGGCCTACATGGTCGACCTGCTGGCCGCGGTGCCGTCGATCATCTACGGCGTGTGGGGCCTCTACGTGTTGGCTCCGGTGCTCGCGCCGGCCGCGCAGTGGCTCAACGCCAACCTGGGTTGGTTGTTCCTGTTCAAGACGGGCACCGCCTCGGTGGTCGGCGGCGGAACGATCTTCACCGCGGGCATCGTGCTGGCGGTGATGATCCTGCCGATCATCACCGCGGTCACCCGGGAGGTGTTCGTGCAGACGCCGCGGGGCCAGATCGAGGCCGCGTTGGCGCTGGGCGCCACCCGCTGGGAGGTGGTGCGCACCACGGTGTTGCCGTTCGGCATGTCGGGTTACATCAGCGGGGCGATGCTCGGCCTGGGTCGTGCGCTGGGCGAGACGATCGCGCTGCTGATCATCCTGCGCGGCACCCAGCAGGCGTTCGGCTGGTCGCTGTTCGACGGTGGCTTCACCTTCGCCAGCCTGATCGCTTCCGCCGCTTCGGAATTCAACGACCAGTTCAAGGCGGGCGCCTACATCTCCGCCGGTCTGGTGCTGTTCGTGCTGACGTTCGTGGTGAACTCGCTGGCCCGGGCCGCGGTCGCAGGAAAAGGTGCCAAGTGACGACAACGCTCGATCGGCCGGTGAAGGCCACCACGTTCCAGGGTGTGAGCCTGCGGCGCAAGATCACCAACAACATCGCGACGGTGTTGGTGACGCTGTCGGTGCTGATCGCGTTGATCCCGCTGCTGTGGGTGCTGTACTCGGTGATCGCCAAGGGCATCAAGGTGATCGCGTCGGTGGAGTGGTGGTGGAATTCGCAGGCGGGCATGACGGCGTTCATGGCCGGCGGCGGGGTCTACCACGCGATCGTGGGGACGCTGCTGCAGGGCCTGGTGTGCGCGGTCATCTCGATTCCGATCGGTATCTTCGTCGCCATCTACCTGGTCGAGTACGGTGGCGGCACCCGGATGGGCAAGCTCACCACGTTCATGGTGGACATCCTCACCGGCGTGCCCTCGATCGTGGCGGCGCTGTTCATCTACGCGCTGTGGGTTGCCACGCTCGGATTCGAGCGGTCCGGCTTCGCGGTGTCGCTTTCCCTTGTGCTGCTGATGATTCCGGTGATCGTGCGCGCCACCGAGGAAATGCTGCGCATCGTACCGATGGATCTGCGCGAGGCCAGCTACGCGCTCGGTGTTCCGAAGTGGAAAACCATTGTGCGCATTGTCGTTCCGACGGCACTGTCGGGCATCGTCACCGGCATCATGCTGGCGCTGGCGCGGGTGATGGGCGAGACCGCACCGCTGCTGATCCTCGTCGGCTACAGCCAGGCCATCAACTTCGACATGTTCAGCGGGTTCATGGGGTCGCTGCCCGGCATGATGTATGACCAGACCTCGGCGGGCGCCGGCGCCAATCCAGTGCCCACCGACCGGTTGTGGGGCGCCGCCCTGACGCTGATCCTGCTGATCGCCGTTCTCAACGTGGGTGCGCGCCTGCTGGCAAAGCTGTTCGCGCCCAAGAAGGTTTAGGAGCTTTCATGGCAAAGCGGTTGGACCTCAAAGACGTCAACATCTACTATGGTGCCTTTCACGCCGTCGCCGATGTGTCGCTGTCCGTTCCGCCGCGGAACGTGACCGCGTTCATCGGCCCGTCGGGCTGCGGCAAGTCCACGGTGCTGCGCACACTCAACCGGATGCACGAGGTGATCCCCGGCGCCCGTGTCGAGGGGTCGGTGCTGCTCGACGGTGAGAACATCTACGGCGCGGGCGTCGACCCGGTCGGGGTGCGCAAGACCATCGGCATGGTGTTCCAGCGGCCGAATCCGTTCCCCACCATGTCGATTCGCGACAACGTGGTGGCGGGCCTCAAGCTGCAGGGCGTGCGCAACAAGAAAACTCTCGACGAGGTCGCCGAACGCTCGCTGCGCGGCGCGAACCTGTGGACGGAGGTCAAGGACCGCCTCGACAAGCCCGGCGGCGGACTGTCGGGCGGTCAGCAGCAGCGGCTGTGCATCGCCCGCGCCATCGCGGTGCAACCCGATGTGCTGCTGATGGACGAACCGTGCTCGGCGCTCGACCCGATCTCCACGCTGGCGATCGAGGAGCTGATCGCCACGCTGAAGCAGGAATTCACCATCGTCATCGTCACGCACAACATGCAGCAGGCCGCGCGGGTGAGCGATCAGACCGCGTTCTTCAACCTCGAGGCCACCGGTAAACCGGGCCGGCTGATCGAGATCGACGACACCGAGAAGATCTTCTCCAACCCGAGCAAGAAGGCCACCGAGGACTACATCTCCGGCCGCTTCGGGTGATCCCGCCAAGAATGTGCGTCCTCATCCGCTGAGCCCGGCGCGTCGCGGCTGACCGCACAGCCGGCAGCGCGATTCCCGGTCAGCGCGACGCCGGCAGGTCTTCCTCGTCGGGGTGCTTGCCGGTGACCTGGAAGATGACCCGCCGGGCCACCTCGACCGCGTGGTCGGCGAAGCGCTCGTAGAACCGGCCGAGCAGCGTCACGTCGACGGCCGCGGCCACGCCGTGCTTCCACTCACGGTCCATCAGCACCGTGAACAGATGCCGGTGCAGGTCGTCCATCGCGTCGTCTTCTTCTTGGATGCGGGCGGCCTTCTCCGGATCCCGGGTGATCAGCACCTCCCGGGCGCTGTTACCCAATTCGACTGCCACCCGGCCCATTTCGGCGAAGTAGCCGTTGACCTCTTCGGGCAGCGCGTGCTGCGGGTGGCGTCGGCGCGCGATCTTGGCGACGTGCAGGGCAAGCGCGCCCATCCGGTCGACGTCGGCGACGATCTGAATGGCGCCGACGATGGCGCGCAGGTCACCGGCGACCGGCGCCTGCAGGGCCAGCAGCACGAACGCCGCTTCCTCCGCCCGCGCGCTCATCGCGGCGATCTGCTCGTGGTCGGTGATCACCTGTTCGGCCAGCGCCAGATCGGCTTGCAGCAGGGCCTGGGTCGCGCGTTCCATCGCAGCGCCTGCCAGCCCGCACATCTCGCCGAGCTGCGCCGTCAAGGCATCCAGTTGCTCGTGGTACGCGGTTCGCATACCAGCCACCCTACGGTCTTTTCGGTCTCAGCGTCACGAGCGAAGCGGTGAACGACAGGTGAATGCCATCTGGCGAAACGCTAATCGCAGCTGGTGTCGGCGGCGTTGGTGACGGCCAGGTCGTCCGGAAGCGCGGTCGGCGTGCTGTTGGTGCCGCGCACCACATGGACCTGCACGGTCGAGCCGCTCGGTGACGGCGGGTTCACCGAGTTGAAGTCGTTGCCCAGCACCACCTGGACGATGTCGCCCTTGCCCGTCACCCGCTCGATGGTCGGGTTGGCGAACGCCGAGGCCACCGTCGCCGCGGCTTCCTCGTTGCCCGGTGAGAAGAACACCGTCGTCTCGTCCAGCGGGCCGGGGTAGTCGTCGGGCGTCGTGACGTTGAAGCCGTGGGTCTGCAGCGCGGTGGCGGCGCTGGCGGCCAGGCCGTCGCGGCCCGTGGAGTTCGACACCTGCACGGTGATGTCCTGCGGGTTGGTGGTGACCGCGTCCACCAGCTCGCCGGTTCCGATGGAGCCCTGGCTGGGCGACGGGTTCGTCGAATCCCCGTTGGCCGACGACTCCGGCGTGCCGGGCACCGGGGTGTTGTCGGCGTTGCGTTCCTTGGGCAGGGGTTCGTCGTTGATGATCGCGTCGAAGATCGCCCGGGTGTCTTCCTCGCGCAGGTGCTCGTTACCCCACTCGTCCATGTAACCGGTGGTGGGCACCGTCAGGAACGTGATGCGCCCCGCGGCGATGCCCTGGATCGACTGGCCGAGCGTGACGAGGTCCTTGGTGTCCATGTTGTCGACGTAGCTGTCGTTGATGAACATGTTGACCACGTTGTTGAGCTTGGACAGCGAGAAGAACACTTCCTTGGAGATCAACGAGCGCAGCAGCGACGACAAGAACCGTTGTTGGCGCTTGATGCGCCCGTAGTCACCGTTGCTCTCGGTGGTGACCTGGCGGGCGCGGACGTACTGCAACGCGGTCGGGCCGTCGACGATCTGACGCCCCGCACGCGGCAGCACGGTGCCGACCTCGTAGTCCTCGAGCGGGGTGGTGCTGCACACCTCGACGCCGCCGAGCGCGTCAACCATCTTGGAGAAACCGGCGAAATCGACTGCCATGAACCGGTTTATGGAAAGCCCGGAGATCTTCTGGATGACCTTCACGAGGCATTTGGGCCCACCGACGGCGTAGGCGGAGTTCAGCTTGTACTCGGTGTAGACCTGCTTGGCGCCGTACATCGGCGAGTCGGGGTCGGTGATCGGGCCGTACTCGCGGGTGCGCGGATCCCACGGCTCGCACAGCATCGGTTCGATCTCGAGGTCACGGGGAAACGACACGCCGACAACGCGTTCGCGGTTGGCGGGGATGTTCACCAACATCACGGTGTCCGACCGCGCCCCGGCGGCGTCTTCAGTGGTGCCCGCGCCCATGTCGCTGTTCTCGCCCAACCGGCTGTCCACACCGACGATCAGGAAGTTCTCGTCGCCGAACTGCGCGTTCGGGTCGAGGATGTCGCGGGAGTCCGGGTCCAGCGCCGAGATCCGGTTGAGCATGTTGTTCTTCGAGGTCTGCCACTGCCAGGCGCCGCCGGTGAGAACCAGCGCCAGCACGGCCATCAGCGCGGCGGCGACCCGGCCCACCACCATCGTGGAGCGCAGGCCCCGCCGTCGATTCGGCCGGTCGGGCCGGCCGGCGCCGCGGCGGGCGACGTGCGCCGGCGCGACGCGGCGAGGCCTGCGGACCGCGGCCAGATCCGGCAGTTCCGACGAGCCCGGGCGGACGGCCGGAATGATCTCGGTGTCGTGTTCGTCTTCTGACAGCGGTTGCGGCTCTTCGGTGTCGGGTACCGCTGCCATGATCTCGGTGGGCGGGGCCGGTTCGTCGGCTTCGGCCCGGTGGCGGCGCAACGTCTCGGGCACGGCGGTGTCGCCCCGGACGCGGGCGATCAGGTCCGCGACGGTGATGCCGTCGGTGTCGCTGCGCGCAGCCCTGCGTTTGCGTTCCCACGGCGCGGCGGCTGGTCCCGGGCGCGCGCTTCGGGTAAGCCATTGGTTGTCGGCGGGGCGGTCGGGCTCCGACGAACCGCATGGGCCAGGAGTGGCATCAGCACCGGGGCTGTCGCCGTCACTCATGATCCCACCGGCCTCCGACCCATAGTCGTCGCACACTGTTGCGCATGAACGTCCGCCGTGCTGTATGCCGTGTCACAGCACTCGCGTGGCTCCGAAGCGGAGCCCATTACCCGAACAAGTTCCTTATCGTACTGAGACATCCTGAGAGGTGTGATGTCAGAGTCGTCTCAGTATCGAGACAACTTCGAGACGCTCGTGCGGCGTCAGCCACCGGAATGCATGACCTCCGCACCAGCGGGAACGGTGCAGTCGTCGGGATCGGCCAGCCAGCCCTCGGGCAACGCCACGGATGCCGATGAGCCCTGACGGCCGCGGGGTCCCTGCGCCGCGTCGGGGAACGGCACCGCCGCATCGAGCTGGCCGAGCAGGGCCTCGAGCTCAGAAACCGTCTTGACCAGTGCCAATGCTCGGCGCAGCTCGGCGCCGGCCGGAAATCCGTGCAGGTACCAGGCCACGTGCTTGCGGATGTCGCGCATCCCCTTGTCCTCGCCGAAGTGGGCGGCGAGCAGCTGGCCGTGGCGCAGCAGGATCCGGGCGACCTCGCCCAGGTTCGGCGCGGCGGGCAGCGGTTTACCGCTGAAGGCCGCCGACAACTCGGCGAACAGCCACGGGCGACCCAGGCAACCGCGCCCGATGACCACCCCGTCGCACCCGGTCGAAGCCATCATCGCCAAGGCGTCCTGGGCCTCGAAGATGTCGCCGTTGCCCAGCACGGGAATGCCGGTGACGTGCTCTTTCAGCGCCGCGATGTGGCGCCAGTCCGCTTTGCCCGAGTACCGCTGGGCTGCGGTGCGGGCGTGCAGCGCGACGGCGGCTGCGCCCTCCTCGGCGGCGATGCGCCCGGCGTCGAGGAAGGTGTGATGTTGGTCATCGATGCCGACGCGGAACTTCACGGTGACCGGGATGTCGGTGTTCTCCGTCGCGGCCACCGCGGCCTGGACGATCTGGCCGAACAGCTTGCGCTTGAACGGCAGCGCGGCCCCTCCGCCGCGCCGGGTGACCTTGGGCACCGGGCAGCCGAAGTTCATGTCGATGTGGTCGGCCAGCCCTTCGTCGGCGATCATCTTGGCCGCGGCGTACGTGTACTTCGGGTCCACCGAGTACAGCTGCAGCGACCGCGGCGACTCGTCGGCCCCGAACGTCACCATGTGCATGGTGGCCGGGTGACGTTCGACGAGTGCCCGCGCGGTGACCATCTCGCATACGTAGAGCCCGCTGACCGTCCCGGCGCGGGCGATCTCGAGCTCGCGGCACAGGGTGCGAAAGGCGACGTTGGTCACGCCGGCCATCGGCGCCAGCACGACCGGGCTGGCCAGCCGGATGTTGCCGATGCTCAGCGAGCGGGTTTCGGCTGCGACGGTCATGGGGTCACGTCGACGTCTCGAGCACCCTCTGCGCGGTGAGCTTCTCGGCCTTGCGGGCCTCGCGTTCGAGACGGCGTTGCTTGGAGACCTCGAACTTGTCGCACGCCTCCTCGAGTTCCTCGACCAGCTTGCCGAGGTCGTCACGCATCCGGGCGGCCTCGCCGGTGAAGTCCTCGCGTTCGAAGATGCGCCACTTCTTCAGCACCGGCATCACCACGTCATCGAGGTGGATGCGCGGGTCGTAGACACCGCCGACGGCGATGATCACGGCCTTGCGGCGGAACTCCGGCACGGTGAAGCCGGGCATCTTGAAGTTGCGCAGCACCCGGTGCAGCGAGTGCATCGCCTGGTCGGGGGCGACCTCGAAGCCGGCCTCCGACACGTCGCGGTAGAAGATCATGTGCAGGTTCTCATCGGCCGAGACCCGGGCCAGCAGCTGGTCGGCGACGGTCTCGTTACAGGCCCTGCCGGTGTTGCGGTGGGACACGCGGGTGGCCAGCTCCTGGAACGTCACGTAGATGACCGAGTCGAACAGGCTCTCGGCGAACAGGTCGCCCTGTTGGTTCTGGCCAGGGGAGAAGCCGCGGGTGACCTGCTCGAGGCGCAACTGCTCGAGCTGCACCGGATCGACGGCGCGGGTGACAACCAGATAGTCGCGCAGCGCGATGCCGTGGCGGTTCTCCTCGGCGGTCCAGCGGTTCACCCACTGGCCCCAGGCGCCGTCCATGCCGAAGTTCATCGTGATCTCGCGGTGATACGACGGCAGGTTGTCCTCGGTGAGCAGGTTCTGCACCATCGCGACCTGAGCGACCTCGGAAAGCTTCGCCTCCTCGGGATGCCAGTCCTTACCGCCGAGGGCGTAATAGTTCTTCCCGTCCGACCACGGGATGTAATCGTGCGGGTTCCAGTCCTTGCGCATGGACAGGTGCCGGTTGAGGTATTTCTCCACCACGGGCTCGAGTTCACGCAGGAGATGGAGGTCGGTCAGGTTCTCGTGCATGGCCCCTCCGGTTATCTGTACCTGTTAGTAGCACTCAGAGTATCTGTGTACCCCGGTGACATTCAAGTTACGCAGCGGCCTTGTCACATCTGCATCACAAGGCTCTTTTGCAGGCGGTACGATGCGTCACAATGCTCGGCGAGCAAATCGTTGGGCCCGACGGCAGCACATGCAACGACGCGGAGGTCTCGAGCTTTGAAGATGGTCAGGGTTGTTGCGAGCGCGGTCGCCGCGGCGTCGGTGGCCGGCAGCGCCCTTTTCGCTGGGCCGGGGGTCGCAGGGGCCAATCCTCCCGATGTCGTCAACCGCACCTATCAGGACGCCAAGCGGATTATCCAACGGTCAGGCGGAAAAGCCGTAGTTGCGACGCGTACGGGCAACGCATTGTCCGAGTCGAGGTGCTTGGTCACCAACGCATGGGAGGCGGCGGTTCGCCGTCCCAACCGGCGTGGCCGCCCGGTCGCGAACCAGGACATCATGGTCGCGCTGAACTGCAACGGTGAATTGGCCGCGGCGGGCACGGCAGGAAACTCGGCTGCCAGCCCGGCCGGGCGCGCAGCAAAGGAAGAGCAGCAGCGCAAGGCGGAGAAGGCCGCCAGGGACCGGGCCGCCAGGCAGGCCGCTGCCGCGCGGGCCGCGCAGCAATAGCTTTCGGCTCTCGGCGCAGATTTCTGCAGATAGACGGGCCGCTCAAGTGGCGGCTCACTGCTGCGCGCCATACGATTTTCCAGTACCGGTCCGGCGGTGTCGCCTGGCCGCTTGGGAGGTCGGCAGACGTGAAGAAGCTCATAATTTTCGGGACCGGGCCCATGTTCACTGCCGCGGTGGGGGGCGTGGTCCTGGTGGGCGCCGACGTGGCGAGCGCCGCCCCTGACGTGGTGGGCCAGAAGTATTCGGATGCGGCATCGGCGATCAAGGACAGCGGAGGCACCGCTGTCGTGGCCTCGAGGGTGGGTGATCGGCTTTCGGAGTCCGACTGCACCGTCACCAACGCCTGGGAGGCGTCATTTGTGCGCGATGGGAGTGCCGACGGCGGCGAGGTGATGGTGTCGTTGAACTGCAACGGCGACTACGCGACGGCAACCGATCCCGGCGCCTCCGTCCAGCATCCGCTGGGCCGGGATGCCAAGGCCGCTGATGAAGAAGAGGCCGACGAGGAAGCTCCGAGCTCCTGACGAGAGCTGTGCGCCCAATAGTCCGTCGCCACAACATTATTAACATGATGTCAACGTAGGCGTCCGACAGCGTTCACATCACAGCGCCAAAGTGTTGGCGATGACGGGACGAAATTCGCTTCGGGCCGGCGCGGTGGCGTCCGGTGTCGCAGCGCTCATGCTGATCGGAACACCCACTGCCGCAGCCGATTACATCGGTCAGAGCTTCGCCGATGCCTCTTCGGAGATGAACGAGGCCGGGCTGAATCCGATTGTCGTCACGCGGGTGGGTGACCAGCTGGCAGAAGACGAGTGCATCGTCACCGGCGCCTGGGAGCCATCGCTCCTGCGGGGCGTCGGAGACGGCTTCGAGTACTCCGAGGACGAGATAATGGTGTCGCTGAACTGCGCGGGCGCGTATGCATCGGAGACGAATCCCGGTGCATCCATACAGCATCCGCTCGGGCGCGCGGCCAAGTCCGAGGCCGAAGAGGAAGCCTCCGAGGAGGGCTCCTCCGAGGAGGAGTAGTGGTCAAAGGCTCGGCACCCTGCCGAGCAGCATGCCGACGCAATAGTCGATGAACTGCTCGCGGCTGACGGTCAGGCGACCGTCCAGGTACGCGGTGAACAGCGCGGTGAGCGCGCCGATCAGCCCGGTGGCCGCCATGGCCGCCAGCGCGGGTTCGGTGATGCGGGTGAGCTTCTGCTGCAGCAGTTCGATGAAGTTCGGCATCCACTCGGCACCGGAACGCACCAGCACGGGTTCGACCTCCGGCGCCAACAGCAGAACCCGACCGCGCGCAGGGTCGTCGACCATCAACTCGACGAAGCGCTCGACCGCCTCGCGCGGGGTCTCCGCCGTCGTCAACGTGGACATCGCCCGCGCGCAGACGTCGTCGTATACCGCGCGGACGAATTCGTCGCGATCGGCGAAGCTCTCGTAGAAGTAACGCTCGGTCAGCCCCGCCGCCCGGCAGACCGCGCGCACGGTGAGCGCCGGGCCTCCTTCGCTGCCCAGCAGCGCCACCCCGGCGGAGACGAGTTCGTCGCGGCGCAGCGCCTGGCGGTCCTGTAGCGGAACGCCGGACCATCGGCCCCGTCGTTGACCCGAAGGCACATCACTCCTAAGCTCGACGCTGACAACGCCTGTAGTCAGAATCTACCGTCTGGCTGGATGGGAAGCTCCTCAGTGACTCAAGATACGTCCGATGTATACCCGGTGACCAGCGCGTCATCGGGGCTGGCGGCCGGCTGCCCGGTTTCCGGCGGGGGATACGGCACACTGCCGGAATCACTCGGACCCGACTCGCTGACCTGGAAGTATTTCGGTCAGTGGACCGGCATGCTGCAGGGCCCGTGGGCCGGTTCCATGCAGAACATGCATCCGCAGCTGGGCGCGGCGGTGAAAGACCATTCGATCTTCTTCCTGGAGCGCATGCCGCGGCTGTTCCGGTCGGTCTACCCGATCGGCGGTGTGGTTTTCGACGGTGATCGCGCGCCCCGCACCGGAGCCGAAGTGCGCGACTACCACATCGGGATCAAGGGCGTCGACGAACAGAGCCGCCGTTACAACGCGCTCAACCCGGAGGTCTTCTACTGGGCGCACGCGACGTTCTTCAAGTCGACGCTGTTGGCCGCCGAATGGCTCGGCGGCGGGCTCACCGAGGCCCAGAAGCGCCAGCTGTTCGACGAGCACATCACCTGGTACCGGATGTACGGAATGAGCATGCGCCCGGTCCCCAAGACCTGGGAGGAGTTCCAGGAGTACTGGGATCACATGTGCCGCAACGTTCTGGAAAACACGTGGGCGGCAAGGGAAGTCATGGATCTTTCCACGATGCCCAAGCATCCCTCGCTGGAGTGGGTGCCGGATTGGGCGTGGCGGCTGAACCTGAAGGTCATGCAGCGCGTTCTGACGTTCTTCGCGGTGGGGTTGTATGACCCGCCGGTGCGCGAACTGATGGGCTACAGCTGGTCGCCCCGCCAAGAGTGGCTGCACCGGCAGTTCGGCAACCTGGTTTACCGGGTCACCAAGCTGTTGCCCAAGCGCGTGCTGATGCATCCGCGGAAGCGCTCGGCGTGGGATCGGGCGCACGGTCGGCTCCCGGCGGACGCACCGCTGGTCGAGACACCCGCGCGCAACCTTCCACCCCTGGAGTACCGCGACAACCCGCACTACTACAGCCCGAAGGTCTGAGCCACCCACGACGAGGTTTGCATTCCGCTCGCGGGGGCTAGCTTTACCGGTATGCAGGCGCCAGAAATTCTTGGCGGCCGATACGAATTGCGCAGCGTCCTGGGTCGGGGCGGCATGTCGGAAGTACGTGACGGTTGGGACACCAGACTCGACCGGCCGGTGGCGATCAAGCTGCTGCATCCGATGCTTCTCACCGATCCGGTCAACCGGGGGCGCTTCGAGCGGGAGGCCCGGGCAGCCGCGGCGCTGAGCCATCCGAACATCGTCGCCGTACACGACAGCGGCGAGCACAACGGCGCACCCTTCATCGTGATGGAGCGGCTGTCGGGGCGCACGCTTGCCGACGTGATCGCCCGCGGACCGCTCCGGGCACCGCATGTGCGGTCGATCCTCGACGATGTGTTGTCGGCCCTCGAGGCCGCGCATGCCGCGGGGATCGTGCACCGCGACATCAAACCGGCCAACATCCTGTTCAGCGATTTCGGTCACACCAAGGTCGCCGACTTCGGTATCGCCAAGAGCACCGCCACGCCCGACACCGTGACCGGCCAGATCGTCGGCACGATGGCCTATCTCAGCCCGCAGCGGATCGCCGGGGTGCCCGCGACGGCCGGCGACGACCTCTACGCGCTCGGTGTCGTCGGCTACGAGACGTTGACCGGTCGGCGGGCGTTCCCGCAGGAAAACCTCGCGGAGCTGGCCCGTGCGATCGCAGACGGCGCGCCGGTGCCGGTGACGGCGCTGCGCGCGGACGCGGACCCCGTACTGGCGGGCGTGGTGGAGCAGGCGATGGCGCCCGACCCGCGCCGGCGATTCGCCGACGCGCAGTCGATGCGCGCCGCGCTGGCGGGCCGGTTGCCGCCGCCTGTCGGGCACCGTCCGGCCACCAAGGTGTTGGCTGCGCCGCTGCCCGAGCCGACGACGCTGGCCGTGCGCCCGCCTGCTCCGAGGAGCCGCACCGGCCTCCTGCTGGGAGTGGCGGCGGCGCTGGTCGCGGTGGTCGTCGTGCTGGCGGCGGTGATCGCCGATTCGGCATCACGCCCGGCCCCGGCCAGCACCGAATCGACGGTGCCCACGACGCCGACGTCGTCGCTGGTCGCCCCGCCACCGCCGCCACCGCCCGCGCCGACACAGGTCGACCAGGGCCCCCCGTGGAACCGCGGCGAAGGGCATGGCCCCAAGGAGCCGAAGGCCCCAAAGGGTCCCAAGGACCCGAAGGGGCCGAGGGGACACGACGACTGAGTGGGCGTGCGGGTCACGCCCGCCGATACCCGACAGCCGCCGCTGACAAAAGTGCCCCCACTAGGACTCGAACCTAGGACCTGCGGATTAAAAGTCCGTAGCTCTACCAACTGAGCTATAGGGGCCGCGAAGCAACAGGATACTGGGTATCGACAGCCCGCTCGTTTGAGGATTGGGGTGCCGGTACCCTAAGCTATCGTGGCTCCCAACGACATGGCGTTGTGAGTACCCCGGAGAGATTCGGCTGGCCCCCTTCGTCTAGCGGCCTAGGACGCCGCCCTTTCAAGGCGGTAGCGCGGGTTCGAATCCCGTAGGGGGTACACGCGACGCACGTACGATGGAAGTCGCACAGTAAGGCCCTGTGGCGCAGTTGGTTAGCGCGCCGCCCTGTCACGGCGGAGGTCGCGGGTTCAAGTCCCGTCAGGGTCGCCAGAACGGCGGGCATGTCGGTTTTTCGACAACCGGTGCCATCCGGCCAGGTAGCTCAGTTGGTACGAGCGTCCGCCTGAAAAGCGGAAGGTCGCCGGTTCGATCCCGGCCCTGGCCACCATTCTTTACCTGCATAGACACGGGTGTTGCACTCGGTTGTCAGTTTGATTCGTCCGGTTCTTGTCCGGTCTTCGGTGTGTGAATCTCGGTTGCGTGAAGTTGATCGAGGTTCGTTGCGACCTGGTCCAGCTCGTCGGCGTAGAGGTCGCTGTAGATGTTCGCGGTGACAGTCGGCGTCGAGTGGCCCATGGTTTTCTGCACGTAGCGCAGGTCTGCGCCGGACTTGCGCGCCAGGCTGGCGTAGGTATGGCGTAGCTCGTGAATGGTCAGCGGTGCGAGGCGTGTCTTCTTGAGGACTTTGTTCCAGTGCGTATGCCTGCGCCAGTTGTTGGACCTCAGCATTTTTCCGTTAGGTGATGTGACGGCGGGCTCATCGGCAGCGCGGCTGGCGATGCGCGGTTTCAGGGCGTCAATGACGACCTGGGGGAGCGGGATGGTGCGGGTTCCAGCCACCGTCTTGGTGGGACCGATGACGATGCGGCCCGCAACCTCGGGTGCGGCCCGTCGAACGTAGAGACGGCGGGCGGCAAGGTCAACATCCTTGACACGGAGGCCGACGAGTTCGGACCAGCGCAGGCCGGTGTAGGCGAGGATGATCACAACGTCGCCCTGGTCGCCGCAGGCGACGGCCAGCGCATGGACTTCCTGGGCGTTCAGGTAGCGGTGACGTTCCCGCTCAGGAATGCGGCCCGCTGAAACGCCAAGGGCGGGGTTGCGGTGGATTCGGCCGTCCTGATGGGCGACGTCGAGGATCGACCGCAGGAGTCGCAGCGTGGAGACCTTCGCCCATGGCCCTACCGTCAGGCCGTCAACGAACGCCTGGACGTCGGCACGCGTGATTTCGTCGACGGGCACGTGACCGAACCGGGGCGCGATTCGCAGTTCCCAGTGCTGGGTGTAGCCGCTCCAGGTCTTTGGCGAGACCGCGGGCTTCTTGGAATGGGAGAACTGCGTCCAAATTCGGTTCAGCGGTGTGCGGCCGAGGCGGGGGTCGAACCGACGTGCACCGAGCGCTGCTTCGTTGTCGCGTTCGGATTTGAACGCCTTCGCCTCGCGCAGAGTCGGAAACGTGGCCGATGTTTCGACCCAGCCTGACGGTGCGTCGGGATCACGGATCAGGTAGCGGACTTGGTAGCGGGGCTGTCCGGCCACATTGATGCGCTTTCGGATGCCGCGTGGGGTGTTGCCAGCCATTACCGACGCACCTGCTTCAGCCAGGACCGGACTTCCGCGCAGTCCCAGCGGCGCACCCGCTCTGACAACGTGTAGCAGGGTGGGCCGATCTGCTCGCCGGTCGTTTCGCGGATCGACGCCCAGCGATTGAGCGTCGCAGCCGAGACGCCGAGCAGCGCCGACACCCGTTCTGCGGTCAGCAGCTCAGGGAAGTTGCCTGCGGTGACGAGAGCCTCCCGGAGGCCGTGAGTGACCATCGCTTCACCTCGTTGCGGGTGGCTGGTACGTCGACGGAATGTCCATGCCAGCACGGATGGAGGCGAACCAGGCGCGAGTCCGCGGCAATCCGGCATCGGTGTCGGCTTGCCCGCCGGTGATTCCCCAGAGATCGAATGCCCAGCGATTCAGCGCGGAGGCCGTTGTCTCGCTGCGTCGCTGGAGTTCCGCGTCGTCGCCCAAGACCAAGGCGACGCCGAGGAATTCGCCGCAGGACCAGACGTGCCGGTACTCGTCCCATCCGTGCGTGCGGACCAGGTTGGCGCGGTGCATCAGATCGTCTGCATGCCGAGCCAATTGATCCTGGCTGGGCGGGGCGAAGAGTGGCCAGTCGTCGTTCATTGCGCCGTCTTTCCTCCGGTGATTCGCGTCCGTCCGTATTGCTTTGCAGTGGAACGGATTTGGTCATCAGACCAGTAGTCAGCGCGAACCCGGATCACATGCCCGTCTGCGGCGACGACATAGCCAGTGCCGGGTGTCTCGGGGCTGATGCGGTGTGCGGGCGCGGTATCGCCCATGCCGTCGCCGAGAACCATCGTCACCTCGTCGCGGGAACGGAGCCGGAGCGCGATGGTTTGAGTGAAGAGCCCTCGCATGGGTAGGACTTCTTTGCGAGGGTCTTGGAGGAACGCTGCCACGACGAATCCCAGGGCGCGGCCTTTGGTCAGGATTCGCGACAAGTAGCCGGCGGCTTCTTTGCGCAGTGCCGGGTCGCTCATGTATGCGGTCAGTCCGGCCAGTTCGTCGATCAGCAGCACGATCAGGGGAGCTGATTTTGTCGGGGTGTGTTCGCGGGCGTTTCCCGCCATTTGTGCGCCGCGCTCGTCCATCAACTTTTCCAGCGTGCCAAGGGTTTTCACTGCATCGGCCTCGGTTGTGGCGACCTTGGTGAACAAGCGAGCACCGACCGATAGTTCGATGCCGTACTTGAGGTCGATGCCGATCAGGTGGACCAGGCCGCTCGCGACCGCGGGTCCGAGGCCGCCGGCGATTCCCCAGAAAACCGACCCTTTGCCTGCGCCCGAGCAGCCCACGGTCAGGGTGTGTCGTCCGGCGACGTGCAGCGTCCACGGGGTGCCGTTTTCACAGCGTCCAAGCGTGACTCTGGTGGTAGCGACTGCAGTGGGCGAGGCGGCATGACCGACCGATGAGAGTTGCTCGCGCATGACCAATTCGATCCGCACGGTGCCGGGTGCGACCACGACCGACTGGGCGGCGTGGGCTCGTGCGGCGTCGCGGATAGCCGGGACGGCACGCTCCAGGTCGTCGACGGTCAGACCCATCCGCGTCTTCACTGTCAGATTCAGGCAGTTGTCAGACACCTTGACCTGCAGCAGCTTTGGATGAGTCCATCGCGTCTGTGTGACCGGCCGCCCTTCGTGGTCCTTGCGGGTGACTTGCTCAGAGGCGGACAAGCCGCAGCGTTTCGACAACCGCTCCCATGTGGCGTAGGCCCACAGTCTCCAACGCAATCGCCGGGCGGGGGCGGCGAAGTGCAGTTCGTAGGTCCCCGGTGAGCGCAGCCGCCAGGCAATCAGAACTGCAGCGGTTATGCCTGCGACGGCCGCGACCCAGGCCACGGCGCCAAGTAGCAGCTGCAGGAGGTGGTCGAACCTCAGCGGGGTATCGAGGTCGGTCGGTGCGAACGGATCGGGGTTCATGCCGATGCCCGGCCGGTGTTCGATGCCGCAGACGGCTTGCCAGGTGCGGTCATGCCCGAGGCCCGAAATGACCACGCGATGCGTGAGAAGTCGCCCGACCGCTCGATGTACGGCAGGGCCATCAGACCCTCGAACACCACCGGCGTGAACGGCGTTCCGCTGGAATTGCCGGGGGCAGTCGGCTGCGTTTGGGCGGCGAACTTGACCGTCACGGTGCGGCTGCGCTTCGGTGCGGACGGATCACCGTCGAGCACTTCGACCTGCCACATCGGCGAACCGGTCTCGCGATCGGTCGCCTGTACACGGTTGTCGCCCGAGGACTTGTCGAAGTCGATCATCGGCGTCACCTCGGACACGAGGAACGCGCCGCATGAAAACACCTGGTCGTGTCCGATCTGGAGCCATTTGGGGATGGACATTGTGGAACCCTTTCTTGGAGTGAACTAGATGACTATCTAACATAGTCGTCTAGACGAGTGAGTCAAGCGCGGCGCGACGTTTGGCAATTTCACGCAGGTTCAGCGTGCCGAGAAGTCGTATTCGAGCAGGTAGGCCGATGCCACCTTCACCGTGTCACACACTTCGACGGCCACGTCGTTGGTGTCATATGCCGTCCGAACCACAGTCAGGACGGGTACACCAGCCGCAAGTTGCAGGATGCGGCGCTCTTCGGGGGTGGGCATCCGCGCGCCGACTTCCTCGGTGAATCGGGCGAGTGTGTGGCCGGCCTCTTCGAGTCGCGCATAGATACCGCCAGGCCCGGTGTCCACTTGTTCGATCTTGGTGCCTTGAGCAAAGTCGGCAGGGATGTATGAAATCGCCGTCTCCATTGGTCGACCATCGGCGAGGTAACGCCGCGATCGAACGACAACCTCGTCGTCTGGAGTCAAGCGAAGACGTTCAGCAACAGTCGAATTCGGCTTCTCCCGCGTCACAGTGATGTTGTCGACTTGTGGCGTGTAGCCAGCCTTCTCTGTCTCGACAGTGAACGCCGCTTTGCCGCTTGCGCGATGTCGTCGTGCGAATCGATCGGAGGCGAGCCTATGGATCGGGGGTGTGGGGCGGACGAACACACCGCGGCCGTGTTGCGTGACTACTAGCCCTTCGCTGCCGAGCACTTGCATTGCCTGCCTGACGGTCATGCGTGCCACGCCGAAGTGCTTGATCAACTCGGCCTCGGACGGCAGGCGTTCCCCTGCGTCGAGCTGGCCAGAGCTGATTGCTTCGCGCAACATGCCAGCGATCTGCCGATACGGCGGCTTGTCGTCCGCCCGGTCGATCTGGCCAAGTTGCAGCACCGCAGAGCCTTCCCTTGCATGTCTAGACGACTAGTAGTGTAAGAAAACGACACGCCCATGTCACTACTGAAGTCCGGGCCCCGAGGATGGAGTCTCGCATGGCAACCACGCCGAAACACTCGGTTAGCGTCGCGGGGATCGTGGTCCGCGACGACGGCCGCGTCCTGGTAATCAAACGTGATGACACCGGCCACTGGGAAGCCCCCGGCGGCGTCCTTGAGCTTCATGAATCATTCGAGAGCGGCGTTCAGCGCGAGGTGCTGGAAGAGACTGGACTTGAGGTTGCTGTCGAACGGCTTACGGGTGTCTACAAGAATCTCACGCACGGAATCGTCGCGCTGGTTTACCGATGCCGTCCTGCCGGCGGCGCCGCGCACCCGACGGCTGAAGCTTGCGAAGTTCTCTGGATGACTACGGAACAGGTTCAGTCGACGATGAGCCCTGCGTTCGCGGTCCGTGTGCTGGACGCGTTCGACGAAGGCGTCCATTCACGGACCCACGACGGCGTCAATGTCATATCTGGCTAACAGTCACGACGGTTGCTGCGCTAGCGACGTGGGCGTGTTGGTCTAGCCCACTAGCCTGTGTGATGTGCCTGTAAACGCTGACGCTGATGAGCCCGATGATGAGAATGCTGGACTGACTCCTCAGCAGCGTGGGTCACGTCCCGTGGAGTGGTGTAAGAGCGGTCGCGTGTCCGCGTGTGGC
>NZ_ATDN01000057.1 GCF_004014805.1 Mycolicibacterium elephantis DSM 44368
TGATGCTCCTATTGATGTCAAGCGATTTGGAGCCAGGTTCTGTAGGTTTCAGCGAAGATGTCGTCGCGTTGTAGTCCGCGTTCGATACGGGAGATCACAGTGGGCCAGACGCCGAAGTGGTTCGCAGCAGCGGTGACGGTGATGTTCTTGGCTTGCCGTACCGAGCGTAGGTCGGCGTACTCGGGCACCGCGACCTGGCGGGTCAACAGTTTAAAGATTTCCCGGGCGATCGCCCGTTTGAGTTTTCGCAGCACTTCCATCTTGCTCTTGCTGTCGCCGTTGCGCAGTTGACGCTGCGCGTAGTCCTTGGTCGGCTGATGGTGCGACAGGCGCACCAACGCGATGCGATGCAACGCATTATTGGCGGCCCGGTCGCCGCCGCGGGAGAGCCGATGTCGGGTGGTCTTGCCTGAGGACGCGGGCACCGGCGCCACGCCACACAGCGCGGCGAATGCGGCTTCACTGTGCAGGCGGTGCGGGTTGACACCAGCTGTGATCAGCAGCTGGGCGGCGGTGTCGGCGCCGACACCGTAGGCCGCCCGCAGCCCGGGATTGGCCGCTGTCACGACGGCGTCGATCTGGGTTTCGAGAGCCTCGGCTTGGGACTCGAGGAACTGCACGCGTTGGGCGAGGATCTTGGCTGCGGTGAGCATCGACTGCGCCCACGGATCTGTCAGCGTATCGGGGCGGCAGCGGGCGAGCGCATCGATCAACTTCAATACCGTTAGGCCACGGTACTTTTCACGCACAACATCAGGCGCGGACACCAGCATAGCTTTGATCTGGTTGATCACCGCGGTGCGGTGCTTGACCGCTGAGCGGCGAGCAAGGTGCAGCGCACGCAACCCGGCGGTCGCATCGTCCTTCGGGGCAGCCAGTCCCTCGCCGGCCAACGCGGTGCGGGCAGCGCTGTAAGCGTCGAGCGGATCAGACTTGCCCTTGAGTCGGCGGGTCGACTTGACCGCACGGGTTACCTCAACGACCTCGAAACCCTTGGCGGTCAGTGCGCGGGTGAACCCAGCACCGTAGCTGGCGGTGCCCTCCACGCCGATCCGCTCGACCTGTCCCAACGAGGTCAGAAATCGGATGGCCGCGGCGTAACCGGCGCGGGTGGTCGGGAACTCCTGGTCGCCGATCAACGCACCGGTCGTCGAGATCGCTGCGACGTGGATGGTGTCGACGTGTGTGTCCGCGCCGGCGACGATGCGCTCGGTTTCTGTCACTATGGTGATGTCCCTTCTGACTGGCGTTGGGCGGGGCGCACACCGGCCAGGGCGGGCAGACAAGACATTGATGAGGAACGGCCAGGCTCCTGATTAGGTCATGTCCGTCCTGTCCGGCGTGAACAAGACGCGCACCACGCAGGCCGGACAGATCAAGTGATGGACAACCCAGCAGGGCGTCAGTCGGACCCAGAGTCACGACCTGCGCGGTAA
>NZ_ATDN01000058.1 GCF_004014805.1 Mycolicibacterium elephantis DSM 44368
GGGAACGTCCCGGGGAGTGGTGTAAGTGATGGCGGCGTGTCGGTCCCTGACGTAAGAGGGCCATCGCGTGAGTCTCTGTGGTGAAACGACCAAGGATCACTACCGAGAGGAACATCGCGATGGCCCTGGACCAGTCTGCCTTGCTGGAGGTGCTCGACGCACTGCGCACCGCCGATGCCGGTGAGCGGATCACTCAAGCCGCCGAAACGATCTACCAAGCCTTGATCGACGCGGAGTTGACCGCGTTCATCGGGGCTTCTCCCCATGAGCGCACCGAGACCCGCTCCAATCAGCGCAACGGCTCGCGTCCGCGCACGCTGTCCACGGTCGCAGGGGACCTGGAACTGCGGATTCCCAAGCTGCGCACCGGGTCATTTTTCCCGGCGTTGTTGGAGCGGCGTCGCCGGGTCGATCAGTGCTTGTTCGCGGTGGTGATGGAGGCCTACCTGCACGGCACCTCCACCCGCAAGGTCGACGATCTGGTCAAGGCACTGGGTACCGATACCGGGATCTCCAAAAGCGAGGTCAGCCGGATCTGCAAAGACCTCGACACCGAGGTCGCGGCCTTCCGGGACCGGCCGTTGGGTGATCAGCGCTTTCCGTATGTCTTCCTCGACGCCACCTACTGCAAGGCCCGGGTGAATCATCGGGTGGTGTCGCAGGCGGTGGTCATCGCCACCGGGGTGGCCGCTGACGGGCGCCGCGAGGTACTGGGCTTTGAGGTCGGAGACTCCGAGGACGGGGCGTTCTGGACCGCGTTTTTGCGGTCGTTGAAATCCCGCGGTCTGGCCGGAGTCCAACTGGTCATCTCCGATGCCCATGCCGGACTGCGCAGTGCCATTGACGCCGTGCTGATCGGGGCCGCCTGGCAGCGGTGTCGAGTGCACTTCCTGCGCAACGTGCTCGCCCAAGTGCCCAAGGGCTCCGCAGAGATGGTCGCCGCCGCGATCCGCACCGTCTTCGCCCAGCCAGACGCCGAGCACGTGCGCGAACAACTCGACACCATCGCCGGCATGCTCGGCCGCCAGTTCCCCAAGGTCGAAACCATGTTGCGCGAGGCCGCCGCCGACATCACCGCCTTCGCCGACTTCCCGGTGGCCCACTGGAAAAAGATCTGGTCAACCAACCCACTGGAGCGATTGAACAAGGAAATCAAACGCCGCACCGACGTCGTCGGCGTGTTCCCCAACCCCGCCGCGCTGTTACGGCTGGCCGGCTCGGTACTCGTTGAGGCCCACGACGAATGGCAGGTCGCCGACAAGCGCTACCTCTCCGAGACCAGCCTCGCTCTGCTCGACGTCAGTGACCAAAGTGCCGAAACCATTGCCCCCACAGCCGCTCTCACGGCATAGTGGCTACCACAGAGCCACACGCGGACACGCGACCGCTCTTACACCACTCCACGGGACGTGACC
>NZ_ATDN01000059.1 GCF_004014805.1 Mycolicibacterium elephantis DSM 44368
ACAATTCACCATCAAACTGAGCCGACATCAAGTCCGATGAAAAATCGAGGTTAGACAGCGCCGGGCAGCGCGGAAATCGTTTGATTCGCCAAGAACCGAACCACCCGCCCGGGTCGCGCGTTCGGCTCCCGTGCGCGAGAATGATGCCCCGCGGTCGAGTGTCGGGTTGTCTCACGCCGAATTCGGAAAGGCGCGCGTCGACCCGTCACTCGACGCGAAGGGGCTTACCTGCTGAACGCAAAATCGCCCAATTTCCTGCGAAATTGGGCGATTCTACGTCTGCCGGCGCTGGAGGCTACTTGGCCTTCTCGAGGACCTCGACCAGCCGCCAGCGCTTGGTGGCCGACAGCGGTCGGGTCTCCATCAGCGAGACCCGGTCGCCGACGCCGGCGTCGCCGTTCTCGTCGTGCGCCTTGACCTTCTTGGTGGTGCGGATGATCTTGCCGTAGAGCGGGTGGCTCTTACGGTCCTCCAGCTCGACCACGATGGTCTTCTGCATCTTGTCGCTGACCACGTAGCCGATCGCGGTCTTGCGGCGGCCGCGCGGCTTCTCGGCCCGCGGAGTGTACTTGGGCCCCTCGGCCTTTGCCTGCTCTTGTTTGGAAGCCATCACGAATCCTCACTTACGGGCCCGGACGCCAGGCCCAACTCACGTTCGCGTAGCACGGTGTAGACCCGCGCGATCTCCTGACGCACCGTGCGAAGCCGGCGGTTGTTGCTCAGCTGCCCGGTGGCCATCTGGAAGCGCAGGTTGAACAGCTCTTCCTTGGACTCGCGCAGCCGGTCCTTGAGTTCGTCGTCGGTCAGCTCGCGCAGTTCGCCCGGCGTCACTCCCACTGCCATCAGAAGTGCTCCTCTCGGGTAACGATGCGTGCCTTGATCGGCAACTTGTGGATCGCGCGGGTGAGTGCGGCTCGCGCGGTTTCTTCGTCGGGGTAGCTCAGCTCGAACAGCACCCGGCCCGGCTTGACGTTGGCCACCCACCACTCCGGTGAGCCCTTACCCGAACCCATGCGGGTTTCGGCGGGCTTCTTGGTCAGCGGGCGGTCCGGGAAGATGTTGATCCACACCTTGCCGCCACGCTTGATGTGCCGGTTGATGGCGATACGAGCGGACTCGATCTGCCGGTTGGTGATGTAGGCGTGCTCAAGCGCCTGGATGCCGTAGTCACCGAAGCTCACCGTGGTGCCACCGCTGGCGACGCCGCGTTGCCGTGGGTGATGTTGCTTGCGGTGCTTGACCTTACGGGGGATCAGCATTGTCAGCTCTCCGTGTTCTCAGTCGTCGTCTCCGCGGCGGCACCGGCAGCGGCCTCGGTGCCTGCTGCGGCTTCGGCCACGGCGGGCGCGGCTTCGGCGCCTGCGGCGGCACGGCCGGTGTCGGCGCCGCTGGCCGCGCGGCC
>NZ_ATDN01000060.1 GCF_004014805.1 Mycolicibacterium elephantis DSM 44368
ATGAACAAGGACGAGATGATCTTGGTCAGCGTTGATGATCACATCGTCGAGCCGCCGGATATGTTCAAGAATCATCTGCCGAAGAAGTATTTGGATGAGGCGCCGCGGTTGGTGCATAACGCCGATGGGTCGGATACGTGGCAGTTTCGGGATGTGGTGATTCCGAATGTGGCACTCAATGCGGTGGCGGGTCGTCCGAAGGAGGAGTACGGGCTCGAGCCGCAGGGTCTGGATGAGATTCGGCCGGGGTGTTGGCAGGTTGATGAGCGCATCAAGGACATGAATGCCGGCGGGATTTTGGGGTCGATGTGTTTTCCGTCGTTTCCGGGGTTTGCCGGGCGGTTGTTCGCCACGGAGGATCAGGAGTTTTCGCTGGCGTTGGTCAAGGCCTATAACGATTGGCATGTTGAGGAGTGGTGTGGGGCCTATCCGGCGCGGTTCATTCCGATGACGTTGCCGGTGATCTGGGATCCGGTGCAGTGTGCCAAGGAGATCCGGCGCAACGCTGAGCGTGGGGTGCATTCGCTGACGTTCACCGAGAATCCGGCGGCGATGGGTTATCCGAGTTTTCATGATTTCGATCATTGGAAGCCGATGTGGGATGCGCTGGTGGATACCGAGACGGTGCTCAATGTGCATATCGGGTCTTCGGGGCGGTTGGCGATCACCGCCCCGGATGCCCCGATGGATGTGATGATCACGCTGCAGCCGATGAATATCGTGCAGGCCGCCGCCGATCTGTTGTGGTCGCGCCCGATCAAGCAGTATCCGACGCTGAAGATCGCGCTGTCTGAGGGCGGTACCGGCTGGATTCCGTACTTTTTGGAGCGGGTGGATCGCACCTATGAGATGCATTCGACCTGGACCGGTCAGGACTTCGGCGGCAAGCTGCCCAGCGAGGTGTTCCGCGAGCATTTCTTGACCTGTTTTATCGCCGATCCGGTCGGGGTGGCCACCCGCGACAAGATCGGGGTGGACAACATCTGCTGGGAGGCCGACTACCCGCACAGCGACTCGATGTGGCCCGGGGCCCCCGAGCAGCTGCACGAGGTGCTCAGCGCCAACCACGTCCCCGACGACGAGATCAACAAGATCACCTACCAGAACGCCATGCGCTGGTATCACTGGGACCCGTTCACCCACATTCCCAAAGACCAAGCCACCGTCGGCGCCTTGAGGAAGGCCGCCGA
>NZ_ATDN01000061.1 GCF_004014805.1 Mycolicibacterium elephantis DSM 44368
TGTTCTTCGTGGGCAGGTTGTGAACGCGTAAGCGTTCGATGGGTGCCTTGCCTTTGATGCCGGTGTGGGGCCGGTGGTGATTGTAGTGATGGACCCATGCCTGGTAGGTCGCTGCTCGGGCTTCGTCGGTGAGGTAGGTCTGGGCGTAGGCCCATTCCTGGTTGAGGGTGCGGTTGAACCGCTCGACTTTGCCGTTGGTCTGTGGGCGGTACGGGCGGGTCTTCTTATGCTTGATGCCAGTACCCAGCGCTTGGGCGAAAAGCTTTGACCGATAACAGGAACCGTTGTCGGTCATCACGCGCTTGACGACGATGCCGTGCTCGAAGAAGTAGCGCTGGGCCCGTTGCCAGAACGCTGCGGCAGTTTCTTTGCGCTCATCGTCGAGGATCTCTGAGTACGCCAACCGGGAATGGTCATCAACGGCGTGGTGCAAAAACGCATAACCGCGGCCACGCTTCTTGTTGTTGCGGTTGCCCCGAGTGCGGCCCAGCTTGCGATGTCCACCTCCATCGGGGATCCGACCCAGCTTCTTGATGTCCACGTGCACCAGATCCCCCGGCGCTGAATGCTCATATCGACGCGGTCTCGCCCGGCGCACCGCCAGACCAGTGGCTTGGTCGAGGTCACGCAGCAGCGGCATCCGGTAACGGCGCAATACCGCCTGCACCGTTGAGCGGGACAGATGCAGGTGATAGGCGATCCGGTGCGGGCCCCACCGACGGGTAAAACGCAGGTTGATGATCCGCCGCTCGGTCTTCTGCGGGGTCTGGTTCGGGCTGACGTGTGGACGGCTGGAGCGATCGGCCATCGCCTCGACGCCGCCGGCCCGGTAGCGCTCGGCCCACTTCTTGGCCGTGGTCGGTGAGCATTGGAACCGCTCAGCAGCCCGGCGCAGCGCCCACCCCTGATCGACGACACAGCGAGCCAGCCGCAGTCGTCCCTTGGGGGTCAAAAAGGCATTAGCGTGAGACATGAGGACCTCTCGGTGATCGATGTGAGTGTGGTAACCACACCGATACCGGAGGTCCTCACCTACTTCCTCACGCCACGCCGTTCACAACCTGCCTGGTCATTACA
>NZ_ATDN01000062.1 GCF_004014805.1 Mycolicibacterium elephantis DSM 44368
CGCTGACGGCGATTACCACGCGTTGATGGCCGATGCCCGCGCGAAACAGAATGCCAAGCGTCCCAAAGCATTCAAGCTCGATAACCCGGTATTGTGCGCCGCGATCGAGGCGTGGCTGGATGACGGGTGGAGTCCGGGGTTGATCGCGCAGATGTTGGCCAAAGATCACCCTGATGACAAGCTCAAACAGGTGAGCCACGAAACCATCTATCAGTGTCTTTATGTGCAGACTCGTGGTCAGCTACGCGCCGACTTGCACAAGTGCCTGTCGACCAAACGAGCCGCGCGCAAGTCTCGCGGCCACACCGATGGCCGGCGCGGCGTCTACTCCAGCGGCGAGGAATTCAAGATCAGTGATCGGCCCGCCGAAGTGGCTGACCGCGCCGTACCCGGGCACTGGGAAGGTGACCTCATCCTGGGCGCCGGCAACCGCAGTGCGATCGGCACGCTGGTAGAGCGCAGCACCCGGTTCACCATCTTGTTGCACCTGCCCCTCGATCACACCGCAGATACTGTGGCGGCGGCGATGATCGAGGCGATGAGCGAGCTACCTGAGCATCTACGCCGCTCGATCACCTGGGATCGTGGCTCAGAAATGGGCAAGTGGCGCGATATCCACCTAGAACTCAAGGCGCCGGTGTACTTCTGCAACCCGAGCTCACCCTGGCAACGCGGCACCAATGAGAACACCAACCGGTTGCTGCGGTTCTGGTTTGAAAAGGGCACCGACCTGGCCGTCCACACCAAAGCCGACCTCAAACGCGTCCAAGACAAACTCAACTCCCGACCCCGACCCACTTTGGACCTCGACACCCCCGCCCAGCGCCTAGCCGCACTCGTTAACCAAGCGGCCTAAATGTTTCCCTCACCACTTGACAATGCC
>NZ_ATDN01000063.1 GCF_004014805.1 Mycolicibacterium elephantis DSM 44368
ACATCGTGCCGATCCAGTTGAAGAACTTGATGCCGGTCGGCACCGCGATCATGTAGGACATGAACGAGAACCACGGCAGCAGCACGGCCCCGGTGGCGAACATGTGGTGTGCCCACACGGCAACCGAGAGCGCGGCGATGCCGATGGTGGCGTAGACCAGCGTGGTGTAGCCGAAGACCGGTTTGCGGCTGAACACCGGGAAGATCTCGGTGACGATGCCGAAGAACGGGATGGCCACGACATAGACCTCCGGGTGGCCGAAGAACCAGAACAGGTGCTGCCAGAGGATCACCCCGCCGTTGGCCGGGTCGTAGATGTGCCCGCCGAGGTGCCGGTCGTAGGCCAGTGCGAACAGCGCCGCGGTCAGCAGCGGGAACACCATCAGCACGATGATCGACGTCACGAGGATGTTCCAGGTGAAAATCGGCATCCGGAACATCGTCATCCCGGGTGCGCGCATGCACACCACCGTGGTGATCATGTTCACCGCACCCAGGATGGTGCTCAGACCGGCCACACCCAGGCCGAAGATCCACAGGTCACCACCGGCGCCCGGCGAGTGCAGCGCATTGGCCAGCGGCGTGTACGCCGTCCACCCGAAATCTGCTGCACCGCTTGGGGTGATGAACCCCGACACGGTGATCAGGGCGCCGAACAGGTAAAGCCAGTAGCTCAACGCGTTCAGCCGCGGGAACGCCACGTCGGGCGCGCCGATCTGCAGCGGGAGAATGCAGTTGGCGAAGCCGAACACGATCGGTGTGGCGTACAACAGCAACATGATCGTGCCGTGCATGGTGAACAGCTGGTTGTACTGCTCGTTGGACAGGAACTG
>NZ_ATDN01000064.1 GCF_004014805.1 Mycolicibacterium elephantis DSM 44368
GTCTGCGACGGTGGCGGTTTGGGCGAGTCGGGCCACGGTTTGTTCGGTGAAGATGTCGCGGGGGCGGCACAGGATGCCCGCGGCGCGCGCACGGGCCACCACCTGCATGGACAAGATGCTGTCGCCGCCGAGTTCGAAGAACGACTCGTCGACCCCGACCCGGTCCAGCCCCAACACCTGGGCATAGATATCGGCCAGGATCTGCTCGACGGCATCGCTGGGCGCCCGATAGGCCTCCACGTTCTGATACTCCGGGGCCGGCAACGCACGCTTGTCCAGTTTGCCGTTGACCGTCAACGGCATCGCCTCCACCGCGACCACCGCCGCGGGCACCATGTAATCGGGCAACCGCGCCGCCAACACCGCACGCACCTCGACCGGATCAGCACTACCGGTGATATAGCCCACCAACCGCTTATCACCGGGACGATCCTCACGCGCGATCACCTCAGCCTGAACAACCCCATCCACCCCGGCCAACGCCGCAGCCACCTCACCGAGCTCGATGCGATACCCACGAATCTTGACCTGCTCATCCGCGCGACCCAGATACCGCAACTGCCCATCGCCACCCCAGGCCACCACATCACCGGTGCGATACATCCGCTGCCCCGCAGCCCCGAACGGACACGCCACAAACCGCGACGCACTCAGCCCCGAACGCCCCACATACCCATAAGCCACCCCCGCACCGGCCACATACAACTCACCGGCCACCCCCACCGGCACCGGCGCCAACCACTCATCAAGAACAAAAAACCCCAAATGCGCCAACGGCACCCCGATCGGG
>NZ_ATDN01000065.1 GCF_004014805.1 Mycolicibacterium elephantis DSM 44368
TTCACCGAACAAACCGTGGCCCGACTCGCCCAAACCGCCACCGTCGCAGACCTTGACGCCGAACCCGACGACGGCAGCGGCCCGGTGACCGCCACCCCGATCATCCGCTGGTTGGAAGATCAGGACGCCGCCGGCAGCCCGGTCGACCTCTTCAACCAGACGGTGGTGGTGCAGGCGCCTTCGGGAACCACCGAGGCCGATGTGTTGGTGATGTTGCAGGCGCTGCTGGATCGGCATGCGATGCTGCGCCTGCGTGTCGACGACGATGCGGGCGGCTGGTCGCTGACGGTGCCCGAACCCGGCACCGTGTCCGCCGCCGACTGCCTGCTGACCGTCGACACCCTCACCGACGACGCCGTGGTACGCGCCGGATTGCGGTTGAACCCCGCCGCCGGGCGCATGGTCAGCGCCCTCTGGGTCACGTCGACGTGCCGACTGGTGGCCATCGTGCATCACCTGGCGATCGACGGGGTGTCGTGGCGAATCCTGTTGGAGGACCTCAACCTCGCCTGGACCCAGCACCGCGCCGGCGAACCCGTGACGCTGCCGGAACCCGGGACGTCGTTCGCCCGGTGGGCCACGCTGCTCACCGAACACGCCGACAAACCCGAAGTCGTCGAACAGGCCGACACCTGGCGGCAGATCGCGGCCACACCCGCAGCGTTACCGCAGGCGAATCCCGAGACGGACACGTTGAACAGCTCGGGGAACCTGGCGGCGAACCTGGATGTTGAGACGACCCGGATGTTGTTGGGTGAGGTGCCCGCGGCGT
>NZ_ATDN01000066.1 GCF_004014805.1 Mycolicibacterium elephantis DSM 44368
TTCACCGAACAAACCGTGGCCCGACTCGCCCAAACCGCCACCGTCGCAGACGGTTCCGTCGACGAGTTCGATGAGGGCTCGGGAGCCGTACCGCTCACGCCGATCATCGGGTGGCTCCGCGAGGTTGACGGCCCCACCGATGAGTTCAACCAGACGGCGTTGATCCAGGCCCCGGCCGACGTGTCCGAGGCCGATGTGTTGGTGATGTTGCAGGCGCTGCTGGATCGGCATGCGATGCTGCGCCTGCGTGTCGACGACGATGCGGGCGGCTGGTCGCTGACGGTGCCCGAACCCGGCACCGTGTCCGCCGCCGACTGCCTGCTGACCGTCGACACCCTCACCGACGACGCCGTGGCCGAGGCCCGTGCGCGGTTGAACCCCGCCGCCGGGCGCATGGTCAGCGCCCTCTGGGTCGCCTCCACCGGTCAACTCCTGGTCGTCGCACACCACCTGGTCGTCGACGGGGTGTCGTGGCGAATCCTGTTGGAGGACCTCAACCTCGCCTGGACCCAGCACCGCGCCGGCCAACCCGTGCAGCTACCCGCCACCGGGACGTCGTTCGCCCGGTGGGCCACGCTGCTCACCGAACACGCCAACAAACCCGAAGTCGTCGAGCACTTCCAAACCTGGCGAGAGATCGCCTCGGTGCCGTCGCCGTTGCCCGCGGTTCAGCCGGTGGTCGACACCTATGTCAACGCCGGCAGCTTGGCGGTGGACCTGGATGTTGAGACGACCCGGATGTTGTTGGGTGAGGTGCCCGCGGCGT
>NZ_ATDN01000067.1 GCF_004014805.1 Mycolicibacterium elephantis DSM 44368
GGCCCGGCACCCGCCCCGGCGCCGGCACCCGCCGACGCTCCCCCGCCCGCGGCCGCACCGGCGGCCGCGCCCACTCCGGCGTTCGGTCCGGATGCGCCGCCGACCCAGGACTTCCTGTATCCGTCGATCAGCAACGGCTGCCTGAAGGACGGCGGAAACGTGCTCGCCACCGCGATCTCAGTGGCCGGGCCCGCCGCGATCCCGACGCCCGGTCCGGGACCGGGTCAGACCGCCTACGTGTTCACCGCGGTCGGCACCCCGGGGCCCGCGGCCAAGCAGGAGTTGCCGCTCAACGTCACCTGGGTGAACCTGACCACGGGCAAGTCAGGAACCGCGACACTCACGCCGCGTCCGGACATCAACCCGGACGGCCCGACCACGCTCACCGCGATCGTCGACACCGGCTCGGGCAGCATCCTGTCGACGATCTTCGGGCAGGTCACCACGACCGAGAAGCAGTGTCAGTTCATGCCGACGATCGGCTCCACGGTCGTGCCGTGACTTCGCCGAAATAGCATTCCGGGTCGCTTTCAAGCCCCTTACGCAGCCCGGAATGCTATTTCGCGTACCAAGAGTGGGTCAGTAGGCCATGAAGAGGATGGCGTCCCGGTCGTACTCCAGGCCGGGATGCTTGTCCGCGAGATGCGCCTGCGCCTGCTCGACCAGATCGTCCTCGTCCTTGCCGGTGATCGCTTCGCCGCACGGGCAGTTCAGATGCGTCTTCATATGATCACTTTGGCATAGCCCGGCGAAGTCGACGTATAGATGTAGGCCATGGACCTCTATAACGTCATGCGTTCCACATTCGCCGTCCGGGAGTTCACCGGCGATCCGCTGCCCGACCACGTCCTCGTCCGCATCCTCGACAACGCCCGGTTCGCGCCGAGCGGCGGCAATCGGCAGGGCAACCGCGTCATCGCTGTCCGTGACCGCCAGACGCGCGAGTCGCTGATCGAATGCACGATTCCGGGGACCAAGCGCTACATCGCCCAGCTGCGAAGCGGGGAGAGCCCGTGGAACCCGTTGCATCCGAGCGGTGTTGACGAAAAGACCATCGCCGCCGTCGAGGTGCCCAAGGAGTCCCCGCTGCGCGGCGCCGACGTCGTGCTGGTGGTGTGCGTCGACCTCGGTGTGGTCGCGGCGTTCGACCAGCACCTGGACCGCGTCGGGCTGATCGCGGGCGCCTCGGTGTATCCGTTCGTCTGGAACATCCTGCTGGCCGCCCGCAACGAGGGCTACGGCGGCGTGCTCACCACCGCCGCGGTGGCCGAGGAGCCACGCGTGCGGGAGTTGCTCAACATCCCCGACAACTACGCCGTCGCCGCGCTGCTGCCCCTCGGCAGGCCGACGCGGCAGCTCACCAAGCTCAGCCGCAAGCCCGTCTCAGAGATCGCCACCACGGAGCGGTTCGACGGTGAGCCGCTGGGCACCTAGATCGCAATGCACAGGTCGAGGTTGGGTCACAGTTCGGCCGCCGACCCGACTCGAAGAGCCCCGTTCCTTTGCCAGGCGGCGGTGGGCATGAGACCTTAAGGTTCGTGACCTGCATGCTGGGCTACGCCACAGCAGGCGCCGTCGGGCAGAACCTCGAGGGCCAGCTCACGGCGCTGGCCGACGCGGGCGTCGACCCGCGGCGGGTGTTCACCGACACCCTGTCCGATTCGGCCGACCGGATCCGCGCGGGTCTACACGCGATGTTGAGCTACGCCCGCGCGGGTGACACGGTCATCGTCGTCGCACTGGACCGCCTCGGCCGCTCCACCGCCGAGGTGACCCGCACGATCGCGCACCTCACCGAACGCGGAATCAGGTTGCGGGCCCTCAAGGAGGGGTTGGACACCGGCACCACGACCGGGCGCGTGGTCGCCAGCATCATCTCGACGCTGGCCGCACTGGACTCCGAGACTGCGCACAGATCGTGAAATCGCGCCAGCCCGCGATCTCCCCGCAGTCTCGGCGCTTGGACCTACTTCGCGGCCTGCTTTTTCGCTGCGGCCTTGGCCTGCTTCTTGGCCGAGCGCACCTTCTCCAGCGAGCCCGCGTCGACCACGTCGGCGATCGACAGGTAAGAGCCGGCCTTGCCGTAGTCACCGGCGGCCTCGCGCCAGCCCTCGGGCGTCACCCCGTACTGCTTGCCCAGCAGCGCCAGAAAGATCTTCGCCTTCTGCTCGCCGAAACCGGGCAGGCTCTTGAGCAGGCTCAGCACCTCCGCGCCGTCGGGATCGCCTGCCGTCCACAGCGCGGCCGCGTCGCCGTCGTAGCGGTCGACGATGAGTTGCGCCAGGGCCTGGATCCGTTTGGCCATCGAACCCGGAAAGCGATGTATCGCAGGCGTTTTCGAACACAGGGCGGCGAACTTGTCAGGGTCGTACTCGGCGATCGCACGCGGATCGAGCTCGCCGCCCATCCGGTCGGAGATCTTCTTCGGGCCGGCGAACGCCGCCTCCATCGGGTACTGCTGATCGAGCAGCATGCCGACCAGCAGCGCAAACGGGTTGGACTCCAGCAGCGCGTCAGCCGCCGGATCTTGAACTAGCTGCAGTTTCGCCACGCCGCCAGTCTAGATGTGAAGTTTGAGCCGCAGGCCACGCGGGAACGCGGCGGATGTGACGCACGTCTCATAGGCTGACGCACGCCCTTTTTGCCCATCGAGGTCAGGAGCCGCCTTGTCCGAGGCCCACCATTCGTCCGGAGTGACCCAGATCAGCGGCCAGGATTACGTGGCCGTACAGGCCAACCCCGAGTTCGCCGACTTACGAAGTAGGCTGCGCCGCTTCGTGTTCCCGATGAGCGCGCTGTTCCTGGTCTGGTACGCGGCCTACGTGCTGCTGGGCGCGTTCGCCCATGACTTCATGGCGATCAAGGTGTGGGGGGACATCAACGTCGGCCTGTTGATCGGGCTGGGCCAGTTCGTGTCCACGTTCGTCATCACCTGGATCTACGTCCGCTTCGCCAACCGCGACCTCGACCCGCGCGCCGAGGCCATCGCCGCCAGGCTCGAAAGCGGCGCCGCATGAGCGCCGACGTCCTGGCTCAGGACACCACCGTCGGCAACCCGTTCACCAACATCGGCATCTTCGCGCTGTTCGTGGTCGTGACGCTCTACATCGTGATCGGCGCCGAGAAGGCGGTGACGCACTGACCGGCGCCGTCGACAAGGCCGGAATACCGCCTCGCCGCACCAGGTTGCACCACGGCGTGCCCAGAACCCGGTTCGCCTTTCCGCTGCTGGCCTACGCCTTCGCCGCGATCATGCTCGGCACCACGATGCCGACGCCCATCTATGCGTTGTATGCCGAGCAGATGGATTTCGGGGTGTTGGCCACCACCGTCATCTACGCGATGTACGCGGGCGGGGTGCTGTTCGCCCTGCTGGTGTTCGGCCGCTGGTCCGACGCCATCGGCCGACGACCCATCCTGCTCGCCGGTGTGGTGGCCGCGGTGCTGAGCGCCGCGGTGTTCCTGACCGCTGACTCGGTGGCCGTGCTCTCGATCGCCCGCGTGTTGTCGGGGCTGTCGGCGGGGCTGTTCACCGGAACCGCGACCGCTGCGGTGATCGAGGCGGCACCGCCGAACTGGCGGACCAGGGCCGCCCCCGTCGCGACCATCGCCAACATCGGCGGACTGGGCGCCGGGCCCGTCGTCGCCGGCCTGCTGGTGCAGTACGCGCCGGAACCACTGCGGCTGAGCTTCGCGCTGCACATCGTGCTCGTACTGCTGGCCGGCGCGGCCGTGCTGATCGCACCCGAAACGTCGGAACGCACCGGCCGCATCGGGATTCAGCGGTTGTCCGTGCCCGCCGAGGTGCGGACGGTGTTCGTCATCGCCGCGATCGCCGGCTTCGCGGGGTTCGCGGTGACCGGGCTGTTCATGGCGGTGGCGCCGTCCTTCGTCGCCGACGTCGCCGGGATCGACAACTCCGCCATCGCCGGCCTGGTCGCCAGCTCGATCTTCATCGCGTCGGCGGTGACCCAGGTCGCCGTCGGCGGCATGGAGCCCCAACGCGCTGTCGCGCTCGGCTGCGCGATCCTGATCGCAGGCATGGTCATTCTGGCTGTGGCGCTGGGGATGTCGTCGTTCCTCGGTCTGATCGGCGCCGGGCTGGTGTCCGGGGTGGGGCACGGCATCGCCTTCAGCCGCGGTCTCGCCGCGATCGCCGAGAACACGCCGGCAGATCGGCGCGCCGAGGTGAACTCGACGTACTTCGTCATCGGTTACGTGGCGATCTCGGTGCCCGTGGTCGGCGAGGGCCTGGCCGCCCAAACGTGGGGATTGCGCACCGCGGGTGTGACTTTCGCGGTGGTGGTCGCGGCGCTGTCGATCGTCTGCCTGGTCGCGATCCTGCTGCGAGAAGCCCGAGAGGTGCGGGAGGCTCGCACCGCCGCGATTTGAGGGCTTCTACTCATGCGCGACTCATGCGCGACGCCACCGGCGACGCCGACGATCTGTGGCATGGCGAGTTTTCCCAGCCCTGCCGAAGTCGAGGCAGCCACCCCGGCCACCCGTGACCGGGCCATCGACGTCATCCGGATCGTGTCGTTGCTCGGTGTGGTCGTCGGCCACACCGTGATGGCCACCAGCACGCTGCGCGGCGACGCTGGCCTCGGTCGGGTGGGGACTGAAGGATCAGGGCCTGATCTGCGTGGCCGTCATGCTCGCGGCGCTGATCGCCGCGCGCACACTCGCTAGCCGCTCTTGCGCCGGAACTCGCGGCGATGCTCAACCGGGCCGTGCGCCCGCGGCTGTTTAGCCCCGCCGTCTTTGTGAGCGCCGCCGCCGCCGGCATTGGCCTTCTTGCGCTCCAGCGCTTCCCGGAACCTGCGTTTGGTGTCGTCTTCGCGCGCCGAGTCAGCCATGCCTGGCAGCCTACGCGCCGACCCGACCGCCGTCGCCTGCTTTTATCGCATGCCGGGCGGCATGCCGTAGACGTGCGAGATGGGCAGCGTCATCATCACGCGCCGTTCGTCGACCATGGCGCGGCGATAGTCGTCCCAGTCCGGATGCTCACCGGCGATGTTGCGGTACAACGTGATCAACGCCTCGACGGTGTCGTCGTCGGGCGCCGCAGCCGGCGGGGTGAGCACCGCGTCGCCTTCGGCCACGGCATACGCCCAGCCGTCGTCGGAGCTGACGTGGATGGACGCCCGCGGGTCGCGACGCAGGTTGCGGGTCTTGGCCCGCGGTTCGGTGATCGACACCTGAATCGTGAGCGCCCGCGGGTCGAAGTAGTAGATCACGTTCGACAACTGCGGCCGTCCGTCGCGCTTGATCGTGGCCAGCACCCCCAGCGAGTTCCCGCCGATCAGCGCCAAGAGCTTGTCGTCGAACACATGACGTCCCATGGGTCGAGCCTACGGCCCTACGATCGAACCGATGACGCGGTTTTATGCAGTCGACGGCAACATTCTCGAGGGCGTCTCGGCCACCACGCTCTGGACGCTGCACAACCGCGCCAGCGAGGCCAAACGGTCCGACGGCGTCATCCGCGATCCGTGGGCGGTCAGGCTGTTCGATTCGATCGACTACGACTACCTCAAGTTCGGCAAACCCCACCAGGCGCACGCGCTGCGCGCCGTGGCCTTCGACGCCGCGGCCCGCGATTACCTCGTCGCACACCCGAAGGCCTCGGTGGTGGCGCTCGCCGAGGGGCTGCAGACCAGCTTCTGGCGGCTCGATCGAACCGGCGTCGCCGACGGGATAACCTGGTATTCCATCGATTTGCCACCCGTCATCGCGCTGCGGGACAGGCTGCTGCCACACGACGAGCGCATCGTGCCGTTGGCCCAGTCGGCCCTGGATCGCACCTGGATGAACCGCGTCGACGCCGCGCACGGCGTCTTCATCACGGCCGAGGGTCTGCTGATGTACCTGCAACCCGAGGAGGCGCTCGGCCTCATCGCCGACTGCGCGGCACGCTTCCCAGGAGTTCAGATGATGTTCGACTCGGTGCCCCCGTGGTTCAGCCGACGCACGCTCAACGGACTGAAGCTCTCCGACCGCTACCTGGCGCCGCCGATGCCGTTCGGGCAAAGCGCCGACGACGCCGTCGGCCTGGCCGGAAGGATTCCCGGCGTACGCGTCGCCCGTGACGTCCCCCTGCCGCCGGCGCGGGGTCTGTGGAGGCTGGCCGCCTCGCCGGCGGTTGACCGGCTGGGCCCCTTCCGGCGCCGACGACCCTCCTTCACGCTGCTGGAGTTCGGGCCGTGACCCGCTACGCCGCCTTCCTGCGCGGAGTGAACGTGGGTGGCGTCAACCTGAAGATGGCCGACGTCGCCAAGGCGCTCGAGGCGGCCGGATTCACCGATGTCCGAACGATTTTGGCCAGTGGCAACGTGCTGCTGGACAGCCCTGCCGGCGTGACCACGGTGCGCCGGCGCGCCGAGAAGGCGCTGCGCGACCGGTTCGGCTACGACGCCTGGGTGCTGGCCTACGACCTGGACACGGTGCGGGCGATCGCCGAGGCGTATCCGTTCCAGCGCGAGGTCGAAGGCCACCACTCCTACATCACGTTCGTCACCGACCCGCAGGTGCTCGACGAACTGGCCGCCTTGGCCGAGGACGCCAGAGACCACGAGAAGATCCAGCGCGGCGACGGCGTCATCTACTGGCAGGTGGCCAGGACCGCCACCCTGGGCTCGGCGATGGGCAAGACGATGAGCAAGAAGCGCTACAAGTCGTCGACGACCACCCGCAACCTGCGCACGGTCGAGAAAGTGCTGCGCTAGGTAGATTCGGACAGGTGAGCTCTACACCCTCCGCGGAACCCTCCGCCAAGGCCGACGGCACCGTGCTGACCGGCGTGTCCGAAACCGCGCTGATGACGCTTCAGGTCCGCGCCACCGAAGCGCGCCGACCCGATGCCATCCTCGACGACCCGATGGCCATCCGACTGGTCGACTCGATCGACTTCGACTTCGCCAAGTTCGGGATCCCCCGCCGTCAAGACATGGCGGTGCGGTCGTTGGCCTTCGACCGGCACACCCGCCGCTACCTGAGTGACCATCCGAAGGCGACGGTGGTGGCGCTGGCGGAGGGCTTGCAGACCAGCTTCTACCGCCTGGACGCCGCCGACGTCGGACATGAATTTCGTTGGCTCACCGTGGATCTGTTGCCGATGATCGAGCTGCGCCGCAAGCTGCTTCCCGCCTCCGAGCGGGTGCAGATGGCGGCTCAGTCGGCGTTGGACTACAGCTGGATGGACCGCGTCGACACCGAGCACGGGGTGTTCATCACCGCCGAGGGCCTGCTGATGTACCTGCAACCCGAGGAGGCGCTCGGGTTGATCGCCGAATGTGCCAAGCGGTTCCCCGGCGGCCAGATGATGTTCGACCTGCCGCCGGCCTGGTTCGCGGCCGCCGTCACGCGCGGCCTGCTGCGGCCGTCGCTGCGCTACCGGGTACCGCCCATGCCGTTCAGCCTCACGCCGTCACAGGCGGCGAACCTCGTGCACGACATCCCCGGCATCCGCGCCGTGCACGACGTGCCGATCCCGCCCGGCCGCGGCAAGGTGTTCAACGCGCTGGTGTGGGCGGCTCAGCGCATTCCCGTCTTCGACCCGGTCCGGCCGGTCTTCACGTTGCTGGAGTTCGGCTGACCGTTCAGCCGAATGCGGCTTCGACGTAGCGCAGGGCCTCGGCCTTGCTGACGCCCATGGCCTTTGCCGTCGAGACGAAACCGTGCGCCGCCGCGGCCATCGCCTCGTCGGAGGGGTCTACCCGGGCCACATACGTGCCGAACCGTCCGCGGGTTTCCAGGATGCCGCTGGCCTCCAGCTCGCGGTAGGCACGCGCCACGGTGTTGACCGCCAACCCGAGCTGACCGGCGAGCTCGCGCACCGTCGGCAGCCTGGTGCCCGGGGGCAGCCTGCCGTCCCGGATTCCGTCGATGATCTGGGTTCTCAGCTGGTCGAACAGGGCACCGGAGCCGCGTTGATCGATGCGCACCCACTCGGCCAACCCCGCCACGTGCTTCAGTATCGCGCAAAGCGGCTACTTTGGACATGTGCAGGTAACGGTCCTCAGCGGTGCGGGCATCTCGGCGGAGAGCGGGGTGCCCACGTTCCGGGATGCCGAGACCGGGCTGTGGGCCAAGGTCGACCCGTATGAGATCTCCAGCTCCGAGGGCTGGCGGGCGAACCCGGAGAAGGTGTGGGCGTGGTACCTGTGGCGCCATTACATGATGGGGTCGGTACGGCCGAACAGTGGCCATCTGGCCGTCGCCGCCTGGCAGGACTACGCCGACGTACGCGTCGTCACCCAGAACGTCGACAACCTGCACGAGCGCGCCGGCAGCACCAAGGTCTACCACCTGCACGGCAGCTTGTTCGAATTCCGTTGCGACGCCTGCCACTCGGCCTTCGAGGGTGATCTGCCCACGATGCCCGAACCGGTGGAGGCCGTCGACCCGCCGGTATGCCCGTGCGGCGGGCTGATCCGACCCAACGTGGTGTGGTTCGGTGAGGCGCTTCCCGATGAGGCTTGGCAACGCTCGATGGAGGCGGTCAGCACCGCCGACCTCGTGGTGGTCGTCGGGACGTCGTCGATCGTCTACCCCGCCGCGGGGCTGTCGGAGATGGCGCTGGCCCGAGGCACGGTGGTCATCGAGGTCAACCCGGAACGCACGCCGTTGTCGGACGCCGCGACGGTGTCGTTGCGCGAAACCGCCGTCGAGGCCCTGCCCGGCCTGCTGCAGCGGCTGCCCGCGCTCCTCGACTAGGGCGATTTGTGTGCGTTTTGTTGCGGTGAGCGCGCCTAAACGCACACAAATCGCGACGGGTGGAACCGAATAGGCGCGCAGGGCGTCCAAACACGATGTGGTCGACGACTACTTGCGCCGCCATGACGGGGTGATCACGCTGGCACAGGCGCAACAGGCCGGGCTCAGCAGATATGCCGTCGACCGCCGAGTCCGCGCCGGGCGCTGGCGACGGTGCTCCCCGGGCGTGTTCTTCGCCGAAGACCGGCCGTTCAGCGACGCAGCGCGGATCAGAGCCGCCGTCTGGGGTTACGGGCTCGCGGCGGTGGCCAGCGGCATTGCCGCGGCCTGGTGGCATGGCCTGACGCGATTTGCACCGCGTGTGGTCGAAGTGACGGTGCCGAAGGCCAGCCACCATCCACACCGTGACGGCATCCGGATGCGGCGACGCGACCTGCGTCCCGCGGATGTCGTCGAGCGCGGCGGCTTAAGGGTCACCGCGTTGGCGCTGACCGTCGTGGAGGCCGCCGTTCGGTTCCGCGGGGGCGCCGTGTTGATGGATTCCGCATTGCAACGTCACGTCGAACTGCACGACCTTTGGCGCACGCATCTGCAGAACAAGGGTCGGCACGGGTCGCCGGCAGCCAGGCGGCTGCTGCAGGCGGCAACCGACGGGGCCCGCTCAGAGGCCGAGCGCCTGCTCGTGAAACTCCTGTACGAAGCGGGTTTCACCGGATGGCGGACGAATTTCCCGGTCGCCGGCTACAAGGTCGACGTGGCGTTTCTCGTACAGAAGGTCGCCATCGAGGTCGACGGCTGGGCGTTTCACAGCGACGCAGACGTGTTCGTCAAGGATCGCGAACGACAGAATGCGATCTCGTTGCGCGGGTGGAAGGTGCTGCGGTTCACCTGGTTTGATCTCACCGTGAACCCGCAGCGGGTGATTGCCGAAATCCGACACGCCCTCAGTTCATGAGCGATTTGTGTGCCTTCTGTTGCGCTGAGCGCGCCTAAACGCACACAAATCGCTACTTGACCGCGCGGCCGAGCGCGAACTCCGCCACCGGAATCGGCGCCCAGGCCGGCAGCGTCCACTCGCGGCGCGCCCCTGCCGCCTGGAATCCCGCGCCGACGATCGACTGCTCGGTGTGCCGATGCGTGTGGCAGTTGCCGAACAGCCTCGGCCACAACGTGGCGTCGGCGATCCGCTGCATCCGGGCACGCACGCCGGTACCGGCGATGTGCTCCAGGTAGCGCAACTCGCCGCCGGGGCGCAGCAGCGAATACAGTTGGCGCAGCACCGTTTCGGGCTCGTCGACCGAGCACAGCACCAGGGAGCACACCACCGCGTCGAACGGCTCACCGGCGCCGCCCGCATAGTGCTCGACGGTGTCGGCGGTGACGGTCACCGGCACGGGTGCGACGGCGGCGGCGCGCTGGGCCTGCTCGGCGAGGCGCCGTTCGGGTTCGACGGCCACCACCTCGGTGACGGTGTCGGGATAGAACTCGAAGTTGGTGCCGGTGCCCGCGCCGACCTCGAGCACCCGTCCGCTCAATCCAGCGAGGTTCTCGCGGCGCAACCGCTGAATCGCCTCCGTCTCATGCCTGGACATGAACATCCACAGCCGCGCGAAGAATGGATTGTCAACGGTGTTGCTCATTCAGCAGTCCTTTCAACATGCTCACAGTTTCCTGCGGGGCGGTCTTGGGATCGACTGCGCCCGAGATGATCTCCCCTACCACCACCGCCCGCAGCACCCGGTCGGCGAACTCCTCGGCGTCCCCCCACGGCAGATACGGTCGCGAGATCAGCATCGCGGCCACCCCGTGGGCGACCGTCCACAGTTGCAGCGCCAACGCCACCGGATCCCCCGGCGGAAAGACTTCCTCGGCGATCAGCGTCTCCACCGAGGTACGCAGATGCAGAAACGCCGATGTGTTCAGCATCATGTCGACATCGCTGCCGGGGCGGCCCTCGCCCATCGTCGCGATCCGGTACAGCTCAGGGGTTTTCACGGCGAACCGAATATAGGCCAGCCCCTGGGCGCGCAACACCTCGATCGCCGACGGCGCATCGGCGGCGAGGCTTTGCATCTCCTCGTCGAGCTTCTCGAAGTAACGCACGCACACCGCATCCAGCAGCGCGTCCTTGTCGGCGAAGTGCAGATAGATCGACGGCGGTGTCACCCCCACCCGCTGGGCGACCGACCGGATCGACACCGCCTTGGCGTTTCCGGTCTCCAGCAGCAGATCCGTGGTGGCGTCGAGGATCTCGTCGCGCAACTGGTCGCCGGAGCCGCGCGGCGCGCGTCGCCGTTTCATCGCGATCCGACCACCTCAGAGGACGGGTCGGCGGCCGGCAGCCGGTCCTCGGCGGACTCGCTGATGCGGATGCGTGAGTGCAGCCGGGCCAGCGGCTTGGGTGCCCACCAGTTCCACCGGCCGAGCACGTGCATGAACGCGGGAACCAGCGCCATGCGGACCAGCGTCGCATCCGCCAAGATCGCCAGCGTCAGGCCGACGCCCATCATCCGCATGAACGACACCTCGGCGGCGATCAATGCGGCGAACGAGATCGACATGATCAGCGCCGCGGCGGTGACGACCCGGCCGGTGCGGGCCAGCCCCAGCGCGACGCTCTCGTCGTTATCCGCCCGGGTGCGGCCCGATTTGAGCCAGTACTCCCGGATCCGCGACACCAGGAACACCTCGTAATCCATCGACAGCCCGAACGCGATGCAGAACAACAGCACCGGCATGTTGGCCACCAACGTGCCCGTCGGCGTCGTGCCCAGCGCGCCCAGATGGCCGTCCTGGAAGATCCACACCAACGCGCCGAATGCCGCCGTCAGCGATAAGACGTTGAGTATCAACGCTTTCAGCGGCAGCACCACGCTTCCGGTCAGCAGGAACAGCAGGAGGAACGTGATGCCGGCGATCACCCCGAGCACCAAGGGCAGCCGCGACGTGATCGCCGAGGAGCTGTCGCGGTTGATCTGCGCGACGCCGGTCAACTGCACCTCGGCGCCGCCCGGTGTGCTGACCCGGCGCAGCGCGTCGAGCTGGGTTTCGGAGGCCTCGGTGAACAACGGCGCGGCGCTGGCGACCGTGAGAAACGCGCTGCCGTCCTTGACGCCGGTCGCCGCCGACGGCGGACCCACCAGCCTGCCGTCCACGAACGTGCCCCCGGGCGCCGACACGGACGACACGTCGGCCACCTCGGACAGGGCGCCGGCGTAGCGGTCGAGGGCGGGCGGCGTGACGGCGCGGGCGTCGGGTATGACGACGGTGACGTTGCGCGCGGAGTCGACGGCGAAGTCGGTGCGCAACTCGTCTCCGACCTGTCGCGCCGACGCCGACGACGGCAGCACCCGGTCGTCGAGAAAGCCCCAGTTGGCGCCGAGAAACGGCGCGCCGAGCACCAGCAGCAACGCCACGATCGCCGCTCCGATCAGCACCGCGCGGCGCATGACGAACTTCGTGCAGCGATACCAGAACGTCTGCTCGACCGGCTTGCGTACCGGCTCGGGACGGCCGAGCACCCGACGCAACAACCTGCGCACGTCGAACCTGTCCAGCCGGTCGCCGGCCAGCACGATGGCCGCGGGCGCGACGACGATGGCGGCCAGCGCCGCGAACGTCACCACCGCCACGCCGGCGTAGGCGAACGACTTGAGGAAGTACATCGGAAACAGCACCATCGCGACCATCGACAGCGCGACGGTGAGCGCCGAGAACAACACCGTCCGCCCCGCGGTGGCCATGGTGCGGACCAGGGCGCGGTCGGGGTCGGCGCCGTCGGCCAGCTCGTCGCGGTAGCGGCTGATGATGAGCAGGGTGTAGTCGATGGCCAACGCCATGCCCATGGCCACCGTCAGGTTCAGCGCGAAGATCGACACGTCGGTGACGAGGGTGACGGCCCTCAGCACCGCCATCGAGCCCAGGATCGCGAACCCACCGACGGCCAGGGGCAGCGCGGCCGCCACCAGACCGCCGAACACCCACACCAGCACCACGAAGCTCAGCGGGATGGCGATCGACTCCATCAGCAGCAGGTCGCGTTCGGTCTGCGCGTTGATCTGGACGTAGATCATCGCTTCGCCGCCGGCACGCACCCTGACCTCGCCGCGATCATGTGCCAGCCGATCGGTGAGTTCCTTGGCGTGCTTCTGCGCGCCGCTCTCGCCGCCGGTGATCCCGGCCGCTATCAACCCCGTCTTGCCGTCCGTGCTGATCAACGCCGGAGCCGCCGTCTGCGGCGCGGTCCACGCCGTGACGACCTGGACGACGTGCGGCGATGCCCGGAGCTGGGTGGCGATGTCGGTGCCGACCGAGCGCGCGGCCGGGCTCAGCGCGCCGTCGGCGTCGGTGACGCTGATCAGCAGCTCCATGTCGCCCTGGCCGAACGTGTCGACGAGCACCCGGTTGGCCTGGGCGGACTCCGAGGTCGGGTCTGCGAAGCCGCCCGCGGACAGGTGCTTGACGACGGGGATCCCGAAGACCGCGCAGGCCGCCATGACGAGCACCGCGATGGCGAGGATGCGCCGAGGCGCGGACAGCGCCAGCTGTGCGATTCGGTGCAGCACGTCGTGCCTTCCGTTTCTCGGATCGGCTAACACGGGTAACTTAACAACGGTAACCAAGCGGGTCAATGCGCCCGTAGGTGACACGGTGGGGCTACCCCGCATCGTTCACGGCGATGCCCCGCGATGAATCCGGCATGTTCTGGTAGTCGTATCGGACATGACAACTACGGGCGTGACCACCGATGTGACCGCACCAACCCGCACCACCGCCGGCGATGTCGGCCTGTTGACCCTGCGTGTGGGGGTCGGCGCGGCGATGATTCAGGCCGGCCTGATCAAGGCGTTCGATTTCAGTACGACGGTCGAGTTCATGAGCGCAGGCGGTTGGCGGATGCCCACGCTGGCCGCGATGATGGTCACCACCGCCGAGACGCTGGGCGGGATCGGGCTGCTGCTCGGCGTGCTGACGCCGCTGGCGGCGTTCGCGGTGATCGCGGCGATGGTCGACGCCTGGGCGGTCAACGTCTCGACCGCCGCGTTCTGGTCGCACCCGTTCAACGCGCCGTTCCTGATCTTCATCGGGGCGACGGCGCTGCTGTTCGCCGGTGCGGGCGCGTACTCGGTGGACGCCCGGGTCCTCGGCCGCACGACCTGGTCGCCGCGGCTCGCGGTGGGTCTGCTGGTCGCGGCGGTCGTCGCGGCCGTGCTGACGTGGATCGCGCTCAACGGCACCAACCCGATCCACTTCACCGCACCCGCCTAGGTTCGGCCGATTGCGCGGTTTTATCCGCGACACGCCGGGAAGCCCGTATGAGACTGCACAATCGCGGCGGTCGGGCCCTTGTCGACCCCGGAACCTACCCGGCGGTAAGAATTGCCACGATATTCCGAACCGTGACTCAATGATTCCTTAAAGGTGCTGGTTACTCTTCAGTACATGTGGATCGACGACACCAGTGCTGATGTCATCAAGGTTGATTTCGACGCGCTCTACCACGGCGATGTCCTGGTCGAGGGCGACACCTCGGAACAGCTCGACGACGAGCAGCCGCTGCGCAAGGCGGTCTGACCCGCCTGGTCCCGAGCGCGGGCGCGCTCGGGACCGACAGTTTGCCCACTGCGGGCGATTTTCGCTGATTCCTGCTAAGCCACGTTCTCTTCTTCGTCGGACTCGATCATGTCGGCCAGCCGGCCGGTGATGATCTCCTCGGCCTCGGCCACGATCCGTGACACCAGCTCCCCGCACGTCGGGATGTCGTTGATCAGGCCCATCGCGGTGCCGACACTCCAGATCCCCGCGTCGAGATCGCCGACCTCATAGACCTTGACGCCGCGGCTACCGGCGACCAGGTCCTTGACGTCCTCGAACTGCCCGCCGCGGTTGAGGATCTCCACCACCTCACGTGACACCTTGTTGCTCGCGACGCGGGCGGTGTTGCGCAGCGGCCGGAAGATCAGCTCGGTGTCGAGCTCGGTGCCCGCCACGATCGCTTCCTTGACGTTCTGGTGGATCGCCGACTCGACGGTGCACATGAACCGGCTACCCATGTTGATGCCGTCGGCGCCGAGCGCCAGCGCGGCCACCAAACCGCGCGCGTCGGCGAAGCCGCCGGAGGCGATCATCGGGATGTCGATCTTGGCCGCCGCCGCCGGAATCAGCACCAGCCCCGGGATGTCGTCCTCGCCCGGATGGCCCGCGCACTCGAAACCGTCGATGCTGATGCCGTCCACGCCCAGGCTCTGCGCCTTGACCGCGTGCCGCACCGACGTGCACTTGTGCAACACCTTGATGCCGTTGTCGTGAAACATCGGCAGGTGCGGCGCCGGGTTGGACCCGGCAGTTTCGACGATCTTGATGCCGGAGTCGACGATCACCTGGCGGTACTCGTCATAGGGCGGCGGGTTGATGGTCGGCAGGATCGTCAGGTTCACCCCGAACGGCTTGTCGGTGAGTTCGCGGCACCGCTCGATCTCCTTGGCCAGGTCCGCCGGCGTCGGCTGGGTCAGCGCGGTGATGAACCCCAACGCGCCCGCATTCGCCACCGCGGCAACGAGTTCCGCGCGGCCAACCCACTGCATCCCGCCCTGCACGACGGGGTGCTCGATACCGAACGTCTCGGTGAACTTCGTCCTGATACCCATCGCGGCCTACCTCGGGGCCATCCGGATCGCGCCGTCCAGGCGGATCACTTCACCGTTGAGCATCGGGTTCTCCACGATGTGCACGGCCAGCGCGCCGTACTCGTCGGGATCGCCGAGGCGCGCCGGATGCGGCACCTGCTTGCCCAGCGAGGCCTGCGCCTCCTCCGGCAGCGAACCCAACAGCGGGGTCTTGAACAACCCGGGCGCAATGGTGACGACGCGGATCAACTCACGGGAGAGGTCACGCGCGATCGGCAGCGTCATGCCGACCACACCGCCCTTGGACGCCGAGTAGGCGGCCTGCCCGATCTGGCCCTCGAACGCCGCGACCGACGCGGTGTTGATGATGACGCCACGCTCGCCGTTGATCGGTTCGGTCTTGGCGATCCGCTCGGCCGACAACCGCAGCACGTTGAACGTGCCGATCAGGTTGACCTCGATGACCTTCTTGAACGCGTCCAACGGGAACGGGCCGTCCTTGCTCAGCGTCTTGATCGCGTTGCCGATACCCGCGCAGTTGACGTTGATGCGCAGCGGACCCATCTTCTCGGCCTCATCCAGCGCGGCGCTCACCGCATCAGGGTCGGTCACGTTGGCCTCGACGAACTTGGCGCGCTCACCGAGTTCAGAAACCGCGTCGGCACCCTTGAGGTCGATGACGACGACGGACGCGCCGCGGTCGAGCAGGCGCTTGGTGGTCGCCAGGCCGAGCCCGGAGGCCCCGCCGGTGACGACGGCTACGGCGTCCTTGATCTCCACTGAATCAGTTCCTCTCTAGGTCCAGTCCCGCAGGACGGCTTCGGTGTCCGCGCCGGCCTCGCCGGGCGGGGTCGGGGTCGGCGGCACACTACGGGAGAACCGCGGAGCGGGCATGGGCTGCAGGTAGTCGCCGACCCGGTAGAACGTATTGCGTTCGGTGACATGGGGTTCGGATTCCACCTCGCCGAAGGAGAGCACCGGCGTCACGCAGGCGTCGCTGTCGGCGAAGACCTTGGCCCAGTGGTCGCGGTCCTTGGAGCCGATGACCTCGGTGAACCTCGCGCGCAGCTCGGGCCAGCGGCTCATGTCGTTCTGGTCGGGCAGATCCTCCCCGTCGAGGCCGAGGCCCTCGAGGAACTCGGCGTAGAACTGGGGCTCGATGCAGCCGACGGCGATGTAGCGGCCGTCGGCGCAGGTGTAGGTGTCGTAGTAGGGGGCGCCGCCGTCGAGCATGTTCACGCCGCGCTCGTCGGACCACAGGCCGTCCTGGCGGAAGCTCCAGATCATCTGGGCCAGCACGCTGGATCCGTCGATCATCGCGGCGTCGACCACCTGGCCCTTGCCGGAGGTCTGCCGTTCCCACAGCGCCGACAGGATCCCGACGAGCAGGAACATCGATCCGCCGCCGAAGTCGCCGGTCAGGTTCAGGGGCGGCACCGGCCGCTCCCCCTTGCGGCCGATGCTGTGCAGCACGCCGTTGAGCGAGATGTAGTTGATGTCGTGGCCGGCCTGCAGCCGGCGGGGCCCGGTCTGGCCCCAGCCGGTCATGCGGCCGTAGATGAGGCGCTCGTTGACCTTCGCGCAGTCCTCGGGGCCCAGGCCCAGCCGTTCGGTCACGCCGGGGCGCAGGCCCTCGATGAGCACGTCGGCCTTGGCGACCAGCCGCAGCACCAGGTCGCGGCCCTCCTCGGTCTTGAGGTCGGCGGTCACCGAGCGGCGGTTGCGCAGGGTGGCTTCGCGGTTCTTGGTGGGAATCCCGCCCACCTTGCCGGGCCGCTCGATGCGCACGACGTCGGCGCCGAGGTCACCGAGGATCATCGCGGCATGCGGGCCGGGGCCGATGCTCGCCAGTTCGATGACTCGCAGCCCGTGCAGTGGTCCAGTCATACTCCAACCGCCCTTCATCCCCGCGAACGCTGTCGACCGCCGACATAGCTTACTTGTTTAACCAAGTGGGCCGGATCTAGGGTGCAGCCATGACACCCGCAGACTCCAGCGTGCAGATCTACACCGGCATCGACGATCTTCTCGTCGAATTGTCCGACGGGGTGCTGTCGGTGACGATGAACCGGCCGGACAGCCTCAACTCGCTGACCGCCGCCATGCTCGTCACCATCGCCGAGACGTTTGAGCGGGCGGCTTCTGATCCCCGGGTGAAGGTGGTGCGGCTGGGCGGCGTGGGCCGCGGCTTCTGCTCGGGAGCGGGCGTCAGCGAGGAGGACCACGCCAACCCCGGCGCCAGCGGCACTCCGGCCGATGTGCTCGACGCCGCCAACCGCGCCGTGCGTTCGATCAAGGACCTGCCACAGCCGGTGGTGGCCGTGGTGCAGGGCCCGGCGGCCGGGGTCGGGGTGTCGTTGGCGCTGGCCTCCGACGTCGTATTGGCTTCGGAGAAGGCGTTTTTCATGCTGGCGTTCACCAAGATCGGGCTGATGCCCGACGGCGGGGCTACGGCGTTGATCGCCGCGGCGGTCGGCCGGATCCGCGCGTTCCGGATGGCCCTGCTGGCCGAGCGGATCTCCGCGGCCGACGCCTACGACTGGGGCCTGGTGACGGCGGTCTACCCGGTCGACGAGTTCGACGCCAAGGTCGACGAGGTGCTGGCCACGCTGCAGACCGGCCCCGCGGTGGCGCTGCGCAAGACCAAGCACGCCATCAACGCCGCCACGCTCACCGAGTTCGAGGCGGCGCTGGAGCTGGAGAAGCAGGGCCAGCTGCAGCTGCTCGAGGCGGACGACTTCCGCGAGGGCACGAAGGCTTTCCAGCAACGCCGAACGCCCAACTTCACCGACAGCTAGCTTCCTCTCGCCCAAAGGACAAGCGGGCGGGAAAGTGCGAGTAGTTTTCACCATTTCGCCGATCTCGGCGTAGAGCGGGGCGCGGCGGTGTGAGTGCGAAAAATTCGGTGGACGTCGCGATGACGCGTCGGCGACCATCGCATGGTGAGTACGCAACTCGACATCGAAACGCCGGTCCGCGACACCGGCGGCTGGCGCGTGCTCGCACCGTTTCGCATCCGCGAGTACCGGCTGCTGATCGCCGCGGTGTCGCTGTTCATCTTCGCCGAGGGCATGTGGGCGGTGGCGATGGCACTTCAGGTCATCGAGCTGTCCAACGATCCGGCATCGCTCTCGCTGGTAGCGACGTGTCTGGGCACCGGGCTTGTCGCGTTCGTCCTGGTCGGCGGGATCGCGGCCGACCGGTTCAACCAGCGCGCGATCATCATCGCCGTCGAGGCAGTCAACGCGGTCGCGGTGTCAGCGGTCGCCGCCCTGGGACTCGTTGGTGCACTGCGGATTTGGCATATGGCGGTGGCTGCGGCGCTTCTCGGGATCGCCGCCGCGTTCTTCTTTCCGGCCTACAGCGCGATCCTGCCGAGGATCCTGCCCGCCGAACAGCTGTTGGCGGCCAACGGCGTCGAGGGTGTCGTGCGCCCGGTCTTTCAACGCGCGGTCGGCCCCGCGGTCGCGGGGTTGGTGGTCGGGGCGACGTTTCCGGCGCTGGGCACCGTGTGTGTCGCCGCGCTGTTCGCCATCGGCCTGCTGCTCCTGCTGGCCACCCGGCCGACAATGAGAAGCCCTGAGCCCCAACTGGAACGCACCCATATGCAGCGTGACCTGCGCGAAGGCTTCGTGTTCGTGCTGGCCACACCGTGGCTGCTGTGGACGCTGTTGTTCGCCAGCGTCTTCGTGCTCGTGGTGATCGGACCGATCGAGGTGCTGTTGCCGTTCATCGCCAACAACAGCTTCGACGACGGCGCCCGCAAGTACGGTTTCATCCTGGCGTTCTTCGGTATCGGCAGCGCCCTTGGCGCGCTGGCGGTTTCGTCCGGTCGGTTGCCGCGCCGCTACCTCACGGTGATGATGGCGATGTGGGGTCTGGGCTCCATCCCGCTGGTGGTGTTCGGTTTCACCTCGTCGTTCGCCTTGATGGCGGTGGCGACGTTCGTCATCGGCGCCACCGACGGCGCCGGGATGGTCATCTGGGGCACGTTGCTGCAGCGACGAGTGCCGCGGGCGATGTTGGGCCGGGTGTCGAGCCTGGACTTCTTCGTCTCGCTGGCGTTCATGCCGGTGTCGTTCGCGATCGTCGGCCCACTGGCCAAACTCGTTCCCATGCAAGCGATTTTCCTGGTTGCCGGCATCGCGCCACCGCTTCTGGCGGCGGTCGCGCTGTGGGCGGCGCGGATGCGCCACGACGAGCGGACACATCCGCTGCGGTGAGCTAGACGCCGAAGATCGGCGGCAGTGCCAGCACCATGACCAGCCCCCAGAAAAAGTGGGTGAGCATCGGTGCGAGCACGCCGCCGGTCGCTCGGCGTTCCAGCGCGCAGACCGTACCGAGGATGATCGCGGCGAAGCCCAGCATGGGGTTGCCGGTGGTGGCCGAGGTCGCGATCACATAGAGGACGGTCGAGACCAGCACCGGGTGAAAACCTCCCAGCGCGGTGTACAGCGCGCCGCGGAAGTACATCTCCTCCGCGAGCCCGTTGATCACCGTGATGAAGACGACCAGCGCCAATGGCCCGTAGTCGGCGAATTCCAGTACCCGCGTGATGTATTCGCGCACTCCGGGAATCTCGCGGGCGATCAGCCCGCCGACGACGAACGCACCACCCAGGACCAGCCCGACGACCGTCCCCGTGATCACCGGTCGTTGGTTGCGCCCGCGGAATCGGACACAGCCCAGATGCAGCGGGCCCGACACCAGCGCGCCGAGCGCCCACACCGCGGCCAACGCCAACGTCAACCAGTAGAAGGACTGGTCGCCGGGCGGCCGCGTCAACGAGTAGCCGAGCAACGCAGCGCCGATCACCAACACCACGGCCACGACGACGCGCCGGCGCCGGATCACCCCCGGCGGTTCCTGATGCGGAACGGCGACGGTGGTGGCGATCTGGCGTACCTCGCTGAAAAACCCTGCGGATGAGGTCATGCCGTGTGCGCCTTCGGCACCAAGCCCAGCAGGGTGTCGAGTCCGGTGCGCACGGCGGCCGCCACGGGGCCGGGCACCGCGCCGATCAGGCCGAGAGCGGGCCGCGCGATCGACGGCGTCACGGCGCCGGCCAGTCGGCGGATACGCAGCGTGTCTCCGCCGGCCCACACCGGATCGGTGTCGGCCAGGTGGTGCGGATCGGCGAGCGCGTCGACCGGCAATGGTCTGCGACTCGACAGCGCGCGAGAGATCGCCTCGTCGATTCCCACCAGCCCGCCGGGCGGTTCACCGACGATGTCTCGCAGCCCCGAATCCGACGCCATCATCGGATGGTCAAGCGACTCAACGAGATCGGCGGCCAGCCCGCCAGGTACCGGCAGCACCGCCGCCGTCATCCAGGACACCACCCCGACATCCACACCGATGACCGGCAATTCGGCGCGCCACTTGCCCGCGATACGTGCATAGCTGCGCATCAGGTCACCGTAGGAGGTGGTCTCCGGGCCACAGATGTCGTAGGCGCCCGCAGGCACCCGGTCGGTGTCGGCGGCGGCGACCAAGTAGTACAGCACATCTCGAATGGAGATCGGATCGATCGGGTTCGCCGACCACGCCGGCAACGGGATCACGACGAACCGGTCGCCGACATAGCGCAGCATCTCGAACGACGTCGACCCCGCCCCGATGATCATCGCCGCGCCGATCCAGACCACATCCGCGCCGCCGTCGACGCGCAACGCCTCGGCGACCTCGGCGCGACTGGTCAGGTGTTCGGAAAGCTCGTGCTCGTCGGGAACGAAGCCGCCCAGATACACGATCCGTCGCACCCCGGCGTCCTTGGCGGCGTTGGCGACGTTGGCCGCGGCGCGGTTGTCGGCGTCGCGGAAATCGGGTTCGCCGATGCCGTGCACCAGGTAGTAGACGACGTCGATGGGTCCCGCGTCGGTGAAGGCCTGCCGCGCCGAGGTCGCGTCATGCGCGTCGAGCGATACCGCGCTGACGCGGTCATTCCAGCCGAAGTCGGCCAGGCGGGCGGGGTTTCGGCTGGCGGCGACGACGTCATGGCCTTCGTCGAGCAGCGTGGTGATCAAACGCGAACCGACATAGCCGGTGGCGCCGGTGACGAGGATCCGCACATTTTTCACCTTAGGGCTGTACCCAATCGCCCGTGCGGAAATCTATGTCGTCGCCTCCCGGTGCAAATCGATGAGCCGCTGATAGGCCTGTGCGTTGTGCCGGTTGCCGGCGACCTCGGCGCGCAACGTCGCGCCGTACCAGACGCTGGCCCGTGCGGCGAGCGTGACCTGGCCGATGACGGCCGCGTTCGGCGCCACCCAGGACTCGGCGTGCAGCTGGGGCGCTCGGCCACGAATGGGCATGATCAGCGGTTCAGGCATGCGCGTCATCGTAGGCATGAGCCACTGACCCGACGTGAGCACCGTGAACACCGCGATGGACGTGGTCGACGGGCGTCGACCTGACCGACACGCATCAGGTGTGACCAGGTTGTCACCGCGCCAAACCCGCAGGTCATGCGGTCCGCGGTCGGCGTATGGCGTGGTCATCGCTTTGGAGTTGGCGCGTCGGTGCCCTTAACATGCGTTGCGACGTGAACCGAACCGAGGAGCTGCAAGTGAAGACTCGCACCAGCAGGGCCATTGGTGCCGCCGCCGGGATTACGGCGATCGCCCTCTCCGTGCCGTTGGCGGTGACGGCGTATGCGGATCCGGAGGAAACAGCGCCGGTCGTCGAGATCCCCGATCCGGAGGGTCCGGACTGCGGCGCGTTCAAGGAGGCGGTGCCGAACTGGAAGTCGCTGGCCGATCTGCCCGTCGGGCAGGCGCTGGCCGCCATCCCCGAGGCCAGCACCTTTTACTCGGCGGTCTCGGGCGGGCTGAACCCCGCGGTCAACGTGGTGCCGGTGCTGGAGAACGGGCCGTACGTGGTGTTCGCGCCGACCAACGAGGCCTTCGCCGAACTGCCGGCCGCGCAGCTCGACGCGCTGAAGGCCGATCCGGCCGCGCTGACGGACCTGGACTACTACCACGTGTTCCTCGGCCTTCTCGGCCCGAAGGACGTGAAGGGTCAGCGGCCCACCCAGCAGGGCGCGGAGATCAAGGTGTCCGGTGAGGGCGGGGACATCACCGTCAACGAGTCCGCGGAGGTGGTCTGCGGCGGGATCCAGGCCGACAACGCCCGCATCTACCTGATCGACAAGGTGCTCGATCCGGCCGGCGCGCCGGATGCGCTCACCGCCACGACGACGTCGGCCACCGAGACGACGGCGGCGGAGACCCCCACGGCGGAGGCGGCGGAGGCCGAGACCCCTGCGGCGGAGCAGACGCCGATCCCGGCCGCGGACGCCCCGATCGGCTGACCCGCGCCTCCTGGGATCGCCCAAAGGGACAAACGGGCGGGAAAGTGCGGGTAAAACTCGCCAAAACGTCGATCTCGGCGGGAGCGGCGGCCACGCCGGCGCACGCCACGTAACCGGCGGCGACGCCGGCTACAGGCCGAGGTCGCGGCCGATGATCTCCTTCATGATCTCGGTCGTGCCGCCGAAGATCGTCTGGATGCGCGCGTCGACGTAGTCGCGGGCCACCTTGTACTCGTTCATGTAGCCGTAGCCGCCGTGCAGCTGCACGCAGTTGTCGACGACGCGCTTGGCGAGCTCGGTGCACCACCATTTGGCCTTGGATGCCTGCACGGCGGTCAGCTCACCGTCGACCACCGCGCGCAGGCACCGGTCGATGTACTGCTCGGCGATCTCGAGCTCGGTCGCCATCTCGGCCATCACGAACCGGTTGTGCTGGAAGCTGCCGATCGGCTGCCCGAAAGCCTTGCGGTCCTTGACGTATTGCAGCGTCTCGTCGAACGTGGAGCGCGCGCCTGCGACGGCGGCGACGGCGATCGACAGCCGCTCCGACGGCAGGTTGGCCATCAGATGGTAGAAACCCCGCCCCTCGGTGCCGAGCAGGTTCTTGCCGGGCACCCGCACGTTCTCGAAGTGCAGCTCGGCGGTGTCGGCGGCGTGCAGGCCCATCTTGTCGAGCTTGCGGCCGCGCTCAAAGCCCTCCATGCCGCGCTCGACGACCAGCAGCGAGAAGCCCTTGTGCCCCGCGTCGGGGTCGGTGCGGGCCACCACGATGACCAGGTCGCTGTTGATGCCCGCGGAGATGAATGTCTTGGAGCCGTTGAGGATCCAGTCGTCTCCATCGCGCACCGCCGTGGTCTTGATGCCCGCGAGGTCGCTGCCGGCGCCGGGCTCGGTCATCGCGATGGCGCCGATGAGCTCACCGGTGATGTAGCCGGGCAGCCAGCGCTGCTTCTGCTCCTCGTTGGCCAGCGACGCGAAATACGGCCCGACGATGTCGTTCTGCAGGCTCAGCCCGGGCGTGGCCGGACCGAACTTCGCGAACTCCTCCACGATGACGGCGTTGAACCGGAAGTCGTCGACGCCGCCACCGCCGTACTCCTCGGGCATGTTGAACCCGATGAGCCCGTATTTGCCTGCGGCAGCATAGGCTTCGCGCGCGACCAGCCGGTCCTTCTCCCACTGCTCCGTGTACGGCGCGCATTCCTTCTCCAGGAACTGGCGCGCCGTCTCGCGCAGCTGCTCGTGCTCGGGTTCGAAAACCAGTCTTTGCATGACTTTGCTTACTTTGCTTTCCATACGGGCTGGCGCTTCTCGGCGAAGGCCAGCGGTCCTTCTTTGGCGTCCTCGGAGCGGATCACGGTGGCGATCTCGCGCATGGTTCTGGTCCAACCCGGTTCGTCACCGACGATCACTCCGTCGTCGACGCCCATCGCCACGCGCTTACTCGCCCATACCGCGAGCGGTGCGTTGCACTTAATCCGTTCGGCCAGAGCCAATGCCGCGTCGACGGCCGTGCCGTCGGACACGACCTGGTTGATCAGCCCCCACTTCAGCGCGTCGGCCGACGTCATCGGTTCACCGGTGAACAGCAGCTCCATCGCGACCTTGCGGGGCAGATGCTCGACGATCCGGAAAACCCCGCCGGCCGCGGCTATCAGCCCGCGCTTCACCTCCGGCAGACCGAACTGCGCACGTTCCTCCGCCACCACCAGGTCGCTGGCCAGCGCGAGTTCGGTGCCACCGCCCAGCGCAGTGCCGTTGACCGCGGCGATCGTCGGCTTGTCGATGTAATGGCGGACGTAGCCGGCGAAACCCCATTCCGGGTGGTCGGGGTGAAAAAGGTTCTCCCGACGCGAGATCGCCTTGAGATCTGCCCCGGCACAGAACGATTCACCCGCACCGGTGATCACCACCGCACGCACCTCGGAATCGTCCTGCGCCTGCTGCAACGCGTCGCCGACGGCGGTGCTCACCGCGCTGTTGACGGCGTTGCGCGCCTCGGGGCGGTTGATCGTGATCAGCAGGACGTTGCCCCGTCGCACAGCCAGTGCGGCGGGGCCGGCCGCCTCCTGGGTCACAGCAACTCGAGAATGGTGGCGTTGGCCTGGCCGCCGCCCTCGCACATGGTCTGCAGGCCGTACTGGATGTTGTTGTCGCGCATGTGGTACAGCAGCGTGGTCAGGATGCGAGCGCCCGAGCCGCCGAGCGGGTGGCCAAGTGCGATGGCGCCGCCGTTGGGGTTGAGCTTGGCCTCGTCGGCGCCGATGTCCTTCAGCCACGCCAGCGGGACCGGGGCGAACGCCTCGTTGACCTCGAACACGCCGATGTCGTCGACGGACAGGCCCGACTTCTTCAGCGCCTTCTGCGTGGCCGGAATCGGCGCGGTCAGCATGATCACCGGGTCGGCACCGGCCAGCACCGCGGTGTGCACCTTGGCCAGTGGCTTGAGACCCAGTTCCTTGGCCTTCTCGGCCGACATGACCAGCAGCGCGGCCGAGCCGTCGGAGATCTGGCTGGAGTTACCGGCGTGGATCACACCGTCCTCCTTGAACGCCGGCTTGATCCCGGCCATGGACTCGACGGTGCCGCCGCGGCGGATGCCGCCGTCCTCGAGGACAACGTTGCCGTCTTGGTCCTTGATGCCCAAGATCTGGTCCTTGAAGGCACCGGAATCCTGTGCGGCGGCAGCCTTCTCATGTGACCGCAGCGAGAACTCGTCCAGCTGGGTACGGCTGAATCCCCACTGCTCGGCGATCATCTCCGCCCCGATGCCCTGGTTCGGGGTCTGGTTGTAGCGGTTACGGAACGCGTCCGGGTAGGGGTGTCCGCCGTTGGCCAGCGACGAGCCCATCGGGGTCCGCGACATCGACTCGACGCCACCGGCGACCACGACGTCGTAGTGGCCGGCCACCACACCGGCGACGGCGAAGTGCAGCGACTGCTGGCTGGAGCCGCACTGGCGGTCGACGGTGACACCGGGCACGGTCTCCGGCCAGCCGGCGGTCAGCAGCGCAGTGCGGGCGATGTCGAGGGCCTGCTCGCCGGCCTGCATGACGCAGCCCCAGATGACGTCGTCGACCAGGCCCGGGTCCACACCCGCGCGCTCCACTAGACCGTTGAGGACCTGCGCGGACAGCTCCGCCGGATGCACGCCGGACAGGCCGCCGTTGCGCTTGCCGACGGGCGACCGCACTGCCTCGACGATGACGGCTTCAGCCATGACACCACTCCTTTGAAGTCGGATGAATCACCCACAGACGGGGGTCCACCCCCGAACGTAATTGAACAAGGTTTACTAGGTCAACTCACTGGTTGGTCGATGGCAGTGATGCTGGTCAGGACCGGTCGGCGCTGTCCTTCTGCCGCGTCACCTGAACCGGCACCGTGTCATCCCACGGTTGGCGCGTCACCATGTCGGCGACCCGGATGTAGCCCCGCTCGAACTCGCCCGTCGCAGCGTCGACCAACCGGTACTGCTGGGTCTGGCGGTGAATCGGTTGTCCGTCGATCAGCACGACGATGACTTCACCCGGTTCGAAGTGGCAGCGCTTCTGCAGCGCCTCGATGAGTTGTTCGTTGTGCATGTGACCGTCGCCGAAGTTCCAGCCGACCGCGGTGGAGCAGATGCGCTCGCCGTCGGTCAACACGTAGTCGTCCTCGTTGTGTCCGGCCATCGCGCGGTGTGCGAGCGTGAACATCGCGCGGCCGTGGGTGTTGAAGGCGCGGAACGCATATCCCATGTACAGATACATCTGCGCGGTCTCGGGGCTGCCGTAGTAACGCTCCATCTGCGCCTGCGGCATGCTGGCGATCGAAACGATGCCGTTCTCCAGTTTCTCGCTGGCCGAGGGTTTCATGCACCACAGCCCGGTGTCCCAATTGCCGGCGTAGTAGCGCATGCCCGGAAGGAAGGAAACCTTGCGGGGGAACAGGTTTCCCAACACGACGGTGGTTGCGAGGACGGCGAACAACACGATCGGCCACGGGCTCTGCAGATCGCCCAGCCCGATCCCGGCGTGCCCGACGAACAGCGCCAGCACGGAGAACATCATGAAGACGTTCCACTCCAGCGGCACACCCATCGGGATCGCCGACAGGATGCCGAAGTGGAAGCACACCATGACGAATGCGGCGATCGCCGTCGGCCAGCCGCCGTGAGAGAAGAACAGGACGAGCGGAACCAGGCCCTCGATCGCGGTGCTCAGGTGCGCAAGCCAGCGCGAGAGCCGGCCCGGCCGCAGGTCGTCCGGAAAGCGTTCGAAGAACTTGCGTTTGATCCACCGGGGCCGGATCACCGGGTTGTTGCTCATCATCGTCGAGATGACGAACGGGAAGTGCTTGTTGAGCTTCGACGTCGCGGCGCCGAGCCAGATCACCAGCAGGACCAGTTTGGCGGCCAGGATGCTGTCGGCGCCCGCGAACAGGAAACACACCGCCAGCGAGGCATACACCTCACCGCGCGCGGCCAGGAAGATCACCTTGTCGCGCAGGCCCAGCACCGCGAGGATGCCGAGGATCGCCCAGATCTGCCACGTGGGCAGGACGCCCACCGTCGTACCCAGCTCGGGGATCGGACCGGTGCCGTCGGAGAACAGCGCCACGACAAGCATCACCAGCAGCGCGGCGTATAACAGCGCGTCGAACGGGGTGCGCCTGGTGCCTTTGGTCAGCGGGATTCTCTGCGGCCATGGTGGCAGCCGAATCGTGTTGGGCCGCAACCAGTACAGGATCGAGCCCATCGGCGGAAAGAACCGGTTGTTCAGCGGCCCGAACCCGCATCCGAGACCGACCACCTCGAACAGCATCGTGTAGAGCACGACCTTCTCGAAGACGATCGGCTCGGCGTACCAGGAGGTGACGTTGGTGAACCCGTCGATGCCTTTCGTCGTGAGCACGACGAGCCAGGCGCCGAGGATGTAGAGCGCGATCTTGACCACGTAGAACAGGTGCAGCACGACCGGCGTCCCGAAGCCCACCTCGGCCCAGTGCCGGGCCATCGGCACGATCTTCTCGGCGCGGGTGCCCTTGTTCCACTGCTCGTAATCGACGACCGGTGCGTCCTGCTTCAAGAACCCCATGGCTCAAAGACTAGAACGTGTTCTAGCTACGTGGTCCGGGTTCGAGACGACCTCGGTTCGCGACATCTGCGGGAGGTCGTGATTGCGCCGCCGCACAGCCCTGCGGCAGATTTCGCCGCAGGGCGCCCGCGCAGGGCCGCGGTGTCGGGCTACTGGGTCTTGGCCGGTGGACGGTAGAAGATCACCAGCTGGCCGATGCCGCCCGCCAGGCCCAGTCCCAGCGCGATCACCAGACCCCACCATCCGTGCAGCAGGTCAGCGACGCCGGTGTCGCGGAACAGCAGGTAGTCGAGGCTGTACTTGCCCGCCCCGATGGTCGCGACGGCGACCGCCGTGGTCGCCAGGATGAGGTTGTACTCCCAGCCTTCCTTGACGATGAAAAAGCCGTTGGCCCGGTGCACCGTCCAGGCCGCGACCAGCATGAGGGCGACGAAACCCGCGGCGGGAATCGGCGTCAGCAGCCCGACCGCCAGGCCGATTCCGGCCGCCATCTCGGTGGTGGCGGCGACGCGGGCGTGGAAGGTGCCCGGCTTCATGCCGATGCTCTCGAACCAGCCGGCGGTGCCGGGGATGCGCCCGCCGCCGAAGAACTTGTTGTAGCCGTGCGCGGCCATGGTCAAGCCCAGCACCACACGCAGGAACAGCAACCCGAAGTCCAGGGCCGAGTCGTAAGCAGTCATGTAACAGAATTTAGGCCATGTGTTAAGCAACCACCACGCCCCACCACCGTGCACGCTCGCTCGAAACCGACGCAACGGTCGATCGCACGCGGGAAAACCAGCCAAAACGTCGGTTTGGGCGCTGAAGATCCCTCTAAGACTTGTCAGCGCGCTGTCAGGGCCGCCGACAATCGGTCGACGTAGGCGTCGATATCGCCGATCGCCGACTCGGCGGCGTGCACGCTGATCGCGATGGTGTCGCCGATGCCGTGAACGCCGTGGGTGACACCCATCATCGGCGACAGGGCGGGATAACCGGCCGTCAGCATCACCGGCGCATCGCCGAAGCGCAGGTCGGCGGCGCCGCGGTTGACGCTGGACACCACGGTGTTGCCGGTGACCGTCGGCGAGCGCAGCGTCGGATCGAATTGCGCCACCCCCCAACGCAGCAGCGGGGCCGGCACCGCGGCCGACGCGCGGCTTGCCGCCAGCATCGCCGGATGCGCGGCGCGACGACGGCGGTGGTCCAGTTCCTCGGCGATCCGTGCCGCCCGCTCGGCGTAGCCCAGCTCCGGATGCAGGTCGACGCCGACGTTGCCGAAGTGGTTGTGCGCCGCCCGCATCCCCGCCTTGGCCATCGGCACTTCGGCGCCCAACCGGGACGGGTCGTCGCCGAGCTCGCGCAGATGCGCTGACAGCGCCGCCGACACGGCCGCCAGTACCGCGACCGTCACCGTCGGCCCCGGAAGCTGCGCACGGCGCCGGATCACCGTACGAACGCCCCGCACGCCGTCGGGTCGCGCATTGCTGCGCAGTGCCGGACGTGAATCCGCCTGTGGGGCAACCAGTCCGGCATCGGTGTCACGGACCAGCCGGCGATGTGCTCGCGCGGCGAGGTACGCACGCCACGGCAGCGTGACGCTCTGCCATGCCGGCCGAGACGGAACCGCGGACACCGTGCCGACCCGTCCGAACAGCAGCGCCGCCAAGGCCGATGACCGAACGCCGTCGCCCAGCACGTGCGCGGCCTGCAACACCGCCACCGTCGCCACGCCGCCGTCGACCGGGCCGGATACGCCGGGAAAGACGTGCAGCCGCCAGGCCATGGTCCGCGGGTCCAGCTGTTCGGCTGCGAGCCCGGCCACCGCGGCCAGGCAGTCGCGCCAGCCACCGGGAGGGTCGTGCACCACGAACTGCGCGGCGGCGACCTCGCCGCTGACCCATTCGGGATAGCCGAGGGCGCGGTCGCGCACCCGCAGTCGCAGTTCCGGGCAACCGTCGGCCCGCGCACGGATCTCGCCCACCGCGCGGGCCATATCCGAAGGCGCACCGGCGAACCCGTACAGCAGGAACTGATCGCTGGGGATCTTCGCCGACATCCAGTATGTCTGCGCGTCGACCGCGGCGAGGTTCCTGGCGGTCATCGGCTAGCCGGACGGGCGCCCTATGAAGTCGACGATATGGCGCGCCACCGCGTCGGGCTGTTCCAGCTGCAGGAAATGGCCCGCGCGTTCGACCAAACCCACCGCGCTGCCCTCGGGCAACACGCGTTCGACCCAGTGCGCGTAATCGGCTGAGGCGCAACCATCATCGAGTCCGTGCAGGTACAACGTCGGCAGCCGCGGCGCGGACAGCCAGTGCTGGTGCAACTCGGCGTACTGCGCGGGTGGCTTGGTGTTGCGCACCGCGGCGCGGTAGTACCCGAGCGCCGCGCGCCACCGGTCCGGGGCGCCGATGGCCTCCTCGACGTGGCGCACATCCTCGTCGGCCCGGTACCCGGGTGACCACTGCCGCCACAGCCTCGGCACCACCCACGAGGCGGAGCGCTCCGGGAGCCATGGTAATTGGAAGTACATGATGTACCAGCTTCGCAGCAGCTGGCGGGGTATCTGCGCGGCCAGACGGCCGGCGTCCGGCACCTTGCCCAGCGGCTGGAACGACGCCGGCATCGGTACCGACATGATCACGGCCTTGGTGAACGGGCTGTCAGGCATCGCCGCCAGCCCGGCGCCGGCGATCGCGCCCCAGTCGTGCCCGATGAACACGTCACGGCCGGTCGGCCCGGCGGCGTCGAGCACCCGAAGCGCGTCGTCCATCAGCGCGCCGATGTGGTAGCTGCCGTCCGAGGCCAACGAGGACGGCGCGTAGCCGCGCATGAACGGCGCCACCACCCGCCAGCCCGCATCCACCAGCAGCGGCGCGACGTTGCGCCACCCGTGGGCGGTGTCGGGAAAGCCGTGCAGGCACAGCGCGATCGGCGCGTCCGACGGCCCCCACGTCAGCGTGCGCAGCGTGACTCCGGGCGCCGCCACGTCGAAGAAGCCGGGCTCCTCCACTAGACGGGGTCGAACTGCGAGATCAGCCAGCGGTCGCCGACCTTGTCCAACCCGACGCGCACGCTCGACGCCGTGTCGGTGGGAGCGTCCTGGCCGACGACGACCGTCTGGTTGACGAACACCAGCACCTCGGCGTGGTTCGGGTCGGCCGACACCGAAGCGGCCGCGGGGACCGTGGCCACCGCGGAGATCTGCTTCTCCTTGGCGCCCGGGATCACCACGTCGTTGATCAGCGACGTGTAGGACTCACGGAACTCCCCGGTCAGCAGATCGCGCGCGTCGTTGAGCTGTTGGTCGACGGTGTCGGGCTTGTAGGACAGCATCGCGATGGTGCTGTCTTTGGCCGTCTGCACCGACTCGATGCGGGCGGTCTCGGCGGTGGCGATCGAATCGTGCTGCCACTTGAAGAAGCCCGCGGCCATGGCGAGCACCAAGGCGATCCCGGGGAGCACGCCGTAGGCCAGGACGCGTGACCAGTTGATCGGTCGCCTGTCCTTCGCGACGGCTTCCGTCTCGTCGGTCTCTTCGGACTGTTCGGTCTCTTCGGCGCCTTCGGGCTCCTCGGCCGCAACCGCCTCCTCGGCGGTTTCCGTCTCCTCCGCTGCCATCGTCTCCTCCGCGGCTTCGGTGCCGGCGGCGTCCTGGGTCTCGGTCGTGGCCTCCGGCTCGTCGACCTTCTCCTCGGCGGCCCCGGTGCTGTCGCTGCCCTTGGGCAGCCTGTGCCGGCTCACGGTACGAACTCCACGTTGGACACCTTTGCTTCGTCGTCGATCTTCTGCACCGTGATGCGCATCCGCCATGCCCGTGGCTGCTGCTCCGGTGCGCCCGCGTTGCTCGTGTTGACGGTCACCGCCACCAGCACCTGGCCCTCGTTCCCGGATTCTGACTCCAGGCCCGCCGCGGTGACTTCGCCCTCGGACTTCGACTGTGCCTGCTTGACGACCTCGATGAACGGCTGCGACCGCTGCTGGAAGTCGTCGTAGAACGTGCCGGTCGCCGAGTCAAGGATGCGCTGCACGTCGGCCTCGGCCTGCTCCCAGTTGATCGTCGTGAGGTTCAGCGCACCCTGCCGGCCCACCTGCACGAACAGATTGCGCAGATCCTCGGCCTGCTTCGCCTGATAGGCCTGGTAGCCCTGCCACCCGGCCAGTCCGCCCAGCCCCAGGACGAGAACGACACCGAGGATCGTCGCCAACCGCACGTGGGATATGCGCGGCTTGGTGTCGGTTTTCTCATCGGCTTCGTCGGGCTGCCCGGCGGCGTCATCCTCGCCGGCCGCGGCGTCGTAGTCCTCCCCCTCCTCGCCGACGTCGCTGTCGACCTTCACCGAGGTCTCTTCGCCTGGTTCATCCGGCGTCGAATCGTCCGGTTCCCCGGCAGTGGGGTTCGCGTCGTCTGGCATTGGTTCCTCTGCGGGCGTGGTCGGGGGTGGGCGGGTCGCGTCCAACTTACGTGCTCGGACACCATATCGTCGGAGCCAGGTGGTCCAGGGACATCACTACCAAATCGGGTTCCGGTTTCCACCCGTTTGCGGCAAACCGCGCTCCCCGAACCGACATGGTTTACTGAGTGTGATAACTGAGCACCGAGGAGGGACCACGGTGTCACGACGTGAACCGCTCGCGCCGATGATTTCGCCCGATGTGGCGCCGGGGGCCGTCCGGTCGCCCAAGACGGCCGAACTGGTGGCGCGGACACTTCGACGCATGGTCGTCGAGGGCCAGTTGAAAGACGGTGACTTCCTGCCGCACGAAGCCGAACTGATGGCCCATTTCCAGGTCAGCCGACCGACCTTGCGCGAAGCGGTCCGCGTGCTGGAATCCGAACGGCTCGTCGAGGTGCGTCGCGGCTCACGCACGGGCGCCCGGGTCCGGGTCCCGGGAGCGGAGATCGTCGCGCGCCCCGCCGCGTTGCTGCTCGCCTTGTCCGGCACCACGCTCGCCGACGTGTTGACGGCGCGCACGGCGATCGAGCCGCCGGCGGCCAAGCTGCTCGCCCAGGACGGCACCGCCGAGGCGCACCCTGAACTGCGGGAGCTGGTCGAGGACATACCGCGGGCGTGGAAAGCCGGCACGTTGGCGACGGCCACGGCACGCCTGCACCGTCGCATGGTCGAACTCTCGGGCAATGCGACGCTCGGCATGATCGCGGGCATGCTGCACGAGATCGATGAAAGACACACCGCGGCAGCACTTCTCGGAGCCGACAACAAGGCCGTGATCTCCGAGGCGGAGTTCTCGAAGATGCTCAAGTCCTACCGCAAGCTGGCCGATCTGGTGGAAGCCCGCAAGGGCGACGCGGCGGAGTCGCACTGGCGCAGGCATATGGAGGTGGCCGGTGCGGCGATGCTTCGGGGCCACGAGAAGACCCGCGTCCGCGACATCATGGACTGACCGACCGACCGCGAGTGTGCGCCCATGTCACGCTCTGGCGCCGATCACCGTGACGCAACCCCACACTCGGGCGCGATCGCGTCACTGCCCAGGCGGCACCAGCAGCGACTGCCACGTCTGCTCCGACCCGTCCCGCGCCAGGTTGGACTGCGTGTAGACGCGGCCATCCGGACCGACGTACTTCCCGGACGCCGGGTCGTATTCGGCGGCCGCGACCGGCAGCGGCGGCGTACCGGGCGGAGGGGGCGTGACGGCGACCGGAACATCCGGCGGCACATGCGGAATGGGCTGGCCGGACAGCGTCGCGTTGGGGTCGCCCTTCCAGTTGTAGCCGTCGTTGAGCGGCACGTACTGCTCATCGCTCTCGCACATCTGCCACGTCGGGGCGCGCTTGCCCGGGACGGTCACGCACGGCAGGTTGCGGGCGCCACGCACGTTGAACGGCGCATCCTGCGGTGTTCGGCAGTACAGGTCGCCCGTCGGTCGGTCCGGGTAGTCCTCGAAGACCGGCACCCGCTGCTGCTGGGCCGGCAGGAACCCCGTCATGCACGGCGGCGGCAGGTTCTGCGGCGGCAGCGGCAGCGGAGCCGGGAGGGCAGGCAGGATCGCGTTCAGGTTGAAGATCAACGCATCACCCATGTAGTCCTGCTTGGTGCCGCGCTTGTGCACACCCACGGCCTGCGTGACCGCGGTGCCCTGCGGCAACAACACCAGAAACTGCTCGAGGCTCGGCTGATACGCCAGCGCGACCTCGCCGAGGCTGACCAGGTTGGCCAGCACGATCGGCAGCGTCGGCTGCAGCCGGTCGAACAGGGCGCGCACCTCGTCGGCGGCCCCCGGCCCCTTGGCCAGAATTCCTCTCACAGCCGGATCCTGGTTCTGCAGTTGACCGCTGATGTCCGCCAGATTCGCCGCCCACGCCTGAATCGAGCCTGCGGTGTCGGTCTGGGTGTCGAGCACCGGCTTGGACTGATCGATGAGCGTGAGCAGTGGGTCGAGGTTCTCCCGGGCGTCGACGGCCAGTTCGGCGCTGCCGGTGACCAGGCGGCGCAACTCGGGCCCGAGCCCGCCCACCGCGATATACGCCTCGTCTACGACGGTCCTCAGGTTCTCCTGCGGAATCGCCTGTAGGCCGCGCGCCGTATCGTCGAGGACCGCATTGATATCCGTCGGAACCCTGGTGCGGCCCAACGGGATCACGTCGCCGTCCTTGAGCTCCGGACCTTCGCCGCTACGCGGGAGCAACTGGACGTACTGCTCGCCGACGGCGGACACGCTGTGCACCTCGGCTTCGAGGTCGGCGGGAATCCGGATGCCCGAGTCCAGCGAAAGCACTGCTGCGACACCGGTGTCGGACAACTCGACGCTTTTCACCTGACCGACCTGCACACCGCGGTAGGTGACGTTGCTCCTCGGATACAGCCCGCCCGTCTCCGGTAATTCGACGGTGACACGGTACTGACCGACGCCGAGGAGGGTGGGGAGCCGCATGTATCCGAAGACCATGATGCCCAACGCGAGGATCGCGATGGCCGAGAAAATCGCCATCTGGATGAGAATCCGCCGGGTCATTCGCATGCTACGGCCCCTGATCCCAGCGGTACGGAGCGACCAACGGGTTGCCGCCTGGTGGCGGCACGTTGTGGTTGCACGGGCTGGGGAACTGGCCGACGGTCCGTCCCCATTGCAGCTCCAACCAGGTCAGGTTGCACTCGAACCGCGTTCCGGTGAAGATCGCCGAATCGATTCTGCTCAACGTCAGGTCGACGACCAACGTCAGGTTCGCGTAGTCGCCGCGCATCCAATTGAGCAATGTCTCCTTGGGGAACGGGAAGGTTGGTAGGAAGCTCAGCGCACGGGTCAGCGCGGGACCGGCGTCGGCCAGTTCCTCCAGCACCACGCCGAGGTCCTTGAGCTCTTGCACCAGAGCCTCTTTGGTTTGGTTGACCGAGTCGGCGGCCAGCGCGCTGAACCGGCCGAGCTGGGTCAGCACCTCGGCCAGGTTCTGCCGCTGATCCCTGAGCACGGCCAGAGCATCGGGAACGGTCCGAAGGGCCTTGTCCACCACCGGCTTCTGCTCGGCGATCTGACCCATCAGATTGTTCAGGCTCTCGGTGGCGTCGATGATGTCCTGCTTCTGGTCATCGAGGTGGCCGATCGCGATGTCGAGCTGCTCGATGAGGCTGCGCAGGTCGTTCTCGCGGCCGGTGAACGCGACGCTCAGGGCCTCGGTGATGTCGTGGATGTTGCCGATCCCGCCCCCGTTGAGCAGCAGCGCGACGGCGGCCAGCGCCTGCTCGGTACTCGGGTACGCGCTCGAGGACTCCAAGGGGATCAGCGAGCCCTCTTTCAGCTTGCCGACCGGCGGAACGTCGGTCGGCGGCGCCAATTCGATGTGCAGAGAACCCAACAGGCTGGTCAACCCGAGGCTGGCCGTCGCATTCGCGGGCAGCTCGACGTCACCGTTGAGTTCCATCGTCACCAGCGCATGCCAGCCCTGGCGTTCGATCTTCCGCACGGTGCCGACGTTCACATCCCCGACGCGGACACGGGAGTTCGGCTCGATGTTGTCCACGTCGGGCATCTGAGCCTGGATCGTGAACGCACCCGGCCCGGTGCCCTTGACGCCCGGCAACGGAAGCGAATTCAAGCCCTGCCAGTCGGAGCAACCGGACAACAGCCCGGCCGCCACGAGCACGACCGCTGCCCTACGAAAGATCCTGCGCCGCATCATCGTCCGACTCCCTGAGGCACCATCAGCCCGTGCAGACCGTCGGCCGGATTCGGGGTGATCGGCGCCTCCGCCGGCAGCGGTGGGCCTGCGGCCGGCGGCGGTGCCGCTAAACCTGAGGCCTGCGGCGGTGCAGCGGCCGGAACAGGTTGCGGCGGAATGTAATCGGGCCGCAGCCAGTCCTCGCTGTAGGTCAGCTCGTTCGGTCGTGTCGTGGCACCGGAGAAGACGTTCTGCATGATGGGCAGGAAGTTGTACTGGCGGTTCTTCACGATCGGCGCCAGATACTGCACGCACAGCTTGGCCGACTGCTCGGCACCCAGCCGGGACGCCGCCTGAATTGCGCCGCACAGGAACGAGATCGGGTTGGCGAAGTTGTTGAGCATCGGCAGGCTGCTCACCGCGCCCTGGGCGGGTTGCCAGGTGTTGACGTAGTTCTGCAGCGTGTTGGGCGCCACGTGCAGGAACTGCTTGACGTCGGCGAGGCTGTCGGTCAGCGCCTGGGTCACCCCGGCCAACTTGTCCGACGTGGTGCCAAGCGCTTCGCGGTTGTCGGCGACGAATGTCTGGACTTCTCCGACCACGTTGTTGAGGTCGCGCAGCGCGTCGGCGACTTCGTTGGGATCGTTGGCGAGCAGTCCGGTCACGCTCGCGAGGTTCTGGTTGAGCTGGCGCATCACGTCGGTGCTGTCCTGCAGCGCCGAAACCAGGGTCGCGAGATTCTTGACCGTGGAGAAAATGTCGGTGCCGTGATCGCCCAGGGCTGTCACCGCTTGCGACAGCTTGATGACGGTATCCCTGATGTTGGCGCCTTCACCACGCAGGTTGTCGGCAGTGGTGTTGATGACCGACCCCAACGGGCTCACGTCTCCCGGCTCGGTGGGCTGCAGGGTCTCGGCGAGCCGCTCCAACTGCTGTCGGACCTCGTCCCACTCCACCGGAACGGCGGTGCGCTCCTGCGGGATGACCGTGTCGTCGTGCATCACCGGTCCTCCGGTGTAGGGCGGGGTCAGCTGAATGGCGCGCGCGGTCACCAGCGTCGGCGACAGGATCGCCGCCTTGGCGTCGGCCGGCACCTTGTACTTGCTGTCGTACCAGAACGAGATCCTGACCCGCTCGGGTTGCGGTTCGATCGATTCGATCCTGCCAACGGGCACGCCGACGATGGTGACGTCATCGCCGGGGTAGATGCCGTTGGCGTTGTCGAAGTAGGCGACGACGTGTGTGCGGTTGATCCGTTCGGTGTTGCGAAACACCACGATTGCACCGCCCGCCAGTATCACGACCAGCGCGACGGCCAACAGGTTTCGGGCGGAGCGCGTCATCGTCCGGCCTCCGCGGGTGCAAGGTGGGCGACCGCGCCGGGAGCGGGTACTGCAACCGGAGACGGCGTCGGGTCCGGTGTCGACTGCAGACCCGGCGGTGCGTCGGCGGGCGGTCCCGGCGGCGGCCCGCCGGGGGGCGGCGCCGGCGGCGGCTCGCGGTACGGATAGCAGCCGGGGCCGGGCAACGGCAGCCCTGGCAACCCACACGCCTGATCGCCCGGATTGCCGGTGATGGCGTCGGGGACCGTCAGCCGCGGTTCGCCGCCTTGACCTGTCCGCGGGAACGGCACCGGCAGTGCCGGTGTTCCCGGCTGACCGACCTGCGGATCGCTGAGTTCCGATGGCAGCTTCACGTTGGGATCCAGGCCGAGGTCGGAGAACGCGGCGTCGATGAACGGCTGCAGGAATTGGCCCGGCAGCAGGTTGGCGACGTAGTTCTTGAAAAACGGCCCGCTCGACACCGATTCGCCCAGTGACATCACGTAGTCGGTCAGCAACTCGAGCGACTTCTGCAGGCGTTCCTTGCGGTTGTCGATGATCGTCAGCACGCCGTTGAGCTTGTCCAGGGCGGGTCGCAGGGTTTCGCGGTTCTCGCCGATGAAACCCTGCAACTGCCCGCTGAGCGCCGAGATGTTGCCGGAGACCTCATCCAGTGCGGCGCTTTGGTTTTCCAGCTCGGCCAGCAGCGCGTTGGTATCGGCGACCAGACTCACGATCTGGTTGCTGCGTTCCGCCAGCACCGTGGTGGCCTTGCTGGCGTTGCCGAGCAGACCTCGCAGCTGCGCATCACGTTCGTTCAGCGTGTCGGAGAACCGCGCCACCCCCTCGATCGCGATCTTCAGTTCCGGCGGCGTGTCGGAGAATGTCGCCGACAGCACCCTCAGCGAATCCGACAACTGGTTGGTGTTCAGGCCGCTGATCGTCGCGGCCAATTCTCCCAGTGCATCAGGGAGTTCATAGGGCGACGTCGTGCGTTCGAGCGGGATCGTGCCCTCTTGCCGTCCGTCACCGCGGGAGGTGACCTCGAGGATCTTGGTGCCCAGCAGGCCCTCGGTCTTGATCGCCGCCTCGGTGCGATCGCCCAGCCGGATGTCGCTGTCGACGGTGAACGTCACCAGGGCGTGCGGCCCGTCCAATTCGACGGACTTCACCTGGCCGACCTCGAATCCCGAAACACGTACGGCCTTACCGGCTTGCAGCCCGCCCACCTCGGCGAAGTAGGCCGAGTACTCGGTGCCCTGCAGGAACGGCAGCCTTTCGTAGTTCAACGACCCGAGCACGATGCCGATCGTCAACGCCAGCCCGACGGCACCGATGACGGTCTGATTCCGTTCAGAGAAGGACTTCACCTCGGCGCACACCTCCCGGTGGACTGCCCGGCGACTTTCACATAGACCGGTTGGCCGCCCTTGCCGTTGAGCTTGAGCACGATGTCACAGAGATAGAAGTTGAAGAAGTCGCCGTAGAGCCCCTGTCGCGCGAGCGCTTGATGGGCCTCCGGCAGAGTGTTCAGCAGGTTGTCGAAGTACTCGTGGTCAGCCACCACGATTCCGGCCGCGCGGTCGGTCTCCTGGACCGTCTTGCTGAACGGTGGACGAGCCTGGTCCAAGAGATCCGCGACCGTTCCGGCCGCTTCGTTGGTGTACGCCAGCCCGTTGCTGATGTCCTCTCGGCGCTCCGCCAGCGTTCCCACCAGTTCGTTGAGCGCGTCGACCGCCTTCGCGAACTGCTCGTTCTGGTCGCCGAGGGATCCCAGCACCACGTTGAGGTTGACGATGACATCTCCGATCAGTCGGTCACGGTCGGCCAGAGTCGTTGTCAGCGCCGCGGTCTGGGCGAGGAACGAATTGATCGTCGCGCCCTGGCCCTGCAGGGCCTGGATCAGCTGACCCGACAGCGCGTTGACCTGATCGGGATCCAGCGCCCGGAACAGCGGCCGGAATCCGCCGATCAGCGCGTCGAGGTCGAGCGCAGGAGACGTGCGGGCGAAGGGAATCGTGCCGCCGGGCTCGAGTCTCTTGGTTGCGCCGGCGCCTTCCTCGAGTGCCAGGTAGCGGCCGCCGATGAGGTCGTCGTATCGGATGACGGCCCTGCTGCCCTCGGTCAGCACCACCGACTCGTCCGCGGTGAATTCAACCCGGGCGGTCGTATCGGGTTGGATGGCAACGCTTTCGACGCTGCCGACCTCGACGCCGGCGATGCGGACGAAGTCGCCGTTCTCCAAACCGGTGACGTTGGTGAACTCGGCGACATAACTGTTGGCGGCTTCCCCGAAACGCATCTCGCCGAAGACCGCGAACAATCCGAACACGCCGAGCAGGCACACAGCCAAGAACACGCCGAGACGCACCGCGTCTCGTCGAACCCTGGCGTTCATGCTGGACATGGCGTGTCACCTCTCATCGCGGCGTGGCTCATCCGAACGGCGGACCGGGTCGCGCCGGGGTCGGCAAGGGTGTCGGTCGTAGGGGCGTGGGCTGCATCTGCGCGGGCGAATGAACGATGAACGGTTCCGAACCCGGCGTCGGGCCCGGATCCCGCGGCGCCATCGGCGGCGGTGCGGCCGGCAGGCCCGGCCACAGCGGGGTGCCGTCGTCTGCGTACAGGTCCGCACCGTAAGCCGGAGCCCCCGGGTACGGGATCGGACCTATCGCGGGTCCGCCGAAGAGGTTGCGGACGCTCGGCGGTTCGGGCACAGCCCGGGTCGTCGGCAGGTAGTTGGCGTACCCGGGGAAGCCGATGCCGGGATTGGGCCGCCAGTCGAGTCCGGTACCGAACCCGGTGTTCGTGACGAGATTTCGCACCGGCCAGTTCTCCGCGACGACGGGTAGCGAACCGCAACTGGGTTTGCCGCCCGGTCCGCCCTTGGCGCCGATGATCGGCAGGTGATTGGGGTACCGGTACGAGTCGTCGCCGATGCCCAGTGCCACGTCCAACACCAGCGTCCGGCCGTTACCCCCCGGCCCGTCGTACCCACCGTGGTCCAGCAGGTGCTTGGCGCCGGTCAGCAGGCAGGTGTACTCCGGGCTGTACTTGTGCAGCAGGTTCGTCGTCGGTTCGAGCACGTTGATGGACTTGATCAGGTTCGCCTGGTTCGGCGCCAGCAGGTTGATCCCACTGTTGGAAAGTCCAATGGTGGCCAGCAGCAACGCATCCAATTGGCTGGCCTGGCCGGTGATCGTGGTACTTGTGGTGCTGAGCGCATCGAGGGTGGTCAGGATGTCTTGTGCGGCAGCGCTGTACGTGTCGTTGAAGTCCCGCAGCGCACGCAGGTCGGCGGTCACCGTTTCGTAGCGCGGATTGACCTCGAGCAGAACCTGATTCGCGGCGGTGGTGGCCTCACCGATCAGCTCGCCCTGCCCTCGGACGCCCTCGGCGAGCGCGGACAGGGTGCTGTTGAGCTTGGCCGGGTCGATCTGTTCGAGCACCCCGACGACGTTCTGGAACACCGTGTTGGCTTCGACGGTGACATTGCGCGACTGGATCACCTGACCGGCCGCCAGCCGCTGCGGGCTGGGATCGTCGGGATAGATCAGGTCGACGAACTTGGCGCCGAACACCGTCGTCGCCCTGATCTGCGCCTCGATGTTCGATGGGATGTACTTGATCTTGTTCTTGTCGATCTCCAGTTGCAGCGCGACGGGTTCGCTGCCGCCCTGAATCGCCGACACCCGCCCCACCTGGACTCCGCGCAGCTTGACCTTCGCGTTCGGGTCCATCACCAGGCCCGACCGGTCGGAGGTCAACGTGACGGTCTCGGTCGATTTGTAGGTGCCGAGGAATAGCACATACGTCGCCCAGAGGGCGACCGCGATGAGCACGACCAAGAACAACGTCCACCACGCTGGGTGCAGGCCTTCGTCTCTTTCCTCCATCGTCACCCGGCCAGGTTGAAGTTGCCGGATTGGCCATACACCGCAAGCGAGAGCATCACCAGAACGAATGCCGAGACGATCAGCGATGTGCGCACCGCGCGGCCGACGGCCTCCCCCACCCCCGCCGGGCCGCCTCGTGCGGTGAACCCGTAGTAGGTGTGCACGAGCATGATCACCACTGACAACGCGATGCATTGGCCGAACGACCACATCAAGTCGGTCGGGTTGAGGAACGTTCGGAAGTAGTGGTCGTAGACACCCGTCGACTGACCGTAGAGAACGGTGGTTCCGAAGCGTGCCGCCCAGAACGCCATCAGCACACCCACGCAGTACAGCGGGATCACCACGAGGAAGCCGGCAATGACCCGGGTGGACGCGAGGAACGCGATGCTGCGTATGCCCATCACCTCGAGCGCGTCGATCTCCTCGTTGATGCGCATGGCGCCGAGTTGGGCGGTGGCTCCCGCGCCGATGGTGGCCGACAGCGCGATCGCCGTCGTGGCCGGTGCGATCAGGCGCACATTGAAGTAGGCCGACACGAATCCCGTCAACGCCTCCACGCCGATTTCGGAGAAGTCGCTGTAGCCCTGCACCGCCACCAGCGCACCGGTCGTCACGGTCAAGAAGCCGACGATCGCGACGGTGCCTCCGATGATGATGAGCGCTCCCGCACCGAGACCCATCTGAGCGATGATCCGAATCAGCTCGACCTGATAATGGATCAAGACGTAATGCATGCTGCGCAGCGTGCGCCCGTAGAACTTGGTTTGCATGCCGATGCGGTTCCAGGGGTCGGCCACACTCCGGAACCGGGCCTTCAGCCACGGGAACTGGGAATGCGGCCGCGACACCGTCATAGCGTGATCTTGATCGCTACGGCCGTTGCGACGATGTTGATCGCGAACAGCGCCATGAAGGTGAACACCACGGTTTCGTTCACTGCGTTACCGACACCTGCCGGCCCCCCGCGCACGGAGATTCCCTTGTAGCAGGCGATCAGACCGGCGGAAAGCCCGAACAACGCGGCCTTCACCAACGCGATCGTCACGTCGGCGGCCCCGATGATCAGCGTCAGGCCGGCGGCGAAGGCACCCGGCGAGACGTTCTGAATGTAGACGACAAAGAAGTACGCGCCGGACAGGCCGACGAGAATCACGGTGGCGGACAGCGCCAGCGACACTATGGTGGCCGCCAGCACCCGCGGAACCACAAGGGCCTGAATGGGATTGACCCCCATCACCCGTAGCGCGTCGAGCTCCTCACGAATTGTCCGAGCACCCAGATCCGCGCACATCGCGGTGGCGCCGGCGCCGGCGACCACCAAGACCGTCACGATGGGGCCGATCTGCCGGACGGTGCCGAGGGCCGCGCCGGTACCGGAGAAATCGGCGGCACCGATCTCGCTGAGCAGGATGGTTTCGATGAAGGTCAGCAGAACCGTATACGGGATGGTCAATAACAGCGTTGGCACGATGGACACGCGGGCGACGAACCACGCCTGGGAGATGAGCTCGCGCCACGCGAAGGGCGGCTTGAACATCAAGACGAAGGTGTCGAGCGCCATCGAATAGAAGCCGCCGAACGCGGCAACGGGTTTGGCAATTGCGGTGGAGGCGACCATCAATCAGATCTCGTCCCGATGCACTGACCTGCCATAGGTCGCCAACCTTCCTCGACACCAACAAACCCGCGCCTGTGACTGGCTGTGGCGCAAGGGTACACAGGGTAGGACGCGGGGAACCGGATATCGCGAATATGCGATTGGGCCAACGTGCCACCACGACGCGGGCGAGTATTGCCAATAACGGAGCGTCAGGCTATCCGTCGCGCACAGCGGCTTCCAAATCGGCGATGACGATCTTGCGCATGCCGAGCATGGCGGCGGTCGCCGCGGCCGCGCGGGCTGGATCGGGGTCGTCGAGCAGCTCGTGAAGTCGCTCCGGGAGGATTTGCCAGCTGAGGCCGTAACGGTCCTTGAGCCAGCCGCATTGCGACTCCTCGCCGCCCTCGGTCAACCGGTTCCAGTAGTGGTCGACCTCTTGCTGGTCTCGGCACATGACGACGAAGGACACCGCCTCGGTGAAGCGGAACTGCGGCCCACCGTTGATGCCGATGAACCGGTTGCCGTCGAGCACGAAGATGGCCGAAACCACCTCGCCAGGCGTGCCGGGCCCGGCGTCGGTGTATCGGTTGACCTTCTCGATCGATGAGTTGGGGAAGACCGAGACGTAGAACTGCGCGGCCTCTTCGAGGTTGTTGTCGAACCAGAGGGACGGTGTGATCGTCGGCATGCCGGTACAGACCGCTGATGCGCGCAGGACTCATCGGGCTAACGCGCGGCGCCCAGCGCACGCAGCGCGAAGTCGAGTACGCGGGCCTTCGACCGGTTGACCTGTTCGGGGTCCCGAAAGGACTGGTTCGCCATCACCCTGCTCACGATCGCGTTGATCGAGACCGCGTCGTCTTCGGGAACCGCCAGCGGAAACGTGCCGTCGTCGCGCCCCCGACGCAGGATCGCCACCAGTGAGCGCTCCCGGTCGGCGTGCGCCTTCTCGCGGATCTCGCGGTACCCGCGCGTGGCGCGGACTTCGTGGCAGTCGATGACCGCGAAGTGCGTGCGCAGTTGTTCGTCGGTGATCAACGCGAACATCCCGTCGATCCACGCCGCGAGCTGCGCCACCGGCCCGCCATCCGTTTCCGCCGAAATGCGGTCGAGCCGCTCGGCCAGCACATCGGTTTCCCGGCGCAGCATCGCCAGGAACAGTTCGTCTTTGGACTGAAAGTGGCGGTAGAACGCCCGCGTCGACATTCCGGCGCGGGCCAGGATCGCGGCCACCGGGACCGCGCCGCTGTGCGGCTCGGACAGGCAACGGTAGGCCGCCTCGATGATGCAGCCGCGCTTGTCGTCACCGGTCTCGGGCTGCACACGGCGGATTCTAGGGAGCCGCCCGCTTCACAGGCCGCAGATCGGTGCAAATCCGCCCTGGGTAACGTGATCGCTCGGAGCCGGCCGAGAGGATGTCCGTGAGCACTACCCGCAGTGAGCCACGCACTGTGCAGTTTCGTGGCAGCGATGGCATCACTTTGGTCGCCGACGAATGGAACCACGGGGCCTCCCCGGCCGACCGGCCCACGGTGCTGCTGCTGCACGGCGGTGGCCAGAACCGCTTCTCGTGGAAGAACACCGGCCAGATTCTGGCCGATCACGGTCTGCATGTGGTGGCGCTGGACAGCCGCGGGCACGGCGACAGCGACCGGGCGCCTGACGCCAACTACACGGTGGACGCGCTGTGCGCCGACACACTGAACGTGCTGGACCAGATCGGCCGGCCGGTGGCGCTGATCGGGGCGAGCATGGGCGGGATGACCGGAATGCTGGTCGCCGACGCCGCCGGCCCGCAGAAGGTGACCAAACTTGTGCTGGTCGACGTCGTCCCCCACTACGAGAAGGACGGCAGCGCCCGCATTCGCGACTTCATGGCCAGCGGCATGGACGGCTTCGCCACGCTGGACGAAGCAGCCGACGCCGTCGCGGCGTATCTGCCCTACCGGACCAGGCCGCGCAACCCGGAGGGGTTGAAGAAGAATCTGCGGTTCCGCGACGGGCGTTGGTACTGGCACTGGGATCCGGCCTTCTTGACGGCGCCGATGGATGACCCGTTCGTGCGGGTGGAGAAGCTCGACCGGGCCGTGATGAACCTGACCATCCCGATCCTGCTCATCCGCGGCAAGCTGTCCGACGTGGTCAGCCCCGAGGGCGTCACCGACTTTCTGGCCAAGGTCCCGCGCGCGGAGTTCGTGGAACTCTCCGATGCCGGCCACACCGCGGCGGGCGACGACAACGACGCGTTCTCCGATGTCGTCGTGCAGTTCGTCTGCCGGTGACCGCAAACCGCCGTCCAGACCGCCGACCGTTACTTTTTCCCGTTTGCTGCTGCTCGCGGCGTCGCCGTTGAGCGTTGTTCGGCACCGCTGGCACGGAGGCGCTCGGCATCAGCGCCGCACGCGCAGCTTCGCAAAGTGGATAGCGTGTCGGCCAGCCGGTGAATACCACGACTTACAGTGCGAATATTATGTCAGGCTCCAAGCAAGCTACTTGCGACAACGCAACTGCCGCCTGTCGAGAAGCTTAGATCGTGCGAAAAACACCCCCGGTTCTTCAGCCGTTATCGACGAGAGTGTAAGTTGCTAGGCAAGCAGCCGTGGGGAGGATCTGAGATGAAGAGCAGCGCCAAGTCGTACCTGACGACGGGCGTCGCAATTGTCGGGGCCGGTGTCATCACCGCGGGCTCGATTGCACCGCCCCCGGAGCCCGTCTCCGACGCCAGCCACACCCACGAGGTGAGCCTGATGGCTCACGTCGAAGCCGCACAGGCCCGCCAGGCGCTCGCGGCAGACCTGGCTCTGCTGGACGGATTCGACCCGGCCGCCGCACTGCGGGCGTTCATCGAGGGCACGATCGAGGCGTTCGAACGCCCGGGACCCGTGCCGTACACGCCGACGACCGGGCCGATCGACGGGCTGTCGAGAATCGGCCAGGGCTTCGCGGCATCCGGGCTGCGGCTCGGTGCCACCGTTCTCACCCCGCTGCGCTTCCTGGAGCTTCTGCCCGCCTTCATCGAAGGCAACGGCCTCGAGGCTCTGGCTGCTCTGGTGGAGAACATCGTCGACGGTCCCCTGTGGGTGGTCGACCCCGCCCTCTACGGGCTACGGGACGCCCTGCCCTTCCCGCTCGGCGGCACCGGCGGGGTGATCGAGACCCTCCGCAACGAGCTCCTGTGGGCGATCACCCAAGAGATCAGCGCCGGGCTGACGGAGCCCATCGACATGTTCCAAGACTTCATCGAGGCGACGATCCTGGCCTACCAGCAGCCGGGGCCGGTGCCCTTCACGCCGGTGACCGGGCCGATCGGCCCGTCGACGCGAGTCCTCGCGGGCGCGATCGCCAGCGGACTGCGGCTCATCGAAGCCGCCGTCCGCACGCCGTTGGGCGTGGTCGCGCTGCTGCCCGCGATCGCTGAAGGCGCTGGCCGCGAAGCGGTGGCTGACCTCATCGAGAACATCGTCGACGGCCCGCTGTGGGTGGCCGATCCCCTGGTGTACGCGCTGCGCGATGCGCTTCCCGCCCCTTACGGCGGTGACGGCGCGTTGGTCGAATCCATCCGCAACGGGGTGTGGGCGGCCACCGAGCAAATCAATGCGGCGATTCGTTCCGCTCTCGGAGTATCTGAGGCGCCGGCATCTCAGTCCGCCGACGACACCGCTGTTGCCGCGGCCGGTACGTTCTCCGGGCCTGCGGCCAACTCGACGCTGAATTCGCGTGCGCGCGTGGTGAATCTGCCGTCGGACAGCGAGCCGCGCGTGTCATCGGCGCTTGACGAGGATGACTCGTCTCCGAAGCAGGGACCGGCGGAGGACGACGCGCAGGACGCCGATGAGGAGAAGCCGGCAAGAAATCTGGTGAGGAATTCGCCGAACTTCTCCACGTCCGTCGAACAGAACGACGACGCGGAGGCCGGGGGCGACACCGCGACCGTGGAGGAGGCCACGGCGCCGTCTGACGATGCGGATTCCGACGCCGATGCCGACCCGGATGCCGGCGACGCCACCGCCGACACCACCGCAGGCGGTGCCGGGCAGGACGGATCCGACTCAACGGGCGGCGACAAGGCCAGCGCGCGAAACTAGGCCAGCAACGGAACGCCTTCGTGCGGGGCGTCGGTGAGGATCTCGAACATCGCGCGACGCCGGGCGACCAACTCCGCACGCTCAAAGGCCTTGCCCGCCACCTGCATTCGGCATGTCGCCAGGGCGGAGTTGTAGCAGTACTTCGACCGGCCGTCGGTGTCGGTGTAGGTCAGCCCGATGACGTCGGACGGCTCGGCGACGAGTTCGCCCTCGATCATCCGCTCGCCGACCCTGCCGCCGAACGTCCACGTGAACGGCCGATACCGCCCGTGGGTGGACAGGCTGCCCAGGACCGAACGCACCGCGAACTCCTCTCCGGCATGGCGGAACACGAACAGTGTCGCGGCGGGCGTCAGCAGCGGACCGAGGGCCGCGCGTGCCGTGACCATCTCCAGCGTCGAGTCGGGCGCGTTGTCGAACCCGCAGACCTGCCCGTAGGCGTATGCCGGGGTGTGCCTGGTGCCCCAGTTGTGGTTGACGCTACCGGTCCAGCCGTCCAACACGATGCGGATGTCGTCGAGTTCGAGTTGGCCGTCGAACTGCGCCAGTGGATCTCGCACCGTCGTCTTGGCCGTCGGGAACCGCGCCTCATAGGCCCGCTCGGTGAGCAGCCTGACCGGGTCCGCGGAGCTGGGCGTGATCCGCAGATCCCAACGCGCCGAACGGCCTCCGCCGGTGACCACGCCGTGCGCCGACCGGTCGTCGAGGGCGGTCGAAGCGATGCGCGCCGACCACGGTTCGTCGGCGTAGGCGGTCATCTCGACCGGGTAGGGCTCTTTGAGGGCATGGTTGCCGGCGCCGTCGGGGTCGAACACCATCACCCACACATCGGCGACCGGCTCGGCCGCGGTGGGAAACAGCAGCGTTTCGCGCAGCCACACGGCCTGCGCCAGGTCAGGGTGGTTGGCGCGGATGTAGCGACTCTCGTAATACGGGGCCTTCGCTGACGTCACGGGTCCAGCATCCAATACTTAGTCGGTGATGACAGCCCAGATCGTCGCCTACGTGCTCGCCGTGGTCGCCGCGGCGGAGGCTGTCGCCCTCGTCGTGCTGTGGCGCCGAACCCAGCGCCAGCAGCGCGAACTGGACGACGCGCGCCGTCGCGTCGACACCAAGAACATGCTGCTGACGGGCGGGCGCGAGGCGGTCAAGCAAGTGTGGCAGACCGCCAACATCCTGCGCAAAGACGGCTTGGGCGCCGCGGTGCGGTCGTCCATCGAGGATCTCGCCGACTGGGCCGAGGTCGAGCGCCCGGACCTGGCCCGGCTCGCCGCCAGCGGCGTGGTCGTCATCCTGTTCACCGACATCGAGGAGTCCACCGCGCTCAACGAGCGCATCGGCGACCGGGCGTGGGTCCGGCTCCTCGGGCGCCACGACAAGATGGTGCGCCGACACGTACACAGACACTCGGGGCACGTCGTCAAGAGCCAGGGCGACGGCTTCATGGTGGCCTTCGCATACCCCGAGCAGGCAGTGCGATGCGGCATCGACATACAACGTTCACTTCGCCGTCAGCCCAACAGAATTCGCGTTCGCATCGGCATCCACATGGGCAAGTCGGTGCGCCGCGGCGACGACCTGTTCGGACGCAACGTCGCCATGGCGGCTCGGGTGGCCGGCGAGGCGGGCGGCGGTCAGATCCTGGTGAGCAAGGCGGTGCGCGACGCCCTCGCCGACACCACCGATATCGACTTCGACGACGGCAGCGACGCCGAGCTCAAGGGATTCAGCGGCGCGCACCGGTTGTACGCCGTCGGGTCCTAGTCGTCTTGCGGTTCGCCGCTTTCCGCCACCCGTTGGTGCAACCGGGCGCGGATGTCCTCGGGCGTATAGGACTCCCGCCGGCGCTGATCACGGGCGACCAGTATGCCACCGGCCACCACACCGGCGACACTGGCCAAGCCGACCCACTTCCATATGCGGCGCATGGCATGAGTCTGCCTAAGCTGCCAGGATGAGGCCAACCGAGGTGTCGCTGCAGCAGGCGCTCGACGAGACCCGAACCGGGGATCTGTGGCTGTTTCGCGGGCGTTCGGGACCTGACCGTGCGATCCAGTCGTTGACCAACAGCCCGGTCAACCACGTGGGCATGACGATCGCGATCGAGGACCTGCCGCCGTTGATCTGGCATGCCGAACTCGGCGACAAGCTGACCGACATGTGGACCGGTGACAAGCACCGTGGCGTGCAACTCAACGATGCGCGTGAGGTGGTCGAGCGCTGGGTGCACCACTATCACCAGCGCTGCTGGTTGCGCCAGCTGATACCGCATGCCACCCGCGAGCAGGAGGACCGCGCGTTGAAGGTGGTGGCGCGAATGGACGGCACCCCGTTTCCCAGCACCATGCGATTGACCGGCCGGTGGTTTCGCGGCCGGTTGGCGGTGTCGGACCTGGCGCGTCCCATCCCGTTCCTGCACAAGCGGGTCAGCGAGGCCAGTCGACGCAGGAAGGCCGAAAAGCTCAAGGTCGGGCTGGAAACCGCGTACTGCGCTGAGACGGTCGCCATCACCTACGAGGAGATGGGGCTGCTGTCGACCGAGAAGCACTACAACTGGTTCGACCCGGGGTCGTTTTGGAGTGGCGACTCGCTGCCGTTGGCGCCGGGCTACCGGCTCAGCGACGAAATCGCCGTGGTGCCATAGGCTCTCAGGTACAGCAGTTCGGGTCCAGCACCACGCACAACGCCGCCAGCGCGTCACGGTGGGCCCGGTGATAGACGTTCATGCCGCGCCGCTCGGACACCACCAGGCCGGCCTTGCGGAGCTGAGCGACGTGGTGGCTGACGGTGGACTCGGTGAGGCCCAGAGCGGTGGCGAGGTCGCCGCTGTTCTGTTCGCTGTCGGCGGCCCCGAACAGCAGGGAGATGATCTTGACCCGCGCGGGGTCCGCCAACGCCTTCAACCGCAGTGCCACCTCGAGCGCGGCGTCATCCGTCATCGGGCCGGCCCCGATGGGGGCGCAGCATACGGGCGTGGACATGTCGACGGTGGGCAGTGCTTTCGGCATGCCCCCATCGTAGCGAAAGGTTCTTGACATATATCGAAATAGAGGCGCAAGCTGTCTCCGCCAACTATTTCGATATATGTCACACACCCTGGAAACTCACCGTGTCCCGCATCCAACTGGCCCTCAACGTCGACGACCTCGACCAGGCGATCGCCTTCTACTCGAAGCTGTTCAACACCGGGCCGAACAAGGTCAAGGACGGCTACGCGAACTTCGCCGTCGCCGATCCGCCGCTCAAACTGGTCCTGCTGCAGAATCCCGGCCAGGGCGGCACGCTCAACCACCTCGGGGTGGAGGTGCCGACCAGCGAGCAGGTCCACGCGGAGATCGCGCGCCTGTCCAGCGCAGGGTTGGCCACCTCGGAGGAACTCAACACGACGTGCTGTTTCGCCACCCAGGACAAGGCCTGGGTGACCGGCCCGGGCGGGGAGAAATGGGAGGTCTACACGGTGCTCGCTGATTCCGACACGTTCAGTGGGAGCTCGTCGCAGCCCTGCTGCGGCGCCGAGCAGCCGGCGCAAGCATAGGGAAACACCCGATTCCTCTGCCGCCACAAGGCCCTACCTTTGTGCAGGGGTGGTTTCACACCACGACGACCACCCTCGGCCGCCACCGCTTGACCTCCGGTGGCGGCCATTTTGCATGCGATGGCGCCGTGGCCGAAATTCGCGATGTTTCAACCATGATCATTGCGGGGTACACCGCCGTCATCAGGTTCAGACTCGAGCCGCCGAATTCTTTTGATGGATGGGGATTGCCGCGATGGCTGCGTTGTCTGGCGACTACAAAGATGTGACCGAAATGTTCCGGCGGCTCAAGACGCTCCCCGAGGGGTCTTCCCAGCACCGGCGTCAGCGCGAGGCGATCATCGAGCGGTGTTTGCCGTTGGCCGATCACATCGCCTTCCGCTACCGCGACCGCGGCGAGCCGCTCGACGATCTCATACAGGTGGCGCGCGTGGGTCTGCTGAACGCGGTGAACCGCTACGACGTCGACACCGGCGCGGAGTTCCTGTCGTTCGCCGTGCCGACGCTGATGGGCGAGGTGCGCCGCCACTTCCGGGACCACGGCTGGGCGGTCAAGGTGCCGCGCCGGTGCAAAGACATCCAGGCGCAGCTGGTGCGGGCCCGCTCGGAGTTGTCGCAGCTCTTGGGTCGCGCGCCGAACGCCTCGGAGATCGCCGAGCATCTGGACGTGCCGCGCGAGCTGGTGGTCGATGCGACGATCGCGAGCAGCAACTACTCCACGCTGTCCACCGACGTGCAGGCCGGCCCCAACGACGACTCGCGGGCGGTGATGGACACCCTCGGCGATGACGACCCGGGGATGGACAAGGTGCTGGACCTCGAAACGGTGCGGCCGTTGATCGCCGCGCTTCCGGAACGCCAGCGCACGCTGCTCACGCTGCGTTTCTTCGAGGACATGACGCAGACCCAGATCGCGGAACGCATGGGCATCTCGCAGATGCACGTCTCGCGGCTGCTCTCCAAGTCGCTCGACACGCTGCGGCGTCAGGTCCGCGAGCCCGCGCTGGCCGCGGCCGGCTAGCCCGTCTGTTTTCGCGAAACGTCCGGGAGGGTCGTGGCAGGCGCGCGATCCACAGCCCTCCCCCACGTCTCGCGAAAGCCAACTGCGCTACACGTTGAAGCGGAACTCGACGACGTCACCGTCTTGCATGACGTAGTCCTTGCCCTCCATCCGCACCTTGCCCGCGGCCTTGGCGGCGGCCATCGAACCGGCTTCGACGAGGTCGTCGAACGACACGACCTCGGCCTTGATGAAGCCCTTCTCGAAGTCGCTGTGGATCACACCCGCCGCCTTCGGCGCGGTGTCGCCTTGGCGGATCGTCCACGCCCGCGCCTCCTTCGGCCCGGCGGTCAGGAAGGTCTGCAGCTTCAACGTGTGAAACCCCGCACGCGCCAACGCATCCAGCCCGCGTTCGGTCTGGCCGATCGACTCGAGCAGTTCGGCGGCCGACTCGTCGTCGAGCTCCTGCAGCTCGGCCTCGATCTTGGCGTCGAGGAACACCGCGTCGGCGGGGGCGACGAGCTCGCGCAGCTCGGCCTTGCGCGCCTCGTCGGTGAGCACCGTCTCGTCGGCGTTGAACACATACAGGAACGGTTTCGTGGTCAGCAGGTTCAGCTCACGCAGCACCGTCGCGTCGAAGCCCGCCCCGAACAGCGTCTTGCCACTGTTGAGAATCTCCTGGGCGGCCACCGCGGCCTCGTAGATCGGCCGGCGGTCCTTGTGGGTTCTCGCCTCTTTCTCCAGCCGCGGCAGCGCCTTCTCCAGCGTCTGCAGGTCGGCCAGGATCAGCTCGGTCTCGATCACCTCGATGTCGGACTTCGGGTCGATGCGGCCGTCGACATGGGCCACGTCCTCGTCGGCGAAAACCCGCACCACCTGACAGATCGCGTCGCATTCGCGGATGTTGGCCAGGAACTTGTTGCCGAGCCCCGCGCCCTCAGACGCGCCCTTGACGATCCCGGCGATGTCGACGAACGTCACCGTCGCCGGGACGATCTTCTCCGAGCCGAAGATCCTCGCCAGTTCGTCCAGCCGCGGGTCGGGCAGCGGAACGACACCCTCGTTCGGTTCGATCGTGGCGAACGGATAGTTGGCTGCCAGCACGTTGTTGCGCGTCAGCGCGTTGAACAGCGTCGATTTACCGACGTTCGGCAGTCCGACGATTCCAAGATTCAAGCCCACAGGGTCCAGAGTCTAGAGAGTGTGACGGGCACGCCAGCACCGCGCTGACCGCCTCCCTCAGCATGAGCCGGTACGGTCTACCTGTGTCAGCACAGCGCGCACGGTCGGCAGTGACCGCCGACCATCGTTCCGTGCATCCCAACATTCCGGGTGTTCCGTGGTGGGGTGCCACGCTGATCGCGATCACGGCGACCACGCTCGGCTTCGCGTTCGACGCGGGTTCGGGCAGCAAAGAACTGAGCTCGGTGTTCGCGGGCGCGTACGTCCTCGGATGCCTGGCAGCGGTACTCGCGGTGCGTCAGGCCGGCCTGTTCACCGCCGTCATCCAGCCACCGCTGATCCTGTTCGGCGCCGTGCCCACGGCGTACTTCCTCTTTCACAACGCCCAGATCAGCGGCCTCAAAGACATCCTGATCAACTGCGGCTATCCGCTCATCGAACGCTTCCCGCTGATGTTCTTCACGTCAGCGGCGGTGCTGCTCATCGGCGCAGGTCGCTGGTACTACGGCATGGTGACGCGCACGTCGGCGCCGCGGAACGACACCAACGAGACCGCAGGCCCCAGCCTGGTGTCGACGCTGACCGCGAAGCTGTCCGCGCTACTTGCCCGCCCGCACACCGACGACGAAGCCGTCGGCGAGGCCCCCGCCCCGCCACGCAAGCGCAGCCCCGCCCAGCGGCCGGCACGCCAACAGCGCGCCGCAGACCGGCCCCGCCGACCCGCCGCCAGGACACCGGCGGGCACCTCCCGAGGCGGGAAACCGACGAGAAGTGCGACGCCGTCGCGGTCGCGCCATGTCCGGCCGCCGGAGGCCGAATCCTTCGATCCGCTCGACGAGCGTCCGCGTCGTAGCAGGGCCCGGCAGGAGCCGCCGGCCGAACCCCGGCGCCGCCCCCGCAAGGCGGCCAATCCGCGCCAGCCCGGTCCCCCAGCCGTCGAGCGGCGCTCGGCCCACGAGCGCCCCGAACGTCGCCGCCGCTACGGGGACGTCCAAGATTTCCCGGACTTCCCGCCGCGTGAACCACACGGCCGGAACGGAAGCGGCACGCATCACCCGATTTCGCGCGTGCGCTACCGCGGGGCCGAGGACTACGACGACCGCGCCAGCTACCGCACCCGGCGCCCGGCCCATGGCCGAGAGCCCGAAAGCTGGGAGTACGACATCTAAGGCAGCGCGCGCAGGAAGCGGCCCGCGGCCTCCACGGCCGGGCCGGAGCTGCCGGCGTCGCTGACTAACACCGCGAACGCCACATCGCCGCTGATCCCGACGAACCAGCCGTGCGCATGCGTGTCGTCGATGTACTCGGCGGTCCCGGTCTTGCCCAACAGACCCGGAATGTCCTGCAGCGCAGTCGCAGTCCCGTCGGTGACGGTCTCGCGCATCATCGCTTTGACCTGTTCGGCGACCGTTGACGCCAACGGCTCGGGGGTTCGGTCAGGCGTTCCGGGCTGGCCGGCGACGATCGTCGGCGCCGGCACCGAGCCCCGCGCCAGCGAGGCGGCCAGCAGCGCCATCCCGAACGGTGACGCGGTGACCTGCCCCTGGCCGATGCCCTCCTCGACCCGCAGCGCCGCCGTGTCGGCGACGGGCACCGTGCCGGTGACGGTCGTCATGCCCGGCGCGGTGTAGTCGATGCCCAGGCCGAGCTGCTCTGCGGCCTTGGTCAACGCGTCCGGCGGCAGGTTCACCGCCAGCCGCCCCATGGTGGTGTTGCAGGACCGCGCGAACGCGGTGTGCAGGGGAACCTGCCCGAGGTCGAAGTTGTCGTCGTTGGGGATCTGGCGGCCCTCGATGTTCTCGGTGCCCGGACAGGCGACGACGGTGTCGGGTGTCACCTGGCCGGCCTGCAGCGCGGCCGAGACGGTGACCGTCTTGAAGGTCGAGCCTGGCGGGTAGAGCCCGGTCAGGGCGATGGGTCCCTGCGCGTCGGCGGCGGCGTTCTGTGCGACGGCCAGCAGATCGCCGGTCGACGGCTGGATGGCCACGATCGCCGCCGGGGTCCGCAGCGGCGCCAGCGTCTGCTCCCCCGCGCGCAGCATGCCGATGTCCAGGGTGCTGCCGATGTCGGCAACGGGTGCGGCGTCCTGCCCGCCGACCCGCCGCAGCCCGGCGCTGGTCCGGGCGTTCACCGCCCATCCGGATGCGGCGTCGGTGCGCTGCTGCCACAGCTCCGCGAGCCCGGTCAGCGCCGGTGAGGTCAGCGTCTTGTCGGTCGCCAACAGCCGGGTCTGCGGAGCCAACGTGACGTTCGGCAGGGCTGACAGTTGCGCCTCGATTGGCGCGAAGTCCTCCTGGCGCAACGTGATTGCGGTGATCGGAGCACCGTTGGCCTCGTCGAGATCCTGCTGCAGCGACTCGGCGGTGATGCCTGGCGCCAGCGGGTTGAGCAGTGCGGCCAGCGCGTTGAGATCGGCGCCCGGCGCCACATTCACCAGCGTGACAACGTGCTGGGTCAACAAGTCCGCGCCGGTGCGGTCGAGCACCCGCGCGGCGGGGTCGGGGGTCAGCGTGCTGTAGGAGAGCGGGCCGGCGTCGAGGCCGGGCGCGACGGTGGCAGGCGTCCAGTCGATCGTCCACTGGTCGCCGGAGGCGACCGCGGTGCCGTTGGTGGTGTAGGTCCACTGGGTCGCGCCGTCGCGGAACTTCCAGGTGGTGTCGAGGGTGAAGGTGGCCGGCTTGTCGTCTTCGTGCTGCACCGAACCGACCTCGACCTGCAGGTCCGTGCCCAGGCTGGCGAACAGTTCGGCCAGCGTGGCCGATGCCTGTGTCGGATCCGAGGTGAGCGCGCCTGCCGCCGACGCGTCGCCCTTCGACAACGCCTCAGCGAACTCGTGAACCGCAGCGGTCAGCCGGTCCTGCGCATCCGAGCATCCGGAGAGCACCAAGGCCACCGCCACCAGCCCGGCGAGCAGACGTGAAAACCCCTTCAAACAGCCGCAATTGGGGGTTTTCACGTCTGCTCGGCCAAGGGGAGCAAGGGGAAACTATGCGCGTGCCGGCCGGATCTCGCGAGGAAGGGCGAACACCAACGTCTCGTTGGCCGTCGTCACCGGCTGCACGGTGTCGTAGCCGTACTCGGCCAGCCGCTCCAGCACGCCGCGCACCAGGATCTCGGGCACCGACGCGCCGGAGGTGACACCCACGGTCGTCACCCCGTCAAGCCAGGCGGGGTCGATGTCGTCGGCGTAGTCGACCAGGTGGGCGGCGTCCGAACCGGCACCCAGGGCGACCTCGACCAGGCGCACGGAGTTCGACGAGTTGCGCGACCCGACCACGATGACCAGCTCGCACTCCGGGGCCATCGCCTTCACGGCGACCTGGCGGTTCTGGGTGGCGTAGCAGATGTCGTCGCTGGGCGGATCCTGAAGCTTGGGGAAGCGCTCACGCAGCCGGTGCACGGTCTCCATCGTCTCGTCGACCGAGAGCGTGGTCTGCGACAGCCAGATCACCTTGTTCTCGTCGCGCACGGTGACCTGGTCGACCGACTCGGGCCCGTCGACCAACTGCACGTGGTCGGGCGCCTCACCGGCGGTCCCGATGACCTCCTCGTGGCCCTCGTGGCCGATCAGCAGGATGTCGTAGTCGTCGCGGGCGAACCGCTTGGCCTCGTTGTGCACCTTGGTCACCAGCGGGCAGGTGGCGTCGATGACCTTGAGATCGCGCTCCTTGGCGCTCTGGTGCACGGTCGGGGCGACGCCGTGCGCGGAGAACACCACGATGGCGCCCTCGGGGACCTCGTCGGTCTCGTCGACGAACACCGCGCCGGCCTTGGCCAGCGTCTCGACGACGTGCCGGTTGTGCACGATCTCGTGACGCACGTAAACCGGTGCCCCGTGCTTTTCCAGCGCGCGTTCCACGGTCTCCACCGCCCGGTCCACCCCGGCGCAGTAACCACGTGGTTCCGCCAGCAACACCCGTTTGCCCATGACGCCACCGGCCCCCGAGCCCGCTGCCGTCTGGCTGACGCCCGGAATTCCCATGTCAATAGTCGGTGGCATGGCTTCCAGGGTACGCATCGGCGGCCTTCCCAGACCAGCGCAGCAGCCAGCCGTAGGCTGGGGGCCATGGCAACTGCACCGTATGGGGTCCGTCTGCTCGTTGGCGCAGCGGTCACCGCCATCGAGGAAACCCGCAAGCTTCCGCAGACCATCCTGATGTATCCGATGACGATCGCCAGTCAGGTCGCGCACCTCGTGATGAAGGTGCAGCAGGACGTGGCCGACCTGGTGATCAAGGGCGACGAGGCGCTCGAGGCGATGTTCCCTCCTAAGGAGGAGCAGCCGGAGTGGGCCACGTTCGACGAGGACCTCGAGGATGCGGACACGGTGGGCGGCGACGGCCAGCGCCGCACCGAGGGCCGTTTCGCGCTGTTCAGCGGCGGTGAGCCCGGGTCGCCCGCCGCCGAGCCCGGGGTCAACAACGCGTCGGTGACCGTGGACGAGGTGCCCGAGATCGTCACCGAGCTGGACTACGAATCGCTGACGCTGGCTCAGCTGCGCGCCCGGTTGGCGTCCCTTCGGGTGGCCGACCTGGAGGCCCTGCTGGCCTACGAGGAGGCCACCAAGGCGCGCGCACCGTTCCAGACGCTGCTGGCCAACAGGATCACCCGCGCCAGCGCCAAGTGAGCCCGTGACCGAGGCCGAGCCGGGCAGGTCGCCCGACAACCCCTGGCCGGTGCGCGCGGTGGCCACCCGGGTCGCCAAGTACATCGACCGATTGGGCACGGTGTGGGTCGAGGGGCAGATCGCCCAGCTCAACTTCCGGCCCACCGTGGTGTTCATCCTGCTGCGCGACCCGGCCGCCGACATGTCGCTGACGGTGGTCTGCCCGCGAGACCTGGTGGCCAACGCCCCAGTGGAACTCATCGAGGGCGTGCAGGTGGTGATGCACGGTAAGCCACAGTTCCACACCGGCCGGGGCAGCTTCTCGCTGCGGGTCAGCGACATCCGCGCGGTCGGCCTCGGCGAGTTGCTCGCACGCATCGAGCGTCTCCGCAAGCTGCTGGAGGCCGAAGGGCTTTTCGACCGGCGTCTCAAACGTCCGCTGCCGTTTCTGCCGAACACCGTCGGGTTGATCACCGGGCGTGCCTCGGCAGCCGAGCGCGACGTGCTTTCTGTGGCCCAGAGCCGTTGGCCCGCAGTGCGATTCGCGATCCGTAATACCGCGGTGCAGGGACCCAACACCGTTCCGCAGATCGTCGACGCGCTACGTGAACTCGACGCGGACGGCGAGGTCGACGTGATCGTGATCGCCCGCGGCGGCGGTGACATCGACGCGCTGCTGCCGTTCTACGACGAGACGCTGTGTCGGGAGATCGCCAAGTGCACCACGCCGGTGGTGAGCGCGATCGGCCACGAGCCCGACAACCCGCTGTGTGATCTGGTGGCCGACGTGCGGGCCGCCACGCCCACCGACGCGGCCAAGCGCATCGTTCCCGACGCCGCGGCCGAGCAGGCACGCATCGCCGACCTGTGCCGTCGCGGCGGACGGGCGCTGCGCAACTGGGTGCACCGCGAACAGCACACGCTGGACCAGTTGCGCAGCCGGCCGGTGCTGGCCCGGCCGCTGGCCGCGATCGACGCGCGCGCCGACGAGGTGCACCGCGCGCTGGCCGCTGCCCGACGCGACATCACCCGGCTGGTGGCCGCGGAGGCCGACCGCGTCGGGCACCTGTCGGCGCGCCTGTCCACGCTGGGGCCGGCGGCCACGCTGGCGCGGGGTTACGCCGTGGTGCAGACCATGCCCGACGCGCACGTGCTGCGCACGACGGCCGACGCGCCGGCGGGCACCCGGCTGCGGGTGCGCGTGGCTGACGGCGCGATCTCGGCGGTCAGCGACGGCCCAGAAGGACCCGAAGGGACGGATCGATGAAGCCCATTAGTGAACTGGGGTACGAAGAAGCTCGCGACGAACTGATCGCCGTGGTGCAGCAGCTCGAGCAGGGCGGGCTCGACCTGGATGCGTCGCTGAAGCTGTGGGAGCGCGGCGAAGGACTGGCTAAACGTTGCGAGGAACACTTAGCTGGTGCGCGCAAACGTGTCGAGGATGTGTTGGCCGCCAGGGATGCCGACGAAGGTTGAGTTTTCAAGCAATCCGCCCTTCGGGGGTCGAAACTGTAACACGTTTCAGTTAGTCTCGTCCGCTATGGGCGATTCAGCGTTGACCACCGAGCTCGGTCGGGTGCTCGTCACCGGCGGTTCCGGGTTCGTCGGCGCCAACCTGGTGACCGAACTACTCGACCGCGGACATCAGGTGCGTTCGTTCGATCGCGCGCCGTCGCCGGTGGCGGCCCATCCGCGGCTCGAGGTGATCGAGGGCGACATCTGCGACGCCGACACCGTGGCGGCGGCGGTGACGGGCATCGACACCGTCTTTCACACCGCCGCGATCATCGACCTGATGGGCGGGGCATCGGTCACCGAGGAGTACCGGCAACGCAGCTTCGCGGTGAACGTGCACGGGACGGAGAACCTGGTGCGCGCCGCCCAGGCCGCGGGGGTGAAGCGATTCGTCTACACCGCGTCCAACAGCGTGGTGATGGGCGGCAAGAAGCTGTCCGGCGGCGACGAGACATTGCCCTACACCGAGCGTTTCAACGACCTCTACACCGAGACCAAGGTCATCGCCGAGAAGTTCGTGCTGGCCGCCAACGGTGTTGCCGGCCTGCTGACGTGTTCGATTCGGCCCAGCGGGATTTGGGGTCGCGGTGATCAGACCATGTTCCGCAAGGTGTTCGAGAGCGTGCTCGCCGGTCACGTCAAGGTGCTGGTCGGCAGCAAGAACGTCAAGCTGGACAACTCGTACGTGCACAACCTGATTCACGGCTTCATCCTGGCCGCCGAACACTTGGTCCCCGGCGGAACGGCGCCCGGTCAGGCCTATTTCATCAACGACGGCGAGCCGATCAACATGTTCGAGTTCTCCCGTCCGGTGGTGGAGGCCTGCGGCCGGCGCTATCCCAGGCTCCGGGTGCCCGGCCGGCTGGTGTGGGCGGCGATGACGGCCTGGCAGTGGCTGCACTTCCGGTTCGGGTTGCCCAAGCCGATGATCGAACCCCTTGGCGTGGAACGGCTTTACCTCGACAACCACTTTTCGATCGCGAAGGCCGAGCGCGATCTGGGCTACCGCCCGCTGTTCACCACAGAGCAGGCGATGGCCGACTGCCTGCCCTACTACATCGATCTGTTCAACCAGATGAAGGCAGCCCCGGCGACAGCCTGACCACGATCTGCGGGGCGCGAACGTGGGTTACCCGCACACCCAACCGCGATTCTGTGTGCGGGTAACCCACGTTCGGCGGGCTGGGCCGGTGTTCAGTGATACAGGTGCACCGGCTGGTGCGTGCTCTGCGCGATCCGCGCCGACGCCTCCTCCAGCAGCTGCGCGGCCAGCGCGAAGAGGGCGCGCGCCGCCGCGATCTCCTCGCCCACCATCGGCTGGCTGTCATCCCTGGGATTGCGGTAGGCGTCCCCGGTCGTCGTCATCGTGGCATCGTCGCGCAGCGTGGCTCGCGCGGACGCGTGGGTGTGGACCTCGTCTTCGGTGAACTCCACCTCGACGTGCCACTTGTTCTCCAGAATGCTGTCGTACATAGCGATCACCTTCCACCTACCAGGGTGCGCCCCGAAGCTAGCGGCCGACAAGAGCCAGCGCGTGGGTGCGCCGCAGCTTGCCCGACGGCGTCTTCGGGATGGCGCCCGGGCACAGCACGGCCACACTGCGCGGCCGCATGTCGACTTCGGCGAAGACTTCGTGGGCGACCTGGTGCTGGATTCGTCGCGCGTCGACGCTGTCCTCGAACGTGTTGGACTCCACGGCGACCGCGAACCCCTCCCGGGACCGGCCGGCGTCCAGGCGCACCGCGATCGCGCACCCGGGCCGCACCCCGGCGACACGGCATGCCGCCCGCTCGATGTCGGTCGGGTAGATGTTGCGGCCGGCCATGATGATGACGTCCTTGACCCTGCCGCACACGACGATGCGGTTGGTCTCGGTCACGTAGCCGAGGTCGCCGGTGTCATACCAGCCCTGCGCGTCCTGTGCGGGTTGGAAACCGCCCATGGTCGTATATCCCGTTGTCACCGGTTCACCGCGGACTTGGATGACACCGACACCGCGGGTCGGTAGAACATTGGCGTCTTCGTCGACGATCCTGACCTCCAGGCCGGGCAGTGGCGGACCCAGCGTCGCCAGGCGCCGGGTGCGTCCCTTCGTCGCCGGAACCGCGCGGTGAAGCGCGGCGAGCAGATCGGCGTCGACCTCGTCGACCACCAGACCGCCACCGCAATCGGAGAACGACACGGCGACAGTGGTTTCCGCCATCCCATACGCGGGCAGGATCGCGTTCGGACGCAGCCCGAACGGTGCGCCGGCCTCACACAGTTCTTCGACGTCGGCGGGTTCGACCTGCTCAGAACCCGACAACGCCCAGCGCAGCGTCGACAGGTCGAACTCGCCCGGCGTGGCCTGCCTGCGCAGCCGCTTGGCGAACAGCGCGTACGCGAAGTTCGGCGCCGCGGTCATGGTGCCCTTGTACTTGTCGATGAGCCTGGCCCACAACAGCGTGTCGCGCAGGAAATCCATCGGGCCGACCTTGATCAACTCGGCGCCGAAGTACATCGGCACCACCAGGAACCCCGTCATCCCCATGTCGTGAAACAGCGGCAGCCAGCTCACGATGACGTCGGTCTCCAGGTCGTACTCCGCGCCGGTGAACATCGCTTCGGCGTTGGAAACGAGGTTGCGATGCGTGATCTGAACCGCCTTCGGCGGCCCGGTCGACCCGGACGTCAGCTGTAACAGCGCGAGGTCGTCCTCACCAGCGTCCACGGGGCCGATCCCGTCGTAGGCCAGCAGCTCTGCGATAGTGACCACCTGAAAACCTTTGCCCGCCAACACCGCAACGGCCGCCATGAACGGCTCGGAGACCACCACCACCTTGGCGTCGATCACCTCGACCACCAGGGTGGTCTCGGCGGCCCACAACAGCAGGTCGGTGCGCGGCGTCGGTTGGTGCAGCATGGTGAGGTGCGCCCCGCGCATCCACACCGCCTGGGCGGTGGGCGCGATCTCTGCCGGCGCCCCGGCCAGCACCGCGACAGCGTCGCCGGGGCCCACGCCCGCGGCCGCAAGACCACCGGCGATCCGTCGGGCACGGTGATGCACCTGTTGCCAGGTGTATCGGACGGGCGCGAACGGTTCGCCGGTCACCATGCCCCTGCTGCTCGACTGAGCATTCGCATACATGGTGTCGCAGAACCGGCTCACGGCGTTCGCTCGGCCGGACTCGCGGAAGCGACTGTGGGCTCGACATCGGAGATGTCGTTGGCCAACTGCCGCAGCATGTCTGCGCTCATCGGCCCGTCGGCGCCGTCAACCGTGCGGAGCAACCGCCCAACCACATCTCCGCGGCTCGAGGGTGGCAGCACATAGAGCACCGCGTCGCGGGAGTGAGTGCCGATCAGGTAGATCGTGTCGGAGGCGACCAGCGAGTACGGGTCGACCGCGACCATCGTGTTGCCACGAATGATCCGCGACGGCGCGTGCGGCCAGATTGCCGGGTCGTAGACGACGCGGCGCACAGGTCCGATCAGTCGCCCGAACACGGCGACGAGATCGGGAAGGGCACTTCTCAGGTCGGAGCTGGGAGGCCACCAGACTCCGTCCACGGCGCCTGTCTGACTGCCCCGGTCACAGAGCACCAACCGGGGTGTGTTCGAACGCTGGGACGTGATTTGCACCATGGGGTGCTCCCGTCACCTAGGTATGCGATCGCAGACGGAAACCAGGAGATGGAGACGCGACGAACCTACGACCCCGTCACCCTAACAGCAGCGGGCCCCTGCTCCGGTCAACCGGGCCGCAGCGCGAAGGGGGCGCGACGCACCCGGAACGCGTGATCGGCAGTTCGGTCGGGTTGATCTATCAGGACGGCGACATCGTCACCACCCCGAAACTCGAGTTCCTCGACGACGGGCCGATCAAGCCCGTCCGATCTGGAGCCGGGTCGGGCGCCGGCCGATCCTCGCCGCCGGCAACTCCAACGGCGACATCGAGATGCTCGAGTTCACCCGGGGTCTTCGGCTCCTCGTGTTGCACGACGACGCCGAACGCGAGTTCGACTACACCGCCGGTGCGGAGAGGTCGTTGGCGCAGGCGGCGCGCGACGGCTGGACGGTGGTGAGCATGCGCAACGACTGGACGACGGTCTTCGATGGCTGACCCCTCGGCTGACCCCCCGTCGCCCAAACCAACCTTTGGGCGAGAAAGTGCGGGTGGATTCCGCCAATACGTCGATCTCGGCGACGACCTGGTGTGGATTCCGGCGCAGACGACAATCGTCGGGTCGGACGCCCACTATCCCGAGGAAGCCCCCGCCCGCGAGGTGGCCGTCGACGGCTTCTGGATCCGAGCTCACCAGGTGACCAACGCCGAATTCGCCGAATTCGTCGCGGCCACAGGATATGTCACGGTCGCCGAGCGGCCGCTCGATCCCGATGACTATCCGGGCGCTCCGGTGGAGAACCTGCAACCCGGCTCGCTGGTGTTTCACCGCACGGCCGGACCCGTGGACCTGCGGCACCTCAACCAATGGTGGACGTGGACACCGGGCGCGTGCTGGGACCATCCCCGCGGTCCACGCTCGTCGCTGCGGGGACGCGAGCACCACCCTGTCGTCCACGTCGCGTTCGAGGACGCCGCGGCGCACGCGGAATGGGCCGGACTCGCGCTGCCGATCGAGCATGAGTGGGAGGTCGCCGCCCGCGGCGGGTTGAAGGGCTCCGTGTACACGTGGGGCCGACGAGCCCGATCGGGCCGGTCAGCGGCTGGCCAACTACTGGCATGGCGAGTTCCCGTACCTACCCGAGACGGGCTACGGGACCGCCGCCGCCGTCGGCAGTTTCGCGCCGAACGGTTACGGCCTGTACGACATGGCGGGCAACGTCTGGGAGTGGACCGTCGACTGGTACACCGACAGCCCCGCCGAGGGCGCCTGCTGCGCCGAGGACAGCTACGATCCCGCCCAACCACAGTTCCGAATTCCACGCAAGGTCATCAAGGGCGGCTCATTCCTGTGTGCGGACAGCTACTGTCTGCGGTACCGCCCTGCGGCACGCCGGCCCCAGCAAGTCGACACCGGCATGAGCCACATCGGCTTTCGCTGCGTGAAGCGTTGAGTTCGAAGGTGGAGGAGCGATGCAAGCACTGCGACTGATGGACTGGAAGACCGAGCCCGAACTCGTCGAGCTGCCGAAACCGACGCCGGGCCCGGGGCAGGTCGTCGTCAAGATCGGCGGCGCCGGGGCCTGCCACTCCGACTTGCACGTCATGCACGACTTCGACGCCGGGATGATGCCCTGGCAGCTGCCGTTCACCCTCGGCCACGAGAACGCCGGCTGGGTCGACTCGGTCGGCGACGGCGTCAGCACCGTCTCCGAAGGTGACGCCGTCGCGGTGTACGGCCCGTGGGGTTGCGGCAAGTGCCAGCGATGCAGGCACGGCGTCGAGAACTACTGCGAGAACCCCGCCGAAGCGCCGGTCATCAGCGGCGGCGGCGGACTCGGCCTCGACGGCGGGATGGCCGAGTACATGCTGGTGCCGTCCGCGCGGTCGTTGGTTCGGCTGCCCGACGGTCTGGACCCCGCGATCGCCGCGCCCCTCACCGACGCCGGGCTGACGCCCTACCATGCGATCCGCCGGTCATGGCCGAAGATGACGCCGACGTCGACCGTCGTCGTCATCGGCGTGGGAGGGCTGGGCCACGTGGCGCTGCAGCTGGTGAAGGCGACGACGGCGGCCAGGCTCATCGCCGTGGACAACCGCACCGAGGCGCTCGATCTCGCGGCGCAGGTCGGCGCCGACCACACCGTTGTCTCCGATGCGGAATCCGCGAACGCGATCAGGGATCTCACCGAAGGTCGCGGCGCCGACGTGATCCTGGACTTCGTCGGGGCCGAGGCGACGATCGAGCTGGCGCGTACGGCCGCCCGGCCGCTCGGCGACGCGACCATCGTCGGCATCGCGGGCGGCTCCGTGCCGTTCTCGTTCTTCTCGCAGCCCTACGAGGTCAGCATGCAGACGACCTATTGGGGGTCACGCCACGAGCTCATCGAGCTTCTGGAGTTGGCGTCCCGAAAACTGGTCCATGTCGAAACGACCGAATACTCACTCGGCGACGCCCTGCGCGCGTATCACGATCTGCGGGACGGAAAGGTCCGCGGCCGCGCCGTCGTCGTGCCCTGAGAGTCAGCGTGTTTCGGCCGCGGCCTTGATCGCCGCGAGCGTCGCGGGGATGCCCGTCCGCGCCGCCTCACGCCGCTTGTCGATCTCGATGTCGGCCTGCTCTCCGAACCGCTCGCGGAAGCCGGCGATGCCTTTCGACAGCAACTCCCACGATTCGGTCAGCCGGGTGCCGCCGTCCTCGGGTTCGAAGGTGTAGCCCCAGTACACCCAGCCGTCGTTGACCTCCCACGCGAACGCCTTACCGGGATCGGCGGTCACCACCTGTGACCGTGTCTCCCACGTGCGTTCCGGCGTCTCGTTGCGACCGGTGAACCAGGCGCCGACGTGTGGGCCCGCTCCCTCGTCCCACCAACACACCCGGCAGACCGGGCTCCACTCGCCCATCCTGGTCACGTCCGACACCATCCCGTACAACTCCTCGGGCGGCACCGCGACGTGGATCGACTCCGACATCTTCAGATCGGTCACGAACCGAGTGTGCCAAAGGGTTAAGTTGAAACACGTTCCACTCAGCGTCGAAGGGTCAACGGGATGGACGACAGTAGCGACCGCGCGGGAAGGAAGGCGCTGGTCATCGGTGCCGCGTCGGGAATCGGATGGGCCTCGGCGCAGGCGCTGGTCGCCGACGGCTGCCAGGTCACGATCGCCGATCGCAACATCGACGGCGTCAAAGAGCACGCCGGCGAACTCGGCGACCCGCACACCGCCGCCCCCGTCGAGGTCACCGACGAAGCATCGGTGCAGGCGTTGTTCGACCAGACCGGACCGCTCGACGTCGTGGTCAACTGCGCGGGCTTCTCCAACGTCGGACTGATCACCGACATGCCCGTCGAGGACTTCCGCGCGGTCATCGACGTCTGCCTCAACGGCGCGTTCATCGTCGCCAAGCACGCCGGTCGCACGCTGCGCAAAGGCGGTGTGCTGGTGTCGATCAGCTCACTGAACGGTCGCCAGCCCGCGGCCGGCATGAGCGCCTACTGCGCCGCCAAGGCCGGGCTGTCGATGCTCACCCAGGTCGCCGCGCTCGAACTCGGCCCGCGCGGCATCCGCGTCAACGCCGTCGCGCCCGGCTTCGTGCACACCCCGCTGACGGCGCCCGCCGCCGCGGTGCCCGGCGTAGTCGAGGAGTACGTCGAGAACACCGCGCTGGGCCGTGCGGGCACCCCGAAGGACATCGCCGAAGCGGTCCGTTATCTGTGCTCGCCGAGCGCATCTTGGTTGACCGGTGAGGTGCTCGACATCAACGGCGGCGCCCACATGAAGCGGTACCCGGATGTGATGGGTCACGTCATGAAGCTTGCCGCGCAATGACATTCGACGGAAAGCACGCGATCGTCACCGGGGCGGGCTCGGGTATCGGCGCGGCGCTGTGCCGGGCGTTGACCAGCGCGGGCGCGCAGGTGTTGTGTACCGATGTCGACGGCGACGCGGCCGAGCGCACGGCGTCGGCGCTGGGTGCGCGGGCGCGGTCGCTGCGCCTCGACGTCACCGACGCGTCCGCCGTACAGGCCGCCGTCGACCACGTCGTGGACCGGGCGGGCCGGTTGGACCTGATGTTCAACAACGCCGGAATCGTATGGGGCGGTGACAGCGAACTGCTCACGCTGGATCAGTGGAACGCGATCATCGACGTCAACATCCGCGGGGTGGTGCACGGGGTCGCGGCCGCCTACCCGCTGATGCTGCGGCAGGGCCACGGCCACATCATCAACACCGCGTCGATGGCCGGGTTGACCGCGGCGGGCCAGGTCACCAGCTACGTGATGACCAAGCACGCGGTGGTCGGGCTGTCGTTGGCGCTGCGCTCCGAGGCGGTGGCGCGCGGCGTCGGCGTGCTGGCGGTCTGCCCCGCCGCCGTGGAAACCCCGATCCTCGACAAGGGTGCCATCGGTGGTTTCGTCGGCCGCGACTACTTTCTCCAGGCCCAGGGCGGCAAGCCCTACGACGCCGACCGGTTGGCCGACGACATTCTGCGCGCCGTGAAGAAGAACAAGCCGCTGTTGGTGAAACCCCGTATCGCCCATGCCCAGTGGTTGTTCGCGCGGTTGGCGCCGGGCCTGATGAACCGGATGTCGATGCGGTTCATCGCCTCGCAGCGGGCTCGTCAGCGCGCACAAGCCTGAACTCCCGCCGATCCCGTCGCGGTGCCCGTAGTCTGAACGCGCCCATGACCGACGAATTCAACACCACCCAGAAACGCGCGCTGGCCGTCATCACGGTGATCGCCCTGCTCGTCGGCGCGTACTTCCTGCGCGGGTTCTTCGTGTTGATCGTCATGGCGGCGGTGTTCGCGTACTTGTTCACCCCGCTCTACGAGCGGCTACGCCGACGGCTCAGTACCGGGTTGTCGGCGGCCATCACGCTGCTCGCCGCGCTGCTGATGGTCGCCGTGCCGATCGCCGGGATCGTGCTCCTGGCGATCGTGCAGATCACCCACATGGTCAACGCGGTCAGCGACTGGGTGGCCCAAACCGACCTGTCCACGCTGGGTGACCGCACCCTGAAGCTGATCAACGATTTGCTTTCGCAGATACCGTTTCTGAACATCAACGTGACGCCGGATTCGCTGCGCCAGGCGATCATCACGGTCTCGCAGCGAGTCGGGGAATGGCTTCTGCAGCTGCTGCAGGGCGCGGTCGGCAACGTGGTGGCCGCGATCGCCGGGGCCATCATCTTCCTGTACGTGTTCATCTCACTGCTGGTGAACCGGGAGAAGATCCGCACCCTGATCCGGCAACTCAATCCGCTGGGCGAGGAGATCACCGACCTGTACCTGGCCAAGACCGGCGCGATGGTCCGCGGAACGGTCAAGGGGCAGTTCGTCATCGCACTGTGCCAGGGTGTGTCGGGCGCGATCTCGATCTACATCGCGGGCTTTCACGACGGCTTCTTCATCTTCGCGATCCTGTTGACGGCCCTGTCGGTCATCCCGCTCGGCGGCGGTATCGTCACGATCCCGTTCGGGATCGGAATGATGTTCTTCGGCAACATCATCGGCGGGGCGTTCGTGGTGATCTTCCATGTCGTGGTGGTCACAAACATCGACAACCTCCTGCGGCCGATCCTGGTACCCAAACAGGCCCGGCTGGATCCTGCCCTGATGCTGCTGGCGGTGTTCTCCGGTATCGCGCTGTGGGGGTTCTGGGGGATCATCATCGGCCCGGTGCTGATGATCATCATCGTCACCACCATCAGCGTCTACCTTTCGGTGTACAAGGGCGTGCCGATCACCGATCCCGACGAAGAGGAGGAAAAGCCCCGGCGCCCAACGCTGTTCAGCCGATTGGTGGACCGCATCAAGCAGGCTCGAAAACAGGACAGGAAGCCGGCTAAGTCAGCCGTTCGGTGAGGAACTCGACGACGCGCTTGCGGGCCTCGTAGGCCGGATGTCCGTCGACCTCGCGCACTTGGTCGGTGAGCACCGAGTGCGCCGTCTTCGAGAACCCGTGTTGGTTGCCCTTGCCCGAGTCGATCTCGATGACCTCGAACGCGTCGCCAAGCCGCGCTTTGAGCGTCTTGAACCGCTCGGCAGGCACCAGCGGGTCCTCACTGAACCGCAGCCCCATCGCACACAGCCCCTCGGCGGCGGCGCGCTGTTCGACGATTCGGAGCTCGGCCTCCGACAGGCCTGGGTCGCGCCGCTGCTTGGGCGTCAGCGGCAGCGGCAGTGACGGCTGGCTCAGCACCGGGGCGAGCACGCTGGCCTCGACCGCCGCCGCCAACGCGAAGCCGCCGGTGAAGCACTGCCCGATCACCCCGACGCCCTTGCCCGGCGTCTTCTCGTTGAGGTCGCGGGCCAACGCCCGAAGGTAATGCGCCACGGGCCGGTCGGCGTTGGTGGCAAACGCCGCGAACTCCCGCGCCACGCATCCGCGCAACAGCACCGGCACCATGCCGGGCCGCATCGCAGCCGCCCCCGGCGTGCCGAACAGCGACGGCGCGGCCACCGTGAAGCCGTTGTCCACCAGATGGTTTCCCAACGCCAGCACGCCCGGATGCAGACCCGGCATCTCGGGGATCAGCACCACACCGGGACCCTGCCCCTTGCGGTAGACGTCGTAGGTGAACCCGGCCGCGGAGAACGGTTCGGCGGTCCAGCCGCTCAGATCGGCTTCTGGTGCGGTCATGGCCTCTCCGTCCGTTATCCGTACGTCAGTGGGCGGGCAGCGGCGCGGCGCTCTGTGTCGCCGCGGCCAGCGTACGAAAGTCGTCCTCGCTGCCGGCACCGGTGATCGCGATCTGCGCCGGTCCGGTCGGGCCCTCCAGCCGGGTGGTCCACACCGGCTCGGCGGGCTGGTCGCCCTGCTCGCCGCCTTCGTACACCACCCAGGTGACGCCGCCGACGTCCTCGACGCCGACCGGATGGGTGTCGGTGTTGATCGAGGCGACCAGCTTGGCCTCGTCGGCGTTGCTCTGCGTCAGGCTGACGTACATGCCGCTCGGCGCGAGGTAGCCGACGATCGAGCTCACGGCGCGCACCGGCTGTTTGGTCGTCGGATCGGCGCGGCCCGCCTCGATGCCCTTGCGGCTTCCGGAGTTGGACTGCCAACCCTCGGGCAGCTGCGGCAACCGGATGGGGATGCCGAGGGCGTCGGCGTCGGCCTGCAGAGCCGCGGGCGCGTCATACGACGGGACGGGGCCCGAGCCGGGCCCGCTGAGCTGGAACGAACACATGCCCAGCAGGCCGGCCAGCACGATGCAGGCGAGCACCAGCGGTGCCATCGACCAGAACATGTCGCGGCCGTCCTGCAGAAGCCGGGGCTTCGCAGGCCTGGGCCCCGGTGGCGGCTGCGTACTCATGGTCACCAGTATCCCAGCTGCCACAGAACGACCCGATAATGGGACAATCTGGCCTATGACGCCAGCTCATAAAGAAGCCCCAGACCGAAACCTCGCCCTTGAGCTCGTCCGAGTGACCGAGGCAGGCGCCATGGCGGCAGGCCGCTGGGTCGGCCGCGGCGACAAGGAGGGCGGCGACGGCGCCGCCGTCGACGCCATGCGTGAGCTGGTCAACTCGGTGTCGATGCGCGGTGTCGTGGTGATCGGCGAGGGCGAGAAGGACAACGCGCCGATGCTCTACAACGGCGAGGAGGTCGGCAACGGCGACGGCCCGGAGTGCGACTTCGCCGTCGACCCCATCGACGGCACCACGCTGATGAGCAAGGGCCTGGCCAACGCGATCTCCGTGCTGGCGGTCTCCGAGCGCGGCACCATGTTCGATCCGTCGGCGGTGTTCTACATGAACAAGATCGCCGTCGGCCCGGACGCAGTCGACGCCATCGACATCACCGCCCCGATCGCCGAGAACATCCGCCGAGTCGCCAAGGCCAAGAACGTCTCGGTGTCTGACCTGACCGTGTGCATCCTGGACCGGCCCCGCCACGAACAGCTGATCGCCGACGTGCGCGCGGCGGGCGCGCGGTGCCGGCTGATCTCCGACGGTGACGTCGCAGGCGCCATCTCCACGTGCCGCTCCACCACCAGCACCGACATTCTCGCCGGGATCGGCGGCACCCCGGAGGGCATCATCGCCGCCGCGGCGATCCGCTGCATGGGCGGTGAGATCCAGGGCCAGCTGACCCCCCGCGACGACGAGGAACGGCAGAAGGCCATCGACCGTGGCTACGACCTCGACCAGGTGCTGACCAGCGCAGACTTGGTTTCCGGCGACAACATCTTCTTCGCCGCCACCGGCGTCACCGACGGCGACCTGCTCAAGGGCGTGCACTTCTACAGCGGCGGCTGCACGACCCAGTCGATCGTGATGCGGTCCAAGTCCGGCACGGTCCGCATGGTGGAGGCCTATCACCGGCTCTCCAAGCTCAACGAGTACTCCGCCATCAACTTCACCGGCGACGCCACCGCGATCCGGCCGCTGCCCTGACAACAACGAGCGAGGAACAAACAGATGAGCGTGGAGCAGGACGGCGCCACCAACACCGAGTACCGCATCGAGCATGACACCATGGGCGAGGTTCGCGTCCCGGTCGACGCGCTGTGGCGCGCGCAGACCCAACGGGCCGTGGAGAACTTCCCGATCTCGGGCCGCGGCCTGGAACGCACCCAGATCCGGGCGCTGGGCCTGCTGAAGGGCGCGTGCGCTCAGGTGAACAAGGACCTCGGGCTGCTGCCCGCCGACAAGGCCGATGCGATCATCGCCGCAGCCGGTGAGATCGCCGACGGCCGCCATGACGACCAGTTCCCCATCGACGTGTTCCAAACCGGTTCGGGCACAAGCTCGAACATGAACACCAACGAGGTGATCGCCAGCATCGCCGCGCGCAACGGCGTGACCGTGCACCCCAACGACGACGTGAACATGTCGCAGTCGTCGAACGACACCTTCCCCACCGCCACGCACATCGCCGCCACCGAAGCCGCTGTGCGCCACCTCATTCCGGCGCTGGAAGTGCTGCACGAGTCGCTGAGAGGCAAAGCGCGGCAGTGGCGCACCGTGGTCAAGTCGGGCCGCACCCACCTGATGGACGCCGTGCCCGTGACACTGGGGCAGGAGTTCGGCGGATACGCACGCCAGATCGAGGCCGGCATCGAACGGGTCAAGGCCACCCTGCCCCGGCTGGGTGAACTGGCCATCGGCGGCACCGCCGTCGGCACCGGTCTCAACGCGCCCGACGACTTCGACGTGCGCGTCGTCGCGGTGCTGACCCAGCAGACCGGGCTGGCCGAACTTCGGGTGGCCACCAACCATTTCGAGGCGCAGGCCGCGCGGGACGGCCTGGTCGAGGCGTCCGGCGCGCTGCGCACCATCGCGGTCTCGCTGACCAAGATCGCCAACGACATCCGGTGGATGGGCTCAGGTCCGCTCACCGGCCTCGGCGAGATTCAGCTGCCAGATCTGCAGCCGGGTTCCTCGATCATGCCGGGCAAGGTCAACCCCGTGATCCCCGAGGCAGTGACCCAGGTGGCCGCGCAGGTGATCGGCAACGACGCCGCGATCGCCTTCGGTGGCGCGTCCGGCGCGTTCGAACTCAACGTGTACATCCCGATGATGGCGCGCAACCTGCTCGAGTCGTTCAAGATCCTGACCAACTCCTCGAAGCTGTTCGCCGAGAAGTGCATCGACGGTCTGGTCGCCAACGAGGACCGGCTGCGGGAACTGGCCGAGTCCTCGCCGTCGATCGTCACGCCGCTGAACTCCGCGATCGGCTACGAAGAAGCCGCCGCCGTCGCCAAGCAGGCGCTCAAGGAGAAGAAGACGATCCGCCAGACGGTCATCGACCGTGGCCTGATCGGCGACAAGCTCTCGCTCGAAGAACTCGACAAGCGGCTCGACGTGCTGGCCATGGCCAAGGTCAAGGACGACGACCAGTAGCCGAGGACCACTGGCACCGCCACGCGGGACCAATGGCCCTGCGCAATCCGGGCCCACCGACCTAGGGTTGGTGTCGATGCGGCGCGTACGTGCATCGCCCGGACAAGGGCGGCAACTCCACGCGCCGGCAGACCGCGCAGACCGAATCGAGGGGTAGCGAAATGGCGGAGTCCATCACCAAGTACGGAATTTTGGTAGCGGTCGACGGATCCCCGGAGTCCGAAGCCGCTGTCAGCTGGGCTGCCCGCGAGGCAGTCATGCGCCGCCTTCCCGTCACCTTGATGCACGTCATCGCCCCGGTGGAGGTGACCTGGCCCGTCACGTACCTGCAGTCGAGCTTCGACGAGTGGCAGGAGGAGAACGCCAAGCAGGTCCTGGAGCAGGCCCAGAAGACGTTCCAGGGAAGCGTCGGCGGTGCCGAGGTGCCCGCGGTGAATTCCGTCGTGGAACACGGCCCGATCGCGTCGACGCTTGTCGCGGCGTCCGCGGACGCGTGGATGGTCGTCGCGGGCAACCGCGGGATGGGTGCGCTCGGCCGCGCGCTACTGGGTTCGGTCAGCAGCGGTCTGCTGCACTATGCCCGCGGCCCGGTCGCGATCATCCCCGCAGAGGCCCCGACCCCTGATCCCGCGGCGCCGGTGCTGCTCGGCATCGACGGATCGCCTGCCGCGGAAGGGGCCACCGCGCTGGCGTTCGACGAGGCGTCGCGTCGCGGCGTGGAGTTGGTGGCCCTGCACGCCTGGAGCGACACCCGCGTCTTCCCGATCGTCGGGGCCGACTGGCAGAAACACCAGGAAGAAGGCCAGGAGGTGCTCGCCGAACGCCTGGCGGGTTGGCAAGAGCAGTACCCCGAGGTGCGTGTGCGGCGCCGCCTCGTCTGTGACCAGCCCGCCCGTTGGCTGCTTGACGAGTCCGACCAGGCCCAGCTTGTCGTGGTCGGCAGCCGCGGCCGCGGCGGCTTCAAGGGCATGCTGTTGGGCTCGGTGGCCGCCAAGGTCGCTCAGGGCGCCCAGGTTCCGGTCATCGTCGTCCGGGACCGTTAGAGGATGTCCGAAATGCCTGACAGCACAGGGGCGGTGGTCGTCGGGGTCGACGGCTCGGACGACGCGCTCAACGCCGCGGTCTGGGCGGCCGCCGTCGCGGAGAAGTTCGACGCGCCGTTGCACATCGTGCACGCCACCCCCGACCCCGGTCGTCTCCTCACCGACGCCGCGGCCACGATGTACGCGGCGCTGATCGCCGAGCAGCGCACAACCGCCGAAGCCACCCTCAAATCGGTCGAGGACGCGGTGCGGGCGAAGTTCGCGACGCTGACGATCACCGCCACGCGCTTCGACGAATCGGCGTCGAAGGTGCTGACAAGCCTGAGCGAAAACGCGCGCCTCGTCGTCCTCGGCTGTCCCGAGGTGCACACCGGCGCTGCTCTGCTACTGGGTTCGACAACCGTTGCGGTGACGACACACTCGTCGTGTCCGGTCGTCGCCTGGCGTGGCGGGATCACCGCCCCGACCGATCAGCCGATCGTTCTCGGCGTGAACGGTGACCAAACCGGCGACGCGGCGTACCGGATCGCATTCGAGTTCGCGGACCGCTTCGGTGTCCCGATCTACGCGGTCAACGCCTGGCCCGGCCGCCGGGTGCTCGGCGGGATCGAGATCCCGGCGATGATCGACTGGGGCGCCGTCGAAACGGCGCAATGGCAATTCGTCATGGGCTCGGTGGAGCCGTGGAGTGAACGCTACCCCGACGTCGAGGTCAGGTACTTCATCGAAACGGCCGGGGCAGGCCAGGCACTGCTGCAGCACGCCGCCGATGCTCAGTTGGTGGTCGTGGGCAGCCGTGGCCGCGGCCTGCTCGCCGGTACGGTGCTGGGCTCGACGAGCCTGAACATGCTGCACCACAGCCCCGTTCCGGTGCTGGTGTGCCACAATGCGGTCCGGTAGCGGTCCGGTAGCGGTCCGGTAGCGACCCGGTAACGAAGGCGTCAAGCCCCCCGCGGCATGGCCGCGATCAGCGGCGTGTCCACGCCCACCGGGCCGAGTCGGGTCGCGCCGCCCGGTGAGCCCAGCGGGGCGTCTCGTCCCGGCAGGACTTCGTTGAAGAACGCGGCGTTGTCCGCCAGGTGCTGCAACTCTTCCTCGGGCAGGTCGGTCTCGAAGTAGATCGCGTCGACCTCGCACACGAGCTTGCAGGCACCGCAATCCACACATTCATCGGGGTTGATGTAGAGAACCCTTGCGCCTTCGTAGATGCAATCCGCCGGACATTCCTCGACACAGGCTTTGTGCATCACGTCCACACACGCTGAACTGATCACGTAGGTCATGGCTCAGAACGTACGCATCGAATCCGCTGCGAGTCGCCGGCCAAAGGCCATCGGTACTGAGGACCAAGGTCCCTTACCTGAGGGCCACCGGCGTCTCGAACACCGCCTTCCGAGCCTCGGCGACCGATTCGGCCAGCGGGCCGCCGGTATCGATGCGGTGGGCCTGCGGCCAGGCGTCGTCGGCTTGGGCGAGCCTGGCCGCGATCTCGGGGGTGGCATCCGAGCTCGTCGGTCCGCGGCTGACCGTTCTGGCCGCCGCATCCCGCACCGGAACATGACAGCTGAGTTCCACCACGAGCGCCTGGGTTTCGCCCGCCAGCCTGCGCACCCGCTCGCGCTGGTGCGCATCGCGCCACGTCGCGTCGAGGATGACCGTCTCACCCCGTTCCAGGTGGTGACGGGCACGCTGCAGCACGGCGTCGTAGACGGCCGCGACGTTCTCCGCGCTGTAGAGCCCGGCTTCGGGCTCACCGACCGCGCCGGAGATGACACCCGCGGACTGCAGCTCACGGCGCACATCGTCGGTCGAGATGACCTGCGCTCCAAGCGGTTCGGCAAGCGCACGCGACAACGTGGTCTTACCGGTTCCCGGGCCGCCACCGACCATGACCAGCCGTACCGTGGCTGCCCGCAGATGGTCGAGGGCGATGTCGATGTGGCGCTGGGCATCTTCGGCCGCTTCGGGATGCCCTTGCGCCACGCGCACACAATCGACCTTGGCGCGCACCACCGCACGGTAGGCGATGTAGAAGTCAGCCAGCGTCACCGGTGCCGTCTCCCCCGCGGCGCGGCGGTAATGATCCAGCAGGAACTCGGCCAAGTCCTTGCGCCCCAAGTACTCCAGGTCCATGGCGAGAAATGCGACGTCGTCCAGACCGTCGACGTAGCGCAACCGGTCGTCGAACTCCAGGCAGTCGAGCAATACGGGCCCCTCGGGCATACAGAAGATGTCGTCGGTCAGCAGATCGGCATGTCCGTCGACGATGCGGCGGTCGGCGATGCGCTGGCTGAACAGCGCCGACCGGCCCGAGATGTACTGCGAGGCAAGGTGCCACACCTCGTCGATGAGTCCGGGCGCCAGTACCGCGTGGTGGTGAAGCTCGTCGATGTTGGCCTGCCACCGCGCGGCGACGGCGTCGGCGGTACCGCAGGCATCGATCGCATCGCCCCGCGCCGCGCCGGCATGAAACGATGCCAATGTCTCGGCGATCGACACCAGGTGTGCCTCCACCGGAGTTCCGTGCCGCACCAGGTATGTCAGCCGGCAGGTGTCCGGATATCGGCGCATCACGATCACCGGCTCGGGCGGTTCGCCCTCGACGCCGCTGAAGTGCGCCAGACCCAGATAGCTGTCGGGCGCGAGCCGACTGTTGAGCTCGATCTCGTGGGCACAGGCTTCTTCGCGCTGCTGCGCGGTGCGGAAATCGAGGAACTCGGTGACCAACGCCTTCTTCGCCTTGTAGGCCCGCTCCCCGAGCAGGGCAACCAGCCCGGTGTGGGTCTCATGCACCTCAGCGGACAGGTTGCCGGGCGTCGTCCAAGCCATGCACTCATCTTGCCGCCCGATCGCACACCTGTGCAGCGGTCGTCAGGCCCTACCCGTGGAGGCACAAAGGCCCTACCCGAAACTCCGGCCGGCGTGGAAGCCTAATAGTTGGACAGGTAGCTGGAGGTTCAGATGACACAACCCCCGCCGCCCACGGTGGATGACAGCACGATCGCCAACGCCGTGAAGCTGGCGTGCCGGGCCCCGTCGTTGCACAACAGCCAACCGTGGCGGTGGGTGGCCGAGGACGGCGAGCTTCAGCTGTTCGCCGAACCGTCGCGCAGAGTGCGCAGCACCGACGAGTCCGGTCGCGAGACGCTTCTGAGCTGCGGCGCGGTCCTCGACCACCTGCGGGTCGCGATGGCGGCAGCCGGATGGGCGACGTTCGTGAGCCGGTTCCCGAACCCCAACAACCGGCTGCACCTGGCGACCATCGACTTCGGCCCGATGGACTTCGTCACCGAGGGCCATCGCCGCCGAGCCAACGCCATCCTGCTGCGACGCACCGACCGCCTGCCGTTCGCGCCGCCTCCCGACTGGGAATCCTTTGAGCCGCACCTGCGCAACGTCGTGGGTTCCGAGGCGGTACGTCTCGACGTGATCGCTGATGATGCGCGCCCGAAACTGGCCGAGGCGTCGCAGCTCACCGAAACCCTGCGCCAATACGATTCCTCCTACCACGCCGAACTGCAATGGTGGACCGCGGGTTTCGAGACCGCCGAGGGCATCCCGCAAAGCTCACTGGCCTCGGCTTCCGAGGCGGATCGCGTCGATGTCGCGCGCAGGTTCCCCGTGAGTCAGCATCGCGATCGCCGGGAGGGTGTCGAACGAGATCAGTCGAAGATCCTGGCGCTGTCGACGTACGACGAATCCCACGACAGTGTGCTGCGCTGTGGTGAGCGGCTGTCGGCGGTGTTGCTCGAAGCCACGATGGCAGGCATGGCCACCTGCACCTTGACCCACATCACCGAGCACCCTGAGAGCCGGCAGATGCTCACCGAGCTGATCGGTCGGGACGTCACCCCCCAGGTTCTCGTCCGCGTCGGCCTGGCACCGTCGATCGATGACTTGCCGCCCCCGACGCCGCGACGGCCGCTCGACGAGGTGCTGGAATTCCGGTCGCGCCGAGAGTGATTCGGCTCGGTGTCAGGATGACCGCGCGACGATCACCGGCATCCGGGCCGATTCGGCGACCGCGGCGGCCACCGAGCCCAGCAGCATCCCCGCGAAGCCGCCGCGGCCGTGGCTGCCCACCACCACCAGCTGCGCGTCGTCGGCCTGCTTGACCAGCTGGCGCGCCGGCTGATCGCGGACCACCACCTGCCGCACAGGCACCTCGGGATAGCGCTCATGCCAACGCGCCAGCTGTTGCGTCAGCGTCTGTTCTGCCATGCCCTTACCGGTGGCCGTCCATTCGTCCGCCGGTAGCTCGAAGGTGGTGTCGTCCATCCACGCGTGCACCGCCACGAGCTCGACACCGCGGCGCGATGCCTCGTCGAACGCGATCTCGGCGGCCAGCTCCGAGGCCGGCGAGCCGTCGATCCCGACGACCACGGGCGCCTGCTCGACGGGGCACGACATCAGCGGATCCTCGTCGTGCACCACCGCGACCGGGCAATGGGCACGTTGGACGAGTCCCCGGCTGATCGACCCCATCAGCCGTCGCGCGAGCGAGCCCTGCCCGCGGCACCCGACCACGATGAGCTGCGCCTCCTTGGAGAGGTCGACGAGTGAAGGCAGCACTGCACCGTCGAGCAGGCGGGTGTCGATTCGGCCGGGGGCGGTCATCGCCTTCTCGGCCACCGTGGTCGCCTCGCGCAGCCATCTCTGGGCTTGGGACTGGTAGAGCTGTTCGATTCTCGATGGTGTCGCCACCTCGGGCCAGAATCTCGCAGCGGGCAGAACGTGCACCAGGGTGAGCGGGGCGTTGCGCATGTCCGCCTCTCGTGCCGCCCAGTCGACGGCCACCTTCGATGCCGGCGAACCGTCGACGCCGACCACGATGCCGTGTCGGCCGGAAAAGACGGACATCAAACCGCTCCTTGCGCTCTCGTCAATACCTCGACGATATGACGTGGTCAGGCAACGGTTCTGGGGTCTTTGGTCACCGATGATACGGACCAACGGCAGTCGCGGCGGTCAGTATCTGGTCCGTCACCATGGGGTTCGACATTCGCATCCAGCGAGATGTCGATACGCTCAACCAACGACGACAAATGGAGATGTTGACCCCGTAACCGTCGACCGCGTACTGCCGAGAGTTATCACGTTATGCCCGCGTATCTTCCGCATCGCCCCGCCGAGGAGGCGGCGGTGGCAGAGTTCCTGGATTCGGCGTCAAGCACGCCGTCGGCGCTGTTGATCGAGGGTGATGCGGGCATCGGCAAGACCACGCTGTGGATGGCGGCGTCGGATGGTGCACGCCGCCGCGGGTTCCGTGTGCTCACGACCCGCGCGGCCGAGGCGGAGTCGGTATTGTCCTACACCGCGTTGGCCGACCTGCTCACCGGTGTCGACCCGACGGTTTGGTCGGACCTGCCGGGACCGCAGCGGGCCGCGGTGGACCACATTCTCTCCAGGACAGCCGATTCCGATGCGGCGACCGACCAACGTGCGGTCGCTGCGGCGTTCCTGTCGATCGTCGAACGGTTGAGCGACGACGGTCCGCTGCTTCTGGCCATCGACGACCTGCCCTGGCTGGACCCCTCCAGCGCCTACGTCATCGCCTATACCGCCCGGCGCCTCACCGGTTCGGTGGGGCTGATCGCCACGATCCGCACTGAAGGCGTGGCCGGCGACGCGGCATCGTCGTTGGAGCTTCCCCGGCCCGATGCCGTTCGCCGGATCACGTTGGGTCCCTTGTCAGCTCGCGCACTACATCAAGTCGTGTCGGATAACGTCGACAGGCCGTTGTCACGCTCGGCGTTCAGGCGGATCCACCAGGTCTCGGGCGGGAACCCTTTTTACGCCATCGAATTGGCCCGTGCCTTCGACGAGAACGACGCCATCGAACTTCCCAGCACGTTGGCGGAGGTGGTGCGCGTCAGGCTCGGCGGCCTCGACCCGGAGACCCATGACGTGCTGCTGGCCGCCGCCTCGCTGGCCACGCCCACCGTCGAACGGGTGGTTGCCGCATCCGACACCGACCGCGACCGGGTGATCGAACTGCTCGAGGCCGCAGAACAGCAGGACATCATCGCCATCGAGGGGCACCGGATCCGGTTCACCCATCCCCTGTTGGCCGCCGGTGTGTACTCCGACTCCTCACCGGACCGGCGCCGCTCGATGCATCGCCGGCTGGCCGCCGTCGTCGCCGAACCCGAACTGCGTGCGCGGCACCTGGCCCTGGCCGCGACGACGGGCGACCCCGAGACGCTGCGCGCGCTCGACGACGCCGCCGCCTCGGCGCACGCGCGCGGCGCGCCCGCCGCCGCGGCCGAGCTGCTCAACCTCGCCATCGAGCTCGGCGGTGACACCCCCCAGCGCCGGATCCTGTTGGCGACCCACACGTTCGACGCCGGCGACCCGGCGCGGGCCCGCGCGCTGCTGGAGCAGGCCATCGCGGACCTGGAACCGGGGCCGCTTCGCGCGCATGCCCGGCACGAGCTGGCGTTCGTGCGGTTCATGAACGACGGCTACCTCGAGGGTTGCCAGCTGCTTCAGCGCGCGCTGGATGAAGACGCACCCGAGGGCCGGCTTCGGGTCAGCATCCTGATCGCGTTGGCCTACGCGCTGTACATGACCGGCCGCCCCGAGGCCGCGAAGCGCACCGGCGAAGAGGCCGTGGACCACGCCGAGCCGCTCGGCGACTCCGGGCTGCTCAGCCAGGCCCTCGGCGTGCGCGCGACGCTGCAGTTCTTCGGTGGCGGCGGGATGGACGAGCCGAGCATGCAACGCGCCCTCGAGCTGGAGGACCACGACGCGTTCATCCCCACCATGCTTCGCCCGAGCGTCGAACGCGCGCTGATCCTGGCCTGTAGCGGCGACCTGGACGCGTCGTTCGAGCAGCTGCGGGCCGTCGAGCGGCGCTGCGTCGACCGGGGCGAGGAGGGCGAGCTGATCTTCGTCAGCTTCTACGTGGCGCTGAACCGGATCTGGCGCGCCGATTTCGTCGAGGCCAAGCGGCTGGCCAAGGACGTCACCGGGCTGGCCCACCAGCTCGGCGGGGAGTTCCCCGCCATGCTGAGCCAGTTGCTCAAGGCCTGGCTCGCCGTCTACGAGGGCGCCGAGGCCGACGCCCGGATGGCGATCGCCGACGCGATCGACGCCTGCAAGGTCAGCGGCACCGCGTGGCACGAGGACCAGGCGAACACGGCGCTGGGCCTGCTGGAGGTGTCGCTGGGCAACTACGAGGCCGCGGTGAACACGCTGGAGCCGCTGATGTCCCGGCATGCGCCGACCTCCACGGAGCTTTCGGCGGCGGCGTACCTGCCCGACGCCGTCGAAGCGCTGGTGGAATCTGGCAGGGTGACCGAGGCCGAGACGTTCGTCGAGGATCTGGAACGAAACGGACGTCGGCTGGACCGGGCCTGGATGCTCGCCATGGGTGCGCGGTGCCGGGCGCTGGTGAAGGCCGCCCGTGGCGACCTCAAGGGGGCCGTGGCCGAAGCACAGCAGGCGATGACGCATCACGACCGGCTTCAGATGCGGTTCGAGCGTGCGCGCACGCAGCTCGTGCTCGGCACGGTTCAGGCGCGGTCACGACAGCGCGAGGCATCGGCGTCGTTGCACGAGGCGCTCGCGGCGTTCGAGCAGCTCGGCACCCCGTTGTGGGCGGCCCGTGCGCGCGCCCGGTTGCCGGGCGGAGCCGACGCGGCCCGTAAGCGTCGCGAGTTGACGGCTGTCGAGCTCCGGGTGGCCGAGCTGGCGGCGTCGGGAATGACGAACTGCGACGTCGCCGAGGCGCTGTCGCTGAGCGCCAAAACCGTCGAGGCCACGCTGGCGAGGGCCTATCGCAAGCTCGGCATCCGGTCCCGCGCCGAGCTCGGCCGGGCGATGCTGTCGACCGCGAATCAGTCGAACGGCCGGTGATCCCGGCAGTTTGCTGAGATTCTTTCTGATATGGCCGGGGAAGTTGTGCGGACCCATCGGGCGCATAGGCGAACGATCGACGGGTTCCTGGAGTCCACCACCGTGGGCCCCTCGGCATTGTTGATCGAGGGCGAGGCCGGAATCGGCAAGACCACGCTGTGGTTGGCCGCGATCGAGCAGGCCCAGGCGCGTGGGTTCCGTGTGCTGTCCGCGCGCGCGGCAGAAGCCGAATCGGTGCTGGCCTACGCGGCGCTGGCCGACCTGCTCGACGAGGTCGACGCCCGCGCATGGGCTGATCTGCCGAGCCCGCAGCTGCTGGCGGTCGATCAGGTGTTACTGCGCGCGGACAACGACGCGGCCACCGACCAGCGCGCGGTGGCCGCGGCGTTCCTCTCCGTCATCGAACGGCTCGGTGATGAGGGCCCGGTGTTGCTGGCGATCGACGATCTGCAGTGGCTGGATCCCTCGAGCATGCACGTCATCGCGTTCGCAGCGCGCCGGCTCATGGGGCCGGCGGGAATCCTCGCCACCGTACGGACCGAGCCGGCGGACGGTACCGGCGCGGCGTGGCTTCAGTTGCCGCGGCCGGAGGCGCTCAGACGGATCCGGTTGCACCCGTTGAGCGTTCAGGATCTGCACGCGGCGGTGACGACGCGGCTGCGAAAGACGTTCTCGCGTCCCACAATCGGACGAATCCATCAGGTGTCGGGCGGGAACCCGTTCTACGCGATCGAACTGGCGCGCGCCATCGAGGACCGGCCGGCAGGCGTCGGCACGCCGCTGCCGCGCACGCTGACCGACGTGGTGCGCCGCCGTATCGGCAATCTCGATCCCGAGGTGCACGAGGTGCTGCTGGCCGCGTCGTGCATGGCGACACCGACGGTCGAGTCGGTGTCCAGCGCGACCGTCGCAGACGACGACCGACTGATCGAGCTGCTCGAAGTCGCCGAGAACAAAGGCATCATCGCCATCGACGGCAACCGGATTCAGTTCGCGCACCCGCTGCTGGCCAGGGGCGTGTACAGCCAGGCCCCGCCCGGCCGCCGTCGGTCGATGCACCGGCGGCTCGCCGAGATCGTCGACGAGCCCGAGCTGCGCGCCAGGCATCTGGCGCTGGCCGCCACCAGCGGCGACGAGGTCACCCTCGCGGCGCTGGACGAGGCTGCCGAATCGGCGCGGATGCGTGGTGCACCCGCTGCCGCTGCCGAACTGGTGGACCTCGCGATCGGGCTCGGTGGTGACACACCCGATCGTCGGCTCCGCAGTGCGCTGCACCATTTCGACGCCGGTGACCACCGGCGGGCGGCCCTGGTGCTCGAGGAGACCGTCGGCCGGGTGCCGCCGGGCGACGTGCGCGCCGAGACGTTGAGCCGCTTGGCGGTGGTGCGCCTCTACGGGGAGGGCTTCTTCGAGGCCGCGCGCCTGCTGCGCGATGCGCTCAACGAGGTGTCCGACGACAGCCCGTTGCGGGTCCAGCTGCTGATTACGTTGGCGTACTGCCTGTTTCACAACAACCAGCTTCATGACGGTGTGCAGATGGCCGACCTCGCGGTGTCACGCGCCGAGCAGCTGGACCAACCTCACCTGCTGAGCATGGCGCTGGGCATGCGATCGATCCTGTTGTTCACCGCGGGGCTGGGTCTTGACGAGGAATCGATGCAGCGGGCGTTGGAACTGGAGGACCAGGAAGCCCTCACGCCGCTGGTTTTCAAGCCGAGCGTTCAGCACGCCCTGCTCTTGCAATGGACGAACCAGTTCGACCGCGCCGATCAGATGCTCGAGAAGATCCGGGCCAGGTGCATGGAGAGGGGCGAGGAGGGTGAGCACGTCTTCATCGCCCAGCACGCGGTGATGAACTCGGTGTGGCTCGGCGACTTCGTCAACGCCAACCTGGTCGCCGAGGACACCATGGAATACGCGCGCCAACTCGGTGGAGCCACGCCGCTCTTTCTCGCGCAGAGCCTGCGCGCGCAGCTCGCGGCATACGCGGGCCATGAGGCCGAGGCGCGGCAGGCGATCGCCGATGCGCTCGAAAGTGGAAGGCGCACAGGAACTTCGCGGCTCTCGGAGCGGGTGCTGGGTGCGCTGGCGTTCCTCGAGCTGTCGTTGGGGGACTATGACGCCGCGCTCGCGGCGGTGGCGCCGATGTTGTCGACGTTCGACCCGTACCGCACCCCGACGGAACTGCCCAACGCGGCCTATCTACCCGACGCGATCGAGGCACTGGTGCAGTCGGGACGGCCCGACGAGGCCGAGCCGCTGATCGAAGCGCTCGAACGCAACGGGCAGCGGCTGGACCGGCCCTGGATGCTCGCCGTCGGGGCACGCTCGCGCAGCACGCTGCTGGCGGCGCGCGGTGATCTCGAGGGCGCACACGCCGCCGCACTGCGCGCGCTGGACGCACACCAACGGTTGTCGATGCCCTTCGAGCGGGCCCGCACCCTTGTGCTGCTGGGCCAGATCGAACGCCGACAACGCAAGAAGGAATCCGCGTCGGTGCGGTTGCAGGAAGCCTTCGACACCTTCGAGCGGCTCAGCGTTCCGCTGTGGGCCGACCGGGCACGGTCGGAGTTGGTGCGCGCGAGCATCGGGCCACGCCATTCCGGTCAGCTCACCCCGTCGGAGCAACGGATCGCCGAACTGGCCGCCTCGGGTATGAAGAACCGCGAGGTGGCCGCTGCGCTGTTCATCAGCCCCAAGACCGTCGAAGCGAACCTGGCCCGCATCTACCGCAAGTTGGGTATCAAGTCCCGCGCCGAACTGGGTCGCCACGTCGGGCGTCCGGAGAAAAATTCCGACGCATAAGCGCACACCTATTCCCCAACCGGCTGCGAGGAACTAGCGTCGAGGCGCCGGACCCATCCGATTCGCCTCAGGAGTACTGGTGCTCGCTGATCACGCCTCCGCTACCGTGTCCGTTCCCGCCTCTGCTCTGGTGACCACCGGCACCTGTCAGCCGGCGCTGCGCACCGGGTTCGCGGCGCTGGGACTGGCGGCCCTGCTCGACCTGCCGCGCGCTGACCGAGCCGATCGCGTGGTGGCCCTCGGCGGCGCGGCGGCCGCCGGCTGGTACCTCGTCCGCGCCGGCCGCCGTCGCTGATCGGTGGTTTCGGCGTAGTTCGTCACGCTGAGCGTGACCAACTACCCACAAATCGCGTCAGGGCAGTGCGCCGGGGCTGATCTCCTCGAGCATCTCGGTGACCAACGCCGCGATCGGTGAGCGCTCGCTGCGCAACAGCGTGATGTGAGCGAACAACGGGTGCCCCTTGAGCTTTTCGATCACCGCGGCCACCCCGTCGTGGCGGCCCACCCGCAGATTGTCGCGCTGGGCCACATCGTGGGTGAGCACCACCCGCGACCCGGCGCCCAGCCGCGACAGCACGGTGAGAAGCACGTTGCGCTCCAGCGATTGCGCCTCGTCGACGATGACGAACGAGTCGTGCAGCGAACGGCCCCGGATGTGGGTCAGCGGCAGCACCTCGAGCATGCCGCGGGCCAGCACCTCATCGAGCACCGCGGGACTGGCCAGCCCCTCGAGGGTGTCGAAGACGGCCTGTGCCCATGGGCCCATCTTCTCGCTCTCGCTGCCGGGCAGGTAGCCCAGATCCTGCCCGCCGACGGCATACAGCGGCCGGAACACCACGACCTTGCGTTGGGTGCGACGCTCCAGCACCGCCTCCAGCCCGGCGCACAGCGCCAGCGCGGACTTGCCGGTGCCCGCCTTGCCGCCGAGCGAGACGATGCCGACCGAGTCGTCGAGCAGCAGGTCCAACGCCACGCGCTGTTCGGCGGAGCGTCCGCGCAGGCCGAACGCCTCCCGGTCACCGCGCACCAGCTGCACCCGCTTTTCGGCGTTGACCCGGCCCAGCGCGTGCGACGTACCGCCGAGAAGTCGAATTCCGGTGTGGCAGGGCAGGTTACGGGCCGCTTCGAGATCGACCTCGCCGTCGGCGAACAGCGCGTCGACGTCCTCGGCGGCCACCTCCAGCTCGTCCATGCCCGTCCAGCCGGAGGTGACGACGTCCTGAGCGTGGTACTCGTCGGCGCACAACCCGACCGCGCCGGCCTTCACCCGTAGCGGAATGTCCTTGCTGACCAAGGTGACCTTCTTGCCCTCCGCGGCCAGGTTGGCGGCGCAGGTCAGAATGCGGGCGTCATTGGTGTCGGTGCGGAAACCGGCGGGCAGCACCGACGGATCGCTGTGATTGAGCTCGACGTGCAGCGTGCCGCCTTGTGTGCCAACGGAAATCGGCTGATCGAGCCGTCCGTGTTCGAGGCGCAGATCGTCGAACATCCGCAATGCCTGGCGAGCGAACCAACCGAGCTCGTGGTGATGCCGCTTGGCTTCCAGTTCGCTGATGACCACCAGCGGGACAACGACTTCGTGTTCGGCGAACCGGGTGATCGCCCAGGGGTCGGACAGCAGCACAGAGGTGTCGAGCACATAGGTCCGCACGACCGAATCAGTCACGTAGCGCTCCTCGAGCCCGCGCGGCCCCACACGAACACATCGGTGGACACTGCGGCACGAGGACCGGGGCCGGTCCTCTCGTCGAAGAAACGATCGGTACCGCCGGGATAGCACAGCACGTCACTAGCCATCGGAAGCGACGCTACTCCCGTCGCGGCGTCCACGCCCGGCAGGCGCGCCGGGGCTGGAGGTTACGCGCCGGCGAACTGTTTGAGCTTGGGTTCGTCGGCCAGGCCCCACGCGGTGATCCGGTCGGTGATGACCCGGCGCAGCTGATCGGGCCCGAAGATGCCCACCTCGGCGACGTGCCGAACCCTGTCGGCGTAGGCGTCGATGTCCGCGCCGATGACTTGGAGTTCGGCAGCGCGGTTGGCGATCGCGTCGACGGTCTCGTCGCGGTGGGTGGTCAGCAGGTGCGAGACGAGGTTGGCGAAGAACTCCTCGTGGCGCTCCTCGTCCCTGGCGATCCGGCTCATCAGGCTCTTGAGGACCGGCTCGGCGATCTGGGCTTCGAGGTTGCGGCAGTACACCGCGTGGGCACGCTCGGAGAACGCCATGAACACCAGCCGCTCGATCTGGCTGTAGGTGTCGGCGCGGTAGCCCTTCATCACGTGCTCGACCCGCACGTCCTCGTTGGCCGCCGGGTCGATCTCGCGGGTGACGACGAGGTAGTTGCGCAGCGCGATCGCGTGCAGGTGCTCCTCTGCCGTCCACCGGCCGATCCAGCGGCCCCACTTCTCCTCGAGGATGAAGCTGAAGACGAACTCGCGGTGGAAGCTGGCCAGGTTGTCCTTGGTGATCAGCAGGATTTCCAGTGCGTCGGTGACGTGTTTGGGCAGCGTCACCTGCGAGGGATCCCAGTCCCTGCCGCCGAGGAAGGCGAAGTTCTCGCCCTGGTCGAACGGCACATAGTCGTGCGCGTACCAGAGGTCTTCGGAGTCGATGTGGCGCCGCAACTCCTGCTGCACGACGGGCTCGAGCTCGAGGGTCAACGCGTTAGGAACAGGTTTCTGTGCCATGCAGTTACAGTAACTCAAATATGTGGGAATCGTAAAATTCGCCACGCGGCACGTCGCGCTGTGTCGGCGAGTGTCGCGTTGACGTACGCCTCTGGCGCGAAAACGTCGATCAATCCGACATTCGGCGCGCTAGAGCGTCAGCCCTGGATACAGCGGGTTGGCGGCCAGCAGTTCGGCCGCGGCGGCGTGCACGCGGTCGGCGGTGCCGTCGGCCAGCTTGTACTTGGCCTTCGAGGTGCCCTCAGGGCTGGTGTTGGTCAGCACGTCGACGATGAGCTCGGCCACGCGATCGAAGTCGTCGGCGCCGAATCCACGGGTGGTCAGCGCGGGGGTGCCCAGCCGGATTCCGCTGGTGTACCAGGCACCGTTGGGGTCGGCGGGCACGGAGTTCCGGTTGGTGACGATGCCGGCGTCGAGCAGCGCGGACTCGGCCTGGCGGCCGGTCAGGCCGAACGAGGTGACGTCGAGCAGCACGATGTGGTTGTCGGTGCCCCCGGTGACCAGTCCCGCGTCGCGCTTGAGGAACCCGTCGGCCAGGGCCTGCGCGTTGTCGGCGATGCGCTGCGCGTACACCTGGAACGCGGGCTGGCGGGCCTCGGCGAGCGCGACCGCCTTCGCCGCCATCACATGCGACAGCGGCCCACCCAACACCATCGGGCAGCCCTTGTCGACGGCGTCGGAGTACTCCGGCTGGGCGAGCACCATCCCGCCGCGCGGTCCCCGCAGCGATTTGTGCGTCGTCGTGGTGGTGACGTGTGCGTGCGGCACCGGATCCTCGTCGCCGGTGAACACCTTGCCCGCGACCAGGCCCGCGAAGTGCGCCATGTCAACCATCAACGTCGCGCCCACCTCATCGGCGATCTCGCGCATCTTGGCGAAGTTGACGCGCCGCGGGTACGCCGAGTACCCCGCGACGATGATCAGCGGCTTAAACTCGCGGGCGGCGTCGGCCACCGCGCCGTAGTCCAGAAAACCGGTGTTCGGGTCGGTGCCGTAGCTGTGTTGGTGGAACATCTTGCCGGAGATGTTGGGCCGGAAACCGTGGGTGAGGTGACCGCCGGCATCGAGCGACATACCGAGCAGCCGCTGGTTGCCGAGCTTGTTGCGCAGCGTCTCCCAGTCCCGTTCGGACAGGTCGTTGACGTGCTTGGCGCCGAATTCGGCCAGGGTCGGCGCCTCGACCCGGGTGGCCAAGATGGCCCAGAACGCGACGAGGTTCGCGTCGATACCCGAGTGCGGCTGGACGTATGCGTAGGGCGCGCCGAACAGCTCGCGGGCGTGCTCGGCGGCGACACTCTCGACGGTGTCGACGTTCTGGCAGCCCGCGTAGAACCGGTGCCCGATCGTGCCTTCGGCGTACTTGTCGGACAGCCAACTGCCCATCGTCAGCAGCACCGCGGGCGACGCATAGTTCTCGCTCGCGATCAGCTTGAGCGAATCTCGTTGGTCGGCAAGCTCTTTACGGGTCGCGGCGGCGATGCGCGGTTCGACGGACTCGATCACCTGCAGCGCTGCCCGGTAGGCCTGGCTGGCGGTCTCGGCGTACTCCGCACCGGGAGCAGCGGCGTTGGTGGTCGCGGGGTCTGCGGTCATGGGGTCCAGCCTAGTCGGGCGCCTCAGGCCGCCGAGTGTGGGATTAACGCACGCCACATGCGCCGAAGGCGTGCGGGTAACCCACGTTCGGCGGGAGAAAGTCAAGCCGCGCTCAACGCCGACGGGATCAACGGCTCGTCGAGCAGCCTGGCGAACCGCTCCGTCAGCGCGACACCGGCCGGGCGGTCGTCGAGCCAGCCGCGCAGCAACCGGTAACCCTCGACATAGGTGCTGATGTAGGCCCGCCACAACGGCGATGACAGGAAGCGCAGCATCTGGCGGGCCCGCGCGTCGTCGACGAGCAGCCATCGCTCGAGGAACGCGACGACGTCGTCAACGTCGCGGTGCTCGTCGTGCAGCATCAGCGCCGCGTCCTGGCGCACATCAGCTAGCAGATGCCCAGCGTCCGCCACCGCCTGCGCCCGCTCGCCGTCGAACCGCAACCCCAGGTCGGCGTAGATCTCGGCGGCCCACGGCCCCCAGTCCGGCCCGATCGCCGCGTAAAGCGCCAGGTCGGCCAGGCCCTCGGCCATCAGGCACTGCGGCGTGTTGACCAGAAAGATCGTCTGCTCCTGCTGCCCCCTGCCCTTGACCAGGCCGGCCTCCTTCCGGCAGTGCTCGGTGTGGTGGCCCGGATAGGACTCATGCGCGACCAGCCGCGGCAGGTTGGACATCTGCTGCTTGAGGTCGGCGTTGACGGCGACGGTGGAGCGGTAGTCGCCGAGGTAGTAGTTGAACCCCGACCACGGCTTGTCGGTCACCACCTCGTAGGTGATGGTCTCGTTCTCGGGCAGCGGATATTCGGCGCGGACGCGATCACGCAGGGCGCTGGAGAACGCGTGAATGCACTCCTCGAGACGCTCGGGCGGGATCTCCTCGCCGGCGCGATAGGCCTGCATCCGGTCGGCCAGCGGCCCGTCGCCGCCCAGCGCCTCGTCGAGTTGCCGGTGCGCCCGCCGATAGCGCTCCTCGTCACCCTTCTCGATGCGCACGTCGAAGTAGGCCTCGACCTCCTTGACGAACCCGACATCCTCGCCAGCGAACTTACGTCCGGCGCAGGCGAGCGCGCGCAGGTGGGCGGCGATGAAATCGGCGCGGGCGGGCTCCAACCCGCCGGGCAGTTCGGCCAGCAGCCGGTCGGCCTGGCGGGCCAGCTCAGCGGGGTCGGGCTGCGGTTCCGCGGCCACGATCCGACGCAGCTGCGGGTCGCCGGTGAACGCGTCGACGTACCCCTCCTCCACGCGGTCGAAGCGCAAACCGAGCAGTAGATACTCCCGGACGATGGAAAATGAGGTGCTGGCGCCCATGGCCTCAACGTTAAATGCAACACTTGGCGCATGGCGCGGCTGAGCGAACCCAGCCCTTACGTGGAGTTCGATAGAAGTCAGTGGCGTGCGTTGCGCATGTCGACGCCGTTGAAGCTCACCGAGGAAGAACTGCAGAAGCTGCGGGGCCTCGGCGAGAAGCTCGACCTGCTCGAGGTCGAGGAGGTCTACCTGCCGCTGGCGCGGCTGATCCATCTGCAGGTCGCCGCCCGGCAGCGGTTGTTCGAGGCCACCGCGGAGTTCCTCGGTGAGCCGCAGCAGAACCCGGACCGCCCGGTCCCGTTCATCATCGGCGTGGCGGGCAGCGTCGCCGTCGGCAAGTCCACCACCGCCCGTGTGCTGCAGGCACTTCTGGCGCGCTGGGAACACCACCCGCGCGTCGACCTGGTCACCACCGACGGGTTCCTCTACCCGAACGCCGAGCTTGCCCGCCGAAACCTGATGGGCCGCAAAGGGTTTCCGGAAAGCTACGATCGACGCGCGCTGATGCGGTTCGTCACCTCGGTGAAGTCCGGCGCCGACCAGGTGTGCGCGCCGGTCTACTCACACCTGCTGTACGACATCGTGCCGGGCGAGAAGCAGATCGTGCGCCATCCGGACATCCTGATCCTCGAGGGCCTCAACGTGTTGCAGACCGGGCCGACGTTGATGGTGTCGGACCTGTTCGACTTCTCGGTGTACGTCGACGCCCGCATCGAAGACATCGAACAGTGGTACATCAACCGGTTTCTCGGCCTGCGCTCGACCGCGTTCGCCAATCCCGCCTCGCACTTCCACCACTACGCGACGCTGACCGACGACCAGGCCGTGTTCGCCGCCCGCGACATCTGGCATTCCATCAACCGGCCCAACCTGATCGAGAACATTCTGCCGACCCGGCCCCGGGCCACGCTGGTGTTGCGCAAGGACGCCGACCATTCGATCAACCGGCTGCGGCTGCGCAAGCTGTAGCACTCCCTCCCCCGGCGCGAGCAGACGCGAAAACCCCTGAAAATCGCACTTTCCAGGGGTTTTCACGTCTGCTCGGCGGAAAGGATCACCTCACGCGGCGCCAGCCCTGGTACTGCAGTTCGGCGAACACCAGCGTGTAGGCGCCGGTGGCCAGGGTCAACACCACCCCGATCGTCGTCAGCGGTAACACGTCGGCCAGGACGAACGCCACCGCGGCCACCGTGTAGACGACGTTGGCGATGATCACCGCCATCCCGGCGTTGCGCACCGACGGCAGCGCCGCCAGCCCGAGCACCGCGACCCCGTAGACGATGAAGAACGCACCCATCGCGTACTCGAATGTGGTTGTGGTTCCGGAGATGTCGGCCAGCCAACCGGCGAGCGGAAGCGCCGCGATACCGGCCAGCCCGGTGAGGATCCCGTCGGCGCGCATGGCGAAGCGCAGCAGCGAGTCGGTGGATTCGTTGAGTCTCGGTGTGGTGACGGCGGCCATCGAACTGTTCCTTTCTGCAGGGGATGGGTGGGACCGTTCCGGAGCCGACGCCGCAACCTCTGACGACGGCGGCTCCGGACCAGTCATGAAGGAGGCGCGCCGAGGCGACGCACCCCGAGGTACTGGCCGTAGGCGAAAGCGACGGTGAGGACGGTGAACGCGATCGTCGCGGCGACGCCGAACTCGGTCAGCGGCAGCCAGCCCGCGACGAGCACGACGGCCACCGAGACCGCGAACGCGATGTTGCCGCCCAGCACGCCGATCCCCACGCGGCGAACGTCGGGCAGACCGGCGAGCGTGAACAACAGCAGCCCGTAGCCGACCAGCGCACTGCCGCCGATCCATTCGGCGGTGGCCGACAATCCGGCCAGCCGCGACAGCGGGCCGGAGGTCATCACGACAAGCAGGCCGAGCGCGCTGCACAGCGTGGCGTCGGCGCGCAGCGCGACACGTAACAGGGCATCACCGGTCGTATCCCGGATCGGGCGGGTGGCGATTGCGGTCATGGCACCGATGCTGCTGGCGCGGTGTTGCCAGATCGACACCACACGCTGCCAACTACTGCCAGCCGCAGGTCAGCGGCACGGCCCTAGTCTTGGGCGGCGACCAGGCTGCCGCGCAGATCGGCGGCGATCAGCCGGGCGGCGGCGTTCTGCCAGTTGTGCAGCGAGCGCTGCGGCACCTCGGTGACGAACCACTGCCACGCCCGGCGCGCCACCGGGTCGAGGCCGGCGGCGGTGGCGTTCTGCGCGTATGCCCGCACCCCCACGACGTACGGGAAGTAAAGCGAGTTGTAGTGGCGCCATTCCTCGGTGGTGCCGAAGTCGCCGCCGTCACGCGGTTTGAGCCGGGCGATGCGGTCGGCCAACAGCGCCTTGAGTTCGTTGGCCCGCTCCAGCGGCTGGTCGGGCGCGCCGCGGGCCGCGAGCCGTTCGTCGATGATCGGCAGCGCGGTCAGGGGGCTGGCCACCAGCTTGGACAGGTCGCCGTAGTGGCCGAGCGCGCGGCGGGTGAGCCGCACGAAGGTCTCGTCGTCGACGTCGTCGAGGGGGTTGGTCGAGCGCCGCGGCAGCGCGGCTTCGGCATCGCGCAGCGCGGCGCGGTCGGCGCGCAGGGTCGGCGAGTGGGAGAACGCCACCCGGTCCAGCAGGCCGGCCAGCGGGTCGGCGAGCACGTTGATCGCGATCGCGATGCCCACGCTGGTGAACAGCAGCACCGTCAACGCCGTGTCGTGGCCGGTCACGGCCAGCCCGATCAGCGCCTGCCCGCCGAACAGCGCCGCCACCACCGCCGTCGCGGCGAACGAGCGCAACATGTCGGCGCGCAGCGCCTGGCCCTCGTCGAACGCATCCCCGATCGCGACGGCCACCCCCAGCAGCGCCACGTCAAAACCGGTGCCGGCCAACGCCAACCAGCTCGGCACCAGGCCCAGCGGAATGATCAGGATCGCGTTGCCGAGCGCGAAGAACAGCGTCGCGATGACGACGAAGCCCACCACGGGCCCGGGCTGTGCCCGTCGCACCGCCGCATGGACCATCGCGCCCAGCGAGGACACCGAGACCGCGCCGAACATCACCCAGTGCCCCGTGCGCAGCGGGCCGTCGACGCCGCCTGCCATCGCCGCGCCGACGAACGCCACCGCGGCCACCGCGGCCACCAGCGTGATCTCACCGGCGCGGCTGCGCCATTTCTCGCGTGGCCGGGACAGCTCCAGAAGCACCGCGAACCAGGCGATGCCCGGCACCGCGACCAGATAGATCTCGATGCGGCTGAGCGTGTCCGAACCGGCGACCACCCGCACCGCGTCCAGCGCCACCACCAACGCGAAGCTCGTCAGGCCGAGCGCGGCCAGCACCAGCACCGGCTTGCGCGGATCGCGGGCAAGCAGATACAGCCCCAACCACCAGCTGAGCGCGAAGACCACCGCCGACAGCGCAGCCATGGCTCCAGTTTCCATCACATGCCGTAGCGGCGGTGGCGCGCGGTGTAATCACGCAGCGCCCGCAGGAAGTCCACCCGCCGGAACGCCGGCCAGTACGCCTCGGTGAACCACATCTCCGAGTAGGCGCTCTGCCACAACAGGAACCCCGACAGCCGCTGCTCCCCCGACGTGCGGATGACCAGGTCCGGGTCGGGTTGCCCCGAGGTGTAGAGGTTTTCCGAGATCGCGTCGATGGTGACGGCGTCGACGAGCTGCTCACCGGTGGCCCCGTTGACCAGTGCCTTGCTGAGCAGTTGTCGCACCGCGTCGACGATCTCCTGACGGCCGCCGTAACCGACGGCCAGGTTGACGTGGAACGGCCCCCCGGCCTGCGTGGACTCCACGGCGTCGCGCAGCCGCCGGGCCGGCTCTTCGCCGATCAGCTCGAGGTCCCCCACGGTGCGCACCGTCCACCGGTTGTCGGCCGCGCAGATCTCCTCGACGACGTCGGTGATGATCTCGATCAGCGAGGACAGCTCTTCGGGGTCGCGCTGCAGATTCTCCGTCGACAGCAGGTACACGGTGGCCATCTCGATGCCGGTTTCCTGGCACCAGCGCAGCATCTCGGCGATCTTGCGGGCGCCCATCCGGTAGCCGTAGCTGACGTCATCGTGACCAGCATCACGCGCCCACCTGCGGTTGCCGTCGCACAGCACCGCGATATGCCGGGGCAGTTGGGATTTGGACCGCGCCAGCTCCTGGCGCAACCGCATCTCATAGATCCGGTATGCCGGTTCTTTGAGCCGCGGAGGAATGATGTCCACGAATATCCAGACTACTGTGATGCCCGGAAACGCCCACGCCGATAGCGGAGGTGACGTATGACGGCCCCCCTGCATCGCTCCGGTGACGACGTCGTCGCGCGCGGCCACGACCTGCTACGGAACCCGCAAGGACCGCCGGAAGATTTTCCCGAGGCGGTCGTCGAGGGTGTCGCCACTTTCATCGGCAAGCCGCGGGCGCGGGGCTGGATTCATGTCTACGCCGCCGTGGTGGCCGCCATCTGCGGTGCGACGCTGGTGTCGGTGTCGTGGTCGCTACAGTCCACCAGGGCCGGCGTGGCGACGCTGATCTACACGTTGACGATCGTGGCGATGTTCGCGGTGAGCGGCGCCTACCACCGGGTGACCTGGAAGTCGCAGACCGCGCGGAAGTGGATGAAGCGCCTCGATCACTCGATGATCTTCGTCTTCATCGCGGGCAGCTACACGCCGTTCGCGCTGCTGGCGCTGCCGTCGACCGACGGCATGGTGCTGTTCTGGATCGTGTGGGGCGGCGCGATCGCCGGGGTGCTGCTCAAGATGTTCTGGCCGTCGGCGCCCCGGTGGGTCGGGGTGCCGTTGTATCTGCTGCTGGGCTGGGTGGCGGCGTGGTTCGTCGGCCCGATCACCCACGGCGCAGGCGTCGCGGCGCTGGTGCTGCTGATCGTCGGCGGCGCGCTGTACAGCGTCGGCGGCGTGCTCTACGCGATGAAGCGGCCGAACCCGTGGCCCGCGACGTTCGGCCACCACGAGTTCTTCCACGCCTGCACGGCCGTGGCCGCGATCTGCCACTACATCGCGATGTGGTTCGCGGTCTTCTGACGCGATTTCGACGCGAATTCGGCGCGGTTCGTCACGCTGAGCGCGACGAAACGCACCCAACTCGCTAGAGCTGGGTGACGTTCTCCGGGGTCCAGTAGGCCTTCATCGAGGCGATCTGGCCGTCCTCGTTGAACGTCATGACGCTGATGATCTCGATGCGCATCCGGCTCTCGCCGAGGTCGATGGTCATCGACCAGAAGAACGCCGCCTCGTTGCCGAGGGTGCGCAGGGTGACGACGTCGCATTCGGCTTTCATGTTGGCGACGGCGTCATAGAAGCCGCGGATCGCCGCGCGGCCGATGTGCACCTCACCGCCCACCGGGTCCTCGACGGTCGCGTCGTCGGCGTACAGCTCGGCGATGTCGTCGGGCTTGCCCTGGGCAACCAGCTCCAGATAGCGATGAACGGTCTTGGCGTTGTCTTCCGGGGTGGCCATGCGCCGAACGCTACACGGAGGGGCTCAGCGCGGCGGCGAGTTCCCCTGCGGTGGTGACGGGTAGATCGCAGACCCGGCCGCGGCAGATGTAGGCGGCGTCGGCGCCGTCGACGCGGTCGCGGCCGGCCAGCAGCACCGAGGAGTCCACCGGGCCGCCGACCACCACGGCGCCGCCGGGCGCCAGCCTCCGCGCCGCCGCGAGCAGCGCGGAGCGCCGGGGCTCGCAGGCCACCGCGATCTGCAGCGGTCCGCGCACGGCGGCTTCCGCCACGGCCAGCCAATGGCCGCCCGAGCGGGGTAAGCGCGCGAGGATCGGTGTGCACGACGCGAGCGTCGCCTCCGCTGCCGCCGCGTAGGTGTCGGCACGGTCGGCGGCGACGAGATGCGTTGCCAGCAGCAGAGCTTCGGCGATCAGCGACGCTCCCGACGGTGTCGCTCCGTCGAGCGGATCGGCGGGCCGCACCATCAACGCCTCGGCGTCGTCGGCGCTGTCGAACCATCGGCCCGCGCGGTCGGGGTCGGCGAAGTGCTCGAGCGCGAGGTCGATCAACGTGGTCGCGGTGTCCAGCCAGGACGGCTCACCGGTCAGCTGGTGAAGCGTCAGCAGCCCGGTGGCCAACGCGGCGTGGTCCTCGAGCGCCGCCGCGGGTTCGCCGACCCGCCCGCCGAGGCTGGCCCGACGCAGCCGGCCGTCAACGAGATGCAGGTCGACGACCGCGCGTGCGCATTGTGTTGCGGCGTCGAGCAATTCGGGTTGGTCGAGCGCGACGGCGGCCTCGGCCAGCGCCGTGATCGCCAACCCGTTCCACGCCGTGACGACCTTGTCGTCGCGGGCGGGCTGCGGTCGGGTGAGCCGGGCGGCCAGCAGCACGGTGCGCACACGGGTGAAACGGTCGATATCGTCGGGGTCGCGCGGCAGCTGCAGCACCGAGCTGCCCGCCTCGAAGGTCCCCTCCGTCGTGACCTCGAAAGTCTCTGCCGCCCAACGCGCGTCGTCGGCATCGAGCACCTCGCGCAGCTGCGCGGGCGTCCACACGTAGGTCAGGCCTTCGACACCGTCGGCGTCGGCGTCCAACGACGAGGCGAACATCCCGCCGGCGCCCAGCTCGTCGATGATGAACCGTGCGGTCTCGTGGGCCACCTTGCGCGCCAACGGGTTCGATGTGCGACGTGCCCAGTGCGCATACACCCGCAGCAGCTGGGCGTTGTCGTAGAGCATCTTCTCGAAGTGCGGCACCACCCAGGACGCGTCCACGCTGTAGCGCGCGAACCCGCCGGCCAGCTGGTCGTAGATACCGCCGCGGGCCATCGCCGTGCAGGTGCGCTGCACCGCCTCCATGGGCAGGATGTCGCCGGTGCGTTCGTGGTTGCGCAACAGCGCCTCCAACAGCGCTGACGGCGGAAACTTCGGCGCCGCAGCCTGATTGGAGACGAACCCGCCGCGTTCGACGTCCTCGTCGCGCAGCGCGGCCGCGACGGCGTGATCGCACAGCGCGGGTTGCACCGGCGGTCCGTCGCCCGGCAACCCCGACGCCATCGACCGAAGCTCGTCGGTGATCCGGTCCGAGGCCTGCTCGACCTCGCCGCGCCGGGTGCGCCAGGTGTCGGAGACCGCGTGCAGCAGCTGCAGGAAACTCGGTTTCGGGTAGTAGGTCCCGCAGAAGAACGGCCTGCCGTCCGGGGTGAGGAAACAGGTCATCGGCCAGCCGCCCTGCCCGGTCAGCGCGACGGTGGCGTTCATGTAGACGGCGTCCAGGTCGGGCCGCTCCTCACGGTCCACCTTGACGCAGACGAAGCCGTCGTTCATCACGGCCGCGACCTGCTCGTCCTCGAACGACTCGTGCGCCATCACGTGACACCAGTGGCAGGCGGCATAGCCGACCGACAGCAGGATCGGCACGTCCCGCGCCTCGGCCTCGGCGAGGGCCTCGGGCGACCACTGCCGCCAGTGCACCGGGTTGTCGGCGTGCTGGCGCAGGTAGGGGCTGATGGCCGCAGCGAGTTGGTTCGTCACCCCTTCGACCGTAGCCCCGCCGCGGTCAGCGGTGGCTCAGCGCTCCTGCGGGTCGGTGCCCGAAGGTCCGGGGTCGCCGTCGTCGCCGTCGGCCTGCTGCAGTTCGTCGTCGGCCTCGAACGACTTGGGCACCTTGCGCAGATGCCGGTTCATCGACCAGACCAGCAGGAACGTCCCGATCAGCAGCAGCACGATGACCAGCAGCCCGAACGGGCTGGCCTTGCCGAACTCCGGCCCGGGATTGGGCTGCTGCTGGGCCAGGACGGCGGCCATCAGGTTGATGCCGTGCGCGACGACGTCGTTCATCGATCCTCGATTCCGGTGAACAGATCGGTCTCGGGTAACGAGACCGGCACCCGCGAGCGGGCCAGCTCGTACTCCTCGGTGGGCCACAGCCGTTGCTGCCATTCGATCGGCGCGCGGAAGAAGTCGCCGTTCGGGTCGATCTGCGTGGCGTGGGCGCGCAGCGCGTCGTCACGCTGGGCGAAGTACTTGGCGCACTCCACCCGGGTGGTCACCCGCTTGGCGAAGACGTCGTGGTCCGGATCCCAGTGCTTGAGCCACTTCGCGAACGGGCCCTCCTGCCCGTACTTGGCGAACTCGTCCTGCAGCAACTGCATGCGTTGACGCAGAAAGCCGTGGGTGTAGTAGAGCTTCCTGACCTCCCACGGGTCGCCGGCGTCCGGGTAGAGCCGGTGATCGGCGGCGGCCTCGTAGGCGGCCACCGACACCTGGTGGCAGCGGATGTGGTCCGGATGCGGGTAGCCGCCGTTCTCGTCGTAGGTGGTCATCACGTGCGGACGGAACTCACGCACGACGCGCACCAACGCCTCGGTCGGATGCTCCAGCGGCACCACGCCGAGACAGCCGTCGGGCAGCGGCGGCGGCGGATCGCCCTCCGGCAACCCGGAGTCGACGAAACCGAGCCAGTGGTGCTCGACGCCGAGAATCTCCGCCGCCTTGGCCATCTCGTCGCGGCGGATCTCGGCCATCCGGCCGTGCACCTCGGGCAGGTCCATGGCCGGGTTGAGGATGTCGCCGCGCTCGCCGCCGGTGAGGGTCACCACCAGGACCCGCACACCCTCGTCGGCGTAGCGGGCCATCGTCGCGGCGCCCTTGCTGGACTCGTCATCCGGGTGGGCGTGCACGGCCATCAACCGCAGTTCGCTCAACCTGTTCTGCCTTCTACCTCACGCCTGTTCGGCCGACCTGAGTCGGCCCCTGTCGGGACATATCAACCATCCGACACGCCCTATAGTTCCAGTTCGACAGATCCCTTCGACCGACGGGCGTGCAAAACCGATGATCGAACGTCCGGCCGCCCGCTACGGGCGCCAGCGGCTGTCGCGGCGCCAACGTCGATGGATCGCCGCGGCGCTGACGCTGGCGACGGTGGTAGCTGGGGTTGTGCTCGCGGTGATCGCTTTTCAGCGGTTCGCCAGCGAAGACGTCAAGGGTGAGATGGGCGGCTTCGAGCTGATCGACGACTCGAGCGTCGCGGTCACGATCAACGTCACCCGCAAGGATCCGTCACAGCCCGTGGTGTGCATCGTGCGGGCCCGCTCGATCGACGGAAGCGAGACCGGCCGCCGGGAGGTGCTGGTAGCGCCGTCGCCTCACCCCACCGTGCAGGTGACGATGATCGTCAAGGCCAGCCAGCCACCCGTCGTCGGCGACGTCTACGGCTGCGGCACCGAGATACCGTCGTACCTGGTGGGTTCCTAGCCCGGGCAGACGTCCGCAAACCGAACAGCGAACGACCAAAGCACGACGGCCTGGTGTGTTCGCGGTGCTATCATGGTCGGATACACGGTTCCAGCTGGGACCGTGTATTGCTGCTTTTAGCGCGCGCATCAATGACGGCGACTGCGGCAATACATAAGCGACCACTCCCGGCGCCGTGACACGAACCAACTACGTAGAACAACCGCGAGAGCAACAACGACAGGAGCGCGAGGACATGACCGACACCCAGGTCACCTGGCTGACCCAAGAGGCATACGACCGGTTGAAAGACGAACTGGATCAGCTGATCGCCAATCGGCCCGTCATCGCCGCCGAGATCAACGATCGCCGCGAAGAAGGCGACCTCCGCGAGAACGGCGGCTACCACGCCGCCCGCGAGGAGCAGGGCCAGCAGGAGGCGCGCATCCGCCAACTGCAGGAACTGCTGAACAACGCCAAGGTTGGCGAGGTACCCACGCAGTCCGGTGTCGCCCTGCCCGGATCGGTGGTCAAGGTCTACTACGACGACGACGAGAACGACACCGAGACGTTCTTGATCGCCACCCGCCAGGAAGGCATCAGCGCCGGCGATCTCGAGGTGTATTCGCCGAAGTCGCCGCTGGGTGAGGCGCTCATCGACGCGAAGGTCGGCGAGAGCCGCACCTACACGGTGCCGAACGGAAACACCGTCAAGGTCACCCTGGTCAGCGCCGAGCCGTACCAGTCCTGACGCGCGCCCGACGGTGCGCCGCGGTTAGAGTCCGCACATGGCGCAGATCGCCGAGGACCTGTTTCTGCTGCTGCTCGACAACGCCTCCGCCCAGCCCAACCTCGAACGGCCGCGCCGCGAGCGGGTGCTGGCGGCGGCGGTGCTGCTGGATCTGGCCTATGGGTGCCGGATCCGCCCGGCGATGGCAGGGGAACCGGTCGAGCCCGGCCGGCTGATCGCCCTGGCGGCGCCGCCTGCTGTGCCGGATCCCGTTGCCGAGCCGGCATTCGAGCTGCTGCGACGACGGCCGCTTCGGCCCGCGACGGCGGTGAAGCGCCTGTCCAGACACATCGAGGACGGGCTCAGCGGACATCTCGAGCAGACCGGCCACATCCGCCGGGTCCGCTTAGGACGCAGACAGTTTGCCTGGCCGTTGACCAACCGCGAGCGGGTGGGCCACGCGCGGTCGGCGCTGCTGGCCGCGTTGTTCGACCGCAAGCCGCCGACACCGGCGACCGCGGCGATCGTCTCGCTGTTGCACGCCGTCGACGGCCTCGGCGCGCTGCTGAGCCTCAACGACCGCGGCTGGCGCTGGGTGCATGCCCGGGCCGGTGAAATCGCCAGCGGCAGTTGGGTTGACGAGTACCCCACGGCGCTGCCGGAGGTGAACCTGGCGGTTACCACCTCGGCGGTGCGCCAAGCGCTGGGCTAGTTTTTCTTTCCGGCGAGCAGACGCGAAAACCCCCAAATTCCCCTACTTTCAGGGGTGTACGCGTCTGCTCGCGGGGTCAACTCAAGGCCTGCTCCAGGTCGGCGAGAAGGTCGGCGACGTCCTCGATGCCGACCGACAGCCGCACCAGGTCGTCGGGCACCTCCAGTTGGGAGCCCGCGGTGGAGGCGTGCGTCATGGCGCCGGGATGCTCGATCAGCGACTCGACGCCGCCCAGCGATTCGGCGAGAATGAAAACCTCTGTGCGCGAGCACAAATCGCGAGCAGCCTGCACGCCGCCGCGCAGCCGTATCGAGATCATGCCGCCGAATCCGCTCATCTGCTTGGCGGCGATGTCGTGGCCGGGATGGCCGGGCAGGCCCGGGTAGAGCACGGTGTCGACGGCCGGGTGCCCGTCGAGGAACTCGGCGATCACCGCGGCGTTCTCGCTGTGCCGCTGCATGCGCACGACGAGCGTCTTCAGCCCGCGCAGCGTGAGGTAGGCGTCGAACGGTCCCGGCACCGCGCCCGCGCCGTTCTGCAGGAAACCGAACGCCGTGTCGAGTTCCTCGTCGTTGGTCAGCAGCGCGCCACCGACGACATCGGAGTGCCCGCCGATGTACTTGGTGGTCGAGTGCAGCACGATGTCGGCGCCCAACGGCAACGGCTGCTGCAGCGCCGGCGAGGCGAACGTGTTGTCCACCAGCACTTTGACATTCGATGTGGCGGCCAGTTCCGCGATGGCGGCGATGTCGGCGATGGACAGCAACGGGTTGGTCGGTGTCTCGACCAGGATCATCTTGGTCTTGTCGGTGATCGCCGCCGTCACCGCGTCGAGGTCGGCCAGCGAGACCGCGGTGTAGCCGATCCCCCAGTGCGTGAAGACCTTGTCGATCAGCCGGAAGGTTCCGCCGTAGGCGTCGTCGGGGATGACGACGTGGTCACCCGGCCGCAGCACCGCGCGCAGCGCGCAGTCGGTGGCGGCCATCCCGGAGCTGAACGCCCGGCCGTAGGCGGCCTCCTCGACGGCGGCCAGCGACGCCTCCAGCGCCGAGCGGGTCGGGTTGCCGGTCCGCGCGTACTCGAAACCGCCGCGCAGCCCGCCGACGCCGTCCTGGGCGAACGTCGAACTGGCGTAGATCGGGGCGTTGACGGCCCCGGTCGCCGGGTCGGGGCGAAAGCCCGCGTGGATGGCCTTCGTGGCCAGTCCCTGGAACTTGTGCTGCTCGGTCATCACCGCTCACCCTAGCCATCGCGCCGGCCACCGGCCGGAGCGGTGTAGACAAGAACGATGAGCGCCACCACCCCGATCGACGACCTCCTCGACCTCGACTCGCTGCTGACATCCGAGGACATCGAGGTGCGCCAGACCGTGCGTAAATTCGGCGAGCAGCACCTGCGCCCGAATATCGCCGAGTGGTTCGAGACCGGTGAGGTCCCCGTTCGTGCGCTGGCCGCCGAGCTGGGCAAGCTCGGCCTGCTGGGCATGCACCTGACCGGCTACGGCTGCGGCGGCTCGACGGCCACGGCCTACGGGTTGGTGTGTCAGGAGCTCGAAGCCGTCGACAGCGGGTTGCGCAGCCTGGTGTCGGTGCAGGGATCGTTGGCGATGTTCGCGATCCACCGATGGGGCAGCGAGGACCAGCGCGCCCAGTGGTTGCCCGCGATGGCCCGCGGCGAGGCCATCGGATGTTTCGGGCTGACCGAGCCCGACTTCGGGTCCAACCCCGCGGGCATGCGCACCACCGCGAAACAGGACGGATCGGACTGGATCCTCAACGGCTCGAAGATGTGGATCACCAACGGCTCGGTGGCCGACGTGGCGATCGTCTGGGCCCGCGCCGAGGAGGGGATCGTGGGCTTCGTCGTGCCGGCGGGCACACCGGGCTTCTCGGCCACCGACATGACCCGCAAGATGTCGCTGAGGGCGTCGGTGACCTCCGAACTGCATCTGGACGACGTGCGGCTGCCGGCCGACGCGAAACTGCCCGAGGCCCGCGGGCTGTCGGGGCCGCTGAGCTGTTTGTCGGAGGCCCGGTTCGGCATCGTGTTCGGCAGCGTCGGCGCGGCTCGCGACTGCCTGCAGGCCACGCTGGACTACGTGGGCAGCCGCGAGGTGTTCGACAAACGACTGTCGGCCTATCAGCTGACGCAGGCCAAGGTCGCCGACATGGCCGTCGAACTGTCCAAGGCGCAGCTGCTGGCTCTGCACCTGGGCCGGCTCAAAGACGAGGGCCGGATCCGTCCCGAGCAGGTCAGTTTGGGCAAGCTCAACAACGTCCGCGAAGCGCTGCAGATCGCCCGGCAGTGCCGAACCTTGCTGGGCGCCAACGGAATCACGCTGGAATATCCGGTGATCCGGCACGCCAACAACCTCGAGTCGGTGCTGACCTACGAGGGCACGTCCGAGGTGCACCAGTTGGTCATCGGAGAGGCGCTGACCGGTGTCAGCGCCTTCCGATGACCACCGTTACCGAGCCGGGCCGGGCGGCAACGGCTGCGGGTTGAGCTCTGCGACCTGACCGCCGCTGAGCTTCCGGTAGGCGTAGACCTCGATGAGGATCACCAGCGGGATCGCGACGAGAAGCCCGACCCCGCACAGCAGTGCGCCGACGGCCGCGATCACCAACATCACCAGCCAGGTCAGCAGGGCCTGACCGAAGTTCTCCTTGACGATGTTGAAGCTGGTCTTGATCGCATCGATCGGCGCGAGGTTGCGATCGAGCAGGCCAACGATCGTGAACATCGTGAAGATGGACACGATCAGGCCCGGGATGACGCACAGGAACATCCCGATCGAGGTCAGGATCCCGACGATCAGACCCGCGATGACGACGTTGCCGATATTCCGCGGCGAGAAGAACGACCCGATCGAAACCTGTTGGCCGTTGGCGATGTCGAGCACACCGCTGATGTAGGCGGACTGGATCGCCGCGCCGACGATCAACAGCACGATCCAGCCGATGATCGACACGATGACCGCGCCGGGACTGTTCAGGCTGTAGGAGAACGCGAAGCTGCCTTCGTCCGCGGTGTAACTGGTGGTGTCACCCTCGTTGAGCGCTCCCCCGAGCACGTTGAAGATCACCTGCAACACAGCGATGACCAGGCCCCACACCAGCGTCGCGATCAGGAACGGGACGGCGTTGTTGCTGAACTTGTTCCATGCCCACGAGAACGCCTCCCCGACGCTATAGCGCTGCGCGCCACCGAAACCCGGCCCACCGGGAGGCGGGTAACCGCCGCCGGGTGGCGGATAGCCGGCATGCGGCGGCGGGGGATAACCGGGCGCACCACCTGGCGGCGGTGGCGGGTAACCGCTCCCGCCCGGGGGTGGTGGCGGCGGGTAACCGCTCCCGCCCGGGGGTGGTGGCGGCGGGTAACCGCCTCCGCCCGGCGGTGGTGGCGGGGGGTAGCCGCCTCCACCGGGTGGCGGCGGTGGCGGGTAGTTGCCCGGGGGTGGAGGTGGCGGTTGGTCGCTCATTGCTGCCTTCCAGTTGTGTTCGTTCGACGGTTACAGCGGTAAACAGATGGTACTGACGATCTTGTCGACCAAGGTCTGCCTCTTCGAGTCCCACAGCGGGAACAGGACTGCGATGAGCCAGAGCAGGCCACATGCGAAATACGCGATCAGGTAGATGAACTCGCGCAGCACCGACAGCCCAAAACCCATTGGCTGCCCGGTCTTTTCGGCGACCACCTTGAACTTCAAGATGGACTTGCCGATGCTCGACCCGGTACGGCCCTGGCGGTAGCCGAGATTCCAGACCAGATATGCCAGCGCGACCAGCGACGCGATCACCACCGACGCCTGCCCGAGCGTGGACGCGCCGGTGGCGCAGAACTCACCGAGTTCGTACTCCGAAACGTCGGTGAGGCAGGCGGTCTCGCGGGTGCCCGCCAACATCGCGAACCCGATCCCCAGGATGAGCGTGAACGGGATGTAGTCGATGATCCATGCGAGCACGCGGGTAAACCACGGCGTATAGGCCTCTTTCGGCAACATCGGAGGCATCGCCTGTGAGCCGGGCGGAAATCCGCCCGCTGCGGGCGGCGGATAGCCTCCGGCTTGCGGTGTGGACAGTGGCGGTTGGCCCCCAGATGGCGGTGGATAGTCCCCGGGCGTGGGCGGTTGATCGGTCATAGAAGACCTCCCCAGGGCTGCTCGAGGTGGCAACAAGCGTGCTTACATTACCTGAGAAGTCGCCGATGGCAGCGATTTCCGACGGGAAATGAACACGCGCCCAAATCGAAAGTTTGCTCGGCCCGAGTGATCCGGGCCGCCAACGGTTAACGCCGGGAGTTGGCGTCGGACAAAAACCCGAGGAGGTCGTGCCGGGTCACCACCCCAACGGGTTTACCCTCCTCGACCACCATGAGCGCATCGCATTCGCGCAGTGTCTTGGCGGCGCTGGTGACCAGCTCGCCGGAGCCGACCAGCGGCAGCGGCGGGCTCATGTGGTCGGCGACGGCGTCGGCCAACTTGGCGCGGCCCTCGAACACCGCCGAGAGCAGCTCGCGTTCCGAGACGCTGCCGGCCACCTCACCCGCCATGACCGGCGGTTCGGCGCCGACGACCGGCATCTGTGAGACCCCGTACTCGCGCAGGATGTTGATCGCGTCGCGCACGGTCTCCGACGGGTGGGTGTGCACCAGGTCGGGCAGCGCACCCGATTTGCCCCGCAGCACGTCGCCGACCGTCGATTCCTCGACCGACCCGTCCATCCGGCTGCGCAAGAATCCGTAGGACGACATCCACTCGTCGTTGAAAATCTTTGAGAGATAACCTCTTCCGCCGTCGGGCAGGAGGACGACGACCACCGAGTCCGGGCCGGCCCGCTCGGCCACCTTGATCGCCGCCACCACGGCCATTCCGCACGATCCACCGACCAGCAGCGCCTCCTCGCGGGCCAGGCGCCGGGTCATCTCGAACGAGTCGGCGTCGGAGACCGCGATGATCTCGTCGGGCACGGTCGGGTCGTAGGCCTTGGGCCAGAAATCCTCGCCGACACCCTCGACCAGATACGGCCGTCCGCTGCCGCCCGAGTAGACCGAGCCTTCGGGGTCGACGCCGATGATGCGGACCTTTCCGTCCGACACTTCCTTGAGATAGCGGCCCGCCCCGGTGATGGTGCCCCCGGTGCCGACGCCGGCGACGAAATGGGTCACCTTACCGTCGGTGTCGGCCCACACTTCCGGCCCGGTGGTCTCGTAATGGCTGGCCGGACCCATGGGGTTGGAGTACTGGTCGGGTTTCCACGCGCCGTCGATCTCCTCGACGAGCCGATCGGAGACGCTGTAGTAGCTGTCGGGATGATCCGGCGGCACGGCGGTCGGGCACACCACGACGTCGGCGCCGTATGCGCGCAGCACGTCCTGCTTGTCCGCGCTGACCTTGTCGGGGCACACGAAGATGCACTTGTAGCCGCGCTGCTGGGCGACGAGGGCCAGCCCGACCCCGGTGTTACCCGACGTCGGCTCGACGATGGTGCCTCCGGGTTTGAGCTCTCCGCTGGCCTCGGCGGCGTCGATCATCTTGATCGCGATGCGGTCCTTGGAGCTGCCGCCCGGGTTGAGGTACTCGACCTTGGCGGCGACCAGGCCGGCGCCCGGGGGCACCACGGAGTTCAGCTGTACCAGCGGTGTATTGCCGATGAGCTCACTGATGTGCCTGGCGATGCGCATGCGTCCATCGTGTCAGGCGCAGTTCAGCGTCACCAAGTGGCCTCGCGAATGTAGTCGCCGATCTGCCGCAATGACCGTTTCGCTTCGGAAACCAGCGGCGAGGCGAGCTGGAAGACATGCATCTGACCAGGCCAGATGCGGATCTCGACCGGCACACCGGCGGCCGCCAGCCGACGCGCGGCCTTGCGGGCGTCGCTGACCAACACCTCCGACCCCGAAACGTGGATCAGCGTGCGCGGCAGGCCGGGCTCGATGTGGTCCAGCGGCTCGTAGATCTCTTCGGCCTCGCCGTCCTTGCGGTGACGTCGCGCCGCCTCGTCGACGAGGTCGACCAGTGCGTAGAACGCCCGCGGCGGAAACATCGCGTCGCTGCGGATGTTCGGATGATTGGCCCGGGTCTCGTTGTCGATCTCGAACAGCGGTGACATCGTCACCATCGCCGCAGGCACCTCGCCGCGCGGGCCTTCCTCCTGCAGCCGTTCGGCGAGCGTCAGCGCGAGGTATCCGCCCGCGGAATCACCGGCCAGCACGATCTGGTCGGGCTCGTAACCCTTTTCGCGCAGCCACTTGTAGGCGTCGTAGCAGTCGTCGACGGCCATCCCCACCGAGTGCTTGGGGATCATCCGGTAGTTGACGACGAGCACGGGACAGTCAGCAAACCCGGACAGCGCGCTGACCAATCGCCCGTGCGAGTTGGCGCCGCAGGTCAGGAACGCCCCGCCATGCATGTAGAGGATGACGGCGCGCTTGCCGTCGGCGGGCAGCACGCCCTGCGCGCGCACCAGTTGCGCGGTGCAGTTCGGCAAAGAGATCGTGGCCCGAATCGTGCCCGGGGGTGGTCGCATCACCCGCGAGACGAAGTCCACCAGCCCCCACGGCCACGGCAGCCGCGGAGCGCAGCTTCCGATAGCTAGAGTCGGACGAATAGTTAGCAGAGCCGCCATCGCGGTGACCCGGCCTGCCAGGCTGGGACCGTCTTCGACGACCTCGACAGGCGCCCAGTCACTAACCGGAAATTTGCGGGGTTTTCGCCCCTTAACAGGCGGTATGCCAGCGCTGTGTGCCCTGGCTACCTTGCTGGGTGCCGTCATCGCCACACCTTCCCTACGTCAATGTAGTTCCGGGTGCCGCCTCTTTCCTGAGCGTGGCCCGTACCTTAGCTTGACACTCTATAAGCCGTTCAACAATCAGCGAGTCATATTCGATACCGGAGTTGATACCGCAATGTGACACCCGATCGCCTGTCGCCACGCGGATAACCCAGAAAATCCTGCTTAAACTCGACGTGTGGGTAATCACGCACCCCACCGAACGAAGACAGTCGCCCTGGCGGCCGCGGCAGCGCTGGTCTCGACGGGTTCGGCCTACCTCGGAGCCCGCAACCTGCTGAGCGAACAGGCCGCCCAAACCCGCGAAGTCATTCCCAAGGCTTGGGACATCCCTCCGCGCGCCGACGGCGTGTACAGCGCCGGCGGCGGTCCGGTCGAACGTTGGCAGCGCGACGTGCCCTTTGACCTGCATTTGATGATCTTCGGCGACTCGACGGCGACCGGCTACGGCTGCACCGACGCCGACGAGGTGCCCGGCGTGCTTCTCGCCCGCGAACTCGCCGAGGTCTCGGGTAAGCGAATTCGATTGAGCACCAAGGCGATTGTCGGCGCGACCTCGAAAGGCCTGTCCGGCCAGATCGACGCCATGTTCGTGGCGGGTCCCCCGCCGGACGCCGCGGTGATCATGATCGGCGCCAACGACGTCACCGCACTGAACGGAATCGGTCCGTCGACCCGGCGGCTGGCACGGGCGGTCAAACGGCTACGGGACAGCGGAGCCGTCGTCGTCGTGGGCACCTGCCCGGATTTCGGCGTGATCACCGCCATTCCACAGCCGCTGCGCATGGTGGCACGAAGCCGCGGCCTGCGCCTGGCGCGGGCTCAGGCCGCCGCGGTGCGCTCCGCGGGTGGAGTGTCGGTGCCGTTCTCCGATCTGTTGGCACCGGATTTCCGGCAGACGCCCGAAGTGCTGTTCTCGTCCGACATGTTCCACCCGTCGGCGGCCGGTTATGCGCTGGCCGCCAAGCAGTTGTTCCCGGCGTTGTGTAATGCGTTGAGCGAGTGGCTCGGTGGCGCAGTGCCCGAGTTGCCGTGGCAGTCGCGGGCGGCCGACAGTTCGACGCTCGTCGCTCGGGTGGGCAACTTGAGCAGGCTGTGGCGGCGCTCGACCGGCGTCCCCGCGCCGGTGCTGGGTGGGGTCCCCGCGCCCTTCGGAGCGAGCGCGGGCTAGGTTCTCTGTAGCTGTTTTCGGACCTGTCGTCGGATGGAGTTGCCATGCCTGAAGCCGTGATTGTCTCGACCGCGCGGTCGCCGATCGGCCGTGCCGCCAAGGGGTCGCTGGTCGATATGCGGCCCGACGACTTGGCTACGCAGATGGTGCGCGCCGCGCTCGACAAGGTGCCCGCGCTCGATCCGCGCGACCTCGACGACCTGCTCATGGGATGCGGGCAGCCGGCGGGTGAGGCAGGGTTCAACATCGGCCGCGCCGTCGCCGTCCAACTGGGTTACGACTTCCTGCCAGGCACCACGGTCAACCGGTACTGTTCGTCGTCGCTGCAGACCACCCGGATGGCGTTTCACGCGATCAAGGCCGGCGAGGGCCATGCGTTCATTTCCGCTGGCGTGGAGACGGTTTCGCGGTTTCCGAAGGGTACGGCCGACGGGTGGCCGGACAGCAAGAACCCGCTGTTCGCGGATGCGATGAGCCGCTCCGAGCAGGCGGCCGCGGGTGCCGACGAATGGCATGATCCGCGCGAGGAGGGTCTGCTGCCCGACGTGTACATCGCGATGGGCCAGACCGCCGAGAACGTCGCGCTGTTCACCGGCATCAGCCGCGAGGACCAGGACCATTGGGGCGTGCGCAGCCAGAACCGCGCCGAAGAGGCCATCAACAGCGGCTTTTTCCAGCGCGAGATCGAGCCGGTGACGCTGCCGGACGGTACCAAGGTCAGTACGGACGACGGCCCGCGGCCCGGCACCACCTACGAGAAGATCAGCCAGCTCAAGCCGGTCTTCCGACCGAACGGCACCGTGACCGCCGGCAACGCATGCCCGTTGAACGACGGTGCCGCCGCGCTGGTCATCATGTCCGATACCAAGGCTCGCGATCTGGGCCTGACGCCGCTGGCGCGCATCGTGTCCACCGGTGTCAGCGGGCTCTCGCCGGAGATCATGGGACTCGGCCCGATCGAGGCGTCGAAGAAGGCGCTGGCCAACGCGGGCATGTCGATCAAGGACATCGACCTCTACGAGATCAACGAGGCGTTCGCCGTGCAGGTGCTGGGTTCTGCGCGCGAACTCGGAATGGACGAGGACAAGCTCAACGTGTCCGGCGGCGCGATCGCGCTGGGCCATCCGTTCGGCATGACCGGCGCGCGGATCACCGCCACGCTGTTGAACAACCTGACCACCTACGACAAGACGTTCGGTCTGGAGACCATGTGCGTGGGCGGCGGTCAGGGCATGGCGATGGTGATCGAGCGGCTGTCCTGACTCTGGTTCTGGTGTGCGCTCAGATCGCAAATCCAGCGCATTTCAGGCGGTTCCGCGATCTGACTGCACACTAGACGAGCACGCTCGGCGCACACGGTTCACGATATCGCCGGGGCGGTCTCCGGCGACGACGCGAATGTGGGTCCAGCCGCGGTACCTGATGAACTCGGAGCGCACAATTCTTTCCTGAAGCTCCGGTGGTGGTCACCGTCGTACTCGACGGCGACCATCGTTTCCTCCCACCCCATATCGAGGAAGTAGCACGGGTCACCGAAGTCGTCGTGCACCGCAATCTGGGTTCGCGGTCTCGGAAAGCCCGCCCGGATGAGCAGCAGCCGCAGCCACGTCTCTCTTGGCGATTCCGATCCTGAGTCCGAAAGGTCCAGCGCCCAACGCAATTGCGGTAAGCCAGGTGATCCGGTGTGTCGCCGCGCAAGGCGTTCGACCGCAGATCGGTCGAAACGGGTCACGTTGCCGAGAGCGTCGAGCCGAGACACCGCCTCGTCACTTCTCCGGGTGCGGCCGAGGTCGAACGCAGTCCGCGCTGGTGTCGTCACCGGTATCCCACCCAGTAACTGGAATTCGTCGGGCAGCAGGCGGTCCCTGCGGGTGACGATCCCGTCGGGTGGTCGCGCGTTGGCCCATATCAGTTCCACGGGAATGTCGTCGGCAATCCACCGCGCACCGAGTAGCGCGGATGCTGTCAAACCCGCGACCACGCCTCGGCGTCGCGTCCATAACCAGGCTCCGGCCGTCCGCTGCGCCAAACTCGCCGAACTGCCGATCGGCAGGTAGACATCCGGAAAGAGGGCCCGATGGCGCGTGCGCAACCGGTGCTTGTTAGCGACCACGCCATCGCGAAGGGCCTCACTACCGATGAACGGCCAGCGATGCGTCGTCATGGTCTGAGAATCGCCGCTCAATGCCGCTTGGCGGTTCGAGACTGCGCACAGATCGCGATCTGTGGATGAATCGCGATCTGTGTACAGTTTCGGCGCAGAAAGAAAGCCCGGCACCGAGGTGCCGGGCTTTACTCGTCGAGCGACTACTCGCTGTTGAAGTAGCTGAGCAGACGCAGAATTTCGATGTACAGCCAGACCAGCGTGACGGTCAGGCCCAGCGCGATACCCCACGCGGCCTTCTCCGGCGCGCCTGCCCGCACCATCTGGTCGGCGGCATCGAAGTCGATCAGGAACGAGAACGCCGCCAGGCCGATGCACAGCAGCGAGAAGCCGATCGCGAGCATGCCGCCGTCGCGCAGGCCCAGGCCGGCGCCGCCGCCGACGCCGAAGATCGCGAGCACGAGGTTGAGCAGCATCAGCGCCAGCACCCCGAACAGGCCGGCGACGATCATGCGGGTGAACTTCGGCGTCACCCGGATCGCGCCGGTCTTGTAGACGACCAGCATGCCGAAGAACACGCCGATGGTGCCCACGATGGCCTGCGAGATCATTCCCACACCGCCGACCGAGATGACGTTGGCGATGATGAACGAGATCGCGCCGAGGAACAGGCCCTCCAGCGCGGCGTAGGTCAGCACGATCGCGGGGTTGTCCTGCTTGCGCCCGAAGGTCGCGATCAGCACCAGGACCAACCCGCCAAGACCGCCCACCAGGGCGAACGGCGCTGCCAGGGCCAAGTTCTGGGCCACCAGGAAGTACGAAACGACACCGACCGCGGTCAGCAGGGCCAGCGTGATGCCGGTCCGGGTGACGACGTCATCGATGGTCAGCGGCCGCGAGACGCCGGTCTGCTGCGGCTGGTACTGGGTCGTATAGGGGTCCGCTTGTACCGCCTGCGCACCGTAGCCGGCGGCTCCGGTACCGAACTGCGCATATCCGCCCTGTGTCCTGGGCAGCGAACGAAATACCGGGTTGCTGGTTTCCCGCACCGTCGGTTCCTCTCCTGTGAAGTGGTTCGACAGAGTTGGCGAACACACACGTAACGATCGCGGCCAGACGTCGGTTCCCGAACTGCCGGGCCATCACAGAAAACCTTACCCGGGGCTGCCCCAGGTCGGGTGACGATCTAGATTGCATATCTGTGGCAGAAAACGAGGATGTCCTAGTAAGTGTTGACCGTGGCGTCGGCCTGATCACGCTCAACCGGCCAAAGGCCATCAACTCGCTGAACCACGCCATGGTCACCGTGATGTCGCGGGTGCTGACCGAGTGGGAACGCGACGACGCCATCCGCGCTGTCGTGGTCGACGGCGCCGGGGAGCGCGGTTTGTGCGCCGGGGGCGACATCGTGGCGATCTACCACAGCGCCCGCGGCGACGGTTCCGAAGCACGGCAGTTCTGGTACGACGAGTACCTGCTCAACGCCCACATCGGCCGCTTCGCCAAGCCGTACGTCGCGCTCATGGACGGCATCGTGATGGGCGGCGGCGTCGGGATCAGCGCCCACGGCCGCGTGCGGGTCGCCACCGACACCACGAAGATGGCGATGCCCGAAGTCGGGATCGGTTTCATCCCCGACGTCGGCGGCACCTGGATCCTTTCGCGCGCGCCCGGCCTGCTCGGTCTGCACGCGGCGCTGACCGGGGTCACGTTCAACGGCGCCGACGCCATCGCGATGGGCTTCGCCGACCACTACGTCACCCACGACAAGCTGCAGTCGTTCAAAGACGGGCTGCTGAGCGACGGCATCGACGAAGCGCTGAGCGCCCACGCATCCGAGCCGCCCGCGAGTCAGCTTGCCGCACGGCGGAGCTGGATCGACGAATGCTATGCCGGTGAGACGGCCACCGACATCGTCGCGGCGCTGCGTGCCCACGAGGCGCCCGCGGCCAACGAGGCCGCCGACCTGATCGCCAGCCGTTCACCCATCTCAGTGTCGGTGACACTGGAAGCCGTACGCCGGGCCGCCAAACTCGACACACTGGAAGACGTGCTGCGCCAGGAATACCGGACCTCGTGCGCGTCGCTGCGCAGCCACGATCTCGTCGAGGGCATCCGCGCGCAGGTCATCGACAAGGACCGCAACCCGAAATGGTCGCCGGCGTCGCTGGAGGCCGTCACCCCCGCCGACGTCGAAGCCTACTTCGCGCCGGTCGATCGCGAACTGGAGTTCTGATGAGCTACGAGACCATTCTGGTCACCCGTGAGGACCGTGTCGGCACCATCACCTTGAACCGGCCCAAGGCGCTCAACGCGCTCAACAGCCAGGTGATGAACGAAGTCACCACTGCGGCAGCGGAATTCGACAGCGATCCGGGTATCGGCGCCATCATCATCACCGGCAACGAGAAGGCGTTCGCCGCGGGTGCCGACATCAAGGAAATGGCCGCCCTGACGTTCGCCGACGTGTTCGCAAGCGACTTCTTCGCCGCCTGGGGCAAATTCGCCGCGACGCGCACACCCACCATCGCCGCGGTGGCCGGCTATGCGCTGGGCGGCGGCTGCGAGCTGGCGATGATGTGCGACGTGCTGATCGCCGCGGACTCCGCGAAGTTCGGCCAGCCCGAGATCAAGCTCGGCGTGCTGCCGGGCATGGGTGGCTCCCAGCGGCTGACCCGCGCCATCGGCAAGGCCAAGGCGATGGACCTGATCCTCACCGGCCGCAACATGGACGCCGAGGAGGCCGAACGAGCGGGGCTGGTGTCGCGCGTCGTACCCGCCGACAAGCTGCTCGAGGAGGCGGCCGCGGTGGCCAACACCGTCGCCGGAATGTCGCTGTCGGCGTCGCGGATGGCCAAGGAGGCCGTGAACCGCGCGTTCGAGACCACGCTCGCCGAGGGACTCCTCTACGAGCGCAGGCTGTTCCACTCCGCGTTCGCCACCGACGACCAGACCGAGGGCATGAACGCGTTCACCGAGAAGCGCCCCCCGAACTTCACCCACCGCTAATCTGCCTTCGTGACAGACACCCGCGACGACACGGCGGCCGCGGTCCAGGAGCAAGCGCCACCGAAAGAGGCGGCCCGCACGCCGTGGTGGGAACGCCACTACACGTTCACCGGGACCGCGCTCGGGCTGGTGTTCGTCTGGTTCTCGTTGACGCCGTCGCTGTTGCCACGGGGCCCGCTGTTTCAGGGCCTTGTCAGCGGGGCGGCCGGCGCCGCCGGATACGGCCTCGGGGTGTTCGCGGTCTGGCTGGTCCGATACATGCGCTCGAAGGACAGCAGCCCGCCCGCGCCGCGGCCGGCGTGGATCGCGTTGGTGCTCATCGGAATCGCCGGCCAGATCCTGATGATCGTCTACTTCGATCGGTGGCAGGACGAGGTCCGCGACCTTGTCGGTGTGTCACGCCTGGGGTTCTGGGACTATCCGCTGACCGCCGTGCTGTCGATCATCGTGTTGTTCGTGCTCGTCGAAATCGGCCAGCTGGTGGGCAGGTTGGTGCGCTTTCTGGTGCGCCAGCTCAATCGCTTCGCCCCGCCGCGGGTTTCGGCCGTCGTCGTGGTCCTCCTGCTGTTGGCGTTGAGTATCGCGTTGCTCAACGGCGTCGTGGTCCGCTTCGCGATGAGCACCATCAACAACACCTTCTCGGCGGTGAACGACGAGACCGACCCGGACTTCTCGGCGCCGACGTCGCCGTTGCGCTCCGGCGGGCCGCAGTCGCTGGTCAGCTGGGAGTCGCTGGGGCATCAGGGCCGGATATTCGTATCGTCGGGCCCGACCGTCGACCAGCTCACCGAGTTCAACGGCGCACCGGCGGTCGAACCGATCCGCGCGTATGCCGGGCTGCACTCCGCGGACGGCATCAAAGCCACCGCGGAGCTGGCGGCTCAAGAGTTAAGGCGCGCAGGCGGACTGGACCGCGCCGTGGTCGCCGTCGCCACCACCACGGGCACCGGCTGGATCAACGGCGCTGAAGCCTCCGCGCTGGAATACATGTACAACGGCGACACCGCGATCGTGTCCATGCAGTACTCATTTCTGCCGAGTTGGCTGTCGTTCCTGGTGGACAAGGAGAACGCGCGCCAAGCCGGGCAGGCGCTGTTCGAGGCGGTCGACGAGATGATCCGCGAGATGCCCGAGGCGGAGCGGCCGCAGTTGGTGGTGTTCGGTGAGAGCCTCGGCTCGTTCGGCGGCGAGGCGCCGTTCCTCGCGCTCAACAACCTCATCGCCCGCACCGACGGTGCGCTGTTCAGCGGGCCGACGTTCAACAACACCATCTGGACCCAGCTCACCCGCGAGCGTGATGCGGGTTCACCGATGTGGCTGCCGATCTACGACGACGGGGAGAACGTCCGCTTCGTCGCCGAGGCGGAGAACCTCGGCAGGCCCGACGCCCCATGGGGCACACCGCGCGTCGTATACCTGCAGCACGCGTCCGACCCCATCGCGTGGTGGAACCCGGATCTGCTGTTCGCCGAACCGGACTGGCTGCGCGAGCCCAAGGGTTACGACGTATCGGGCCGCATGCAGTGGATCCCGATCGTGACGTTTCTTCAGGTGTCGGCGGACATGGCGGTCGCCGTAGACGTGCCCGACGGATACGGCCACGTCTACGTCAAGGACGTGGCGAACGCCTGGGCGGCCATCCTGCAGCCGCCAAGCTGGACCCCGGAGAAGACCGAGAAGCTGCGCCCCATGTTGAGAAGCAACGAAAGCTCTTAGACCAGAACGCTTTCGGCCCTCAAAGCCTGGTATCCGCCGATGACGTCGGTGGCGCGGCGCAAGCCGAGGTCCTGCAGTGCCGCGGCGGCCAAACTCGAGGTGTACCCCTCCGAGCACAGCACCACCCACTCCACGTCGTCGTCGATGGCCTGCGGCAGCCGCGCATCGCTGGTCGGATCGCATCGCCACTCCAGCACGTTGCGTTCGATCACCAGCGCGGCGGCGACGTCGCCCTCCCGGTCCCGTTGGGCCTGCGGACGGATGTCCACGAGCACCGCGCCCCGCTCCAGCGCGGCGGGCACCTCGTGCGCGTTCAGCCGGCGCAGGCGAGTCCGGGCGTCGGCGAGCACCCGGTCGATTCGGCTCACGGCCATGGTCATCCCTCCGGAGCGTCGGTGAGCTCGGTGCGCCTGCGGCGTAGCGTGTTCCGATGTGTCACGTCGTAGTACGACATCGCGGTCAGCGGCGGTGAGTACGCGTGCACGCTCAGCGTGGGCACCGAGTCGTTGCGATCGGGTGCCCACACCACGTCGTGCACCCAGCCGAGCGGAAACGCCGCCTGATCGCCCGCCGACAACCGGCGGTGCCGTAATGCGGCACCGTCCCACCGAGTTTCGCGAAGCGCACCCGAGACCACGGTGAGCGCGCCCAGTGAGCCGCCGTGGTCGTGCAGTTCGGTCGACCGGTCCGGCACCCAGCTGATCAACCAGATGTCGAGTTCGTCGTCGACGTGCAGCCGCGTGAACCACCTCTCGTCCCGCGGGGGTCCGCTGGCCGCCAGCAGCCGGTCGTGGCGGCCGCTGAGCACCTCGTCGGCGGCGTGGTCGGTGGCCAGTAACAGATCGGGCAGCCGCAGCCGGGTGGGCGCGGACACGGCGGGCGCTGTGGACGCCAGCACTGCAGAGGTGGACATGAAGACTCCAGAGATGACGAGGGATGGGGGCGGCGGCTCTCAGGCGGCGCAACACCACTTCGATCCGGTCGTCATGTCCGCCAGTGTGGCAGCGAAGGAAGCGTGCCGCGACGCCCGAGCACGAGGCGCAGGTGGGTGAACGCCGAATGACCTGCTCAGGAGGCTCCACGCAGGGGATCGGCCAAAACTCACGCTGAGCAGAACCCGCCGGCCGTCCTCGGCAGGGCTCCGCAATGGTTTGCGCGACACTTCGATCGACGTTGCTGACAGCCGATCATGATTCGGCGGATACGTCAATTTCGATCGCACATCCGAACTTCGCGAGCAATCCCCCTCGGCGGGCCGCGCCTCCGCAGCCTGACTGCCGCTGATCGATGGCATCCAAGTTTGCAGATCATACGTTATCCGCTATAAACAGCGATTTAATGTGTGACTTTGTGATTTGCTGTCGATCGACCCGACAGCAGCCGCGAAAAAATCACCGACCTGCCGCTCAGCGATTTCGATTCATCTCGCCGAGTCCCTATGAAAACCGTCACTAATTGTGCTAATCATATGTTGCTCACCGTTTGCGGTTGATTAGCCGACACATCGAGGGTTTCCCTCACAAGGCGAAGGGGTCGACAGCGCCGATGGCCAAGCACAAGCGCTCAAAGCATGCCAAGAACAAGAAGTCGCTGGTCACGGCCGCTGCCTTGACCAGTGGAGTGCTGGCAGCCGGCGGTGGCGCCATCGCCAGTGCGTCACCCGCCGTCGCCGACGACTCGCCGTCGTCGTCGACGCAGGCCATCAGCGACTCGCTGTTCGGCTTCGGCGCGTTCGTGCCCTCGCTTCTCGGGCTGACGCCGCAGGGCGGCACCCCGTACTCGCCAGATCTCTACGAAAACCCCGACAGCAGGGTGATGTTCGGCTGGACCGAATACCTACCACCGTCACCCGTGGCACCGTCGGGCAACGCCAACACGCCCCTGTTCGACTGGACGGCCGTGATCCCCAAGCCCCCGGGCAACCTGTTCGGTTGGGCCGCCCCGGCCACCGGCGGCAACTGGAGCGCACCGAGATCACCGTTGACGGACGGCCTCATGAGCGCCAACTTGGCGTTCCAGAATGCGGCGCTCGCGATGAGCTCAGCGTTCCAGACCGGCTTCAAGACGCTGTTCCACAACGGCACCGAACCCGGCGAGAACGGCGGCCTGCTGATCGGCAACGGCGCTGACGGCGGGCCGGGCCAGAACGGCGGCCGCGGCGGGCTGCTCTTCGGCAGCGGCGGAAACGGCGGCGCGGGGGTCGCCGGAGTCAACAACGGCAAGGGCGGCAACGGCGGCAGCGCCGGCCTGTGGGGCAACGGCGGCGCGGGCGGCGTGGGCGCCAGCATCACCGACGAGAACGGTGACGTCGTCGCCGGAAACGGCGGTGACGGCGGCAATTCCGGGCTGGTCTTCGGCAACGCCGGCGTCGGCGGGGCGGGCGGCGACGCCACCAGCGTGTCCGGTGACGCGCAAGGCGGGCAAGGCGGTCACGGAGGCAACAACACGTGGCTGGGCAGCGCCGGGTTCGGCGGAGCGGGCGGTGACGCCGCCAGCGAGACCGGCACCGCCACGGGCGGGGCGGGCGGCGACGGCGGCAACGCGGGGTGGCTGTTCGGCTGGGCCGGCGGCGGCGGCGCGGGCGGCGCGGCCACCAGCGAGACCAACGACGCGACCGGGGGCGCCGGCGGCGACGGCGGCAATATCGGCATCGAAGGTGACGGCGGCAACGGCGGCGCCGGCGGCACGGCGCAGACCAACGACGGCACCGCGACCGGAGGCGACGGCGGAAACGGCGGCGGTTCGTTCTTCAACGGCACCTCGGGCGACGGCGGCGACGGCGGCGACGCGTCCGCCGGGACCGGTATCGCCAACGGCGGCAACGGCGGCGACGCGGGCCACGGCGGATTCGACGGCCAGGGTGGCGACGGCGGCAACGGCGGGGACGCGGAGGTCGACGACGGCGAAGCCAACGCGGGCAACGGCGGCAGGGGCGGCGGCAGCGGCCTGATGCAGGACGGTGGTGACGGCGGCGACGGCGGCGACGCCACCGCGGAGACCGGTACCGCCACCGGGGGCGACGGCGGCACCGGCGGATCGACCAGCTGGGCCAACGGATACCAGGGCGGTCGCGGCGGTGACGGCGGCGACGGCACCGCGACCAACGGGGTCGGCAACGGCGGCAACGGCGGCAACGGCGGGCGTGACGGTCTCGGCGCCGCGGACGGGCCGGGTGGCTCGGGCGGCACCGGCTCGGGCTCGGACGGCAGCAACAACGGCTCCGACGGGGCCAACGGATAGCGATTGCATAGATTGGCGGGCATGCGCTCGCACTTTCGGTACGCCTTCGCGGCGACCTCGGTGATCGTCGGCCTCGGTGTCGTCTCGGCCTGTTCCTCCGGCACCGACACCGAGCCAACGGCGACGCCGACGTCGGCCACCTCCGACAGATCCGAAACCCCGACGGCCGCACCCGGTTCCGTCGCGGTGTCCCCCGGCGGTGTGACGACAGCGGTCGGCGCCCCGGCCGACTCGACGGAAGACGAGTACTACAAGGCCTGCACCGCCGCGCGGGAGTGGATGGCGCAGCAGGGCGGCGACCCGCACGAGCAGATCGAGCCGTATCTGGGCATGTTGCAGTCGACGGACTCGGCAGGACCGGCCACCTACGGCATCCCGTGGTCGCAGTTGCCTCCGCCGCGCCAGGCCGCCGTCATCGTCGCGGTCCGTGCGGCCGCCGACGCACTCTGCGGCTGATCGCCCGCGAAGCGGGACAATGGCGACATGGCTGACAAGCGTGTCGCGCTGGCACTTGGCAGCGGGGGCGCACGGGGATACGCCCACATCGGCGTCATCCGCGAACTCGAGGACCGCGGCTACGAGATCGTCGGGATCGCCGGTTCGTCGATGGGCGCGCTCGTCGGAGGGCTGCGCGCGGCGGACAAACTCGAGCAGTTCGCCGACTGGGCGAAGGCGCTGACCCAGCGTGCGGTGCTGCGGCTGTTGGACCCCTCGATCACCGCCGCGGGGGTGCTGCGCGCGACCAAGATCCTGGACGCCGTGCGCGACACCCTCGGCGACGTTCGCATCGAAGACCTTCCGATCCCGTACACCGCGGTGACCACGGACCTGATCGCCGGCAAGTCGGTGTGGCTTCAGCGCGGTCCGGTCGACGCCGCGATTCGCGCGTCGATCGCGATCCCCGGGGTGATCGCGCCGCACGTGCTCGACGGCCGGCTGCTCGCCGACGGCGGCATCCTCGACCCGCTGCCGACGGCGCCGATCGCGGCCGTCAACGCCGACCTCACCATCGCGGTCTCGTTGGCGGGCAGTGAATCCGCCGGATCCGAGGAGGCCGAGTCCGGACCGAGGACCACCGAATGGTTGACCAAGATGTGGCGCAGCACCACGTCGCTGTTCGACTCCAGCGCGGTGCGGGGCGGTTCGGAATCAGGCCCCACCGACAGCGAGGCGGAACTGGTCGACGCCGGCAAGGAAGCGACGGTGCCCAAATTCGGCTCCTTCGAGGTGATGAACCGCACCATCGACATCGCCCAGGCCGCGTTGTCGCGCCATCAGCTGGCCAACTATCCGCCCGACCTGTTGATCGAGGTGCCGCGCAGCGCATGCCGCAGCCTGGATTTCCACCGCGCCGCCGAGGTCATCGAGGTGGGCCGCACATTGGCCGCCGAGGCGCTCGACAAACGCGAAACCGGTGAAACCTCCACGCCGGACGGCTGATTCAGCGCGCGAGAAAGTCCGCGATCTCGGTGGCGATTCGTCTGCCCTGGCGTCGGCCGGCCGACGCCGACGGTATCCGGCACTGCGGATCAAGCGGATCCTTGCCGAAGGCCCGCAACGACTCGGCGTCGGCGAACACCGCGAACGTCGCGCCGCCGAACGCGCCGATCTCCTCGGCGGTGCTGACACCGAACGGCGCCGGTGTCGACTCGCCCTGCGGAACCAGCACCACCGCGACGTCGCAGTCGTCGGCCAGCGCCATGTTCACCGAGCTGCCGACGCCCCCGTCCATGTAGCGACGATCACCGATGGTGACGGGCGGCCATACCCCCGGCACGGCGCAACTGGCGGCGACCGCGTCCACCAGTGCGACACCGGATGTCCGGTCGAACGCGACGAGTTCGCCTGTGGCGATGTCGATCGCGCTGATACGCAGTCGACGGTCCGGCCAGTCGTGGCTGGGCAGCCGGTGGGCGATCACCTCGCGGCGCACGGGTTCGGGCACGGTCGACGTCGATGCCGCGACCGCGCCGATCCTCCGCAGCTTTTCGGCTTTGGTGCCCGGCTGGGTCACCGCGGTGAGGAAGAGCTCGGTGATGTCGTCGATGCCCGCGGTGGGGCGCAGCTCGGCGGAGGTCGCGGCGGTCTGACGCTCGTACAGGGCGTCCACGCCCAGCCCACTGGACAGCTGCGCGGCGACAGCCGAACCCGCCGAGGTACCGACCAGCACGTCCGAATCGATCAATGCCTTGGCGGTCTCCGGCGACACGTCGGCAACGCCCGCCAGAACACCGGTCTCCCAAGCGATTCCGGCCAGCCCACCGCCTGCGAGCACCAACGCACGCCTCGTCACAGACGGGGAGTGTGCCAGATTTTCCACCGATAAAGCTAACAATGGCTAGTTTGCCCGCACGCTAAATGGCCGCAAGAAATGCAGCGGGTTGGTGACGGTGAAATTTTCTATTTCGCTTCGCGGATAGCGCATAAATAGTAGATTTCGCGCAGATTCCGTATGACTGCTGATGGTGACTTAAATGCGCGCACTGACCGCTACGGGGTGCTGCTCACGCAGGGAACTTTTTACACGACCGGCATGCAACTGGCGAACATCGCGGTTGTGCTGCCGTTTATCTGTGCGCACCACGGAAATCTGTTGGCCGCGGCGTTGGTGTTCCCCGCATACAGCCTTGGTGCGATTCTCGGAAACTCGATATCGCCGGTTGTTCTGGAACGCTCGCGGCACCTGAGACATCTCGTCCTGGTGGCGACCTCGTTGACCACAGCGGCATTGTTAATGGTCAACGGGCTGGCGGCCGTGACGGGATCGAGGATAGGACCGATATTTCTGACCACATCGGTGGCGCTCGGTATTGCCAGCGGGATATCGAAAATTGCTTTCTCCGATGTGTTGTCCAGCAAATTGAACGAAATTCGCCGCGGCGATCTGATACTCAATCAAAGTGCTGTTGGGGCGGTGGTCGCCATTCTGGCCGCCGTTATGCTGCTACCGATTCTGGAAAGCAAGGACCCACTCACCGGCCATATCGACCTGCTATGGCTGGGCACCGCAGGATTGGTGGCCGCCGCGGTAACCAGCATCTTCATCGGACCCATTCATTCTCATTCGGCGCGGGCGGCTCGCCGGTTACGCGAAATTTATCGAGAAGGCCTCTCCATCGCCCGCAGCCACGATTGGTTTCGCCGGTACGTCGCCGTCCAATTGTTGTTCGTGCCGATCAGTCTGGGCGCGACGTTCTACAGCCTGCATACGGCCGAAGATCACGCCGACGACGCCGGCACCCTGCACATCCTGGTGATCGCCACCAGCGCCGGGCTGATCGTCGGCGCGGTCCTGTGGAGTTTCGTGCACCGCAGCAGGTTCGCGGCGCGCGGGATGCTGGTCGCCAGCGTGCTGGTCAGTTCCAGCGCAGCGGTGCTCTGTATCGTCGGCGAGGCGATCGACGCCTGGTCCGAGCCGTGGATGCACGGCGTCGTGATCCTGATGGCGACGGTGGCCAACCAGGCGATCCTCACCGCCGCGACCACGTGGATCAACATCTTCGCCACCGAACACCAGCGCGCGACCTTGATGGGATTCTCCGCCGTGCTTGTCGCCATCGCCACCGCCGCGCTCGGCGCCGTGCTGGGCGGAATCGCCCAGGGCTCCTCTGCGATCTGGCCGGTCGTGATCGTGCTGCTGTTGAACCTGGCGGCGTTGCCTGCCGCGCTGCGCGCACCGATGCGGGCGTAACTCGTTTCGTCAGCCCAGGTGCGGGGCGGCCCTGCCGCTGATCAGCGGCAGGTCGAGATACGTGGCGATGCCGGGGGCGGCCGCGCACACCGCGGGTATGGAGTTCACACAGTGCGCGGCGGTGCCGACGACACCGTATTCGGGGCCCTGGCCGCCGATCTCCGACTGAAAACCCTTGATGCTCACCGAGATATCGGGGTTGCCGCGCACTTCGATCTCATAGCGTTGCCCTTCGGGGCCGAACGTCCACGCCGGGTCGAGGTTGTCCTCCCCCATCAGCCAGTTCACCGTGATCCGCACGACGGGTTCACCGTCGACCAACGCCTCCCAGTGGAACTTGCGGCCCGCGACCTGGCCCGGTTCGATCTCGCCGATCGGCGACGGGATCGGCGCGGTGGCCACTGCGATCTCCTGTGACGAGCGGACTTTCGGCTCGGCACGGAACCCGATCTTGTCGACGCACATCTGGACGGCCTGGATGAAGCCACCGTCGAGCAGCTTCTGCATCGGTCCGCTGAGCGCCTTCTCGGGGACCTCGCCGAAGCCCATCACATGGCGGACCACATCGGGCGCCTCGTAAGTGCGCAGATCCGAGAACTCCTCGGCGCGAACGAACGTCACGCCGGTCGACATGATCGAGAACATCAGCGGGAACTTCTCGCTGATGCCGCCGGGAGCGATTCCGGTGCCGTGCAGCGTTGCGTTGCCCTCCAGCGCGGCGGCTTTGAGCGGCGCGGCCTGCCGTTCGCTCGGATAGATCCAGCCAACGGGTGTCACCACGTTCTTGCCCGACCGCAACAGCGCGGCCACCTCGTCGGGGTTGGGGAGCAGCGGGGCGTAGACGACCGCGTCGGCGTCGAGAGCGAGGATGTCGTCGATGCTGTTGGTGGCCGTGACGCCCAGCGGTTCGGCACCGGGCCCGTCGATGATTTCGCCGACGTCTTTGCCCGCCTTCTCCGGTGAGTGCACCCAGCAGCCCGCGAGTTCGAGGTCGGGGTGCTCGAGCACACCCCTGATGGCCGCGACGCCGACCCCGCCGGTGGCCCACTGCACGACCCGCAACCCCATGACGCCTCCTGACAAAACTAGAACACGTTCTACTCTTTGTACCCTGCTTCCCGGCCAGCAGACGCAAAGTCGCACTTTTCGTGCCGAGAATGGACGACTTTGCGTCTTCTCCTGCGATTAGGGTGTGCAGAGCGCAGCGAAAGGAACGTGGAATGGCCACCGCAGGAAAGAACAAGGTCTACGTCGTCGGCGTGGGGATGACGAAGTTCGAGAAGCCCGGGCGTCGTGAGGGCTGGGACTACCCCCAGATGGCCATGGAGTCGGGCACCAAGGCACTCGAGGACGCGGGCATCGACTATTCGGAGGTCCAGCAGGGCTTCGTCGGCTACGTCGCAGGCGACTCGACGTCGGGCAACCGGGCGCTCTACGAGCTCGGCATGACCGGCATCCCGATCGCCAACGTGAACAACAACTGTTCGACGGGTTCCACGGCGCTGTTCCTTGCCGCGCAGACGATCCGCGGCGGGCTGGCCGACTGCGTGATCGCGCTCGGCTTCGAGAAGATGCAGCCCGGCGCGCTGAAGGGCGGCTACGAGGACCGTGAGTCGCCGATGGGCAAGCACGTCAAGGCGATGGCCGAGATCGACGAGTTCGCTTTTCCGGTGGCGCCGTGGATGTTCGGTGCGGCCGGGCGCGAACACATGCGTCAACATGGCAGCACCGCCGAACATTTCGCGAAGATCGGGCTGAAGAACCACAAGCACTCGGTGAACAACCCGTACGCGCAGTTCCAGGAGGAGTACACCCTCGAGGACATCCTGGCGGCGAAGATGATCTCCGATCCGCTGACCAAGCTGCAGTGCTCACCGACCTCCGACGGTTCGGGCGCGGCGATCGTGGCCAGTGAGGCATTCGTGGACAAGCACAACCTGGCCGGCCAGGCCGTGGAGATCGTCGGCCAGGCGATGACCACCGACTTCCAGTCCAGCTTCGACGGCTCGGCCAAGAACCTCATCGGCTACGACATGAACGTGCAAGCCGCACAACAGGTTTACGAGCAGTCCGGGCTCGGGCCCGCCGACTTCCAGGTGATCGAGTTGCACGACTGCTTCTCGGCCAACGAGCTGCTGCTCTACGAGGCGCTGGGGCTGTGCGCCGAGGGCGAGGCGCCGAAGCTGATCGACAACAACGACACCACCTACGGCGGGCGCTGGGTGGTCAACCCGTCGGGCGGGCTGATCTCCAAGGGTCATCCGCTGGGCGCGACGGGCCTGGCGCAGTGTGCCGAGTTGACGTGGCAGCTGCGGGGCACCGCCGACAAGCGCCAGGTCGACGGTGTCAATGCCGCGCTGCAGCACAACATCGGGCTCGGCGGCGCCGCGGTCGTGACCGCATATCAGCGCGCCGAGCGCTGATGAGGGATCATTGAACCCATGCGGACCACATGGATCCTTGCCGGGGCTGCCGCCGTCGCGTACGCGGCGATCGCCGCACCTGCCGGCGTCGCGGCGGCCGACGACGGCGATTCGGCCCAGGAAGTGATCAACAAGCTGCAGGACCGGGGCTACAACGTCACGATCGACAAGATCGGCACCGCCCCGATGTCGGAATGCGTGGTCACCAGCGTCCGCAACCCGCAGGAGTTCACGCAGCTGATGCCGCTGCTCGGCGGTCGAAACGACGGCGTGCTCTTTCCGGTCACCATCAGCCAGCCGATCTCGGTGTCGCTGGACTGCCGCCGCCATCAGTGATTTGGGCGTAGTTGGTCACGTTGAGCGTGACCAACTACGCCCTGATCGCTGGGTCAGCGCCGTGAACAGTCGGCCGTGACGGTGATGGACCGCTCGGTGACCACCTGAACCAGGTCGTCACCGCGACGCACCAATTCCGTTCGCTCCCTTGGCTTCCGGATGTCGGTGATCACGCATTCGTCCAGCGATGCGCTGCCGATCTTGTTGACCTTCACGTCGAAACCCTGCGCCTCCAGGGTGGCGATGGTCAGCTCCGCCGATTCGGCCGCCGCCGCGACGGGCACGGCAATCGTTCCGCAGACCGCCGCGGCGATCCCGGCCAGTACCAACAGCGTTGCGCGCATGGCCGCGCCCCTTTCCCTCGGTGAAGACCCCGGTGGCCTTCACCGCGGTTCAACGGGGCAACCGCGGAAGAGGTTCAACGCCTCGGCGAAAAAATTTCAGGGCACGCCCCTGGGCAGGCCCCCTGGGCGCGCTGCCGGGGCTAGACGGTGGCCGGTTCCAGCTCGGGAACGTCGGGCACCACGATCGGATCGGTGGCCACGAAGTCCGAGTACATCAGCGGCGCGGCGGTCGCGACGGCATAGGTGGTGACGACGCCGGTGTAGTCGGCGACGTGCAGCCGGCCACCGGCGGCCTCCACCGCGACGCCCGACGGGCGAGCGCCCACCGTGATCGTGTCGATGACCTTGTGGGTGAGCGTGCACAGCACCGCGACCCGGTCGTAGTCGACAACGTATGCGCGGGCCTTGTCCGTGCCCATGATCAGCTGGGTCGGCGCACCGCCGAGTTGCATGGTTCCGGTGATCCGGCCAGTGGCCAGCGCGATCACGTGGACGACGCCACCGCGGGCACGGTCGGACGTCAGCACATAGGCCGTGCCGTCGGCGACGGCGATGCCGCGGATCGGGGCGCCGATCTGCACGGCGCGCTCGACGCGCGCGGTCTCCACGTTGACGATGACCAGCGCGCTGCCGCGTGCGTCGGTGGTGCCCACGTACAGGCGCTTACCGGTGGCGTCGAGCGCGACGGCGTCGATGCCGATACCCGCTCCGGTGGCGACGTCGATCGTGCCCATCCGCTCCGCGGGCACGTCGATGACGGCGACGTCGGCATAGCCGTCACCGGTCCGGCCGGCGAACACCCGCTTGCCATCGGGGCTGACGGTCAGCGCCGTGACGCTGAAGGCGAGGTCGTAGGTCGCGATCACGCTCTTGGTGGTGAGGTCGACCACCGCGATCTCGTCATGCGTCCACGAGGAGGTGCTGACATAGGCCCGATCGTCGGCGACGGCGACCGCGACCGGCTCGCCGGGCAACGCGATGATGCTCTGCACCGCCACCCTGGCGGCATCGAGCACCGCAATGCTGTCGTCGCCGTAGTTGGCGGCGACGATCACACCATCGGCCGCGGCGATATCACCGATCGGACCGCGGCGCACCGCCACCGATCCCACCAAGCTGACATCCGGGCCGCCGTGAACACCTTCTTTCACTTCCGAACCAGAAGTCTTCGCCTGCATCACAGGCGCCACAACGTTAGCCATTCGCATTCGGTACCTCCGCCGGTCTTGGCGTTCACCGGCCCTAGATTTCAAGTGTTACTACGCCTTTGGCAATTACTACGCCTTCGGGCGCGAGTTTCATCCGAGTCTAACGACGATTACCGACAGCTTTGATCGCCGCAGAGAGCCGCGCCGCAGCGATCGGCGGAAAGCTCTCAGACACTGCTTAGGAAATTCTTCGTTATCGATTCGTTACCCTTCAGGGTCGTCCCGTAACGTCGGCTTAACGTGGGGTTTTGTCGGCGCCGTAAGCGCTTCGGGAGCGAGCCACCGATCGGCGAAGCGCTGCGTTCTCAGGTTCCGGGCCGAAAAGTGAGCGGCAAATCACAGCCGACATGCCCGGGAAGCGTTCGCGCGCAAGCGCAATCGAGGCGCTCTGAGAGTGACGGGGGTCACGTGCGCGGTGGGGTCGGCGATACGTCACGCGCGTGAGGTGCAGATCTTCCGGGTGACCAGGCCGCAGTCGTCGAACTGCAAGCGCACCTGGGTTCCGGTCGACTCCTTGGAGATGGTCGTGCGGTCCGCCAGCGCCTGCATCAAGGGGATGCCTCGGCCGCGGGTGTTCGGACGTGACTCGGGGTCGACGTGGCGCCACCTGCCGCGATCGGAGACGACGACCTCCAGCTGGCGGTCGGCGGCGTGGTGGCGGGCGTGCATCGTCATCGTGCCGCCGCGCCCGGTGTAGGCGAATTCGGCCGCGTTGGTAAGCGCCTCGTTTACGGCCAGGACCACATCGTTGAGCCTGGTCGCGTCCAGCGTGAAATGGCTGCGTAGCCAACCGGAAAGCTCGGATCGAAACTGTGCGACGTTACGCGCGTCGGCGACGTCGTTCCGGATGAGGCTCGCGTCCATCTCGCCCGCGGAGCAATTCAACTTGGTCATCGTGCCAATTGGTTACCCAGCGGCGCCCGATGTCATGCGGCAAAGTTCTCGAGGGCGACCTCGACCGAGGAGTACATGTCGATCAGGTCCGCGATACCGGTGATCTTGAGTGGTCGGCTGGTCGCGGGCCCGTCGGCCACGACGGCGAACCGGGTGTCGGTGCCGTCGACGTGGTTATGGGCCTCCATCAACACCTGCATGCCCGCCGAACCCAGGAAGTCCACCTGGGTCAGATCGACGATCAAACCGGCAGGGTCCTTGCCCAGAGCGGCGTCGACAGCGTCCTTCAGCTGCGGCGCCGTGAGCATGTCGAGGTCACCGGACGCGGCGACCACCGCCACACGTCCGACCCAATTCTCGGTACAAAGCTGTCCGTCCAAGCCTCACCTCTTGCTTCGCGGCGCCCACAAAGCAGCCTGAATCAACGTCTGAAGGCTGCAGTCTGAACCCGCCGCTAGAGTATCGACTTCGTCAACCCGGCGCATCGACGGCACCTTCTCGCCCTTGTCGACCGCCGCGATATTCGTCATATCGGCAGGTCCGGGGCTTCTCGTCGAGTTAGAGCGAATTTTCCGGCGACCCACGCGATAATGGTCGGCATACCTCAAGTCCCCGATATGAAGGGTGATCAATGGGCTCCATCTCACTGTTGGCGCGACGCGTGATCTTCGTCGCCGGGTTCGCGATCGCGGCGGCGGCCCCGGTCCTCGGAGCGACGCTGGCCGCACCGGCCGTTCCCACGTCGCATCTCGCCAACTGCCCGGCCGGCGAGGAACAGGATCTTTACAGCGGCCACTGTGTTCCTTATATGGTTCCGAACTCGCCCGAGTCGGCGGCGACGCCCGCTTCGGCGTCGGACTCAGCGCATGAATCGGCGCCTGCGGACGCCGCGACCCAGGGCGCGAGCCCGAGCTTGTGTCCTCCCGGCGTCAGTGGCAGCGAGTGCGGCGGTCCGACCGGCGGCCAGGCGAGCTCTCCGCAGCCGAACATGCCCGCGGCGGTTCCACCGCAGGAACCCGAGCAGGAACTCGCCGAGGTCGAGACCCCCGACTACTGACGCGCCGGTAAACGCCTCCGAACCGTTTTCCTCAGCGCAACTTTTGCGAGTCTCGCCCGCCGCTGATGCCGCGGTGGGACACTTTCCCGGTCAGCCCAGTTCGGGCGGGCGCTGGGAGGTCCGGCGATGTCTATTTCGCCGCACAAATCCATGGCGACTGTTGTGATGGCAGCCGGAATTCTCGCTGTACCCAGCACCGGTTCCGACCCCCTTCCCCCGCCGTCGTATCCGGTCAAGTCGCTCAGCTCTGTTTCTGCCATCACCCCTCCGGCCGTCATCGCACCGATGACGCCCAACGCCCTCGCCGGCGCTGTCGCGAGCGGAGCGACGATCAGATCGACGCGCAACATCGGGACCTCGGATGCGTTGGCGCCGTTCGGCTTTACCGTAGCGCCTCACCCGAAGGACGACACCGATGACGAGAACTCCTTAGCCGGTCCGAGCCTCCCCGACATCACTGTGCTTCGTGTCCGTGCACCGGCCGCACTGATCGGAACCGGCGGTGCGCCTTCGCCATCCGGCCGGGCACAGACAGCGCTGCTCCTGCCCACGCCCGCCACCATCGGGACCGACTTCATCTCCTTCTTCATCGGTGACGGCGACGAACCCGGTGAGAACGCGGGCCTGCTCATCGGCAACGGCGCCGACGGTGTCGCACCCGGCCAGGCCGGCGGGCGCGGCGGCTTGCTGTTCGGCAACGGTGGAGACGGTGGGCCCGGTGGCCGAGGCGGGGACGCGGGCCTCATCGGCAACGGCGGCGACGGCGGTAACGGCGTCGACGAGATTCTGTTGACCGGCAACGCAGTTGGTGGACCTGGCGGCGACGGTGGTCGTGGCGGCCTGCTGTTCGGTAACGGCGGAGCAGGCGGCAGAGGGGGCAACGCCGAAGGCGGAGAGAACGCCACCGGCGGCGCCGGAGGCGCCGGAGGAAACACCGGACTGTTCGGCCGCGCCGGGGACGGCGGCGCCGGAGGCACGGCGAAGACGAAGGAAGACAACGGCGCTGCCCTCGCCGGGGCAGGCGGCCAGGGCGGAAGCGTGCTGGGCATCGGCACCGCGGGCAACGGCGGGAGCGGCGGCAACGCGGATTCCCTCGATCTGCACTCGGTCGCCACCACCGCAGGTGCCGGTGGAGCAGGCGGCACGGTCGGGTTCATCGGCCGCGGCGGTGACGGCGGTGCGGGTGGAACCGCGACCGGGTTCGAGGCCACCACGGCCGGTGCCGGCGGCGTCGGCGGCAACGGCGGCGCTCTCATCGGAGGCGGTGGTACCGGCGGGGCCGGCGGCGACGCCTCGAGCGGTCGCGGCTCAGCGACGGCCGGTGACGGCGGCAACGGTGGTCAAGCCGGTTTCTTGGGCGACGCCGGCGCGGGTGGTGTTGGCGGCGACGCGGTTTCGCAGTTCATCGGGCAAGCCACTGCGGGCGACGGCGGAGACGGCGCCAGCGCCAGGCTCATCGGAAATGGCGGCGCCGGCGGTGATGGCGGTACCGCGTTGGGAGACAACGGTAGTGACGCCTCCGGCGGGTCCGGCGGCAACGGCGGCAACGGTGGGCTGCTGATGGGTGACGGCGCCGTCGGCGGCAACGGCGGTGCGGCAGAAGGCTTTGAGGATGTCACGGGCGGTGCCGGTGGCCACGGCGGCAGCACCGGCCTCAACGGCAACGCGGGCGACGGCGGCGACGGCGGCGCGGCCAAAACCACCGGCGACAACAGCGACGCGACCGGCGGAGCCGGTGGAAACGGCGGCAGCGTCGCCGGGGTCGGCGATTCCGGCGACGGCGGTGACGGCGGCGGCGCAACAGCATTGGACCTGCACAGCGTCAGCACCCAGGGCGGTGACGGCGGCGCGGGCGGCAGCACGGGTGTCAGCGGCGCGGGCGGTGACGGCGGCGCCGGGGGTTCGGCCTCCGGCTTCCTCAACACCGTGGGCGGCGACGGCGGTGACGGCGGCAACGGCGGCACGCTAAACGGCGACGGCGGGTCCGGAGGCAGCGGGGGTACCGCGACCGCCGACGGTGCACTCAGCACCGCAGATGGCGGCGACGGGGGCGACGGCGGCAACGGCGGCGTGCTGTCCGCGGGAGGTGCGGGCGGCAACGGCGGCTCAGCGTTGGGCTCCGCAACAGACCGCGAGGGCGGCGACGGAGGTGACGGCGGCGACGGTGGCATCGGCGGGGGCGGCGACGGCGGCAACGGCGGCTCTCCCGGTGGAGCCGGAGGCAGCGGAGGAAGCCCGGGCGGAAGCAACGGCGCCGACGGCTGACCGCGCTACTTGAAGTACGGATCGAGCAATGTCGACCACGCCTTCTCGAGCTGTGCCCACTCCTCGCCGCATCCCGACGCGCGGTCTTCCGGTAGCCGGTCGTCAGTGACCAAATCGGCGTTGGCTTCCGGGTTCGAACCGTAGATCCAGCACTCGAGGTTGTACATGCGGGTTTCGTCCAGGGAGTGCACGTCGGCGAAATCCTCGGCGCTCAACTCGGTCGCCTGCGCGCCGGATGCGCCGAACGCGAACGCAAAGTCCTTGACGGCCTGCACCGATTCGGGGTCGGTTTGACCGTCCTCGCCGGGCGTCAGGAGGACGTAGGCGGCCAACTGATCGGCGACATCCTCTTCGCGTCCGGTGACCGGGAGGTCGTAGATGGTGATCGCCATGTGCCCCACCTCGTGATAGAACGTCGCGTACTCGGAGTTGATCGCTGCCGCGGTGGGATCAGGGTCGCCCGCTTCGGTGAAGATCTTCTGTGCCGAGTCGATGTCCTCATAACAGATCGTGATGGTGTTCGCGCCGGCGTCCCAGAACGCGTTGGGCTGATCGCATTGGGACCCGCGCAGCGAAATGTCGTGGGGCAGCTTGAGCGACTGGTTGATGTCGTCGGCGAGGTCTTCGAGCAGGTCGTTGTCCTGCATCAGCGCGCGCCCATTGACCGCTTCGGGGCTTTCGGCGTCGTCGTAGAAGACGATCATTTCGCCGTCGGCGGCGACGCCGTCGTCCTGGGTGGCTTCGGGAGTGGGCGTCGCCGGAATTGTCGGAGCTTGTGCCGTGCCGGATTCCGGCGCCGCACTGCACCCGACGGCCATCAGCCCACACGCCAACACAATGAGAATCCGTGACCGCATGCCCCACCCCTTCGTTCGTTCGGCGTCTCAGTGCGCGGCACAGCGCCCCTCACCGTGTTGACCGGTGGGGCGCTGAGCCCGTTGGAAGACTAATCAGCCTTCGTTGACTATAAAGTCGTATTCCGGACAGAACGCGGCCGTCGCCGCGCCGATGAGTACTCCCGCGTCCTGCGGATCGAGATACTCGGTGAGACCGGCGATCTCGCCCTCCAGGGTGGCCCCGTTGGCCCAGTCCTGGCAGACCCCGTGACCGGCGGCGACCATGTTCGCGGGGGTGGCCCCCGGCCAGGTGACACCGGCATCGTCGAGAACGTCCAGGAAGGTGTCCTCCGGTGTCGCACCCGCTGTCGGCGCGCACAGGAGCGCAGCCGCCGCAATTCCGCAAAACATTGCCACCCCGCAACAATTGTCGGCCATCCCGCTTTATGGATTGCCGGAGTCGACACGGTCCCCTACACGCCGGCAGGGGCGGTCGCGACGATCTGCACTGCCCGCTGCACTCCCGTCTGGCCATCGAACCCCACCCAGTCGTGGTAGTGGACGTGCGGATTACGGATCAGGAAGTCACCGACGACCACCGCCGTCTGGACCACCTTCGCGAAGGTCTCCGGCGTATTGGCGAGGTTCAACAAGTCCAGGAACTCGTTGCTTTGAATCAGAGCGAGGATCTCGAGGGCGAACGGCAGTTCGAGTTCCAACGGAGTCAGTGCCTCGTAGCCGAGGTGCAGCAAGGTGTCATCGGTGGTCGTGGCGTACATGTCACCGGGCAAGACGAAATCGTATGTGCGTGCGCGGAATTGGTCCGGTGTGTAGAAGCCGGCGATCCCGGCTCCCGGCGGGTTGTCACCCAACAGCGTGGGACCGGGCGGCCGGCAGGGGCTGCCGAACTGGATGACCGCGATGAGGTCGTCCGCGCGATGCGCCAACGGCTGGCCGGGCAACATCAACCCGAGGGTTCGCGCCACCACTTCGGCGCCCTGGCTGTAGCCGCACAGATAGAACCGACCGGCGTTCATCAAGACGAGCCGCGCGAGCTCGGCGACGCCGAGCGCCACCGATTCGTTGTAGCTCAGAAACGGGTTGGGATACAGGAAACCGGACGCGGGATACCCGACCGGCTGGTTCCGGACTATTCCCCTCTGCTCGAGCTGCCATCCGACGTCGAACTGAGGCCCCATGAACGGCGTCTGCCAAGTGCCTGACGCACAGTAGAAGAACGGCAGAGACGTCGGAAGCGGACGCGGTTGATCGAAGTCGAGGCCGAGACGCCCGAGCGTCTGTGGACCGGCGACGCCGTCGACGACCAGACCGGCACGGCGTTGGAACTCCCGCACGACGCCGGTGGTGGCGGGGCCGTAGATGCCGTCGACGACCAGGTTGGAATACAGCGGATAGTCGCGGTTCAGCCGGGCCTGTAGCAGCCGGACGAGATCATTGCTGTCACCGGGTCGCAGCACCACCGCCATTTGCAGCATTCTACGTGCGAAACATGTTCAGCCTGGCTGGCTTTCGTGCCGAACAAGCTCAGGCAACTGGTTGGCGCTTCGCTCGATATCCCCGGCGCGGGGCATATTGGCGGTACTTCAGGAGCGACGCCGATGCCGGGCGTTGCTGGATCGAAGGGGGCTAAGCGATAGTGGCGGTTGCGGTACGCGCCAGGTTCAATCGCAGCGCGGCAGCGGTGGCCGGACCGACGATGCCGTCGACCTCCAAGCCGGGTGTGCGGCGCTGAAACTCCCTGACCGCGGCTTCGGTTTGGGGGCCGAAGTCACCGTCGACCGCGAGGTGGCCGGCGAACTCGGGATAGGCGGATTTGAGCAGCCGCTGCAGGTCGGCGACCTCGGGCCCCTCGGTGCCGCGAAACAGCAGCACGTCCGCGTACTCACCGATGGGCACGGGCGGGCTCGGCGTCGGCGCCAGGCGCGAGATGTCGCCGATTCGCTCCTGGATGTCGCGGCGCAGGATGTCCATGTCGATCGCACCCGGATCCCATTTGCCTTGGGCCCGGCCGGCGTACTCCTTGTGCCCGATCGTGCGCGCAGAGGTTTGCGACAGCCGGCGGTTGATCGCCGCACAGCACCTCACCAGCGCGAAATACTGCGCGTCGGGCCAGTTGTGGCGATGCGGAGCCGTCGAGAAGGTTCCGCTGTTGGCACACTCGATACCGATCAGATGCCAGTTGCCCATGTTCGTCGGAACCCACGGATACATGCCGCGGCCCGCGTGCCATGCGACGCCGACGGCCACGATGCTGACTGTGCCGTCGCGCGCGATGTGCAGTTGTGACAGCGGGCCACGTAGGCCGGGATGACCGTAGGCGATCGACGCGGCGCTGGCGTTGTCCGATCCGGTGTGGTGCACCATGACGCCGCGGATGTCCTTGAAGTCTCCGTGACCGCGGCTCCGCCATCCGGGAAACTCGACGGGATCGATACCTTCAGCACGCAGAACGTCGGCCAGCCAGACCGGATCCCCGGTCCAGGGGGTTGTCTGAGGCACGCACGAATCCTTTCGGGTTCAGTGACTTTCGAGAGTAGAACCGCAGTCCGACAGATGACATACCCACTGATACCCGATCGTATGGGTTCAGAGGGGCAGCTCGAGGTACGTCGTGGCTCCGGCAAGACCGACGTTGCCTGCTTCGGACCCGTCGAACGGATCGATAGCCCTGGCGCCCACCGATTGATACAGCGCATGCGCTTCGGTCATGAAGCTCATGGTCTCGAGACGCACCCTCGTGTATCCCTCGGACCGCGCGTCGTTGAGCAGTCGGTCGAGCAGCGCTCGCGCGATGCCGCTGCCGCGCGCAGACGGCCGGACGAACATCCGTTTGATCTCGGCGGTTCGCTCATCGTAGGTGGGCTTGAAGGCGCCGACACCGACGATCTCATCGTCGCGTCGGGCAACCAGCAGCCTGCCCCCGGGACCGAGGAACCGTTGTGTCTCGGCGAAATAGGCGCGCTCCGCGGTGCCGTCCGGATCGACCGACTCCGCGCCCAGATCGGCGGCGAACCGCGCGAGTATCCAGTCGAGATACTCGCGGAACAGCGGCTCGACGACTGCGGCTGCGTCGGGCCCCGAGAGGGCTTCGATGCGCCAGGAAACGTTCAACAGTCGTGATCATCGCACTGGGGCCTCACAAGATCCAGGGGAAGAATCCGTACATCGGGTAGTTGTTGACGAACGGCGGTGCGTCGTTGAGCTCTGCATTGCCAGGCGAGGTGCACATGCTGCCGGCCCTGGTCCAGTTGCACGTCATCGGCGCGGGCTGGATCTGTTGTTGGGCGACCGGTTGCACCGTCGTGTCGGCGGCTCGAGCGACGGGCGCCAAGGCGATGGCCACAGCACACGCTGCGACGACCATGCCCGGGATCGGTCGGATCTTCATTTCCTACTTCCTGAACTGAGGCTGTGCGGGTCCAGACCGCACAGTTAGATCGGCATCCGGTAGCCGAAGTACTCGTGGTCTTCGTTGTAACCACCATGGCCCCAGCCGACGTCTTTGAAGCTCTCGACGAACTCGATGGCTTCGATCCACTTGACCTGTTTGAACCCCAGCTGGAGTTCGTTGCGCAGACGCAGCGGTGCGCCGTGCGCATCCGGCAGCGGTTCGCCGTTCATCTCGTAGGCGAGCAGCGCCATCGGTTCCCGCATGTGCTCGATGCGGTGGCAGTCGTAGTACCGCCCGGTGTCGGGTTCGGGTCCGTTGCCGAAGGAGTAGAACACGACCCACCGTGCTGTCGGCAGGGGCCGCACGATGTCGATGATGTCGCGCATGCGCACACCTGCCCATTTGGCCACGCCCGACCAGCCCTGAATGCAGTAGTGCTGGGTGATCTGTTCGTGTTTGGGCAGCGCCACGATCTCGTTGTAGGACAGGTTCACCGGGTTTTCGACCAGGCCGGTGACGCGCAGCGAGTAGTCGGACCAACCGGTGGCCCGCAGGTCGCGCCAGTGCTCGGAGTCCGGTACCCGCCCGTTGGCCCAGTGGTAGGGCGTGATGTCCCGCTCACGGTATGAGGCCTTGGGGTGTACACGTTCCATCCATGCCTTGGCCCAGCCGACGATGAATCGTCCGGTGTGCTGGACCGCTCTCGGGTAGCGAAGAGTCAGTGGTGTGGCGATCAGCCAGAGCACGGCCAAGAGAGCAGCGGCCATCCCGAATATGACGAGGGCCCAGGGCGACTGGGAATCCGTCCCCAATGTCATGTGGCTGAGGTTGCCGACCGCACCGGTGAGGAACACCATCGCGACGTGCGCGGCGATGAAGACCAGCATCCAGATCAGCACCATGAAGTGGACAGTCCGTGCGACCTGCCGGTTCAGCGGACCGCGTCCCGTCCCGAACCGGGCGGCGACGGCGGGCGCCTGCAGGAGACCGGTCGCGAAGGCCAGCGGTGCGGCGATGAACACCGTGATGAAGTAGGCCAGTATCTGCAAACCGTTGTATTCAGCGAAGCCTTCGTTGGCCGGAAAGTTCAGCGACGCATACTGAATGGCTGTCGACAGGGCGTTGGGGAACACGGTCCAGGACTGGGGCACGAGTCGGTGCCACTGGTCGGTGCTGAACAGCAGCACGTAGAAGATGACTCCATTGATCAGCCACAGCAGATCGAAGCTGAAATGCCACCAGCGGGCCAAGCCGATCGAGTGACGAAGTCCCGGTATTCCCAGCTGCTTTGGCAGGGAGACGGCGTCGTCCTTGGAGGTCCACAGGCGTGGTGGGTCGTTCTTGTCGATGCGGTCGGCGGGTACCGGATCGCTCATGCGGAACCACTCCGACCCCGGGCGACAACCCGAATTCAGGTAGAGGCGTGGATGATCGGCCAGAATCTGCAGTCCCGACCGGATGATGAACATCATGAAGACGATGTTGAAGAAGTGCTGCCAGCGCAGCCAGGCAGGAAAGCCGGATTCCACCGGCGTGGCGTAGGTGGCCGAGGTGCCTGGATAACGCGCGATGAAGGTCTGCACCCAGTCGAATGTGCGTAGTTCCTGAGCGATCACGATGAGGACGGCGAATCCGGCGATCGCCAACGCGACGAGCCACAAGATGCTGACCCACCTGCGACCGATGCGCACCAACGGCACTTGCGCGGGCACCTGCGGAATACCGCCGGCGAACTCGTTCACATCGACGCGCTGGTGGAAAACCCCCTTGGGTTCATGGTGATCCAACAGGGCGCGCAGCGGCGTCGGCGAAGTGGGATGCTCGGTTCTTGGTGCGCTCGTCACGGCTTGCCTCCAGGCGCGGGGTACACGACGCTGACTCCCCTGTCTGCCGAGATCCGCTCGGCAACCCAACGTCGCTATCCCCGATGGAAGGCCGGCCGCCTGGAGTGTGGCTGAATGCCCACTGTGAACTTGGTCGAACGGAGCCAAGAGCATGGTGATCTTCACCACATCGCAGTTGCGCCAATGCTTTCCGTGCGGATGCTTCAGGCGATCGGCGGGCCCTTTGGCTCCGCGGAACGGCCCGGGCTCGCCAGAGCCGCCGCCACACCCAGGTGGTCGCTCGGCCACACGTCTTCGCGGGGGCTGTCGCAGACGAGGCGCGCATCCAGCACGCGACCCGCACCGTCGCCGGCCCGAACGCCCACAAGGACGTAGTCGATGCGCCGGTCGGGATTCCGGTCCTCGGCGGCGAACGGGTTGACGTTCGTCCACGTGTAGCCGGGATCGTCGGGGTGGACGAGTTCGAAGGCATCCCAGAGGTGACAACTGCGGCCGTCGAGCGCATGCAACCCCTTGATGAACCGCATTTCGGTGGACTTCGGCACGGCGTTGAAATCGCCGCAGACGATCGGCGGGAATTCAGCCGGAGCATGACTCACCACGTCGGCGATTTCTCGGACCTGTCGCTCACGCGCCCAACCGTCGTCGAATCGATACGACAGGTGGGTCGATGAGAACGAAGCGGCACGTCCGTACACGTCGACCTCGACCGTCAGTATCGCTCGTGGCACATCGCCGCTTGAACCGTCGGCCAGAGGGCGACAGTCCGAACTCATGACGGGAAGCCTGCTCAGCACCGCATTGCCGAACTCAGCTCGCTCATACTTGCCAGCCGCGCCGAAAACCGCTGCCATGCCGGTCTTCTCAGCGATCCATGAGGCTTGACACAGGCGTTCCGTCCGGACCACCTCTTGGAGCGCAAGAAGATCTGGCGCGACTTCGTTGATCCAGTCGACGATCGCCTGCCGCCGTTCCTCCCACCGGTGCAGGTTCCAGATATTCAACGTCATCACGGTGACGTGCCCAGCCATTCGCCAATGATCCCACCGGCGGTGCGCCTGCGCGTCGCGCTGCGGTTGCCGGGTATCTAATTAGCGGCAGGACACCACAGAGGGCCGATGACCGCGGCCATCAGACGAACAGAGTGACAGCATGATCGTGGCCACCGTGCTGGGACTGGCGGCAGCGTTTCTGTTCGCGCTTTCGGCGTTCCTGCAACAGCGAGCGGCCCGACGGGCCACGGGCGGCGACACCTCGATCGTCATGCAGGCCAGGGGGCTACGACGGTTGGCCCACCGCCTTCCGCGCAGCCGCACATGGCTGCGGGGCTGGCTGACCAACCTGTGCGGGTGGGTGACCCAGGCAGCCGCGCTGAAGCTGGGCTCGGTGGCCGCGGTGCAGCCGCTGATGTCGGCGCAACTGCTGTTCGCCGTGGGCTTGGCCTCCGCGGAACAACGCCGTTGGCCCCGCTGGCAGGACTGGGCCAGCGCGCTGACGGTGTGCCTGGGCCTGGTGTTGTTGTTGACCACCGAGGGCAGGCCCCCGCTAGGCGGATCAGCGCGGCGCGAATACGTCCTGCTCGCGACGGCGTGCGCTGCGGGCCTGATCGTGTTGTTGGTGGCCATCGGGCGGCTGAGCGCGCCGTGGGTGACCAGCATGCTGCTCGGGGTTGCCGCCGGCGTCTGTCACGCGATGAACGCGGTGTTCATCAAGATGACCATCGAGGATCTCACCGGCCGCGGCGTGGCGGCGACTGCGGTGGACTGGCCCGGATATGCGCTGGCCCTGTCGACGTTGAGCGGTCTGGTGCTCGGGCAGTTGGCCTTCGCCAGCGGCGCACTGCCTCCCGCGGTGGCCGCGATCAACGTGACCAACCCGATCGTCGCGCTGGCGGCGGGGCTGCTGGCGTTTGACGCCCCGGTGTCCACCGCGCCGGGCGCGCTCGCCGCGCTGACGGCGTCGGGGGTGTTGATCGCCGCAGGCGTCATCGGGCTTGCCCACTCTCCCACCGCCAGGGCGATGTATGCGTTGCCGACCAGGCGCAGCACCGATGACGTCGAGCGGGCCACGGATTCACCCGCGGGCCAGGACGGCGACAGAAGATGAGATAACCGCAACCGCGCGGTGGGGCTGACGTCATTCCATGAAGCTGCCAGGTACGGCGCTTAGACTGGCGTTCTCGCCAGCAAGAGGGAGAGACCACGACCTCCGGGTGAAATATGTTGCAGGTGGAGACGCCCGCCGAAGCGGCACGCAGCCCACTCTGGCGCGACATCGCGCTGGGGCTGGCGGTCTTCGGCGTCTACGTGGCGGTTGCCCTGGACGCCTCCGCCGAAGGGCGGCGTGACTTCGCGGACAGCAACGCTCGCGCACTGCTGGATGTGGAGCGGTGGCTGCACATCGACGTCGAGCGATCGCTCAATCAATGGCTGGTGCCGCGTCGTGTGCTGACCGTTCTCGCGAATTACGAGTATGCCTACACCTACATCATCAGCGCGTTTCTGCTGCTGGCGTGGCTTTACCTCCGGCTGCCGGCCGACTATCGGCGGGCCCGCGATTCGTTCATTCTGCTGAACCTCATCGCCATCGCGTGTTTCGCGGTTTTTCCGGTCACCCCTCCGCGGCTGCTGCCTGGCATGGGCTACGTGGACACCGTCGCTCAAGGCGGCACTTTCGGGTCATGGGGCACTCCGCTGGTGTCCTCGGCCAACCAGTACGCGGCGATGCCGTCGCTGCATCTGGCGTGGGCGCTTTGGGTCAGCGTCGTGCTGGCCCGGCTGGCGCGCGGGGTGGCGGTGCAGTTGCTCAGCGCTATCCATGTGGCGGTGACGGTGTTCGTGATCGTCGCCACCGCCAACCACTGGGTGCTGGATGCGGTGGCGGCGATTCCGCTGGTCTGGGTGAGTGTCGTGATGATCGACCGGCGTCAAAGCGTCCGGGGGTTGTCGTTGGTGCCCACCGCAGACGCCTTCTTCCTGCACGTCGAAACCGATTCGGCGCCTCAGCATGTCGGCGGAATGGTGGTGCTGGCGCCGTCGTCGCCGGGTAGGCCGACGCTCGAGGAGATCCGCGAGCTGTTGCGCGCGGAACTGCCGAACATGCCACGGTTCCGGCAACGACCGGAACAGCCGTCGTCGGCGCGGCGCTGGCGCTGGGTCGACGTTGACCCAGCCGACATCGACTGGGACTGGCACGTCAGCGAACGTCCCGCCGCGGGTGGGGCCGACGCGACGGATGTCGACGGTGCGGCCGCGGTGCTGAGCCGCACGGTTGCTCAGGTGGCTACCGAGCGGTTGCCGCGCGACCGCCCGATGTGGCGAATCATCCTGGTACGCGATATCGCACCGGGCCGCTCGGGATTGTTGTTCCTGGTTCACCATTGCGTGGCCGACGGTGTCGGCACCGTGTTACAGGCGCTGAACATTCTGCAACCTCGCCTGAATCTGGCCGCGGATCGCCAAACGCAGCCGGGCAAGCTTCGCAAAGCGGCGGCGATCGTTGCGGGGCTGGCACAGCTTGCCACTGACGGGCGTCCGGCGGCCAAGCTGACGGCCGGCTCGGCGCGCCGCGGGTTTGCCACCACAGCATTCGATCTGAATGTCATACGGACGGTGGCCCGCGAACGAGGTGTGCGCGTCACCGATGTGCTGTTGGGCCTGCTCGCCGTTGCGGTGCGGCGTACCCATCCGGAGTTGTCGGCCGCCGTCGGCCATCGGCTGCGGGTGTCGGTGCCGATCATGTTGCGGGAGCCGCATTCTGCTGCGGCGGGCAACCTGACTGCGGCTGCGATGGTGGATCTGCCGCTGACGGACACCGTCGACGACGTCCGACTGCGTGAGATCAGCCATGCGACGGCGCGGTTGCGGACCCCTACAAGGGCTTTGGCGTCGCGGTTCGTGATGGCCACGGTGCTCGGACTGTGTCCGGTGGGCGTACATCGCTGGTTCGCGCGCAAGGTGTACGGGCCGGCGTTCCTTCAGGCCATCGTGTCGAACATGCCCGGCCCCGAGCCGGCCATGTCGATTGCGGGCATACCGCTGGACCGGGTGGTGCCGATCCTGCCGCTCGCGCCCGGAGCGCCGATAGCGTTGGGTGCGCTCAGCTGGACAGGGACGCTCGGTGTCGGGCTGGCCGTCGATGCCGGGCTTGTCGACGGGGGTCGCGTGGTCCTGGCGATGGCGCAGGCCTTCACGGAACTGCGTGCGCTGGGTGTGAATTCGTCGTCAAGCGCAATGAACTGACCGGGGCTTGAGCCGATGAGTGCCGAGCGCAACGCCGCGTATTGACCGTCGAAGAACCGTTGTGGACGAACGACTCCCGGGAACCTTTTCCCGAGCGTAAAATGCGAAGCCGCAGGCAGCACGATGCAGGAGGTGAGCGGCCGCAGGCCGGACCGCAGTGCCGCCCAAAGGAGTGCATCCAGGGCGGCCGAATATCCGCGCGCCCTGATACTTGGTGTCGAAGGGCTCGGGGCGCTCGCCATCGCGGCTGGGTTGGGTCTCGCGGTCGCTCCGGCTGTGGCACAGGCCGAGCCGACGGCCTCGTCGGATGCCACCTCGGGCGCCTCCTCCGCAGCTTCCGCGTCTCGCTCGGGCGATTCCGCTGCTTCCACGAAACCGGCGTCTGCGGTCGACTCCAAGCCGGAGACGAAAGTGCGCAGTTCGGGCGGCGCGCTTCTGTCGGGCGTCACCAAGCGCATCGCATCGGGAACGAAAGTCGGCGCCCGTCAGGCCGAAATGACCGATCGTTCGGACTCCGTGACGACGAAGCGACGCGCTTCGCCGCTGTCCCGCGACGACTGGACGCCCCGGGCCCGTACGGCGGCATTGAGCGCCACGCCGTCGACTGACGGTGAAGATCTCCCGCCCGGCACCGAAGTCGACCGCCAAAGCACCGTCACACCAAGGCTTTCCGTCGCAGCTCCAGCGGAATCCGCCCCGACACCACCCGCGACCGACGTGACGTCGAGCAGGTCGGCGACGGCGCCGATCACATCCGCGCAGACCTCGCCCGCGACACCGCCGACACCGCAACGCGTTGCCGTGGTGTCGACGCCGCTGGCCTCGGTGTTGGGTTCGCCGGCGGCCGACAGCCCGTCAGCACCCGCCCATCCACCGTTGGTGGAGGCGTTGTTGGCTTGGGTGCGCCGCCAGTTCCCTGAGACAGAGCTCAACACGCCACCGACCGTCTCATACGACTCGGCGCACACCATCCAGGTTCTCGACGGGACCATCACCGGCACCCTCGGCGTCAGCGATCCCGACGGAGACCGAGTCAGACTGGCCGTCGCCCGACAGCCCGAGAACGGGACCGTCGTCGTCGCGCCGGACGGCACCTTCACCTACATTCCCAATGCCGGCTACGCCGGTCCGGACACTTTCACCGTGCGCGCCACCGACAACACCGGGCTGCTTGTGCACGGACTGCTGCGTCTGGTCATTCCGGGCTTCCACACCGGTTCGACCACCGTGGAATTGACCGTCGCCCAAGTGGAAACGATCCAGGTCGGCGATAAACCCATGGGCATCGCACTGGCCCCCGAAGCGCCCCGCCTCTACGTCACCAACAACGGAGCCGACACGGTGTCGGTGATCGACACCACCACCAACGAGGTGATCGGCACCATCCAGGTAGCCAACGGCCCGACGACCGTCGTGCTCGGTATGGGCGGCGTCATCGCCTACGTCGGTAGCCAGACCGGCTGCAGCGACTGCAACGGCGACACGTTGGCGGTGATCGATGTCTTCAACGACGCGAACCAGGTCATCACCACCCTCGAGGTCCCTCCCGTCCCCCAAGGTTTGGCCGTCAGCCCAGACGGGACCCGGGTGTATGTCGCCAGCGTCGCCGAAACGCTGACGGTGATCGACGCCAACAGCAACGAAGTCACCGCCTCCGTTCACATAGACACCGGCCTGGAAGACGTGGCGGTCAGCCCCGACGGCAGCCGCGTGTACGTTGTGGGCTTCGTCGGAAATGTCGGCGCCGTGTACGTCATCGACGCCGCCACCAACGAAGTCATCACCCAGATTCCCGTCGGCACCTTGGCGTCCAACCTCGCGGTGACTCCGGACGGCAGCCACGTCTACGTCCCCAACGCCGCTACCGCCGAGGACAACACCGTGTCGGTGATCGACACCGCCACCAACACAGTGGTCGCCACCATCGAGGTGGGCCAAGGCTCCGCGGGCGTGGCGGTCAGCCCGGACGGCACCCGCGTCTACGTCGCCAACTTCACCGACAACACCGCCTCGGTGATCGACACCGCCACCAACAAGGTGATCACCACGATCGAGGTAGGCACCGGCCCCGACCAGATCGCCGTCAGCCCCGATGGCACCACGGTTTACGTCACCAACTTCAACGCCAACACCGTCTCGGTGATCACTCTGAACTGAGTCCGGCGTTCCGAGTGCCCGAACCGACACTGGACGCAGCTACTTGGCTATTCGGTCTAGCCGGGTGCGGGCGGACGCTCAGCCGGCGGTGGGCCGAGCGCCTCGATCATCGCCACGACGAATGCCGCCGCCGCTGAGGCCGCGAAATGTTGCCAATTGTCCCGCTTGTGAGCATCGGCGAAATCGCTGACCGCCTTGACAACTCCCCACGCGGGTTCCACGTCGTAGGTCGCGTGAGCGACACCCAGACTCTCCATCTCCACCCCGATGAGCTGGGGCCAATCTCGCCTCAGGCTGTCGCCCCATTCCTTGTCCGCGATGACTTTCTCCCCGGACGCCAGCACACCGAAATGAACCTTCAGCTTGTCGGAACGCTTGCTGGCGACTTCGGGCGGGATTCGCGCCCACCAGGAGGTACGGCCGGCGAACTCGGCGGCCTTGATGAGCTTGTGCGATGCGTGGTAGGCCTCGTACCGGTGCTCGAATATGCCGTTGCTCAGCTTGCCCGTCTCGTAGTTCACGACCTGCGTGGGTACCAAGATGTCGCCGAGATGCTGATGTTGCGTTCGAAACCCACCAGCGATACCGCAGAGGATCACATATTCGGGGTTCCACGTCGCGATCGCGTCACGCGCTGCGATCGCCGCGTGGAGATTGCCCGACCCGGCGATCGGGTAGACCACCACCCGCCGCGAACCGATGTAGCCCGCATAGTGCGATCGCATGCCGGGCGTCGCCGACCAATCGGTCAGCAGGGGTCCGAGCGCAGCCGCCTCCATGCCGAGCGCGGCCAGTACCACCACGCTCGCCCAAGGATCCGTTGAGCCACAATCCATCCGCTGAGGCACCGTCCCGCTCCGCGTCGAATGGTTTCCGCACCGTAATTGCACCATGACATCGACGCCGGACATAGCCGCGTGGGGATTCACCAATCGCTGGATCTTCGGGGCCGATCGGCACCTGCGCGCGGTGCCGAAAAGCTAGTCGGCAATGCCGTTCGAGCCGTTGGCGCCTGCGCCGCCTGCGCGCCTATGCCGCCGGACCGCCAGGCGCCTGACGCTGCCGTTCCCGCGAAACCACTTCTGTCACTTTGCTTTCTCCAGTCTCAGATCCCGGATTTCTGTCAGTGCTTCGAACTAGTGTTCGAAGCATGAGTTGGAGCGCGGTGTCGAATCGAGAGGTCATTTCGGCGGCCTTCGATGCGCTCGACTCTGCCTTCGACTCGGTGCTCGGACTGCAGTTCGATGCGATGACGGACGCCGAGAAGGTGGAGTTATGCGTCCGGCTCGAGCGCAACATGCGTCGCGCACCGGTGATCGGGCATAGGTTGGTCGGTGCGCTTGCGGCTGAGGCCGATCCGCAGGCTTTGGGTGGTACGTCGTTGGCCGACGTGCTTGCCACCGCGCTCCGCATCTCGAAGGAGGCTGCGAAGCAGCGCATCAAGGACGCCGATCAACTTGGTCCTCGACAGACATTTACCGGAGAACCGCTCGAACCAAAGCTCCGGCACGTCGCGGCGGCTCAGCAGCGCGGCGACGTCGGCGCTGAGCATCTGCGTGTCATCTCCAAGTTCTTCGACAAGTTGCCGTGGTATATCCCCGTCGACCTGTGCGACGCGCTGGAGGCCCATCTCGCCGACCTGGCCAGCGGACTCGGTCCCGCGGAACTAAGGAAGTCGGCCGAAAAGTTGGCCTATCTGGCCGACCAGGACGGTCAGCCACCGACGGACGAAGAGCGAGCCCGCAAGCGCGACTTCAAGATCCATCCCCAAGACGCCGACGGGATGAGCAAGGTCACAGGCTACTTGGATCCCGAAGCAACCGCGACTCTCAACGCTCTCCTGGCCAAGTATGCCGCTCCCGGCAAGTGCAACCCGGACGACGAGACACCGTGCGTTGATGGTGAACCGGAGCCAAGCGCGAAGGCGGCCGATTCGCGCTCTGCCGGTCAACGCCGACACGATGCGCTCAAGGCGATGGGCCGGGCGTTGTTGGCCTCGGGCGCGCTGGGGCAGCACAACGGTTTACCGGCGACCATCATCGTGTCCACCACGTTGCAAGATCTGCAATCCGCTGCCGGACACGGCGTCACCGGGAGCGGCTCGTGGTTGCCGATGAGCGATGTGATCCGGCTGGCCAGCCACGCATACCACTATCTCGCGGTGTTCGACAAGCACACCGAAGAGGCACTCTATCTCGGCCGCACCAAGCGCTTCGCGTCGCCGGGACAGCGGATTGTGTTGCACGCCAAGTACCGTGGATGTACGCGACCGGGCTGCACGGTCCCCGCAGATTGGTGCCAGGTTCACCATGTCGACGGCTGGGCAGCCGAAGGCGGAACCACCGACATCGACAAGCTCACCCTCGCCTGCGGTCCCGACAATCGGCTCATCGAAAAGAGCGGATGGACCACCCGCCAGCGGGCGGACGGCCGCACGGAGTGGATCCCACCACCAGACCTCGACACCGGACAAACGCGAGTCAACAACTACCACTTTCCGGAGAGGTACCTGCTACCCGACGATGACGACGATGTCCCGTAGCGCTCGCCGCCAACCCTTCCGGGTTGCGTGAACCGACACCGGGCACATCACAAAGGGTCCGGTGGGTTCTCCTCTGTCTAGAACTGGAAGCGCTGCTGTACTTCAACATCGAAGTGCGGCAGCGCTTTTCTGATGCAACGGCGGAGGAACTCAGCACGCGGACCTTCTCCTCCTCACGTTCGAGAGCTCAGCTACTGAGCGCTCCGGAGGCGGAAAGTCTGGCACATTTGCAGGCCGAACCGTCCCCGTGTGGCCTGTCATTGGAGTAAGACAGACCGCATGACTGATCCGCACGGCGGTGCGCACCGACGGCTCAGGCGTTGATCCGATGTGCCGTCTGTTCGCTCTGCACGCCGGCCGCCCCGTCACCGCGACTTTCTGGCTACTCGATGCGCCGGACAGCCTCACCGCACAGAGCAAGCGCAATCCTGACGGCACAGGTCTGGGAGTGTTCGGCGCCGACGGCGACCCGGTGGTACTCAAGCAGCCGATCGCCGCATGGCGCGACCTCGCCTTCGCGACCGAAACCCGCGAGATGTCGGGTACGACGTTCATCGCTCACGTCCGCTACGCCACGACGGGTCCCGCCGCGGAGGCGAACACCCATCCGTTTCTTCAGAACGGAAGGATCTTCGCGCACAACGGCGTCGTCGAGGGTCTTGAGATCCTCGATGCCCGGCTCGCCGAACTCGGTGCCGCCGAATGGGTACGCGGCGACACCGATTCCGAGCGGGTCTTCGCATTGATCACGGCATCCATCAGAAGCCACGGTGACGACGTGGGCATGGGGTTGGCGGAGGCACTGCGCTGGCTGCGCGAGAACGTTCCCATCTACGCAGTCAACGTGCTTTTGGCCACCGCGACGGACCTGTGGGCGTTGCGGTATCCCGACACCCACGAGCTCTACCTGCTCGACCGCACCGCCGGGGGGCACGGCGAATTCAGCATGCACAGCGCACGAATCAAGGCAGGCAGTTCACACCTGCACGACGCGCCGTCGGTTGTCTTCGCCAGTGAGCCGATGGACGACGGACCTTGGCAACTGTTGAATCCCGGCGAGCTGGTCCACGTAGGCGCCGACCTGAAGATCACTCGTCGCATGGTGTTGCCCGACCCGCCACTGCACCCGCTCAAACGATCCGACCTCGACCCCGTGACGGCGGTAGCACAGCACCCCACATCCTGACGCGATGCGACGCCCGTTGCCAGTATTTACATGCCCTCGGTGGCTGTGACGACGGGCAGCGGGAATCGATGCCCCGTCTCGGTGGGTCGCGGCTGCCGTGCAAGCCGATTGTGGGGCCCTGCGGAGTGGCCCGCGGTGCTCAGGCGATCGGGATGCCGCCCCAGTTGGTCAGCTTCCAGCCCGATCCCGGACTCCCGACGACCACGATCGGGCCCAGATTCGGCAGCGGTTTGGTCGCAAGCAATGAGTCGTTTCCACGATCTCGACCCGGACGAACTTCGCGAACTGGCGCCCAGGATCCCGATGGAGCTCGTCGAGGAGTTGATGTTCATCGGCAATGCGACCGAGATCGCCGAGCGGGTTAGCGGCTACGCCGCCAACGGACTTGAACACACGATCGTGGCCAGCGTGACGGGAGTAGTGGGTGGCATCGACGAAATCACCTCCGACACAGGTCAATTGATCGCACTGTTCGCTGCGCTGCGTGAAGTTACGCCGAGATAGGGTGGTGACTCACTGACGCGTCACGCAGTAGTGCACCTCGCATAGAGCATGGGCATCTGCGGGTGGAAAGTCCTGGAGCGGCTAACCGATGTCGGGCGACGTCCATCTACCACCGGCCGACCGTCGCGATGCCCGATTGGCGTCACTTGTTCTCGTCGCGCATCACCCGGGCGGTTCGGACGGCCGCCGCGGGGATGCGCATCGCTGAGAGTTACCGTGCTGGCCCTTAGGGCGACACGCCGAAGAACACGTCAAATGGCGTCCTAGCCGGCGCGTCGCTGGCGTTCGGAGCGTCCACCCCGATGTCCGGGATCCATTCAGGATTCTCGACGCCATTGCGCCCGTCGCCGATCGTCACCTTCGGCTCGGTGTTCACGATGTCGGTGGACGTATCCACGCCCGGTGTGACTAGGCCGCCGACCGGTTTGTCGTCGGTGACGACGATCGTGCCCGTCGAACCGGTCACCGGTCCCGACGAAATGGATATGCCGCTGGACGGGCCAGTGCTCGTCTGGTCCTCTTCGCCTGTGTCGGCGGATGCGATGAACGGGTTGAACACGATCAATGCTGCGAGAACAGGGGCAGCGGATGCCATCAATGCGATGCGGGCACCGCGTCCGTGCGTGTACTTCATGGGATTCTCCTTGTGTCGTTGGATGTTTCGTGTCGACTTCGGTGTCGGCAGCAGCACCTACCCTCCAGGCCGCGAGGCCCGGCGCCCATCCGCCGATCAGCCCGCGGTCCAGGGGAAACTGATGTCCCCCAATCGGTGGAACGCGCCAGGGTCAAGTCCTCGGGCCACGGGGCGGGCAAACGCACCATTCGAGCAGTGAGTCTGAGATACCTCTTGCGGACATGAGGAAACTGACTCTGTCAGCGATAGGGTTATCACTGTTTCTGAGCCTGAAGCCGGCAATGCTGCATCCGAGCAGTTAGCGAGCGCTTATTCGTTGAGTTCCGACGCGCGTTTAGAGCAAAGCTCCGAATGCGATCCCAACTACTCAGGCGCCTGCGTACCGATTGCCAGTGACAGAGCCCGCATTCGTTAGCAGCATGGCTGCCTCGTTGTACGGAAACGCTCGGTACAGCAGCCGAGAACGCGGTATGACGAGGCCCGCGGCCTCGTCCTTGCTCACCACCCGTGGGTTGACGAGCGCGACAGACTGTCCACGCTTGCGTAGCACCGTCGGTCCGCCGGCCAGCACGTTCTTCAACCAGTCCGTCTGTAGGCCGTAGCCGATAAGGATGGCGTAGCCATCATGGGTCTTGAATACCAGAAGAGGCGTTCGATATCGCTTACCCGACTTCCGCCCGACGTGCTCGAGCGTCCCGAGGTTCGGAAGCCACGGTGTAATCGTGCGAGCCGCCGGATTTGTGACTCTCCTGTTGAACTCTGCGATACGGCGAGGCACGCGCATTCTCGGAGTCTAGATATTGTTCGAAGTTCCTCGCTGACGCGGTGCTGACGCAAGGAGCTGCCAACGACAGCGACCGCTCGAATGTTCGAGTCGCAATCGGCCCCTGCATGCAAGAACTCCGGTGCCCCCAGTGGGACTCGAACCCACACTGGACGGATTTTAAGTCCGCTACTCAGAGCGTTTGTCGCGATTGAGAGGCGATGAAGTGATTTGCAAAATAGTAGCTAGCTGCGGGTTAACACCATACGACGTTGGCAGACGTTGAGTGCATTTGCAGACATGTGCATACACTCTGTTTACACTACTCGGCGAGTCTGGTGAGAAACTGTCTAGGCGAAATATCGGATCGGCGTACTTGCGCCAGCTAGGTGGCCATGTTTGGCCAACCGGTGTGAAGTTTCGAGGTTCCCGACAGTTGATCCCGCGATCGAGTTTGATGGACAAGCCTGAGAAAGGTGTGAGGGGCCACGTCCGGTGACTCGGGTCAGTATGTCCCGGCCGACACACTAATCAGCTGTTTGGCGCGGCAAACCTTCGGAGGAATCGCAGAAACTCTCGCCTGCGCTCCCCATCGACGCTCGGCAGTCCAGCGGTGTAGCGCGTCGAGATTACTTTCTTGGTCAGATCGCCGCCAGCATCCAAAGTCTCGAGCGCATCGATCACGGTTGACAAACGCGTCCTCCTGGTTGTGTGGAACCGGTCGGTTGCGACGAACCAGTTGAGCCGACTGACATCGACATCGACGCTAACCGCTGGTTCGGGCAATAACGACCATGCCTCGGACACAAGCTTTTCTAGGTGGGGGCTGACCGGCTGCTCAGAGTAGATCTGGCGCGACACGGCTTGGAGCGTCTGCTGGACGATGCCGCCCTCGAGATCCGAGCTTTGAAACTTGAGATGGGAGCCATACGAGGTTTGGCACGAAGGTATTAAGCAAAGGTATTCGGCTCGCGAGGCGATCAGAGTCGACCTTCCGCCAAATATGGGCAGCGACAAACTCTGAGCCCATCCGACGGCCGTTTAGACGGCTCCCCTTCGGACCGCGAATGTTAAGGCTTCGCGGTACTGACTTCACCAGCGAATTATCGTCTCGAAAAAATCCGTCCCCGTTCGGCGATCCCCATTCGTCGGGGATGTTCCTTGCCTTGCTGCCCCGGCACGTCGGGTCGCGTACGACCCACGGCAGAAGTATGGGGCTGTGCCGGTAGGCGTCCAGCGGGAGCCATATGGCCATACTCTGCACGAGGAGTTGGGGCACCACACCAATCAGTTCGGGTTCTGATTCAAAGAGGTCGACGAAGAACCGGTAAAGCAGATCATCGCCGTGCACCACCTTCTGCCTTGCCATGCAGTCTCTCTCGTTCGATGCGTGCCAGGTAGTCCAAGGCGGCCCGCGTGTAGACAACTCGTCACTCCTAGCGTGGCAGTCCATTGTCGGGCATCTCGGCCGGCCGGACTGCCGAAACGGGTGGGCTGCCGTGGTTAGGCAGAATGACTGACGTGGGCGAGGCCGGTTGGGTTAAGACGGACTGGAGTGGCCAGTTGGGTGGCCGCCGATCCAAGGACACGAAGCCTGAGGTCTTGCTGCGGCGGGAATTGCATCGGCTTGGAGCGCGCTTCCGACTGCACCGTCGATTGGCTAAAGGCTGTGTTCCCGACATTGTCTTACCTCGCCGTAGACTCGCAGTGTTCGTCGATGGCGACTTTTGGCACGGCTGTCCGCGCCACTGCCCTAACCGAAATCCGAAGGGGCCGAACGCCGCCATGTGGCAGGCGAAGTTCTCTGCTACGCGCGAGAGAGACGCAAGGGCGACTGCTATTGCGCAGGAGCAGGGGTGGATAGTAGTACGCCTTTGGGAATGCGAGGTAATCGAGAATCCGGCCGCTGCTGCGCGGCGTGTGCTCGATGCGTCTGAGTAAATGGTCTCTTATTGAACGCTGGCCATACGCTGATCTAGGAACGCGAGAAACCGGTCAACGAGTGGCATCGGGGTCGTGGGAATGTAGAGCTCGCGAACTGACCGGTGAACCTTTGGTGAATTGACCGCAACGGCGTAGATTGTCGCGGCGGCGTAGATGTCCATAGCAGCGGTGCCCTCAATCGACAGCGTGTGTACCTCGAAATCGACTCGAGGGGCTCTGAGGAAGTGCTCCAGTAACAGCTGCATGATGTTTGCCTCGTACAGCGGCTGATACAGACGATCGCTGCGGAGGCTACGCTTTGCTGCGATCGCAAGTATCAGTTCGCCAGGCTCGATTCTTCCAGCCAGTTCGCCGTATGACGAGTTCAATATCGTTTGCTGTGGCAGTTTGAGGTTATCGAGCGGGGTGCGCCACCGGTCATCCAAGCGAGACGCGGCGTCGGGCAGCACAACAATCGCAATATCAGGCGTACTCGTTGGGATGGTCAAGTCCTTGGCCCTGAGCGGCGCCCGGACAACTTCGATAGCTTGACGAGCTTCCGCGTTAAGCAACCGCACCCAATCGTAACCGCGCGGCAGGTTCAGTACCGCGACCTGCCGAGAGGGAAGAGGCGACAGTGTCGGCTTGGTGTAGCGTGGCGTAGCTGGCCAATCGCCGGTTGTCATATACATGTTCCACATAGCCGCAGCGTTCCAGAGCATTGCTGTGGTGATCGTTTCGTATAGGTCACCCAGAACTTTCGCTTTGGCGTTTCCGGATACGACGTAATCCTGCTGAAACCTTAGCTCCCCCTCTTCGTCGGCATTGTTGATGCCTTGTTGGACGAGTTCACGAATGTCTGTGGTGTTGTACACGTGGCTGCTAGAGAACCCCGGAACCCATTGATCGAATGTGTAGCTCAGAATGTTCTGCTGCATTAGCCGGAATCTTGTGTTACGCCCTCGGATAGGTGAGTTACGTAGATCAGCTACGAGTTGATCGAGTGGGTCCAGCGCGGACGTTGCGACTCTACTGAATAGGTAGGGCACCTAACTCAACTCCTCGGCTCGTTTGAGCAAATCGCTTAGTCGCACACCTAACGCAGACGCCAAGCGCGTCATCGAGTCAAGAGTCGGGTTCCGGGTTCCCCTCTCAACCCCACTGACGTAGGTGCGATCAAGACCAGCTAGCTCCGACAAGCGTTCCTGCGAAATGCCGAGACTCGATCTTGCCTCCCGAATCGCGAGGCCGAGTTCCGTGGCGAGTCCGCAGGTCGGCACACGGGCAACGTATGTCTTAGTGGCCTATATGCCCACGGCCTATAGTCGACATTCGCCGGCGATCGGCGAGCCTGCGTGACTTTTATGTCGGTGGTCGAACATAGTTTCTAGGGTGTCGAAGGGAGTGAGGGTGGGTTACAAGGCGGTATCGCTGTTCTCAGGGTGCGGAGGATTCTGCGAGGGTGTGAGGTTGGCTGGGTTCGATGTGCAAGCGGCCGTCGAACTAGATCGATTCGCTTGCCAGACGTACCGGCACAACTTCCCCGAGGTGCCACTGATGGAGGGTGACATCCATGATTTTCTCAATAGGCATTCAGCCGTTTGGCGGAAGGAAAAGCAGCGATTCGCGCACCTCGCTGATGAGGAAGTCGATCTCGTCTTCGGCGGTCCGCCCTGTCAGGGCTACAGCCAGATCGGCACGAGAATGTTGGATGATCCGCGAAATGAGCTGTACGCCGAATTCGTACGGGTTCTCCGCACGCTTCGGCCTCGTGTGTTCCTGATGGAAAACGTCCCGAACATGCTGCTACTTGCGAAAGGTCGGTTCAAGCGAGAAGTGCTCGAAGCGTTTGCCGACAATGGCTACTCAAACTGTGGCGTGGTTGTCGTGCCTGCAACTGCAGTGGGAGTGCCCCAACTTCGCAAACGCGCAATCTTCTTTGGCGTGCGGGACGGCTTAAATCTCGGTCAACCGGCAGAGAGCTTTTTTTCGTCGGGTCTCGACCAGGAAAAGCAACCGGAACAGTGGGTACGTCATGCTATTGGCGACATCCCGGAGCGAACCGCGATCCACTACGAGGATCTGAAGTATCCGAAGGCACGCGCCGGTAACGACATTCTTGATGAGCTTCGCCTCGACCGTGATGGTCGTTGGTACTCGTCGGCCTACAAACTTCGGCAAGCTGGTGGGCAGCTCCGCTTGTTTAATCACCATACGAAGGAGATGCAGGAGCGTAGGCGACTCCTCATCTCGCACCTGAAGCCTGGGGCTAAAGCTGACACCCTCCCTAAGGAAATCTGGAACGGCGCGCGGCCAGAGAAGTGGCGACGGTTGCACCCTGACAAGCCTGCCTACACAATCCTCGCGCAGATGCATCGTGACATGTCGGAGTGGGTGCACCCCAGTTTTGAACGGTGGATCACCGTGCGTGAGGCCGCTAGGTTGCAGTCTTTCCATGACGGTTTCGTGTTCAAGTCAAGTGAGTGGCAAATGTTGAAACAGATCGGCAACGCCGTGCCACCCCTGTTGGGGCGCGCTGTCGCCGCGGTCGCCGAGTCAGCTCTGCTGCAACTTGACGGGCTGGCGTGACACCTGGGATCTCTAGAGAGGTTCTAGCCCTCAAAATTCCTAATTAGGCAGCCGGGAGAGTGATAATCGGAACTGAAGCGGCCAGGTGCTCTGGCGAAGGGGGCAGCAAATGGTTGACGGACGGGCGGGTCATGCGCGCGTGGTTATCCTCGGTGTCACTCCACTTGAATCCGAGGTGCAAAACGAAGAGTTCGGTGCGGACACCGAGGTCATGAGTGAAGGTGTATTTGCTCCAAGAGCTACGCTCAATTGTACGACGGCCGACGGTAAACCCTGCCTCCCATTGATTCTCGCGGTATGTACCGACCGGTCTAACGGCCCCGCCCAGGAAACAGCGATGCACCTTTTAGAGCGATGGAAGCCCGAATATATTATTCTGTGCGGCACCGCGGGCGGCATTCTCAGGCGCGAAGAACGACCTCACAGACAGCCACGGTTGGTGGGTCCGGTACCAGGTGACGTCGTTGTAGGCGAATTTATTCACTATGCGGATTACGGCAAGAAATTGCAGGGCCACGAATTCAAACATCGGTACCTGCCCGTCGTTCATCCTCCGACGAGACTCACTAAGAAGCACACGCAGAAGCTAACGAGCTTTCCGTACGAGTGGCCAGAGCGTGTCCTAAAACATCACCCAAAGTATCGTCGACGCAATGGCGTTTCGGTCGTCGGGAGCACGCCCACGATACATCGCGGAGAGATCGTTGCCGTCGAGGCTGTTGCCGGTGACCCCCTGGATTCCAAACAGCAGTGGCTCGTTTCTCACTTTGATAAGGCGCTGGCAGTAGACATGGAGTCACATGGGGTCGCACGCGCTCTCCACGACAACGAGATGGGCGTTCACTATCGACCTAGTTGGCTCTGTGTCCGGGGGATTAGTGACCCAGTGGTGGGCTCCGACGAGGACCTCCAGCTGCTGAAAAAGAACAAGAACAATGAGAGGGAGCGGCGAAAGTGGGAACGTTATGCAGCTTCGGCCGCCGCTCACGTCGCACGGGTAATCACCGAGCGAATACTTGCGACGCCCCGACCACCCCATCCTCAACAAATAGGTGCACCCGCCTGGAAAGCGAATTAGAATGGCTAGCACGAAAGGCAAAGTCTCAGCTACAACCGATTTTGACTATGAAATCCGTTTATGCAGCAGTTTCGACGATGCCCTTTGGATTTCTGGCTCCCCTACGGATATAGCAGGCCTAGTTAACGTCGGATTCGAACGCGGGCGTATTCTGCTCCAGGCCCCGGGTGGTAGTGGCAAGAGCTACACCTTGAGGCGGATTGCAGATACCGATTTCGCCAGACCGAACGGGCTCGAGGTAGTGTTAATCGATCTCGGTAGCTACGGCCTTGACATGCTGAGGATGGCGGTTGAAACATCCTTTGAATTCGAGCTCGGGGAATTGCTGCTTGGCGGAGGGCCAATTCTCCTACTGGTCGATGGTTTAAATGAGATACCCCGTTTATTTTCTGAGAAAGTGCTAGATGTTGTCGATAATCGTGCATATAACAACCCAAATTTGGCAGTCGTCGTCGCCGATCGGCTAATCAGACGCAGCATAGACCTGGACCGCTGGGTACTGGCTACGCTAGCACCTGTCAGCAGGGAGAAGGTGAAGGCTGCTCTAGGCGTTAGTTCGATTACCGATGAGGACTATCAGTTCTTGCAGTCGCCGGCTAATCTTCGCTACTCGCTCGCACTGCGCACGCCATCGGCATCGAGAAGCGGTAACTATCTCGAATTCCTGCAAGGACACCACTTGCGTCCGCTCGATATTCAAGCTCTGAGTGATTTTGCGTACGAAGCATACAAGGACAGCGTAGAGACCGGGCAAACCCGAGTCTTCAAACTCGATGCTCTGCGGAAACTCAACAGAGAGTTGTTGAGCCGAACGCTCGATGCGGGAATAATTACCCGCCTAGACAACGGTCACGGCCGGTTTATACATCACCTGATGCATGACTTCCTTGCATCAAGGTCGGTATCAGCAAACCCTCGTTTATGGAGCCCGAGGGTATTCAACATATTAACGTTGAATCGGTCAACATTTGATAGCCTTTCCATGCTCTTCGAACAATGTGCCGAGAAGGATCAGCTAATTCGTGCTATTCAAAACTGGGACTTGTATGCTGCCGCCTATATCTTATTTGGAGTTTCGGGTCTCGACGAAGGGCATTGGCTTCGGTCTACGGAGTACCAAATACTTTCGATGATCGGAGAAAGAGTCTTTGACTGGTTTGAGTCGAGTGCCGTTATGGCTTCAGACGCACTGAAGCTTTATTCACGAAAGCCGTCGACCGGTGTTTACGCTAGCGAGCTTCTGAATTCGCCGAGTCTCACAGAAACAGTCGCGCTGGCTCGTCAGCGGATGGAGAAACGTGAAGACTGCGGAGCGTGGTTATCAGTCTTCGCGCGGGACGTGCCGCTGGAACTGTTAGTAGAATATATCGAAAGCGACGATGGCGCCATTGGTTGGACGGCAGCAAACGCGTTGCGACGCAATTTCCCGACGAGTCTAATTCCGAATCTTGTTAGGCATTGCGCGTCCCGGAGGCCAGCAGTGCGATGGCGGGCAGTTCATGTCTTGGGCGCCACCGCTTCAGGTGAAGTGGAGGACGCGCTATTTGATAGGTTATCGTTGGACCCTCATGACACCGTGCTCTACGGAGCTCTGCGGAGCATCATCGAGCATGCGGGGCGGATTGGCTCTCGAGCGCACAGGAAGCGAGTCCTCGATCGACTTTCTGAAAACGCGGCGATAATCTTCACTCGCCCCGGCCTGGCACGTCAGTTCGAGCGCTGTGCGCCTCTTTCGCCAGATCGACCGTACCCTCCCGGTTGGGCTAACGACGTCGGTAGCGTCATTGAGGAACTGCTAATTCTCTCGACCACAGTCACTGAGCAGGACAGATGGCGGTCGCTGTCAGCAAGACTCCGTGCTAACGAACGACGGCGCGCCGACGCCGACGTAGTCGCCGCAATGTGACTAAAAGCGTTCCGGCGAGTCGCAGTCCAGAGTCGCGCGACGTTCTGAGGTAGCTGTCGCAGAACTTTAGATTTGAGACACCTACCTTGATCGCCCCGGTGGCAGTGCGCGCAACTGGTTGGCCAGCGCGATCGCGTCCTCCCCGGTGATCGGCTCTGTATGCACGTAGGAGCGTTTTGGCCGATCGGGCCGCTGTGATGGCCTGGGCGAGCGGTTCTCATGGCCCTCTCGGTCTGCTGGGCCGGTGAAACCCAACTCACCGTAGTCACGGCTCACCGGCTCGGACGGCTCATGCAGATCATCGCTGGGGCCGTGGGGGTCTGGCGGGCGTTGGGAGCGTGGGCCAGAATAGATTCCCTCGAAAACTTCTTCATAGGGCTTGATTGATCCGACCTCTAGTTGCTCGCGGGGTTTGAGGCCAGCACGATTCAGTGAGTCTTTGATTGCATCTAGTTGCACCGCAGCGGGTTTGGTGTCATCAAAGGCTACTTCAATAAGCTTGCCCATCAATCGGTTTGAGGCCATCTCGACACGAACTCGCGCCTTGTTGACAACGTGTCTAGTTGAACCGCCGTGAGTCCTGCACACGGTCGAACCGGCGATGGCGAACTTTCTGCACCGTTCTCCTTTGGCATTTGTTCCGACACAACGTCTTTCGGCATTTGATTCCAGAGATTGATTGTACTGAGCGACGTTAATCTCATCGGTTGATAGGCCATCTGGTGTTCGGTTCGGTTTGGGCGGGTAGGTAGAGGATTTGCGCGAGCTCATCGAAAAAGCCTTGAGCAACAATGGAGACGCATCGAAGTCACCGCGATCCATGAAGCAGGCCACGCCTACGCCGCAAAACTGCGCGGTGGCACAGTCAGTGCGGTCACCCTTGACCCCGGCATGACCGTGTTCCGATTGCGCAGCCGATTCAAGTACTTTCGTAATGGAGCGAGGCTTGCCACCCCTGAGCCCCTACCGCCCACCGATGACCAACCCTTCATCTTCTTCGCAGGACCGTGGGCAGAAGCAAAACTACGCCAAATCAGCACCGGAGCGGACTTTTCACGCTGTTTAGAGGCTGCGACAAAAAAGAACCACTCTGATGCCGCGCAGTACCACCAGCACCCAAACATCACCGCCTGGTCTTCTGAGCTAGAAACCCACTGGGACCAGCTCGTGGCCCTAGCACACCGCCTACTGACCACACACCGCTTCGATTCCTACTACGGATGAGTTGACTCTTTTTCTAACTGCCCACCAGTGGGCAGTTAGCACTTGCGCACTAGTGGCGAGGTCTGTTCTAGAGCCTGAGCCGGTTTTTCTTAGCGTGGTTGTACCGTGCCGCTATGGAGACTTCAATGCTGTCACTGGCGCTTACTGCGGGAACGCTGATAGTGGCGGCGGCGACGTTCGCATTCGTACTCATCGGTGAACTTCGGTTCAGACGGCGGTTTGTCGGTGTGCAATGGTGGCTGCACTACGAGAAAGACGAAAATGCGCCTCAAGAAACGCTGCCAAACGTTCCCCGTTACTACGCTTACAGACTCACAAATCTGGGGAGCGAGTCAGCTACCCACGTATCTATCGAAGCTACATCGGGCCTACAATCTACCGGGGCGAAGGCGTCATTCGTAAAATCCGGCGAAACCCTAAGCGGCATTCGAATTGAGTCAGCGGATTTCGATCACGATTGGCTATTGGTTGACTGGATAGACGCTAGCGACAGGCGATTCATTCGATATCAGTGGTTCCCGCTGAATCCCACCGGCCCACTTGAGAAGTCCGCGCAAAAGCAGTTGCATGAGGCCAATACTAGGGCTTGGTTTCAGCGGCTCCGCGATCGCTGGGCAGGCACAAAATCAGTAGGCCCGGGGGACGGTGTTCTTTGGACGTCAGTTCGCAATGGAAAAGGTGGTTACGAAGAATACTTCAGAAACCATCAGAAAGCCCGTAAACTGTTAGATCAAACGCGAGAATCACGTACTGGTGTAAAGACCGAATTTATTTACGATGAAGACACTCTGCGAGTGAAATTTTCCAGTAGTTCACAGGATGAATAACCATGCGCGGCCAATGTTTGCTAGTTTCCGTACCAGGCTTTGTACTGCTGTTGGAGTGCTGTTAGACAACTCCGACTGCACAGCTAGCTACCTAATTAGTTCAACTTCATAACACTACTAGCTGCAAGAACTTCGGTGCCCCCAGTGGGACTCGAACCCACACTGGACGGATTTTAAGTCCGCTGCCTCTGCCAATTGGGCTATGGGGGCTGACCCGGGGAGCACGCTACCGCTTGGCCTCGACCATCCAGAATATCGGCCCTGTGACCTGCGCTGATGCATCCAACGGGCGGTAGCCGCCCCCGGCACGGCGACCATCAAGGAAAATAGATCCATGGGCATTCTCAGCCGAAACCGTGGCGACCTGCGCATCTACCTGGGCGCTGCGCCAGGCGTCGGCAAGACCTACTCGATGCTGGCCGAGGCGCACCGGCGCATGGAACGCGGGACCGACGTCATCGCCGCCGTCGTAGAGACCCACGGCCGCCGCAAGACCGCCCAGCGGCTCGCCGGCATCGAGGTGATGCCACCCCGCATCGTCGAGCACGACGGTGAACGCCACCCCGAGATCGACCTCCCCGCGATCCTCGAGCGGCGGCCCAAGGTCGTGCTCGTCGACGATCTCGCCCACACCAACGCCCCCGGAAGCAAGAACGCCAACCGCTGGCAGGACGTCGAGGAGCTGCTCGACGCCGGCATCACGGTGATCACCACCGTCAGCGTCCAGAACCTGGAGAGCCTGGCCGACATCGCCACCCAGATCACCGGCGTCGAAACCAAGGAGCGCATACCCGACGAGATCGTCCGCGCAGCCGACCAGATCGAGCTGGTGGACATCACGCCACAAGCGTTGCAGCGCAGGCTCGCTCACGGAAACATCTATCCACCGGAACGTGTCGACGCCGCGATGTCGAACTATTTCCGGGTCGAAAACCTCACCGCGTTGCGGCAATTGGCGCTGCTGTGGCTGGCCGACCAGGTGGACGCCGCCCTGGCGAAGTACCGTTCCGACAAAAAGATTCCCGACACCTGGGCGCCCCGCGAGCGGGTGGTGGTCGGCGTCACCGGCGGCCCCGAGTCAGAAACCCTGGTGCGCCGCGCCTCTCGTATCGCCTCACGGTCGGGTGCGGAGCTCATGGTCCTTCACGTCGTGCAGGGCGAGGGCCTCACCGGGATCTCGTCCCAACAGAAGAAAGCCGTGCGCGACCTCGCCGTCAGCCTCGGCGCGACGATGCACACCGTCATGGCCGGCGATGTCGCCTCGGCGCTGCTCGACTTCGCCCGCGACGTCAACGCCACCCAGGTCGTCATCGGCAGCACCCGACGGTCGCGATGGGCGCGCCTGTTCGAGGAGGGCGTCGGCGAGGCGGTCGTGCGGCAGTCCAACACCATCGACGTCCACATGGTCACCCACGAGGACGCCGGGGCCGGTTCCTCGGCGGCCCGTAACACGCCCCGACGGCGACGCGTGCTGTCTTGGCTTGCCGCCGTCGCGATTCCGCTCGCGATCTCCGCAGCGACCGTGTCCCTGCCCGACGGGCTCCTCGGGATCGGGTCTCAGACCGCACTGTTCTTCACCGGCGTGCTCGGCGTGGCCCTGCTGGGCGGACTGGTCCCTGCGGTGTTGTCGACGGTGCTGTCCGGGGTGTTGCTCGCGTACTTCTTCGTCGCACCGGCGAACACGTTCGCGATCACCGACACCAACGGCGCGATCACTGCCGCGGTGTTACTGGTGGTCGCTGTCATGGTGGCCGCCCTGCTCGACCACACAGTCCACCGGTTCCGTGAGGCGCGCCGGGCGTCGCAAGACGCCGAATTGCTTTCGCTGTTCGCCGATTCGGTGCTGCGCGACGCGGATCTCGACGTGTTGCTCGAACGGATCCGCGAGGCTTACTCCCAACGCGCCGTGAGTTTGGTTCACCTCCACACCGGCGACGTCGTCGCCGCAGTGGGCAAGGACCCGTGCAGCGACGTCGATGACGCCGACACCGCAGTCGACGTCGGCGACGACGAGTACAGCATGCTGCTGGCCGGCCGGCCGCTCACCACTCACGATCGCCGGGTGATCAGCGCCGTCGCCAAACACGCGGTGGATCTGGTAAAACGACGCGAATCCGCCGAGGAGGCCAGCAGAAGCGGCGCCGTCACCAAGGTGGACGAGTTGTGGCGGTCGCTGACGTCAGCGGTCAACCACGGTCTGCGCACGCCACTGGCGGCGGCCAGAACGGCGACCTCTGTGCGCGGCGGTGACGCCGACTTCCCGCCTCAGGACACCACGGATCTTCTGGCCACCGGCGAGGAGTCGGTCGACGAACTCATGGCCGTCGTCGGCAACCTGCTCGACTCGTCTCGTCTGGGCTCTGGAGCAGTCCGGCCGAATCCCGGCCCCGTCGACCTCGAGGAGGCCGTGCAACGGTCGCTGGTCGGGATCAGCACGGGCAACACCGATTTCACTCGGCGCGGTATCGAGCGGGTCAAGGCGACCGTTGACGGCACGGCGGTGCTCGCGGACGGCGTGCTGCTCGAGCGCGTGCTGGCTAACGTGATCGACAACTCCCTCCGCTACGCGTCCGGCAGCGCCGTCCGGGTGACCGCGGGCCAGGTCGGCGACCGGGTGCTGATCGCCGTCGTCGACGAGGGCCCGGGCATCCCCCGAGGCACCGAGGAACAGATCTTCGAGCCGTTCCAGCGGTTCGACGGCGGTCCCAGTATCGGTGTCGGGCTTGGCCTTTCGGTCGCGCGGGGATTCGTCGAAGCGATGGGCGGCACGATCTCTGCCTCCGACACTCCTGGCGGTGGCCTTACCATCGAGATCGACCTGCCCGCCGCACCGAAGGACGCTTAGTCACTCGACGGTTTCGAGCCGGTATCCCATGCCCCGCAATGTGACAAACCGGTTTGCGCCGAGCTTGCGCCGCAGATACCGCACGTAGACGTCGACGACGTTCGATCCCGGGTCGAAGTCGTAGCCCCACACGTGGCTGAGCAACTGCTCCCGCGACAGCACCTGCCCCGGATGGCGCAGGAACGTCTCGGCCAAGGCGAACTCCCGCGCCGACAAGTCCACCGTGCGACCGTCGACCTGGGCCTGCCGCGTTCGAAGATCCAAATGCAAGCCTCCGCAGGACAGTACGGTCAACTCCGGCGTTCGATCCGGTGCCAACCGCACTCGGATGCGAGCCAGCAGTTCCTCGAACCGGAACGGCTTGGGCATGTAGTCGTCGGCCCCGCCTTCCAGCCCGGCAACCGTGTCCTGCACGCTGGTGCGCGCCGTCAGCACGATCACCGGGATCGGATGGTTCTCCGCCCGCAGCCTGCGCAGCACCGCGAACCCGTCCATCTCCGGTAGCCCGATGTCGAGCACCATCAGATCGAACCCGCCACTCACCGCGTAGTCGTACGCCGACGGCCCATCTGCCACCACCGTGGTGGTAAACCCGTTGGCGGACAACCCCTTCTCGATGAACGAGGCGATCCTCGGCTCGTCCTCGGCAATCAGTATCCGCGCCATTGACCCTCCATCACCGCCGGAATCACGACGGTGAACGTCGCTCCCCGGCCGGGTATGCTGTCCAGCCACACGTCGCCGCCATGCGCGACCGCGATCGCCCGAACAATCGAAAGCCCAAGCCCAGCACCGTCAGAGCGTCTCGGCCCACCTCGGGCGAAACGCTCGAAGATCCGCGCCCGCTCGTCGTCGCTGACGCCCGGACCGGAATCTGATACCCAGAACCGCAGCGATCCACCCGACAATTGCGACCCCACCCCGATCCAGCCGCCCTCCTCGGTGAAGCGAGCCGCGTTGTCGGCCAACGCCACCAGCGCCTGCGTGATCCGCTGCGGATCCAGCACTGCTGTCGTCCGCGCCGCCGTCTCCAATTGGAAATCACGATGCGCGAGGCGGCTGATCTTCGAGAACGTTTCCTGCGTCAGCGCTTCCACGTCGACGACTTCGGGATGCAGGAACGACGGCTGCTCGGACTGCGCCAACAACAACAGGTCCGACACCATCCGGTTCATCCGCCCAAGCTCGTCGTCGACCAGAGCCACCGTCGACGCCACATCCTGCGGGTCGGCGGGATCGAGCACCTCCAGGTGCCCCCGCACGATCGTGATGGGCGTGCGCAGCTCGTGGCCCGCGTCGTCGATGAATCGCCGCTGCGCCGACACCCCCGCCTCAACGCGGTCGAGCATGCCGTTGATGGTGGCGACCAGCCGGTCGAGCTCGTCGTCCTTGCCGCGCGACGGCACCCGCAGCGACAGGTCGGTGTCGCTGATCATCCGGGTGGTGTCGGCAACGTCGCGCAGCGGACGCAGGATCCGGCCGGCCAGGATCCAGGCCGCCGCCGCGGCGCCGAGCATCGTCACCGAGCCGACGATCAGCATCAACCGGGCCGCATCGTTGGCGGCGCCGCGTTCGGCGTCGCCCATGTACGCCGCGACGATGACACCGCGCGCGGGGTCGCCATCGAGGCGGACCGGGATCGCGAGATAGCGCACCTCGCCGGCCTCGGCGTGCTGGTACCGCCCCTCCACCGGCTCGGTCACGGTGGCCACGCGCTCGGCGAACGCAGCGTCCTGCGCCAGCACCTCCTGCGCGCCGGGCTCCTGCCTGCTCTGGGTTCGGTACCGCCCGTCGACATAGCCGAGAAACTTCTCGTTGGGCCGGGCGATGTTGTAGGCGATGGCCTCCCGAATCACCTCTTCCACGCCGGTGAACGGCTCGCCGGTACGCGGGTTCACGCCCGGCTCGGTCAGCTCGGCGAACTCCTGCACCTCAAAGCGCAGCGCCTCGTCCATCCGCGCGTCGATCGCCCGAACCAGCAGCTGCCACGTCACGAACGTGACGACGCCCAGCGCGGTCAGCACCAGCAGCAGCACCCAGGCGATGATCTGCGTGCGCGCGGTCCACGGCCGTAGTCGACGCCATCTCCGCCGCGGGTCGACCGGGGCAGATTCAACGGTCATCGTCGTCCTCCCCGGGTTGCTGCGTCTCTAGTACCCATCCTCCCGCGCGGCAGCTGCGACGGACGCCGGCTCAGTCGTCATCGTCATCGTCCCAGTCGTCATCGTCATCGTCCCAGTCGTCATCGTCGTCGTCCCAGTCGTCGTCAGCGCTGACCGCCGGTGGCGGGGCGGGCACGTCGACGGGCGGCGGCGGGGGCGCGAGCTTGGATGCGTCGGGCGGCCGCGGCGGACGCACGGGCACGACGGGCGCGGCCGGCGCATCCGGTGTCGACGGCGCCGCATCCTGTGGCGAGCGCGGCGTTTGTGGCGACGACGGCTGCTCAGGTGCGCGGACGGTGATCGGGCCGAGCGGCTCATGGTCGGCGGCCGAGCGCGTCGTCGCGATCACCACGCCGCCCAACCCGGCTGCCAGCAGGGCCAACGCGGCCACCGCAATAATCAACGATCTGCGCATGCCGTCCACGATCGGGTGCACGAATGTCACCGCGGTGATAGCCAGATGAGAAGGTTCTCATCTGCCCGCGCGTCCAAACTGAGCTTATGGCCGCAATCTGCGCCGAATCCGGCGCACAAGCTCAGGTTCGGCGTCGGATCACCAATCGGGGCCGTAACCGCGCGGCTGCGATGTCCGCGTCGCTGTCCAGATCGTCGATCAGCGCGCGGGCGTGGGTGATCAGCCCGTCGACGTCGATGCCGTGCGGTGGGGGCTCGGGCCGCTGCGCCATGCGCTCAGCGGCGCGGGTCAGCACGGTCGCGGCGCCGACGGTGTTGCCGCGCTGAATGTGGGTGATGCCCACCGCGAGCTGCGCCAGCCCCTGCCACATGTCGCGTTCGTCGTCGGGCGCGTTCTTCCAGGCCGCCTCCAGCACCTCGTGCGCGTTGAATGCCAGTCCGTCGTCCAGCAGCTCCTGCGCGTACGCCAGCGAGTCCGACGGCGACAACTCGAGATCCTCGGGGATGCGGGGCACGCCCTCGCTGCCGTGCGGCAGCGGTCTGCCGAGCGCGTCACGGGGTCGGCTGCTGCGCGCCTTGCCCGACTCGTCGCGATCCCGCTCCGCCACTACCGCTGCGTCTCTTCGGCCAACGAGATCAACCGCGCGCGAACCAGATCGGGCCGCTCGTCGATGATGAAATGGCTGGCGTCGACGGTCTCCAGCGTGTAGTCGTCGGCCTTCGCGGTCTCCGGCGCGGCGAACGAGACGTGCACGGCACTGTCGTGCAGCCCGAACAGACAGCGGATCGGCACCGTCGCGCGAGGCGGCGCCGGTGCGCGCACGGCGGCGGGAAGTTCGCGAAGCAGAAACGTCCGGTAGGTGTCCCTGGCCGTGCGGGCCACCACCGGATCGCGGAACCGTTCGGTGTAGACGCGGGCAGTGTCCCGGTCCATCGCGGAGGCCGACGCGAACGCCCGGTCGAGAAGGCTCGTGCGCTGCTGCACCGGCACCCCGACCGTGGCCATCAGCACCTGGTACCAGAACCGCCACAGATGCGGCGCCACCGCCTGCGGCGGCAGCCACGGGTGCGCCATGTTCATGACGAGGTAGCCGTCGAAACGCTCCGGCGCCCTCAGCACCATCCGGTAGCCGACGAAGCCGCCCCAGTCGTGACCGACCAAAAGCACGCGCTCGAGCCCGAGCACGTCCATCAGCGCCAGCACGTCGCTGGCGACGTCGTCCTTGGCCCACCGGTGCGGCGGCGGTCCTGACCACCCGTAACCGGGCAGGTCGGGCGCGATGATCCGCATCCCCGGCGGCGGGTCGGCCAGCAGATCGCGGTACACCCAATGGTGTTGCGGCCACCCGTGCAGGGCCAGGACGGGACGTCCGTCGGGCGCGCCTGCCTCGGTGACGTGGAACCGCACGCCACGGGCGTCGACGAACGAGCGCCGCGCCCCGTCGATGGGCGGCGGTTGTGCAGGCATAACGCGACTATAAGGAGGGCCGTCGCGCTACCGTGCCGGTATGGGCGGATACCGAGACCTGCGCGACGCCAGCCTTCGCGATCCAGCGTCGTTTTGGGCGGAGGCCGCGCAGGCGGTGACGTGGACCCGCGAGCCACAACAGATCCTCGACGACTCGAGTCCGCCGTTCTACCGCTGGTTTCCAGATGGGGAACTGAACACGTGCGCCAACGCGCTGGACCGCCATGTCGCCGGCGGGCGCGCCGACCAACCGGCGCTGATCTACGACTCACCCGTCACCGGAGCCCAGCGCACCTACACCTACGGCGAACTCCTCTCGGCCACAGCGCGTTTCGCCGGTGCTTTGCGCCAGCTGGGCGTCGGCAAGGGTGACTGCGTCGTGATCTACATGCCGATGGTGCCCGAAGCCGTGATCGCCATGCTGGCGTGCGCGCGGCTGGGTGCGGTGCACTCGGTGGTGTTCGGCGGGTTCGCCGCACACGAACTGGCCTTACGCATCGACGACGCCCGTCCGACGGTGATCGTGTCGGCGTCGTGTGGCATCGAGCCGACCCGCACCGTCGACTACAAGCCGATGCTCGACGCGGCTCTGGAGATGGCCGAGCACCCGGCTCCGCCGTGCGCGATCCTGCAGCGTGAACACCAGCCGTGCCAACTGGTCGACGGTCGGGACCGGGACTGGGACGAGCTGATGTCGACGGCTCAACCCGTCGACCCGGTACCCGTGAAGTCCACCGATCCGCTGTATGTCCTCTACACCTCCGGCACGACCGGAAAACCGAAGGGCATCGTCCGCGACAACGGCGGGCACGCCGTCGCGCTGCTGTGGAGCATGCGCCACATCTACGACACCGAGCCCGGCGACGTCTATTGGGCCGCTTCGGATGTCGGCTGGGTGGTCGGGCACTCCTACATCGTCTACGGCCCGCTGCTGCTGGGCGCGACGACCGTGTTGTACGAAGGCAAACCCGTCGGCACCCCCGACGCCGGCGCGTTCTGGCGGGTGGCCGCCGAGCACGGGGTCAAGGCGATGTTCACCGCGCCGACGGCGATCCGCGCGATCAAGAAAGAGGATCCCGAGGGCCGACACCTCGGCAAGTACGACCTGTCGGCGCTGCGGTATCTCTTCCAGGCCGGCGAACGGCTCGACCCGGACACCTACCAGTGGGCGGCGGAGAAACTCGGCCTGCCGGTGGTCGATCACTGGTGGCAGACCGAGACCGGCTGGTCCATCGCGGCCAACCCGATGGGCATCGAGCCGATGCCGATCAAGCCCGGTTCGGCCACGGTGGCGATGCCCGGCTACGACGTGCGCATCCTGCGCACGGACGGCTCGGAGTGCGACGCCGGCGAGGAGGGCGCGATCTGCGTGCGGCTGCCGCTGCCGCCCGGCACCCTGCCCACGCTGTGGGGCGACGACGACCGTTACGTCGCGTCCTACCTGTCGGCGTTTCCCGGCTACTACCTCACCGGTGACGGCGGCTATTTCGACGAGGACGGCTACCTGTTCGTGATGGGCCGCACCGACGACGTGATCAACGTTGCGGGACATCGGTTGTCGACAGGTGCGATCGAGGCGGTCCTGGCGGATCATCCGTCGGTGGCGGAGTGCGCGGTCATCGGTGTGGCCGACGAGATCAAGGGTCAGGTTCCGCGCGGGTTCGTCGTGCTCAAAGCCGGAGCGTCCGCCGATGAGCTGGCCGACGAACTGGTCGCCGCGGTGCGGGAGAACATCGGCGCTGTCGCGTGTTTCAAGACCGTCGACGTCGTGCCCGCGCTGCCGAAGACCCGATCCGGCAAGATCCTGCGCAAAACGATGCGCGGCATCGCCGACGGCCGCTACGAGCCGGTGCCGTCCACCATCGAGGATCCCTCGGTGCTCGACGCGCTGAAATCGGTGCTGCGGCGCTGAAGTCCGGCGAGGTCACAACCAGGGTTCGCGCCAACCCGGATATCCGGCAACGAGGTTCGCGGCACCGGGCGGCCCCCACGATCCGCGCGGATACGGCTGCACGGCGGGCGGGGCGTCGAGCAGGGGTTGCACGATGCGCCAGGTCTCCTCGACGCCGTCCTGGCGGGCGAACTGGCTGGAGTCGCCGCGCATGGCGTCGCTGAGCAGCCGTTCGTAGGGTTCGGGCGCCTCCCCGAGTTCCTCGGCGAAGATCAGCGACAAGTCCACCGCGCGGGTGCGATTGGCGCCGGGCTCCTTGGCCTGCACGATCAGGTCGGCGCCGGGACGCGGATCGATGCGCAGCACCAGCTCGTTGGCGTCGTGGGTCGACGCGGTGAAGGGCAGTTTGGGCGGCCGTTTGAAGATGACCCGAATCTCGGTGGCGCGCACGGGTAAACCCTTACCGGCCCGCAGGAAGAACGGGACACCCGACCAGCGCCAGTTGTCGATCTCCAGGCGCAGCGCCGCGAACGTCTCGGTCTGCGAGTCCGGCTTGACCCCCTCGATCGAGGTGTAGCCGTCGTACTGCCCGCGCACATACTGCCCGGGGTCGATCTCCGGGATCGCGCGGAACACCTCCACCCGCTTGTCGCGTATCCCGTCGGCGCCTGCGACGCTGGGCGGCTCGGCGGCGAACAACCCGATCAGCTGCAACAGGTGGTTCTGCACGACATCGCGCAGCGCCCCGACGGGGTCGTAGAAGCCGCCCCGGTCCTCCACCCCGAAGTTCTCGGCCATGGTCAGCTGCACGCAGTGGATCCGGTCGCGATTCCACAGCGGCTCGAAGACCGAGTTGGCGAAGCGCAGGTACATGATGTCCATCGCCGGTTCCTTGCCCAGGAAGTGGTCGATGCGGAAGATCTGCCATTCCTCAAGCACGCCGCGCAGCCTTCTGTTGAGCTCGCGCGCCGACGCCAGATCGTGGCCGAACGGCTTTTCCACCACGACCCTGGCCCGGTCGGTGAGGTTGGCCTGAGCCAGGCTCTCCACGACGCGGCCGAACAGCGACGGCGGTATCTCCAGATAGAACACCGGCGTGTGCTTGCCCTCGATCGCCTGGGCCACGCGATCATAGGTCTTCGGGTCGGCGAAATCGCCGGACACCATCGACAGCCGTTGCGCGAACCGGTCGAACACCTGCCGGTCGATCGATTCCCCGCTGTCCTCGATCGCTTTGCGGGCATGGTCACGCAGTGTGGCCGCCGACCAGTCGTCGAGCGCGACGCCCACGATCGGGCAGTCCAGCAGGCCGCGGCGTTCCAGCCGGTACAGCGACCGAAAGGTCATCTTCCTGGCCAGATCGCCGGTGATGCCGAAGATCACCAGCACGTCGGCGGGCGCGGCCTGCGGAGTGGTCACGGCGTCCTACTTCTTCTCGGCGTGGCCGCCGAACTCACTGCGCATCGCCGACATCACCCTGTCGGTGAAGCCGCCGAGCTGGCGGGATTCGAACCGCTCGAACAGTGCCGTGGTGATGACCGATGCGGGCACACCTTCGTCCACCGCCGCCAGCACCGTCCAGCGCCCTTCGCCGGAATCCGATACCCGGCCGGTGAATTCGTCCAGTTCGGGTGACCGGGCCAGCGCGTCGGCGGTGAGGTCGACCAGCCACGACCCGATGACCGAACCGCGCCGCCACACCTCGGCCACCTCGGCGACGTCGATCGTGTACTGGTAGGCCCAGGGGTCGCGCAGCGGCGTGGTCTCGGCGTCGACGGTGCGGTCGACCGTGCCGGCGTTGGCGTGTTTGATGATGCTCAGCCCCTCGGCGATCGCGGCCATCATCCCGTACTCCACGCCGTTGTGCACCATCTTCACGAAATGCCCTGCCCCACTTGGCCCGCAGTGCAGATAGCCGTCGGGCGCCGTACCGTCGGTGCGGGTGCGGCTCGGGGTGGGTTCGGCAGAGCCCTGTCCCGGCGCGATGGTCTTGAAGATGGGGTCGAGACGCTGGACGACTTCGGTCTCACCGCCGATCATCAGGCAATAGCCCCGCTCCAGACCCCACACACCGCCGCTGGTGCCGCAGTCGACGTAGTGAATGTTGCGCTCCTGCAGCCTTTTTGCACGTGTGATGTCGTCACGGTAGTAGGAGTTCCCCCCGTCGATTACCGTGTCACCGGCATCAAGCAGGCCCGCGAGTTCATCCAGCGTCGAGTCCACCACCGCGGCGGGCAGCATCAGCCACACGGCGCGCGGCTTCTCGAGCTTGGCGACGAAGTCGCTCAGCGACCCTGCACCCGTGGCGCCCTCGTCGGTCAGGCTCCTGATCGCGTCGGTGCTGCGGTCGTAGACCACGCAGCGGTGCCCGTCGCGCATCAACCGGCGCACCAGGTTGGCACCCATCCGGCCGAGACCCACCATCCCCAATTGCATTGGCGTATCGGCTGCCATGTCACTCCTTCAGGGTCTTTGGCCCCCGGGACCCGCGATAGGAAACTCAGCTAACGACTATAGGCACCCGGGATGTGACACGGGGCGAATCGAGGCCAATTCGTCCAAAGCGTTGCCGAAAGAGCGACGGACCTCGTGGAAACCTCTGCAGTACAATGGATTACCTTTGACACACCGCGCACCGAACTGCTTTGGTGACGAATGTCGAATTCGGTGCCGAGCCGGGCGGGAAAGAGCATACTTTCCGGGTATGGGCACTCCGACCAAGGCGTTGGTTGCCGACGATGTGCAGATCGTCCGCCGCATCCTCGCGCACATCGACGCGGGCACCACCGACGAAGGTGAGGCGTGGCGAGAGCCGGTCGAGAATTATCTGGACCCAACCCGTTTCAGCGAAGAACTGGACATGCTGCGCACGTACCCGAGCGTGTACCTGCCCTCGGCGGCCATACCCAACCCCGGTGACCATGCCGAACGGGTGTCCTTCGGCGTTCCGCTGTTCACGGTGCGCGGACACGACGGCCGAGCGCGGGTCTTCCGTAACGCGTGTCGTCACCGCGCGATGGCCCTTGTGGAAGGCCCGGGTTGTTCGCACGCGTTGGTGTGCCGCTACCACGGCTGGACGTATCGGCTCGACGGGACGCTTTCTCACGTCCCGCACGCCGAGGCCTTCCCGGACCTCGACATGTCCGTGCGCGGTCTGGTCGAGGTCGACAGCCGAGAGGTCGACGGTCTGATCGTCATCGGCCCGCTTCGCCCACCCGCCACCGATACGGCACGACAGCGCGTGGAGGCGGCGATGGCGGCGTTGGCCGACGGCAGCCCGTGGCGGGACAAGCTGCTGCCTGCCACCCGGCTGGTGGTGTTGAGACCCACCGAACAGCCGATGAACTGGAAGGTGCTCGTCGAGCAGTTCCTGGAGGGCTACCACATCCGGACCACCCACAAAGACACGTTCTATCCGATCCAGTACGACGATCTGAACGTCGTCGAGGCGTTCGGCCCGAATACGCGAGTCACGTTCCCCTACCAGAACATTGAGCGGTTGCGTGATCGGCCCGAATCGGCGTGGAAGGTGGATCACCGGGTGACCTACGTGTATCACCTGTTCCCGAACGTCATGGTCGCGACGTTCCCCAACCAGCGGCTGGTGATCACCATCGATCCCATCGACGTCGAGCGCTCGACCGTCACCATCTACGCCACCACCACCCCCGAGATCGCCCAGAGAGTGTCGGCCGATCCCGCCGACACGGCAGGAGCCCGCGACCTGCTGAACGCGGGCGGGGTGGAGGACAACGAGATGTCGGAGGGAGTGCAGCGCGGCCTGCACGCCGGCGCGAACACCTTCGTCGAGTTCGGCACGCACGAGAGCGCCATCGGGCGGTTCCACGCGAACCTGGGCGAGCGTCTGGCCATGGCCCGCTGAACCGGCGGCCGAGCATCGACACTGTTGCGATATCGGCATATGTTGATTTGTGTCCGCCGCACCTTTCGGCGCGCGAACGATTTCGACAAAGGAGTTGATCTGCGATGCGTGCACCAGCCAACGACCGTTCCGGTTGTTCGTGTCACTGCCACAAGTGCGATCAGGGCCATCACTGCGGCAACGCCCCGAACTGCTACATCAGGAAGTAACCGCCTCGGCTGATTAACAGCCCCTCGCCAGGGGTATCTCTGTGATCTGCCGGCCCGTCAATAACCACTGGGCGCGGCGGGAGGCGAGATGATGGCGAGAACCCCCAAGTACATGGCTGTGCAGGCCGCAGCGATCTTCGTCGGCGGCGGCCTACTCGTGCTGGGCGTGTGCGGCTTCATCCCCGGCCTCACCACCGAATACGACCGGCTGGCATGGGCGGTCGGCCACAGCGGCGCCGAACTGTTCGGGCTGTTCGCGGTTTCGGCGCTGCACAACATCGTGCATCTGGTCACCGGGGCGCTCGGCTTCGTGATGGCCCACAGCTACGCTGCCGCACGGGCGTATCTTCTCGGCGGCGCGCTGGTGTATGGAGTCCTGTGGACCTACGAGTTGTTCGTCGATCGGGCGGTCAGCTGGCTGCACTTCGGGCTCGCCGTCATCATGGTGGTGCTCGGTCTGACGCTTGCCGGCCAGCGTGACCCGACGAAGCGACGCAGACGGGTTCGGGCCTGAACCGACCCTGATCGGTGCGGGCTCCGGGCTCAGGCGATCGACAGCGCGATGCCGTCGAGAATGTCGTGCTCGCTGACCACCAGCTCGTCGATGCCGGCGCGCCGGCCCAGCGCGGCGGCCAGTTCCTCGACGATGATCGCCCCACCGCCGATGACGTCGACGCGGCCCTCGTGCATCGGCCCCAGCGCAGCGCGTTGGGCGCGGGTCATCGCGATCACCTCGTCGCACACACCCAGCAGATCGCCGAACGCGACGCGTGACAGGTGGATGGCCGCCGAGTCGTAGGAGCTCATTCGTTGCGCCAGCGCCGACAACGTCGTCATCGTGCCGGCGACACCGACCCAGGTACGGGCACGCTCCGCAGGCACCACGTCGAGCGCTTCGCGCAAGCCGTCGCGTACCACCTCCCGCGCGGCGGCGATCTCGGCGGCGGTCGGCGGGTCGGTGTGCAGACAGCGCTCGGTCAGCCGCACGCACCCGATGTCCGCGGAGAAGCTGGCCGTCACACTGTCGCCGCCGAGCACCACTTCGGTAGAGCCGCCGCCCAGGTCGACGACGACGAAAGGCCCTGCGGCCGCATCCAGTTCGTCGACGGCGCCGCGGAATGACAGCTCGGCCTCCTCGGTGCCCGTGATCACTTCGGCGACGGTGCCGGCCACCACGGCGCCCAGCACATCGGCCGTCATCGCGAAGAACACCTCGCGGTTGGCAGCGTCGCGGGTGGCCGAGGTGGCCACCATCCGGATCCGGTCCACCTCATGGTCGGCCAGCAGCCGGGCGTAATCGCTCAGCGCGCGCTGGGCGCGGTCCAACGCCTCGGGTGCGAACTGTCCGGCGGCGTCCACACCTTGGCCGAGCCGGACGATGCGCATCTCGCGGTGCACGTCACGCAGCCGCGGCCGGTCCGTGTTCTCCTCGACATCGGCGATCAACAGCCGGATGGAGTTCGTGCCGCAGTCGATGGCGCCGACCCTGGTCATGTCCACTTCCCTGGTTCGAGGATGCCGTCCATTCCCGGATCGTCGGCCAACAGCGCCAGCGCCTCGTCGCCCAGCGGGTTTACACCGGGGCCTTTGGCAAGGGAGTGCGCGATCAGCACGTGCAGGCACTTGACGCGGTCGGGCATGCCGCCGCCGGAAAACGTTGTGCCCAAAGGCTCGATCGCATCGCGCTCGGCGAGGTAGGACTCGTGCGCCCGGCGGTAGGCGGCCGCCAACTCGGGGTCGTGTCGCAGCCGGTCGGTCATCTCCTTCATCAGGCCCGATGACTCCAGCCGGCTCGCCGCGGCGGTCAGCGCCGGGTGCGTCAAGTAGTACAGCGTCGGAAACGGTGTGCCGTCGCGCAGTCTCGGAGCCGTCTTGACCACCCCCGGTTCACCGTTGGGGCAGCGGTACGCGATCTCCAGGACGCCGCGGGGCTCGCGGCCCAGCTGCCGCGCGACGGCGTCGAGGTCGGACTGCTCAACCACCGGGAGCGGGTGGCACGGGGGCCGGTGGAGGTGGCGGCGGCGGTGACGGCAGCGGCGCGGGCGAAACCCCGTGCGGCTCATCGGCGATCGTGTTCCAAAGCGCCGTGTACCACGGCTGATCGGGATTGGCGGTCTCCGGTTCTGCCCCGGGAGCGCCCGGCGCCGCGAAGTTCTCGGGCAGCTGCACCTGGTACGGCGTCTCACCGGCCATCACGAACCCCAGCCGCTCGCGCGCCTGGGCCGCGATGAACACCGGGTCGGCGAGTTTGACCTTCTGCTGTTCGAGCTCGGCGATCTGCGCGCGCAGTTGGGCCTCGGTGGCCTTGAGTTGCCTCATCTCGGTGCGCTGGCTGAAGTAGGTGCGCACCGGGCCCGCGATCGTCAGCGTCAGAACGCAGACCACCGCGGCGAGGATCGCCGCACGCCGGGCCGCGGACCCGAACCGCTGCTCTGACTGCTGTTCGGCCGACTCCGCGATCGATTTGCGAATGGACTCGGTGGTGTCCTTGGCCGATTCGGGCGCCGACGGCGATTCGCCCGCGTCGACGGCGCGGGTCTCCCGGCGGGCAGTGGTGCGCGGACGACCCTTGCCGCCACCCTTGCCCGGCTTGCTCGGCCGGGAGGTGGGGGCCCGTCGCTTCGGATCGGGTCGTTTCGCCTCGGGCACGGCCTATTTCGTCTCCACGGTGAATCGTGGGAACGCCAGGTCGCCGGCGTAACGGGCGGCGTCACCGAGGGTCTCCTCGATGCGGAGCAGCTGGTTGTACTTGGCGACACGCTCGCTGCGGGCCGGGGCGCCGGTCTTGATCTGGCCGCTGCCGACCGCGACGGCGAGGTCGGCGATCGTGGTGTCCTCGGTCTCGCCGCTGCGGTGGCTCATCATCGTGCGATAGCCGCTGGAGTGCGCCAACGCCACCGCATCGAGTGTCTCGGTCAGCGTGCCGATCTGGTTGACCTTCACCAGAAGTGCGTTGGCGGCGCCCTTGTTGATGCCCTCCTCCAGCCGTTCGGGGTTGGTGACGAACAGATCATCGCCGACCAGCTGGATGCGGTCACCGATCGCGTTCGTCAGCGCGACCCAGCCGTCCCAGTCGTCCTCGGACAACGGGTCCTCGATCGACACCAGCGGATAGGAGTCGATCAGCCCGGAATAGAAATAGATCATGTTCTCGGCGGTGCGGGCCTCGTTCTCGAACGCGTAACCTTGCTCGGCGCTGAAGAATTCGGTGGCGGCGACGTCGAGCGCCAGCGCCACGTCGGAGCCCGGCGCGAAGCCGGCCGTCTCGATGGCGTTCAAGATCAGATCGAGTGCGGCCTTGGTGCCAGGCACGTCGGGGGCGAAACCGCCCTCGTCGCCGAGGCCGGTGGCCAGGCCCTGCTGCTTGAGCACCGACTTCAGCGCGTGGTACACCTCGGCGCCCCACCGCAACGCCTCCTTGAACGAGGGGGCGCCGATCGGCGCGACCATGAACTCCTGCACGTCGACGCCGGTGTCGGCGTGCGCGCCGCCGTTGAGGATGTTCATCATCGGCACCGGAAGGATGTGCGCGTTCGGCCCGCCGATGTAGCGGAACAGCGGCAGCGCGGCGGACTCGGCCGCGGCCTTGGACACCGCAAGCGACACCCCGAGGATCGCGTTGGCGCCCAGCCGGGACTTGTCGGGGGTGCCGTCGAGGTCCAGCAGGGCCTGGTCGATGAGCCGCTGGTCGTCGGCGCTCATGCCAATGACCGCGGGCGCGATCTCGTCGAGGACCGCCTCGACCGCCTTGTGCACGCCCTTTCCGCCGTAGCGGGCGCCGCCGTCGCGCAGCTCCACGGCCTCGTGCTCGCCTGTTGATGCGCCCGACGGCACCGCGGCGCGGGCGAAGGTGCCGTCCACCAGCGCCACCTCGACCTCGACCGTCGGGTTTCCCCGAGAGTCCAGAATCTCGCGGGCTCCGACCTGCTCGATGATGGGCACTCGCTTCTCCTTGATCGTGATGTGAACGATGGCGTTAGAGGTCGAGCCTAGAGCGTGCGTCCCTGCCCGGCGTGCTCAGAGGGGGTGTCCGTTCGCGTAGGCCGTCGCCCAGTCCCGCACCAGGCGGGCGTACTGGTCGGACTGGTTGTAGGCGCGCAGCGCGTTCATCCAGCCCCGCGGGGTGGCCAGGTCCTTTCCGCGCCAGCACAGGTAGCCGGCGGCCGACAGCGCGGCGTCGTCCATGTTGTCGGCGCTGATCTCGCCGTCGTTGTTGGCGTCGACGCCGTAGAGGCGCCACGTCTCGGGGATGAACTGCATCGGCCCCATCGCGCGGGCGAACGGCATGTCCCCGTCGTGGCTGACCGCCTCGTCGTCCATGATCTCGAGGTTGCCGCTGGTGCCGTCCAGCAGCACGCCGCGGATGGGTGGGCGGACGTCGCCGTTGTCCTCGATGGCCGCGCCGCGGTAGGTGCCGTGGTGGCTTTCCACCTGACCGATGCCCGCCAGCGTCGTCCAGGCCAGGTTGCAGTCCGGGTTCTCCACCTCGGCGACTCGCGCGGCGTAGGCGTAGGCCTCCAGCGCGGCGACGGGTATTCCGAGGGCGGGTGCGCGTTCGGCCGCCCACTCGCGCAGCTGGTCGGCGGGCCGGCCCTTGGCATACGTGTCGATCTTGGGCACGGGGTCACCCGGGGGCGGGGGAACGCCCTCAGGGATCGGCGTACCGAGCTGCCAGGAACAGCTCGAAGCCAAGAGCAGCGCTGCCGCACCTACCACGGCGACAGCCCGCAGCAAACGCACCGGCGACACCAAACTCCTCAACCAACGTCGGTCGCTTGCCATGTTCCCACGTATGCGCCGCTGTGCGCCCGAACGCCCCTCGCGAATTCGGCGCGATTACGCCCGCTCAGCGGGACGAAACGCGCCGAAGTCGCAGTTCAGCGCGCCTCCTCGGGCTCGGGGGCTTCTTCCGGCGACGATTCGGGAACCTCTTCGGGGGACGGTTCGGGGACTTCCTTCGGAGAGGGCTCGGGAACTTCTTCCGGGGACGATTCGGGGACCTCCTCCGGGCCGCTGTCGGACACGTCGGTCGCCGGCGGCGTCGACGCGGTCGCCTCGGATGGCCAGTGGGTGCGCCACTCCCGCTCGGTGATCTCGCCGAGCGGCGCGACGTCGAGTTCCTCCGGGACGTCGTCACCGCGGCGCTCGGCCGCGACCGCGTGTTCGACCCGGCGCACGGTGTCCATGAACTCCAGCACATGCGACCGCAGCGCGTTCTCGGCGTCGAAGCCCGCAGACACCGTCACCGATCTGATGGCGTCGGGAATCAGGTCGGCGGGGAGGTTCGCGGCGGTCGCACGCTCAATGACCTTCTGCGCCAACGCTAATGCGGGCTGCCCGGTCGGCACGTCGTCCATGCAGGAGAAGGCGCGCTTGGCCCTCTTCTCCAAGGCCTTGCGTTCCTCCCACTGGGCCAGCTGGTCGTCGAGTGAAATCGCTTCGCCCGCAAGCACCGCGGGCACCCGGTTGCCGAGCTTGCGCACCAACGAGTCGGCGACGTCGTCGATGGTGAACGAATTCTGCGGGGCGTCCTCCGCGATGCGAGCGTGAAAAAGCACCTGCAGCAACACATCTCCGAGTTCTTCGCGGAGTTCGTCGGCGTTGCCGCTGCGCACCGCGTCGAACAGCTCGTAGGTTTCCTCCAACAGGTAGCGCCGCAGGGAGTCGTGTGTCTGTTCGCTCTCCCACGGCCCGGAGGTGCGCAGCTTGTCCATCATCGCGACCGCGTCCAGCAGCCGCTCCCCGCGGGCGGCCTCGGGAGCGGCGATCAGCCTCTCCCCCGCGGCCAGGCGCGCTTTGACGGCGGGATGGTCGGGATCTGAGGACAGCAGCACCGGGGCGGGCTCGTCGTCCGGCTCGTCGGAGAACCACGGCCGCGCCGACGGCAGCGACCACGGCACCTTCACCGGTATCTCTTCGGTGTACTGGACGTCGCCGCTGAGCAGCTCGATCGCATCGACCGGGACGAGGGCGGGCCGGCGGGGGTCGACCAACACGACGGTCATGGGCTAGACCCCCTCACGTGTTTCGATGAGACCGCTGTTCTCGGTTATACCAACACTTCGCCGGGCCTCGGCGGGGGTGGCGAGAACCCACACGCCTCGACCCGAAAGCGGATGGCCGCCCTGCCCGAAGGCAAGGCGGCCATCGCTCTAACTCAGGACTCCGGCGGGAACGGGCCGTCCGGAATCTCCCAGTGACCCGGCGCCTCGTCGAAGAACGGGTTGACGATCCCGTCCACCGTCGGCAGCTTCTTCAGCTGGCCAGGCGGGATTCCGAAGAACGGGTTCGGGACCCCGTTGATGACCGGCGAGTTCTTCAGCTGACCGGGCGCGATGTGCCCGGGCGGCAGCCGGAAGTGGTCAACTACCTCCGGAAACCAGACGTCCGGGAGATTGACGCCCGGCACGTTGACGTCCGGCACGTTCACGCCGGGCAGGTTCACGTCCGGAACGTTCACGCTGGGCACGTTGACGTCCGGAACGTTCACGCTCGGCACGTTCACATCCGGAACGTTCACGCTCGGCAACGTTCACATCCGGAACGTTCACCACCCGGCACGTTCACATCGGGAACATGCACACCGGGCACATGCACATCAGGAACATGCACACCGGGCACCGGAATCGGAGGCGGCGGCGGCACGAACGGATCGGCCTGTGCCACAGCTGTCCCAAGTCCGAGCCCGCCGAGGCCCAGCGCACCGGCCATCGTGGTGGTTACCGCGAGTTTCTTGAAGTCCATTTTCACTCCTTCGCCTTGCGTCACTGCGACACCAATCGGTGGCGTCACGGTGACTTCGGGTTTAGGAAATTGCTTAACCGCCCTTATGGACGATCTCGCCGCCTGCGATCTAGACGACAAACGCAATACCTTGACCGCCCGTCCGTACGTCGAATCGTGAATCCGATGCGTTATCAACGCCGACGCGATCGCGGGGGTGGGTCATATCACTGTCGCGATGACCTGCCGCTAAACCGAAAGTTTCGAATTCACAATCACATCGACGCCCGGACTCGCGCCCTATTTCGTCCCGCCGAGCCCCGGTCGCGGATACGCTGACCTGGTGAAACCGCGGCGCGCCGGTGCCGTAGCCGGGCAGCCCTTCTTCGGCATCCTCGGTCCCCTCACCGCGGGCGTCGACGGTGGACAGCTGCTCGACATCGGCAGCAGGAAGCAGCGCGAACTGCTGGCCGTGCTGCTGCTTCACCTGAACGCACTCGTTCCGGCCGGCCGGATCGCGGACGCGATATGGCACGGCGAACCACCGGCAAGTGCCGATGTCACCCTGCGCACCCATGTCTCACACCTGCGTTCGCGACTGGCGAGCGTCGGGGCGCAGGATGTGCTGGTCACCCGGTCGGCGGGCTACGGTCTGTTCGTCGATCCCGACCACGTCGACGCGGCGCGTTTCGAGCACCTGCTCGGAGCCGGCCGAGAGGCGTTGGAGCGAGGTGAAACCGAGCGCGCCCAAACGCTGCTCACCGATGCGTTGGAGTTGTGGCGCGGACCGGTGCTCGACGACCTGGCCGAAGCGGAATTCGTCAAGACTGAAGCGGCCCGCCTCGAGGAACTTCGCCTGGTCGCACTCGAACAACGCATCGACGCCGCACTCGCGCTGGGCAGGCATCACGCTGTGGTCGCCGATCTCGAACGCCTGGTGGTCGCCAATCCGTACCGGGAACAGCTGCACTGCCGGCTCATGCTCGCGCTCTACCGGTCGGGCCGACAAGCCGACGCACTACGGGTGAGTGCATCGGTGCGCGCTCGGCTGATCGACGAGCTCGGCGTCGACCCCGGCCCCGCGCTGCGCGACCTCGAAACCGCCATCCTGCGCCACGACCAGTCGTTGCTTCTTCCCGCGCCCGCACCGCGACCTGTCACCGCACCGCCTGCCGCGACGACCAAGTACCGGCCCCCGGCATCGCCTCGCCGGCTGGTCGAGCGCGCTCGGCTGACCGACACGCTGCGCGGGGGCGGCGGCCGGAGGCTGACGGTGATCCGCGGGCCTGCGGGATTCGGGAAGACGACGCTCGCCGCGCAGTGGCGCGAAATGCTCGTGGCCGACGGCGTCACCGTCGCCTGGCTGACCACCGACGACGACGACAACGACGTCGTCTGGTTTCTCACACACCTGATCGACGCGGTCCGCACGGTAAAGCCAGATGTCGGCGCCGAACTGCGCGCAACACTCGAAGAGCATGGCGCTGCGGCGACGCGCTTCGTGCTGGCGACGCTGATCAACGACATCGACCGGGGTGCTAACCGCTTCTGCGTGATCATCGACGATTGGCACCGGATCACCGATGCTCCGACCATCGAGGCGATGGCCTATCTGATCGACAATTGTCCCTCCCACCTTCAGCTGGTGGTGGCGACCCGAACGGGGGACGGCCTACCGCTGAGTCGAGTGCGGGTGTGTGACCAGCTGGTCGAGATCGACAGTGCTGCTTTGCGTTTCGATAACCATGAGGCGCGCACCTTTCTGGTGGACGTGCACGGGCTCGCTCTCGACGATTCGGATGTGGCGGCCCTCGAACGAACGACCGACGGGTGGGCGGCCGGCCTGCAGTTGGCGTCGCTGTCGCTGCGCGATTGCGACGACCCTGCCGAGCTCATCAGCCGGATGTCAGGTCGTCACCACGCGATAGCTCAGTACCTGGCAGAGAACGTGCTGGATTCACTCGACCCGGAGACGCTCGATTTCCTGCTGGCCACCTCGGTCACGGAACGCATCTGCGGCGGGTTGGCGTCGGCGCTGGCGGGTGTCGAGCACGGCCAGGCGCTTCTCGAGCAGGTGGAGAACCGAGACCTGTTCCTGCGCCGGCTCGATGACGAGCGCGAGTGGTTTCGCTACCACCACCTGTTCGCCGACTTTCTGCGCCGTCGGCTGATGCGTGACCATCCCGACCGCATCGCCGGCCTGCATGCCGCCGCCTCGCGGTGGTTCGCCGAACACAACATGCTGCACGAGGCGATCAACCATGCGATGGCGGCAGGCGACGAAGACCGCGCCATCGAGCTGTTGGAGCTGCACGGCATCGACCTCTTTCAGCACGCGCAACTGTCCACGCTGCGTGCTCTGGTGTCGAAGCTGCCGTCGCGCATCGTGACCCTCAGCCCCAGGATTCAACTCGCCATGGCGTGCGGGCACATGTTGTTGCAGCAGCGCGCTGCCGCGCATGCGGCGCTGGATGCCTTCGAGTCGGCAGCGGCGAAGCGGGCACAGTCGGCGGCGGAGCGCCACGGTATGCGGTTGGAAGCCAATGTCTTTCGCGCCATGGTGGAGACGTGGACGGACCACCTCGCGGGTGTCGACGAGATGTTGGAGGAGTGCCTGGCCAGGCCGGACGCCGTCCCGCCGGTTCTGGTGGGCATGGCGGCCAACGTCGCGACCTTCCTTGACCTTTGCCGATTCGACTTCAAGGCCGCGCGAGTGCGACAGGAGTGGGCCTACCCCTACCACGACAGCCCCTTCAACCTGATCTGTGGACATTCCCTGGCTGGCCGTGCAGCCCACGAGGAACTCGATGTCGTCGAAGCCGAACGTCGCTGCCGTGAAGCCTTAAGCGTGGCACAACAATTCGGGGCCAGCCAGTCGCACGCCGCCGCCCTTGCTCAGGCCCTGCTGGCTGAGTTGTTGTACGAACGCGGTGATCTCGACGGCGCCGAACGGCTCCTCGACGAGTGCACCGTCCTGGGGTCGCAAGGCGGCGAGGCCGCGACCATCATCGCGCGCCATGTGATCGGCGCGCGCATCAAGTCACTGCGCGGTGACCGGCGGGGCGCCGCGGCGTGCCTGGACGACGGCGCTCGCATCGCGGCGACGATCAGGCTTCCCCGGTTGCGAGCTCACGTGGAGAACGAACGTGTTCGGCTGAATCTTGCCGGCGAGGATTGGCGGAGCGGCGCATGGCGAGCCGAGCCGCTCCCGGACGGTGGGCTGGGTGAGATCACCGCACAAATGCGTGACGAGGCCGAAATCCGAGCGCAGCTCACGGGGCAACCCGGCCGCGCCTGCGACCGCGCGCAAGCCTGGGTGGAACGAGTTGCCGAACAACGTCGTCCGCGCGCGCTGCTACAGGCGAATCGGCTGCTCGTGGCCGCGCTGACCGCGGCAGGCCGAACCGACGAGGCCAAGCACCTGCTGACCGTGATCACCGCACAATGTGCCGAGCGCGGGATGGTCCGCTATCTCCTCGACGGCGGTGACTCCGTGATCGCGTTACTGACCGCGTTGCGCGACGACATGCGCAGCGGTCGTTGGCAGCCTGCGTGGGCGCCCGTGCCGAGTGCCTTCCTCGACGCGGTGGTAGCCGCCACGCAGGGCACCTGAACGCACGCATCAGTTCCGCCTCAACGGATCCTCAACGCCCGTTCGGGATCGTCGATGCCGGGTCGGACAGAGGCGCGAGCCATCACTTCAGGAGAAGAGAACATGAAGCACCATCACGTGCGCAATCGGCGCATATACCAGTGGGCCTACGCGGTCGGCGCAGTCGCGATCGCGTCGGCGGTCGGTGTGTTCGTCCAGCCCGCGACCGCAGTGGCTGAATGGGATATCGGCGCTTACGACAGCTGCTTGAAGAAGGCGGACGCAAGAAACAAGTCCGGTCAAACCGAATCCCTTGAGTGGTATGAGGAGACCGTTCAATGCTGCCAGTCTTCGGGTGGGGAACACACCGGGGGAAAGTGCACCGCACCGCCGGCGACGGCTCAACAGTGGCCGCAAGGACCTTTGGGGCAGCTGCCCGGTACGGGCCCGGCCGCCCAAGTGCCGAATGCGCCGCAATCGCCTCTGGGACAGGTGCCCGGCGCGGGCCAGGCCACCCAGACGCCGACCACGCCGCCGCCCCGGATGGGCACCCTCAACCTGCCCTGACCGCGGTTGGATCGGCCGGATCCCGCCACCGGGGTCCGGCCGATTTCGTCACACCCCGTGCGTTGGGGCCGCCGCGCAGGGCCTGAACACGCGTCGTACCGCGCTCAATTCCGTCTCAACGAATCCTCAACGCCCGTTCGGGATCGTCGATCCGACAGGGCCGAAAGCCATGACATCAGGAGAAGAAGATGAACATGCATCACCATCGCGTGCGCGATCAGCGCAGGTACCAGTGGGAACGGAGATACCCGGCCCACGGCGCGAGGTTCGTCGGCCGGGTTGGGGCACTGGCCACCGTCCTCGGCGTCGGGCTGGCCATCACCCCGGCCGCGGCCGCGCCGCAGGACGCGCCCGCGCCACCGGCTGCCCGAGTCCCGGCGGCCACCACCACCACGGTGCCGACGTCGCCGTCGGCGCGACTTCTCACCGACGGTGTCTCGACCGTGCCCACCCTGCGGTTGCCGGCGCAAGAACCAATCACGACCACCCCGGCCGCCGCGCCGGCGCCGGCAGCCGCGTTCGTCGGGGACGGCGCCACCCAAACACCTTCTCGCGCTTCGGTGCTCGAGGGCCGTGACGGCCTGCTGTTCGCACCAACCACCAGGGGCCGATCCGAATCCCCGGGGTCCGGGGGTTCGGCCACGACGGCTTATAGCGAGGTGTCGATCGACGCGGCGGTCGTTCTGGCCGCGCTGTCCACACCCGACGGCGCGTTCCTCGGGTTGATCGGTCCCGGTGGCCTGCTGATCGGCAACGGCCTCGACGGCGCGCCGGGCCAAGACGGCGGCAACGGCGGGCTGCTGTTCGGCAACGGCGGCAAGGGCGGCGACGGCGCGGCGGGCCAGGTCGGCGGCAACGGCGGCAACGCCGGACTCTTCGGCAACGGCGGCGCCGGCGGCAACGGCGCCGAAGGAAAGGCCGGTGGCCACGGCGGCAACGGCGGGGCCGTGATGGGCGACGGCGGGGCCGGTGGGATCGGCGGCACATTGATCAGTGCCGGGGGTGGAAACGGCGGCAACGGCGGCAACGGCGGCAACGCCGGACTACTCGGCGACGGCGGGCGGGGCGGTGCTGCCGGCGGCGCTGCTACCAGCTCCGACGCCCGCGTGGATGGCGGTGTCGGCGGCAACGGCGGCAACGGCGGCCTGCTGGCCGGCAACGGTGGCGCCGGTGGCAACGGCGGCGCCGCGGCCGGCGGCGGCTTCGTGGTCGCAGGCAATGCCGGTAACGGGGGCAGCGCCGGGCTCAACGGCAACGGCGGCAACGGCGGCGACGGCGGCTCCCTCGGTGCCGGTGGGAAGGGCGGCACCGGCGGCACCGGGACCGGTGCGAGCAGCCGCAACGGCACCAACGGATCGGACGGCGCCAACGGCTGAGCCTTCGCCGGTGGTCCAGACCGCGGTTGGATCGGCCGGATCCCGACTCCGGGCTCCGGCCGATCGGTCACACCGGCTCCGGGATCGACGTCAGATCGACGCTTCCTTGCGGCTTTCCGTCCAGGGCGAGCAGCAGGTCGGCGACGAACTGCACCAGTTCAAGATCACGGATGCGGGGCGCGCCGACACCCTCACCGGCGCGCGGGATCGGGACCTGCACCGTCGACGTCGTCGCGCGGTAGCGTGCGCTGGGCTGTATCCGCTTGAGCCGCAGCTGCTGTGAGTCCAGCAGCTGCAACGGCGCCAGGCGCAGCGTGGTCTCCGACACCGAACTGACCTCAGTGATCCCGTAGTGCCGGAGCAGCAACCGCAACCGCGCGATCGCGACCAACCGCTGCGCGGGCGCGGGTAGCGGCCCGTACCGGTCGACCAGCTCCTCGACCACCGCGTCGACGGCGTCGTCGTCGCCGGCCGCCGCGAGCCGCCGGTAACCCTCCAGACGCAGCCGGTCGCTGCCGATGTAGTCCGGCGGCAGATGCGCGTCGACCGGAAGATCGATGCGCACGTCTTTCGGTTCCGCCTGCGTCGCAACGGTTTTCCCGTCCGCCGCCGCTCGGTACGCCTCGACCGCCTCGCCAACCAGCCGCACGTACAGGTCGAAACCGACACCCGCGACGTGACCCGACTGCTCCACGCCCAGAACGTTTCCGGCGCCGCGGATCTCCAGATCCTTCATCGCCACGGCCATGCCTGCGCCCAACTCGTTGTTCTGCGCGATGGTGGCCAGCCGGTCGTAGGCGGTCTCGGTGAGCGGAACCTCCGGCGGATAAAGGAAATACGCGTAGCCCCGCTCACGGCTGCGACCCACCCGGCCCCTGAGCTGATGCAGCTGCGACAGCCCGAACGTGTCGGCGCGCTCGACGATCAGCGTGTTGGCGTTCGAGATGTCCAGGCCGGTCTCGACGATCGTCGTACACACCAGGATGTCGTAGTCGCGGTTCCAGAAGCCCTCGACGGTGCGTTCGAGAAGTTCCTCGGGCATCTGGCCGTGGGCGACGACGACGCGCGCCTCGGGGACCAGCTCCCGCACCCGCGCCGCGGCCTTGTCGATGGTGCGCACCCGGTTGTGGATGTAGAACGCCTGCCCGTCGCGCAGCAGCTCACGCCGCAGCGCCGCGGCGATCTGCTTGTCGTCGTGCGGACCGACGTAGGTCAGCACCGGGTAGCGCTCCTCGGGCGGGGTGAGGATCGTCGACATCTCCCGGATCCCGGCCAGGCTCATCTCCAGCGTGCGGGGAATCGGGGTGGCGCTCATCGTCAACACGTCGACGTGCGCGCGCATCGACTTGATGTGTTCTTTGTGCTCGACGCCGAACCGCTGCTCCTCGTCGACCACGACCAGCCCCAGGTTCTTCCACGTCACGCCGGTCTGCAGCAGCCGGTGCGTGCCGATCACGATGTCGACGCTGCCGTCCTTCATGCCGTCGAGCACCGCTTTCGATTCGGCCGGTGACGTGAACCGCGACAGGCCTTTGACGGTGACCGGGAATCCGGCCATCCGTTCGGTGAACGTCTGCAGGTGCTGGTCGGCCAGCAGCGTCGTGGGCACCAGCACCGCCACCTGCTTGCCGTCCTGGACGGCCTTGAACGCCGCGCGCACCGCGATCTCGGTTTTGCCGTAGCCGACGTCGCCGCAGATCACCCGGTCCATCGGGATCGGCTTTTCCATGTCGGCCTTGACCTCGGTGATCGCGGTCAGCTGGTCGACGGTCTCGGTGAACCCGAACGCGTCCTCCATCTCGGCCTGCCACGGGGTGTCGGGGCCGAACGCATGGCCCGCGGAGGCCTGCCGCTTCGCGTACAGCGCCACGAGTTCCTGGGCGATCTCGGCGACGGCTCGGCGGGCCTTGGTCTTGGTGTTGGCCCAGTCGCTGCCGCCCAGCCGGCTCAGTGTCGGGGCCTCGCCGCCGACGTAGCGCGACAGCTGGTCCAGCGAGTCCATCGGCACGTAGAGCTTGTCGGTGCCGTCTTTTCCGGCACCCCGGCGCCCTGACGCGTACTCCAGCACCAGGTACTCGCGACGGGCCCCGCCGACGACGCGTTCGGTCATCTCGAGGAACCGGCCGATGCCGTGCTGGTCGTGCACCACGAGGTCGCCGGCGGTCAATGCCAGCGGGTCCACCACGTTGCGGCGCTTGGCGGCCAGTCGCTTGCCCTCGGTGGCCGCGACCCGGCTGCCGGTCAGGTCGGCCTCGGTGATCACCACCAGGTTCGCGCCCGGCACCACCACCCCGTCGTGCAGCGGGCCCTTCAGCACCCCGACGACACCTTGCTTGGGGGTGGCGCCGGCTTCCAAAAGCGTTGCGGGCGTGTCGGCTTCGCCGAGCTGCTCGACGACGCGGTGCGCGGTGCCGGCGCCCGGGGTGACGACGACCGCGTATCCCCCGGTCGCCACGTGCGCGCGCAGCATCGCGAAGATCTCGCTGATCGTGCCTTGGGAGCCCCGCGCCGACGGGGCGGGCCGGATGTCGACTTCGAGCGCGGCCTCATCGGACAGCTGGCTCAGCGTCCACCACGGGTGACCGCCCTCGATGGCGGCGGTGCGTGCGTCGTCGAGCTCGACGAAACCCGATGCGCCCAGCGCCTCCAGATCGATCGGCGCCCCACCACCGATCGCCGCCGTCGACCACGACGCCTCGAGGAACTCGCGGCCGGTCTTGATCAGGTCGGCGGCACGGGTGCGGACCTTCTCGGGATCGCAGATCAGCAGCGGTGTGCCCGGCGGCAGGTGCGCGGGCAGCGTGACGAGATCGGTCTTGCGCAGCAACGGCAGCAGCGCCTCCATGCCGTCGACCGGAATGCCGTCGGCCAGCTTGGCCAGCATGTCGGGAACGCTGCCCGCCAGGTGGTTGTCCTGGACGGGATGCTGGGCGGACAGCGCGGCGGCGCGGTCGCGGACGTCGTCGGTGAGCAGCAGTTCGCGGCACGGCACCGCGACCACGGTGTCGATGCTGATCTCGGGGATCGAGCGCTGGTCGGCGACCGCGAACATCCGCATCTCGGAGACCTCGTCACCCCAGAACTCGATGCGCACCGGGTGCTCGGCGGTGGGCGGAAAGACGTCGAGAATGCCGCCGCGCACCGCGAACTCGCCGCGTTTGCCGACCATGTCCACCCGCTCGTAGGCCAGCGCGACGAGGCGTTCGACGACTTGGTCGAATGTCGCCGCCGGGGCGGCTCCGGCCTCGAACCGGGGCTCTTCCCCGACGGTCAGCGTCACCGGTTCGACGTCGGCGAGGTCGGGCGCCATCGGCTGCAGCAGCGACCGCGCCGTGGTGACCACGACCCGCAGCGGCGGGCCGAGGCGGGCGTCGTCGGGGTGCGTGAGCCGTCGCAGCAGCATCATCCGCGCCCCGACGGTGTCGACACCCGGGGACAGCCGCTCGTGCGGCAGCGTCTCCCAGGACGGGAACATCGCGACCTGGTCGCCATAGACGCCGCGCAGCTCGGCGGTTAGGTCGTCGGCCTCGCGGCCGGTCGCGGTGACCACGACCAGCGGGCCGGCCTGCGCCAGCGCGCACGCGACGAACAGCCGGGCGCTGGCCGGCCCGACGAGGTGGAGATCGGTGGGTTCATCGGCGGCGCGGCGGGCGACTTCCTTCAGCGACGGGTCGCGTAGCGCCAGCTCGACGAGCCCCGCGATCGGGGTTTGGACATGGGTGTTCCCCGATACGGTCATGATCCATCCATCGTATGCACGCGCGATCAAGCTCGCCCAAAGGGACGTTTGGGCGGGAAAGTGCGAGGCGGATTCATACGGTCAGGGAAACATTTCCTGACCGTGGAGGTTTGCTGT
>NZ_ATDN01000068.1 GCF_004014805.1 Mycolicibacterium elephantis DSM 44368
CAGCGCGTGCTGGCGCGGCTGCAGACCGAGACCACACCGCAGGAAATGGGCGCGCACTCCTGGAAGGAAGTGCTGCGGGTGCGCTACCGGATCTCCACCAGTGAGGCCAACCGGCGGTTGACCGAAGCCGAACTGCTCGCACCGCGGCAGGCGGTGACGGGCCCGGCGCTGCCGGCGGCGTTGCCGGCCACCGCCGCCGCCCAAGCCCACGGGCTGATCACCGCCGAACACGTCGAGGTCATCCGCAAATCGGCGGCCAAACTCCCCGGCTGGGTCGATGCGCCCACCCGCGCCCAATTCGAGGTCGACCTGGTGCGCACCGCGGTCAAAGTCGGGCCCAAAGAACTCACCGACACCGCCGCCCTGATCCTGTTTCTGCTCGATCAAGACGGCCCCGAACCCACCGACATCGACCGCGCCCGCAAACGTGGCATCAAAAAATCCCCCCAAAGCCCCGACGGGATGACCGAACTGCGCGCGATGTTGACGCCGGAGGCGTGGGCGGTGTGGGAGGCGATCTTCGCCAAATACGCCGCGCCCGGCATGTGTAACCCTGATGATCCCGAACCGTGCACGGCGGGCACCCCCACCCAAGCCCAGATCGACAACGATCACCGCAGCCTGGCCCAGCGTCAGCACGACGC
>NZ_ATDN01000069.1 GCF_004014805.1 Mycolicibacterium elephantis DSM 44368
CCGATGATGTGGCGTATGTGATTTACACGTCGGGGACGACGGGTAGGCCGAAGGGGGTGGCGGTTGCGCATCGCAGTGTGACGCGGTTGTTGGAGACGTTGGATGCGCAGATGGGTTTGGCCGATCAGGTGTGGACGCAGTGTCATTCGTTGGCGTTTGACTATTCGGTGTGGGAGATCTGGGGCCCGTTGCTGTATGGGGGCCAGGTGGTGGTGGTTCCGGATGCGGTGGTGCGTTCGCCGCAGGATTTGTGTGCGTTGTTGGTCGAGCAGCAGGTGACGGTGCTGAGTCAGACGCCGTCGGCGTTTTATGCGTTGCAGGCTGCGGTGGAGTTGGATCCGGGGTTGGGTGCGCGGTTGGCGTTGCAGGCGGTGGTCTTTGGTGGGGAGGCGTTGGAGCCGCAGCGGTTGGCGGGGTGGTTGGCCGCGCGGGGCGGCACGCCGCGGTTGATCAATATGTATGGGATTACCGAGACCACGGTGCATGCCTCGTTTAGGGAGATCAGCGCTGCCGATGTGGGGTGTGTGGTCAGCCCGATCGGGGTGCCGTTGGCGCATTTGGGGTTTTTTGTTCTTGATGAGTG
>NZ_ATDN01000070.1 GCF_004014805.1 Mycolicibacterium elephantis DSM 44368
GCGATGTCGCGCACCGATTCGGCCGGCAGCACCCCGAACCCGGGCAGATAGCCCGGGGTGTCGCTGGTGGCGTCGAGCGTGCCTTGTTCGGCCAGCACGTGGATGATCGCCGTCGCGGCGGCTTGTCGTGATGCTTGCGCCGGACAATCTGAGGATCCGCAGCGGCACGCCAGGGTGGCTTCGCCGCGCGCCAGCGGGCCGCAGGCATCGGCGCGACGCTGGCGCTTGGTGCGCGGATCGTTCGCACACACCGTGTCGGCCAGGACATCCAGGCGCTGATCGACCGCGGCCGCATCGGCACAATGCAGGGTGCTCCACAAGATCGCCATGCCCGGGGTGTCGCCGGGATGGATCTCCACGCAGCGATCCTCATCGACTTTGGGCGGTACCCGCACCGCGGCCGGATCGTATTTGGCCACCCACATATCGAGTCGATCACGCAGCTTGGG
>NZ_ATDN01000071.1 GCF_004014805.1 Mycolicibacterium elephantis DSM 44368
ACCTGGATGTTGAGACGACCCGGATGTTGTTGGGTGAGGTGCCCGCGGCGTTTCACGCCGGGATCAACGACATCTTGTTGATCGCGTTCGGGTTGGCGTTGACCGAGTTCCTGGGTGTCTCGCAGCGGATCTGCATCGACGTCGAGGGCCACGGCCGCGACGAGGACCTGGTCGCCGACGTCGACCTGTCGCGCACGGTGGGATGGTTCACCACCAAATACCCCGTGGCGCTGGCCCTGGACGGGCTGAGCTGGTCACAGGTCGTCGCCGGCGACGCCAAGCTGGGCGCGGTGATCAAAGCCGCCAAAGAGCAGCTACGCGCACTGCCCGACGGACTGTCCTACGGCGTACTGCGCTACCTCAACGACAACATCGACCTGCAAAGCCCCGACCCACCAATCGGATTCAACTACCTCGGCCG
>NZ_ATDN01000072.1 GCF_004014805.1 Mycolicibacterium elephantis DSM 44368
GTCATCCACGCCATCACCACCACCCCCACCACTGCGAGCAAGACCACCGCCAGCTCCCGCACCGCTACCAACACCGAAGACGACGGTGGGTCTGAGAACACCACCGCCAAGCCCCAATCACGCAGACCCGATCCACCCACCCCCACCGACGAACCCACACCACCGGCCAACGACGAGCCGCCGGTCAACGACGAGCCACCGGCGAACGACGAGCCACCACCACGGCCGGTCGACGACGAGCCGCCGCCGGTGGACTATGAGCCGCCGCCACCTCCGCTCGACGACGAACCACCGGTCGACGATGAGCCGCCACCTCCGCTCGACGACGCGCCATCGCATCCGGTGGATGATGAGCCCACCGCGGATGCGTCGGCGACACCAAATCAATCGGCCGGCGGGTCGGTCTATGAGCCGCA
>NZ_ATDN01000073.1 GCF_004014805.1 Mycolicibacterium elephantis DSM 44368
GGCGGATTCATACGGTCAGGGAAACATTTCCTGACCGTGGAGGTTTGCTGTGCCGAGAGGGGTTCCTGCGTCGCGGGCGATGAAGCGTGAGCTGTTTGATCGGGTGTGTTGTGGGCAGTCGGTGTCGGCGGCGGAAAAGGCGATGGGTGTGTCGCACGGGTTGGGGCATCTGTGGTGGCACAAAGCTGGGGGAATGACACTTGCAATTGGGCAACGCGGCGGCATCGTCGGCTTAGTCGACAGCGACGGGCCGGGTGGGCCTGGGCATCGGATCAACCTCGATGAGCGGATCACGATCATGCGGGGCCTTGATGCAGGATTGAGTTACGCCGAGATCGGGCGCAGCATCAACAGAGACCGTTCGGTGGTCTATAAGGAAGTCACCCGCAACCGCGGCGCTGACGG
>NZ_ATDN01000074.1 GCF_004014805.1 Mycolicibacterium elephantis DSM 44368
GAGCGGTGGGCGGTGGGGTTGCCGCGGGTGCGGGATTTGTCGGGGCCGATGGCGGCTGTGGGTGGGTTGTTTGCGATGTCGGCTGATGCGGTGCGGTTTGTGTTTCGGCGGCCGTTTCAGTGGCGTGAGTTTTTGGAGCAGTGTTGGTTTATTGCGCGGGTGGCGTTGGCGCCGACGTTGTTGGTGGCGATTCCGTTCACGGTGTTGATCAGTTTCACGCTCAATATTTTGTTGCGGGAGTTGGGTGCGGCGGATTTGTCGGGGGCGGGGGCGGCGTTTGGTGCGGTGACGCAGGTGGGTCCGATCGTGACGGTGTTGATCGTGGCTGGTGCGGGGTCGACGGCGATTTGTGCGGATTTGGGGTCGCGCACGATTCGTGAGGAGATCGACGCGATGGAGGTG
>NZ_ATDN01000075.1 GCF_004014805.1 Mycolicibacterium elephantis DSM 44368
TATGTTCGAAGTGGTGTCGGATGCGGAGCTCATCGACTACATGGGTGAGGAGACCCGTGAGGAGTCGGCGGCGATGGGTCGGCGCCTGGCCGCGGTCGGTGAACTGTTCGCGCGCCGCGAGCAGGAGTATCAGGAGGCCAAGTTCTATTTCACCGATGTGACCGCGGCGGTGGCCGCCGAGATCTCCCCGATCCAGAACATCAGTCATGCCCGGGCGGTGGCCCAGGTCGGGCTGGCCAGGACGTTGCGTGAGCGTCTGCCGCGCATCGCCAAGGTGTTTTGCAGTGGGGTGATCGATTATCGGATGGTGGCGGCGATCATCAACCGCACCGACAACGTCGAGGACGCGCGGATCGGCGCCCTTGATGAGGCGTTGGCGCGCCATGTGCACAAGTGGATGAA
>NZ_ATDN01000076.1 GCF_004014805.1 Mycolicibacterium elephantis DSM 44368
GTGGAGCGCAAAATCGTCATCGTGCCCATCAGCGCTATCCCGCCGTCATCCGAATACCAATGGCCGTGACCACCACATTGATCACGAACAACGCCATAAACGCATACACCACAGTCTCATTGACCGCATTACCCACCGCCTTGGCCCCACCACCAGAAATCGTCAACCCCCGATAACAGGCCACCAACCCCGCGATCAACCCGAACAACGCCGCCTTCACACACGAGATGATCACCTCAGGCACCCCGGTCAACAACGTGATCCCCGCCGCGAACGCCCCCGGATTCACATCCTGAATGAACACCGAAAACGTATAACCCCCCAAAATCCCGATCACCACCACAAAACTGTTGAGCAACAACGCCACCAAACCCGAAGCCA
>NZ_ATDN01000077.1 GCF_004014805.1 Mycolicibacterium elephantis DSM 44368
TCGGCGCCTACGGCTGCCAAGCCCATCACGTGGAGGCCGACTGGACCGACGGCGCCAACACCAACATCGACGAACTCGGACTAGCCTGCGGACCCGACAACCGCAGCGTCGACCGCAACGGCGGCTGGAACACCCGCATGAACAACCACTGCGAAGTCGAATGGCTCCCACCACCTGACCTCGACACCGGCCAAGCCCGACTCAACTACTACCACCGACCCGAACGCCTCCTCCGACCCCACGACCAACCCGACAACCAAGTCACCGCAAACGAACCCACCGACGAAGAACAAGTCACCGAAAGTGACTCGGATGCCGCGGCATCAATCAACCAAGCCGACGAACCCGGCGGCCCGGCACCCCCAGGAGACC
>NZ_ATDN01000078.1 GCF_004014805.1 Mycolicibacterium elephantis DSM 44368
CATCGGCCCCGACAAATCCCGCACCCGCGGCAACCCCACCGCCCACCGCTCGGGTGCCTCAACCGCCATCGCCCGCGACTCCGTCCGCCGTCGTCACCGGCGAAGCCTCACGGGGCATCGCGGGTGACATCGGCCTCCACACTGTGATCAGACAGGCGGGGGTCGATGACCCCATGCCTCGAGGTGCAAGCGTCGCAGCGAATTTTGTGGCGGCACAGTGAGCGTCCCGCTTACCGGGAGCCCGGTGAGTGGGACCGCCGCTCAAGGGGCGAAGCGCGCGTGGCAGGCTGTGCACGTGACCGACCCAGCGGCTTTCCTCACCCGAGTCGAGAACGATCTGCGCGAGGCGGCGACACCCGCCGGAGTGCTGCGCTACTACGATGTCGGCGACGGTCCCGTTCTGCTGTTTCTGCACGGGTCCGGCCCTGGCGTCACCGGCTGGCGCAACTTTCGCGGCGTACTGCCCACCTTCGCCGAGCGGTTTCGCTGCTTGATCCTGGAGTTTCCCGGATTCGGGGTCAGCGACGATTACGGTGGCCATCCGATGATCGACGCGCAGGGAGCGGTGGCGCCGTTTCTGGACGCGCTGGAGATAGACCGCGTCGATATCATCGGCAACTCCATGGGCGGCGGCGTGGGGATCAACTTCGCGATCAGCGCCCCCGACCGCATCGGCAAGCTCGTCACCATCGGCGGCATCGGCACCAACATCTTCAGTCCCGGTCCCAGCGAAGGCATCCGCCTTCTGCAGGAGTTCACCGAGGATCCCACCCGTCAGCGACTGGTCGACTGGCTCAACTCGATGGTCTACGACCAGTCTCTGGTGACCGACCAACTGATCGAGGAACGCTGGGAACTAGCGACGGATCCCGAGACCCTCGCGGCTGCCCGGCGCATGTATGGCAAGAAGGCCTTCGCGCAGATGATGGCGTTCATGCGCAGCAGCGATGCGCCGCTGCCGTGGGCGCAGATGCACAAGGTCGCCGCACCCACGCTGTTGACGTGGGGACGCGACGATCGCGTGAGTCCCCTTGACATGGCGCTGATCCCGATGCGCACCATTCCCAACGCCGAGCTGCACGTGTTCCCGAACTGCGGGCACTGGGCGATGATCGAGGCCAAGGCGGCTTTCGAGAGCACCGTGCTGGCGTTCCTCGCCCGCGACGCCTAGGACGTAGCGAGCAGGCGAAAACCTTTGTAACCCGCGGCGGCCACCTCGGCGCAGATGTCGAGGTAGGTACCGAATCCTCCGATGAACAACATGAATCCGCGCGGTTTACCCGGCACGTTGGCGCCCATGTACCAGGAGTTGGCCCTCGGGAACAGCGTCGCTTCCGCGCGCCGATTGCATTCGGCGATCCAGTTGTCCACCGCTTCGCCGGTAGCTTCGATCGCGGTGTAGCCGTGCCCGTCGAGATAGGAGATCGCCTCGGCGATCCAGTTCACGTTCGCCTCGGCGTGCAGCACCATGTTGGCCAGCACCGCCGGCGCGCCGGGTCCCGAGACCAGGAACAGGTTCGGAAATCCGTCGACACCGAGCCCGAGGTAGGTGCGCGGACCGTCCGCCCAATCGTCGCGCAGCCTCTCCCCTTCGCGACCGACGATGTCGATCTTCGCCAGCGCACCGGTCATCGCGTCGAACCCGGTGGCGAGCACGATCGCGTCGACGGCGTAATGGGCGTCGGTGGTGTTGATGCCGTCGGCGTCGACGGACACGATCGGTGTCTTCCGCACGCTGACCAGGCTCACGTGCGGCTTGTTGAAGGTCTGGAAGTAGTTCGTGTCGGTGCAGATTCGCTTGGTACCGATGGGATGGTCGTTCGGGATGAGAAGCTCGGCAACCTCGGGGTCGTCGATCACCGCCCGGATCTTCTCCTCATAGAACTTGCGCGCTTCCTCGTTGGCGGCCATGTCGATCATCTGATCGCTGAACGTCTTCGAGAACAGCACGCCACCGAGTTCCCAGCGTTTCTCGAACGCCTCGCGGCGCTCCTCGGGCGTGGCCTCCATCGTCAGCTTCGGATGGGCGATGTGCGGTGAGCCGCCCCCGCTGCGCCACGACAGCCGACGGCGTTCGGCGTAGGTCGCCTTGATCCGGACCCGGTCCTCGTCAGTCAACGGCCGATTACCGGCGGGCACACTGTAATTCGGCGTCCGCTGGAACACGTAGAGACGATCGGCCTGTTCGGCGATCACCGGAATGGACTGGATGCCCGACGAACCGGTACCGATCACCGCGACCCGCTTCCCGGTGAAGTCGACGGGCTCGTGCGGCCAGTGCGCGGTGTGGTACAGCTCCCCCGCGTAACCGTCCAGGCCGGGAAAGTCCGGCGTCAGCGCCGCGGACAGCGGACCGGTCGCCATCACACAGAAGCGCGCGGTGACCACCTCATCGGTATCGGTCGTCACGGTCCAGCGCAGGTTGTCCTCGTCGAGCACCGCCGACGTGACCCGGGTGTTGAACGTGATGCCGTCGCGCAGGTCGAGCTTGTCGGCGACCCAGTTCATGTAGCGCAGGATCTCGGCCTGGGTGGCGTACTTCTCCGACCAGTCCCACTCCTGCTCGAGCTGCGGATCGAACGAGTAGCAGTAGTCGACGCTCTCGACGTCGCAGCGCGCCCCTGGATAGCGGTTGTAGTACCAGGTGCCTCCGATCTCCGGCGCCGCCTCGAACACGCGCACCGTCAAGCCCTGTGACCGCAGCTTGTGTAGCGCGTACAGACCGGCGAAGCCCGCGCCGACCACCACCGCATCCACGCTCGACCGCTGCCCGGAGATACCCACGCAGCCACGGTAGGTCGTCGTGGACCCGCCACAGCCGGAGTTTCCCGATGACCGGACAATCGAGCAGATGCCGTTCCACCCATCGGAAGGACACGTCGACCTGATCTCTGGAGACGCTTCAGGATCACCACATGCCTGGAACCGAGGCCGTCGGCGCGCGGATCGATGCCACTGTGTGCGTCGATCTGGACGGCGTTCGGCACCACCTCCGCTGGCCCCGCGACAAGACGCTGGTCGACACGATGCTCGACGCCGGGCTCGATGCTCCGCACTCGTGCCGCGAGGGCCACTGCGGCTCGTGTGTCGCGACGGTGGTGTCCGGCGAGGTCGACATGGCCGCCTGCGACATCCTCGAGCCGGCCGACCTTGCCGAGGGCCTCATCCTCGGCTGCCAGGCCCGACCGGTCACCGATGACCTTCACATCGAGTACTGACCTGGAAATGCAGCCCGCTGATTGGGAATCGGCGCCTTTCGACGGCCTTGTGCGGTAGACCATCAAGGACAAGCACAGAGTGAGGACACCAGCATGAGTGAGCGCGTACTCGACCGGGTGATGCAACTGGCCGAGCAGTTCAAGGAGCAGGCCGAGGAAGCCGAGAAAATCGGGCGGCTGACCGACACGACGGTCAAATCCATGAAGGCCGCCGGGTCCATCCGGCTGCTGCAGCCCAAGAAGCACGGTGGCTTCGAGGCCCACCCGCGCGAATTCGCCGAGACCGTGATGGCCACAGCGGCTCTGGACCCGTCGGCCGGCTGGATCAACGGCGTGGTGGGTGTGCACCCTTATCAACTCGCCTACGCCGATCCGCGAGTCGGCGAGGAAGTCTGGGGTGACGACATCGACACCTGGATGGCATCGCCCTATGCGCCGCAGGGTGTGGCGAAGCCGGTCGACGGCGGTTACATCTTCAACGGGCGTTGGCAGTTCAGCTCCGGAACCGATGCGTGTGACTGGATCATCCTGGGCGCGATGATCGGCGATGCCGACGGCAAACCGTTGATGCCCCCGCAGATGCTGCACATGATTCTTCCGCGGCCGGACTACGAGATTGTGGAGGACTCGTGGGACGTGGTCGGCTTGCGCGGCACGGGCTCCAAGGACGTCATCGTCAAGGACGCGTTCGTGCCGGAGTACCGGACGATGGACGCGATGAAGGTGATGGACGGCACCGCCCAGCGCGAGGCCGGCATGACCGAGCCGCTGTACCTGATGCCGTGGTCGACGATGTTCCCGCTCGGTATCTCCGCCGCCACGATCGGCATCGCGGAGGGTGCGCTGGCGGCACACCTGGATTACCAGCGTGAGCGTGTGAACTCCAGCGGGGTTGCGATCAAGGACGACCCGTATGTCATGTACGCCATCGGCGAGGCGGCCGCCGACATCAATGCCGCACGTCAGGAATTGCTGGCCAATGCCGAACGCATCTACGACATGGTCGCGGCGGGCAAGGACGTCAGTTTCGAGGATCGGGCCGCAGGCCGCCGCACCCAGATCCGTGCTGTGTGGCGCGCGGTGTCCGCGGTGGACGAGATCTTCGCCCGCTCGGGCGGCAACGCCGCACGCATGGACAAGCCTCTGCAGCGGTACTGGCGCGATGTGCATGTCGGTCAGTTGCACGCTATCCACGTGCCCGGCACGGTGTTTCACGCTTCGGCCCTGAGTTCGTTGGGCGTGGATCCGCAGGGTCCGCTGCGGGCGATGATCTAGAGGGGCGCGATGAGCGATCTGAAGAGTCTCGGATACGTCAAGGTTCAGGCCACCGACATCGAACGCTGGCGTCACTTCGCGTTCAAGGTGCTCGGCTTCGCCGAGGGCTCCGGTCCCGACGACGACGCGCTTTACCTGCGCATGGACGAGCGCGCGGCGCGCATCATCGTGGTTCCCGGCGATGTCGACAGGATTGTCACCGTCGGTTGGGAGGTCCGCGACCACGCGGCATTGACCCGTGTGAAGGCATCGCTCGACGCTGCGGGCGTAGCGGTCAAAGAGCTTTCGCTCGATCAGGCCGACGCCCGCCGCGTCGAAGAGGTGATCGCCTTCGACGATCCGGCGGGCACTTCCACCGAGGTGTTCCACGGTGCGGTACTCGACCACAGTCCCGTGGTGACGCCGTTCGGCGCCCGGTTCGTCACCGGGGATCAAGGACTCGGGCATGTCGTGCTGCCGGCCCTCGATGTGCCCGGGCTCTTCCGGTTTTACACCGAGGTACTCGGATTCAAGTCGCGCGGGGCGTTCCGCGTTCCGACGCCGCCGGAGTTCGGCCCGCTGCGCGTGCGGTTCCTCGGGATCAACGCACGCCACCACAGCCTGGCGATCTGTCCCGCTATGACGTTGCGTGACCCGGGCCTGGTCCACCTGATGGTGGAGGTCGACAGCCTCGACGCGGTCGGACAGGCGCTCGACCGGGTGAACAAGGACGGTTTCCAGTTGTCCTCGACGCTGGGCAGGCACACCAACGACAAGATGGTGTCGTTCTACGTCCGCGCGCCCGGGGACTGGGACATCGAGTTCGGCACGGATGGCATGCGGGTCGACGAAACCTATTACACCGCAGAGGAAATAACCGCCGACAGCTACTGGGGCCACGAGTGGGTGTCCGACCTCCCGGCGGCGATGCGTCCGTGAGCAGCGACGTCACTCCCCTGCCGGCGGCGGATGTCGCGCGATGGGACGAGGAGGCGGACGTCGTCATCGCCGGCTTCGGCATCGCCGGAGCGGCCGCGGCCGTGGAGGCCGTACGCGCCGGCGCCGACGTGCTGGTGCTCGAGCGCACCGGATCATGGGGCGGCGCCGCGTCGATGGCGGGTGGCTTCATCTACCTCGGTGGGGGCACGCCGATCCAAAAGGCCTGCGGTTTCGAGGATTCGGTGGCCAATATGGCTGCGTACCTCAATGTCGCGATGGGACCCGGCGCCGACGAGAAGCGGATCGCCGACTACTGCGAGGGCAGCCTCGAACACTTCGACTGGCTCGTCGGCTGCGGCGTGCACTTCAAGCCGGAGTTCTTCGGCGAGCCCGGCTGGGAGCCGATGGGCGATCAGGGGTTGATGTACAGCGGCGGCGAGAACTCCTATCCGTTCAACACCATCGCCGAACCGGCGCCCCGCGGACACGTCCCGCAGATGTCGGACAAGAAGCAGGGCGAGTCGAGCGCCGGCTACATGCTGATGAAACCGCTTGTGGAGACGGCTACCGCGGCGGGTGCGCGAGCGATATACGACGTTCGCGTGCAGCGGTTGATCGTCGAATCCGACGGCCGGGTGGTCGGGGTCTTTGCACGCCGGTACGGCGAGGAGATCGCGGTGCGCGCGCGCCGCGGTGTGGTGCTCGCGATGGGCAGCTTCGCCTACAACGAGGCCATGGTCGCCCAGTACGCGCCGCGCATCGCAGGCCGGCCCGCCGCCGCGATCGAGCAGCACGACGGTCAGGCGATCCGGATGGCGCAGGCACTGGGCGCCGACCTCGCCCATATGGACGCCACCGAGGTGGCCATTTTCATCGACCCGCAACAGCTGGTGCGAGGCATCCTCGTCAACGGCCGCGGCCAGCGCTACGTCCCCGAGGACACCTATCCCGGCCGGGTCGGGCAGTTGACCCTGTATCACCAGGACAACACGGCGTTCTTGATCATCGACGAGAAGGCCCAGGAGGAGGCGATGGCGTCGCTGTCGCCGCAGTTGATGATGCGACCGCCGACGTGGGTGTGCGGGACGGTGGCCGAACTCGAATCCGAGATGGGCCTGCCGACAGGGTCACTTCAAGCGACCGTGTCCGCCTACAACGCCGGCGCCGCCACGGGCGAGGATCCGCTGCTGCACAAGAAGCCGCAGTGGCTGCGACCGATCGGCTCGCCGGTGGGCGCGATCGACCTGCGCGAGAGCACCGGCGGATTCACCCTCGGGGGGCTTCTGACGTCGCTGGACGCGGAGGTTCTGCACGTCAGCGGCGAGCCCATCCCCGGTCTGTTCGCCGCGGGCCGCTGCACCGCGGGCCTGGCCGCCTGGGGCTACGCGAGCGGGATCTCGTTGGGCGACGGCAGCTTCTACGGCCGTCGGGCGGGACGCCGCGCCGCCGGCGCCTAGTTCTACTTCTCGGGTCCCGGCAGCTGCCCTAACCGGGTTGATCGCACGCACAGGGTGCATGCGATCAACCCGTCAGAGACACGCCGATGCCGCTTGGTGCGAAGCTCTGCAGCTGCCCGACCGGGCGTTCGCCGCGCCGGCGGCGTTACGCCGACGGCTAACTACAGGTCAGCAACGTGGCCGGGAGCAAATTCGCGCATTCGTGTGACACCCCACACAGCCGTATGCTACAAATAGGCATATTCCTATTAGAAATATCGCCTGCTGTCGCAGCAGCCTGCCCCCGGAGGCCTCATGACAACGACCGTCGAAACTCCCAGCGCCGTCCTCGACCGCGTATCGCTGGTTCTTGACGCCTTCGATGGGCCGGGTCGGTTGACGCTGGCGCAGATCGTGCGGCGCACCGGGCTCCCCCGTTCCTCGGCGCATCGGATGCTCGAGCGCCTCGTTCAACTGCGGTGGCTGCGACGCAGCGGACGCGACTACGAGCTGGGCATGCGGCTGATCGAACTGGGCTCGCTCGCTGTGCACCAGGACCGCCTGCACCGGGCGGCGGTGCCCCTGCTGCACGATCTGCACCGCGCGACCGGCCTCGTCGTCCATCTCGCGGTCCTCGATGGTTCCGATGTCCTGTACCTCGAGAAGATCGGGGACGGGCTCGCCGCAGCCATTCCCAGCCGGGTGGGAGCACGTCACCCCGCGCACTGTTCGGCGTTGGGTAAGGCGATGCTGGCGGCGGTGCCCGACCTGAACTACGAGACGATCGACCTGTCGCGCCGTCGCACCAAATACTCCATCGGGGCGCCGACGCAGTTGCGCGCCGAACTCGCCAAGGTGCGCTCGCACGGCATCGCGTTCGACCGCGAGGAAGCCCTGGCCGGATTCGGCTGCGTCGCAGCGCCGATCGGCGGGCAGGGTGAGGCGGTGGCCGCCGTATCAGTGTGCGGACCGATGAACCGTGTGAAGTTCGACCAGCGCCTCGTCGCGCCCGTGCGGATGACCGCGATGGCGATATGGCGCAACGCCGAGGAGGGCCGCCAGCGGGTCGCCCCGACGTTGCAGCAGGCCCGGCCGCTGCGGAACCTATCCGCGCCCCGGCCCGCGGCGGTCCGCGAGCAGGTGCTGCAGTACGCGTGAACCTCGATCCGCAGCTCGCCCCGTTGATCGAGGCGCTGGACTCCGGCTTTCCGCCCGTGCACGAAATGACCGGCGCGCAGGCGCGAGCCACGATCCGATCGCGCTTCGTGCCACCGCCAAAGCCCGAATCATTAGCGTCCGTCGACGATGTCGTCATCGCTGGGGACGACGGGCCCATCACCGCACGGGTTTACCGGCCCGCGGCCGAAGTTCCGCTGCCCCTAGTGGTGTACGCGCACGGCGGTGGGTTCGTGTTCTGCGACCTCGACAGCCACGATGCGCTCTGCCGTAACCTGGCGAATCTCACTCCTGCCGTGCTGATCTCGGTGGATTACCGGCTCGCTCCGGAGAATCGGTGGCCCGCCGCGGCGGAGGATGTCTACGCCGTGACGCGCTGGGCGGCAGAGCACGCCGCGGAGTTCGGCGGTGACCCAGGCCGCCTGGCGGTGGCGGGCGACAGCGCCGGCGGCAACCTCGCGGCGGTGACCGCGTTGATGGCGCGAGACCGCGGCGGGCCTGACCTGTCGGCACAGTTGCTGATCTATCCGATGATCGCCGCGGACTTCGAGACTGAGTCATACCGGTTGTACGGCAAGGGTTTCTACAATCCGCGCCCGGCACTGCAGTGGTATTGGGATCAGTACGTGCCCTCGTCATCGGACCGCACGCACCCGTACGCGTCACCGCTGCAGGCCCGCCTGGACGGGCTCCCGCCGGCCGTGGTGGTGGTCGCCGGCCACGATCCGCTGCGAGACGAGGCCATCGCGTACGCCGATGCGCTGGAATCCGCGGGAGTTCCCGTGGTGCGGTGCACCTTCGACGGTGGAATCCACGGGTTCATGACGATGCCGATGCTCGACATCGCCCACGAGGCACGGCGCCAGGCGACACAGGAACTCGCGAAGCTGCTGTGAGGTCGGCCCCCTAGACCGTCGGCACCGGTCCGTAGCGCTGATGCGGATCAAGGACGCAGTGGGTCCGGCCGAACACCGTGACCATGCACTTGTTGTTGTGGTTGCACCGACTGCGCGTGCCGTGATCGGCGATCATCGCGTTGACCAGATCGGGCTCGCGCAGCAACGCCCTGCCCATCGCCATGAAGTCGAAGCCCTCGCGCAGACCCGCCTGGAGGTGCTCGTAGTTCGTGACACCGCCCAGCAGAATCAGTTTCGTGTTGCGGACCACGGGCACGAACTGCCGCGCCGCGTCGAGCATGTAGAGATCGCGGTACGGGTAACTGCCCATCACCCGCTTGCCGGCGAGGCGGACTCCCGGCCGCAGAGCCGGCGGCATCACCTCGGCGAACTCCTTGACCGGGACATCACCCCCAAACAGGTACATCGGCTTGTAAACCGATGAGCCCTGGGTGAGTTCGATGGCGTCCAAGGTGTTGTCGGCGTCGAGCAATTGTGCGGTCCGCAGGGCCTCGTCGACCCAGATGCTGCCCGGCAGACCGTCGTCCATGTCGAGTTTGGCGATGACCGCGATCTGGTCCTTCACCACTTCCCGGACACGCGCCGCGATCTCGCGGACCAGCCGGGACCGATTGTCGATGCAACCGCCGTACTCGTCTTTGCGCCGATTGATGCGTGCGCTGAGGAACGAGCTCGGCAGGTAGAGATGACCGAAGTGCAGCTCGACGGCATCGAAGCCGGCGTCAACGGCCACCTGTGCCGCCGCGGCGAAGTGTTCGATGACCGTGCGGATCTCGCCACGGGTGATCTCGCGACAGTATGCGAAGGAGGTGGGATTGATGAACCGGCTGGGCGCGACAGCGGTGACGCCCGTCAGCTTCTTCGGCGCGACGACGCCGGAGTGGCCGAGTTGAGCCGAGATCGCGGCGCCCGCCGCGTGCACGGCGTCGGTGAGCCTGCGCAGTCCTGGCAGCGCCGCATCACTCATCACGATCTGGCCGGGCGCGCTGGCGCCCTCTTTCGAGACGCAGCAGTACGCGACCGTCGTCATCCCCACGCCGCCCTCGGCGAACGCGACGTGAAAATCGATGAGGTCGTCGGTGACCATGCCGTCGGGCGAGCGGCCCTCGGACGTCGCGGCCTTGATGACACGGTTGCGCAACGTGGCTGGACCGAGCCGGGTCGGCGTGAACGGGTCCAGGGTCTCGACGGTCATCGGACCACGGTGCTCCCGCCACACGGCGTGGTCAACGGTGTCGTCCCGATGGTTGGGAGCGTCGCCGTATCCGGTGCCGCCGCGACCCTACTGTCGGGTGATGGTCGACGGTGAGGTGTTCGTCATCGACCGGGTCATCACCCGGCCGGGATGCGCAAAGCGTTTCGTCGACACGTATCTGGCCGAATACGCGCCGGGTGCGCGGAATCGTGGGATGACGCTTCGCGATGTGCTCGTCAGCCCGCCGATCTGGTTCGACGACCAACCCAACGTCATCACGGTGACGTGGACGCTGCCGAGTCCTCAGGCCTGGTGGGAGATGACGTGGAAGGGCAGGCCCGACGCCACGCTCGGGGCGTGGTGGGAAGGGGTCGCCGAACTCGTCGTCGAGCGCACGCGCAGCGTTGCCGCCGCGGCGGCGGATGTGGACGGCCTGTGCGATGTATAGCGTCATCCGCCTGATCGACACGGTCGGCGCATCCGAACGCGACCGGTTGCTCGGCGAACTGCGGGAGGCGTCGGCGGCCAGCGGTGCGGCCCACGTTCTGGTGCAGCCGACACTGCCCGGGGTGCGCAACGGCGGCGACATCCTCATGCACCTGCGGTTCAACGATGCGGACGAATGGTCCTCGGTGGCAATGAGTTTCGATTCAATGCTCGATCGCCCCGAGATCGGCCGCGTCAACGGCGCCACCTACACCGGCGATCCGGTTACCGCCAGAGACCTCTCCGCCACCGTCTACCGGACACTGCTGCTTCGAGTGCAACCGGATACCGATGACGCCACGATGTCGCGCTTCGAGAACGATCTGCGGCTCCTGCCCCGCTATGTCACGTCGATCGCCACCTGGCAGCTCAGTCGCGTCGACTCCGCGGTCGGTGCTTCACCGTGGACCCACGTCTTCGAGCAGGAGTTTCGCGACCTCGACGGCCTGACCGGCCCGTACCTCATGCACCCCATTCACTGGGCGTACGTGGACCGGTGGTTCGACCCCGAGTGTCCCGAGGTCATCGTCCGCGATCGCGTCTGCCACAGCTTCTGCAGCATGGGGTGATTTCGGTGCGCAAACGATCGCCGAGCGCAGGTTTGCGCACCGAAATCACTAGAGGCCGGCGGGCAGGATGTTCGGGTTGGCCGTCGGCGGCGGTGCCAGCGGCGGCAGCTCCTCGGCACCGTCGAGCGTGCGCACGGTCAGCCCCTGTGACCAGGGATAGTGCAGGCTGAACGCGACCAGCCCGGTGCGCTCGGCGGCCGGCAGGTGACACATCGCCAGCACGGTTTCGGCCAGGTACTCCACCGGCTCGGTCGGGAAGGTATCCGGAATGAGTTGGGCCGCACCGGGGGTGCGGATGGCAGTCGACGGACCGACGCAGTTCACCGCGATGTTCGAATCGAGCAGTTCGGCGGCCACGCCCTGGGTGAAGCGGTGCAGGGCGGCCTTGCAGGAGGCGTAGACGACGTCGCCCGACGTCTTGTTGTACTCGCGGTACGGCCGCACCGGCGCGACGCCGGTCACCGACCCGATGTTCACAATCCAGCCGGCGCCCCGTTGCCGCATGTGTGGCACCGCGGCTTTCGTCAGCACGAAAGGCGTGCGCAGATAATGCTCGACGGTGCGGTCGAATGTCTCGAGGCCCATCTCTTCGACCAGGGCGTAATCCGCGAAGCCCGCGTTGTTGACCAGGATGTCCAGCCCGCCGGCGCGTTCGACGACCTCGTCGACCAGCCGACCACGCTGGTCAGCGTCCTCGAGGTCCGCGGCGATGCCAAATGCCGTGCCGCCGGCCCGCTCGATCAGCTCGATGGTCTCGCCGATCGTCCCCGGCAGGGCGGTGGCGGCGCCGCCGCGAATCGATGCCGACGGCTCGAATGACCGCGCCGTCACTACCACCGTGGCGCCCTCTGCGGAAAGACGCTGCGCCACAGCGCGTCCGATGCCCCTGCTGCTGCCGGTGACCAGTGCCGTCTTGCCGGTGAGAAGTCCGCTCATCGGATTGTGAAGTGCTCTTCGACGGGCGCACGATGCTGATGCCACATGTCGACCAAACGGTACGGAGTCGACACGACCACACGACCGGAGCCAGAACGGTAGTAGGTGTGCGCGTTCGGGGTGTGGCACCACACGGTCCGCGACATCGCGTCGTCGATCTGCGCGACATACTCGTCGTAGGCCTCCCGCGTCACTTCGATGGTGGTGGCATCGCGCAGCGCGAGCAGTTGCAGGCACTCGATGATGTAGTGGGCAAGCACCTCCATGGAGAAGTTGGCGCCCGCGCCGTGACCCGGGCTGTAGTTCGGCGCCGAGGTGATGAACAGGTTCGGGAACCCCGGCACCGTGCCGCCGCGGTAGGCGCGGGGGCTGTCACCCCATTCCTCGCGCAGTGTCCTGCCGTCGCGGCCTCGGATGTCAACCGTGGACAGGAAATCGAGGTGGTACCCGGTGGCGTAGACGATCACGTCGAGATCGATCTGCCTTCCGTCCTGAGTGACAATGCCGTTGGGGTTGACGGCGGCCGGTTCGCTGGCTTCGACGTCGACGTGATCCCGGGTCAGCGCCGCGTAATAGCCGCCCGGATCGCGGACGATTCGCTTGCCGTACGGTGCGAAATCCGGCGTGACCTTCTTCGCCAGCTCTGAGCCTTCGCCGAAGGTCTCGTGGATGTACTCCAGACACATCTGCAGCAGCACGTCGTTGGCCGGAGAGATCGACAGGTGGTCCTTCGCCCACTCCGGATCCTGCAGGATCACGGGATAGTTGTTGTCCGCTGTCGCCCAGTAGGACTTCAGCCTGTGCCAGTTCGCGTAGTACGGCAGATGCCGTCCGAGATATCGCCGGTACTCGGGAACGTCGTCGGAGAGCCGCTTGCGCGGGGCCACCCAGTGGGGCTGACGTTGAAAGACGGTGAGATGCTCCACTTCGTCCACGCACGCGTCGACGATCTGCACCGCAGTGCAGCCCGCGCCGATGACGGCGACCCGCTTGCCCGCGAGGTCCAGCGACGGATCCCACAGCGCCGAGTGAACGCTGATGCCCTCGAACGATTCTCGGCCGGGCACATCGGGCCACCGGGGCCGGTTGAGATAACCGGCCGCGGTGACGACCACCCGGGCATAGCTGACGTCACGGTTGCCGTCGCGGTCGATCGCGTGGATCTGCCACTGCTTGCGATCGTCGTCCCACCACAGGGCCTCCACCTCGGTGCTGAACCGGGTGTGCTCGCGCAGCCCATACTTATCGGCCAGGGACACCAGGTAGTTCTGGTACTCCGCGCCCTGCGGGTAGTAGCTCGACCAGTCGGGGTTGACCTCCCGCGACAGCGAGTAGTACGCCGACGGTGTGTCGACACCGATTCCGGGATACCTCGTCGTCAGCCAGGTCCCGCCGACCTCCTCGTTGCGGTCGAAGATCTGGTAGTTCACTCCCGCGTCGGCGGCGGCCAACGCGGTGATGATGCCGGCGATGCCCGCGCCGATGATCGCGACCGTCGTCGTCGACGGGATCGGCACCGTGCGCGGCAACGACGGTTGCGAGAGATGAAAGCCCCCCTGTTCGAGCAGGAGTGGGACGAACTCGTCGTCGACGTCGGAACCCAGCGCCACCGGTAGCACGCGGGTGAACAGCTCGCGATCGTCTGGGGCCAGCGCATTGTCGGCACGGGGCGCCCCCAGTGCGGCGATGAGTGCGTCGACCAGCGCTCGCATGGTGTCGTCGTCGGTAACACCTGCGCGCTCTGGCGGATCGGGCACGTGAGAGATTTTCGGTCCGAACCGGTCGACCACTGACGGATCACCTGTCAGCTGAGCCAGCACCGCGACCAGCACACCGGGGTCCGCCTGCACGAGATTCGCTTCCAGTTCATCGCGGTCGGCGGCCTGCGCAAGCGGCGCTGGTACGGCTCGGGTGTCAGCAGTCACGAGCTTGAGTATCGACGCGGTACGGCAGACCGGGCACTGCTCGGCCTACTGAGCGGGACATCCGTCGCCCACGCCATGCCGTGCTGCCTACGCTGCCGCCATGGATCTGGACGCTGTGGTCGCCCAGGCGCGCAGCCACACTCTCGGTGACATCCCTCGACGGTCGGCCCGCAGGCAACCCGACAAGACCGCGATCATCGACGGCGACGTGGTGCTGACGTTCGCCGAGTTCGATCACCTCGTGGATCGCGCCGCGGCGGCGTTGCAGGACAACGGCTTCCGGCCGGGTGATCGGGTGGCGCTGCTGGCCCGCAATTGCTGGCAGTACGCGGTGCTCGCCTTCGCCACAGCCCGCGCCGCGGTGGTGCTGGTGCCGGTCAACTTCATGCTGACGGCCGAGGAGGTCGCCTACATCCTCGGCCACAGCAAGGCCGACGGCTTCATCGTCGAAGCCGAGCTGGCGGCCGTCGCCGAGGACGCGATGCGCATCGACGGAGCGGTGCGCACCCGGGCCGCGATCGTGCGGCCCGGACAGAGCGTTCCGCCAGGCTGGGAGGACTTCGCGCAATGGCTTTCCACCACCACCCCCGCGCCGAATCCGCGCATCGAGGACGACCAGCTGCTGCGGTTGATGTACACCAGCGGCACCGAGTCGCGGCCCAAAGGCGCGATGCACACGAGCCGCAGCCTGATGTGGCAGTACGTCAGCACGATCGTCGCCGGCTCGATGGCCGGTGACGACGTCGAAATCCACTCGCTGCCGCTGTATCACTGCGCGCAGCTGGACAACTTCCTGGCCACCGACATCTATCTCGGTGCGACCAGCATCATCCTGCCCGGGCCCGACCCCGAGACGGTGCTGCGCACGATCGCCCGCTACGGGGTGACCAACTACTTCGCGCCTCCGACGGTCTGGATCAGCCTGTTGCGTTGCCCGGTGTTCGACGAGGTCGATCTGTCGAGCCTGCGCAAGGGCTACTACGGCGCTTCGGCGATGCCGATCGAGATCCTCGCCGAGATCCGCGACCGGCTGCCGAACCTGAGGTTGTGGAACTTCTACGGCCAGACCGAGTTGGCACCGCTGGCGTCCGCGCTCGGGCCCGACGAGCAGGACACCCACGCCGGTTCTGCGGGACGGCCGGTGGTCAACGTCGAGACGACGATCCTCGGCGAAGACGACGCTCCGGTCGCACCCGGTGTGGTGGGTGAGATCGCCCACCGCAGTCCACATCTGATGCTCGGCTATCTCGACGACCCGGGCAAGACGGCGGAGGCGTTCCGCGGCGGTTGGTTCCACTCCGGCGACCTCGGTTACTACGACGAACACGGGCTGCTGCACGTGGTCGACCGCAAGAAGGACATGATCAAGACCGGTGGCGAGAACGTCGCCAGCCGCGAGGTCGAGGAGGTTCTCTACCGGCACAACGGGGTTCAGGAGGTCGCGGTCTTCGGACTTCCGCATCCGACGTGGGTCGAGACCGTGGTCGCCGCGGTGGTTTCTCGCGAAGGTGCCAACCTGACCGAGGACGGCCTGATCGCGTACTGCCGGCAGCATCTGGCCGGGTTCAAGACCCCCAAGCACGTCTTCTTTGTCGACACACTGCCGAAGAATCCGAGCGGCAAACTGCTGAAACGTCAACTGCGCGAACGCTTCGCGGCCGAACCGCTGAGCCGCTGAGCCAGAAGGGAACTGACAGTTGTTCACAGGACGTATCGCGCGCTTCGACGCGCCCGGAAAGCTGTTCGAGATCGAGACCGTGAACTTGTCCGAGGTCGGCCCCGGCGAGATCCTGATCAAGGTCACCAGGACCAACATCTGTGGATCGGACCTGCACGCGTGGCACGGCACCTTCGCCACCCGCGGCCTGGGAGGACAACTTCCGACGGTGCTCGGTCACGAGATGGTGGGCGCGGTCGAGGAGCTCGGTGACGGCGTCACGGCGGACTCCAACGGCGCACCTCTACAGAAGGGCAGCCGGGTGGTGTTCCCCTACTTCTTTCCCTGCCACCACTGCCGAAACTGCCTGGCGGGCAGGCGCAACGCGTGCCTGAACCTCGCGATGGCCATGCTCGGACGCGCCGATGCGCCTCCCTATTTCGTCGGCGGCTACGCCGACTACTTTCTGCTGCCCGCCGGAGCGGTCGTGTACACCGTGCCCGACCGGGTCAGCGACGACATCGCCTCGGGCGCCAACTGTGCGCTGTCTCAGGTGATGTACGGCCTCGAGCGTGTGGACCAGCAACTCGGCGAGACCGTCGTCGTGCAGGGCGCCGGTGCGCTGGGGCTTTACACGGTCGCGGTGGCCAAGGCCCGGGGCGCGAGCCGGGTCATCGCCATCGACGGTGTGCCCGAACGGCTCGAGTTGGCAACCGCGTTCGGCGCCGACGCGGTGATCGACATCAACACGGCCGCCACGGTGAAGGACCGCGCGAAGACCGTTCGCGACCTGACCGACGGCCACGGCGCCGACGTCGTGGTGGAGGTCGTCGGCCACCCGTCCGCCATCGACGAGGGCCTCAAGATGCTGGGCCAGTTCGGCCGCTACGTCGAGATCGGCAACATCAACATCGGCAAGACCTTCGAATTCGACCCGTCACGGTTCGTCTTCGCCAACAAGACGATGATCGGGGTCTCGTTGTACGAACCGCCGGTGCTGTCGCGGGCCCTGACCTTCCTCGAACAGCACCAGGAGACCCTCCCCCTGCACCGGCTGGCTGCAGCGCAGTATCCGCTCGACGACATCAACGAGGCCTTCGCCGCCGCCGAGCACAAGCGCGACGTCCGCGCCAGCATCGTTCCCTGATCCTCCGAGGAGATCCATGCACGACTACACCCGCAAGACGTTGTTCATCGACGGGCGTTGGGTGACGCCGTCGGCGGGCGACGTGATCGACGTCGTCGACCCCGCCACCGAGAAGGTGATCGGTTGCGTGCCCAACGGGACCGTCGCCGACGTGGACGCGGCTGTGGACGCCGCCCGCAGGGCATTCGACCCGCTGATCACCCGCGCCGAACGGCGTGACCGGCTGGCCCGGGTGATCGCCGCGATGGAGAAGCGGCTGCCCGACATTGCCGAGACCATCAGCCGGGAGATGGGCGCGCCGTTGCGCATCGCACAAGGTGTCCAGACCAAGGTGCCGCTGGCCGTGGCCCGCGGTTTCGCCGACGTCCTCGAGTCCTTCGAATTCGAAGAGCGCGTGGGCAACTCGTTGGTGCTGCGCGAGCCGTACGGCGTCGTCGGCGCCATCACCCCGTGGAACTACCCGCTCTATCAGGTGGTCGCCAAGGTGCTGCCCGCCATCGCCGCGGGCTGCACCGTCGTCCTCAAGCCGAGCAACGAGGCACCGCTTTCGGTGTTCGAGTTCATCGAAGCGGTCGAGGAGGCCGGACTTCCCGACGGGGTGGTGAACCTGGTGTCGGGACGCGGATCCGTGGTGGGCGAGCGCATCGCGTCGCATCCCGACGTCGACGTGGTGTCGTTCACCGGGTCGACCGCCGTGGGCCGCCGGGTCGCCGAGCTGGCCGCCGGCTCGGTGAAGAAGGTGGCCCTCGAACTCGGCGGGAAGTCCGCCAACGTCATCCTCGACGGCGGCGACCTGACCACCGCGGTGAAGGTCGGCGTGGGCAACGCGTTTCTCAACGGCGGGCAGACCTGCATGGCGTGGACCCGGATGCTGGTGCCGCGCTCGCGCTACGACGAGGCCCTCGAACTGATCGACGCCGCCGCGGCCAAGTACACGGTCGGCGAGCCGTCCGATCCCGGCACCCGGATCGGTCCCCTGGCCTCGGCCGCGCAGTTCGAGTCCGTGCGCGGGTTCATCGACCGCGCGCGCCGCGACGGCGCCCGCCTGCTCACCGGCGGATCCGAACCGGTTCGCGACAGCGGCTACTACGTCGCCCCGACCGTGTTCGCCGACGTCGACCCCGACTCCGAGCTGGGCCAGGAGGAAGTGTTCGGGCCGGTGCTCGCGGTGATTCCGTTCCAGGACGCCGACGACGCCCTACGCATCGCCAACGGCACGCCCTACGGGCTCTCAGGCGCGGTGTGGGGACCCGACCTCGACACCGCCATTGCGTTCGCGCGGCGGGTGCAGACCGGACAGCTCGACGTCAACGGCGGCATGTACAACCCCGTCGCGCCGTTCGGCGGCTACAAGAAGTCCGGCGTCGGCCGGGAACTCGGCCGCGCGGGGTTCGAGGAATTCCTGCAGACCAAGTCCTTACAGTTGCCTTCATGAGCTCACCGCAGACGCTCCCCCGACTGGTGCCGCCCGCGGCCGTCGATCCCGCCGGGACGGCGAGCCTACGGGCCGAGGTTCGCGAATTCCTCGCCGAACAGCTCTCCGCGGGCGCGTTCACACCGTCGGTCGACGCCTGGCTCACCGGATGGGATGAGAACTTCACCAAAGCGCTTGCCGCACACGGCTATCTCGGGATGACGGTGCCCGTCGAATACGGCGGGCACGGACGCTCGTTCATCGAACGGTTCGTGGTGACCGAAGAGCTTCTGGCCGCGGGTGCGCCCGTCGCGGCCCACTGGATCGCCGATCGGCAGATTGTGCCCTCGGTACTCAAGTACGGCACGGAACACCAGAAGAAGGAGTTTCTCCCGCGCATCGTGCGTGGCGACTGCTTCTTCGGCATCGGCATGAGCGAACCCGATTCCGGATCGGATCTCGCGAGCGTCCGCACCAAAGCGGTGCCGGTTGACGGCGGCTGGCTGCTGTCCGGCACCAAAGTGTGGACCTCGGGCGCACACCGCGCGCATGCCTTCATCGCCCTGGCCCGCACCGCGCCGGTCGATCGGGACAACCGGCACGCCGGGCTGAGCCAGTTCATCGTCGACCTACGTGGGCCCGGGGTTCACATCCGGCCCGTCGTCTCGATGAACGGCGCCCACCACTTCAACGAGGTGATCCTCGACGAAGCATTCGTGCCCGACGACATGGTGTTCGGTGAGATCGGCGCGGGCTGGCGGCAGGTCACCTCGGAATTGGCCTTCGAACGCAGCGGACCCGAGCGGTTTCTGTCGACGTTCGTCCTGCTGAGGGCGTGCGGCGAAAGGATGGCCGCACAGCGCGGTGCGGCGGATCCCGACGTCGGCCGACTGGTTGCCCGCATCGCCGCCTTGCACCAGATGTCCGGCGCGGTGGCCGGTGCGCTCGAACGCCGGGATCCGGCAGACATCCCCGCCGCCGTCGTCAAGATTCTCGGCACCACCACGGAGGGCGACATCGCCGATTTCGCCGACACGCTCACGAACGACACAGCGGATCCTGAGTTCGCTCAACTGGTTTCACTCGCCGTCGACCAGCGTCCGGGCTTCACGCTGCGCGGCGGGACCAACGAAGTGCTGCGCGGTGTGGTGGCGAGAGGGCTGGGGCTGCGATGAGCACTGCCGCCACGACACCGATGGACGTCGATCCCGCGCTGGTCGAGATGATGGGCGCGGTGTTCGCCGAGTACCGCGACGCCCATCCGCCGCCGAAGACCGTCGAACGAAATGCCGAGTTGTGGCGCCGCCTCGACGAACTGGGGCTGGTTCGCCTGACCGGCGCCGAGGAGTCCGGCGGCAGCGGAGCGGGGTGGTTCGAGGCGTCCGAGTTGCTCGCCGCGGCGGCCCGCAACGCCGTGCGCATTCCGTTGGCCGAACACGACCTGCTGGCATGCTGGCTGCTCGACGAGATCACGATGCCGGTTGACGCCGCGGCGCGGACGGTGTGTGTGCTGGACGACGACGGCACAGCGCGCGGTGTCCCCTGGGCGGCGGGCAGCGACCGGGTCGTCGTGGTGTGGCGCGACGGCGACACCCACCGCGTCGCCGATGTCGACACCGGGGAACTGGAGATCACGCCGGGCGCCAACCTGATCGGCGAACCGCGCGACACCGTGGTGGCCGATGTCACCGCGCTCGGTGGGGTGCCCGTCGCCGCGGATCTGCTCGAGCAGTTGCGCCTGAAAGCGGCGCTGACGCGGGCGATCCAGGTATGCGCGGTCCTCGACGAGATCGTGCTGTCCTCGATCGACCATGCGAGTTCGCGCATCCAGTTCGGCCGTCCGCTGTCACGTTTCCAGGCGGTACAGCATTTGATCGCCGACGCTGCGGCCGAGGCGGCGCTGGCCCGCGCGGCGACCGAGGCGGCGTTGATGACGGCGGTCGGCAGCGACTGGGCGTCGACGAACCTTCGCTTCCGCGTCGCGACGGCCCGGTCGTGTGTCGGCCACGCCTGCTCCGTCGTGGTGCGAAACGCCCATCAGATCCACGGCGCCATCGGCACCACCTACGAGCACCGGCTGCACGAGTTCACCCGCGCCGCGTTGGCGTGGCGATCCGAGTTCGGGTCGGTGCGCTATTGGGACGAGCAGGTCAGCGCCGCGACGATGGCGGCGGACGCGGACATGTGGGCATTGATCACCGACTGACCGGTCCGCGGGCGCGCGATGTTCCACTGACCGGGCACCTTGACGCCATGCCGTGCGAACCGAAGGTTGACTCGATGCCATGAGCAACGAGATCACGCTGTCTGAGGTCCAGGAGTTCATCGCCGGCTTTTGGTATCACTACGACCAGGGCCATTTCACCGAATTGGGCGCCCGGCTCGGCGACGAGATGGAATACCTGAGCCGATCCGACTCCGGCGACTGCCCGTTCGAGGATCTGCTGGCCGCCGAGTTGCACGGCAAGGACGAGACGCTGGCGTGGCTGACCCAGCACCGCAACGAGAATCCCTACCCGTTGCGACACCATGCCACCAATATCTTCCGCACCGGGGTCGACGGCGACGTCACCACCGCCCGCTTCTACCTGTACGTCAACCAGGTGACCAACAACGTCCCGTTCGACGTCTCCAGCGGCGTGGTCGACGTCGGCATCCGCCGCTCTGACAACGGACTGGTCTTCACCTCGATGACCGTGATCCTCGACGCCGAGGACTCGATTCCGTTCGCCGAGCACGCCGCCAAGACCGCCGCCACGGCATCGGCCGGCTCGTAACGGGGTGGACGCACACACGGCTTTCGGCGGTGGTGTCGCCGTCATCACCGGCGCAGGCAACGGGATAGGTGCGGGTCTGGCGCGCCACGCCGCCGCGCTGGGCATGACCGTCGTGCTCGTCGACATCGACGGCGCCGCCATCGCGGCGCTGCGCGAGGAACTGCCCGGCGCCGTGGACCTGGTGTGCGACGTGCGCAACCCGGAAGCGCTCGAAGACGTTGCCGCACAGGTTTACTCCGACACCGGACCGGTACGGCTGCTGGTCAACAACGCAGGTGTCGAGCAGTTCGGCTATCTGTGGGACACCCCGGTCGCCAACTGGGACCGGCTGGTGGACATCAACGTCAGCAGCGTGTTCTACGGGATCCGCGCGTTCCTACCCCGCATGATCGCCACCGACGCCCCGGCGTGGGTATGGAACCTGTCGTCCATCGGCGGCGTCGCCGCCGTACCGCTGCAGACGCCCTACATCATGAGCAAGCACGCGGTGCTGGCACTCACCGAATGTCTGCGTCTGGAAGTGGAACTGGCCGGCCACGCCGACCGGATCCACGTGCAAGCGGTGCTGCCCGGCGCGGTGAAGTCCAACATCTTCGAAGCGGCCGGTGGGGTCGACGACGGCGACGTCGGGGCCGCCGAATCGCAGCGGGCGGCGATGCTCGACATCAAGGCCGAGGCCATGGATCCGCTCGAAGCGGCACAGGTGGTGTTCGAGCAGGCCGCCGCGGGCGAGTTCTACCTGCTCACCCAGCCCGAGTATGTGGGCAACGCGATGTCCGAGCGGGCCGCGATCCTGGCTGACCGCCGCGCACCGGTCCTGCGCACCAAGCAGCGATTCGACCCCGCACGGCACTGACCGGATCCGGCTGAAAGAAGGTCGACGTGCAGATCGCCGACAGGGTGTTCGTGGTGACCGGCGCAGGCAACGGAATGGGCCGGCAAGTCGCGCTTGGTCTTTCCCGCCGAGGCGCCCGCGTCGCGGCGGTGGACCTCGATGTTGTCGGGCTGGCCGCCACGGCTGAGCTTGCGGGCCGGACCGGCTACCCGGTGTCGACCCACGTTCTCGACGTCACCGACGACGAGGCCGTCGCGGCACTGCCGCATGTGGTGACAGAGACACACGGGCAGGTCGACGGGCTGGTCAACATCGCAGGCGTCATACACCGGTTCGCACCGTTCGCCGAACTCTCCCCGGCGGAGACCAACCACATCATGGCCATCAACTTCGAAGGCACGGTGCGCATGTGCCGCACGTTCCTGCCGACCTTGCTGGCACGTCCGGAGGCGAACATCACGAACATGTCGAGTCTTTCCGCGCTGTTGCCGTTCGCCAGCCAAACGCTGTACAGCGCGAGCAAGGGTGCGGTCAAGCAGTTCAGCGAAGGTCTCTACGCCGAACTGTGCGACACCAACGTCCATGTGGTGACGGTGTTTCCGGGCAACGTCGACACCAACCTGACCGGCAACTCCGGGGTGCAGATGCTCGATGCCGGCGGCAGGAAAGTCCGTTCCACCAGCGCCGAGGCCGCGGGCGACAAGATCGTCGACGGCATTGCCGATGACCGGTTCCGCGTCCTGATCGGCACGGATGCGCGGGCTCTCGACATCCTGACCCGGCTGTCGGCGAAGCGCGCCACCCGGTTGGTCGCCAAACAGATCAAGTCGGTCCTGTGATAGTGAACATGCCAACAACAACTGGGTACGACGTCATCGTCGTCGGGTTCGGGGCTGCCGGCGCCGCCGCGGCGATCGAGGCCGCTGACCGCGGAGCACGCGTGCTGGTGCTGGACCGCGGATACGGTGGCGGGGCCACCGCGCTGTCGGGCGGAATCATCTACGCGGGCGCGGGAACCGCCGAACAGCGGGCCGGTGGTTACGACGACAGCGTCGAGGACATGCGGGCCTACCTCGAGCAGGAGGTCGGCGACGCGGTCAGCGACGAAACGTTGCAGAGGTTCTGCGAGCAGAGCCCAGAGCTGATCGACTGGCTAAAGCGGCAAGGGGTGCAGTTCCGCGGCGGCCCGGTGCCGTCGTACAAGACGTCGTATCCGACCGACGACTTCTACCTGTACTACTCCGGAAACGAAAAGGCCTATCCCTACGCGCGTCACGCGCGACCCGTGCCGCGCGGCCACCGAGTGCTGGCGCCGGGCATGAGTTCGGGCAAGGTGCTGTTCGAGCACCTGCGCCGCTCGGCGAAAGCCAAAGGCGTCGAGTTCGTTCCGTTGTGCCGGGTACACGAACTCCTATCGGACGGCGACGGGCGGCTCTGCGGAGTCCGCTACCGCGCGATGCCCGCGAACCATCCCCACGCACGCAGGCACCGGGTTCTGACCAAACTCACCGGAAAGGCCGGCACCTGGCTACCGGGCTTGGTCAAGGGCGCTGTCGAGCACGCCGAGGCGCTGTGGGCCGCTGCCGCCGTGGACGGTGAGGCACACGCGCGCGCCGTCATCCTGGCGGCCGGCGGCTTCATCCACAACCGCGAGTGGATGGCCGAACACGCGCCGGAATTTCTGAAGATCTCCCCGCTCGGAACCCCCGGTGACGACGGCTCCGGCATCGCCCTGGGCGTCGCGGCCGGCGGTATGACCGACAAGATGGGCAACGTCACCGCGTGGCGCTTCCTGTCGCCTCCGAGCGCGTTTCTCGAGGGCCTCACGGTCGGTCGGGACGGTCGACGCATCGCCAACGAGGACCTGTACGGGGCCACGCACGGCAACGTGATGATGCGCGAATTCGGCGGCGCCGGTTGGGCGATCTATGACGCCCCGACCTGGCGAAAGGTGAAGGATCAAATCCGCGAGCAGACGCAACTCTTCCAGCGCCTGCAGCTGATCTACCTCTTCACCCTTGGGCACAAGAAGGCGTCGACGATCGAGGACATCGCGGTCAAGAACGGGATCGATCCGTCGGGGCTGCGCCGCACCGTCGACGAATACAATCACGGCATCCGCAGCGGTGCAGGCGATCCCGCTCACAAGGAGCCGGATCTGTGCCCACCGTTGGTGACCGCGCCGTTCTACTCGATCAATATCTCGGCAGACTCGTCGATGTTCTATCCGATCCCCGGGTTGACACTCGGCGGCCTCCTCGTCGACGAACGCACGGGCGAAGTCGCCCATCGGGACGGCGGGACGGTGGCCGGCCTGTATGCCGCGGGCCGAAACGCGATCGGCATCTGCTCCAACAGCTATGTCAGCGGGCTGTCCATCGCGGACTGCATCTTCAGCGGACGCCGCGCGGGTGCGCACGCGGCCGCCACCCTGCAGTCGGCATCAGGCGACCGAGATCAGCCGTGACGCAATACCCTCTGGATCCCGACGCCGCCGAGCGCGTCGCGGCCTTCGGGCCGATTCCCCCGATGCGTCAGCGCGGTCTTACTGAGGTGCGGCGGACGATCGAATCGGCGCCGCACCCCGACGACATGCCGGAGATGGCGGACATCGAGGACCGCGACGTCCCCGGCCCGGCAGGGTCTGTTCCGATCCGGATCTATCGCCCCACCCCCGCCGACGACTCCCCCGTCCTGGTCTATTTCCACGGCGGCGGAATGGTATTGGGATCCAATCACTCGTTCGAACCACTCGCCCGGACACTGGCCGCCGAAAGCGGCGCCGCGGTGATATCCGTCGACTATCGATTGGCACCCGAGGCACCCGCGCCGGCGCAGTTCGAGGATGCTTATGCAGCCACCTCGTATGTCGCGTCGAACGCCGACGCGCTCCGCGTCGACGCCAAGCGGATGGCGGTCATCGGCGACAGCGCCGGCGGCTCGTTGGCAGCGGCTGTCGCTCTTGCCGCGCGCGACCGCGGCGGCCCGTCCATCTACTGCCAGGTGCTGCTGTATCCGGGGCTGGACCGCAACATGACGTGCGAGTCGATCCGGAGCATGCCTGACGCGCCGATGCTGTGCCGCGACGACATCGACTTCATGCACGAACTCGCGGACCGGGGGGTGAGCACACCGCGGGACGAATATCGGTTCCCCGCAATGGCAACCGACCTGACCGGGCTTCCGCAGGCCATCGTCGTCACCGCCGCGTGTGATCCGATCCGCGACTGGGGCGAGCGGTATGCGCTTCGACTGCGCGACGCCGGGGTCCAGACCACGCTGACCCGCTATCCCGGCATCTACCACGGGTTCCTGATGCGCTCGGACGCGACGGCGCGGGGGCGCTTGGCGGTGGCCGAAATCGGTGCGCTGTTGCGCGCAAAGTTCGCACACCCGCTCCCGCGGTAGCGCCTTCTCGGCGGTGAGCCGGGCCCCCGCGCGAGCCGGGCCCCCGCGCGAGCCGGGCCCCCGCGCGAGCAGACGCTGCGACCCCCTGAAAGCCCCCGAAAAGGGGGTGCTCACGTCTGCTCGGCGCAAAAGCGGCGTCCCGATCACCGGACAGGTGACGATCCGGCGGGCCATCGCCGCGCCACAATCGGGGCATGCTTACCGAACAGCAGCGGATGGAGCTCTCCGACATTCTGCGGCCGGCCTCGCCGCCGCGTGAGATCGACGACGTTTATACCGACGACCAACGCGAGCGTCTCCTCGATGTGGTGCGCACACAGGGGCCGTGGCGGCTGATCATCGCCCAGCACTTCGCGTCGGCCGAGGAGCTCATGGCGACCATGAGCGGAATGTTTCCTGAGGGTTTCACCCCGTCGCTGGACTTGTTCTTGACCGCGACGTTCCGTGGCTACCTGGCGAATTACGGCACGGTGCTGTACCCGGAACTGCACGACTGCTTCTACAACCAGCGGTTCGTCGAACTCGCCAAGAGTTACTGGGGCGCCGAGTACGCCAAACCCCAGATGATGCTGTTCAACATCAACGGGCCGTGCGCCAACCGCGATCCCGGCCATCTGGATTCCCCGAGCTTTCGCGGTGTCCGCCACGAGAATGCGCCGACCTGGCTGTGCAGCGTGATGGGCAAGTCCGGGCTGTTCCAGGACTACCTGATCAAGATGGCGCAGGTGATCACCTGGTTCTCGCTCGACGAGGGCAGCGGTTTCACCTACTGGCCCGACGGTCCGCTCAAGCAGCCGCGGCGTGTCCTGCCGCCGATCTACAACCGCGGTGTGCTCGTGCAGAACGAGATGATGGTGCATCGCGGCGAGGCGAACGGGCCGCTGGAACTGCAGACGCCGCCGGGCCTTGCCTTCGACACAGTGTTCAACGGCGATCCGGCGGATCGCGACCATTGGCTGCTCAAGAACGGCGAGGATGTGATCGCCCGCCACCACACCGACGAGTTGCGGTTCCTGGTGCACTGGTCGGCCGAGGTGTTCACGGACTTCGACGAACTGAAGAAGAACATGGACGGCAGCGACGATCTCACCGTCGAGAAAGCCATCGACATGCTCGTCGACGACGTGCACAAGAAGGGCATCAAGCTCGACGTGCCCAGCGAACCGCTGCACGACCCCGAGTTCATCGCCGCGCTCAACGCGGTCTACGACCTGGGCGGTCCGACGACCTACCCCGAGGAAGCGCCGCTCAGCGCGTTCCAGCTGACCTGAGTCGTCACCGCACGATCACATCGCTGGGCGTGCGCGGTGAGCCCAGCATGTCACGGTGCGACGGCGGCTTCCTACCGCCCTCGTCGGTGATGCCGTAGCGCTCGGCGAGTTCGGCAGCGATCAGGGTATGTCCGCTGACCTCATCCAGCTTCGGATCGCGGTACAGCGCGTCGATCACATGCCCGACGAACTCGGGTGTCTCGGCGTGCTGCGCCATCGCCGCCAGACCCTCTGGGTTGCCGTCGAAAGCACTCCGCAGCTTCGCCGTCAGCAGGATTCCCATCCAGATCGATGCGGTGTGCACGGTGGTCCCGCGGAAGTCGACCGCCATATCGGCCGCCATCTTGTCGATACCGGCCTTCTGCGCCCCGTAGGCGGGCCCGTGCATGTAGCACACCGAGCCCGGCGAGGACGTGAACGCGATCAGCCCGCGCTCGCCGCCAAGCATCAGCGGAGCGGCGTAATACGATGCGACGTACGCCGATCGCAGTCCCACGTCAAGAATCTCGGCCAAGCCGATGGGCTTGTCCCAGAACGGCTTCGGGCCCGTCAGAGCGTCGTGCACCGCGGCGGCATTGTTGACCAGCAGGTCCAGCCGACCGCTTTCCTGCGCCACCCGGCTGAAAAGCGCGGCCACCGCCGCGTCGTCGCGATGGTCCAGTGCCACAGCGACGGCGCCGGCACCGGTGTCCGTCACCGTCCTGCCCGTCACGTACACGCGCCACCCGTGTGCCACCAGCGCCCCGGCGATGCCCTCACCGGCACCGCGGCTGCCGCCGGTCACCACCGCGACGCGCACCTCGCCGTCCTCAGTCACAGGTCGAGGTTACGGCGCTACGTCAACCGTTTCGTCGACGACGCGCAGCGCGCCACTCTCGACTGCCTCGTCGATCGTGTCGCGCAGGTCCGAACATGCGAGAAACACTCCGCCGGTGTGCTTGGCGAGCATCTCTGCTTCACGTCGTTGCGGACATCTGGCGGTGGCATCCGCATTCCACTGAATACTGGTCTGCTGCCAGCTGCTCTTGCGGACAAGCACTTCGGCGGCGCAGCGCCGGCAACTCACCGGCACGGGCGGTAATTCCTGCAGGCGGTTGTCGGTCCGGACAGCCATTCAGGCCTGCGCGCTGCGTGCGGAGAGGTTTTCCTCGACCTGCTGCTGCCAGGCCTCCCGGGGACGGGTGACGTCGATCTCGTACTCGAAGCGGTCCACCATGTCCGGCGTGATGTCGGCGACGTCGACGTAGAACTGCTCGTACCACCGCCGCAGCTGATACACCGGCCCGTCCTCTTCGCACAACAACGGGTTGTCGATGCGGGCCTTGTTCTTCCAGATCGCCACGTCCTGCTCGAAGCCCACCTTGACCCAGTCCCCGAGTGCGATGGCGGTCTGCATCGCCGCCTCCTCAGGCAGGTTCTCGGATTTCTTGACGATGATTCCGTACTGCAGCACAAAGGAATTGGCGTCTATCGGGTAGTGACAGTTGAGCAGTATCGTCTTCTGGTCTTCGTGCTCGAAGTGATAGGTCAGATCGTCGATCATGAACGACGGTCCGTAATACGACGCGGCTGATGTGGTACCCAGCATCCGCGGCTGGCCCTCCGGATGCGGGATGTCGTCGCGGGCACCGCTGTTCATGTACTGCGTCGCGATGTGCCCTTCGAAGATGTTCTTGAAGTAGGTCGGCATCGACCCGTGAATGTAGAAGAAGTGCGCCATGTCGACGACGTTGTCGATGATCTCGCGGCAGTTGGTGTTGACCACGGTCGTATACCAGTGCCAGTCGGTCCACTCGTCGCTCTCCGCGCCTTCGATACGGGGAATCGTCACGTCCTCCGGCGGCGGGTTGCGCTCGGGATCGTTCCACACGAACAGCATCCCGTCCTGCTCGAGCGTTATCCAGGTCGCTGTCCGGGCCAGCCGCGGCACCCGCTTGCTGTAGGGCACCTTCTTACACCGGCCGTCACCACCCCACCGCCAGTCATGGAAGGGGCACGCGATCTCGTTGCCCTTGACCTCGCCTTGCGACAGATCGCCGCCCATGTGCCGGCAGTAGGCGTCGAGCACGTTGATCCTGCCGTCACCGCTGCGGAACACCACCAGTTTCTGGCCGAAGGCATGCACAGTGTGCGGCTTACCGTCCCCGAGATCGCGGGCCAGGCCGAGGCAGTGCCAGCCGCGAGCGAACCGAGTCGGCGCCTGCTCCGTTTCAATCTGGCGGACCTCGACATCACTCTGCAACGTCATGACTTCGTTCTACCGCGGGAAACCACCAGAAATCGGCGATCGTCCCGCTGGTAGGGAGGACGAATTCGGGCCGCGGCGACCGCTATCTACTGTCGTCAGACGTGACGACTCGCGACTCGAGCACGATCCCTGCCGGATTACCCGTCCAGGACACCGCCGTCGACCTTCTGGTCGTCGGATCAGGCACTGGACTGGCCGCTGCGCTGGCGGCCAAGGAGCTCGGCATGTCCGTTCTGGTCGTCGAGAAGTCGTCCCACGTTGGGGGGTCGACCGCTCGGTCCGGCGGTGCGCTGTGGTTCCCGGCGAGCCCGATCCTCGAGGAGAACCGGGCCGGCGACACGACGGCGCGCGCGCAGGAATACCTGGACTCGGTCGTCGCCGGCACGGCCTCTCGGGAACGCTCCACAGCGTTTCTCGCCAACGTTGGTGCCACGGTGGAGATGTTGCGGCGGGCCACGCCGATGCGGCTGTTCTGGGCGAAGGACTATTCCGACTATCACCCTGAGAAGCCCGGCGGCACAGCGGCCGGACGCACCTGCGAGTGCCGGCCCCTGAACACGGCGATCCTCGGCGACTATCGGAGCCGGCTGCGTGGCGGCGTGATGGAAGTCAAGATCCCGATGCCCACGACCGGAGCCGATTACCGGTGGCTGAACCTGATGTCGCGGGTGCCGCGCAAAGGCCTGCCGACGGTCGCCAAGCGCCTCGGACAGGGGGTCGGGGGGCTGCTGCTCGGCCGCCGCTACGCCGCGGGCGGTCAAGCCTTGGCCGCCGGGTTGTTCGCCGGTGTGCTGCGGGCGGATATCCCGATCTGGACCGGCAGCGGGCTGCGCCGCCTCACCACCGAGAACGGCCGGGTCACCGGCGCCGTGGTCGGGCACGACGGACGCGAGGTGACCGTGACCGCGCGGCGCGGTGTGGTGCTGGCGGCCGGTGGTTTCGACCACAGCATGGAAATGAGGTGGAAGTTCCAGTCCGAAGCGCTCGGCGAGCATATGAGCCTGGGCGCCGACACCAACACCGGTGACGCGATTCGCTGCGCTCAAGAACTCGGCGGCGCAATCGATTTGATGGATCAGGCGTGGTGGTTCCCCGCGGTGGCGCCGCTGCCCGGCGCGGCTCCGCTGGTGATGCTGGCCGAACGGTCGCTGCCGGGTTCGCTGATCGTCGACCACACCGGCACCAGGTTCGTCAACGAGGCAACGGATTACATGTCGTTCGGACAGCGTGTGCTCGAACGAGAACGCATAGGCCATCCGGTCGAGGCGATGTGGATCGTCTTCGACCAGCAGTACCGCAACAGCTATGTCTTCGGCGCTGAACTGTTCCCGCGCATGGCGATTCCGGGTGCCTGGTATGAGGCCGGCATCGCGCATCGCTCCTCGGACCTCGCCGACCTGGCAGCCAGGATGGGAGTTCCGGCGTCGCAGTTCATCGCCACGATGACGCGGTTCAACGAAATGTCGCGCGCCGGTGTCGACACCGACTTTCACCGCGGAAATAGCGCATACGACCGCTACTACGGCGATCCGACCATCACACCCAACCCGAACCTGCGCGCCCTCGACAAGGCACCGTACTACGCGGTCAAGATGGTGCTCAGCGACCTCGGCACCTGCGGCGGTCTTCGCGCCGATGGCCGCGCCCGGGTGCTGCGCGAAGACGGCAGCGTCATCGACGGCTTGTACGCGACCGGCAACACCGCAGCCAACGCGTTCGGGGCGTCGTATCCCGGCGCGGGCGCAACCATCGCCCAGGGCCTGGTGTTCGGCTATATCGCGGCGCGGCACGCCGGCGCGGCTGGTCCGGCGTAACTAATCCGCCTCTTCCGCGTCGGCTTTCTTCTCGATCTCATACCAGTATTCCGGCTTGGGCCAAGGGATTCCGGCCTCTGTTCCACTGGCGGCCTGGGCGAAGACAGCCTGCGCCTCGTCGAGGTCCTTGATCATCTGCAACGTCAATTCGCGCTCTGCGGCGTAATGTCGCTCAGCCCACTGCAACCCGACACGGGCAAACGCCCAAGCCGGCTCCACATCGGCCCAGCGCGCATCTTTCGCCGCTTCGAGGTGCATTCTTTCCACCCATGCCAAGTGCTCTTGCAGGAGCTCTTTGAGCCTGGCCGGGTTGGTCAGATGCCCCAGCGTGACCCGCAAAATGGCACTGTGCTTGAGCACCGGCGGGTCCAGCGGGGCCTCGTTGGCCCATCGAGTGACAGCGGTCATGCCGGATTCGGTGATCTTGTACAGCCGGCGGTTGCGCCCACCCGCGCTGCTCTCCACCCGTGACGTGACAAAACCCTGCTCTTCGAGCTTCTTCAGCTCCGAGTAGATCTGACTGTAAGCCGGGCTGCCGTAGAAGAACCGCATGCTCCAGTTGATCCATTTGCGGATGTCGTAACCGGACAGCTCGGTGTCGTACGACAGCATGCCCAGCAACGCCCACGCGGTCGCTGTCAGGTTCGGCATCGCTGGAGTCGGTTCCACCGATCAAGGCTATCAATGGCCCTGACGTCCGTAATGTCAGCTGCCGCTGACCGGGATGCACGATCTTCTGCCCGGACGGCGATGTAACACTGTGTTCATCATCGAGACGCAGGGAGGCAAAGTGGCCGCGGACGACTCGGCGGCGGACGCCGCCCATCGGACCTGTCCAGCCGATGTCCACGTTTGCTCCGGAGGTCCTGTTGAGTGACTTCGATCAGGTCGTGGATGTGCTGGTGGCCGGCTCGGGCGGCGGCATCACCGGCGCCTATACCGCGGCGCGGGAAGGTCTTTCGGTGGCGCTGGTCGAAGCAACCGACAAGTTCGGCGGGACGACCGCCTATTCGGGTGGCGGCGGGATGTGGTTCCCCTGCAACCCAGTGCTCAAACGCGCTGGCAGCGACGACACGATCGAGGACGCCCTGGCCTACTTTCACGCCGTCGTCGGCGACCGCACCCCACGGCAGCTACAGGACACCTACGTCCGCGGCGGCGCCGCGCTGATCGAATACCTGGAAGCCGACCCACTTTTCGAGTTCACCGTGCTGCCGTGGCCCGACTATTTCGGTGCGGTTCCCGGCGCTCGAACCGACGGGCTACGCCACATCGTGCCCAAGCCGCTGCCGCCGAAACACCTCGGCCAGTATGAGAAGTCGGTGCGCGGACCGCTCGACAGCGAGCGGCTGGGCACGCCACAACCCGAGCTGCTGACCGGCGGACGCGCGCTGATCGGGCGGTTCATCGCTGCCCTGCGGGAAATGCCGAACGTCACATTGCACCTCAATTCACCGTTGGTGGAGCTCATTACGCACGATGGGGCCGTTGTCGGCGCAGTCGTGGAGCGCGGCGTCGAACGAACCACGATCGGCGCCCGCCGTGGGGTACTGCTGGCGGCCGGCGGATTCGAGCACAACCCCCACATGCGAAGGCGCCACGGAGTTCCCGGCCGCGCCGAAGACACCATGGGGGCTCCCGGCAACACCGGCGCCGCGCACCAGGCGGCCGTCGCCGTCGGGGCGTCCGTCGATCTGATGGACCAGGCGTGGTGGTCACCGGGGCTGACCCATCCCGGTGGACGTTCGGCGTTCGCGCTGTGGTTCACCGGCGGCATCTTCGTCAACCAAGACGGCGCCCGATTCGTCAACGAATCCGCACCTTACGACCGGCTCGGCCGGGAGATGATCCGCCAGATCGACAGTGGTGCACTTCGGTTGCCGTGCTGGATGGTCTACGACGACCGTGAGGGTGAGGTGCCGCCGGTCAAGGCGACCAACGTGTCGATGGTCGAAACCGCCCGCTACCGGGCCGAAGGTCTGTGGCAGACGGCGGACACGCTGGAAGGTCTGGCGCGGCTGATCGGCGTGCCCGCGCCGAACCTGATTCGCACCGTGCAGCGTTTCAACGACATGGTGGCCGCCGGTGAAGACCGGGATTTCGGGCGCGGCAACGAAGCCTACGACCGAGCGTTTTCCAACGGCGAGCTGCCGCTGGTCCCGATCGACAAGCCCCCGTTTCACGCCGCGGCGTTCGGTCTGTCCGACCTCGGCACCAAGGGCGGCCTGCGCACCGATGACCGGGCCCGCGTGCTCGATGCGTCGGACAACCCCATCGCGGGCCTGTACGCCGCCGGCAACACCATGGCCGCCGTCAGCGGCACCGCCTACCCCGGGGGCGGCAACCCGATCGGTGCGTCGATGCTGTTCAGCCATCTCGCAGCGCTCGACATGGTGGCCGGAAGGCGCCCCGCATGACCGGCGAGTTCGAACCTCTCACGCAATCGGTTCGGCGCCTCATCGACGTCACCATCCGCAGCGAGGTGGGCAACGCCGTCGCCGCAGAGGCCAAGGCGCACATCGACCGAGCCGTCGAACTGCTGTCCGCCGACCTGATGCCCGGCTCGTACGGAATGCGCACTGCCGACGATGGACGCCCGACCGTCTTGGGCAACGTACTGATCGGCGCCCGCAACCCCGTCGCTCCCCCGCTGGTGATCCACCACGAACCGCAGGGATCGGTGTACACGGAGTTCGAACTCGGCGCCGCCTACGAGGGTCCCGCCGGACACGTGCACGGCGGGGTCTGCGCGATGATCCTCGACCACGTCCTCGCCGCACCCGCCCACCAGCCGGGCCAGCCCGCCGTCACCGGCACGCTCACCGTCCGCTACCTACGGCCCACGCGGTTGGGGCAATTGCGCGCCGAGGCGCGGGTCGATCGCGTCGACGGGGCGAAGACCTACGTCGTCGGCCACATCGCCGACAGCGACGGCGCCACCGTGGAAGCGTCCGGCGTCTTCATCCGGCCGAGGCGCCGCTGAAATCCCAAGGATCGAGACATCCGGCTGACACGTCGTGTCCGACCGTGTTGTATTCGGCCCATGGCATCTCTTCAGCGATACGCCGACCGCCGGGTTCTGGTCACCGGCGCTGGTTCGGGCATCGGGCAGGCAACGGTCCTTCGCATCCTCGACGAGGGCGGGCGCGTGGTGGCCGCCGACATCAGCGAGGCGGGTCTGAAGGACACCGTCGCCAAGGCCGAACCGCACGGTGAGCGGCTCAGCACCGTGGCCATGGACATCAGTAGCGAACCGTCGGTGCAAGCCGGGGTCGCCGAGGCGGTGCGGACGCTGGGCGCGCTGGACACCCTCGTCAACGCGGCAGGAGTGCTGCGCTCGGCGCACTTCCTCGACACCACGCTCGCCGACTTCGAGCAGGTGCTGCGAATCAACCTCGTCGGCACCTTCCTGGTGACCCGTGCAGCCCTCCCGGCGTTGCGCAACGGCACCAAGCCGGCGGTGGTCAACTTCAGCTCGACGTCGGCGGCGTTCGCCCACCCCTACATGTCGGCCTACGCGGCCTCCAAGGGCGGTGTCCAGGCGATGACGCACGCGTTGGCCCTCGAGTTCGCCAAGGAGGGCATCCGGTTCAATTCCGTGCAGCCCGGCTCGATCTCGTCGGGCATGACCGACGGCACCGGCGAGTCCAAGCAGAGTGTCGGACCGGGCTTGCCCGCCGACGCCGACTACTCGCTGTTCGGCAAGATCCAGCCGGTGCTGGCGCTCGAAGACGGGGCGATGTTCGCCAAACCCGAGGCGGTCGCCGCCGTCGTCGCCATGCTCGGCAGCACCGACGCGTTCTTCGTGACCGGCACCGAGGTGCGCGTCGACGGCGGCACCCACATGTAACCTCCTGCAGATGAGCGCCACCCGACCACTTCGCGTCATCCAATGGACCACCGGCAACGTCGGCCGCCGGTCACTGCACGCCATCCTCGGGCGCGACGACATGGAGCTGGTCGGGGTGTACGCGCACGGCGCGGACAAGGTCGGCGTCGACGCCGCGGCGCTGGCCGGCCGGTCCGAGCCCACCGGTGTGACGGCCACCGACGACGTCGACGCGCTGCTGGCGCTCGAACCCGACGCCTGCTGTTACAACCCGCTGTGGCCGAACATCGACGAGCTGGTGCGGCTGCTGGAAGCCGGCGTCAACGTCTGCTCCAGCGCGGCCTGGATCACCGGCGGCAAGCAGACACCCGAAGACCTCGACCGCATCCGAAAGGCTTGTGAGAAGGGTAAATCCACGATCTTCGGCAGCGGGGCGCACCCCGGGATCTCCAACATGGTCGGCATGGTGCTCTCCGGCGCGTGTGAGCGGGTGGACGAGATTCGCATCACCGAGTCGGTGGACTGCTCGACCTACGAGTCCGCCGGAACCCAGACCGCGATGGGGTTTTCGCAGGATCCCGACACACCGGGTCTGGCCGAGAGCGTGCGCCGGGAAAGCGAGGTCTTCGCCGAATCGGCGGCGATGATGGCCGACGCCATCGGTGCGACGCTCGACCGGATCACGTTCGACGTGACGTTCACCTCCGCCACCGGCGACACCGATCTGGGCTTCATGCAGATCCCCAAGGGCACGGTCGCGGGAGTGCACGGATATCACCGCGGCTGGGTCGGCGACCGCAACGTCGTCAACGTGGGCTTCAACTGGATCATGGGCAGCCATGTCACCCCGCCGAAGCCGCTCGAACACGGACACGTCATCCAGGTCTTCGGCGTGCCCAACATGCGTACCGTGCTGCACTGCCTGCCGCCCAGGGACTGGACCGAACCCTTCATGAGCCTGGGCATGATCTACACGGCGATGCCGGTGACCAACGCGGTGCCCGCCGTGGTCGCCGCGAAGCCGGGCATCGTCACGCTCAAGGATCTGCCGCCGATCACCGGGCGTGCCGCGGTGTGACGTCGCGCCGCCGCTATTGCGCTCCGCCGTTGACCAGGCCGGCGTAGCGGCGCAGGTACAGCGGCCAACCGCTTTCTGCCCCAACACCTTCGGCAACCGCTTGCCAACCGTCGCCGTGCCGTTCGATGTGCCGGTGCTCGAGGTCGACGCGGGTGCGGTCGGCGGATTCGGCGGTGAACCGGACTTCGACCTCACTGCATCGGGCGCTGTCGGTCTCCAACTGCCAAGTGGGGCCGATGTTCCAGGTGAAGACGACCCGGTTCGGCGGCTCATAGGCGACGATGGTCGCCCACTTGCACAGGCTGCCGTCCTCGCCACGGTCGTAGATGTGCCCGCCGACGCGGGGCTCGAAGACGGTCTCGGCGATCGGAACACCCAACAGGTTGTGCTCGCGCGGCTTGAAATCGCCGAACTGGTCGGTGAATACGCGAAACGCCCGCTCGAGCGGCGCCGCAACGACGACATGGTGGCGGATGGTTTCGGTTCGGGCTCGCGTCATGGTTCGTCACCTACCATAGATTCGACGGTCTCCTTGAAGCCGGCCAGCGTCTGCGCCCAGAACCGGTCGAGATAGTTCCGCAACGCGATCAACCCGTCCTGATTGACACGGTAGATCCGCCGCGTGCCGGCGACCGATTCGACGACCAGATCGGCGTCTTTGAGCACGCGCAGATGCTGAGATACCGCAGGGCGGGAAATCGGCAACTGATCGGCCAACACCCCGACTGCGGCCGGCCCCTCGGCCAGCTTCTCCAAGATCGACCGCCGGGTCTTGTCACCCAGCGCGTCGAGGACAGCCGAGGCAGAAGCGGACACATCCGTAAGTCTGTGCTAACGGTAAGTCTATGTCAACCGTTCGTCATCACTTACGGATCGAGCTGCACGACGACGCCCACCGCCCCGGCGCCGACGTGGATCGACAGCACCGGTCCCATGTCGGACACGGTGAGCGACGCGATCTGCGGCAGCCGCGTGGTGAGCTCCGCGCCGACCGCGTCGGCGCCGTCATGGTTGTCGACATGCTGCACCGCGACCGCGGCCCGCTGATCGCCGACCAGTTCCACGACCCGGTCCACCATCGTCGCGTGAGCCCTGCTGACCGTGCGGATGCGCTGATCCAGCACCAGGCGTCCGTCCTCGTCCAGGCACAGCAGCGGTTTGACCGACAGCGCAGTGCCCAGCCACGACGCCGCGGCCCGGATACGCCCGCTGCGCCGCAGGTTGTCCAGGCGATGCACGACGACGAACACCCGGCCGCGGTCCACGGCCGAGCGGGCGGCGGCTTCCACCGCGTCCAGATCCGCCCCCGATGCCGCGGCGCGTGCGGCGCTCAGCGCGACGAAGCCCACGCCCATCGCGACGGATCGCGAGTTGATCACCCGCACAGCTGGACCGAACTCGCGGGCGGCCTGCACCGCAGAGCTGTATGTGCTCGACAGCGCCGCCGAAAGATGTACGGCCACAACGCCGTCGCCGCCGCTGTCCTGCAGCGCGTGCCGATACGTCTCGGTCAGCTCGGCAGGCGTCGCACCGGCGGTACTGGCGCGCGGCAACTCATGGATGTCGTAGGGCACGTCGTCGACGCCGTCGCGCAGGTCGACCGCGTCGACGAGCACGTGCAACGGAACCTGCCGGATCTGCCAGTGCTTGAGCTCGTCGGGGTGCAGCCGCGACGACGAGTCCGTCACCACGACTACGGGCATGAGACCCCCGCCTCCACCAGTGCCTTGATCATCAGTTCGGCAACGGCCTGATGTCCTTCGAAGTTCCAGTGGATGCCGTCGGGGTTGCCCTGGCCGGTCATGACGTATTCGCCGACAGCCGCCTTGAGGTCGACCAGCGGAACATCGTGCTGCTCGGCCCATTCGGTGATCGCACGGGCGGTGGCTGCGCGGCCGTGATGCGCACGTCCGTAGGTCTCGGCGATGTGCACCGACGGCAGACACGCCACCACCGGTATTCCGGGCCGGTTGAAATCGATGGCGCCGCGGGTCATTTCCAGGTACTCCGCGGACAGGTGCGCCGGCAGCGCGGAGCGGGAGACCGGCGAGAGCCGGGGCTGCAGCCACCCGTAGCCGTCGCGCACCCAGCGCCGAAGCCACGACGGACGCACATAGCGGATCAACTCCCGCAGCGCGGTCGGCAGCGGCGACGGCAGCGAATCCATCCCGCCCGTCGCGAAGATCACCGCCCCCGCCCGCGGCAGGGCCGCCCACGCCCGCGGATCCTGGGTGGCCGCCCACCAGACGTCGCGGCAGGTCCAGCCGATCCGCCCGATCAGCTCGACGTCCCAATCCAGGTGCCGGGCAACGATATTGGGCCAGATTCTGGGGTCGTCGGACGGCAGCCCTCCGGACGGCCCGTAGTAGGACAGCGAGTCGCAGAAGATGAGCAGGGTCGGGCGCTCAGAGGACATCGTTGGCAACCTGCGCCGAGGCGTTCCACACGTCGAGTCGCCAGCGGATCTCCTCGGCAGGCGCGTGCGCCTCGCTGTGCCCGGACAGCTGCACCCAGCTGGCGTTGCCCATTCCACCCAGGATCGGCCAGTTGTCGACCGGCAGCCGCAGCAGTGCCGCCGTCAACGCCGCGATCAGCCCGCCGTGCGCGACCAGCACCACCGGCCGCTCCGGCGAGTCCAGCCCCCACTCGGTCTGCTCGGCGACCAGGCCCTCGACCACCGGCATACCGCGGGCGGCGACGTCGACGCGGCTCTCTCCGCCGTGCGGCGCCCATCGGGCATCCTCCCGCCATGCCAGCCGGGCCCCGGGGGCGGCGGCGTCGACCTCAAGGTGCGTCATGCCCTGCCAGTCACCGAGGTGCGTCTCGCGCAGCCGGGTGTCGACCAGCACGGGCAGCCCGGCCCGGTCTCCCAGCGACACCGCGGTGTCCAACGCGCGGCGCAGGTCGGAGGACACGATGACCAGTGGCTGGCGCTTGGCCAGCACCTCGGCCGCCGCGACCGCCTGCTCGCGGCCCAACTCCGACAGGTCGGTGTTGAGCTGGCCCTGCATCCGGCTGCCCGCGTTGTACTCGGTCTGGCCGTGCCGCAACATGACCAGGCGACGAACCCTCACGTCTGACCGTCCAGCTCGACCGGCACCACCGGGCAGTCGCGCCAAAGCCGGTCCAGCGCATAGAAGTTGCGTTCGTCTTGGTGCTGGACGTGTACCACGACGTCGACGTAGTCGAGCAGCGTCCAGCGTCCCTCGCGGGCGCCTTCGCGGCGCGCGGGCTTGTATCCGGCCAGCCGCATCTTCTCCTCGACCTCGTCGACGATCGCGTTGACCTGACGCTCGTTGGACGCCGAGGCGATGACGAAACAGTCGGTGATCACCAGCTGCCCCGACACATCGATCACGACGACGTCGTCGGCCAGTTTGGACGCGGCGGCCCGTGCGGCCACCGTGGCCATCTTGACCGCTTCCTCGGAGGCGCTCATTGTTGCTTCCCCTGGGTTGTCAACGGTTGGGCGGCGTAGAGCTTTCGCTTGGCCACGTACTGGACCACGCCGTCAGGCACCAGATACCAGATGGGCCGGTTCTGCGCGGCGCGCAGGCGGCAGTCGGTCGAGGAGATCGCCAGCGCGGGCACCTCGACGAGGGTCAACGCGTCCTTGGGCAGTTGTCTGCCCGCGGCCGTGACGTGCTTGCCGTCCAGCACGTAGCCGGGCCTGCTGACGCCGACGAACTTCGCGATGGCGAACATCTCCTCCCAGTTCTGCCACGTCAGGATCGACGCCAGCGCGTCGGCGCCCGTGATGAAGAACAGCTCGCTGTCCGGGTTGAGGGCGTGCAGGTCGTTCAGCGTGTCCTTGGTGTAGGTCGGACCGCCGCGGTCGATGTCGACGCGGCTGACCGTGAACCGGGGGTTGGACGCGGTGGCGATCACCGTCATCAGGTAGCGGTCCTCGGCCGCGGTGACGTGGCGATCCTTCTGCCACGGCTGCCCGGTCGGCACGAACACCACCTCGTCGAGCCCGAACAGGTCGGCGACCTCGCTGGCGGCGACCAGGTGTCCGTTGTGGATGGGGTCGAACGTCCCACCCATCACCCCGAGCCTGCGTCCAGAAGCCACAAAGAGCCAGCTTACTTCTCGCGCCGAGTGTGGGCCCGTGTCACGGTTCGGGCCGCCGAGGCGTGCGGGTAACCCACGTTCGCGCCGTACTCAGACGGGGAGCAGCGCATCGATCACCGACGCCAGCTGCTTGGCCGAACGGCATTCGTGCATGGTGATGACTTCCTCGTAGCGCGGCACCGCCGAGTCACCGCTGCCCCACAGATGCTTGGGCTCCGGGTTGAGCCAGTGCGCGTGCCGGCTGGAGTTGACCATGTGGGCCAGCAGCTCGGTTTCCGGGTTGCGGTAGTTGTTGCGGCCGTCGCCGAGCACCAACAGCGAACTGCGCGGCGACAGCACGTTGGGCCACCGCTCCAGAAACGACACGAACGCGTGCCCGTAGTCGGAGTGGCCGTCGCGGGTGTACACCCCGGCCTCGCGGGTGATGCGCTGCACGGCGACCGCCAGGTCGGCGTCCGGGCCGAACAACTCCGTCACCTCGTCGGTGGTGTCTATAAAGGCAAAGACGCGAACGCGGCTGAACTGCTGGCGCAGCGCGTGCACCAGCAGCAGCGTGAAGTGGCTGAACCCGGCCACCGAACCCGACACGTCACACAGCACCACCAGCTCGGGCCGGGCCGGATGCGGTTTCTTGAGCACCACGTCGATCGGCACGCCGCCGGTGGACATGGACTTGCGCAGGGTCTTGCGCAGGTCGATCTCGCCCGCGCGCGAACGGCGCCGACGCGCGGCCAGCCGGGTGGCCAACGTGCGGGCCAGCGGCTGCACCACCCGGCGCATCTGGCGCAGCTGCTCACCGGAAGCGCGGAGGAACTCGACGTTCTCGGCCAGCTGCGGCACGCCGTACATCTGCACGTGGTCGCGGCCGAGCTGCTCGGCGGTACGACGCTTGGTCTCGGCCTCCACCATCTTGCGCAGCTGCGTGATGCGTTGGGCGGCCATCGCTTTGGCGATCTGCTCCTGCGTCGGCGTCGGCTCGTCCCCGTAGGGCGCCAAGAGCCCGGCGAGCAGCCGGCCCTCGAGGTCGTCGAGGTTCATCGCCTTGAGCGCCTGATACGACGAGTACGACGGGCCGCGGCTGGAGTTGTAGCGGCCGTAGGCCTCCACGATGCGGGCGATCATCGCCGCCATCCGCTCGTCGAGGTTGGCCAGCTCCTCGTTGTCGGCCAGCAGGTCCAGCAGCGCCGCGCGCATCGCCTCGACGTCCTCGGGCGGCAACCCTTCGATGTCCTCGAGCGGCTCGCCGTCGTCGTCGAGCAGCACGGTCTTGGCGCCCAGCGCCGCGGGGAACCACAGATCGAACATCGCGTCGTAGGTGTCGCGGTGCTCGGGGCGCCGCAGCACCGCGCACGCGATCCCTTCGCGCAGCACCTCCCGGTCGCCGAGGCCGAGCACCGAGATCACCCGCCCGGCGTCCACGGTTTCCGACGGCCCCACCGAAATCCCTTGTTTGCGCAGCGCTTCGACGAATCCGACCAGGTGACCGGGAATACCGTGCGGCGCCAGCGGCTGCGGCGGACGGGTGCGGCGAACGGCCATCGATGGGCTCCTAGTTCAGGCGGAGTTCGCCGGATGCCTTGATCTGGTCGGACTGGTGTTTGAGCACCACGCCCAGCGTGGCCGCGATCGTGGCGTCGTCGATGGTGTCCATCCCCAGAGCCAGCACCGTGCGGCCCCAGTCGATGGTCTCGGCCACCGACGGCAGCTTCTTGAGCTGCATTCCGCGCAGCACCCCGATGATGCGGACCAGTTCGGCGGCCAGATGTTCGGGCAGCTCGGGCACCCGCGACAGCAGGATGCGCCGTTCCAGCTCGGCGTCGGGGAAGTCGATGTGCAGAAACAGGCAACGCCGCTTGAGCGCCTCGGAGAGCTCCCTGGTGGCGTTGGACGTCAGCACGACGAACGGGGCGCGTTCGGCGGTGATCGTGCCCAGCTCGGGCACCGTCACCGCGAAGTCCGAAAGCACCTCCAGCAGCAGGCCCTCGATCTCGATGTCGGCCTTGTCGGTCTCGTCGATCAGCAGCACGGTCGGCTCGGTGCGCCGGATCGCGGTCAGCAGCGGACGCGAGAGCAAGAACTCCTCGCTGAACACGTCGTCGCGGGTGGCATCCCAGTCGCCGTGCCCGGCCTGGATGCGCAGGATCTGCTTTGCGTGGTTCCACTCGTAGAGGGCGCGGGCCTCGTCGACCCCCTCGTAGCACTGCAACCGCACCAGGCCCGAACCGGTGGCCTGCGCGACGGCACGGGCCAGCTCGGTCTTGCCGACCCCGGCGGGGCCTTCGACCAGCAGCGGCTTGCCCAGCTGGTCGGCGAGGAAAACCGCGGTGGCCGTTGCGGTGTCGGGCAGATAACCGGTCTCGGCCAGCCGCCGCGCGACATCGTCGATGTCGGCGAACAGCGGCGCCGGGCGTGCGGGGACAGTCAATGTAGTAACTCCTGATTCAGGCCGGGCGGGTGTGGCCGTCTCCCCACACAATCCACTTGGTTGACGTCAGTTCGGGCAACCCCATCGGGCCGCGGGCGTGCAGCTTCTGGGTCGAGATGCCGATTTCGGCGCCGAAGCCGAACTGCTCGCCGTCGGTGAACGCCGTCGACGCGTTCACCATCACCGCCGCGGCGTCGACCCGATCGGTGAAGCGTTGGGCCGCAGCAAGATCGGTCGCCACGATGGCCTCGGTGTGTCCGGTGCCGAACTCGTTGATGTGGGCGATCGCGCCGTCGACGCCGTCGACCACCGCCAGCGCGATGTCCATCGACAGGAATTCGGCGCGCAGTTCGTCTTCGGAGGGGTTCTCGTGCACGACCACGCCGGCGTCGCGAAGGGCCTTGGTGAGCCGGGGCAGCGCCTGCTCGGCGATCGCGGCGTCGATCAGCACCGACTCGGCGGCATTGCACACGCTGGGCCGCCGCGTCTTGGCGTTCAACAGGATTCGCTCGGCGACGTCGAGATCGGCCGACTTGTCAACGTAGACATGACAATTGCCGACCCCGGTCTCGATGGTCGGCACCGTCGCGTCGCGCACGACCGCGTCGATGAGGCCGGCGCCGCCGCGCGGGATGACGACGTCGACCAGGCCGCGCGCCTGGATGAGGTGGGTGACGCTGGCCCGGTCCTCACTGGGCAGCAGCTGCACGGCGTCGGCATCGAGCAGTTCGGTGGCCAACGCCGCGCGCAACGCGTCCACCAGGGCGGCGTTGGAGCGCGCCGCTGACGAACTGCCGCGCAGCAGCACCGCGTTGCCCGACTTCAGCGTCAGCCCGAACGCGTCGACGGTGACGTTGGGCCTGCCCTCGTAGACGATGCCGACCACGCCCAGCGGTACCCGCACCTGGCGCAACCGCAGCCCGTTGGGCAGGGTGCGTCCGCGAAGCACCTCGCCGAGCGGGTCGGGCAGCCCGGCGACCTGGCGCAATCCGTCGGCGATCCCTTCCACGCGGCTCGGGTTCAGCGCGAGCCTGTCGAGCATGGCTTCCGGTGTGCCTGCGGCGCGGGCGGCCTCCAGGTCCTGTTCGTTGGCCGCGAGGACATCGCCCGTGTGCATCAGCAGGTGGTCGGCGGCCGTGTTGAGCGCACGGTTCTTGGTCTCGGTGCTCAGGGTGGCCAGGGCGCGGGCCGCGACGCGGGCACGGCGGGCGGCGTCGTGGACCTGTTCGCGCAAACCGGGAAGTGAGGGGGCCTGCACACTCATTACCCCAGCGTATCGAACGGGCGTCCGGGCCGTTCGACACGTGTCGGGTAGGTGGGCTGGTCTAGCGTTGTCAGTCATGGTGGCGCGGGTCTGTGTGGTCGGCAGTGTCAACCTCGACCACACCTTCGTGGTGAATGCGCTGCCCCGGCCTGGCCAGACGGTTCTCGCGTCGGCGACGGCGACCGCACCGGGCGGTAAGGGCGGAAACCAGGCGGTGGCCGCCGCCCGCGCGGGCGCGGAGGTGCAGCTCGTCGCGGCGCTCGGCACCGATGCGGCGGCCGCGCAGTTACGGGCCCACCTGGAGGCCAACGAGGTCGGGCTGGCCGGGGTGGTGACGCTGCCCGGCCCGAGCGGGTCGGCGGTCATCGTGGTCGACAACACGGCGGAGAACACGATCGTGGTGGCGCCGGGCGCGAACGCGCATCTGAGCGTGCACGACGCCGACGTGCGTGCGGTGATCGCCGACAGCGATGTGGTGCTCATGCAGTTGGAGATCCCCGTCGGCGCCGCCGTCGACGCCGCCGAGGTGGCACGCGCGGCAGGCGCGGTCGTCATCGTCAACGCATCGCCGGCGGGCGCGCCACCGCATGCTCTCCTGGCCCTTTCCCAGTTGGCGGACGTCGTCGTCGTCAACGAATCCGAGGCCGGCCACTGGCACTGGCCGGTCCCTCATCTGGTGATCACCCGAGGCTCGCGCGGTGCCAGCTACCTGGGTGACGACGAGCGGTTCGACGTGCGCGCACCGGCCGTCGACGCGGTCGACACCACCGGCGCCGGTGACGTCTTCGCGGGTGTGCTGGCCGCGGGCTGGCAGACGGGACACGAGGACGCCATGCGCCGCGCGTGCGCGGCCGCCGCGCTGTCCACGCTGGTGCCCGGCGCCGGCGACTGCGCCCCCTACGCCGAGGCCATCGACGACGCAGTGACCAACCGGAAAGCAGGAGAACGACGCCTATGACATCTGAGACCTCAGTGCCACCCGCCGCCGGCACGCCGCGGCCCCCCGACGGCGACTGGCTGGGCACGCCGTATCTGCGCTTCAGCCGCGAGGGCGGGTTCGGGGTGTGCACGTTGGACCGGCCCGAGGCGCGCAACGCGATGACGCCCGCGATGTACTTCGGCATCCGCTACGCCGTGCGTCACGTCGACGCCGATCCGGACCTGGCGGGCCTGCTCATCACTGGCACCGGCGACGTGTTCGCCCCCGGCGGCGACATGGGCGGTGGCGACGGCAGCGACGACTGGTTGACGTTCGGGTCGGCGCTGGGCATGGATGTGACGCCGTTCGAGACGCTGCGCCAGTCGGTCAAGCCGGTGGTGTCGGCGGTCAACGGGCTGTGTCAGGGCGGCGGCCTGCAGATCGCGATGTGCAGCGACATGGCGGTGGTCAGCGACCGGGCCACCTTCCGGGTGCCCGAGTTGTTCCGCGGGATCGCCGACACCTACTACGCCCAGATGCTGACCCGGCTGATCGGGCCGGTGCGCACCCGCGACCTGATGTTCACCGGGCGCACGCTGGACGCGCAGGAGGCGCTGGACTGGGGCCTGGTGGCGCGGGTGGTGCCGCACGACGAGCTGCTCGAGCAGGCCCGCGAGGTGCTGGCCCAGTGCTGCCGCACCGCCCCGGGGGCCCGCGGGCTGGTCAAGTCGAGCATCGACAACTACCTGGGACTGTTCGATCGCATCGGGATGCAGTCCAGCCTGGCCGGGCCCGAGATCATCGAGGGGTTCCGGGCGTTCAAGGAGCGGCGTTCGCCAAACTGGGTGCACCCCGACCTACGCGTCGACGGCCGCCTCTGAGCAGCGATTTCGGCGCAGTTTGTCACGCCCACCGTGACGAACCACGCCGAAATCGCTCTTGAATAGTACAGAAATTGATGTACTGTCTGCGGCATGCAGACGGTCACCCACCGCGACGCGTTGTCGCGGTTCGGCTATGCGCTCTCCGACCCGACGCGCTGCGAGATCCTGCTGCTCCTGCGCGACGGCCCCGGCTACCCGTCTGAGCTCGCCGACAAGATCGGGGTGTCGCGCCAGATCCTGTCCAACCACCTGGCGTGCCTGCGCGGCTGCGGCCTGGTCGTCGCGCAGCCCGAAGGTCGGCGCAACCGCTACGAACTCGCCGACGCCCGGATCGCCCACGCGCTCGCCGACTTGATCGGGTTGGTGCTGACGGTCGACCCGGCGTGCTGCCCAGCCGCCGAAACCGAGGGCTGCTGCTGATGGTCGCGACGACGGCGGCCCGGCGCGACGTCCTCATCCGCCGCGTCCGACTCTTCGTGGCCGCGACCATCAGCTACAACGTGGTCGAGGCCGTCGTCGCGCTGGCCGAAGGCACTCGCGTGTCGTCGACGGCACTGATCGGCTTCGGGCTCGACTCGGCCGTCGAAGTCGCCTCCGCCGCGGCGGTCGCCTGGCAGTTCGCGGCCCGGGATCCCGAGACCCGGGAGAAGACCGCGCTGCGGTTCATCGCGTTCTCGTTCTTCGCGCTCGCGGCCTACGTCACCGCCGACGCGCTGCTGACGTTGTTCGGGGTCGGCGAGGCGCGGCCGTCGCGCATCGGCATCGCGCTCGCCGCGCTCAGCCTGGTGATCATGCCGGTGTTGTCGTGGGCGCAGCGTCACGCCGGACGCGAACTGGGCTCGCGCTCAGCTGTCGCCGACTCCAAACAGACGCTGTTGTGCACGTATCTTTCCGCGGTCTTGCTGATCGGGCTGGTCTTCAACGCCGCGCTCGGCTGGACGTGGACCGATCCGGTCGCCGCCCTGGGCATCGCCGCCATCGCCGTCCGCGAAGGCATCAACGCCTGGCGCGGAGACGCCTGCTGTTCATGAGAGGAGGCACCGTGCCTGTCGTCGCGCTGGTGCTGTTCGGCGTGTTCGCGCTGCTCGGATTCGGTTGGCGCAGTTGGGTTCAGCGGCGTCGAACCGGCTCGACCGGGTTCCGCGGGATCAGCGGCCGCATCGGCTCGGTCGAATGGCTGGCCGGTGTCGGCTTCGTGGTGGCGATGGCCGCGGCGGTGTTCGCGCCGATCCTGCAACTGTGCGGTGTGGTGGCGCCGCTGCCGGTTCTGGATCACACGTGGTTGAACGTCGTCGGGGTGGTGCTCGCGGTCCTCGGCATCGCGGGCACGGTGTACGCGCAGTTGGACATGGGTGACTCGTGGCGGATCGGCGTCGACGCCAGTGAACGGACCACGCTGGTGCGCACCGGGGTGTTCGCTCTGGTGCGTAACCCCACCTTCACCGCGATGCTGGTGTTCGGGCTCGGAATCGCGTTGGTGACACCGAATCTGGTGGCGTTGGTCGGCTTTGCGATTCTGGTCGTCACCATCGAGCTTCAGGTCCGCGTGGTCGAGGAGCCCTACCTGTTGTCGGTTCACGGCGACGAGTACCGCGGGTACACGGCGCGGGTCGGCCGCTTCGTCCCGGGGTTGGGGCGATTTCGGTGCGCCGCGTAGCGCTCACCGCCACTTAGCGCACCGAAATCGCTGATTAGACTGCCGGGCATGCCGATAGTTGGAAAGCTGCTCAGGCGGTTCCGCGCTGGCGCACACCGCAGCCCGCTCGCCGCACCCGAGTACACAGGCGCCGACACCATCGACATCACCAGCAGTGCGTTCGACGACGGCGGCCCGATCCCGCAGAGGCACGCCGGTGCCGCCGTCGGCGACAACGTCTCGCCGCCGCTGCGCTGGAGCGGGGTGCCGGCGCCGACCAAGCAACTCGCCCTGGTCATCGACGACATCGACGTGCCGGGCCCCAAACCGCTGATGCACACGATCGCGCTGATCGAGGCGGACCGCCGCAGCCTCGACGAAGGTGAACTCAAGCCCGGCGCCGCCGGCGTGCGCTTCGTCAAGGCGTTCGGCGACTCCTACGTCGGGCCCGCACCGATCCGGGGACACGGTCCCCACCACTACCGGTTTCAGCTGTTCGCGCTGGACCAGCCGGTACCCGACGACGTGACCGACCACAAGGGATTTCTCGCCGCGATCGCCGGTCACGTACTGGCGCGCGGCGTGTTGACGGGCACCTACGAACGCTGACCAGCGCAGTCGACCACCCGCGCTAGCGTGGGAGTGATGGCACGCAGACAGCTGAACACCAAGCAGGAAGCGACCTGGCTCTGGATGCCGCTGATCATCGGTCTGGTCCTCGGCGTGACCCTGGCGGCCATGACCGATCACTGGTGGTGGTCGACTGTCGGGGTGCTGGCCGGCGCGGCGGTCGGCGCGGTCAGCGCCGGCAAGCTGCGCCGAAAGCGCTAGCCGGATTCGGGGATTTCGCGCTCGATCTCGTCGAGCCACACCCGCGCCGTCATGTCCGACGGCGCCCGCCAGTCACCGCGCGGCGAGAGCGACCCGCCGTGAGACACCTTGGGGCCGTTGGGCACTGCCGAACGCTTGAACTGCGCGAACGAGTAGAAGCGCTGCGCGAACACCTGCAGCCAGTGCCGGATCTCCTTGAGCGAGTATGACGGCCGCTTGTGCTCGGGATATCCGGCCGGCCAGTCGCCGCGCTGCGCGTCGCTCCACGCATGCCACGCCAGAAACGCGACCTTCGAGGGCCGAAACCCGTATCGCAGCACCTGGAACAGCGAGAAGTCCTGCAGGACATACGGTCCGATTTTCGACTCGGTGCTCTGGATCTCCTCGTCCTCGCCGGCGGGCACCAGCTCCGGAGAGATCTCGGTGTCCAGCACCGACTGCAGCACCTCGTTGACCGCGTCGTCGAACTGCCCCGAGGCGATCACCCAGCGAATCAGGTGCTGGATCAACGTCTTCGGCACACCGCCGTTGACGTTGTAGTGCGACATCTGGTCGCCCACACCGTAGGTCGACCAGCCCAGTGCGAGCTCGGACAGGTCACCGGTGCCGAGCACGATGCCGCCGCGCTGGTTGGCCAGCCGGAACAGGTAATCGGTGCGCAGGCCGGCCTGCACGTTCTCGAATGTGACGTCATACACCGGTTCACCGCGCCCGAACGGGTGGTCGATGTTCTTGAGCATCAGTTCGGCGGTGGAGCTGATGTCAAGCTCGGCGAAGGTCACGCCCAGGGCTTCGGCGAGCCGCACCGCGTTGCCCTTGGTGCGCTCCCCTGTCGCGAAACCCGGCATGGTGAACGCGAGAATGTCGCTGCGCGGCCGTTCTTCTCGGTCCATGGCGCGGGCGGCGACGATCAGCGCATGGGTGGAGTCCAGCCCGCCGGACAGCCCGAGCACCACCTTCGGGTAGTGCAGCGCGCGCAGGCGCTGTTCCAGCCCGGACACCTGGATGCTGTAGGCCTCGTAGCAATCCTGTTCCAGCCGTTCGGGATCCGACGGCACGAATGGGAACCGTTCGACTTCCCGGCGCAGCCCGATGTCGCCCGACGGCGGGTCGAGCCGGAACTCCACCCGCCGGAACGTGTCCGCATCGATGCCGTGGTGGAGGCGGTTGTCGTCGAACGTGCCCATCCGCAGCCGCTCGTTGCGCAGCAGCTCGAGGTCGACGTCGGCGACCGAGCGTCGTTCGCCCTTCGGGAAGCGTTCGGACTGCGCCAGGCACTCCCCGTTCTCCCAGATCATCGTCTGACCGTCCCAGGCCAGGTCGGTGGTCGACTCGCCTTCTCCCGCTGCGGCGTAGACGTAGGCGGCCAGGCACCGCGCCGACGCGGAACGCGCCAGCAGGCAACGGTCCTCGGCGCGCCCGACGGTGATCGGGCTGCCGGAGAGGTTGACCAGCACCGTCGCGCCGGCCAGCGCGGCCTGTGCGCTCGGCGGGATCGGCACGAACATGTCCTCGCAGATCTCCACGTGCAGCACGAAGCCGGGCATGTCGGTGGCGATGAACAACAAGTCGGGCCCGAACGGTACGTCGGCATCCCCCATCCGGATCGCCCCGCGCACGTCGTCGCCGGGTGCCATCTGACGGCGTTCGTAGAACTCTCGGTAGGTCGGCAGATACGACTTGGGCGCGACCCCGAGCACGTGGCCGCGGTGGATCACCACCGCGGTGTTGTAGATCCGGTGCGCGTACCGCAACGGGGCGCCGACGACGAGCACCGGCATCAGGTCGGCGGATGCGGCGACGACGTCGAGCAGCGCGTCTTCGACCGCGTCCAGCAGGGCGTCCTGCATCACGATGTCCTCGATCGAGTACCCCGACAGCGTCAACTCCGGAAACACTGCGAGCGCGACGCTGTCATCGTGGCAGCCCTGCGCCAACCGCAGCACCGATTGCGCGTTGGCCTGCGGATCCGCCAGCGCCGTGTGGTGTGTGCAGGCGGCGACGCGCACGAACCCGTGCCGGTAGGCCGAGTAGAAATCCATGCCTCATTGTTGCCCGAAAGCAGAACGGGGTATGCAGAAGCCCATGAGTGACACCGCTGTGCTGGTCATCGACATGATGAACACCTACCGGCATCCCGATGCCGAGAAGCTGGCCCCCCACGTCGCCGAGATCATCGATCCGCTGGCGCAGCTGGTCGCCGAGGCGCGCGAGCGCGACGACGTCGAGCTGATCTATGTCAACGACAACTACGGCGATTTCAGCGCACAATTCGACGACATCGTGAATGCCGCGCTCGATGGTGAACGACCGGAGTTGGTGAAACCGATCGTGCCCCCCAAGGGTTGCCGGTTGATGACCAAGGTGCGCCACAGCGCCTTCTACGCCACATCGCTGGCCTACCTGCTGGGGCAGCTGGAGCCCAAACGGGTGATCCTCACCGGTCAGGTCACCGAGCAATGCATCCTCTACACCGCGCTGGATGCCTATGTCCGGCACTTCCCGGTCGTCGTCCCGCCGGATGCGGTCGCCCACATCGACCCGGAACTCAGCGACGCGGCGCTGACCATGATGCGCAGCAACATGAGCGCCGACATCATTTCCGCGGCCGATTGCCTGGGCTGACGGGAAAAGGCGAGAAGCTACGGCTGACGTCGGGCAGCAGTACACTTCAAACGTGCCGGAAACGGCGTACGCATCCTGCGGCGACCTCAACCTGGCGTATCAGGTCTTCGGCGACGGACCTATCGAGCTGGTCTTCGCCGGATCGTTCGCCAGCCACGTCGAGTTGTATTGGACCGTGCCCGAATTCGTGGCCTTCTTCGAGCGCCTCGCCACGTTCTGTCGCGTCCTTCTCTTCGATAAGGCCGGGGCGGGCCTGTCGGACCCGGTGCCCAAAGTCCGCACGCTGGAGGAGCGGGTGTCCGAGATCGAGGCCGTCATGGACGCCGTCGGCTTCCAAAGGGCCGTGCTTTTCGGGACGAGCGAGGGCGGCCCGGCCTCCATCCTCTTCGCGGCGACACGACCGCAGCGAACGCGGGCGCTGATTCTCACCGGCACCTTCGCGTACGCCTACGTCGACGGCTGGGCTGACTTGGAACGCGATCCGGCCGAGCTGCGGGACCGCTTGCTGGGCGAGCTCGATGAGCGCTACACACCCTCGGTGCAGCAGACCGCCGGCTTGCAGGCTTTTTGGCGCGCCGTCCTCACAGCATGGGGCAGCGGCGCGGCGGCCAAGGCTCTACTGCCGTCGGTGCGCTCCGTCCGCCTGCTCGCGATGGTGGAACGGATGAGCGCCAGCCCGGGGATGGCGCGCGCGGTCCTCGAAGCCGGGTTCCGGATCGACGCGCGGCCGGTCCTGCCGGCCATCACCGCACCCACCCTGGTCATCCATGCCCGAGAAGAAGTCGTTCCGGTGCAGTGCGGCCGCTACATCGCCGACCACATCCCCGGTGCGCGAATGCTCGAAGTCGACGGCAACGACCACGCGCCCTGGCTCGCCGATCCCGACACGATCCTGACCGAGGTCGAGGAGTTCCTCACCGGCAGCCATGCCGCGCCCTCTCCGGCGCGTCGTGCGCTGCGCAGCGTGCTGTTCACCGACATCGTCGCATCGACACGACACGCCGCGGCGATGGGCGACGAGCGGTGGCGTGCGGTGCTGCACCGATTCGACGAGATCACCGCTGACGTCGCACACCGGTTCGGGGGCACGGTGGTGGAAAGTACGGGCGACGGCCACTTGATCACCTTCGAGGGCCCGACGCTTGCGATCCGGTGCGCCGAGACCTTACGCGCCGAGGCGGAAACCTTGGGTATCGAGATTCGCGCCGGAATCCACACCGGCGAGTGCGAACTGCTGGAAACCGGCATCGGCGGTATCGCTGTGCACATCGCGGCGCGGATCGTCGACAAGGCGGGCAGCGGGGAGATCCTCGTCTCGCGCACCGTATGTGATCTCGTCGTCGGCTCGGGCACCGAGTTCGACGATCGCGGCTCCGTCGAGTTGCGGGGCGTGCCCGGCGCATGGCAACTGTTGGCGGTGGATCGCCGCGGCGCGCGGACCGAATCGATGGAGGCACAGCTGATATCCGCACCTACTCCAGGTCCACGGACCGGCATGCGCCGCTCGGACCGCGCCGTGGCCACGATGGCCAGGCACACACCGTGGATCCTGCGCGGAGTGGCCCGCCTCGCCCATGGGCGCTCGCAGATTCACTGAGACGGTTCAGCTGGCAGGACCGAGAGGTTTCTGTCATCTGACAGAAACCTTCGTCGCACACTGTTAACCGAACGAACGGCATCGGTTACCTCACCGCAACCATCTCCGCGCGGCGGCCGCGAAAACTGTCGATCGACAGAAAGTCCCCTACCCGCCGGAGAGTCGATGGTTCGCACCGACAGCTCACCAGCCCAGCCGTCCGACACCGCCACCACGTCCGGTGCCCGAGCGCACGCCCGGGCACAACACGGCCGAACCGCCGAGTTCATGCGCCACATTCCGGCGTCCACGTCGCCCACGACGCCACCCGACGTGGCAGCGGAGTGCCTGACGTGGTCGGAAACCGTTGCGCCGGGCGGATATACCACCGCCGTTCTGTCCCGTGGCACCCGGATCCGGCTGACCGACAAGGACGGCGACGCCTGCGCCCACCTGCTGTTGCACCGCGCGGATGCCCCGCACGAACGGCTCAACGTCGCCGACACCGTCAAGGTGCCCTGGCAGGCCTACCTCGGCGTCGGCCATCCGCTGCTCAGCGGCTTCGGGCGGGTGCTGGCCACCGTCGTCGCCGATACCTCGGGCGCGCATGACGCGCTGACCGGAACCACCACGCGTGCAGGCAATCTGACGCGTTACGGTGCCGCATCACCGGAGTCGCCGTCGCCCGCCGGACGCGAACTGTTCACCTTGGCCGCCCTCAAGCACGGACTGGACCGCCGTGACCTGCCGCCGTCGGTGTCGTTCTTCAAGGGCGTACGCGTGCAGCCCGACGGCACCTTCCGCTGGCTGGGTTCGGCGGGCGCCGGGACGGCGGTGGACCTGCTGCTACACGTCGACGCGATCGTGTTGCTGGCCAACACCGCCCACCCGCTCGATCCCCGGCCGACGTTCACCTGCTCCCCGCTGCTGGTGCACGCGTGGCCGGCCGCCGCGGACCTGGACCGGCTCGCCGCGAATCAACTGGTGGGGCCGCTGAATCCCGAACACCGCCAGGCCCTCAGCAACACCGACGCCGATCTCATCGCGAGAGGACAGTTGTGACAACCACTTCCGCTCCGAACATCGCACCTCTGGTCCCAGGAACCGTCGTCCTGGATGAGGTCGTGCCCGCACGCTCCCCGTGGTCGGCGGTAATCGCCGCCGGCGACGTCCTGACAATCGTCGACCTGGCGGGCAATCAGGCCGTGGACTGCCTGCTGTACTCGGCCGCCGACACCGGTATCCGGTACTCCGCGCCGGAAACCGTTCGGCGCCAAGGCCAGATCACGTTGACCACCGGCTCGGTGCTGCGCGCCGACACCGGTGATGCGTTGATGACCGTCGTCGCCGACGAGGTCGGGGCGCACGACACGCTGGGCGGCGCGTGCTCGAAGGAGTCCAACACGCTGCGCTACGGACAGCACACCCGCGCCCAGCACGGCTGCATGGAGAACTTCCTGCTCGAGGGCTCCCGGTGGGGGCTGACCGCGCGTGACCTGGCCTCCAACATCAACTGGTTCATGAACGTTCCGGTCGACCCCGACGGCGCACTGGGCATCGTCGACGGACTGTCCGCGCCGGGCGAGCGGGTGGCCGTGCGGGCCGATATCGACACGCTGGTGCTGGTGTCGAACTGCCCGCAGATCAACAACCCGTGCAACGCCTTTGACCCCACTCCCGTCCGCATGATCGTCACCCGCCCGGAGGGCAGCGGGTGACCGCCACGGTGCTGATCGCGAACCGGGGCGAGATCGCCGTGCGGCTGATCCGCGCCGCCCGCTCGCTCGGGCTGCGCACCGTCGCGGTGTTCTCCGACGCCGACCGCGGCGCACCGCATGTCGCGTTGGCCGACGACGCGGTGCGGATCGGCCCGCCACCACCGCGCGAGAGCTACCTGCGCGCCGGTGCGATCCTGGCCGCGGCCGCGTCGACCGGCGCCACGGTGATCCACCCGGGCTACGGGTTCCTTTCCGAGGACGCCGATTTCGCCGCTGCCGTGGAAACCGCGGGGCTGGCGTTTGCCGGGCCGAGCCCGGAGCAGCTGCGCCGGTTCGGCACCAAGCACACCGCGCGCGCCGCCGCCGAAGCCGCCGGGGTGCCGGTGTTCGCGGGCTCGGGTCTGCTCGACGACCTCGGCGCCGCGCTCGCAAGCGCAGAACGGATCGGCTATCCGGTGATGCTCAAGGCCACCGGCGGGGGCGGCGGCATCGGTATGCGGGTCTGCCGCCACGCCGACGACCTGCGCGCGGCCTATCAATCGGTCACCGCGCAGGCCGAGCGCAACTTCGCCGCGACGGGCGTGTTCGTCGAGCGCTACGTCGAGAACGCCCGCCACGTCGAGGTCCAGATCTTCGGCGACGGCGCCGGACGCGTGGTGTCGCTGGGCGACCGCGACTGTTCGCTGCAGCGCAGGCACCAGAAGGTCGTCGAGGAGGCGCCCGCCCCGGCGCTGCCCGACGAGGTGCGCGAGCGCCTGCACGCCTCGTCGCGGGCACTGGCGGCCGCGGTGGGCTACCGGTCGGCGGGCACCGTCGAGTTCGTCTACGACCCGCTCCGCCGGGAGGCGTCGTTTCTGGAGGTCAACGCGCGCCTGCAGGTCGAGCATCCGGTCACCGAGGCGGTCACCGGGGTGGATCTGGCCGCTTGGATGCTGCGCCTGGCGCTGGGCGACACCACGATGTTCGACGACTACCCCGACGCGGTGGTGCCGGTCACCGGCCATGCCGTGGAGGCGCGCATCTACGCCGAGGAGCCCAACCACGACCACCGCCCGAGCGTGGGCACGCTCAGCACCGTCCGATTTCCCGCCGACGTGCGCGTGGACACCTGGGTGTCGGACGGCACCGAGGTCACCGCGGCCTACGATCCGCTGCTGGCCAAGGTCGTCACCGTCGGCGCCGACCGTGATGACGCGTGGAACCGCCTCGGCGCCGCGGTGGCAGACACCCGGATGTACGGCATCGAGACCAACCTCGGACTGCTGTGTGCGGCAACCGATCACGACGCCGTCAGGGCAGCCCGGCACAGCACCGCGACGCTCGCCACGATCACCGACCCCCGGCCGCGGATCACCCTCGAGCGGCCGGGCCTGATGACGACCGTGCAGGACGTGCCCGGCCGGATCGGGCTGTGGCAGGTCGGGGTGCCGCCGAGCGGGCCGATGGACGACCTGTCGTTCCGGCTGGGCAACCGCGCCCTGGGCAACGACGAGGACGCGGCGGGCCTGGAATGCACGGCGTCCGGGCCGGCGCTGCGGTTCACCCGCCCGACGCGGGTGTGTGTCACCGGCGCGGAGTGTCTGGTCACCGTCGACGGCGCTCCGGCGCCGATGTGGGAACCCGTCGAGGTGCCCGCCGGGGCCCTGCTCGACATCGGTGAGGCCGCGGTGGGGCTGCGCACCTACGTGCTGTTCGCGGGCGGGCTCGACGTGCCGACCTATCTGGGCAGCGCCGCCACCTTCACCCTCGGCCGCTTCGGCGGCCACGCCGGCCGCGAGCTGATCGCCGGAGATGTGTTGCGCACCAAGGCCGCCGATCCCGACGCCGCCGCGCGTCCCGGAGCGGGACCGGTGCCGCCGGAGGTGCGTCCCGCGCTCACCGGCGCGTGGGAGCTCGCCGTCACCGAGGGCCCGCACGGCGCACCGGAGTTCTTCACCCGTGCCGACATGGACACCTTGTTCGAGGCGTCCTACCGGGTGCACTTCAACTCGGCGCGCACCGGAGTCCGCCTGGAGGGCCCCAAGCCGGCATGGGCGCGGCCGGACGGTGGTGAAGCGGGCCTGCACCCGTCGAACATCCACGACAACGCCTACTCCGTGGGCGCGCTGGACTTCACCGGCGACACCCCGATCCTGCTCGGGCCGGATGGCCCCAGTCTGGGCGGTTTCGTGTGTCCGGTCACGGTAGTCACGGCCGACCGCTGGAAACTGGGTCAGCTGCGGCCCGGCGACACGGTGCGGTTCGTGCCGGTGCGCGCGTCGCATGCGCCGTCGCGGCGCGAACTCGGCATCGCCCGCGGCGCCGCCACCGCGCTGGTGTCCCGCGCCGGTGGCGACGGTGACAACGGGGTGCTGGCGCGGCGCGACGGCGTCGACGGGGCCCTGACGGTGACCTACCGCCGCAGCGGCGACGACAACGTCCTCGTCGAATACGGCGACATCGTGCTGGATCTCGCGCTGCGCGCCCGGGTGCACGCGCTGCACACCCGCCTCGACGGCAGCACCGACGGGATTCTCGACATCACCCCCGGCATTCGCTCGCTGCAGGTGCACGTCGACCCCGACGTGCTGCCGATCCCGAAGCTGCTCGCCCTGCTGGCCGAGATCGAGGACGACCTGCCCGCGGCGTCGCAACTCGTGGTGCCCAGCCGGCTGGTGCGCCTGCCGCTGTCCTGGGACGACCCCGCCACCCGCGAAGCGATCGCCCGCTACACCTCGGGGGTGCGCGACGACGCGCCATGGTGCCCGTCGAACATCGAATTCATCCGGCGCATCAACGGATTGGCGAGCCACGACGAGGTCCGCGATATCGTGTTCGACGCGCAGTACCTCACCCTCGGCCTCGGCGACGTCTACCTCGGCGCGCCGGTGGCCACGCCGCTGGACCCGCGCCACCGCCTGGTCACCACCAAGTACAACCCGGCACGCACCTGGACGGCGGAGAACTCCGTGGGCATCGGCGGGGCGTATCTGTGCATCTACGGCATGGAGGGCCCCGGCGGATACCAGTTCGTCGGCCGCACCACCCAGGTGTGGAGCAGCCACCGGCACCGCGGCGCGTTCGACTCCGAGAATCCTTGGCTGTTGAGGTTTTTCGACCGGATCTCGTGGTATCCGGTGTCGGCCGAGGAGCTGTTGGACCTGCGCGCCGACATCGCGGCGGGCCGGGGCACGCTCGACATCACCGACGGCACGTTCTCGCTGGCCGAACACGAGCGGTTCTTGTCCGACCACGCCGATTCCATCGCGGCGTTCCGGGCCAGGCAGGCCGACGCGTTCGCCGCCGAGCGCGCGGCGTGGGCGGCCGCAGGCGAATTCGACCGCGCCGAGCGCGCCGCCTCCCACTTGGCCGCGCTACCCGTCGAGGAGCTGGTGCTCGACGACGGTGAGCAGCGCGTCGACGCGCCGTTCTCGTCGAGCGTGTGGAAGATCGACGTCGCCGTCGGCCAGCGCGTGGTGGCGGGGCAGCCGCTGCTGGCGCTGGAGGCGATGAAGATGGAGACGGTGCTGCGCGCCCCGTCCGACGGGGTGGTGACCAAGATCCTGGTCTCCGCAGGCCATCTCGTCGACGGCGGCGCGCCGCTCGTCGTCGTCGGCCCCGAGGATCGTCGATGAGCGCCGTCGAGCGGGTGCGTGCCGCCTACGCCGCGATCGACGACGCCGACCGCCCGGAGATCTGGATCGCGTTGCGCCCCTTGACCGACGCGCTGGCCGATGCGGCGGCGATCGACGCGCCCGCGCGCGCCGGGGCGGCGCTGCCGCTGGCCGGGCTGGTGGCGGCGGTGAAGAACAACATCGATGTCGCCGGCATCCCGACCACGGCGGGCTGCCCAACGTTCGCCGCAGGCCCCGCGGTCGCCGACGCCCCGGCGGTGGCGCGGCTGCGTGAGGCCGGGGCGGTGGTGATCGGCGCGACCAACCTCGACCAGTTCGCTACCGGGCTGGTCGGCACCCGAAGCCCCTACGGCGCGGTCCGCGACGCCCGCCGCCCCGAATACATCTCCGGCGGTTCGAGTTCGGGCTCCGCCGTCGCGGTGGCGCTGGGCCTGGTGGACGTCGCGCTGGGCACCGACACCGCGGGCTCCGGGCGGGTTCCCGCCGCGCTGCAGGGCATCGTCGGCATCAAACCCACGATCGGGGTGGTGTCGACCGAGGGTGTGGTGCCGGCCTGCCGGTCCTACGACTGCGTCACCGTGTTCGCCCGCGACCTCGCCACCGCCGACACCGCGATGGGTGTGCTGGCAGGCGGCGGCCGCGAGTTTCCGCCCGACGCACCGCTGGCCGCACCCCCGGACATCAGGGTGGCGGTGCCACGCGAGCTGCCCGAGCTGGCGCCGCAGTGGCGAGCGCCCTTCCGCCAAGCCTGTGAACGCTTGGCGCACAACGGTGTGCGGCTCGTCGAGATCGACCTCACTCCGTTTCTGCGCGCGGCGCGCCTGCTCTATGACGGCGCGCTGGTCGCCGAACGCCACGAAGCCGTCGGGGCGTTCGTCGGCGAGCACCTGCGGATCGGCGACCAGGCCGTGGACCCGACGGTGGGAGGGATCATCACCGCCGCGGGCGCCCTGCCCGCGACCGCGCTGCTGCGCGACCGGGTCACGCTGGCCGACCTGACCGCGGCCGCGCTGGCCGAGCTCGGGGACTGCCACGCCCTGTTGGTTCCCACCACCACCGACCACCCCACCATCGCCGAGGTGAACGCCGACCCCGTCGGGGTGAACTCCCGGCTCGGGACCTACACCAACTTCTGCAACCTGATGGACCTGTGCGGGGTCTCCGTCCCGTGCGGAACCGCCCCTGACGGAGCGCAGTTCGGCGTGACGGTGCTGGCCCGCGCTTGCGCCGACGCGCTCGCTGTCGACGTGGCGCGGCTGGTCTGCACACCGCGTGTCGCGGCGCCGACGGTTCCGTGGCCCGCACGCGCGGGCGTAGCGACCACCCGCCTCTTCGTCGTCGGTGCCCATCTGCGCGGACATCCGCTGGCGCACCAGCTCGAGCAGCGCGGCGCACGGTGGTGCGGCCCCACCGCGACCGCCCCCGCCTACCGGCTGGCGCGTTTGAACACCGACCCACCCAAACCGGGGCTTGTCCGGATGGACGACGGCGGCATGCAGATACACGGCGAGCTGTGGCTGATCGGCACCGCGATGCTTGGTGACTTCCTGGCCGCACTGCCCGCGCCCATGTCGCTGGGGCCGGTAAGCCTGTCCGACGGCACCGCGGCCGTCGGGTTTGGCTGCACCCTGCAGGCCTGGCAGGACGGCGAGGACATCAGCCATCACGGCGACTGGCCGGGCTACCTGCGCCGGGTCACCGCGGGCGTCGCGGCGACCCGTTCGGACGTGGTGCGCCGCTGCTGGCGTCGCACGGCGCTCGCGGTGCCCGGACATGCCCTCGACACCGCCACCGACGGCGAGTGGCTGCAGGGCGACGACCTCTACGTCGACCTTCGCATCCCGGCCGACATGGCGCGGATCGCGGCCCGGTCGCTGAGCGGGCTCACCCGCGCCGACCTGCATATGCTGTGCGCCGTCGAAGCGTTCGCCGGGCACCTGGTCGATGACGGCGGCGAGTGGACCTGGACGCGCGCGGTCGATCTGCATCCGGCCGAACCGCTGCCCGATCGGGGTCGGCTGCACCTCGCCGATGGCGTCCTCGTCGAAACCGGCGTCGGGCGCGACTATCACGAGGACTGGGTTTCGGCCCCACCCGCACCCGATGTGACGCATGTGGAGTTGTCGCTGCATGACCCCGGCGGGCGACGCGGCATGTTGCTGCGTGTCGGTCACCGATTCGGCTATGTGCGCGGCCGCGCACCCGACGTGGTGATCCCATCCGGGACCGCGCTGCGCGACGCCGTCGCCGCCGCGGGCCTGCCCCGCGCCCGGGCACTGCTGGACCTGGAGATCTCGCTGGGCACCGTAGACGGCGGCCGCTGGCGAATCACCCGTTCCACCTTGCCGTTCCGGGTCGGTGACGACCTGAGACCCGGGCTGACCGACGACGCGGTCAGCGTCGGCGCCCGCGACCCCGACGGCCGGCCGGTGCGGCAACGGTGGGCCGTGGCACGACATCACTCCGACCAGTTGCTGGCCCGTTAGGACTCGCTGTGACAACGACATTCACCGACGTGCCGGTGCTCGACATCGCCGCACTCTTCGACGAGACCGGATCCGGCTATCGCGACACGGTGCACGCCCTTGGTGATGCCGCCCGGCGGGTCGGTTTCGCGCAGATCGTCGGCCACGGCGTGGATCCGGCGTTGTTCGCCGCCCTGCTCGACCGCACCCGCGCGTTCTTTGCCCTGTCGGACGAGGAGAAACGCCGGGTGTACATCGGCCGGTCGGGCAACCACCGAGGCTACGTGCCGCCGGGTGAGGAGATCTTCGCCGAGGGCAGCTACGACACCAAGGAGGCGTTCGACGTGTCGTTCGAGCTGCCCGCCGACGACCCCCGCTATCTGGCCGGCCATCCCCTGCTCGGGCCCAACCAGTGGCCCCGGCTGACGGGCTTCCGCGCGGCCGTCACCGCCTGGTACGACGCGGTTTTCGCGCTCTCTCGGGCGCTGCTGCGGGCGTTCGCCGTCGCGCTCGGCGAGCCCGCGGACCGCTTCGAGCGGCACGTGACCGCACCGCCGTCGCAGCTGCGCCTGCTGCATTACCCCTACGATCCCGACGCCGCCGACCGACCCGGCATCGGCGCCCACACCGACTACGAGTGCTTCACGTTGCTGCGGCCGACCGCGCCGGGCCTGGAGGTCCTCAACGCGGCCGGCGAGTGGATCGACGTGCCGCTCATCGACGACGCATTCGTCGTCAACATCGGTGACCTGCTGGAGATCTGGACCAACGGCGAGTATGTCGCCACCACCCACCGGGTCCGCAAGGTCGCCGAAGAGCGGTACTCGTTCCCGCTGTTCGCCAATGTCGACTACGACACCGTGGTCGCGCCCCTGCCCGCGTTCGTGCGCGACGACCAACCGGCGATGTCGCCCGTGATCGCCGGAGAGCACCTGTTCGCCCAGACCGCGCAGAGCTTCCGCTATCTGCAAGAGCGCCTGGCTCGAGGGGAGGTGAACCTGCCCGACGACGCCCGCCCGCTCGCCAGCTTCGGACGAAAACCACTCAGCAGCAACTTATCCCACTGACAAACCCACCCCTCCGGCAACGGCGCCGGAACTCCCCACCCATCCCACCGTAGTTTGGAGTTCCGCCATGATCATCACCGGCGTTGCCCTCTTCCTGCTCGTCCTCACCGTCAGCGGAGTGGTCTCCGCGCGGCGGGTGCGCGGTGACACCGCCAATTATCTGGTCGCCGGGCGCACGCTACCCGCGGTCCTGGTCGCCGCGGTGCTCATCGCCCAACCCGTCGATTCCAACGCCACCATCGGCAACGCCGACCTGTCCGCGACCTTCGGCTTCTGGGCCGGCGCGGCGCTGCCGATCGGGTTGGCGCTGTGCCTGTTTCTGATGGGCTTGTTCTTCGCGAAACGGTTGCGCGCCACCAACGTGGTGACGCTGCCGGAGTACTTCCGCAACCGCTTCGGCCGCGGCATCGAAACGGTGTCGTCGTGTCTGACCGTTGGCAGCTTCGCGATCCTGTTGGCCGGCAACCTGGTCGCGCTGGGCTTTCTGCTGGAACGCTTCCTCGGCGTCTCCTACACCCTCGGCATCATGATCACCGTCCCACTGGCGCTGCTCTACACCATCACCGGCGGCATGTTCGCCAGCGTCTACACCGGTGTCGCCCAGGTGATCGTCAACGTCGTCGCGGTGTTCTCACTGGTGATCTGGGTGGCGACCACACACGGGTTCAGCGCGCCGGAGGGTCTGGGCGCCGGCGATTTCGCCCAACTCACCTCCGCAGAGTCCGGCGCGGTGATCAACTGGGCCACCATCATCGCGTTGGCGCTGGGCAACCTGGTCGCGATCGACCTGATGCAACGCGTTTTCTCGGCGCGCAGCCCCGGCGCTGCGCAGCAGGCCTGCTTCACCGCTGCCGCAGGCATTCTGGTGCTGTGCATTCCGTTGTCGTTCGTCGCGCTCGCGGCGGTCGGCATCGTCGGCGACGCCGCCGGCGACGGCCCGATCCTCTACACGCTGCTGGGCCAGTTCGCGCCGACGTGGCTGGCGATCATCGTCATCTCCGGCCTGTTGGCGGCGACTCTGACGACTGTCAGCGGGATCCTGCTGTCGACGGCATCGGTGATGGTGCGCAACGTGTTCCGCATCGATGAGCAAGCCATCGTGATGACCCGGCGGATCCTGCGGGCCACCCGCTGGTGGACCCTGCCGATGGCGGCGCTGGCAGCCGTTGTGGCGCTGCGGGTTCCGCAGACCGGGATCCTGCTCACCTTGTCGTTCGACCTGCTGCTGGCCAGCCTGGTCGTGCCGTTCATCCTCGGGCTGTACTGGTCGCGGGGCGGAGCCGCGGCGGCGACGGCGGCGATCGTGGTGGGCGGCACGGTGCGGTTGACGTATTTCGTGCTCACCCCGACCATCTACGGCGTCGACAACACGCTGCTGTACTTCCCCAACGAGTGGGTGTCGACGGCGGTCGACGGCTGGTCCACCCTGCTGGCCGGGGCCACGTCCCTGGTGGCCTACGTGGTGGTGGCGCTGATGACCACGCCCCCGGCCGCCCCGGACGAGCCGGAGACCGCGGTCGAGGCGGAACCGGCCACCCTCACGGCGGCCCGGCCCTGACCCCGGCGATCACCGTGGTTGCGCACGCGTCGAGCCTGTCCGGCTGGCAGGATCGACGCGTGCACACCACCGGGGGCGGCCGTCCCCGACTCGAGGGGCGCAAGCGGCCGGGCGACACCGCCCGCGACGAGGTGCTGGACGCCGCGGCGGAGTTGTTCACCACGTTGGGGGTGGCGGCGACGTCGACGCGCCAGATCGCCGAGGCCGTCGGCATCCGGCAGGCGTCGCTGTACCACCATTTCCGCACCAAGGACGACATCCTGGCGGCGCTGCTGCACGGCACCGTCGCGTCGTCGTTGGCCGCCGCGCAGCGACTGCTGGACCGGCAGGAGCCGGCCGCGGTGCTGCTGCACGCGTTGACCTACCTCGACGGCCGACTGCTGTGGGACAGCCCGTGGAACCTCGGCATCCTCTACCTGCTGCCCGAGGTCCGTGCCCCGCGGTTCGACGAATTCCACCGGCAGCGAAGCCAGTTGCGCCAGGCGTACCGCACGCTGGTGCATCGTGTGCTCGACGGCCGGCAGCGGTGTGACGACGAGTTCGACGTCGGCGCCGACGAGGATGTGGTGTTCCGGCTCGTCGAGTCGCTGCCGAACCTGCGTGCCGACGGGTTGGGCGAACCGGATCAGCCGCAGCGCACCGCCGACATGGCGTTGCATGTGCTGGGCTGGCGCGGGGACTGGCCCGCGCTGCGCGCGGCCTCGCGAGCCGTCACCGATGAGGTCGGCTGATCGTTTTTCCGCCAAAGGGACAGACGGGCGGGAAAGTGCGAGTAAATCCCGCCGAGACGTCGATCTCGGCGCGGGGCCGGGCCGCGCATCGCCGCAGGCGTTGATGAGCTGAGCCGTACCCTCGACACCGTGGACGCCCCGGAACTGGTCGATGTGCTGCGCGGCAGGCGTGTCGCCGTGCTGACCGGCGCGGGGATATCGACCGACTCGGGTATCCCGGACTACCGCGGACCGGACTCGCCGCCGAGCAATCCGATGACGATTCGGCAGTTCACCTCCGACCCGGCGTTTCGGCAGCGGTACTGGGCGCGCAACCACCTCGGCTGGCGGCACATGGACACCACCGCGCCCAACGCCGGTCACCGCGCGCTGGCCCGGCTCGAGCGGGCCGGCGTCGTGTGCGGGCTGATCACCCAGAACGTCGACCTGTTGCACACCAAGGCGGGCAGTCGCGCGGTGGTCAACCTGCACGGCAGCTACGCCGAGGTGATCTGCCTGGGCTGCGGCCACCGCATGTCGCGCGCGGCGCTCGCCGACCTGTTGGAGGAAGCCAACCCGGGATTCGCGCGGCGCGCCGAGGCGGTCGGTGGTATCGCCGTGGCACCGGACGCCGACGCGGTGGTCGACGACACCGCGTCGTTTCGCGTCGTCGACTGCGGGCGATGCGGCGGCATGCTCAAGCCCGACATCGTCTACTTCGGCGAGAACGTGCCCAAAGAGCGTGTGACAGAGGCATATTCGGTCGTCGATGCCGCCGACGCGCTGTTGGTGGCGGGGTCGTCGCTGACGGTGTACTCCGGTTACCGGTTCGTCCGGCACGCGGCGGCCGCCGGGATGCCGGTCGCGATCATCAACCGCGGGCCGACGCGCGGCGACGCGCTTGCCACGGTCAAGGTCGACAGCGGCTGCTCGGAGATGTTGGCCCTGCTGGTGTGTGAGTTGGGCGCGCAAACGGACGCTGTAGGGGCATAGCCGCGCCGAAATCGCCTAGACGGCGACCAGATCGTCGGCGTGCACCGCGGGCCTGCGCATGTCGGCGGGCAGGTCCGATGTCGACCGGCCCAGCATGGTCTCCAGCTCGGTGTGGTCGTAGGCCACCACGCCGCGCGCCACCATCGTGGCGTCCTGCGCACGCAACTCCACGACATCGCCGCCATAGAAGCGGCCGGACAGCGCCGTGATGCCGGCCGGCAGCAGGGACCGGCGTTGCCGCACCACCGCCCGTACGGCGCCGTCGTCCAGCGTCAACGACCCAGACGCCTCCGCCGCGTAGCGCACCCAGAACTTGCGCGCCGACATCCGTTGGGGCCGCGCGGCGAAGACGGTGCCGACCGACGCGTCGGCCAGCGCGGTGGCGGCGTCGGACGCCGCGGCCAGCAGCACCGGAACGCCGGCGTCCGCGGCCAGCAGCGCCGATGACAGCTTCGACGCCATCCCGCCGGTGCCCAGGTGAGAGCCGCGGCCGGCCACCACACCGTCGAGATCCTCGGGGCCGGACACCTCGGGGATGAAGCGCGCCTTGCCCTTGCGCGGATCCGCGTCGTAGAGGCCGTCGATGTCGGACAGCAGCACCAGCGCGTCGGCGCCGACCAGGTGAGCCACCAGCGCCGAGAGCCGGTCGTTGTCGCCGAACCGGATCTCGTTGGTGGCCACGGTGTCGTTCTCGTTGACGATCGCCACGGCGTGCAGCGCCCGCAGCCGGTCCAGTGTGCGCTGGGCGTTGGTGTGCTGCACGCGCATCGAGATGTCGTGCGCGGTCAACAGCACCTGACCGACGGTGCGTTGGTAGCGGGCGAAGGCCGTGCTCCACGCGTTGACCAGCGCCACCTGCCCCACGCTGGCGGCGGCCTGCTTGGTGGCCAGATCCGTGGGGCGCTTGGACAGCTTGAGCGGCTCGATACCGGCGGCGATCGCGCCCGACGACACGATCACCACGTCCGAGCCGGCCTTCATGCGCGCCTCGATCGCCTCGGCCAGGGTCGCCAACCGGCTCGGGTCGAACACCCCGGCCGGTGTGGTCAGCGCGGTGGTGCCGATCTTGACGACGACGCTGCGGGCGGTTCGGATGGCGTCGCGGTGGGCGCTCACGGTTCACCGCTTCCGCGGCGACGCTCGCGGCGGGCCGCCTTGCGCTCGGCCGCCGAAACCCGCTCGGTCTGCTCAAGTCTCGCGTCGGTGCCACGCCCGGACAGCGGCACGTCGACGCCGGCGGGGGTCTGCGGTTCCCAGTCGAAGGTCACGTCCCCGATGGTCACCGCGCAGCCGGGCCGCGCGCCGAGCCGAAGCAGCTCCTCCTCGACGCCGAGCCGCGCCAACCGGTCAGCCAGATAGCCGACCGCCTCGTCATTGTCGAAATTCGTTTGGTTAACCCATCTTTCGGGCCGCACACCGCGCACAATGAAGCCACCGTGGCCGTCGGGTTCGACGGTGAAGCCGGTCTCGTCCACCGGCACGGGCCGGATGACGGGCCGACGCGCGACGGGTGGCGGCTGCGACTCGCGATACTGCGCCACCATCTCGGCCAGCGCGAAAATCAACGGCCGCAAGCCCTCTCGGGTGACGGTGGACACCGCGAAGGTCGGCCAACCGAACCGCTGGGCGATTTCGTCGCGGACGAACTCGGCCAGCTCCCGCGCTTCCGGGACATCGATCTTGTTGAGCACCACCGCTCTCGGGCGTTCGGTCAGATCCCCGAGCGTCGAGTCGCCCCGCAACGTCGGCTGGTAGGCGGCGAGTTCGGCCTCGAGCGCTTCGATGTCGGAGATCGGGTCGCGGCCGGGTTCCATCGTCGCGCAGTCGACCACGTGCACCAGCACCGCGCAGCGCTCGATGTGGCGCAGGAAGTCCAGGCCCAGGCCGCGGCCCTCCGACGCGCCGGGGATGAGGCCGGGCACGTCGGCGACGGTGAAGGTGTGCTCACCGGCGGACACGACGCCGAGGTTGGGCGCCAGCGTGGTGAACGGGTAGTCGGCGATCTTGGGTTTGGCCGCCGAGATCACCGACACCAGCGACGACTTGCCCGCCGACGGAAACCCGACCAACCCGACGTCGGCGACGATCTTGAGTTCCAGCGTGAGGTCGCGCGCCTCACCCTTCTCGCCGAGCAGCGCGAAACCGGGCGCCTTGCGGGCCCGCGAGGCCAGCGCGGCGTTGCCCAGCCCACCGCGGCCGCCGGCGGCGGCCACGAACCGGGTGCCTGCGCCGACCAGGTCGGCGAGCAGATTGCCGTTCTCGTCGAGCACGACGGTGCCGTCGGGCACCTTGACTTCCAGGTCGGCACCCGCGGCGCCGTCGCGGTGGCCGCCCGCCCCCGGCTTGCCCGAAGGCGCGACGACGTGCGGGTGGAAGTGGAAGTCGAGCAGCGTGTGCACCTGCGGGTCGACGACCAGCACGACGCTGCCGCCCCGCCCGCCGTTGCCGCCGTCGGGGCCGCCGAGCGGTTTGAATTTCTCGCGATGGACCGAGGCGCAGCCGTTGCCGCCGTTGCCGGCCCGCGCGTGAATCACCACGCGGTCGACAAACCGGGCCATCGGATACTCCTCTCCTTCGCCGAAAGGGACGTTTGGGGCGCGAAAGTGCGAGTGTGCCTAACGCCCAAACGTCGATTTCGACGGCGGAGTCAGGCCTCCGCGGACGGTCGCACGACGCTGACGGTCTTGCGGCCGCGCTTGGTGCCGAATTCCACGGCACCGGGAGCCGTGGCGAACAGCGTGTCGTCGCCACCACGACCGACGTTCACGCCGGGATGGAAATGGGTGCCGCGCTGGCGGACGAGGATCTCGCCGGCCTTGACGATCTGGCCGCCGAATCGCTTGACGCCAAGCCGCTGGGCTGCGGAGTCGCGACCGTTGCGTGAGCTGGAAGCGCCCTTCTTATGTGCCATGAGATTGCCCTCGCCTCTGCTGTCTGTTCTTCGCCTGACGGCTCATCACGCGATGCCGGTGACCTTCAGGACCGTCAGTTGCTGACGGTGACCCTGACGCTTGTGGTAACCGGTCTTGTTCTTGAACTTGTGGATGCGGATCTTGGGGCCCTTGCGGTGCTCGAGCACCTCGCCGGTGACGGCGACCTTCTCCAGGGCCTTGGCGTCTGTGGTGACCTTCGCTCCGTCGACGACGAGGGCCACGGGCAGCGACACCTTGGAGCCGGGTTCGCTGTCGAGCTTCTCGACCTTGACCACGTCTCCGACGGCGACTTTGTACTGCTTGCCGCCCGTCTTGACGATTGCGTACGTGGCCTTATCGGCTGCCATCTTGCTCGTGCTCCTACGTCGTTTCTTGACACAGCGCTACTCGCGACTGTGCGGGTCTGGGTTTCCGGGTCTTCCACGATCGCCGGCCACGGCCTGGCGACAACTGCTCAAGGCTACTTGAGCAGAACCTTGAGGGTCAAATCACCGCAGGTCACGGCATCGGCTCCGGGGCTGCTCAGCGGCCGTGGCTGGGCGGGCCCGCAGGTCGCGCCGCGGCGCGACGGCGGTGCCGGCCGCCCGGCCGGGTCACCGCAACCGGCGCGGCCACCGCGGAGTCGTCCTCGTCCTCTTCGTCCTCCTCGTCGGAATCGTCCAGGTCCGAATCGTCCAGGTCCGAGTCGTCCACGTCCGAATCGTCGTCCGAGTCCTCGTCCGAGTCGTCGTCGATGACCTCGATGTCGTCGTCGAGGTCGTCCTCGTCGTCGTCGTCATCCAGATCGATCTCGTCCTCGTCGGACTCGTCGTCCTCATCCTCGTCCGGCTCATACGAGTCGTCGTCGTCCAGGTCTTCGTCCGCCGACGAGGAAACCGCCTCCCGGATGCCTTCGGTGTCGGCCTCGGCGACCTCCTCGGCGGGCTTCTTCTCCTCGTCCTCGGCCTCGTCGTCCTGGCGGGACGTCGATGCCGCCATCGCCTTGAACATCGGATGCTCGGCGGCATGAGCAGGCACCTTGGCGACCGCGACGTCGTCGGACTTGCCGCCCCGCTTGCCGCGCCTGCCCCGACGGCCCCCTTCGGACTTCCGTCCGTTCCCCGACGTCGAGTCGATCGGATCGGTGTGCAGGATGATGCCCCGTCCGGCGCAGTGCGGGCACGACGTGGAGAACGCCTCGATCAGCCCCGTGCCCAGCCGTTTCCGCGTCAACTGCACCAGGCCCAGCGAGGTGACCTCGGAAACCTGGTGCCGGGTGCGGTCACGGGCCAGCGCCTCGGTCAACCGTCGCAGCACCAGGTCGCGATTGGACTCGAGCACCATGTCGATGAAGTCGATGACCACGATGCCGCCGATGTCGCGCAACCGCAATTGGCGCACGATCTCCTCGGCGGCCTCCAGGTTGTTGCGGGTGACGGTCTGTTCGAGGTTGCCGCCCGAGCCGGTGAACTTGCCGGTGTTGACGTCGATCACCGTCATCGCCTCGGTGCGGTCGATGACCAGCGTGCCGCCCGAGGGCAGCCACACCTTGCGGTCCATCGCCTTGGTCAGCTGTTCGTCGATGCGATGGACGGCGAACACGTCCGGGCCCGGCTCGCCCTCGGAAGACACCGGGGGCTCGTACTTCGTCATCCGCGGAAGTAGCTCCGGCGCAACAGCATTCACGTACTCGGTGATGGTCTTCCACGCGTCGTCGCCGGAGACGATCAGCCCGGTGAAGTCCTCGTTGAACAGGTCGCGGATGACCTTGACCAGCACGTCGGGCTCTTCGTAGAGCGCGACGGCCGCCCCGGCCTTCTTTTCGGTGATCTCGGCGGCCTTGGCCTCGATCTCGGCCCAGCGCTTCTGCAGGCGCTCGACGTCGGCGCGGATGTCGTCTTCCTTGACGCCCTCCGAGGCGGTACGGATGATCACGCCCGCGTCGGACGGCACCACCTCGCGCAGGATCTCCTTGAGCCGCTGCCGTTCGGTGTCGGGCAGCTTGCGGCTGATCCCGGTGGACGACGCGCCCGGCACGTAGACCAGGTAGCGCCCGGCCAGCGACACCTGGGTGGTCAGGCGGGCGCCCTTGTGGCCGACGGGATCCTTGCTGACCTGCACGACGACGTAGTCGCCGGGCTTGAGGGCCTGCTCGATCTTGCGGTTCTGCCCGCCCAGGCCGGCGGCCTCCCAGTTGACCTCGCCGGCGTAGAGCACGCCGTTACGGCCGCGGCCGATGTCGACGAACGCCGCCTCCATCGACGGCAGCACGTTCTGCACGATGCCGAGGTAGATGTTGCCGACCAGCGATGCCGACGCGGCCGAGGTGACGAAGTGTTCGACGACGACGCCGTCCTCGAGCACGGCGATCTGCGTGTAGCGGGAGCCCTCGTGCGGCGGTTCGGTGCGCACCTTGTCGCGCACCACCATCATGCGTTCGACGGACTCGCGGCGGGCCAGGAACTCGGCCTCGCTGAGGATCGGCGGCCTGCGCCGGCCGGCGTCGCGGCCGTCGCGGCGGCGCTGCCGCTTGGCCTCCAGCCGGGTCGATCCGTTGATGCCCTGGATTTCGCCGTCACCGCTCGACGTGGACGACTTGGTGGCCTTCCGCGGCTCACGTTCGTGCACGACGGTGTTGGGCGGGTCATCGGGCGACAGGGCCGTGTCGGTGTCGTCACCGGAGCCGGACTTGCGCCGACGGCGGCGGCGACGGCGCCGGGTGGCGCCCTCGGTGCCGGTGTTGTCGTCGTCGCTGGTGTCCTCGTCCGAGTCCTCGGAGTCGTCGTCGGAGTCGCTGCCCTGGCTGTCGGTGTCGTCGGAGTCGTCGTCACCGCTCTGCTCGCCGCGGCCCCGTCCCCGCCCGCGGCGGCCGCGGCGCCTGCGCCGACCGGACGGCCGCTCGAACTGGTCGTCGTCGGAGTCCGTCCCGTCGTCGCCGTCGTCGTCCTCGTCGTCGGAGCTGTACTCGACGGTCACCGGCTGCGGCGCGACGAACAGTGGCAGGTAGTCGGCGGGTTCGGGGGTCTGGGGCCGGGTTTCCGCCTCGGGCTGCTCGGACCGGGTCTCCGGCTCGGTCTGCACGGCCGGCTGTTCGTCGCCGTCGGGGGTTTCGGCGAGCGCGTCACGCACCCGCTGGGCTTCGTCTTCCTCGACGACGGACTGCGGGTCTCGCGGTCTGCCGTCGAGGTCGGTCAGCACCTCGAGCACCCGCTCGCTGGTGGTGCCCAGCTCCCGAGCCAACGAATCGACACTCAGCTTGTCGGGCTGAGAGTCTTCAGTGGGCGATGTCTGTTCTGAAAGGTCTTCAGTCGGGGCTTGAGAATGGTCACTGTCGGCCACGTAGTCTCCTCCAAGCCCCCGGGCGCGTCCCGTTGGACGCGGCCACACGAGGGCTTCCGCTATTGGCTCGGTACACGGTCCCGAGCTTGTTATGGTCTCGCCCCGAGCGGTTCCCTGTGGAACCATCCCGGCGCCTATTGCGAATGATGGCTGGACGGTCGGCGCCGCACCGCGCGTGGCGATGGTCGCGCACGTCTAAGTCTTCATTCGGGTGTCCAGCCCCACTTCAGGCCAGTCACCCGAGGCCAGTATCCCACATCACGCCGCCCTGCCCGACCATGCCGCACGAGCAGGCAATATCCGGAGTCAGCTGCCGGGGAACCAGAGCGCGATCTCGCGGGCGGCCGACTCCGGGGAATCCGAGCCGTGCACGATGTTGTCCTGGGTGACCAGGGCCAGGTCGCCGCGGATCGTGCCGGGCGCGGCCTTCTCCACCGGATCGGTGCCGCCGGCGATCTGGCGGAACGCCGCGATCGCCCGTGGGCCCTCGACGACGGCCGCCACCACGGGGCCCGAGGTGATGAACTCCAGCAGCGAACCGAAGAACGGCTTGTCCTCGTGTTCGGCGTAGTGCCTGCGGGCAAGGTCGTCGCTGACGTCCTTGAGCTCCAGGGCCGCGATCGTCAGGCCCTTGCGCTCGATTCTGCTGAGTACTTCTCCGATCAGGCGCCGTTTGACGCCGTCGGGCTTGATCAACACGAGGGTCCGCTCAGTCACGGCCGACAGCCTAGTCGGGCGGCTGCTGCTGCCCGGGCAAGAGCCCGCGTTTCTGCCGGCGCAGCACCTCGGCGCGCAGGTAGGCGATCACCAGCCAAACCACCAGGAAGACCACCCCGATCAGCCCGATCGCGACGTGGACGGCGAACCCGGCGATGAACACCAGCTGCACCGCCACGTTCAGCCAGATCGCCCACGACCGGCCCTGCAGCCCGCACAACAGCACCAGCAGCACCGCGAACCCGATGAGGTAGCCGCCGCTGGCCGTGGTGAGCCCGCCGCCGATGTGTGCCACCACCGGCAGCGCCAGCAGCACGACGATGGCCTCCAGGATCAGCGTGCCGGCCATGACGCCGCGAAAGCTCCTCCACGGGTCGGGTGGTTGGCTCACTCGGGGTCCTTTCCGAACAGCGTCCGCGCCGCCCCCGCCGTCACCACCGAACCGGTGATCACGATGCCCGCACCGCCGAACGACTCGCCGTCCTGGGCCGACTCCTCCACGACCGCCGTCGCCGTCTCGATCGCGTCGGGCAGGGTGGCGGCGGTGACGACCCGTTCCGGGCCGAACCGCTCCTCGGCGCGCAGCGCCAGCCCCGCGACGTCCAGCGCGCGTGGCGAACCGTTGTGCGTCACCACGATCTGGTCGAACACCGGCTCGAGCGCGGTCAGGATGCCGTCGACGTCCTTGTCCCCCATGACCGAGACGACACCGACCAGGGTGCGGAAGTCGAATTCCTCGGTGAGCGCCTGCGCCAGCGCCGACGCCCCGGCCGGGTTGTGCGCGGCGTCGATGAACACCGTTGGCGCGCTGCGCATTCGTTCCAGCCGACCCGGGTTGGTGACCGCGGCGAAACCGGCGCGGATCGCGTCCACGTCGAGTTGGCGCTCTGCGCCCGCACCGAAGAACGCCTCGACGGCGGCGAGGGCGACCACCGCGTTGTGGGCTTGATGTTCACCGTGCAGCGGCAGGTAGATGTCGGAGTACACGCCGCCGAGGCCCTGCAGTTCCAGCAGCTGGCCGCCGACGGCGACCTGCCTGCCGAGCACGGCGAACTCGGAGTCCTCACGTGCGACGGCGGCGTCGGCCTGCACGGCTTGGCGCAGCAGCGCCTCCATCGCCTCGGGGGTCTGGCGCGCGATGACGGCCACGGTCTCGGTGGGCACCAGGTCGTCGTCCTGCTTGGTGATGATTCCCGCTTTCTCCCCGGCGATTTCGGCGACGGTGCCGCCGAGGTAGTCGACGTGGTCCACCGCGATCGGGGTGACGACGGCGACGGGCGCCTTGACGATGTTGGTGGCGTCCCAGCGGCCGCCGAGGCCGACCTCCACGATCGCCACGTCGACCGGTGCGTCGGCGAACGCGGCGAACGCCATCGCCGTGACCACCTCGAACTTGCTGAGCGCGGGCCCGCCGGTCTTCGCCGACTGCTCGTCGACGAGCTGCACGAACGGCTCGATCTCACGGTAGGTCGCCACGTACTGCGCAGGGGTGATGGGCTTGCCGTCGATCGCGATGCGCTCCACGGCCGACTGCAGGTGCGGGCTGGTGGTCCGTCCGGTACGCCGATGCAGCGCCGTCAGCAGAGCATCCACCATGCGCGCCACCGATGTCTTGCCGTTGGTGCCCGCGATATGGATCGACGGGTAGTTCAGCTGCGGCGATCCGAGCAGCTCCATCAACGCCGAGATGCGGGTGGTGCTCGGCTCGAGTTTCGTTTCGGGCCAACGCTGGTCGAGCAGGTGCTCGACTTGCAGCAGTGCCGCCACCTCGTCCGGTGTCGGATCGGGGTCCGGCTGCGGCGCTTCCGCCGGATCGGTCATTTCAGCGACTCGAGCCTCGCGGTGATGCGTTCCACTTCCTCTTCGGCCAGCCGTTGGCGTCCGCGGATCTTGTCGACCACCTCGGCGGGCGCCTTGGCGAGAAATGCCTCGTTGCCGAGTTTGCTTGTGGTGTTGGCCAATTCCTTCTGCGCGGCGGCAAGGTCCTTTTCCAGACGGCGCCGTTCGGCGGCGACGTCGACGCTGCCCGAGGTGTCCACCTCGACAGTGACGGTGCCCCTCGAGAGCCGCACCTCGATCGCGGCCGTGGGGGTGAACGCGTCGGCGGCGGCGGTCAGCCACGCCAACGCGCTGATCGCCGGCACCTGCGCGGTCAGGTCGGCCTTGTCGATGTCGGTCAGCCTTGCCGGCACCTTCTGCCGGTCGTTGAGGCCCTGGTCGCTGCGGAACCGGCGCACCTCGGTGATCAGCTTCTGCATATCGGCGATGCGCTGCGCGGCGTCGGGGTCCAACGCGAAGCCGCTGGGTTCCGGCCAGTCGGCCACCACCAGCGACTCCTCGCCGGTGAGCGTCTTCCACAGCACTTCGGTGACGAACGGCATCACCGGGTGCAGCAGCTTCAGCAACGTGTCCAAGACCTTGGCCAGCACCCCTGTCGTGTGAGCGGCGTGCTCCTTTTGTCCCAGTTGCACCTTGGCGAGCTCGACATACCAGTCGCAGAACTCATCCCACGCGAAGTGGTAGAGCGCTTCGCAGGCTCGGCTGAACTCGTAGCCGTCGAACGCGGCGTCCACTTCGGCGCGCACCGCCTCCATCCGGCCCAGAATCCAGCGGTCGGCGTCGGTCAGCTCGGAGGCATCCGGGAGGGGTGCCGGTGCGGCCCCGTTCATCAGCGCGAACCGGGTGGCGTTGAACAGCTTGGTGGCGAAGTTGCGCGACGCGCGGGCGTGGTCGTCACCGATGGACAGGTCGCCGCCGGGGCTGGCGCCGCGGGCCAGCGTGAACCGCAGCGCGTCGGCGCCGAACTTCTCCACCCAGTCCAGCGGATCGATGCCGTTGCCGCGCGATTTGCTCATCTTGCGGCCGAACTCGTCGCGGATGAGGCCGTGCAGGAAGACGTTCTTGAACGGCACCTGCGGCCCGCGTTTGCCGTAGTCCGTGATCGCGTCATCGTTGGCCACGAACATGCCGAACATCATCATCCTGGCCACCCAGAAGAACAGGATGTCGTAGCCGGTGACCAGAACGGTTGTGGGATAGAACTTCTGGAGCTCCAGCGTGTGGTCGGGCCAACCCATCGTGGAGAACGGCCACAGCGCCGAGGAGAACCAGGTGTCCAGCACGTCGGGGTCTTGTTCCCAGCCGTCGGGCGGGGTCTCATCGGGACCCACACACACCATCTCGCCGTTGGGGCCGTGCCAGATCGGGATGCGGTGCCCCCACCACAATTGGCGCGAGATGCACCAGTCGTGCATGTTGTCCACCCACGCGAACCAACGTGGCTCCAGGCTCTTGGGATGAATCACGGTGTCGCCGTTGCGCACCGCGTCACCGGCGGCCTTGGCCAGATCATGGACCTTGACCCACCACTGCAGCGACAACCGGGGTTCGATCGGCTCGCCGCTGCGTTCGGAGTGGCCGACGCTGTGCGAATAGGGCCGCTTCTCCTCGACGATGCGACCCTGGGCGGCCAGCGCCTCGCGCACCTTCACCCGGGCCTCGAACCGGTCCATGCCGTCGAACTGCGTTCCGGTGTCGGTGATCCGGGCCTTGGTGTCCATGATCGTCGGCATCGGCAACCCGTGCCGCATGCCGATCTCGAAGTCGTTGGGATCGTGGGCCGGGGTGACCTTGACCGCGCCGGTGCCGAACTCCGGGTCGACGTGTTCATCGGCCACGATGACGATTTCGCGGTCGAGGAACGGATGCGGCAACTTCTTGCCGACCAGATGGCGGTAGCGCTCGTCGTCGGGGTGCACGGCGATCGCGGTGTCGCCGAGCATGGTCTCCATCCGGGTGGTGGCCACCACGATGTGCGGCTCGTCGTCGGACAGCGACCCGTAGCGGAAGGACACCAACTCGCCCTCGACGTCCTCGTATTTCACCTCGAGATCGGAGACCGCGGTCTCCAGCACCGGTGACCAGTTGACCAGCCGTTCGGCGCGGTAGATCAGGCCCGCGTCGAAGAGCCGCTTGAAGATCGTGCGGACCGCGCGCGACAACCCCTCGTCCATGGTGAACCGGTCGCGGCTCCAGTCCACCCCGTCGCCGATGCGGCGCATCTGTGCCTGGATGGTGCCGCCGGACTCCCGCTTCCAGTCCCACACCTTGTCGATGAACAGCTCGCGGCCGAAGTCCTCTTTGGTCTTGCCTTCGGCGGCCAGCTGCTTCTCGACCACGGACTGGGTGGCGATCCCGGCGTGGTCCATCCCGGGCAGCCACAGCACCTCGTACCCCTGCATCCGCTTGCGCCGGGTGAGCGCGTCCATCAGCGTGTGATCGAGCGCGTGGCCCATGTGCAGGCTGCCGGTCACGTTCGGCGGCGGCAGCACGATCGAATAGGCGGGCTTGGTGCTGTTCACATCGGCGGTGAAGTAGCCGGCCCTGACCCAACCCTCGTAGAGGTCAGACTCCACCGCGCCCGGGTCCCACGACTTGGGCAAAGCTTCAACGCCGGGATCGGCGGCGCGACGAGGGGTTGAGGTCACCCCGCAATTCTAGGAAGAGCCGGCCGATGCGAGCCCGGTGGGCCTGACCGGCGCCGAGCGGACGCGCAAGTGCCGACCTGGGGCCTCCGCAGGCCCCGTCTGCGTCTGCTCACCGGCGAAAAGTCACTTCTTGCCGCCCAAGAGCCCGCCGAGGATGTCGCCGAGTGCGCCGCCCTGGTTGCCGCCCAGCACGCTGCCGAGGATGCTGCCCAGCGGATTGTTGCCGCCGCCACCACCGCCGGCCCCGCCCAGGATGCCGCCCAGCACGTCGGCGAGCCCGCCGCCGCCGGACTGCTGAGCCTGCGGTTCGGCGGACCCCTTCGACAGTTGCTTGCCGATATAGGCAAGCACGATCGGAGCCAGGATCGGCAACAGCTTCTGGATCAGTTCACTGTTGCCTGCGCCGCCACCGGCCAGGGCCGACGCGACCTGGGTGGTGTCGTTGCCGCCGAAGATCCGCGCGACGGCCTTTGAGCCGTCGGCCTCGTCGACCTGCTCGACGCTGACCCCGCCATCCAGCAGGCCGCTGGCCGCGTGGTTGGTGGCCGCGGACTCGATGGTGGACGCGGTCCCGGCGTCTTGCGCGTTCTGCTGCAATCCTCCGACCAGGACCGGCACCAGGGTGTGGACGGCGTTGTTCACCTCGTTCTCGTCGGCGCCCAGTCTGGCGGCGATCTCCTGGGTGGGAATCTGATTGAAGAGTTCGTCGAGGCCGGCCATCGCGTATCCACCTTCGTCCCCCGAGCGTGTGTATCTGCCGACAGTAATGCAGTTGATCGGGGTGCCGGACGCCTTTGGCGCAGCCGGCTCAGGCCAGCCGGACGGTCTCCAGCGACACCCCCGCACCGGGAAAGCGGGCCAGCAACGCATCGCCGATCGCCGCGGCCGGGGTCAGCACACCACGCAGGTCCGAGAGCCGGTCCCGATCGAGGGCGAGCGCAAGGCCGCTCTCCCCGAGCAACACCGAGGTGGCCTTGTAACCCGGGTCACCCTGCTGGGACATGGTGGCCTTGTATCGCGCGCCCGTCGTCGTGGTGGTGTACGTCTCGACCGTGTAGTGGCCCCGCTCGCGGACGCGCTCGCTCGGTCCGGTGCCGGGTTTGGGCACGACGCGCTCGACGAGCCTGCCCGGCAGCCGGTGGAAGAACCGGCTGCCCAGTGCCATCGCGGCGGCGTTGCTGCCCGCCGCCACGGCCGCGGCCACCGGTGCGGCGACCGAGCGGCCCACGCTCATCTGCTCACCGTATTCGAAGCGCCTTCCGTAGCCGTAGTCGAGTAAGGCGTTGCTGCGCCGGACAATTCGGGTGTTGACCATGGCCATGACGAACGGCCCGGTCCAGTATCCCTTCAGCTCCGGGGCGATCTCCGCGCCGCGGCGCCATCTCATGTCGGGCTGCGCGCCGAGCTCCGGTTCGGCGGAGCGGTCCTCGGTCAACGTGTACGGGTCCTCCATCAACCGCCTGGCGTCCGGGTCCGAGGACGCGGTGCGCATCACCTCCAACATCGACGCGACCGTGCCGCCGGACACTCCCCCGGCGAACTTCCGCACCACCAGGTTGGTGTCGGTGAGCTGTCCCCGCTGGTCCTGCTGCGCTCTGCGGTACAGCGCGAACACAGTGAGATCCGAAGGGACGGAGTCGAATCCGCACGAGTGCACGATGCGGGCACCGGTGTCCATGGCCTGTTTGTGGTAGAGGTCGATGCTCTGCCGGATGAACATCGGCTCACCGGTCAAGTCGGCGTAGTCGGTGCCCGCGGCCGCGCACGCCGCCACCAACGGCAACCCGTATTTGATGTAGGGCCCCACGGTGGTCACCACCACCTGGGTGCGAGCCGCCATCGCGTTCAGCGACGACGGCTGCGACGCGTCAGCGGTGATCAGTGGCCATGACCGCGCCGGCTCCGGTAGCGAGTCCCGCACCGCGAGCAGCTTGGTCTCCGATCGGCCGGCCAGCGCGATGCGGGCGTCCGCGCCCGCCGCGGCCAGATACTCGGCCGTCAGCTTGCCGACGAATCCGGTTGCCCCGTACAGAACGATGTCGAATTCTCGCTGCGCTGCGCTCATGACGGCGACGCTACCCGAGGGCTTCGGGCCGCTCGACCCCCTCGCCCAGCACGTGGCGGGCCAGGAACGCGGTGACGACCTGATACCAGAGCTTGGCGTGCTGCGGGGTCAGCACCCAGTGGTTCTCGGAGGGGAAGTACAGGAACTGGTGTGCGCTGGTGCCGTCGTCGGCGGCGGGCAGAGCGGAGTCAGTGAGCAACTCGTACCACAGCCGAAGCGCTTCGCCGATCGGCACGCGATAGTCCTTGTCACCGTGGATCACCAGCATCGGGGTGCGAATCTTCTCGACGTGTCGGTGCGGCGAGTACGTGTCCGCCATCTCACGGGTCATCTCCCGCACCCAGTAGTAGGCCGAGTCCGTGGTGGCGCCGAACTGATCGAGTGCCCACAGGCTGGCGTGGGTGACGATGGCGTCGAACCGGTCGGTGTGCCCGGCGACCCAGTTGGCCATGTACCCGCCGAACGATCCGCCCATCGCCGCTGTCCGCGAAGCGTCGACGCGCGGGTGCGCGCAGGCGGCGTCGGTGGCCGCCATCAGGTCGTCGAACGGCGCATCACCCCACGCGCCCCAGCCCCGTTGGATGAAGTCCTGGCCGTAGCCGGTGGACAGCCCGGGATCCGGCAGCAGCACCGCATAACCGCGCGCGGCGAGCAGCCATGGGTTCCACCGCCACGACCAGCAGTTCCAGCTGCTGAGCGGGCCGCCGTGAATCCACAGCAGCAGCGGTGCCTGCCCGTCACCGTCCGGCAGCACCAGCCAGGACCGCACCCTGGTGCCCTCGGGCGCGGTCGCCTCGACCTCGATCAGCTGCCCCGGCAGCCGCGGCGCGGGCACACACGGCAACTCCGTGACCGCGCCGTCGGGGTCGATGCGCACCGGATGCGGGGGCGCGGCATAGGAACTGCGCAGCGCGTAGAGCACTCCGTCGGGTGCGGCCCTGACATCGGTGTAGGCGTAGTCGTCGAACGTCAACTGGGTCACCGCACCGTCGGCGAGGCCCACGGAGAACACCGGGCAGCGCCCGTCCTGGTCGGCGGTGACGATCAACGCCGACCCGTCGCGCGACCACGTCAGCGAGGCCGGCCAACGGTCCCAGTCCGACGCGACCGTTTCATGCTGCCCACCGAAACGCAAGCAGCCCAACGTGATTCGCGGCGCCTTCTCCGGTGTCGAATACGACTCCCGAACATAGGCGACCGCCGAGCCGTCCGGGGCGATCGCAGGGCTCCACAGGTCGGCGTCGGGCTCGTCGGCGATCACGGTGCGCTCGCCGGTGTCGGTGTCGACCCGCACCAGCACCGAATGGGCCGACGCCCCGGGCGCGGGCTGCTGCCAGGTGGTCACGACGAATCGGCCGTCCGGGCTGACATCGAACTGTGCCTCGCGCAGCGCTCCCCCCGGCGCCCCGGTGAGGTCCTTCGGGTCGTCCCCGCCGGCCCCGAGGCCGAACAGATGGGGATGGTCGACCCCAATGTCTTTGTCCCAGCGGCGGATCGGATAACCGGTGTGCAGGACGGCGGAGACCTTGTTGTCCTTGCGGAGCTCGCGCAGCCGGCGGTCGTCGTCGACGGTGCGCGCCGACGGCAACATCGGTGCGCGCACCACCGCCACATCGACCTCCCGCGCGGTCGCTATCGCCTCGACCCCGCCGGGCAGCTCCAGCGCCTGGAACGCCTCGCCACCGGCGGCCGGTAACCGCCACAACGCCGCGGGCGGCTTGTCGTCGTCCTCGGTGGGCCGCACGGCGATGAACAGCAGGTCACCGTCTGCGGCGAAAGCCGGCGACGACTCGCCCTTGGCACCACGCGTCAGCCGCCGCGCGGGTTGCCTGCCCGCGGGGTCCAGCTCCCACACCGCGGAGAGATACTCGGTGCGCTTGTCGTTGAGCTCGGCGATGGTCGTCACGACGCGGGTTCCGTCGGGTGACACCGCAAGGCCGGACACGCGCGGCAGCGCGATGTAGTCGTCGAGATCCTCGAACGGCGTGGTGGACATCGCGGTCATGCCCTGTTCGTAGCACAACCCCGTCGCGAAAAGCCGTCGAGATCTGCGCCATCGTTGCGGCCTGACCGACATCACAGCCATGGCGCAGAAATGGACGAGAAGAGTCGCCGGGTCACGCGCTACGTTCATCGGGTGGCGAAACGGATCGTGGTGATCGGCGCCGGCATCGCGGGTTTGGCGACCGGCATCGCGCTCCAGCAACACGGCCACGACGTCACGCTCGTCGAGCAACGCATCGACACGTCGTCGGGCGCGGGCATCTCCATCTGGCCCAACGCGCTGGCCGCGCTCGACGAACTGAGCCTGGGCGATGCGGTGCGCGAGGCCGGCGGAAGGGTGACCGCCGGCGCGGTGCGCTGGCGTGACGGCACCTGGCTGCGCCACCCGTCGCCGCAGCGGATCGTCAAGGCACTCGGCGAACCGCTGGTGGTGATCCGCCGGTCCGCGTTGACCGCGGTGCTGACCGGCGCGCTCGCGGACGGGAGCCTGCGCACCGGCGTGTCCGCGCAAGCGCTGGTACCCACGGGCGACGGCGTGCGGGTGACGTTGTCGGACTCGGCGACGCTTCGTGCCGACGCTGTGGTGGGCGCCGACGGCACACATTCGATGGTGGCGCGCCACCTCGACGGCCCGCTGAAGAACCGTTACGTCGGATACACGGCCTGGCGCGGGGTGGCCGACTGCGCGATCGACCCGGACGTCGCCGGTGAGGTCCTCGGACCCGCCGTCGAGTTCGGCCACGTCCCGCTCGGCACCGACCGCACCTACTGGTTCGCCACCGAGCGCACACCCGAGGGCGGACAGGCACCCGACGGTGAATTGGCCTATCTGCGATCCCGGTTCGACGGCTGGGCCGACCCGATTCCGCGGGTGCTGGCCGCCACCGACCCCCGCGGCGTCCTGCGCAACGACCTCTACGACCGCGACGACGCGCGGCAGTGGTCACGCGGTCCGGTGGTGCTTGTCGGCGACGCCGCTCATCCGATGCGCCCGCATCTGGGTCAGGGCGGCTGCCAGGGGCTCGAGGACGCCGCGATCCTCGCGAGGTTCGTCGACGGCGCCGACGACGGCGTTTCGAACGCGTTCGCCAGGTTCGTGGCGTTCCGTCGCCCACGCGTGCGCTCGCTGGTGCGGGAGTCCAAACTGCTCGGCGTTGTCCTCAACATGCGTCCGGCGGTCCTGAGCACGCTGGCCAGCCGCTCCTCGGTGCTGATGCCCGAACGAATGCTGACCAAACACATGGCCGCCGTCGCGGCGCGGGCGGCGTTCCGGCTGCCCGGTGAACGGGACGTACAACCGGCGTGAGCACCGCGCTGGGCGCCCTGTCGGTGGAGGCCGCCGATCCGTGTGCCGTCGAGGCGTTCTGGGCCGACGTGCTGGGCCGCGACGCCCAGCGGGGGCTGTTGTCGTTTCGCCGTCAGCAGCGGCCCAAAACCGTGAAGAACCGCGTGCACCTGGATGTCTACGCCCGCGACGTCACCGCGCTGTTGGACTGCGGCGCGCGGCTGTTGGCCGAGCATTCCGGCTGGGTCACCCTCGCCGACGTGGAGGGCAACGAGTTCTGCGCGTTTCCCGACCCCGCGCCGGAGGGCACGGCCGCGGCCCGGGTGTTCGCCGTGTGCACCGACAGCGACCGTCCCGAGGAACTGGCCGCGTGGTGGGCGGCGGTGGTCGGCGCCGACGTCAGAGACGCGCCCGACGGCACCCCGCGCTGGCTCTACGGCTCGGCAGGCTGGGAATCGCTGATCTGGAAGTTCGTCCGGGTGACCGACGAACGGGCGGTGCCCAATCGTTGGCAGTGGACGCTTCGGACCGAACCCGCCGGCTTCGCCGCGCTGCGTGGGCCCGGCGGGCTGTTCGTCGATCCCCAGGGCAACGAGTTCAGCGTGTCACGCCCAGGGCGCCCAGCGGGTTGAGCAGGGCGGTGCACATCTGGCGCGGGTTGACGAAGCCGAGCAGGCCGCTGGTGGGCATCGCGGCGCAGCCGGTGGCGACGGGAGTGGCCGGCGCGGCCGGGACACCGGCGTTGGTCCACACCGCCGGGGTGGCGCCGCGGGGCCCGCACTTCGGCCAGGCCTTCAGCCCCTGGGTGCGCAGAACGTTCTCGGCCACCCGGATCTGTTCTGCGCGGGACGCGTGCGCGGGGTTGCCGACGCCGCCGTTGGCCGTCCAGGTCGACTGCTTGAACTGCAGTCCGCCGTAGTGACCGTTACCGGTGTTGATCGACCAGTTGCCGCCGGACTCGCACTCGGCGATGGCGTCCCAGTTGACCGACTCAGCCGCGGCGGTGGGCGTCGACACGGCCATCGGCACGACGGCCAGGCCTCCGGCGATCGCGATGGCCCACAAACCCTTGGTAACTGCCTTACGAATGTTCATCACTGCGGTCCTTCCCCGACCGTTTGACACCAGGCCCGCGTGAAGAGCTGCTCTCCGCTGCGGTTATCCCGTGTGTCGGGTGAGGAAGGTCACCTGTTACGTGAGTGTCAAAAGTTTTATTCGTTACTTAACTGATGTAAGAGGCCTCTGAGAAAGAAGAGACGGCGCCGGTCTTACACCGGCGCCGTCCCCTACGTCTGTCGTAATCAGCCGCGTCGGCCGCAGCTCGGCCACGCGCCGATGCCCTGCGACTGCAGCACGTTCTCCGCGACGCGGATCTGCTCAGACTTGCTGGCCTGGTGGGGCATGCCCGAACCGCCGTTGGACCGCCAGGTCCCCAGGCTGAACTGCAGGCCGCCGTAGTAGCCGTTACCGGTGTTGATGGACCAGTTGCCGCCCGACTCGCAGGCCGCCACGGCGTCCCAGTTCACGCTGTCCGCATTGGCAGTGCCCGCCAGCGCCATCGGAGCCACAGCGAGCGCACCGGCGATGGTGGCCAGGCCAAACGTCTTGCGGATGTTCTTCACTTCGTTCCTTTCGCCAAGCACGCACCACCAACACCCGCGGGACACGCGGGTGTAAGCGCCTCTTCAGGCGTCGAGATGGGCCGCACCGTCTCGGTCGGGTGCGACAGCGGAAGGCCGAAGCCTCGCCGGACGTGACCGCCCGGCGGCCGCCGGTGGTGTGGTCTCGTCCGGCGGCCCCACTCACGCGCAGGTTCGTGGGTTTTGAAATTATTTGCTCCATGTGAAGCCGTTTGGGACCGTACAAACCGAATCGGCGGAAGTCATATCGGTGAAGGACGTGTCGCGGAATGATCACGGACAGATCACGACGGCATTTTCCCGATGTCTGTGCAGGTAACTCACCGTGCCGACGGACATCTCAGAAGCCGGCGGTCAGCATGATTTCGTGAGCCAACTCACCATGATTTTGTGACGTGGAGCACGAGTATGTGCGCAGATTTCGGGTACGCGGGCCCTGAAATCGGCTCTCAACCGCACCACATCGCGTTTCACACCGATGCAGACCACCCAACTGGCGAAACGGGTTCGCTGGCCGTGCCCCGCAGCGGGAGCAGGCAGGTTTGGGTCCAAAGATGGTGTCATAGAGGGATTTTCGGCTCAGACGAGCCGTTCTCGCGTCCGGGCCACCTGCTGCGACGACAACCCCGGGAGACGCGACGCCACGGAATGAAAAGCCGGGGATCCCAACATGGTTCAGATCTTGCAGGTCGCGTCGAACCGCGGCGTCTGCACCCGCCGCGGCCACGTGCGCCCTGTCACCAACCAGGCGATCGGCCGATGGGATGCGTCCGTCGACACCGGAGCGTGCGGTTTCGCCGCTGTCCCAGACCGAAATTCGTGACCAATTGTGACCGAATTGAGGACCATTGTCACTTGCCGAATTCGAAACCGTATGCACCGGACCAAGTTTCGAGTCGCACCGGACAGGGGGCGGCGAAGCCCTTGTGCACACGGGTCCGCACCATCGGACGCATATTACGACGAGTTGCCGACGTAATTGCCGGCGCGGAATTCAATTCCGGCCGCTACAAATGGTTAATTGAAACTAAAGTAATTTGCTACGCAATTTGCCGAGAGCGCACCGCGGCCAAATCCGCGGGGGTGTTGACGTTGGTCAACGCGCGCTGCCGCGACATGACGACGCGCTGCGTGTCGACGGTGTTCGCCAACGCACGCATGCTGCGTTCGCCGGCCGCCACCAGCGCGTCCACCCGGTCGGCCAGCGAGGTGCGGTAGATGCCGGCCAAGTAGTGCGTGCGCCCGTCCCAGGGCAGCACCACGTCGGCGCCCAGCGCCACCGCAGGGGCGACCAGTTGGTCGATGAGCTCGACGGTCAGCAGGGGCAGGTCCACCGCCGAGACGAACGCCAGCTCGACACCGGCCTCCGCGGCGGCGCGCAGCCCGCGCCCGGTCGCCAACAGCGGACCGTAACCTCGGGCCTCGTCACGCAGCACCTCGGCGTCGAGTTCCGGAAGCGCCTGTCCCGGCGCGGCGACGACGAACACCGGCTCGCAGCGGGGTTTGACGATGCTCACCATGTGCTCGACAAGGGTGGCGCCGTCCCAGGGAAGGGTGGCTTTGTCCCGGCCCATCCGGCGAGAAGCCCCGCCCGCCAAGATGATCGCGGCCAGACCTGCGGTCGTCGTCATGGGTGAGACGTTAGTCGACTGTCCAGGTGTCTTTGCCCCGAAGCAGTGACTGAAGCGCGGCCGTGTCGTGCGCCTTCTCGCTACGGGCGACCGCGACCTGCTGGCGTGCGGCATCGTCGTAGGTCGGCTTGCTCACCTGTCGGAAGACGCCCATCACCATGTGCTCGAGGTTCTCCTCGGACAGCCGCGACAGCGCGAACGCGTACGCCGAGTCCTCCAGATGCGCGTCGTGCACCACGATCTCCTCGGCGGACACGTCGGCGGTCTTGGCGATCTCGAGCCCGTAGCCGGACTTCACCACGCAGTACTCGCCGTCGGCGCCGAAGATCACCGGCTCGCCGTGGGTGAGGTTGATCAGGCGCTCCTCGGCGCCCTCCTTGCGCAGCGCATCGAACGAGCCGTCGTTGAAGATCGGGCAGTCCTGCAGGATCTCGACCAGCGCCGCGCCGCGGTGCGCAGCGGCCGCCCGCAGCACCTCGGAGAGCCCCTTGCGGTCGGAGTCCAACGCGCGGCCGACGAACGTGGCGTCGGCGCCCAAGGCCAGCGACACCGGGTTGAACGGATAGTCCAGTGAGCCCATCGGCGTCGACTTGGTGATCTTGCCGACCTCCGACGTCGGCGAGTACTGGCCCTTGGTCAGCCCGTAGATCCGGTTGTTGAACAGCAGGATCGTGATGTTGACGTTGCGGCGCAGCGCATGGATCAGGTGATTGCCACCGATCGAGAGCGCATCGCCGTCGCCGGTGACGACCCACACCGAGAGGTCCTTGCGCGCCAGCGCCAGCCCGGTGGCGATGGTGGGCGCCCGGCCATGGATGGAGTGGAACCCGTACGTCTCCAGGTAGTACGGGAAGCGACTCGAGCAGCCGATGCCGCTGACGAACGCGATGTTCTCGCGACGCAGACCCAGTTCCGGGAGAAAGTTGCGGATGGTGTTGAGGATGACGTAGTCACCGCACCCCGGGCACCACCGGACCTCTTGGTCGCTGGTGAAATCCTTGCCCTTCTGCGGCTGGTCGGTCGTGGGCACCCCGCTGGTGCCCGACGTCAGGCCGAGATCAGCTCCAACCAGATCTGTCATGCGTTCGCTCCCACACCAGTCGCGCCAACTGCTTCGACGGTCGCCGCCGCCAGCCGCGCGAACTTGGTCTTGTCACTTTCCTTGTCGCCCAGCGTTCCTTCCAGCGCGGCATCGATGATGCCCTCCACCTCGTCGGCCAGGAACGCCATGCCTTCCACCTTGGTCACCGATTGGATGTCGACCAGATACCTGCCGCGCAGCAACAGCGCCAGCTGGCCGAGGTTCATCTCCGGCAGCACGACCTTGGAATAGCGCCGCAGCACCTCACCCAGGTTGGCCGGAAGCGGGTTGAGGTTGCGCAGGTGCGCCTGCGCGACCTTGACGCCACGGCGGCGGGCGCGTCGACACGCCTCACCGATCGGGCCGTAGCTGCTGCCCCACCCCAGCATCAGCAGCTCGGCGTCACCGGTCGGGTCGTCGACCTCGATGTCGGGCACCTTGATGCCGTCCACCTTGGCCTGCCGCAGCCGCACCATCAGGTCGTGGTTCTTCGGCTCGTAGGAGATGTTGCCCGAACCGTTGGCCGCCTCCAGGCCGCCGATGCGGTGTTCCAGCCCGGGCGTGCCGGGAACGGCGAACTGCCGCGCCAGCGTCTCCGGATCCCGGGCGTACGGCTGGAACGGCTCATCGGGTTTGGCGAAGGCGTGCGTGATGGCCGGGTACGTGCTGACGTCCGGAATGCGCCACGGCTCAGAGCCGTTGGCGATCGCGCCGTCGGACAGGATCATCACGGGCGTGTGATAGGTGACCGCGATGCGCGCGGCCTCGATGGCCACGTCGAAGCAGTCGGAGGGCGAGCGCGGCGCGACGATCGCCACCGGTGACTCGCCGTTGCGCCCGAACATCGCCTGCAGCAGGTCGGCCTGCTCGGTCTTGGTCGGCAGCCCGGTGGAGGGGCCGCCGCGCTGAACGTCGATCACGATCAGCGGCAGCTCGGTCATCACGGCCAAGCCGATGGCCTCGGACTTCAGCGAGATCCCCGGGCCCGACGTGCTGGTGACGCCCAGCGCGCCGCCGTAGGACGCGCCGATTGCCGCGCCGATGCCTGCGATCTCGTCCTCGGCCTGGAAGGTCAGCACGTTGAAGTTCTTGTGCTTGGACAGCTCGTGCAGGATGTCGGACGCCGGCGTGATCGGGTAGGTGCCCAGCACCACCTGGATGCCCGCCAGCTGGCCGGCGGTGATGATGCCGTACGCCAGCGCGGTGTTACCCGAGATCTGGCGGTACTCACCGGATTTCAGCTTCGCCGGGGCCACCTCGTAGGTGCTGGCGAACGCCTCGGTGGTTTCGCCGTAGTTCCAGCCCGCCTTCAGCGCCAGCACGTTGGCTTCGGCGATGTCGGGCTTGCGGGCGAACTTCTCGCGGATGAACGCCTCGCTGTGGTCGAGTTCGCGGCCGTACATCCACGACAGCAGGCCGAGGGCGAACATGTTCTTGGCGCGCTGCCCGTCCTTCTTCGACGCGCCGATGGGCTCGACCGCACCCAGTGTCAGCGTGGTCATCGGGACGGCCTGCACGACGTAGTCGGACAGCTCATCGCTTTCCAGCGGGTTGGACTCGTAGCCGACCTTGGCCAGGTTGCGCTTGGTGAACTCGTCGGAGTTGGCGATGATCAGCCCGCCGCGGGGCAGGTCCGAAACGTTTGCTTTGAGGGCGGCCGGGTTCATTGCGACCAGCACGTCCGGGCGGTCGCCCGCGGTGAGGATGTCGTAGTCCGCGATCTGGATCTGGAACGACGAAACACCGGGCAGCGTGCCTTGGGGGGCGCGGATCTCGGCAGGGTAATTCGGTTGCGTGGCAAGGTCATTACCGAACAGCGCGGCCTCGGAGGTGAACCGGTCACCGGTGAGCTGCATACCGTCGCCGGAGTCGCCGGCGAACCGGATGACGACCTTCTCCAGCTTCTGCCGATTTCCTGCACTTGCGCCGTTGCCGTTGGCCCCCACTCCCCTGCCTCTCTAGTTTGTGGGTCGATACCGACGAACGTCGTTCGCGTCGCCGCCGGCGTGACCCGGCGCTGTCAGACGTCCACCCAAATTTTTTATGTCACTGCCAGTACCGATTATTGCACTTTCCTTAGGTATGCCTTTACCGGACCCGCCCACGACACGTGGACCAGAGTAGCCCAAACGCCCAGCTCACATGTGTGCGGGGCCGCGGGATGAGACAAAACTGTGCTTTTCGTCACCCCGAGGCGGCCACGTTTTCTAAGAAAATGGTTACTCGGCAGTAAGCGACGGGCCGGCACGCCGGTCGTGGGTAGGCGATCGTCGCAGCGCGTGGGCTAATTGAGCCGGTCGGCCGTGGCCGCGGCGCGCCGCTCGTGCCAGCGCAACCGGAGCAGCAGCAGGCTCTGATGCGCGCGGAATCCGGCCGAGAGCGGATCACGCCACACGCGAACTCGTGCCTTCGTTGCGGTTTCAGAATCCACGTCGACCATTGTGCCGCGTCGTCGCGACCGCGGCGAGTTCGACGCGCGTGACCTTCGTCCTAGGCTGGGCACATGCCCTCGAGCCACCTGCGACCGGAGAATGCCTGATGGGACGGGTCACCGCCCGGCGCCGGGTGCAACACATCACCGCGGCGGACACGGTCGCCCGGCCGGACACGCTGGTGGTCGAGGAGCCGCTGGAAATCCGGGTCAACGGCACGCCCGTCACCGTCACCATGCGGACACCCGGATCAGATATCGAATTGGCGCAAGGATTTCTGCTCACCGAAGGGGTGATCGGCTACCGCGACGACGTGCTGACCGTGCGGTACTGCAAAGGCGCCACGCCCGACGGTTCGGGCGTGGCGGCCAACACCTACAACGTGCTCGACGTCACGTTGGCGCCCGACGTCGCGATGCCCGACGTCGACGTGACCCGCAACTTCTACACCACGTCGTCGTGTGGCGTGTGCGGCAAGGCCTCGCTGGAAGCGGTGCAGTTGAGCAGCCGACACTGTCCAGGCGACGACCCGTCGACCGTCAGCGCGGAAACCCTGACCAAGCTGCCCGCCCTGCTGCGCGACGCGCAGAAGGTCTTCGCCAGCACCGGCGGGCTCCATGGTGCGGCGCTGTTTGACACCGACGGCGCCACGCTCGCGGTGCGTGAGGACATCGGCAGGCACAACGCCGTCGACAAGGTGATCGGATGGGCCTTGGAGCAGGACCGGATTCCGCTGGGCGGCACGGTGCTGCTGGTCAGCGGTCGCGCGTCGTTCGAACTGACGCAGAAGGCGGTGATGGCCGGTGTCCCGGTGCTGGCCGCGGTGTCGGCGCCGTCGTCGCTGGCCGTCGACCTCGCCAGCCAGTCGGGTCTGACGCTGGTGGCGTTCCTGCGCGGTGATTCGATGAACGTCTACACCAGGCCGGACCGGGTGGTGCGCTAGCGGAGCCGCCCCGCTCTAGGCGCTCTTGTCGCGGCGTTCGGTACGAGAAGGCTTGCGCGGCACGATGGTCGGCAGCACGTTGTCCTGCACGGTCTCCTTGGTGACGACCACCTTGGCGACGTCGTCGCGGCTGGGGATGTCGTACATCACCGGCAGCAGGACTTCCTCCATGATGGCGCGCAGACCACGGGCACCCGTGCCGCGGTGGATGGCCTGATCGGCGATCGCCTCCAGCGCCTCGTCGGTGAACTCGAGCTCGACGCCGTCCATCTCGAACAGGCGCGTGTACTGCTTCACCAGCGCGTTCTTGGGCTTGGACAGGATCTGCACGAGCGAGTCCTTGTCCAGGTTCGTCACCGACGCCACGACCGGCAGGCGGCCGATGAACTCCGGTATCAGCCCGAACTTGATCAGGTCCTCGGGCATGACCTCGGCGAAGTGGTCCTGGGTGTCGATCTCGGCCTTCGAATGCACCTCGGCGCCGAAGCCCAGGCCGCGCTTGCCCACGCGGTCGGAGACGATCTTCTCCAAGCCCGCGAACGCACCCGCGACGATGAACAGCACGTTGGTGGTGTCGATCTGGATGAACTCCTGGTGCGGATGCTTGCGCCCGCCCTGCGGGGGCACCGACGCCTGCGTGCCTTCCAGGATCTTCAGCAACGCCTGCTGCACACCCTCGCCGGAGACGTCGCGGGTGATCGACGGGTTCTCGCTCTTGCGGGCGATCTTGTCGACCTCGTCGATGTAGATGATGCCGGTCTCGGCCCGCTTGACGTCGTAGTCGGCGGCCTGGATCAGCTTGAGCAGAATGTTCTCGACGTCCTCACCGACGTAGCCGGCCTCGGTCAGCGCGGTGGCGTCGGCGATCGCGAACGGCACGTTGAGCATCTTGGCCAACGTCTGCGCCAAATAGGTCTTGCCGCAGCCGGTCGGCCCGAGCATCAGGATGTTGGACTTGGCCAGCTCGACCGGCTCGGAACGCGAATCGCGGGTCTTCTCCCCCGCCTGAATCCGTTTGTAGTGGTTGTACACCGCGACCGCCAGCGTGCGCTTGGCGTTGTCCTGACCGATGACATAGCCCTCGAGGAATTCCCGGATCTCGGCCGGTTTGGGCAGCTCGTCGAGTTTTACGTCGTCGGCGTCGGCGAGTTCCTCTTCGATGATCTCGTTGCAGAGGTCAATGCACTCGTCGCAGATGTAGACCCCTGGGCCCGCAATGAGTTTCTTGACCTGCTTTTGACTCTTGCCACAAAACGAGCACTTCAGCAGGTCACCGCCGTCTCCAATGCGCGCCATGGTGGTGGGGTCCTACTTTCCTCGCAGTCGGTACTGATTCTTCTCTTATGGGGTTCGTATCGGGTTTCCCGGGGGAATGGACCCGACGCTACCCGTTTGTTCCCGTACGGGGCGACTGATAATGCCGAATCGCGTCCGTGGTATTTGCCTGTCGCGCCAACATATCGTCTGACCACCCGGATAACTGTGTGGAACGCGCACTGTGTCCCTGGCGTGTCGCCGCCGTTACCTCTTCGGAGCCGTCCGCAACCAAAGTACCCGTCGCCGAGCGAATCTCCACCGCGAGCTACGTCACCCACACAACAAGCGTTCGGCTCAGCGCCGACCCGGACCGACCGGGCCCGGCCCCGCCGGACCGGGACCGACCGGACCCACCACCCCGCCGACACCGACGGGGCCCGCGGGACCCACCACCGGGTTCGGGCCCAGGATCGGGGTCGGGTTCAGGTACACGTCGACGGCGGAATACGGAATGCACTGGTTGGTGTAGACGTCCCAATACGTTCCCTCCGGACACACCTCATCTGCGTGGCTCAGCGCCGGCGACGCCAGCTGGACCACCATCCCCGTCGCGCACGCGGCCACGACGGCACCAAGTCGTTTTCCCGCCAACATCACGGCCCCCCTGCCGTCTGACCCCCCGAATGGCTGCCGTAAAAGAGTGCCATACGCGGGGTTTGCGGCAGCGTCAATCGGCGCGATTCATCCGCGCCGGGCTCAGGCGGTCTGCGCCGAGAGCTTGCGGTACTCCAGGACGGTGTCGATGATCCCGTACTCCTTGGCGCCCTCGGCGGTCAGGATCTTGTCGCGGTCGGTGTCCTTGCGGATCTGCTCGGGCGTCTTGCCGGTGTGGTGGGCCAGCGTCGCCTCCATCAGGGTGCGCATCCGCTCCACCTCGGCGGCCTGGATCTCCAGATCGGAGAACTGGCCCTGGATGACCCCGGCCAGCGCCGGCTGGTGGATCAGCACACGGGCGTTGGGCAGCGCGAGGCGCTTGCCCGGCGTACCGGCCGCCAGCAGCACCGCCGCCGCCGACGCCGCCTGGCCCAGACACACCGTCTGAATGTCGGCGCGCACGTACTGCATGGTGTCGTAGATCGCCATCAGCGACGTGAACGAGCCACCCGGCGAGTTGATGTACATGGTGATGTCGCGGTCGGGATCCAGCGACTCCAGCACCAGCAACTGGGCCATGATGTCGTTGGCCGACGCGTCGTCGACCTGCACGCCGAGGAAGATGATGCGTTCCTCGAAGAGCTTGTTGTACGGGTTGGATTCCTTGACGCCGAAGCTGGAATGCTCGATGAACGACGGCAGGATGTAGCGGGCCTGCGGGCGTAGGCGGGGATCGGTCTGGCTCATGATGGCGACACTCCGTTGATGCTGGCGCGGGTGATGATGTGGTCGACGAACCCGTACTCGAGCGCTTCCTGTGCGGTGAACCAGCGGTCGCGATCGGAGTCCGCTTCGATGCGTTCGATGGTTTGGCCGGTGAACTCGGCGTTGAGCCGGAACATTTCCTTCTTGATGACCGCGAACTGCTCGGCCTGGATGGCGATGTCCGCGGCGCTGCCCGTCACACCGCCGAGTGGCTGGTGCATCAGGATCCGGGCGTGCGGCAGCGCGTACCGCTTGCCCTTGGTCCCGGCGGCGAGCAGGAACTGCGCCATCGACGCGGCCATGCCCATGCCATAGGTGGCGATGTCGCACGGCGCCAGCACCATCGTGTCGTAGACCGCCATGCCGGCACTGATCGAGCCACCGGGTGAGTTGATGTACAGGTGGATGTCCGTGGTGGGGTCCTCGGCGGCGAGCAGCAGAATCTGCGCGCACAGCTTGTTCGCGATGTCGTCGTCCACCTGCGACCCCAGGAAGATGATCCGCTCGGACAGCAACCGCTCATACACCGAGTCGACGAGGTTGAGCCCGTGGCCGTTCGACCGCATGTCAGTCACGACTGGTACCTGCTTTCTGTCAAAGTCTCGTTCCCACGACACTAACGAACCAGGGGCGTCGCGCAGTCCCCAGAGGGGCCGCGTTCGCTCACAGCGTCACTTGGCGTCGGCGGGTTCCTCGTCGGCTTTCTCGTCGGCTTTCTCGTCGGCTTTCTCGTCGGCTTTCTCGTCGGCTGGGGCTTCCCCTTCCGTCGCGGCCTCGTCCTCGGCGCCGTCACCCGGGCGGCCGAAGAACTCCGTGGTGTCGATGACGGTGCCCTCGGTGTCGGTGACGGTGGCGCGTTGCACGACGGCGGCCACGGCCAGGCCACGACGCACGTCAGCGAACATCGCCGGCAGCTGGTTGTTCTGCTGCAGGGCCTGCAGCAGCTGCTGCGGCTCCATGCCGTACTGCTGAGACATCAGCACCAGGCGCTCGGTGAGGTCGTTCTGGCCGACCTGGACGTCGAGCTTGTCGGCGATCGTGTCCACCAGCAGCTGGGTCTTGATCGCCTTCTCGGCGTTGCTGCGGTTGTCGGCGTCGAACTCCTCGCGGCTGCTGCCCTGGCTCTCGAGCATCTCGGCGAAGCGCGCCTCGTCGTGGTCGAGGCTGTGGATCGCGCTGTGCAGGGTGTCGTCGATTTGGGCCTGCACGATCTTCTCCGGCAGCGGCACCTCGACCTGCTCGAGCAGGGTCTCCAACACCTTGTCGCGGATCTGCTCGGCCTGCTGGACGCGCTTGCTGCGCCGCACCTGTTCCCGAAGGTTGTTGAGCAGCTCGTCGATGGTGTCGAATTCGCTTGCCAGTTGCGCGAATTCGTCGTCGGGCTCGGGCAGTTCCCGTTCCTTCACCGACTTGACGGTGACGGTGACCTGAGCCTCCTTGCCCGCGTGCTCGCCGGCGGCCAGCTTGGTGGTGAAGACGCGGCTCTCGCCTTCCTTGAGCCCGACGATCGCCTCGTCGAGACCCTCGACCAGCTGTCCCGAACCGACCTCGTGCGACAGACCTTCAGTCGCGGCCTCGGGCAGTTCCTTGCCGTCGATCGAAGCGGACAGATCGATGGAGACGAAGTCGCCGGTCTGCGCGGCGCGGTCGACGCCCTTGAGCGTGCCGAAGCGCGCGCGCAGCGACTGCAGTTCGGCGTCGACCTCCTCGTCGGTCACCTCGATCGGGTCCACGGTGATCGTCAGGCTGTCGAGATCGGGCAGCTCGATGTCGGGCCGCACGTCCACCTCGGCGGTGAACACCAGGTTCTCGCCGTACTCCTTCTTGGTGATCTCGATGTCGGGTTGCCCGAGCGGGCTCACGTCCGATGACGTCACCGCTTCGGAGTAGCGGCCCGGCAGGGCTTCGCTGACCACCTGGTCCAGCATCGCCTCACGGCCGACGCGGGCCTCCAGCAGCTTGCGCGGCGCCTTGCCGGGGCGGAAGCCGGGCAGCCGCACCTGCTTGGCCAACTGCTTGAACGCGCGGTCGAACTCCGGCTCGAGCTCGGTGAAGGGCACCTCCACGTTGATGCGAACCCGCGTCGGGCTCAACTTCTCGACGGTGCTCTTCACTTTCCTGCTCCTTCAAGTTTGGTCCGGTTCACGTTGCAGTCGGGGTGACAGGATTTGAACCTGCGACCTTCCGCTCCCAAAGCGGATGCGCTACCAAGCTGCGCTACACCCCGCGCCCATCGGCCGTCCTCTGAAAACACAGAACGACCACGCGAGATACTACGGGCTGGACACGCGATGCCTTTAATTGGATTTGATTCCGGTGCCGCCGGTACAGTCTTGTGCTGCACATGCGGGCGTAGCTCAATGGTAGAGCCCTAGTCTTCCAAACTAGCGACGCGGGTTCGATTCCCGTCGCCCGCTCCAAACCCGGCCCGGGCGCGCTCCGCTGAGAGCGCGATTCGGGCCGGTCGACCGGCCCCTTCCGTCGGTAGGGTGAATGCCATGAACGGCGTGCTGCTGGTGCTGGTCGTGCTCGTCATCGTCGCGTTCGGCGTGCTGGTGTACGCGGCGATGAAGGCCTCGGACAGGCGCAACGCGACCGCGCTGGAGGACGCCAAGGCCGACGCGCGTCGGGTCATCGAACGCCTCGGCGGCCAGGTCATCAGCCTCACCGGCACCGTTGAGGCGTCCAAGCAGGCGCTGGCCGACGCCTCGGAGCGATACACCGCCGCCGGCTCGCAGATCGAACAGGCCACCACCGTGCGGCAGGCCGCGCTCGCCAAGGAGAGCGCGCTGGAAGGCATGTACTACGTGCGCGCCGCGCGCATCGCGATGGGCATGGACCCGGGACCGGAGTTGGAGACGCTGGCGGGGCAACGCTCGGCGGGCGTCGTGACCGAAACCCGTCGCGTCAACTTCCAGGGCCGCGAGATCGAGGCGTCGCCGACGCCCTCGGAGCGCACCCCGAACTACTACCCCGGCGGTCAGGTCGCCGGCCGTCCCGTGCCCGCCGGCTGGTACTCCGAACCGTGGTGGAAGCCGGCCCTGGTGGCCGGCGCGTGGGGCCTCGGCTCGGTGCTGTTGTTCGACGCGCTGTTCTCGGGCATGCACGGCACCGGGTATGAGCAGGGCTTCGCGCAGGGCTACGACCAAGGCTTCGATCAGGGGCAAGGTGACTTCGCCAGCGACGGCGGCGACGGTGGCGGCTGGGATTTCGGCGGCGACTTCGGCGACTTCGGCGGCTTCTAGTTCGGGGGCCGGTTTTTCCCGCGAGCAGACGTGAAATCCCCCAAATAAGGGCGAATACGGGGGTTTTCGCGTCTGCTCGCCGGAGGGGAACCTACGTCTGGCAGGTCGGGCACCAGAACACGTTGCGGCCCTCCATCATCGCGGTACGAATCTCGGTCCCGCAGATCCGGCACGGCTCGCCCGCACGCCGGTAGACGTAGGTGCGGGGCCGGTCGGGACCGTACGCGGGCGCGCCGTGATCGTCTTCGGGGCGGATCACGATGATCTTGCCGCGCCGGAAGCCGACCTTCATCAACGCGACGAGATCGGTCCACATCGCCTTGAACTCCGACTCGTCGATCTGCGTGCCCGGGCGGTAGGGGTCGATCAGATGGCGGTACAGCAGCTCGTTGCGGTACACGTTGCCCACGCCCGCGATCACCGTCTGGTCCATCAACAGCGAACCGATCGCCCTGCGCGACTTACGGATTCGCTCCCATGCCGGCGAACCGTCGGCGTCGCGGCGCAGCGGGTCGGGGCCCAGCCGGGCGATCACGTCGTCGATCTCGGCCTCTTCGATCACCTCGCACACCGTCGGCCCGCGCAGGTCGGTGCCGTACTCCGCGCCGATCATCCGCATCCGCACCTGGCCGACCGGCAGCGGCATCGGAAGCGGCATCTCGGTGAAGGTCCCGTACAAGCCGAGGTGCACGTGCACCACGCGGCCGCCCTCGTAGTGGTGGAACAGGTGCTTGCCCCACGCGCTGGCCTTCCGCAGCACCCGGCCGCTGACCGCGGCGGCGCCGTCGGCGAACCTGCCCTGCGGACTGGACACCAGCACCGGCGCGCGGGCGAACCGGCGCTGATGCAGCCGGGCCAGCCGGTGCAGGGTATGACCTTCTGGCATTCCTAGGCGCCGGGCACGGGCGGCGCGACGTGGGTGCGCTCGTATTCGGAGAGGATGTCGATACGGCGTTGGTGCCGTTCGGCATTCGACCACGGCGTGTTGATGAACGCGTCGACGATGGCCAACGCTTCTTCGACCGTGTGCATGCGCCCGCCGATGCCGATCAGCTGCGCGTTGTTGTGCTGACGCGCCAACTCGGCGGTCTCCACGCTCCAGCCCAGTGCGCACCGCGCGCCCGGCACCTTGTTCGCCGCGATCTGCTCGCCGTTGCCCGACCCGCCGAGCACGATGCCGAGGCTGCCTGGGTCGGCGACCGTCTTCTCGGCGGCCGCGATGCAGAACGCCGGATAGTCGTCGTCGGGGTCGTTGACGAACGCGCCGCAGTCGACCGGCTCGTGCCCGTTGTTGCGCAGGTGCTCGATGATGGCCTGCTTGAGTTCGAAGCCGGCATGGTCGGCTCCCAGGTAGACGCGCATGGCGGTCACCCTACTTCGGCGTTCGCGAAATCGACATGAGGGTCGTGATCTTGGGCGTCTCAACGACCCTGGTGTACGTCTCGCGAAGCGCCGGAGCCCGCGATCAGTCGAAGGTCGGCGGCTCGGTACGGGTGCGCTTGAGTTCCCAGAAGTGCGGATACGACGCGAACGTCACCGAGGCGTCCCACAGCTTGCCGGCTTCCTCGCCGCGCGGGATCTTCGACAGCACCGGGCCGAAGAACGCGACCCCGTTGACGTGGATGGTGGGGGTGCCGACGTCATCGCCGACGGCGTCCATGCCCTCGTGGTGGCTCTTGCGCAGCGCCTCGTCGTACTTGTCCGTGTCGGCGGCTTCGGCCAGTTCGGCAGGCAGACCCACCTCGGCCAGCGACTCCTTGATCACCGCATCGAAGTCCTTGTTGTCCTGGTTGTGGATGCGGGTGCCCATCGCGGTGTACAGCGGTCCCAGAATCTCGCGGCCCTTGGCCTGCTCGGCGGCGATGGCGACCCGCACCGGTCCCCACGCCTTCTTCATCGCCTCGCGGTACTCGTCGGGCACATCGCGGCCTTCGTTGAGTATCGCCAAGCTCATGACGCGGAAGTTCACCTCAACGTCGCGGACCTTCTCGACCTCCAGAATCCACCGCGAGGTGATCCAGCACCAGGGGCAGAGGGGATCGAACCAGAAACCGGCGACGGACTTTTCGGCCATAACGAATCCTTCCGGGCGCGAGATGAGCAGGGTCCCATCCTGACAACCGTGCCGTCGTGCGATGTGTTCCCCCCTCGGAGAGGGCGCCGCATAGCGTTGCCGCCGAGATCAGCGAAATAAGAAACGCCTAAGTGTGCGAACGGTGACCCAATCGTGGTACTCCTGTGACCAAAGTGGTCGATCGTTACCAAAGTGAACACACACCTTGATCTTCGATTACGCGTCGTAGCAGTGGGAGCCGGTCTCGCCGCGGCTGCGACGGCACTCGCCGCGCCGGCTCAAGCCGACCCCGCCGATGAGTCGTTCCTGGCCGCGCTGCGCGGCGCGGGTATGACGATCGACAACCCGGTGGACATGGTCGCCCTCGGCGAGTCGGTGTGCCCGATGCTCGTCGAACCCGGCAAGAACATCGCGAAGGTGTACACGCAGGTGACCGACAGCGGCATCCCGCCGGACATCGCGGCGTTCTTCACCGGCATCGCGATCTCGTCGTACTGCCCGCAGATGCTGGCGTCGGTCGGCAACGGCACGGTGCTGGACTGGCTGCCGGCGGCGCGGGCGATCCCGGGCCTCTAGGACTGCGGGTCGACGGGCCGCGACCACTAAGTTGGAGCCGTGGCATTACCGAACCTGACCCGCGACCAAGCCGTTGAGCGCGCCGCGCTCGTCACCGTCGACAGCTACCGCATCGACATCGACGTCACCGACGGCGGCGGCCAGCCGGGCGAGCGCACGTTCCGCTCCACCACCACCGTCGAGTTCGACGCGCTGCCCGGCGCGGACACCTACATCGACATCGCGGCCGACACCGTCCACAGCGCCGTCCTCAACGACCGTCCCATCGACGTGAGCGGATACGACGAATCCACCGGCATCCCGCTCGTCGGACTGGCCAAGCGCAACGTGCTCGTCGTCGAGGCCGACTGCCGCTACTCCAACACCGGCGAGGGCCTGCACCGCTTCGTCGACCCCGTCGACGGCGAGGTGTACCTCTATTCACAGTTCGAAACCGCGGACGCCAAGCGCATGTTCGCGTGTTTCGACCAGCCCGACCTCAAGGCCGTGTTCGACATCTCCGTGACGGCGCCGGCGCACTGGGAGGTGGTGTCCAACGGCGCCACCCTGAGCGTCGAGGACGACGGAAAAGCCAAGCGGCACCGCTTCACTGCGACTCCTCGACTCAGCACCTACCTCGTCGCGCTGATCGCCGGACCGTATGCCCGCTGGGACGACACCTATTCCGACGAGCACGGCGACATCCCGCTCGGTCTGCTCTGCCGCAGATCGCTTGCCGAGTTCATGGACGCCGAACGGCTCTTCACCGAGACCAAGCAGGGGTTCTCCTTCTACCACAACAATTTCGGCATCCCCTACGCGTTCGGCAAGTACGACCAGCTGTTCGTCCCGGAGTTCAACGCCGGAGCGATGGAGAACGCCGGCGCCGTGACCTTCCTGGAGGACTACGTCTTTCGCAGCAAGGTGACCCGGGCATCGTATGAACGTCGCGCAGAAACCCTTCTGCACGAGATGGCGCACATGTGGTTCGGCGACCTGGTCACCATGAAATGGTGGGATGACCTGTGGCTCAACGAGTCCTTCGCCACCTTCGCGTCGGTGCTCTGCCAGGCCGAGGCCACCGAGTACACCGAGGCGTGGACCACCTTCGCGAACGCCGAGAAGTCGTGGGCATACCGCCAGGACCAGCTGCCCTCGACCCACCCGGTCGCCGCCGACATCCCCGACCTGGCCGCGGTCGAGGTCAACTTCGACGGCATCACCTATGCCAAGGGCGCCAGCGTGCTCAAGCAGCTCGTCGCCTACGTCGGGCTGGAACAGTTCCTGGCCGGGCTGCGGAATTACTTCCGCGACCACGCCTTCGGCAACGCGACGTTCTCCGACCTGCTCGGTGCGCTGGAGAAGGCGTCGGGCCGCGACCTGTCCGGTTGGGGACAGCAGTGGCTCAAGACCACGGGTCTGAACACGCTGCGGCCGGACTTCGACCTGGACGCCGACGGCCGGTTCACCCGTTTCGCGATCACCCAGAGCGGTGCACAGCCGGGTGCGGGTGAGACACGGGTGCACCGCCTGGCGGTCGGGGTGTACGACGACGACGGCTCCGGCAAGCTGGTGCGCGTGCACCGCAAGGAACTCGACGTCGAAGGGTCGATCACCGAAGTTCCTGCGCTGCAGGGTATTTCGCGTGGCAAGTTCATCCTGGTCAACGACGACGATCTGACGTACTGCTCGTTGCGCCTGGACCCCGAGTCGTTGCAGACCGTGCTCACCCGCATCGCCGACATCGCCGAACCGCTGCCCCGCACGCTGGCCTGGTCGGCGGCCTGGGAGATGACGCGGGACGCGGAGCTGACCGCCCGCGACTTCGTGGCGCTGGTCCGCGGTGGAGTGCAGGCCGAGACCGAAGTCGGTGTGGCGCAACGGCTGCTGCTGCAGGCCCAGACGGCGCTGAACTCCTACGCGGACCCGGACTGGGCAAATGGACAGGGTTGGCCCGAGTTCGCGGACCGGCTGCTGGAGTTGGCCCGCGAGGCGGCGCCGGGCTCCGACCACCAGTTGGCCTACGTCAACGCGCTGTGCGGGTCGGTGCTGAGCCCGCGTCACGTCGAGGTGCTGTCGGAGCTGCTGGACAACGATCCCGCCGTCAAGGGTCTGCCCGGCCTCGACGTCGACACCGACCTGCGCTGGCGCATCGTCACCGCGCTGGCCGCCGCCGGCGCTGTGGACACCGACGGCATGCCGACACCGTTCATCGACGCCGAGGCGAAACGGGACCCCACCGCGGCCGGACAACGGCACGCACTGGCCGCGGCGGCGGCGCGTCCGCAGCTGGCCGTCAAGGAAGCGGCCTGGGAGCAGGTGATCGAGGACGACACGCTGCCCAACATCACCGCGCGGTCGATCATCGGCGGATTGGTCCGACCGGGTCAGCAGGAGCTGTTGAAGCCGTTCCGGGACAAGTACTTCGGCGCGATCTCCGGGGTGTGGCGGCGACGCTCCAGCGAGGTCGCGCAGACCGTCGTCGTCGGGCTGTACCCGTCCTGGGACGTCAGCCAGGAGGGCCTCGACGCGGCCGACCGGTTCCTGGCCGACCCCGACGTGCCGCCTCCGCTGCGCCGTCTCGTGCTCGAGGGCCGCGCGGGCGTGGAGCGCGCCCTGCGGGCCCGCAAATTCGACGCCGCCGGGTAGGGGCCCGCCAACACGCCCGCGAGCGTGCGTGTCTGCGGGCGACACGCCGTCGTTTCAGGCGAGCTTGCGCACGCTCGCGCGGCATCCTGTCGAGGTGGCGGTCAATCGAAGTCGCCGGGCTCGGGCTGCCCGCAAGCGCAAACGCCGGCTGAACGCGGTCGACAACGACCTCACGGCCGAACAGTGGGCAGCGATCAAGCTCGCATGGAGCGGCTGCGCCTATTGCGGCGCGACCGACGGCCCGCTACAGCGTGACTGCGTCATGGCGATCTCGCGCGGCGGGCGCTATACCGTCGACAACGTGGTGCCGGCCTGCGCGTCGTGCAACACCAGCAAGTGCAACGAGGAAGTCACCATCTGGATGCGCCGCAAGCGCCTCGACGAGCGCGCGTTCCTGGCGCGCTATGTCGAGATCCGCGCCGCGCTCAGCCGCGAACGTGCACAAACTCGCGACAGTTGACGGCGTGTCGACCGCAGACACGCACGCTCGCACGCCACCCAGAGGCCAGAGGAGAGCGTCAGCGCGGCGAGACGCCCGCGCTCATCACCTCGACGGCCTTGATCAGGCCCTCCATGAGCTTGCCGTCCTTGAACGCCTCCGCGGCGGTCGAGATCCCCAGAGGCGCGGACTCCTCGATGCCGCGGCCCTTGACGTCGTTGCCGTAGACCACCTCGATCGCACGCTGGTTCGGCGAGACGGCGAGCAGCACCGCGTTGTTGGGCGTGGGCACCTTGGCCAGGATCTCGCGGGCACCGGCGGCGGTGTCGGCACCGAGGTCGCCGATGTAGACGGCGAACCGTGCCTTGGCCCTGCGGGAGCCGTACTTGAGCGCGTCGTCGAGAAAGACCAGGTCCTTGACCGGGAACGGATAGGTCAGCGGCGGCTCGTCGGGTTCTTTGACCCCGGAGATCCGCCCGCTGGCCGTGACGACCCAGCCGACCGGCAGCTTGTCCTGCGCAACGGTCGTGACTTCACCACTTGCCACTGGCGCCGCCTCCTACGGTGAATGGGTGCGCAGCATGACCGTGGCCATGCTCGGCAGGTTCCTCGGACGCCCACAGGATCGGTTCGTGCGTCCACTTCTCGGACAACTGGTAGGGCGCCGGGTGCGGCCCTTTGCCACGCCAGATGAGCGCGGCCAGTATGGCGGTCAGTCCCAACGGCACCAGGATCACTAGCGCGTGTGAAAGTGTGCTGCTCACGTCGCAAACCGTATACCAGCCGCGGTCACGCCGCGCCTTCGCCTAGGTATCGCACCCATGACGGGTCGAGTTCCTTCACCGTCGACAGCAGCCGCCAGTGCTGTCCCTTCGGCGGCACCGGGACCGAACGCAGCGTCCAGCCCAGCTCGACGAGCAACCGGTCGGCCTTGCGGTGATTGCACGTCGAGCAGGCCGCCACGCAGTTCTCCCAGGAGTGGTCGCCGCCGCGGCTGCGCGGCACCACGTGGTCGACGGTGTCGGCCTTGCCCCCGCAGTAGGCGCAGCGAAACCGGTCGCGATGCATCAGCGCCGCTCGGGTCATGGGGATGCGGGCCCGGTAAGGCACCCGCACGTACACCGTCAGCCGGATCACCGATGGCACGACGATCGAGCGGGTCGCCGAATGGATGACCGGCCCGTTCGGGTCGTCGTGCACGACGTCGGCTTTTCCGCACATCAACATGATGACCGCCCGCCGCATGGGCAGAGCGGTCAACGGTTCATAGGTGGAGTTCAGCAGAAGGACTCGGCGCCGACCCCAGAAAGAGCCGTCGCTGCTACTTGGCGGATGGGTTTCGACGCTGTGCAAAGCCCGCGATTGGGCGCGCGATGCCGCGGCCCCGGACAAGCCCGCTCGTCTGGACGGGCCTTTCTTGCGATGCCCCATACGTCCTCCGACGCACAGTAAACCTTGGTTTCGGGCCGATCGCACGGTCTTTCTTGCCGTGTTCGCAGGTGGACCGGCGAACAACCGGTGACTGACCGCCTGACCAGCCACATCCGGCGACAAGACACAATGGTGGCGTGATACAGCCCCAACGATCGTTCTACGACGAGGTCGGTGGCCACGACACGTTCCGCGCGATCGTGTCGCGGTTCTACCAGCTGGTGCGCGAGGACGAGATCCTGTACCCGCTCTATCCCGAAGGCGACCTGGACGGCGCCGAGGAGCGGCTGAGGATGTTCCTCGAGCAGTACTGGGGCGGGCCGCAGACCTACTCCGAGCGGCGCGGCCACCCCAGGCTGCGGATGCGCCATGTGCCGTTCCGCATCGGCTACCTGGAGCGCGACGCCTGGCTGCGCTGCATGCACACCGCCATCGCGGAGATCGACGCCGAGACGCTCGACGACGCCCACCGCAAGCAGCTGCTGGGGTACCTGGAGATGGCGGCGAACTCGCTGGTGAACTCCCCGTTCTGATGCCCGCACCGTGGTGGTCCCAGGCCGTCTTCTACCAGGTGTACCCCCGTTCGTTTCGCGACAGCGACGGCGACGGCGTCGGTGACCTCGACGGCGTCACGGCCCGGCTGGACTACCTGCAGCGACTCGGCGTCGATGCGATCTGGCTGAACCCGGTGATGGTGTCGCCGATGGTCGACCACGGCTACGACGTGGCCGACGCGCGCGACGTGGATTCGCTGTTCGGTGGCCTCGCCGCGCTGGACCGGCTGATCGAGGCCGCGCACGGGCGCGGCATCAAGATCACCATGGACCTGGTCCCGAACCACACCAGCTCGCACCATCCGTGGTTCCAGGCGGCGTTGCGCGCCGGGCCGGGCAGCGTCGAACGTGAGCGATACATCTTTCGCGACGGCACCGGCCGCGACGGCGGCCGGCCGCCGAACAACTGGCTGTCGATCTTCGGCGGCCCCGCGTGGACCCGCGTCGTCGAGCCCGACGGCCGGCCGGGCCAGTGGTACCTGCACCTGTTCGACGCCGAACAGCCCGACCTCAACTGGGACAACCCGGAGGTGTTCGAGGACCTCGAGAAGACGCTGCGGTTCTGGCTGGAGCGAGGCGTGGACGGGTTCCGCATCGACGTCGCCCACGGCATGGCCAAACCGCCGGGGCTGCCGGACATGAAGGTGGCCAAGGCAGAGATGGTGTTGTCCGACATGGACGACGACCCACGGTTCAACAACGACGGCGTGCACGAGATCCACCGCCAGATCCGCCGGGTGTTCGACGATTACGCCCATGCCGTCGCGATCGGCGAGGTGTGGGTCTATGACAACGAACAGTTCTCCCGCTATGTGCGCCCGGACGAACTGCACCTGGGGTTCAACTTCCGGCTGGTGCGAACCCGCTTCGACGCGGCCGAGGTCCGGGCGGCCATCGAGAACGCCATGGCCGCTGCGGATCTGGTCGACGCCACACCCACCTGGACCCTGTCGAATCACGACGTCGACCGCGCCCCGACGCGCTACGGCGGCGGGCAGCGCGGGCTGTCCCGGGCGCTGGCGATGACGCTGGTGATGCTGGCGCTGCCGGGCGCGGTGTTCGTCTACAACGGCGAAGAACTCGGCCTGCCGAACGTCGACCTGCCCGACGAGGCGCTTCGTGACCCGATCTGGGAGCGGTCGGGCCACACCCTGCGCGGACGCGACGCGTGCCGGGTGCCGATCCCGTGGGACGGCGACGCTCCCCCGTTCGGGTTTTCCACCAATCCCCAGACGTGGCTGCCGATCCCGTCCGAGTGGGCCGCGCTGACCGTCGAAAAGCAGGTTGGCGACCCGAATTCCACGCTGTCGTTCTATCGTCGCGCCATCGACCTGCGGCGCAACCGTCCCGAATTCGATGGCCGTTCGGTCGAGTGGCTCGACTCTCCCGACGATTGTCTGGTGTTCCGGCGCGACGGCGGCCTGGTTTGCGTGCTCAACGCGGGTTCCGCGGCGGTGGCGCTGCCTGAGGGCGAGGTGGTGCACGCCAGTGCCCCACTGGTCGAAGGCAACCTACCGCCTGACGCCGCCGCCTGGCTGGCCTAGTCCCTCTCGCGCGTCAAGACAGCACCACGGCGGGGGCCCCTCGGCGCCGGTACACCGAACCGAAACGCGCATCGATGCGCAGCCACGTCGGATGCACCCGCACCCGGACGATCTCCTCATCCGTGACGGTCGTCGGCACGAAACCCATTGCGGTCAACGCGAATACACAGCGCATCGGAATGTCCACGGTCTCGTCGCCCGAGCTGACCGCCATGACATCCTGATCCAGCAGCGATACAGGAGGTCCGTGGGCGCCGGAGTGTTGTTTGGCCAGCGCGCCGCCCCGCTCGGCCAACTCCTGCACGACGCGGGCAGGGACGTCGTCGAGGTGCACGAAGCCGGTCTCCGGGGGCAGTGCGCCGCGCCAAGCGGAGTCCATCGCGAAGCCGGGTTCGACGTGACCGTCGGGCGTCATCGCGGCGAGGCCTGCTGCCAGCGCATCTGCCGCAACAGCCAGGTCGGCAGGCTTGACCCGTCCGCCGACCACGCGGCCGGCCAGCACATCGAATCCTGTGGCGGCCCAGGCGAGCAGCCGTTCATCCGAGCGCTGCCGAAGCCGGATCACCGCGGCCTGATCGAGTCGCAGGACGCGTTCGGTGAAGGTGGCGAGGTCGTCGCGATGTGTCGTGCCGTCGAGCCAGATCCCGCGTTCGGCTGCGGTCATCGGGACCAACGCCGCAAATACTCCCGCTGGGCGGGCGAAAGGCGTTGCAGTCGCTGCTCTTTGATGTGCACGGCGGCCAGCTGGGTGTCGGCGATCACCGCCGGCTTCGAGTCGGCAGGGGCGTTGACCGGTCGCACCTCGTAGCCGATGGTGAAGTCCACGGCGCGCACCCGCTTCGACCACATGGTCACCTGAAGCGGCGAATCCACCAGCCGCAGCTGGGCTTTGTAAGCGATGTTCACTTCTGCGATCAGCAGCCCGACGGTTTCGATCTCGGGTCCGAACGGCTCACGCAGGAACGGGATACGGGCCTCTTCGAGGATGGTCACCATGGTGGCGTGGTTGATGTGTTGATACATGTCGATGTCCGACCACCGGACATGCACCGGCGCCACAAAGCCGTTCACCCAGAGGTCCCCGTTCCGCTCGTTCGTGTCATGCTGCGAATCTGACGTGCCGCCACCGACAGGGTCGCAAGGTCGTGTTGACCGCTTTCATAGATCTCGGCAAGGGTGCGGCGCGCGCGGGCCACCCGGGAACTGTTCGTCATCTCCCACTCCGCGATCTTTTCCTCGCCGCTCTCATCGGGCTCGCCGACCGCGAGCACGTCGAAGCATAGTGCACGCAACGATCCGTAGACGTCGTCGCGAATCGCCAACCGGGCCAACGAATGCCAACGGTCGTCGCGCGGCAGCCGCGACACCGCGGTCAGCAGGCCGTCGGTGCCGAGGCGGTCCATCAGCGCGAAGTAGGTCTCGGCCACCTCGGCCGGCTCCCGGTCGATGATGTCGGCGATGTCGATGACGTCGAGCAGGCTGTACTGGTACAGGCCCGCGGCGGCGAGGTAGGCCATGTCCTCGGGCACGCCCGCCGATGTCAGCTCGCCGGCGTTCTTGTTGACAATGGCCTTGTCGTCGCCACGCAACCATTCCGACATTCGCGGGGTCAGCGCTTCGACTTTCGCGGCGAACCGGTGCGTCTCCGCGCCGACCGCCAACGGCTGAGGCCGGTAGTTCAGCAACCACCGGCCGGCCCGGTCGACGAGCCTGCGCAGGTCCAGTGTCATCCGGTCGGTGACCGCGACCGACACCCCGTCGTCGGCGAGCGCGCGGATCGACCTCCACCTCTTGCTGATTCCGAAGATGGCGTTGGCAGCGGCATAGGTGCGGACGGCATCGACCGTTCCGACACCGACGTCCTCGGTGATCCGGAACACGTAGGTGATGCCGCTGACGTCGACGACGTCGTTGACGAGCATGGTGGTGACCATTTCGCGGCGCAGCTGATGCGTGCGGATCTCCTCGCTGAACTTCTCTCGAAGCTTCTCCGGGAAGTACCAGGGCAGCCGCGAGGCGAATGCCTCCTGATCGGGCAGGTCACTGGCGAGCACGTCGTCCTTGAGCGCCAGCTTGACGTGTGCCATCAGCGTCGCGAGTTCCGGCGACGTCAGCCCGAGACCGGCTTCGGCGCGTCGGTGGATCTCCTTCTCCGACGGCAACGCCTCCAGTTCCCGGTTCAGACCGCGCTCGACGACGAAGTCCTTGATCATGCGGGCGTGCACCGACAGCAGGCTTGCCGCGTTGGCCCGGCTGGTGCCCATCAGATCGTTCTGGTCTTTGTTGTCCTCGAGCACCATTCGGCCGACTTCGTCGGTCATCGACAACAGGAGGTCGGCGCGGCCCTCCGGCTTGACCTTGCCGGCGCTGACCAGTGAATCGATCAGGATCTTGATGTTCACCTCGTGGTCGGAACAGTCCACGCCGGCGGAGTTGTCCAGCGCGTCGGTGTTGATCCTGCCGCCCGCGAGGTCGAACTCGATGCGGCCCAGCGGCGTCACCCCGAGGTTGCCACCCTCGCCGATAACCTTGGCGCGCACCTGGTTTCCGTTCACGCGCACTGGATCGTTGGCGCGGTCGCCGACGTCGGAGTCCGACTCGGTCTCGGCCTTGATGTAGGTGCCGATCCCCCCGTTGAACAACAGGTCGGCGGGCGCTTTGAGGATCGCCTTGATGAGGTTGGGCGGGGTGAGTTCCTCGACGCCGTCATCGATACCGAGAGCGGCGCGCGCCTGCGGGCTGATCGCGATGGACTTCTGCTCGCGGCTGTACACGCCGCCGCCCTCGCTGATCAACGAGGTGTCGTAATCCGCCCAGCTGGACCGCGGACGGTCGAACAGGCGCTTGCGCTCCTCCCAGGAACTGGCGGCGTCGGGGTTGGGGTCGATGAAGATGTGCCGATGGTCGAACGCGGCGAGCAGGCGAATGTGCTTGGACAGCAACATCCCGTTGCCGAACACGTCCCCGCTCATGTCGCCGATCCCGACAACGGTGAAGTCCTCGGCCTGGGTGTCCACGCCCATTTCGCGGAAGTGCCGCTTGACGCTTTCCCACGCGCCCCGTGCGGTGATGCCCATCGCCTTGTGGTCGTATCCGACCGATCCGCCGGAGGCGAACGCATCGCCGAGCCAGAACCCGTACGAGTTGGCCGCTTCGTTGGCGATGTCGGAAAATGTCGCGGTCCCCTTGTCGGCCGCGACCACCAGGTACGCGTCGTCGCCGTCGCGCCGGACCACGTCGGGCGGGGGCACGATAGCGCCGGTGCTCTTATCGACGTTGTCGGTGACGTCGAGCAGACCCGAGATGAACAGCTTGTAGCAGGCGATGCCCTCGTTGCGCTGGGCTTCGCGGTCGGCCGCCTCGTCGCCGGTGGCCAACGGCGGTCGCTTGACGACGAAGCCGCCCTTGGCGCCCACCGGGACGATGACTGCGTTCTTCACCGCCTGCGCCTTGACCAGCCCGAGGATTTCGGTGCGGAAGTCCTCACGACGGTCCGACCAGCGCAGCCCACCACGCGCGACGTGCCCGAACCTCAGGTGCACGCCTTCCACCCGTGGCGAGTACACGAAGATCTCGAACTTCGGCCGCGGCAGCGGCAGTTCGTCGATCAGACCGGCATCCAGCTTGAACGACAGCACGTCGTGCCCACGTGCGGAGTCGGGCCGTGAGACGAAGTAGTTGGTGCGCAGCGTGGCCTGGATCAACGACGCGAACGCGCGCAGCACCCGGTCGGTGTCCAGGCTCACCAGCGCATCGATATCGGCGGCGACCGCAGCGGCGGCGGCCTGCGCGATACGCCGTCTCGATGCGCCATCGTCGGATTCGTCGGCCGGCGAGAACAGCGCCTCGAACAGTTCGATGAGCGAACGCGCGGTGCCCGCGTTGTCGTTGAGCACCGACTCGATATGCGCCTGGCTGTAGAGGAATCCCGCCTGGCGCAGGTATTTCGCGTAGCTGCGCAGCACCGCCACCTGCTGCCATGTGAGGCCTGCGCGAAGCACCAGTTCGTTGAACCGGTCGACCTCGACGCGGCCGTGCCAGATCGCGGTGACGGCATCGGCGAACCGTTCCGCGATGGTGTCCCGGGCCGGGCCGGGCGCGGGCATCGAGATCGACATGTGCGGGACGATCTTGAACTGGTAGATCCAGACCTGTAGGCCGTCGGGGCGCTCCACCGTGAAGGGCCGCTCCTCGAGGACGACGACGCCCATCGACTGAAGTATCGGCAGCAGGTCGCTCAGCGATGCCGACCGGCCGCCGAGGTACAGGGTGAGCTGGGCGGCACCGTCCTCCGACAGGTCGATCAGCACCGGTTTGATCGAATTGCGTTCCAGGTCTTCGATGATCGAGATGTCGTCGATCGCGTCGGGCGGATCGACGGCCTCTTTGTAGAAGTCGGTGAACGCGGTGGCGTAGTGCTCGGCGCTGACATGGTCGATCGAACCGGTCTTGACCGCGCCGATCAGCCGGTCCCCCCAGGTTCTGGCCGCCTCGGTGAGCAGGCCCTGGATCCGGTTCTTGTTGTCGGTCGAGGTGTCGATGTCCTGCGGCTGCGTGTTGTCGGGCATGCGCACCGTGAAATGCACCAGCGCCCACGGTGATTCACTGACCCGGGCGGTGTATTCGATGCTGACGCCGCCGAGTTCGCGGACCAGGATGTCCTGCATTTCCAGTCGGACCGCGGTGGTGTAGCGATCACGCGGCAGGTACACCAGACACGACACGAAGTGGGCGAGTGAATCGACGCGCATGAACAGCAGGGTGCGTCGCCGCGAGCCCAGGTCGACGACTTCCTTGACCATGTCCAGCAAATCCTGCGCCGACAGCGCGAAAAGCTCTGAGCGGGGGATGGTCTGGATGATGTCGAGGAGCAGATGGCCCGGATGGTTGGGATCGCGGTGCGCCAGCGCCAACGCATCTCGGACGCGACGGGAGATCAGTGGGATCTCGAGCACGTTGGCGTTCATCGCCGCCACACTGAACAACCCGACGAAGCGGTGCTCGATCGCGGTTTGACCCGATTGCTCGCGGACCACCACGATGTAGGGGTAGGCGCCGAAACGCAGGTAGCTCGGAATGGTGGCCTGGGCGAGCACCAGCAATTCGCCGGGTTTGGTCAGTGCGGGAAGTACGTCACGGCGCGAGCGCAGCACGCCGAGACGACTCGACGGGTCGACCGACGTCTGCCCGTCGTGCACCGGGCACCGCTGGTAACCCAGCAGCACGAAGTATCCGTCTCCCAGCCAACGCAACAGCGCGGCAACGTCTTCGCGGTCCGAGCCGGCAAATCGGGCGGCGTCGGTCTCGACTTGGCGGGCAAGGTCGGTGAGCGTGGCAGCAAGCGCGTCAGCATCCAGCTCGACTTGCCGCGCATCATCGAGCACCGCCGGCAGCGCCTGCGCCATGGCCGCCACCGCCTTGTCGTCCGCGGTCGGTGCCAGTTGGATGTGGATCCACACCTCCGAGACGCCGTCGCGCATGTCACCGGCCTCGGCGGCGGGGCGCAACTCGAGCAGGTCACCGGCCGGGGTGCGGTCGGCCAGGAAAACCGGGTTCATCACCGCGGTGTAGGGCACGCCGAACCGGTGCAGCAACACGGTCACCGAATCCATCACCATCGCGGTGTCGTCGGTGACGATCTGCAGCGCAGGGCCGAACCCGCCGGCGTCATCGCTGCTGTACACCGCCACCCGGGTGCTCCCGACCGGCCGCTGACGGCCGAGGCGGTGATGGGCGGCCAGCAGCTCGGGTGTCACGAGTTTGTGGTCCGCGACGTTCACCGGCTCCGTGATGCTGACGGACTCCGGCGCGTCGGCATGCGGACCGCGATAGGTCGCGACATAGGCGTTGGCCAATCCTGCGGCGGCCTGCTGACTGGGCGCCGGCGACGGCGACGGCCCCGCATCACCGGATCTCGGCTTCAGCGACATATGTGCTCCTGCCTTCGACGACACGACTTCGTGGTCCGCAGGTGCGACACTATCGTCCCGCGCAGCCCTCGCTAGCCCGATCCGACCGCGAGGTTTGCCGGATCAGTCGCGGGTCAGTCGCCGGTGCGTCACCCGGTGCGGTCGGGCCGCTTCAGCGCCGAGTCGCTCCACCTTGTTCTCTTCGTAGGCGGCGAAGTTGCCTTCGAACCAGAACCATTTGGCCTCGTTGTCCTCGTCGCCTTCCCACGCCAGGATGTGCGTGCAGGTGCGGTCCAGGAACCAGCGGTCGTGGGAGATCACCACCGCGCAGCCGGGGAAGTTCTCGAGCGCGTTCTCCAGGGACGACAGCGTTTCCACGTCGAGGTCGTTGGTCGGCTCGTCGAGCAGGATCAGGTTGCCGCCCTCTTTGAGGGTGAGCGCAAGGTTGAGCCGGTTGCGCTCACCGCCGGACAGCACACCGGCCGGCTTCTGCTGATCGGGCCCCTTGAACCCGAACGCCGATACGTAGGCCCGCGACGGGATTTCGTTCTGCCCGACCTCGATGTAGTCCAGCCCGTCGGATACGACCTCCCACACCGTCTTGTTCGGGTCGATCCGCGACCTGCTCTGGTCGACGTAGCTGAGCTTGACCGTTTCGCCGATCCTGACCGTGCCGCTGTCGGGCTGCTCGAGTCCGACGATGGTCTTGAACAGCGTGGTCTTGCCGACGCCGTTGGGCCCGATCACGCCGACGATGCCGTTACGCGGCAGCGTGAACGACAGGTCCTTGATCAGCGGGCGGCCGTCGAAGCCCTTGTCGAGATGCTCGACCTCGACCACCACGTTGCCGAGCCGCGGCCCGACCGGGATCTGGATCTCCTCGAAGTCGAGCTTGCGTGACTTCTCGGCCTCCGCGGCCATCTCCTCGTACCGCTGCAGGCGGGCCTTGCCCTTGGCCTGACGGGCCTTGGCGCCCGAACGCACCCACGCCAGCTCTTCCTTGAGCCGCTTCTGCAGCTTGGCGTCCTTGCGCCCCTGCACCGCGATGCGCTCGGCCTTCTTCTCCAGGTACGTCGAGTAGTTGCCCTCATACGGGTAGGCGCGGCCGCGGTCGAGTTCGAGGATCCACTCGGCGACGTTGTCCAGGAAGTACCGGTCGTGGGTGACCGCCAGGATCGCGCCCTTGTACTCGGCGAGGTGCTGTTCGAGCCACTGCACGCTCTCGGCGTCCAGGTGGTTGGTGGGTTCGTCGAGAAGCAGCAGGTCGGGTTTGGACAGCAGCAGCTTGCACAACGCCACCCGGCGCCGCTCACCACCGGAGAGATGGGTGACGGGCTCGTCGGGCGGCGGGCAGCGAAGCGCGTCCATCGCCTGCTCGAGCTGGGAGTCGATGTCCCATGCGTCGGCTGCGTCGAGTTCCTCCTGCAGCCGGCCCATCTCGTCCATGAGCTCGTCGGAGTAGTCGGTGGCCATCAGCTCAGCCACCTCGTTGTAGCGGTTGAGCTTCTTCTTGATTGCCACGCCCTCTTCGACGTTCTCCCGAACCGTCTTCTCCTCGTTCAGCGGCGGTTCCTGCTGCAGGATGCCGACAGTGGCGCCCGGCTGCAGGAATGCGTCGCCGTTGTTGGGGGTGTCCAGCCCGGCCATGATCCGCAAGACGCTCGACTTCCCGGCCCCGTTCGGGCCGACGACGCCGATTTTCGCGCCGGGAAGGAAGTTCAGGCTGACGTCGTCAAGGATGACCTTGTCGCCGTGCGCCTTGCGGACCTTCCGCATCGAATAGATGAATTCGGCCATGCCGTGGTCTTGCCTCCTGAGTCTTTCGCTATCTGCGCTATCTGCGCGGTTCGCTCGGGCCCCATCCTAGGCGTGGCCTGAGCTGACTAAGCCGACAGAGTCAGCCCCTCCTCGGAGCCGACCGCGTCGGTGGGCTCGTCCGCGCTGGCGCCCGAACCCGCCGCGTCGTGGTCCGTCGACCGCTGGTCTTGGTCTTCCTGCTGTTTGGCCCGGTCGATCCGCGCGCCGCAGCGCGCCAGATCAGGCCCGACCGACGTCGCACGCACCTCGACCGACGAGCGCCGGTTGCCGTCGCGGTCGTCGTACTCGCTGGTGTAGACGTGTCCGACGACGATCACCGGATCGCCCTTCACAAGGGCGGCGCTGACACCTGCCACCACCTTGCCCCAGCAGTTAACTGTCACGAACAACGAGTTTCCGGGCTCCCATGTTCCCTCGGCCGTGCGGCGGCGCGAGTTGCTGGCCACGCGGAACCGGACCATCTCGTGCTCGCCGACGCGGCGGTGGATCGGGTCGGTGATGATGGTGCCCACGATGTGAAACGGTGTCTCAAACATATTTCCTCCAACTTGTTGCGGAACGACGACTAAGCGCGTCGGTGACACCGCTATTGACCGTCGGCGCACCGACACGGTGGGCGGGAACCACCACCGCCAGTTGGCCCCTGTGGATGAATCAGCCGTTGGGGATGGCTCGCGGCGCTTACCCGTCGAGACCGGCGCTTTGGCTGGTTTTGGGGCCGCCAGATCGACCATTGCGTCGGTCTCGAGCGCCGAGCGCACCCTACGGACGCCAGCCTCGCGCCAGCAGCGCGGCGCGCGCCTGCTCGACGATGTCGGCGCCGCGGTCCTCCTTGACGACGTGGATGACGTGCCAGTCGAGCCGCTGCAGCACGCGATTGACCTGAATGTCGGAAACGTATTGTCGCCGGCTGGTCAGGTGTTGGTCGCCGTCGTACTCGGCGCCGACTTTGAAGTCTTCCCAACACATGTCGATGCGCCGGACGTAGCGGCCCATCTCGTCGCAGATCACCAATTGCGTTGTGAGGCGGGGTAGCCCGGCGTCGATGAAGAGCAGCCGCAGCCAGGTTTCCCTCGGCGACTCGGCGCCGCCGTCGACGAGCGGCAACACCGCCCGGAGCCGCCGCAGACCCCGCACACCGCGATGACGTTTGGCTAACAGCGCGACGTCCTCGACAGCGAACGGGCGGGCGTTCATCAACGCGTCCAAGCGCGCGATGGCGCTGTTGCGTGGCTGATGCCGGCCGAGGTCGAACGCGGTGCGCGCCGGCACGGTCACCCGGATGCCCGCGACCGTGGTGACCTCGTCGTCGTCGAGCGTCTCGTTGCGAAGCATCAGTCCGCGCTGGGGTCGGGCCGCCGAGACCACTTCGATGGGGATGTCGTCATCGACCCATTTCGCGCCGTGCAGCGCGGACGCGGCCACCCCGGCGATCACCGCATTCGGCGAGGCGAGAGACACGCCGACGATCCGCTCGCGCAGCGACGCCCGGTGGCCACGCGGGACGTAGATGTCGCGGTACAGCGGCCGGTAGTGACTGCGCAGGTGGGCCCTCGTGACCCGGCCGGCGGCGATGGCGTCGCTGCCGATGAAGGGAATCCGCACACCCGTTGGACGCACACGGCGCCGGTATGGCTCCCTTTATCGCCGAGACCGACGCTTTGGTCGATTCCGCGGCCGCAAACCAGCCAAAGCGTCGGTCCCGGCGCACAAGAAACGCGCTAACGAGTCTGGGCGTCGCGACGGGCCAGTTCGGCCAGCATGTTGTTGTAGGCGGCCAATTCCTCGTCGTGATCGCGCTCGGCGGCCCGGTCGAGCCGCTTGGCGGTGCGCTGATCGCTGCGCCGCCACTGGATCAGCAGCGCGATCATCACCAACACCAGTGGGAATTCGCCTGCCGCCCAGGCGATTCCACCGCCTGTCCGCTGGTCGCTGAGCAGATCGGTGTGCCAATCCAGCTGAAGGGAACGGTAGAACGACTCGCCGAGCACCGTCTTCGAGCCCATCAGCACCACGCCGAAGAACGCGTGCAGCGGCAGCGACGCGAACACCATCGCGACCTTGCCCAACTGCGGCAACGGCCTGGGCGTCGGGTCGATGCCGATGACCACCCAGTAGAAGAGATAGCCGCTGAGCAGGAAGTGCACGTTCATCAGCACATGGGCCGCGTGCTCGTCGACGGCGGCGTCGAACAGGCCGCCGAAGTACAGGCCGTAGAACCCTGCGACGAAGATCACCGTCGCGATGATCGGATTCGTGTAGAACTGCGACAGCCGCGAGTGCAATGCGGCCAGCAGCCATTCCCGCGGACCCGGCGGTTCTCCGCGCCCGGCTGTCGGGAGCGCGCGCAGCGCCAACGTCACCGCGCCGCCCAACGCGAGCAGGACCGGTACCAGCATCGACAGCACCATGTGGGCCACCATGTGCATGGAGAACATCGCGGTCATGTAGCGGCCGAGGCCGGAGGACGTCGCGAACAACAGGGCCGCGCAGCCCAGCAGCCAGGCCGCGGTCCGGCCTGCGGGCCAAGCGTCGCCGCGGCGGTGCAGGCGGCGAACCCCGAGCAGGTAGACCACCGCCATGACGATCGCCGCGGTGCCGAAGATCAGGTCGAACCGCCAGTCGAACAGCACCCGCAGCAGCGTGGGCGGCCCCGCCAGGTCGTAGCCGATCGCCACTTCGACCGGGCTCGGCTGTTCCCGCAGCGGCGGTGGCGGCGTGCGTCCCAAGCCGACGGCGATACCGAACGTCGCGCCGAACACGACCGCTTCCACCAGCGCGAGGCGGACCAGCGGCCGGCGCTCGTCCGGGTTCTCCTGCAACGCCGCCACACCGCTGCGGCGCTGCTGCCAGCCGATCACGCCGAGCAGGCCGAGTGCGACGATCTTGGCCATGATCAGCAAGCCGTACCGCGAGGTCAGCAGGTCGGAGGGTTCGATGCGGACAAACGCGTTGATCACGCCGCTGATCGCCATCACGACGAAACACCAGAACGCCAGCGCCGAGAACCGTCGCGCGGCGAGGTCGGCGTGCGCACCGCCCCGCAACGCGTGAACCAGCAGCGCAAGAACCCCACCGGCCCAGAGCGCGCCCGCGCCGAGGTGCAGAAGCAGGCTGTTGGTGGCCATGTCGTGCGCGCCGCCGGTCGACGAATGCCCGGTGAACCCGAGCGGGATCAGGGTGAGCAACGCGCCGGCCAGCAGGATCGGCGTCCACGTCCACCTCAACACCGGCAGGCTCACCACCGTGACCACCGCGGCGATGAAGGCCGTCCACCGCCAGGCGCCGGCGATGTCGACCAGGCTGGCGGCCGACCAGATGCTGGCCGGATCCAGCTTGCGCAGCGGCTGCCCCGACACGTCGGAGACCGTCAGCGGCACCAACAGCGCCGCACACACCGTCCACACCGCCGACGCCGCGGTGCCCAGCCTCAGTGCCCGGTAGCCGTCGGCGTCGAGCACGCCGTTGCTTTGGGGCGGCGTCAGAAACGCCGCGAACAGAAATGCGCCGACGGCGATCACCGCGGCGATCTCCCCCGATGCCCGCACGAACGGCAGCCCGTAGGTGGTCACCGGACCCGGGTTGGGCAGCCCGGTGGCGGTCAGCGCGTCCGCCAGCGACAGGCCCCCGATGCCCGCGGCGACGGCACCGGCCAGCAGGGCGACGCCGACGAGCACGGGCCACACCGCGCTGCTGCGCACGCCGGCCGCTACCAGCCGGCTGGGGGAAGTCATCCCCCCAGCTTATGGTGCGGCTAGGCGGGCTTGCGCAGTGCCCGCCGCTGCATCTCCCGCGCGTAGAACTGCTCGCGGGAGATCTGCTCCACCGTGTCCATGTCGCGCAGGATGTCGCGCAGCTCGTCGCGGAACGCGGTGCGCCGCTCGGCGAGGTCGGCGGCCGCCGACAGCAGGTCCTGATCGACGGCGACCTGCCGGGCGGTGCTGAACAACAGGGCCGACGCCGACTCGTTGCTGCGCACCCGCCCCTGCGCGACGTACTGGTTGCCCAGCCCGAGCGCCTTCTTCGTCAGCTCCTTCTCGCTGATCTCGGCGGGCGCGTCGCGAAGCACGTCGGCGACGATCTCATAGGCCTCGAAGAACGGGCGCAGCATGGCGCCGGCGATCAGCGGCTTCTTGGCGCGCAGCAGGACGTTGACGCGGTCGCCGCCGGCCGACACGTGGGTTTCCCAGTCCTCGTGCCACGACATTTCCTCGGCCAGGTGCTCGCGGAACGCGCTGGAGTCGGCGAAGTAGAAGTCGAACTTCAGCAGGTCGCGCAGCCGCATCGCCTGGTTCCAGAACGCCTCCAGCCGGTCTCCGTCGCTGCGCGCCGCGTAGGCCAGCGCCAGCTCGACGATCGAGGTCTCCAGGAACGCATCGATGAGCGTGTTGCGGTAGAAGGCCGCCTCGTGTTCGTCCTCGGGCGCGATCCGCCAGACGCACTCCCTGCCGCCCTCCACGGCGGTGACGGGATGGCTGTTGGACAGCGCATCGAGCGCCGCGCGCACCCCTTCGGGCGTGCGCAACCGCAACGCGCTGTTCGTCATCGGGGTCTGCTTGCGTTCCAGATAATCCAGCGAGTCCTGCAGCGTGTGGTGAATCGGGTCGAGTGTCAGCGCAACGCCTCGCGTGGTCAGCAGCAGCGCTGAAACCAGTGCGGTGGCGTTGACCGGCGTCGCCCGCAGAATCCGCCACGACACCTCGAACGCCATCTTCTGCAGCGCAAGCCGCTTACCGTCCTCGTCGGTGGTCATCGACCCGTGCGGTTCGCCGAGGTACTCGCGCATCGACACGGCTTCGGGGAAGCGGACGTAGATCTTGCCATAGTTGCGTTCACCCTGCGCCTTGATGAAGTTGTACATCCAGGACAGGCTTTCGGGCGTCTTCTCGCCACCGCGGGCGTACGCGGCGTACTCGGCGGTCTCGTGCAGTTGGTCGAAGCTGATCGACACGGGCTGAAGCAGGATGTCGTCGCTGCGCCCGTCGAGGTAGGCATCGGCGACGTAGGCGAGCAGTCCGAGCTTGGGGGGCAACATCTTTCCGGTGCGCGAGCGGGTGCCCTCGATCGACCAGCTGAGGTTGAACCGTTTTTCGACGATGTAGCCGACGAATTGGCGCAGCACGTACCTGTACAGCGGATCGTCGAGCTTGCGGCGCAGGAAGATGACGCCGGAGTGGCGCATCATCGGACCCATCAGGCCGAACGACAGGTTGATGCCCGCGAACGTGTGCACGGGGGGTAACCGGTTCTCCTGCATGGCCACCGGGACGATCACCCCGTCGAGGTAGGACCGGTGCGAGAACAGCAGGACGGCCGGATGGTTCTCCAGGTTGCGCCGCATCACCTCGACCTCGGCGCGGTCGTAGTCGATGTTGGGATCGAAGCCGCGGCTGAAGATCGCCCGGCCCAGCGACGGGATCAGGTCGACGGAGAACCGGCTCCACCCGGTGGACAGTTCGTCGAGCATCTCGCCGGCGCGTTCCACCGTCGCGCCCGGAATCCGCTCCAGCCCTTCGCGGAACCGTGCGGAGGCCAACAACTCGGGTTTGATCAGCCGTGGCGACTTGTATTCGGGCCCCAGCAGCCGCAGCTCGACGCGTTCGATCGCCAGGGCGGCACGGCGAATGACGAACCGGGCGAACTCCCTTGCGTTCTCGGCGACGGTGGTGTCGGCCCACTGCTGACGGAGTTCAGACACCTTGGCGGGTTCGCCGGCGACCACCCGGGCCCGTGACGGATCTCTGCGCAGGATGCGGCGCTGCAGGATCTCGGGCGGACGGTAGGTGTCGCGGCCGGAGAGCAGCGCCACGATCTTCGACCGGGTGGGCAGCCCGCCCGGCACCCAGAACACGCGGACCGGCACGACCGACCGGTCCTCGTCGGCCTGCAGCTTTTCGACGAGTTGAGCGAGAACACCAGGGGGCGGATCGTCCGAGTGTGGCAGCCGCAGCACCTCGACGTTCGTGTCGGGATGTTGGCGTCGTTGTTGCGCCAGCCAGTCATTGAGCAGTTCCTGCTCGGCGGGTGAGGACACCGACGCCAGCACCAGCGCGTCGTCGGTGGGGGTGAACGGGGTGTACTGGTCGACGGGCGCCTTCACGACCGGCCCTCCCCAGCGGTGCCTTTCGCCGCCGACTTCTTGGCGGCCGACTTCTTGGCCGTGGACTTCTTCGCCGCAGCCTTCTTCGCCGCAGCCTTCTTCGCCGCAGCCTTCTTCGTCTGCTTCTTGGCCGGCTTCTTCTTCGATGTGTGCGTGTACAACTCGGGTGTCGGCAACGTGTCGTGCGGCCAGTCCTTCAGAGTGTCGAGATAGAGCTGCCGGACCTCTTCGATGCGCTCGGACAGGTTCTCGTGCGTCCAGTCGTCCACGGGTATCGGCGGGTACACCACGACGTCGACGGTGCCGGGATTGAAGGTGCTCGAGTCGCGCGCGGCGATCACCTCGGCGTTGCGGATCACGATGGGCACGATGGGGATTCCCGCCGACATCGCGATGCGAAACGGACCCTTCTTGAAGGGACCCACCTCGTTGGTGTCCAGCCGGGTGCCCTCCGGGGCGATCAAGATCGACAGTCCCTTGCGGGCGAGTTCCTCGACCTTCTTGAGCCCCTCGACCGCCTTCTCCGGATCGTCGCGGTCGATGAAGGCGGCGTCCAACACCTTGCCCAACGTGCCGACGATCGGATCCTTTTCGAGCTCCTTCTTTCCGACCGACGTGAAGTCGGTGTCGACCAACCGCCCCGCGATGAGTGGGTCGGCCTGGTTGCGGTGGTTGAAGATGAACACCGCGGGCCGCTGCGCGGTCAGGTTCTCCTTGCCGAGGACGTTGATGTTGACGCCGATCGCGGTCATCAACGCCCGGCCGAACGTCGACGTGAAGAAGTTGACTCCGGTGCGCTTGCTGCGGGTCAGCAGGCCCAGGCTGATGGCGCCCGCCGCGATCGGAACCATCGATGCGATGCCCGCGGCCGTGCGCAGCTGGGACACCGGGTTGCTTCCGCTGCGGCTGGAGAACCGCAACACCGGCCAGCCGCGCTTGGCGGCGACGGCGGCCAGCTTGCCTGCCGGGTTCGTCGGCCGCGGGTTTCCGACGAGGTACATCAGCGCGACGTCCTCGTCTCCGTCGGCGTAGAAATAGCTCTTCGCCAGGTCGACACCGTACTTGGCCGCGAACTTCTGTACCGCCCTGGCCTTTCCGGGACCCCAGATGACCGGCCTGCGAACCTCGCCGGTGAGCAGTCCGTTCTCGTCGACCTCGAACTTGTTGCTCAGCACGTTCCCGATGCCGAGAAACCGCGCGACAGGCTCCACTTGGACCGTCAGCGCCGATGAGCTGAGCACCACGGTGTGGCCGCGCGCCATGTGGGCCCGCACCAGTTCACGCATCTCCGGATAGATTCGGCCGACGATCTTCTGCACAAAGAGCCGCTCGGCCAGCTCGTCGATATCGGTCAGCGAGTTGCCGCGCAGCATCCGGGCGCCCTTGCCGATCAGATCCTCGAACTCGGAGCGTCCGAGCTGGTGGTTCAACCCCGCCTGGACCATGCCGATGAACTCGCCCACCGACATCTGCCTGTTGCGCAGCCGATCTTGTGTCATAACCACGCCGGTGAAACCGGCGACCAGCGTGCCGTCGAGATCGAAGAACGCGCCCACCTCCGGACCGGGAGGGCTCGCCTCGATCTCGGCGACCGACCCCGGAAGCCGCATGGTCCGTGACGAAGCCTGACCATTCGCCGAAGTCATTGCGACGCACTCCCGTTGGGTGAAACCGGACTTGATGAAACCGCGTCGAGCGTGAACGAGGCGGGCACGGCTCGGCCCTCACCGCCGAGAGCGAGGACTTCGTCGAAACCCTGCACCAGGCAACGGGCCCACAGGTCGGGATCGTTGATCGCGGCCCGGTCGTACCTCGTCGTGACCGTGCAGTAACCGCTGCGCGAGATCAGCACGACCATCATCGCCACCCCTGGAAGGGGGCCAAGGCCGTACTGCCGCAGGACTTTCGCGCCCGCTATGTAGGTGTCCCCGGCATACACCGGCACGTTGCTGGCCTGAACATCGGAGTTGACGATCGAGCCGGCCATCGATTCGAGCACACTGTCGGGCAGAAGGCTCAGCACCGGAGCGATCGCGCCCACCATGTCGATGGCCCGTTCCTCACGCTTGGTGGTCATCTGCGATCGGATGTTCTTGATCCGCACCTGCGGATCCGTCAGGCCGATCGGCGCAGCGAGATTCACACCGGCGAACCGGTTCCCGCCCGCCGGGTCGGCCTCTGAGCGAAGGTTCACCGGCACCGCCATCGGCAGCTCGTCGATCGGCACGCCCTCGGCGTGGTGGTAGAACCGCAGCGCTCCGCAGAGCCCAGCCAGATACGCGTCGTTGATCGATCCGCCCGCGGCCTTGGCGGCTCGATGGATGCCACCGAACTCGATGTCGATCGCCTCGCTGTGCGACGACAGGCTGCGCCGGCGCAACACCGGCGACGGTTCGGCGACCGGGCCGACGACCCGGGCGCCGGACATCGCGTACTCGACGACGTCGCTCATCCGTGAGATCGGGTCGCGAACCACCTCGCCCACCACGTGCGCAGCCCCGGCCAACACCCCGCGGAACCTGCCGAACATCGTGCTGGGAAGTCGGCTGATCCCTTGGCGCATCAAGTCGTTGGGCGAGAGATCCTGCGGAATCGGCAGCGGCGGGACGTCCTGCGGCGGCGGTTCGCGCTCGAGGTCGTAGAGGCTGGCGAACATCTCCACACCGCCCACGCCGTCGGTGACGGCATGGCTGAGGTGGACCATCAGCGCGGCCTTCCCGTCGGCGAGTCCCTCGACCAGCGTCGCCGTCCACAGCGGCCGGGAGATATCGAGCGGCGACTGCGCGGCGACCTCGGCCAGATCCAACACCTGTCGGAAGGTGCCGGGCTCGGGCACCCGCAGTCTGCGCAGGTGATAGTCGAGGTTGAAGTCTGGGTCGACCACCCACCGCGGCGCGACGGTCGGCAGCGTCGGGGACACCACCTTCTGGCGCAGCCGCAGCACCTTGCGGGAGGCATGCTCGAACCTGGCGCGGAACAGGTCCCAATCCGGCGCGGTGTCGAGGAGTTCCAGAGTCATGATCCCCGACCGGGTGCGCGGGTTGGCCTCGCCACGATGCAGGATCTGGTCGAGGGCATTGAGTTCCTCGGGAAGTCCTGCCGCATCGAGGTCCGGCAGATCCGTCATGGCTCGTCGCTCCCCTTCCCACTGCCAACGCTGCTGTGACCACGCTAGCCCGCCGCGCGGTAGCGGGCAGGGGCTTTAGTAGCTGTCCGGCCGCTCTCGCCCTGGAAGATAGAATTCAGGGCGCACAGCCTCCGTAGCTCAGCGGAAAGAGCAGCCGCCTTCTAAGCGGTTGGTCGCAGGTTCGATCCCTGCCGGGGGCGCGCGATAGATTGCTGGGGCACCGTCGAACGGAAATCAAGGATGGCAAGACGCGCGAACAGGCTGGCGCTGACCGTCGCTGCGGCAGGCATCGCGACCAGCGTCACCGGGGTCGCCGCGCTGCAACCGGCCGCCATCACCACGCCGTTGGTCGATCTGGCCGCCCTGATTGTCGTCGGCAGCTCCACCAACCCGACCGGCGCGGGTGTGGAGAACTTCTTCCAGGGCAAGTTCAACGACCCCATGTACACCGGCCCGAACGGCGACGACATCGTCTACGTCAACTTCTGGTCCGGTGTGAAAGGCATCGAACGGGCTCTGGACGCCAACGCCGGGGAACGCAACGCCATCATCGCATCGGGCTGGGGCGCGGCGAACGCGAGCCTGCTGGCGCTGAGCAATCGTCCCGACCTCAGCGACACGGTGCTGATCCTGGACAACGACGTGGCGCGGCCCGACGGCGGCTTCGGCACCCGCTATCCGTGGTTCGCCCTCATCGGCGTCAACCCGTTTCCCACACCCAGCCAGGTGCCGGCCCTGCGCGCGGTGAACATCGGCTACGAATACGACTACAACTCGAACGCGCCCGCGGTTCTCCTCAACCCGCTGGCGGCCGTCAACTCGCTGGTCGGCTATCTGTACCGGCACCGCGACCAGGCCTCGATCGACCTGCCGGTCAATCCTGACGGCACGCCCGCGGTCCACTGCGACGCGAACACCTGCGCGATCACCGTCAGCGGAGCCGTTCTCGACTGCCCGAACGCTCGATGCAGTTCCCCCGGGGACCGGATCACCGCATACGTCACCATCCGCAACAACACCACCTATGTGACCTACGCCAGCGACGAGCTACCGCTGACCAGGCTCATCCGCGACGTGTTCGGAGATCAGATCGCCGCGTTCTTCGACCCACTTCTGCGTCTGTTCGTCAACTCCGCCTACTACGGGAGCAATCCGATCCCCAGCGATCCCAGCGCCTACCGCCCCGCGACGCTGTTCCCGTCGCCCTTACAAGTGCTGGATACCCTCGTGCGGATCCCGGGCGCGATCATCGAGGGCTGGCATGCGGCCACGGCGCCCCCGAAGCCGCCGGCACCGAAGGCCACTTCCGCGAACGACACGGCGGACGGAGCCGGAGACGACGCGTCCGAGCAGGACAGCCCCGAGAAGTCCACCCTGATGGAATCCCCGCTTGTCCAGCGCGTGCTGGCGTCCGTGACGCCGCAGCCGGCGTCACCGAGCCCCGACGCCGACGAAGACGTCGAAGCGTCCGAGGACGGCCAACTGTCCGAGGGTTCGGACGAGACGCGGCGGCCGAAGATCGGCGTCGTGCGCACCAGCGACAAGGCCGAGCCCGGCACCATCGGCTTCACCGGCGGCAGCGACGACGACTCGAACGTCGTTGAGCCGGACACGTATTCCACAACCGACAGCGATACCGAACCGGCTCAGGACGACGACAAAGGCACGGACACAGCGCAGGACGACGGCGCTGACACCGGCGCCGATACCGGCGCCGACGACGCCGGTGCCGCGGCCTGACCCTGCGCCAAGCTGTGATTCACGTTGCGCGTCGACGCCGATCGATACACTCATCGCGTGAATTCGGGGCGACGCAGCGCGGCCGCGGTCATCGCAACCGCCGCACTGCTGGCGGCTGCGAACGCCGTTCCCGCGCAGGCGAGCCCCCCGAGCTACGGCAGCAACGGGGTGTTCGGCGTCGCCACCAACCCCACCGAAGGCTGGGCGACGGCCTACATCCAGCCCGGCCGCTACCGGGTCGACCAGGCACCGAGCATGGCGCCGTACCAGAGCGCCCCCGGGTTCTGGTACCGCTGTCACGCCTTCCCATGCAGCCCGGGCTTTCCGGGCAACGTCATCGCCAGCGGCGCCGCCGTCCGAGACGCTCCGACCTTCGTGGACATCCTGCCCAGCGACGTCGCGGTGGCGCTGCACAACGTCACGCTGACGGCCGCCGGTTGAACGTCGACGCCGCCGCTCTACGCTGAGCAGCGTGTCTGATCTTGTGTTGGTCCACATCGAGGACCGCGTCGCCGTCGTCACCGTCAACGATCCCGACCGCCGCAACGCCGTGACGTTCGACATGTCCGTTCAGCTTCGTGCCGCCGTCGACGCCGCCGAAGCCAACCCGGACGTGCATGCGCTCGTCGTCACCGGGGCCGGTAAGGCCTTCTGCGCCGGCGCCGATCTGAGCGCGCTCGGCGAGGCGACCGAGGACGGCCTGCGCAAGATCTACGACGGTTTCCTCGCCGTCGCCAACTGCGCGTTGCCGACCATCGCCGCGGTCAACGGCGCGGCCGTCGGCGCCGGTCTGAACCTGGCGCTCGCCGCCGACGTGCGCATCGCGGGCCCCGCGGCCCTGTTCGATCCCCGGTTCCAGAAGCTGGGCATCCACCCGGGTGGTGGGGCCACCTGGATGCTGCAACGCGCGGTCGGGCCGCAGGTGGCGCGCGCGGCGCTGCTGTTCGGCATGCGTTTCGACGCCGAGGCCGCCGTCCGCCACGGTCTCGCGCTCGCCGTCGCTGACGACCCGGTCGCCGCGGCGCGCGAGCTGGCCGCCGGGCCGGCCGCGGCGCCGCGTGACGTCGTCCTGGCGACCAAGGCCTCCATGCGCGCGACCGCGAACCCCGGCGTCGTCGACACCGAGCAGCACCGTATCGCCGTCGACACCGAACTCGGGCCGCAGGCCACGTCGATCCTGACTCCGGAATTCGCTGAACGACTGGCCGCCGCCAAGCGGAAGTAGGCGCTAGACGTCGAGCAGCGCCAGCTCCGGGGATTCGATCAGGTCACGCAGCTCCCTCAGGAACGCCGCGACCTGCGCGCCGTCGGCGACACGATGGTCGAACGCGCACGTGAGTCTCATCGTCGGACGGGCGACCACTTCACCATCGACGACGACGGGCCGCGGGCGCAGCGAGCCCATCCCGAGAATGGCCGCCTCCGGGTAGTTGATGACCGGCACTCCGTCGTCGAGGCCGAGCGCCCCGAAGTTCGACACCGTGAACGTCGAGCCCTGCAGTTCCGTCGGCCGAAGTGTTCCCTCGCGAGCACCTTGAATCAACCGGGCCACCACGCGGGCCAGTTCGCGGGTCGTCTTGTCCTGCGCGTCACGCACCACCGGGACCAGCAGCCCGCGCGGCGCCGCCACCCCGAACCCCAGGTGCACCGCCGAATGCAGGTGTATCCGGGGTCCGTCGGTGGTTTCCACCCAGGTGGCGTTGAGGTTGGGGTGGTGGCGCAGCGCGATCGTCAACAGCCGCAGCGTCAGCACGAACGGGGTGATCGGCGCGTCCGCATCCGCCTTGTCTGCCAACCGGTCGCGCAATGTCATCAAGCGCGAAGCATCGACCTCGACACCTGCATGTGCGTCCGGTATCTCCCTGCGTGACAGCGTCATTCGCTGCGCCATCTCGGCATGCACACCGCGCACCGAAACCGTGTCCGCTTCGGGCGCGCTCCTGCCCGCCGCCGCCAGCACGTCCTCCCGGGTGATCACCCCGTCGGCACCCGAACCGGTCAACGTGCGCAGGTCGACGTTCAGGTCCGCCGCCAGTTTGCGTACCGGCGGCTTGGCCCTCGGCCGGCTCGGCGCGGCGAGGCGCCTGCTGCTGTCCATCTCGTCGTCGGCGCCGTATCCGACCAGCACCGGCCTGCGTTTCACACCGGCGCTGTCCGTCTCGAAACGTGCCAGCACTGAGCCGACGGCCAGCGTATCGCCCTCGGCGCCACCGAGTTCGACGATCCGGCCCGCGTACGGGCTCGGGATCTCGACCTCGGCCTTGTTGGTCTCGACGGTGCACAGCGTCTGGTTCAGGTCGACGTCATCGCCGACCGCGACGGCCCAGTGGGTGATCGTCGCGTCTTCCAATCCTTCACCCAGGTCGGGGACCAGGAACTCTCGCACGGTCATGGTTGCTCCAATGTGCGTTCCACACAGTCGAGTAACCGGTCGACGCCGGGCAGCCACAGTTTCTCCAGCCGGGCCGGCGGATACGGTGTGTCAAATCCCGTGGCGCGCAGCACCGGCGCTTCCAGATCGTAGAACAGTTCTTCCTGCAGGCGCGCGGCCAGTTCCGCGCCGAACCCCAGCGTGCGCGGGCCTTCGTGCATCACGACCGCGCGACCGGTGCGCCGTACCGAGTTCGCGACCGTGTCGAAGTCCAGCGGGTTCAGCGACCGCAGATCGATCACCTCCAGGCGCCAACCGCGCTGCTCGGCAGCGATGTCGGCGGCGCTCAACGCCGTCGCGGCCAGTGGACCGTAGGTCACCACGGTCACGTCGTCGCCGCTGCGCCGAATCGCCGCCCGGCCGATCGGTGGTGCTGCCACGTCGGTGTCGACCGGTCCGCGCGCCCAGTACCGCCGTTTGGGTTCCAGATACACGACCGGGTCAGGGCTGCTGATCGCTTGTCGCAACAGCCAATACGCGTCCGACGGCGTAGAAGGCACGACAACCTTGAGGCCCGCGGTGTGTAGCCAGTAGGTCTCGGTCGACTCGGAATGGTGTTCGACGGCGCCGATCCCGCCGAACGACGGGATGCGAATGGTCACCGGCATCGCGATGTCGCCGCGCGTACGCATCCGGTATTTCGCCAGATGGCTGACGATCTGGTCGAACGCCGGCGCGGCGAAACCGTCGAACTGTATCTCAGGCACCGGTACCAGCCCGCGGATCGCCATGCCGATCGCGATGCCGACAATCGCCGACTCCGCCAGCGGAGTGTCGAAACACCGCTGCTCGCCGAATGTTTCGGCGAGCCCTTCGGTGACCCGGAAGACACCGCCCAGCATCGCGACGTCCTCGCCGAACACCAGCACCCGCTCGTCGGCCGCCATCGCATCGTGCAGCGCCCGGTTGATCGCCTGCACCATTGTGAGCGTCGGCGCCACCGGCACCGGGGTCAGCAAGGGGCCGCGGGGATCGTCCTCGCCGTGCGCTGCGGGGCGTTCGATGATCTGTGTCATGCTCGTGCCCTCCCGTCGCTTCGCTCGCCCGAAGCCTCCTTCGCCAGCTCGGCAAGCAACTCTCGTCGCTGGTGCGCGAGAGCCGGTGTGATGTCGTAGTAGACGGTGTCGAACATGTCGGCCACGTCGAAATCGGCTGCGTCGACGACGGAGTCGCGCAGTTCGGCCCGCAACCGTTTCGACCTGGCGGCAACGCGCTGTTCGAGCCGATCGGTCCAAATTCCGGCGTTGCGCAGATACGTGCGGTACCGCTGGATGGGATCCCGTGCGGCCCAGAGCGCCACCTCGTCGGCGTCCTGATACCGCGTCGGGTCGTCGGAGGTGGTGTGCGGGCCCATGCGGTAGGTCACCGCCTCGATCAGCGTCGGTCCGCCGCCGTCGCGGGCTCGCTCGGCGGCCTCGGCCACCACCGCGAAACACGCCATTACGTCGTTGCCGTCCACCCGAACCCCCGGCATGCCGTAGCCGACGGCGCGGTGCGCGATCGACGGTGCGGCGATCTGGTGGCTGACCGGCACCGAGATCGCCCACTGGTTGTTCTGCACGAAGAACACGCACGGTGCCTTGAACACCGCGGCGAAGTTGAGCGCCTCGTGCGCATCGCCCGTGCTGGTGGCGCCGTCGCCGATGAACGCCAGCGTCACCGAGTTCTCGCCGAGCCGTTGCGCGGCCATCGCGGCGCCGACGGCGTGCAGTCCCTGGGTGCCGATCGGGATGGAGATGGGCGCGACGCATTTGTCGGTGAAATCCAGTCCGCCGTGCCACTTACCGCGCCACACCGCTGCCATCTGGGCGGGGCTGATCCCGCGCACCAGAAAGGCGCCGATTTCGCGGTATTGCGGGAACAGCCAGTCGGTCTTGCGCAAGCAGGCCGTCGCGCCGATCTGGGCGGCCTCCTGCCCGCGACACGACGCGAACAGCGCCAGCTCGCCCTGCCGTTGCAGGTTGACGAACTCAGCGTCGAGGTCGCGCGTCACGACCATCGACTCGTAAAGCCAGGAAAGCGTCTCGGGCGGCAGGCCTCGGCGGTATCGGCTGTGCGACGTCGGTGAACCGTCGGGCGCCACGAGTTGGACCAACTCCGACAGACCAGCCATACCGCCTCCTAGGGTCACTGACGGCGGATCGCGTCGTCAGGCGACTGAGGTGCTCAGCGCGGAGGCGGTCAGAGCAAAACCCCTGGTGGAGGGCCCGTCCGTCAGCTGCCGGGGTGTGGCGCCAACGCGACGATGCGCTCTGCTCGCCGCAGCACTGGGGCATCCACCATTATGCCCTCGAACTGGAAGACGCCCCGCTGGTCGCGGGCCGTGTCGAGCACGCGGCGGGCCCAGTCGACCTGTTCGTCGGTCGGCGCGTAGGCGGAGCGAATCACCGCCACCTGGGTGGGATGGATGGCGACCTTGGCGTCGAACCCGACCGCGACGGCGTCGTCGGCTTCGGCGCGCAACCCGTCCAGATCCTTGATGTCCAGATACACCGAGTCCAGGGCCAGCCGCCCGTATGCCTTGGCCGCCAGCAGGCTTTGCGACCGCACGTGCTTGGCGACGTCGCGGTAACTGCCGTCCGGCCAGCGGTTCGCGGTGCCGCCGGTGACCGCGAACAGATCCTCGGCGCCCCACATCACCGCGAAAGCGTTGTCGACGCGGGCCGACTCCGTGACGTTGAGCGCGCCGAGCGGCGTCTCGACGAGAACCACCACCTCCAGCGGCGCCAGCGAGGCCACCTGCTCGGCGGTTTCCGTCTTGGCCAGCATCACCGTCGTGTAATCCGTTGCCGCCAGGGCCTTCACATCCAGCGCGTGATCTGGGGTGGAGACGGGATTGACCCGAACCACGGTGCGGACCGGGTCCAGCGGCGTGTCGATCAGCGCCTTGCGGGCCGCCTCACGATCCTTGGCGGCCACCCCGTCCTCGAGGTCGAGGATGACGACATCGGCTGCCGCAGCGGCCTTCTCGAAGCGTTCAGGGCGGTCGGCCGGGCAGAACAGCCAGCCGGGCCCGGCATGGTCGATCCCCATCAGGCTTCTCCCTGCGGCCGCATCCGCACCATCGTCTTGCGCGACGCCAGCGCGACGATGTCACCGTGCTGGTTGCGCCCGGTATGGGCGAACGTCACGATACCTTCGCCGGGGCGGCTCTTGGACTCGCGTTTGTCGGTCACCTCGGTTTCGGCGTACAAGGTGTCGCCGTGGAAAAGCGGCTTGGGGAACTTGACCTCGCCGAAGCCGAGGTTGCCGACGATCGTGCCCTGGGTCAGCTGGGCCACCGACAGGCCCACCAACGTCGAGAGCGTCAGCATCGAGTTGATCAGCCGCTGGTTGAACGGCGGCAGCGCGTCGGAGAACGCGGCATCGAGGTGGAGCGCCTGGGTGTTCATCGTCAGCGTGGTGAAAAGCACGTTGTCGGCTTCGGTGAGGGTGCGGCCCGGCCGGTGCTGATAGATCACGCCGGTCTCGAACTCCTCGTACCACAGTCCCCGCTGAACGACGACTCTCCCGCCACCCCGCCCGTCGACTTTCTTGTCGCTCAAAGCCCGAGTTCCCTTCCGATCAGCATCAGCTGCACTTCCGTTGTGCCCTCTCCGATTTCGAGGATCTTACTGTCGCGGTAGTGGCGGGCCACCGGGTACTCGTTCATGAACCCGTAGCCGCCGAAGATCTGGGTGGCGTCGCGCGCGTTGTCCATGGCGGCCTCGCTCGCCACCATCTTGGCGACCGCCGCCGCCTTCTTGAACGGCTTGCCCGCCAGCATCATCGCCGCCGCGTCGTAGTAGGCGGTGCGCGCGGTGTGGGCCCTGGCTTCCATCCGCGCGATCTTGAACGCGATCGCCTGATTGGCGCCGATCGGGCGGCCGAACGCCTCCCGCTCCTTGGCGTACTTGACGCTCTCGTCCACGCAGCCCTGCGCGGCGCCGACCGACAGCGCGGCGATCGCGATGCGTCCCTCGTCGAGGATGCGCAGGAAGTTCGCGTAGCCGCGGCCCCGCTCACCGAGCAGGTTCTCCTCGGGCACCCGCACGTCATCGAAGCTCAACGGGTGGGTGTCGGAGGCGTTCCAGCCAACCTTGTTGTAGGCCGGCTCGGCGGTGAAACCCGGCGTCGGTACGGGCACCAGGATCGAGCTGATCTCCTTCTTGCTCGCTCCTCCCCCCGTGACCGCCGTGACCGTCACCAGCTTGGTGATATCGGTGCCGGAGTTCGTGATGAACTGCTTGCTGCCGTTGATCACCCAGTGGCCGTCGTCGAGCCGCGCGGTCGTCTTCGTCGCACCGGCGTCGCTGCCGCCGCCGGGTTCGGTCAGGCCGAACGCGCCCAGCGCCTTGCCGCTGGCCAGCAGCGGAAGCCATTCCTGCTTCTGCTTTTCGTTGCCGAACCGGTAAATGGGCATCGCCCCCAGCGACACACCGGCCTCGAGCGTGATGGCCACGCTTTGGTCGACCTTGCCGAGTTCTTCGAGCGCCAGGCACAGCGCGAAATAGTCGCCGCCCATGCCGCCGTACTCCTCGGGGAACGGCAGCCCGAACAACCCCATATCGGCCATTCCGGCGACGACCTCGTACGGAAAGGAATGCTCCTCATCGTGTTTCGCCGAGACCGGCGCCACCACGGACTGCGCGAAGTCGCGCACTGTCTTGGCCAGTTGCTGGTAGTGGTCGGGCAGCGTGCCCGTCGCCAGAAAGTCGGTCATGCTCGCGGCTCCTCGCTTGCCGTTATCCGGGCCAGGACCTGGCCCACCTTCACCTGCTCGCCGGCGGCGACGAGCAGTTCCACCACACCGTCCACCGGTGCGGTCAACGCGTGTTCCATCTTCATCGCCTCGACGGTGACCACGACCGTGCCCGCGTCGATCCGCTGCCCATCTGATACCCCCACGGCGACAACCGAACCCGGCATGGGGCTGGTCAGTTCGGCGTCTCCGGACAGCTCGTCGTCGGGGCGCACCGGCGCCTCGCGTACCTCCTCGACCAGCGCGGTGCGCCCGGCCCCGGCCAGCCAGATCTGGCCGTCGGTGGCGGCGACGAGGTACTCGGCGCGCAGTCCGTCGAGTGTGGCCGTCAGCCGGTCGCCGTCCAGTGACGTTGTCAGCGAATGTGTTTCACCGTGCTCGACGGCCGCCCTGGCGGACGCGGGGGTGCCGGTGAGGTAGACGTGGTCGGTGCGCTCGCCGGAGCTCAGCCGATAGGTGGTCGGCGCCGGTTCTCCGATCCGCCAGCCCGACGGCACCGACCACAGGTCGGTTACGTTGGAGTGTGCGTCCAGATCGCGATTCAGCGCGATTTCGCCGGTTTTGCCGATCTGGTCGCACACCCGGCGCGGCCGGGCGCCTTGCGGCCAGCCCCGTACCCACTTGTATGCCGCCGCGGCGATCAACTCCTCGTCGCCGGCCGGCGCGGGTCGGAAGTCCGGTGCGCGGCGGTCGAGCAACCCGGTGTCGAGCCGGCCGGCGGCGACGTCGGCATCGGCGAGCAGGAACCGGAGGAACTCGATGTTGGTGGTGACCCCGAGTACCGCGGTGTCGGCCAGCGCCGCGTCGAGCGCCCGAAGCGCGTCGGGCCGGTCGGCGGCGTGCGCGATCACCTTGGACAGCATCGGGTCGTAGTCGCTGCCGATGACCGATCCGCGGATCAGGCCGGAATCGACCCGGATACCGGGGCCCTGCGGCTCGGCGAGGGCCAGCACGTCACCGCCGGTGGGCAGGAAGCCGCGGCCCGGGTCCTCCGCGTACACCCGGGCCTCGATCGCGTGGCCGGTGATGGTGACGTCGTCCTGGGCGATCGGCAGCTTCTCGCCCGCCGCGACGCGCACCTGCTGTTCGACGAGGTCGACGCCGGTGACCATCTCGGTCACCGGATGCTCGACCTGCAGGCGGGTGTTCATCTCCATGAAGAAGAACTCGTCGGGCCGGTCGGCCGACACGATGAACTCGACCGTGCCCGCGCCGGTGTAGTCCACGCTGCGCGCGGTGTCGCAGGCCGCGGCGCCGATGCGGGCCCGGGTCGCGTCGTCGAGCAGCGGGGACGGCGCCTCTTCGATGACCTTCTGGTGCCGACGTTGCAGGCTGCATTCGCGTTCACCGAGGTGTACGACGTTGCCGTAGCCGTCGGCGAGTACCTGCACCTCGATGTGGCGCGGGTTGAGCACATAGCGTTCGAGAAACAGTGTGTCGTCACCGAACGCGGCGCCGGCCTCGCGCCGTGCGCTGGCGAGCGCGGCGGGCAGTTCGGACGGCGTCTGCACGACCCGCATGCCTTTGCCCCCGCCGCCGGCCGACGGCTTGACCAGCACCGGATATCCGACCTCGTCGGCGCCGGCGATCAATTCGGCGTCGGTGAGGCCGGGTCGCGAGATTCCCGGCACGACGGGAACCCCGAAGGCCGAGACGGCCGCCTTGGCCGCGATCTTGTCGCCCATGGTCTGGATCGCGCCGACCGGCGGCCCGATGAACACGATTCCCGCGTCCTGCAGCGCGGCCGCGAATTGGGCGTTCTCCGAGAGGAATCCGTAACCGGGATGGATCGCCTGGGCACCGGTGCGCACAGCGGCAGCGACGACGGCGTCGATGTTGAGGTAGCTGTCGCGCGCGGCCGCGGGGCCGATGTGCACGGCGGTGTCGGCCTCGGCGACGTGGCGCGCACCCGCGTCGGCGTCGCTGAAGACCGCGACCGACCGGATCCCCATCGCGCGCAGCGTGCGGATGACCCGCACGGCGATCTCACCCCGATTGGCGACCAGCACTGTGGAGAAAGCAGACATGACCATCACATCCGGAAGACGCCGTAGGAAACCGGCTCGAGCGGCGCCTGCCCGGCGATTGAAAGCGCCAGGCCCAGCACCGTTCTGGTGTCGGCGGGATCGATGACCCCATCGTCCCACAGCCGCGCCGTGGAATAGTAGGGGTTGCCCTGGTCCTCGTACTGCCGGCGGATCGGGGCCTTGAAGTCCTCCTCCTCTTCGGGGGTCATCTCCCCGCGCACCGTCGCCAGCACCGAGGCGGCCTGCTCGCCGCCCATCACCGAGATCCTGGCGTTTGGCCACATCCACAGGAACCTCGGCGAGTAGGCGCGACCGCACATCGAGTAGTTGCCCGCCCCGTATGAGCCGCCGATGACCACGGTCAGCTTGGGCACCCGGGCGCAGGCGACCGCGGTGACCATCTTCGCGCCGTGCTTGGCGATTCCGCCTGCCTCGTAGTCACGGCCGACCATAAAACCGGAGATGTTCTGCAGGAACAGCAGCGGGATGATGCGCTTGTCGCACAGCTCGATGAAATGCGCACCCTTCAAGGCGGATTCGCTGAACAGCACGCCGTTGTTGGCGACGATGCCGACGGGATGGCCGTGGATGCGGGCGAATCCGGTGACCAACGTGCTGCCGTACTCGGCCTTGAACTCGGAGAACTCGCCGCCGTCGACGATTCGGGTGATCACCTCGTGCACGTCATAGGGAACGCGTGGGTCGACCGGAACGACATCGTAGAGCTCGGTCTGGTCCGCCACGGGCTCGACCGTCGGCGTCACCTGCCACGGCGGTTCGGCCCGGGGCCCCAACGTCGCCACGATGCGCCGAACGATGCGCAGCGCGTCGCGGTCGTCATGCGCCAGATGATCTGTCACACCGGATGTTTTGGAGTGCAGCTCGCCGCCGCCGAGTTCCTCCGCGGTCACCACCTCACCGGTCGCGGCCTTCACCAGCGGGGGTCCGCCCAGAAAGATGGTGCCCTGGTTGCGCACGATGACGGCCTCGTCGCTCATCGCCGGCACGTACGCGCCGCCCGCCGTGCAGGATCCGAGCACCGCGGCGATCTGCGCGATGCCCTGTGCGCTGAGGTTGGCCTGGTTGTAGAAGATCCGGCCGAAGTGTTCGCGGTCGGGGAACACCTCGTCCTGACGCGGCAGGAACGCACCGCCGGAGTCCACCAGATAGATGCAGGGCAGCCGGTTCTGTCCGGCGATCTCCTGGCCGCGTAGGTGCTTCTTGACCGTGATCGGGTAATACGTGCCGCCCTTCACGGTGGCATCGTTGGCCACGATCATGCATTCGCGCCCGGACACCCGGCCGATCCCGGTGATCATGCCCGCGCCCGGGCACTCGTCGTCGTACATGCCGTCGGCGGCCAGCGCGGCCACCTCGAGGAATGGGCTGCCCGGATCGAGCAGGCCGTCGACCCGGTCGCGCGGCAGCAGCTTACCGCGGCCGACATGTCGTTCACGGGCACGTTCGGGACCGCCGAGCGCAGCGGTGGCCAACTTGGTCCGCAGCTGCTCGACGAGTGCGACGTGCTCCTCACGATGTGAAACCCGCGTTGCCATCGAGGAAGACCCGTCCAGTTGAGTTAATGGCGACTAACCGAGGTTATGTTAGTTATCATTAACCGAAATGTCCACCGTCGCCCGCGTCGAAACCCCCCGCAGTCGACGCAAGTCTGACCGCCGAACGAAGCTGCTCGCGGCCGCGGAGCGGCTGATCGCCGACCGGGGATATCTCGCGGTGCGCCTCGAGGACATCGGGGCGGCAGCAGGGGTCAGCGGACCGGCGATCTACCGGCACTTCCCGAACAAAGAGGCATTGCTGGTGGAGTTACTGGTGGGTATCAGCACGCGCCTGCTGGCCGGGGCCAGGGCGGTGGTCGCACAGGCCGACGATCCCGACGATGCGTTGAACGGGCTTGTCGACTTTCATCTCGACTTCGCGCTCGGTGAACCGGACTTGATCCGGATCCAGGACCGCGATCTGGCGCATCTGCCCGATCCCGCCAAGCGGCAGGTGCGAAAGGCGCAGCGACAATACGTGGAGATCTGGGTGGATCAGCTTTCGCGCCGTGGCGTCATGGAGAAGGAGGCCCGCCTGATGGCGCATGCGGCGTTCGGATTGATGAACTCCACCCCTCATGCCGTCACGGCGCACGGCGCCAACGGGATTGAACCGGCACGATCACGCGCGGTGTTGCGAGCGATGACGCTTGCGGCGTTGACGTAACCGACTGCGGCGCAAACGACAACGGCGGCCACCCTGATCGGGTGACCGCCGCGCGCAGCGCTGGAATTAATACCAGGCTCGTCGGCCGGCGACCGGACGGCCGACACTGCCGAGCAACCAGAACACCGCACCGATGACTATCAACGCGATACCGATGTACATCAACGGTGTCCACACGAAGTATCCCAGCACCGCCAGAATGATTCCGAGAATGATCATCACGCCACTCCTTTTGTCAGTAGCTGCCGCTGTCAGGCAACAGCTTTCGGATAAAGCCCGGAAGCGCTGGGCTCCGGGATGTTGCAATCAACTTTGGGATTCACACCCGCGTAGTTGAGCGGCCCGACGATGACCGTCAAAGCCACTCGCGCCGCCGTGGCGCAGTTCGCGTCGCCGGTCTGGAAATAGCCGCGTTGGTACGCGGCCAATACCCCGATCAGCAACCAAATGAGTACGACGACACCGATAACTCCTCGCATGCTGCGCCTCCGTCCGTGTGGGCACCGCCATTGACGTAGCGGCGAATTACCCTCGCGACAGTTGCGGTAAACCTTCGGGGCGCACCAACCCCGATCAAAGTTGTGCGGCGGGCGAAAACGCTGCCAGGAGCCACTCGCTCATCGCCTTGAGAAGCACGGCGCGGTTCTCGCGCCGGTCGATCTCGTGTCCGTCGTCGTCGAAAACCAGGTATTCCACGGTGCGGCCGAGCGCTCGCAACGCGTCGTACATTTGCTGAGATTCGGTGGGCGGCACGTTCGTGTCGTTCGCGCCGTGCACGAGCAGCAACGGGGCCACCAAGTCCTGCACCCGTTGCAACGGTGAGAGTTCTGCCAACAGGTCCTGGTCGCTGACGGGGTGGCCGTACTTGGGATATGCCGCCGCGGCGATCCACGGTTCGGTGGTGTGATACCAGGTGTTCAGGTCGCTCATCCCGCAGATGCTGATGCCCGCCGCAAACAGGTCCGGGTGAAAGGTGAGCGCGGCCTGGGTGAGATAGCCACCGTAGGACCATCCGCAGCACGCGATGCGGTCGGCGGGGGCGTGGCCGTTCTCGACGAGGAAGTTCACCGCGTCGGCGACGTCATCGATCGCGGCGAACCTGCCCTCTCTGTCGTCGGCGTGCATGAAACTGCGCCCTAACCCGCCGGATCCGCGCACGTTCGGCAGGAACACGGTGATCCCCGCCTCCAGCAACGCCGGAAAGAACTCGTTGTATCCGGGCCGGCCCTGACCTTCCGGCCCGCCGTGCAGGAAGAGCATCGCTCCGATCGGGTCCACTCCGTCGGGCGGCCGGAACAACCATCCGCTGAACTCCAGGCCGTCGCGGGCGGTGATGGTCTCCAACGTCGGGTCGGTGCTGACCGGCCCGAGGCTGGGTTCGCGGTCGACGAGTTCCCACTCCCCCGTCCGCGGGTCGACCAGTTCGACGGTCGGCGGGCTCGACGGCCCCTCGACCGTCATCGCCAACATCGACCCACCCGCGCTGATGCTCAGCTCACTGGCGACCATGCCGGGCAACGGAATCGGCTCGTGCAGCGTGTAGTCGGTCAGATCGAGGATCTGTAATTCGCTGGCGCCGTGAATATTCCACAGCATGGCCACCGTCGAGAGATCGTCGCTGACGGTGAACTCGTCGAGTTCGTGGTCGGGACGCTCGGCAACCACGTGATAGGCGACCCCGTCGGCCGTGACGGTCACCTCGAGCAGTCGCGCGTATTCGGCGCCGTTCTCGCTGCGGACGAGGGCGCGCACATACCCCTCGGTGCTGTCCTCGTCGAAGCTCGTCGCGGGTTGGTACCTCTCGGTGAGTTCGCCTTCAAGGCCCGCACGCAGCCGTCGAGGCAGGTGGTCGTCGAGGATGATCCCGGTGTCGGTGGTCGAGCCGGGATCGTATGGCAGCAGCACGGTCTCGATGCCGGCACGCAGCATGATGAGGTCCCGGTAGCCGCGCGGGCCGACACGCACCAGCGCCACCCCGGACCAGGCGTCGACCAGTCGCCCGCTCGAGCGGCGGTCCAGCACGGTCATCTCGCCGGTGGCGGGGTCGATCAGACACGACGTGCCCACGCCGTCTTCGCCGGTGAGGATCGCGGCCACCTGGGTGCCGTCCCAGTTGATCAACTCCGCGGTGCCCTCTTGGACGCCTTTGGGCCACGAGTCGATGCGTCGCGCGTCGCGGTCGTCGGGATCAGTTGTCACGACCCAGATCTGGCTGCGGGTACTGCCGTCCGGGGCGACCTCACACGCCAACCAATGGCCGTCGGCGGAGTGCATGACCCGAAGTACCGGCCCTTCGACGGGCAGTTCGACGTCACGCGAGGAGGACGCGCGCCAGCCGCGCAGGAAGCGCTGCACCGCGCGGGGGAAGCCGCCGTCGTCGACAAGGTGCGCGAACGCGGTCGCGTCCGGCGACATCGACGCCCCGTAGACCCGACGTACCTGTTGCCCCACCCCTCGTATTGTCCACGGGCAGGGTCCGACGGCGACCCGCCGCAGGGAAGTGCCAGGTCGCAGCCGCGCCCAGGGTGGGGGCCGGGGGGTTTGTGCGTCGCGACGACGGGGTTTGAGCGGCTGCCCAGGTACCCTCGCAGCCATGAGGTGGGCATGACCGATTCACCGCACCGCGGGGGCGAGGAGCAGGCGGGCTGGCGTGACGGTTCTGTACCGTCCCAGCCGCCGAGCGCCGGCTACCCGGGATATTCCGATCCGGCGTACGCGAGCCAGACCGGGTACGGACCCAGCTATCAGACGCCCGCGCCGACCCAGCAGCTGCCGTCGTACCCGCCCTACGGCTACGACCCGTATGCGACCGGCCAATACGGTCAGCAGTATCCACCCGGCCAGTCGCCCCAAGAGCCGCCCCAGGAGGAGCCCCAGGCGCCGCGGTGGTTGTGGGTGTTGGCCGGCGTCGCGGTGGTCACCGTCGTCGGTCTGGTCGTCGCCCTGGTCATCGTCAACGTGAACAAATCCCGGCAGGAAACCGTGGTGGCCCCGCCCTCGATGCAGGAGCCCAGGTTCACCACCCCGACGCCGACGACGTCGCCCCGGCCCACCATCCCGGTGGTCCCGGCGCCGACGGTGCCGCGCACGCCGCCGACCACCACCGTTCCCAGCCCCAGCCCGGGGGTGGCGGAGACAGTGGTCTACAACGTCACCGGGACCGGCCGCGCGATCAACATCACCTATGTCGATTCCGGCGGGCTGTTGCAGACCGAGTTCAATGTGCTGCTGCCGTGGAGCAAGCAAGTCGAATTGTCCGAGCCCGCAGAGGGTTCCGCGAGTATCAGCATCATCAACGTCGGCCGCGAGGTGTCCTGCTCGATCACCGTCAACGGTGTGATGGTGCAGCAGCGCACCGGCGCCGGGCTGACCATCTGCACCGCGCTCGGCTAACCCGTCGTCGCGCGGTGCGGTACCCGCACGGCCAGCATCCCCAGCAGACCCGCGAGCAGCACCACCAGCAGCCCGCCCATACCTGCGCGGTCGGTTCCGAACACGGCGATGAACGTGGAGAACAGAAACGGGGCCAGGTAGGAGACCGCGCGTCCGGTGGTGGTGTAGAGACCGAACGCGACGCCCTCCTTGCCCTCGGCGGCGATCCGCAGCATCAATGTGCGCGCGGCGGACAGCGTCGGCCCGATGAACAGGCACAACAACAGCCCACAGATCCAGAACGCGAGCGGCCCGGACGACGCCATCAGCGTGATGCCGACGGCGATCATCGCCGTCAGCGAGGTGACGATGACGGCCTTGGCCCCGAACTTGTCGTCGAGCAGTCCGCCGCCCACGGCCCCGACGGCCGCCACGACGCTGGCGCTCACGCCGAACAGCAGGACGTCGGCGGCCGAGACACCGTAGACGTTCACCCCCAGCACCGCGCCGAACGCAAAGATCCCGGTGAGCCCGTCGCGAAACACCGCGCTGGCGATCAGGTAGTACACCACGTTGTGGTCGCGTCGCCACTCGGCGATGATCTCCGTCCACAGCGTGCGGTATCCGCTGAAGAAGCTCGCCCTCGCGGTCGGCCGTTCGGGCCGCGGTTCCGAGCTGCGCACCGCGATGACGACGGGCAAGGCGAGCAGCCCGAACCAGATGGCGGTCAACAGCATTGCGGCCCGGACGTTTTGGCCGTCCGCCACCGCGAGGTTCAGCAGGCCGCGGGTGTCGCCCTCACCGGCGATGAAGCCGACGTAGACGACCAGCAGCAACACGACGCTGCCGAAATAGCCGAGACCGAAACCGAATCCGGAGATCTGACCGGATGTCTGCGGGGTGGACAGCTGGCGCAGCATCGCGTTGTAGGGCACCGTCGCCAGCTCGTTACAGGCCGATGCGCCCGCCAGCAGCAGCAGGCCGGGCAGCAGGAAGTGGTAATCCTCGCCGATCAGGCTCATCGCCGCGGTCAGCACGGCCGCGGCGCCGGTGAGCACGGCCAGGACGCGTCGGCGCCGCCACGGCGCGTCGACCCAGACCCCGGTGACCGGCGCCAGCAGGGCGACCACCACACCGGCGGCGCCGAGCGCCCAGCCCAGCCAGGACGCGGCGCTCGTGCCGCCGGGCAGGTCATCGCCCACCGCGTTGGTCAGGTAGACCGAGAACACGAAGGTCACGGCGATCGCGTTCAGGCCCGTCGCGCCGAAGTCCCACAGGGCCCACGCGAACACCTGCCGTTTGGCGGCTGTCTGTGGGTCCGCCGGGCGGGTGTCGCTCATGCTGGCCCACGATATAGTCCGGCGCATGCCAGTACCCGCTCCCAGCGCGGAAGCCCGAGCCGTCGTCACCGGCGCGTCGCAGAACATCGGTGAGGCGTTGGCCGTCGAGCTCGCTGCCCGTGGACACAACCTGATCGTCACCGCACGTCGCGAGGACGTGCTCACGGCGTTGGCCGACCGGCTGAGAGACCGCTACGGCGTCACGGTCGAGGTGCGTGCGGTGGACCTGGCCGACCCGACCGCGCGCACCGAGTTCTGCGACGAGTTGGCCACCCGCAACATCTCCATCCTGTGCGCCAACGCGGGCACGGCGACGTTCGGCCCGGTCGCCGAGCTGGATCCGGCCGGCGAGAAGGCTCAGGTGCAGCTGAACGTCCTTGGCGTGCACGACCTTGTGCTCGCCGTCTTGCCGGGGATGGTTCAGCGCCGCGCCGGAGGCATCCTGATTTCCGGTTCGGCGGCGGGCAATTCACCGATTCCGAACAACGCCACCTACGCGGCGAGCAAGGCGTTCGTCAACACGTTCAGCGAGTCGCTGCGCGGCGAGCTCAAAGGCGTCGGTGTGCACGTCACGCTGCTCGCGCCGGGACCGGTGCGCGAAACCCTGCCCGCCGAGCACGAGCAGTCGCTGGTCGAGAAGTTGATCCCCGACTTCTTGTGGATCTCGACCACCTACACCGCGAAGCTGTCGCTGGATGGCCTGGAGCACAACAAGATGCGGGTGGTTCCCGGGGTGACGTCGAAGGCGATGTCGGTGGCCAGCGGCTACAGCCCCCGCGCGATCGTGACCCCGATCGTCGGCGCGGTCTACAAGAAGCTCGCCGGCGGCTAGCTTTTCTTCTCTTCTCGCGAAATAGCATTCCGGGTCGTCGGATCGCCGAAATCACAGCCCGGAATGCTATTTCGTGGGGCCCGCGGCTAGCGCTAACGCCTGCGGCGGCGGCGCCCGGTGCCGAAGATGCTGCGGGTGATCTCGCGGCCGATGACGGTGCCCGCCGAGCGCATCGCGCTCTTGAACGCGGGGCTGTCCATCATCTTCTCCAGGAAACCGGGGTCCGCGGGCGGGGCGGGCATCGGCGGCGGCTCCACCTGCGGCGGCACCGGCACTTCCGGGGGCGCGGTGTCGGCGGGTTCGGGCGGCGGGGCGAGCTTGGCGGCCAGCCGTTCGTAGGCGGACTCGCGATCCACGGTCTGGCCGTACTCGGCCTGCAGCGGGCTGGCCTTGGCCGCGGCGGCGATCGCGTCGTTGCCGATGGTGTCCATCAACGACCGCGGGGCCCGCATCCGGGTCCAGGCCACCGGCGTCGGCGCGCCCTTCTCGGAGAGCACGGTGACGATCGCCTCGCCGATGCCCAGCGACGTCAACGCCGACTCCAGGTCGTACACATCGGTTTTCGGATAGGTGCGCACGGTCTTGGACAACGCCTTCTGGTCATCGGGCGTGAACGCGCGCAGCGCGTGCTGGACGCGCGCGCCGAGCTGGGACAACACGTCGTTGGGGACGTCCGTCGGCAGCTGGGTGCAGAAGAACACGCCGACGCCCTTGGAGCGGATCAGCTTGACGGTCTGCTCGACCTGTTCGAGGAACGCCTTGGACGCGTCGGAGAACAGCAGGTGCGCTTCGTCGAAGAAGAACACCAGCTTCGGCTTCTCGACGTCACCGACCTCGGGCAACGAGCTGAACAGGTCGGCAAGCACCCACATCAGGAAGGTCGAGAACATCACCGGCCGGGTGGCCTGGCTGCCGAGTTCCAGCAGGGTGATGACGCCGCGGCCCTGGTCGTCGCAGCGCAGCAGGTCCTCGGGCTCCAGCTCGGGCTCCCCGAAGAACGTGTCACCGCCCTCGGACTCGAGGTTCACCAGCGCGCGCAGGATCACCCCGGCCGTCGTCGTCGACACCGCGCCAAGCGATTTGAGTGAAGGCTTGCCCTCGTCGCTGGTGAGGTACTGGATGACCGACCGCAGGTCTTTGAGGTCCAGCAGCGGCAACCCCTGCTGGTCGGCCCAGTGAAAGATCAGGCCGAGGGTCGACTCCTGGGTCTTGTTCAGGCCCAACACTTTCGACAGCAGAATCGGACCGAAACTGGACACCGTCGCCCGTACCGGCACCCCCATCCCGCTGGTGCCCAGCGTGAGGAACTCGACCGGATACGCCGTCGGCGACCAGCTGTCCCCGGTGTCGGCGGCCCGCTGGTCGATCTTGTCGCCCGCCTCCCCCGGGCGCGAGAGCCCCGACAGGTCGCCCTTGACGTCGGCCATCAGGCACGGCACGCCGGCGGCGGACAACTGTTCGGCGATCAGCTGCAGCGACTTCGTCTTGCCGGTGCCGGTGGCGCCGGCGACCAGGCCGTGCCGGTTCATCGTCGCCAGCGGGATGCGGACCTGCGCAGACGGGTCGCAGACCCCGTCGACGACGACGGCTCCCAGCTCCAGGGCCGGGCCCTCGACGGCGTATCCGGAGGCGATCTGCTGCGCGGGGGTGCCTGTCGACTCAGTCGTCATGGTGGAAAACAGTACTGTGAGCGTCTGAGGCGAGCGAAGTGACGGGAAGAGCTGCTGTGCGCGATGAACTGGTGTGGATCGACTGTGAGATGACGGGGCTGGATCTGGCGACCGACCGGCTCATCGAGATCGCGGTGCTGGTGACGGATGCGGATCTCAATGTCCTCGGCGAGGGCATCGACGTCGTCATTCACGCCGATGAGCAGGCGTTGTCGTCGATGATTCCGGTGGTCACCGAGATGCACACCCGCTCGGGGCTGATCGAGGAGGTCCGGGCCTCGACCATCGACCTCGCGACCGCGGAGAAGATGGTGCTCGACTACATCCAGACGCACGTCAAACAGGCGAAGACCGCCCCGCTGGCCGGTAACTCGATCGCCACCGACCGCGGCTTCATCGCCCGCGACATGCCCAAGCTCGACGATTTTCTGCATTACCGGATGATCGATGTCAGCTCCATCAAGGAACTGTGCCGCCGCTGGTATCCCCGGATCTACTTCGGCCAGCCCGAGAAGGGCCTGACCCACCGCGCGCTGGCCGACATCCACGAGTCGATACGTGAGTTGCGCTACTACCGCCGCACCGCGTTCGTGCCCCCGCCAGGGCCTTCGACCAGCGAGATCGCGGCGATCGCGGCGGAACTGGGAACGAAGGGCGCCGACTCGAGCGTTACCGATTCGGCCGCAGAGCATCCGAGCGGATAGTATCGACGGCGCCGCAGCAGTACGCCGCGGCAATGGTGGCTGTAGTTCAGTTGGTAGAGCACCAGGTTGTGATCCTGGCTGTCGCGGGTTCGAGTCCCGTCAGCCACCCCGACTGGTCAGGGAGCAATTGTTCTGCTCCCTGACCTTTTTCGTTCGGGCTCAGACGCCGGCGTTGCCGGCCTTCCACGTCTCCCACGGGATGTTCCAGTCCCCGAGGCCGTCGGTGCCCGGCAGCGTGGAACCGACCGTGTTGATGACCTCGACGACGTCACCGCGCTTGGAGTTGTTGTAGAACCACTGCCCGTTGCTGGTGCTGACGTTGACGCAGCCGTGGCTGACGTTGCTGTAGCCCTGGCTACCCACCGACCACGGCGCCGCGTGCACGTAGATGCCGCTGTAGGAGATCTGGGTCGCCCAGTCGACCTCGGTGCGGTACCCGTTGGGCGAGTTGACCGGCACACCGTAGGTGGACGAGTCCATCACCATGTGCGCGCGCTTCTCCCCGACGATGTAGGTGCCGTTGTTGGTCGGCGTGCTGTTCTTGCCCATCGACACCGGCATGGTCTTGACGACCTCGCCGTTGCGCTTGACGGTCATCGTCTTGGTGTTGTCGTCGATCGTGGAGATGACCTCGTCACCGATGGTGAAATGCGTCGAGAGGTTCTCCTGGCCGTACAAGCCGTCACCCAGATCGACGCCGTAGGTGTTGACCGACACTTCGACCTTGGTGCCGGGCTTCCAGTAATGCTGTGGGCGCCAACGCACTTCGCGGTTGTTCAGCCAGTAGAACGCGCCATCGACCGGTGGCGTCGTCTTGATCGTGATCGCCCGCTGCGCGGCCAGGCGGTTCGGGATGTTCTCGTCGAACCGGATCGCCACGGGCTGACCGACGCCGACGACCTCGCCGTCGCTGGGCACCACGTAGGGCACCGTCAGGTTTTCCGGCGAGTGCGTTTCGAACGTCATCTGCCTGCTGGTGGCACCACCGAGGCCCATCGACTCCGCGGTCAACGTATAGCGCTTGTTGTAGCCGAGCGGTTCGGTGGTCGACCAGGTCAGGCCGTCGGGGCTCAGCTTGCCGTCAACAACGCGCCCGTTCTCGTTCACCATCGTGACCGAACCCAGCACGCCGGATTCCGCGCTGACGGTCACCGGGGCGTCGACGCTGACCCCCACCGCGCCGTCCTTCACCGAGGAGACGAGCTTGGGAATGAGCAGATCCCCGTACGGCGTTCCCTTATCAGCAATCACCTGGGGCTGAGGGGGCGCGGAATTGCTGCTGCAGGCAGACAGCCCCAACGCGACCACGGGGACCAGGGCGATGGCCGTCAGCCATGCACGACGTCGACGCGGACGGGTCACAGCACGGACCTGCCACATTGTTCTTTCCACCTCGCAGCCAGGAAGCACGGAGCAACGCTTCTCGAAACAGTGTATGGGCAAACTCGCCTGGAAGTCGCCTCGGCGGCCTCCCCCGACCACCGCCTGCGCTCGGGATTTCACCCTGCGCCAGAAGGCCTGTTATTGTCGCACACGCAGCGCCGTTAGCTCAGTTGGTAGAGCAGCTGACTCTTAATCAGCGGGTCCGGGGTTCGAAACCCTGACGGCGCACTCACCAGGGGTCGATCTTTCGACCCCTTCTTCTTTGTCCGTCTTCTGTCTGCCGGCGGCCCCGTTGCCGACCGGTCCCCCTCGGCCGCCTCCACGCGGTGTGAACCACGCTCGCCAAACCGTGCGGATTACGCACACGTAAATTACTCTGACCGATCGGTGGCCGCACCGCCCGAGGTGTGCTGGTGGCAGCATAAGCAAACTTATGCTTAAAATCACAAGCAGGGTCAAAAAGTTGCGGAAAAGACAGGCCCGGGACCGTGTTTTCGGGTTTTAAGCTGCTAGAAGGCAAAAAATTCTGCTAAAGTTCGGTTAGCTGACGGCAGGTTTTCAGCCTCGGCGTCGGCCGGATGGACAAAGAGACGGGGACTTAGCTGATGTCGCAGATAAGCGGATCGCTTACGGCAACCGCCGTGGCTTCGCATGCTGCCGACGAGGTAACTGGGGACAGCCCCATCGCCGTGCACAGCTGCAGCCGTCTCGGCCGGGTCGCCAATCCCCCGAGCTTCTCTTTCACCGACTGGTTCCGCGTCGCGCGTCGCCGGGGCTGACGGCCGTCAGCCGCGCTTGATGCGGCGCACCGCCAACACGACCAGCAACGCGCCCACGCCCGCCAGCGACATCGCCACGGCGGGTTTCTTGACGAACCGCACGGCACCGGCCTTGAGATCCTCGGCCAGCCTGCTGGGGTTGGCCCGCTCGGCCAGGATGTCCACGGTCGACGCCAGCTGATTACGCGCCTGGTCGATGTCCCGCTTGATGGTGTCGGGATCGCGGTCTGCCACTTGCGCCTCCAAGCCGCCTGAGAAGTCGCCACTCCACTTCGGAGCCTGCCGATTACCCTAGAGCAGCCCGCGCACACCCCAGCGCACCGGTCGACAAGAAGGGATGCCCAGGCGTGCCAAAGACACCGCGACTCGAGGTCGGCGACAAAGCACCCGCGTTCAGCCTGCCGGATGCCGACGGCAACATCGTCAAGCTCTCCGACTACAAGGGCCGCAAGGTCATCGTGTACTTCTACCCGGCGGCGTCGACACCGGGCTGCACCAAGCAGGCCTGTGATTTCCGCGACAACCTCGCCGAGCTCAACGAGGCCGGGCTCGACGTCGTCGGTATCTCCCCCGACAAGCCCGAGAAGCTGGCCAAGTTCCGCGACAAGGAGAAGCTGACCTTCCCGCTGCTGTCGGATCCGGACCGCAAGGTGCTCACCGAGTGGGGTGCATTCGGCGAGAAAACCATGTACGGCAAGACGGTTCAGGGTGTCATCCGCTCGACGTTCGTTGTCGATGAGAAGGGCAAGATCGAGGCGGCGCAGTACAACGTGCGCGCCACCGGCCACGTCGCGAAGCTACGGCGCGATCTGTCCGTCTGAGCCGGCCGTGCGCCTCACCGCGCGATCAGCTGGTTCATCCCGGGAACCCCTGTCTGCGAACCGCACTCACGGTCGAGTCGCCCGCGGATAACGGTGGACGACGAACACCTGTCGTGGCGGCACGGAGAACCCAGAAGCCCGGGATGAGCTCGTCGGCGTCGCCGTGGGCGGAGAGCATCCGCGGGTGAGGAGGCACAGTCCCAGGTGACCTTGTGCCCTAGCCCGATTCCTGTCGTGCGGACGATTCTGGTCGTCAAGTGGCACTGAGCGGAGGGACCAGACATGACGCGCAACCATCGCGAAGATGCTGGCACCCCGCGCGCGCTCAGTGTCGCCCTCGGATACGTCGGAGGCGGCCGTGAGAAAGCGTGAGATTCTCAAGTTCCTGTGCGGTTTTCTCGCCGGTGTCGGCGTGGTCCACGCGAATATCGGCTTTGCGATCGCGGCTGGACTGTTCAATGAGCCGCATTACCTCGGGAGAACGTGGAGCGCCGCTTCACTCTGGCTAGGTGCCGGGTTCTATCTCCTTGTCAGCATATTGCTCGGTTACCTCGGCTGGCGGAGCTCACCGAGTCGAACCAGTTAGCGGAGCCGCCCTTCTGCGCCGAGCTTCGCCAACAGCAGCGCCTCGGCGGTGGCGGCGCGTTCCAGCACGCCGAGATGCAGGCTCTCGTTGACGCTGTGCGCCTGTGTCGCAGGGTCTTCCACCCCGGTGACGAGGATCTTCGCCGACGGGAACGCCTCGGCGAACTCGGCGATGAAAGGGATCGACCCGCCGACCCCGGTGTCGACGGGTTCGGTGCCCCACGCCTCCCGGAACGCGGCCCGAGCGGCGTCGTAGACCGGGCCGGTGGCGTCGATCTGGTAGGGCTGCCCGAGATCGCCGGGTGTGACGGTGACGTGCGCACCCCACGGTGCATGCTTCTCGAGGTGACGCGTCAGCGCGGCCAGGTGTCCGGCAGCGTCGCCGCCCGGCGCGACCCGCATGCTGATCTTCGCCCTGGCCCGCGGGATCAGGGTGTTCGACGACTTCTCGATCGGCGTGGTGTCGATCCCGATCACCGTGATCGCCGGTTTGGCCCAAAGCCGTTGCGGCACTGAACCGGAGCCGATCTCCGACACTCCGTCGAGTAAGCCGGTCTCCCGCCGCAGCCGCTCGGGCGGATAGTCGACGTCGGCCGCCGTAGCCTCGTGCAGGCCCGCCACGGCGACGTTGCCGTCGTCGTCGTGCAGGCTGGCGAGCAACCGCGCCAACGCGCTGAGGGCGTCGGGCACCACGCCGCCCCACAGCCCGGAATGCAACCCGTGATCGAGGGTGGCCACCTCGACGACGCAGTCGGCGAGCCCGCGCAGCGACACCGTCAGCGACGGCACGTCGGTGCTCCAGTTGTCGGAGTCGGCGATGACGATCACATCGGCGGCCAACGTCTCGCGGTGTGCGGCCAGCAGCTTCGGCAACGACGGCGAACCGGATTCCTCCTCGCCCTCGACGAAGACGGTCACGCCGACCGGCGGGTTGCCCCCGTGCGCCCGGAAGGCCGCCAAATGCGTTGCGATACCGGCCTTGTCGTCGGCGGTCCCCCGGCCGTACAGTCGGCCGTCGCGTTCGGTCGGCTCGAACGGCGGCGAGTGCCAGTGGGTGTGATCGCCTTCGGGCTGAACGTCATGGTGGGCGTACAGCAGCACGGTCGGCGCTCCCGTCGGGGCGGGATGACGCCCGATGACCGCCGGCGCGCCGCCCTCGCTGATGATCTGGATGTCGCCGAATCCCGCTTCCGACAGCAGCTTTGCCACCGCTTCGGCGCTGCGGTGTACCTCCGGCCGGCGGGCCGGGTCGGCCCACACCGACTCGATGCGCACCAGGTCCTCGAGGTCGCGCCGTACCGATGGCAGCACCTCATGTACTCGTCGCACGAGATCGTCCATGCACTCGAGGTTAGTGGGTCGTCACCCCGGGCGAGCGTGCGCGAACTCGCGCTCTTGCGCGGCGTGTCGGCCTCAAACACGCACGCTCGCGGAAACCAAGAACCGGTCAGCGCTCCTCGAGGATGGCCACCGCCGCCGCCGTGTCGGCCTCGTGGGTCAGCGACAGATGGATCGTCACGTCCTTGAGATGCTCGGCGATCGCGCCGGTGAGCCGGACCTTGGGCCTGCCCCACATGTCGGTGATGACCTCGATGTCACGGTGGATGCCCTCAGGCAGCACCGGCCGCTTGGAGAACCGCGAACCCGACCACGCCTTGATCACGGCCTCCTTGGCCGCCCACCGCGCGGCCAGATGCCGTGCCGCCGACGAGCTCTTGTCGGCGGCGTCCCGACGCTCCCCGGGCGTGAACGTCTCGGCGAACACCGTCCCCGGCTGGTCAACCTGCTCGGCGAACTCGGGGATGGAAACCAGGTCGATTCCCACCCCGACTATCGCCATGACGCAGGCACATACACGTCGCCGTCGCCGAGGCGCGCCGCCGGGTCCAGCAGCATCCGGGCCTCCTGCCGCTTCTCCGGTTGGTCGGCGGCGAACCTGCGGTCGGCCGGCTTCTCGTACAGTGGCGGGCCGCCCGCGATCGCCGACGCCAACCGCAGTTGACCGGCCAGCACCCGCGCGTTGGAACGTTCGAGGTAGTCCTCACGCTCCTGGGGGCTCAGGGCGGCGAGGAACGCCTGCGGATGCACTAGCGCCACCAGGCCCGACACGTGCCCGAAGCCCAGGCTGGTCACCAGACCGGCCTTCAGCGGGAACTTGTCGCCGAACCTCAGGGTGTCGCGGAGCCAGACCAGGTGCTCGGCGCCGGCGAGCTCGTCGTCGACGCAGTCCAGGCTGCGGTTGGGCGGGATGACGCCGTCGCGCAGAATCTGGCACAGGCCCAGGATCTGGAACGCCGCGGCGCCGCCCTTGGAGTGGCCGGTCAGGCTCTTCTGCGAGACCACGAACAACGGGGCGCCGTCGGAGCGGCCCAACGAGTCGGCCAGTCGCTCGTGCAACTCGGTCTCGTTGGGGTCGTTGGCCAACGTCGACGTGTCGTGCTTGCTCACCACCGCGATGTCGTCGGCGCCGACGCCGAGCTTGGCCAGCGAGCGGGCCAGGTCGGACTGGCGTCCGCCGCGGCCGGCGCTCAGCGCGCCCAGGCCCGGGGCCGGGATCGAGGTGTGCACGCCGTCGGCGAACGACGACACGTAGGCGATCACCGCCATCACCGGCAGGCCCATCTTGAGCGCCAGATCCCCGCGGGCCAGCAGCAGCGTGCCGCCGCCCTGGCCCTCGACGAACCCGAGCCTGCGCCGGTCGTTGGCACGGGAGAACTTCGAGTCGCTGATGCCCCTGGCGCGCATCATCTCGGTGTCGGCGGTGGCCGCCATGTCGCCGAAGCCGATGATCGCCTCCAGCGACAGGTCGTCGTAGCCGCCGGCGACCACGAATTCCGCCTTGCCCAACCGGATCTTGTCGACGCCCTCCTCGACCGACACCGCCGCGGTGGCGCACGCGCCGACCGGGTGGATCATCGCGCCGTAGCTGCCGATGTAGGACTGCACGACGTGCCCGGCGAAGACGTTCGGCAGAACCTCCTGCAGGATGTCGTTCGGCTTGTTCCTGCCCAGCAGGTTGCCGTGATACATGGTCTGCATCGACGTCAGGCCGCCCATCCCGGTGCCCTGCGTGCTGGCCACCAGGCTGGGATGCACCCACCGCATCAGTTCGGTCGGGGTGAAGCCCGCCGACAGGAACGCGTCCACGGTGGTGACGAGGTTCCAGATCGCCAGCCGGTCAATGGAGTTCATCATCTCCTGGCTGACGCCGTAGACCATCGGGTCGAACCCGGTGGGGATCTGCGCTCCGACCGTGCGCGACAGCTTCGTCTTGCGCGGAACCCGAATCTCGGTGCCGGCCTTGCGGGTGACCTGCCAGTCACCGCTGTCGGGCACCTGCGAGATGACGGTGTGCTCCGGGTCGAATTGCACGAACGCCCTGGCCTCTTCCTCGCTGGACACCACGAACGTGAAGTCCTTGTCGAGGTACACCGAAACCAGCAGCGGCGCCGCGTGGTCCGGTCCGATGGCGCCGTCGTCGACGTACTCGCGGATGCCGACCCGCTCGAGCACGGCGTCGTGGTAGCGCTCCACCAGCTCGCCCTCGTCGACCAGGTCGCCGGTCTCGGTGTCGTACCAGCCGGGGGTCGGGTCGTCCTCCCACTTCACCAAGCCGGTGGTCCACGCCAGTTCCAGCACGCCTGCGGCCGACAGCTCGTTTTCGACCTCCATCTCGAAGCGGGTCCGCGACGAGCCGTACGGGCCGAGTTCGGCACCGCCGACGATGACCACCAGATCGGCCGGGTCGACGTCGAGGTCGTCCCATGCCGGCGGCGGCGCCGCGCGGTGGCCGCGCGGCGGAGACGGCAGGGCCCGGATCGTTCCGTGCTCCTCGGAGTCCTCCTCGGCCGACTCCGACACCATCTCCTCGCGGGCCTTGGCGCTGAGCTCCGAGAGGTCGAGGTCCACGTCGGCCAGCCCACCGGTGAGGTCGGCCTGCAGCGGCTCGCGGGCGGCGGCCACTTTCGCTTCGATGCCGCACAGCCCGAGCAGCATGGTCGCCATCTCGTCGGTGGTGTAGGTGGTCACGCCGGCCTGTTCGACGGCGTCGACGATCGCGTCGTTGTGGCCCATCAGCCCGGTGCCCTTGGTCCAGCCGATCAGCGCGTGCGCCAACGAGACCCGTTGCGCCCAAGACGATTCGGCCTTCCACCGGGTGACCAGCGCGTCCAGCGCGGACTTGGCCTCACCGTAGGCGCCGTCGCCGCCGAACATGCCGCGGTTCGGCGAGCCGGGCAGCACCACGTGCAGCCGCGCGGCGACGTCACGTTCCGCGCCGACATGCGACAACCCGGAGATCAGCCGCTGAACCGCCCACAGCAGCACCTTCATCTCCATCTCGGCGCGCGACCCGACATCGGAGAGGTCGCCGGCCACCCGGGGCGCGGCGAACGGGAACAGCAGCGTCGGGGTCAGCGCGTCCTTGATGTGGATCGACTGCGGCCCAAGGCTTTCGGTCTGTTCGCTGCCCACCCACGAGACCAGCGCGTCGATGTCGGTGTAGGACGCCATGTTGGCGGGCACCACCCACAGCTTGGCGCCGAACCGGGCGTGGTCGCGGTAGAGCGTGCGGTAGAACGCCAGCCGGTCGTCGTCGAGCTTCGACGTCGTCGCGATCACCATCGCCCCGCCGTCGAGGAGTTTGGCGACCACCGACGCCGCGATGGAGCCCTTCGACGCGCCGGTCACCACCGCCACCTCGTCGCTGTAGCGGCCCTTGCCGGGATTCTCGGCGCCCGCGGCGGCGCGGCCGTACAGGGAGGCGTGGATGTTACGGCCCGCGGCCAGCGCCTTGCCCTGCCACCAGGTGGCCTGCTTGCCGACGATGTGGCCGGTGCCCTCGAACCGCTCGGACAGCCGCGGCCAGTCGGCGTCGATCTCGTCCTCGTCCATCAACCACAGCTTGGCCAGGTCCTCGCGCGCACTGGCCCAGCGGTCGTCGAACAGCACCGCCTTGCGGGCGTCGAACACCGGAGCCACCAAACGCGGCCAGTCCGAACCCAATTCGGCCGTGACCAGATCGATCAGCTCGGCGTCGGTCGCGTCCGGGACGCTCGCCGGCGCATCGAGGCCGAGTTGGCTCAGAACGAGGCGGGCCGCCGACGCGAGCACCCCGTTGGGGCCGGTCACCTGCGCGGCGAACTCACCCAGCGCGGCCGAGTCGACCACACCGCCACCGCCGCCCGCGGCGGCCGCGGGCAGCGAAACGGCGACGCCGTGGCGCGCACCCACCGCGGCCACGGCGGCGTCGATCACCTTGTCGACGGTCGCCGCGTCCGCGAGCGCGCCGTCGTGCAGGCCACCCAGGTCACCGCCGCGCACGCTGGAGCCCTCCCGGGTGCCAAGCGCGACCTCGACCGTGACGTGCTTGACCCAGCCGTCGCCGAGTTCCCAGACCTTCTTGACCCGCTCGGCGATGTAGGCCGGACGCTTCCCGGACGGCCCGAGCACCGTGCGCAGCTGGTCATTGATCGCGTCGGAAAGCACTGGGCCGAACGGCTTGTAGGTCCGGGCCAGCTTGGTCACCTGTCCCTTCAGCCCGGCCAGATCGGCCTCGGCCGCGCCGTCGATGGCGCCGAGGTTCAGCTCCGAACCCAGGTCCACCAGCAGCTGGTTGCGTCGCGACGACGCGCCGTCGGTGATGGACTCGATGGAGTCCAGCGGCTCGATCTGGTCGATCCGCATCCTCGCCGACAACGCGATCAGCGCCATCGTGGCGTCCGACGCGTCGTAGCCGAGGTCGTCGGGCCGCGGCCCGCCCGAGGGTGCGGCAGGGGCCGTGGGAACCTCGGGCACCCCGACGGCCGGCGTCGCCTCGACCGCCTCGGGAGCGGGTGCGTCGTCCAGTTCGGGCTCCGGCTCGGGGTCGGTGTCGGTGGCGAACAACACCGCGGCGTCGCGCTCGGCGTTGAGCACCTCGGTGGTGTTATGGCTGTATTCCGGCAGCTTCAGCGTGTTCTGGGCCAGGCCCGCCACGGTCGGCGCCGACTTCACGCCGATCTCGACGAAGCGCTCGACACCGAGACCACCGGCGGCCTCCTCGATGAACAGCAGGTCCTGGGTCTCGATCCAGCGCACCGGGCTGGCGAACTGCCAGGCCAGCAACTCGATGACGATCTTGCGGCACAGCTCCTTGGGCCGCTCGTTGCGCCAGGTGTCGTAGTCGGCCAGCACCTCGTCGAGCGGTTCGGCGGGAACCAGTTCCCGGATCTCTTCGATGAAGTCACGGTCCAGCGTGAACGGGCGCGGCACCAGGTTCGGGATGTAGCGCCCGACAACCAGTTCCGGATCCGCTTCCTCGGGCATGACCCGTTCCAGAGCCCGCCGGAAATCGTTCACGCCGATGCGCAGCACCGAGGAGTGGAACGGCACGTCGATCCCGGGCACGAGGATGAAAGAGCGCTTGCCGCCGGTGATCTGGCGGCGCTTCTCGACTTCCTCCTCCAACGCCTCCAGCCCGGCGACCGTGCCGGCGATCGCATACTGCGAACCGCGCAGGTTGTAGTTCACGATCTGCAGGAACTCGCCTGTGCGCTGCGAGATCTCCTCGACGAAGGCCGGCACGTCGGCGTCTTCGAGATCGATCTGCGACGGGCGGATGGCGGCCATCCGGTAATTCGACCGGCCCTGCGCGTCGCGCGGGACGATGTCGTGCATCTTGGAACCGCGGTGGAACACCGCCTCCAGCAGGCCCTCGAGCTTGTAAACGCCGATGACACAGGCCAGCGCGGTGTACTCGCCGACCGAGTGCCCGCAGGCGATCGCGCCCTCGACGAACGCCCCCTGCTCGCGCATCTCGGCGACCTGGGCCGCGGCCACCGTCGCCATCGCCACCTGGGTGAACTGCGTCAGGTACAGCACGCCCTCGGGATGGTGGTAGTGCACGCCGGAGGCGATCAGGCTGGTCGGGTTGTCGCGCACCACGTGCAGCACCGAGAAGCCCAAGACGTCGCGGGTGAACTTGTCGGCGGTGTCCCACACTTTGCGGGCGGCCTTGGAACGCGCCCGCACCTCCATGCCCATGCCCTTGGACTGGATGCCCTGTCCGGGGAAGGCGTAGACGGTCTTCGGGGCGGCCAGTTGGGCGGTCGCCGACATCACCAGCTCGTTGCCGACGCGCGCGGCCACCTCGATCACCTCGGCGCCGCGGTCGATGCCGACGCGGTCGACGCGGAACTCGATCTCGTCGCCGGGCAGCACCATCCCGAGGAACCGCGACGTCCAGCCCACCAGGCGGGCGGGCGGCGTGGCCCTGCCGTCGGTTGCGGTGACCACGTGCTGGGCCGCCGCCGAGAGCCACATGCCGTGCACGATGGGCGATTTCAGCCCGGCGAGCAGGGCTGCGGCCCGGTCGGTGTGGATCGGGTTGTGGTCGCCGGAGACGACGGCGAACGCGCTCATGTCGGTGGGTGCGGCGACGGTGACGTCGCGGCGGCGGCGCCGCGGAGTGTCGGTCGCGTTGTCGGTCATCGCGCCGCCGGCCCGCGGCGGGTCGGCGAGTTCGGCCGCACCCGTGCGGCCGCGGATCGCGAACCGTTCCTCCAGTCGGGCCAGCACCGTGCCGTCGCTGTCGGCGATGTCGACCTGCACCGGGATGACGCGACCGTACTCGGTGTCGGTGGCCGTGGAAACCGTTGCGGTCACGGTCAATTCGGCCTTGGTCTTGGGCATCGGCTCGAGCAGGTGCGCGGCGTGGTCCAGGTGCACGAGGCTCAGCAGGCCTTCGACCACCGGGAAGCCGTCCTCGGTGGTGGCCGAACCGATGACCGAGAACACGGCCGGCCAGCAGTGCCCGACCAACGCGTCGGGCACCAGCGTCAGGCCCGGCGCCAGCGGCGCGCCGAACGTCGCGGTGACCCCGGTGTGGTCGGCGACCTGTTCGGGGTCCCAGTCCACGGTCACCGTCGCGGTGTTGCCCTCCACCGGCGGCAGCGCGTCGGGCGTCTGAACGCCCGCGGCGATCGCGAGGACCGAGCGCATCGCCGCCGACGCGTCCTCGACGGTGACCACCGGCATGCCGCCGTTGACCGTGCAGGGCGGCAGCGTGAACGGGATGTTGATCCAGATGTCGGAGAGCGGAACGGACAGCGTGACACCGTCGGCCCCGAGCTCGAGCCGGGCGCCGGTGGAAGCGTGTGTGGCGCTGGGCTTTCCGGGTACGTCGTTGACCTGCCACTCCTCGGGCGGGCCGATGCGGTGCACAGGGTTGATCGCGATGCGCCCCGCCCACAGCACGTCGGGCGAGTCCAGCACGACCGCCAAGGGTCCGGTGATGTCCGCGCGCGCGAAGCGCCGCGACACGACCGCCACGGGCCGACCGTTGGTGGAGAGCACCTGGTCGATCGCGGCCTGCTCGAAGCGGTCCAGCAACTCCCCGACCGGCTCGTCGACGCGGGTGATGCCTGCCACCGCCTGGATGCCCGGAATGATGCACACCTGGTCGGCCGAGTACCGCGCGTCGTGGGCCTGCCACAGCGAGTCGCTGCGCCACCAGCGCCGCACGTCCTTGTCGATGACCGGCACGAAGTTCACCGGCTTGCCGGGTGTCTTGCACAGCGTGATGAAGAACGGCACGTCCGCGGGGTGCAGCTTGAGCGTCTCGGCCTCCGGGTAGCGCGCCACCAGCGCGGCGATCGCCTGCTGCGGATTCTCCAGCAGCGCAAGGCCTTCGGTGTCATCGGAGCCCGTGTCGAACAGCGTCTCGATGGTCCCGGAGTCCTGCGGATGCAGCCGGGCCTCGGCACGCTGGAGCATCGCCGCGAACCGGTCGCGCCAGGTGTCGGCCAGCCACGGGCTGCCCGGCGCCGCGGTGTCGGCGGTGCTGTCGCCGTCACCGATCGCCAGCTCCACGTAGCGCTGCAGCCACTGCAGGTAGGTCATGTCGCCGACGTCGCCGAAGTAGGGCTTGCAGGTCTCGGCCATCGCCGCGATCAGTTCGTCGCGCCGCGCCGCGACGGCCTCGGCGTCGCCGGCGACCTCGTCCAGCAGCCGGCCGCACCGTGACGCGGCGTTGTCGATCTCATGGATGTCGGCACCGAGCTGGCTGCGCGAAGATGCCATGCCGCCCTGGGCCTTTCCGGCGCTGATCCAATGATCGGTGCCGGTGGTCTCGACGAGCATCTGCTTGACGGCCGGTGACGTGGTGGCCTCCAACGTCGCCATCGCCGCGGTGCCGACCAGGATGCCGTCGACAGGCATCGGTGGGTAGTTGTAGGCCTTGGCCCAGGCGCCGGACAGGTACTCGGCGGCCCGCTCCGGGGTGCCGATGCCACCGCCGACGCACACCGTGATGTTGTGCAGCTTGCGCAGTTCGGCGTAGGTCTCCAGCAGGAGATCGTCGAGGTCCTCCCACGAGTGGTGCCCGCCCGCGCGACCGCCCTCGATGTGCACGATGACGTCCTTGCCGGGCACTTCGGCGGCGATGCTGATCACCGATTTGATCTGGTCCACCGTGCCGGGCTTGAACACCACGTGGCTGATCCCGACGGTGTTGAGCTCATCGATGAGCTCGACGGCTTCTGCCAGTTCCGGGACGCCGGCGCTGACGACGACACCGTCGATCGGCGCACCGGACTGACGAGCCCTCTGCACCAACCGTTTTCCGCCGACTTGGAGCTTCCACAGATACGGGTCCAGGAACAGCGCGTTGAACTGCACGGCGCGCCCGGGCTCGAGCAGGTTGGTCAGCTCGGCGATGCGGTTCTCGAAGATCTCCTCGGTGACCTGCCCGCCACCGGCCAGCTCTGCCCAGTGCCCGGCGTTGGCGGCCGCGGCGACGATCTTGGCGTCCACGGTCGTCGGCGTCATGCCCGCGAGCAGGATCGGCGAGCGTCCGGTCAGCCGGGTGAACTTGGTCGACAGCTTCACCGAGCCGTCGGGCAGCGACACGGTGGTCGGCGCGAAAGTCGACCAGGCCGGGGGCACTTCGGGTTCGGCGCCGACGGTGAACAGGTTGCGCTGGCCCAGCCGGGTGGCGGCGGGCACCAGGCCGATGCCGAGCCCACGCACGATCGGCGCGGTCACCCGGGTCGCGGTGTCGCTCGGCCCCAGGTCGACGATCCATTTCGCGCCCGCGTCATGCAGTCGCTCGACCTCGGCCACCCAGTCGATGGGCCGCACGAAGATCGACTCGGTCATCTCGTGCGCCAGCTCGGCGTCGATCCCGCACTGCGCGGCCCAGCGGTCGACGAGCTCGATGCCGTCTGCCAACCGCGGGGTGTGGAAGCCGACCTCGACCTGCACACCGTGGAACTGCGGCGAGAAGACCGCGCCGCCGCGAAGCTTGTTCTTGCGCTCGGCTTCCTCCTTCTCGGTGATCTTCGCGCAGTACAGCTCGAAGCGGCCGAGTTGTTCGGGAGTGCCGGTGATGACCACGGACCGCCTGCCGTTGCGGATCGACAGCACCGGCGGAAGCACCGTTCGGACGTCCTGGGAGAACTCTTCGAGGAGTTCGGCGATGCGGTCCGGATCGACGTTGGTGACCGACACCATCGGGGATTTGTCCCCGCGCCCGACCATGCCGCGACGCCGCGAGACCAGCGAGCCAGCCGCGCCGATCAGCTGCAGCAGCGCCAGCAGCTCGGCGTCCCTGGCCCCGTTGGCGCGCAGCGACTCGCAGGCCATCAGACCCTGGGAGTGACCTGCCATCGCCACCGGCGGGCTGCCCTGCAGATCCAGGCCTTGGCGCGTCAACGCGCGAATGGCCGCCATCTGGGTCAGCAGGATGCCCGGGCCCGAGATCGCGGCGGTGATCAGTTGCTTGCTGGTGGGCAGCGGCTCTTCGGCGGCCAACGCCCGGACCCACTTCATCGGCTCGAATCCGATGGGGCGGACCACGACCAGTTCACGGGCCACCGGCTGCAGGAGCAGCTCCGCCTCACCGACCACCTCGCTGAGCTCGGACTCGATGCCGGCCGAGCTGACCAGTTCCTCGAGGTTCTCCAGCCAGGAGCCGCCCTGGCCGCCGAAGGCGACCGCATAGGGTTCGCCGGCGTTCAGCCGATCAACGAGGGCGTGCGTGCCCGCAAGGGCGGCCGAGTCCTGCGTCTTGCGGTCGGTGGGCACCCGGTGCTGCTCGTTGATCGTCACGTCGTGTTGTCTCCCTCGTCCCGCTTCTGCTGCTCGTCGTCGGTGGCTGTCGGCCTGATGATGTGGTGGCTCGCGCGCACGCGAGGCTCTGCGATTCGACGTCGAATCCCGACTGGTTCAGGTCTGTCCGGCCAGAGGGATCTCGCGACCGTCTCGCGGACTCTCCGGCCGTACTAAGAGTCTCATAAGAACCAGGCCATTCTGACAGCCGAAATGGTTACTAGCGAGTTCTACGCTTTAGTAACCGATAGTTCGGTAACGCGGAGTTCAGCGCGGGCAGAAGGCTTCTGGGACAAACGTCCTGCATGCAGGTGGTTACGGTCGAGTAGGGCTAATTTCCCTGATCAAGGCAGTATTGTTATCGAATCGTTATCTAAGATTTCTCGTCGCGTCCCGCCGTCCGGATCGGAGGCGAAAAAGGCGACAATCCGGCGAGAATTGTCTAGTGCGCGGCTCCAGCCACCTGTAGTTGTTTGCTGGCGTTACTTACTAATCGGTAAGGTTTTAGTCCCACTGCCCGTAGCTGGGCTTGAGGATGTGGTTGATGTCCACGCCGACTCCCCCGACCGACCGCTTGTCGATCTCGACCTGATGCAGGTGCGCCGCGGGGTGCGCGACCCGTCCGGGCGACCCCCAGTTGTGCTGCCAGAAGTAGCTTCCCAGCCCGTCCTGCACCGCCCATTCGATGGTCTTGGAATTGGCGTACACACCGACGCGCTGACGCCCCAACACCGCCTCCCAGCCGCGGAGATACGGCGCCACCTGCTGCTTGTACTGCTCGTAGGTCGGATTGTCGTCGATCGACGCGTAGATCGGAGCCCCGTAGGAACCGCCGGCCGCGACGTGCAGTTCCCAGCCCCGCTTGGCATGGGCGACGCCGGCCTTCTGGCCACCCAGCCAGTCCGCGGTGTCCCGTTTGCCGTACTGATAGCACGACACGATCTTCAAGCCGTTCTGGTAGAGGTCGCGGGCCTCGCCCAGCTGGATCGGCTTGCCGAGCATCCACTCGCCACCCGGCCGGCGGTCGGAGACGTAGCGGATGGCACCGATCGCGCCCGAGGCACGGATGTCGCTGGCCTTGATGACGCCTGCCGCGTAGTCCAGCAGGATGCCCAGCGGCGCCGCCGATGCCGCCGGGGTCGCCACCGCCTGCAGGCCACCACCGACAGCCAGCACCGCCGGCGCCGCTACCGCCCCTTTCAGCACTGCGCGCCGCGAAATCGACATCTGCCACAGGGTACGACAGACGCCTCGTAATTAACGGTTACGCCACTGGTCACAGCTGTATCAAGATTCCGTCCCGTCACCCGCGCTACGGCGCGACGCCGGCGCGGTTGCCCAGCGAACCGCACCGAACCGAGCTAGGCCGGCGGCTTCTGCTGTTGTCGCAGGGATTTGTCCAGCTCACCGGCCACCACCCGGCGCCACAGGTCGCGGAAATCCTGGATCACGCGGCTCATCTCGTCGGGCGCCGGGGCATGGTCGCCGAACCTGTCGGCCACGCATTCCTCGAGCACCTCGACGAATCCGTCGGCCATGCTCGCGATCGCCGGCCGGGTCGCTTCGTAGATCCGCAGCAGCGCGCGCACATACAGCAGCGGGTCCGGTCTCCGAGCGATGACTTCGCCGATCGCCGGGTCGGTGAGCACGACGGCGCCCTCCCTCACCTCGGCCAGGCGGTACTCGACCAACCGACGCGCCTCGTCACTGTCGGGATCGAGGTCGATGCCGGGCCGCACCGCGGTCGATGCGCTCGACCCCCGTTCGGCGGCCTCCTCGACGGGCGGGCCCAGTACGGCGCGCTGAATTCCCAGGATGTCGGCCAGATCGGCACCCTGGCGCATGCTCGCGAAGAACTCGGCGATGTGCGCCGAGTTGAAGCCGCGCCGATGCAACTGGTTGATGGTGCGTAGCTGCGACAGGTGGTAGTCGTCGTAGAACGCAGACCGGCCGACCCGGCGCGGGGGATCAAGCAGACCCCGTTCGCGATAGGCGCGGATGTTGCGGGCGCTCACGCCGGAGATCCGCGCGAGTTCCTCGAGTCGGTACTCAGCCAACCCCGGGCCTCCCCGCCGGGTGCGGGGTGCAACTCGACCCGGCACCGCCACGAACCATGCGACCACTGTAACCGCGATCTGACGCGCGTGAGCGAATGAAGGGCACATCTTCGGATATTTGCTAGCGGTGCTTGGCAAAGCTGTTGAGAGCCGTTATCGGCCCGCATCGGGTCGTTGCGCGCTGTGCACCTGCTCAACGTCCAGCCAACTCGGTGTGGTCGACGGCGGGCGAGGTGGGTGAGCTCACCACAGCGCGATTGGCGCCGACGGTCGGTGTTACGCGACGATGCTCCCGGCAGACATCACAACAATGGGTCAGCGAGGTTCGTTGTGCGTCCCTGGATCGTCTGGGCCACCGGACTGTTCGCCTACATCGTCGCCGTGCTCGACCGCACGACGCTGGGTGTCTCCGGTCTGGAAGCCGCCAACCGCTTTCACGCCAGCCCGAGCGTGCTGTCCACGTTCGTCGTCTTGCAGGTGGTCGTCTACGCCACCGCCCAGGTCCCCGCCGGGGTGCTGCTGGACCGGTTCGGCTCGAAGACCCTCATCATCTCGGGTGCCACGTTGATGGCGTCGGGGCAGTTCGCGCTCGCGTTCACCGAGTCGCTGCCCGCTGCCATTGCCGCCCGGGCGGTGCTCGGTCTCGGTGACGCCTTCACGTTCATCTCCGTGCTGCGCCTCGTGCCTCACTGGTTCCGGCCGCGACAGGTCCCGCTGGTGACCCAGCTGACCGGTATCTGCGGACAACTCGGCCAAGTCCTTTCCGCCGTACCGTTTTTCGCGCTGCTCAACGCGCAGGGCTGGACCACCGCCTACGCATCGGTGGCGGCGCTGGGTGTGGTGTCGATCGTCTTGACGCTGCTGCTGGTGAAGAACGCCCCGCACGGCACCGTCGTTGACATCCAGACAGCGTCGATCACCGAAACGCTGGCGAACGTGAAGACCGTGTGGTTGCGACCGGGGACTCGACTGGGCTTTTTCACCCATATGGGCACGCAGTTCTCGGTCACGGTCTTCGCGCTGATGTGGGGGGTGCCCTACCTGACGGTGGGACAAGGCGTTTCGGCGGGCACGGCGGGCGCGTTGTTGACCCTCTCGGTCGCATCCGCCATCTGGGCGGGTATCGCGATCGGCATCTTCACCGGCAGACATCCGCACCGGCGGTCACGGTTGGTCCTGGCGATCATCGGCAGCAATGCCCTGGTCTGGTCCGTCGTGCTGGCGCTGCCCGACCGTGCCCCGCTCTGGTTGCTGGTCACGCTGGTGGTGGTGATCTCGGTCGGCGGGCCAGGCTCGATGGTCGGCTTCGACTTCGCGCGCACGTTCAACCCGAGCGCCACGCTGGGCACCGCCCAGGGGATGGTCAACATGGGCGGGTTCGCCGCCTCGCTGCTGGTGATGCAGACGATGGGCGTCATCCTCGAGGCCGCCGGGGGCTTCTCGTTCGAGTCGTTCCGGCTGGCGTGGACCGTGCAGTACGCGGTCTGGGCGCTGGCCGTCATCGGCATCCTCATCCCCCGCCGTAAGGCCCGCAGGCAGATGGGGCTCGAGGGTGCCCCACCCGAGCTGATGAGGGAGCGACTACTTCTCGAGAGCCTGGACGTACAGCCGCCGGGCCGCGACTAGCGGTTGCGCGCGGACATTCGGCGGTTGGCCTTCTTGATCGCGGAGACCAGTTCGTCCTTGTTCATCGTGGAGCGACCCGAAATATCGAGGCGACGTGCAACGTCCACGAGATGCTTCTTCGATGCGTTGGCGTCGACGCCTTCGGCGGTCTTGCCCTTGGCGTTCGGTCCGCCGCTGCGCGCCCGCTGGTCCGACGGCCCCTTCTTGGACTTCGGCTCCCAATGGTCGCCGACCTTCTCATAGCTGTGTTTGAGGGCGCTGTAGGCCACGCGGTGGGCGCGCTGGCCCTCGCCGTACTCCTTGACCGCGGCGTCGTGGGCCTTCGCGAATGTCCGCTGCGCCTTGGCGTCCGACTTCTGCAGTGTGCTCGGCAGCTCGCTCTTGCGGGCACTGCCGCTCTTCGTCGTCTTCGGCATGGTGTCGACCTCCTCGCTGTGCTTCGTGTCCTCTTCGTCGAACAGCCGCACATCGGGTTTCCCGGCCGTCCGACGACTAAACGTGCTAACCAAGCCAGTGCCGCGGGCGCACGCCGGAGACGAGTAGCGCACTACGCGTGTGCGTGCACCCCGTCGGCTCGACGATCGAAGCGTGAACCGATACGCGCTGCACCTGCTGGGTGGATTCGCCGTACACATCGGCGACCGCGAGGTCACGCTGCCACCTGGCAGTCAACGGCTCGTCGCCCTGCTGGCGTTGAAGCGCAGGCCGATGCACCGCCTCTGGGTGTGCGCGACGCTGTGGCCCAACACGCAGACCCGTAAGGCCGTCGCCAGCCTGCGGTCTGCGACCTGGCGGCTGCACCCGGTGGGTGCGGACCCGCTCGTCATCGACGAACGCCAGTACATGGCGCTTGCCCCAGACGTGTCGGTCGACTGGCACAACGCGGTCGACCTGATCGATCGCCTGCTCGTCGAAAGCGTCGTCGTCGAGCCACAGCTCGTCACCGATCTGGTGCCGCTCTTGCGCGCCGGTGAACTGCTCGACAAGTGGACCGAGCCGTGGATCCGTCCGGAGCGCAGCCGCTACCACGCGCTGCGGATGAGCGCCGTCGAAGCGCTCGGTCACGGCGCGGACAAGCCGGTCGTGCACCATCCTCGCGGCGCGCTTCGCTCAGTACACACCGGTGCCACCGTCGCCCGAAAGCACGCCGACTCTCGTGATTCGAGACTGCCGTGAACGCCGTACTGGTGCTCAGCGTGGGGCTGGGGATCCCGGTGGTCGCAATTGCGTTGTACGACCTGCAGACCCGCTTGGAACGATGGGATCACGACCGGCACGCCGAGGATTGACCGCCGCGTGAACCGTCCGCGCACGCCGCTCAGTGTCAAGATACGTGGATGCGTGTGTCCTCGAAGCCCTACGCCGTCGGTGTGGTGTTGGCGGCGGGCCTGGGGTCGCGGGTCGGCGCCGACGGCAACAAGGCCTACCTACAGGTGGCAGATCGCGCCATGGTGTCGTGGTCGTTGGACACCCTCAGCCAGCTGGCCGACGTCGCGCGGGTGGTGCTGGTCTACCGGCAGGGTGAGCGCGGGCTGGCCGAGGACACCGTGAGCCGTGAACTCCCCACCGCCACGGTCGAGTTCGTCGAGGGCGGGGACAGCAGGCACGCCTCGGAGTTCAACGTGTTGCGGTACCTGGCCGCGGACATCGAATCCGGCGCGATCGACGTGGTGCTGATCCACGACGCAGCCCGCCCGGTGGCCGGAGCCGACATGTTCGTCACCGCGGTGTCGGTGGCCCGCGAGTACGGCGGTGCGATCCCGGCGCTGCCCCTGCCCGATGTGGTGAATGCCGGCGATCGGATCGAGTCGCCGAGACATACCGCGACGTTGGTTCGGGTCCAGACGCCGCAGGCGTTTCGGGCCGCTCCCCTGCTGCAGGCCTACCGCACCGCCGAGCATCAGCGCTTCGAGGCCACCGACACGTCGTCGTGCGTCGAGGCGTTCACCGATGTGGAGGTCCGCACCTTCCCCGGCGAACAACGCAACATCAAGGTGACCTACGCCCGCGACATCGCCATCGCCGAACACCTGCTCGCCGACCGGATCAGTTCCCATCCTGGTGCCGGCTCGCGATGACCGCCTCGAGGAACGGCGCATCGGCGGGTAGCGCGGCGCGATAGCCGTCGGGGTCTCCGGCGACGACGGTGATCGGCAGTCCGGCGCGAAGGGCCTCGTCGATCTCGTCGAAGTCCTCTGCGGTGTGCCGTGACAGCAACGACGCCAGGGGGCCGACGGCGAAGCCCCGCGGATACTGCGCAGCGGCCAACGTGGACCGATCCACCGTGGCGATCACCCTGCCGTTGGCATCGACGGCTTTGACGCTGTCGGTGACCGGAAGGGCCGGGACCGTCACTCCGTCGGTCAACCCGGCGATCACCCGGTGGCACAACTCCGCGGAAACCAGCGGTTGACGGATATCGCCGATCAGCACGTGCGTCGTCGACAACGCTTGGTGCTCAAGGTGTTCCAACCCGGCCCGCAGGCACTGTGCCCGCGAGCCGGGCCGCTCGGCCGCGGCGACCGTCACGGACGCGCTGTCGGCAAGGGCGGCGCGCGCGTCGGCGACAAGTGGCTCGGCGGCCGCAACGACGACACGCCCCGGCTCGGTGACCGCGTCGAGCAGCGCGCGCACGATCCGTACCAGCGGGGGTTGTCCGGCCAACGGAAGGAATGCCGACGCCGGGTTCTGCGCGACCGAAGCCGGCAGCGGCACAATCGCCGAGAGGTCCACCGAAGCCGCGCTGCTAGACGGGGTCGAACTGGGCGATCAGCCAGCGCCCGTCGATCTTCTCCATGCCCACCTTGACGCTGCTGGCGGCGAACGCGCCGTCCGGGTTCTCCTTGCTGGTGGTCACCTGGTTGACGAACACCAGCACTTCCGCGGAGTCGGGCTGCATTTCGGAGACCGCGGCCCGCACCACCGCTGCCGAGGTCTTGACGTTCTTCTCCTTGGCGGCCGGTGTGACGATCTGCTCAGTGAACTGCGTGTAGTACGACAGGAAGTCGCCGGTCAGGTTCGACTTGGCCGCGGCGAAATCCTGGTCGAGAGTGTCCGGCGAATACGACAGCATCGCGACGGTGGCGTTCTTGGCGGCCTCCAGCACGACGTTCTTCGCCGCCTCGTCGGTCTGCTGGGTGGGGCGGTACAGCCCGAAATACACCCACGCCGTCGCGCCCGCCGCGGCGATGAGCGCGACGGGGACCAGGATGGCGCCCAGATGGCGGCGGATCGCGCCCGTCGAGCGCTTGGGGGCCTTCTTCTCGGTGGTTTCTTCGGTGCCTTCCGCCGCCTCCACAGCCTCGTCGGTCTCGGGGGATTCGGTTGTCACGTCTGCGTTCTCGTCAACGGTCACGGCACGAACTCGACTTTCGACATCTTGATCTGGTCGCCGTCTCTTTGCAGGTCGACTGACAGTCGCCAGGCGCGCGGTTCCTGCTGGGCGCCCGCGGCATTGGTGACCCGCGACGTGGCCGCAACCAGGACGACGGCGGTGTCATCGGTCATCTTCTCCACGGCGGTGGAGTTCACCGTGACGTCGGTGACCACCTTGGAGTCCTTGGCCACCTGGACGAAATCCTCCGCCTGGCCCTCGAAGTCGGTTCTGAACTGGCCGGTCGAGTTGTCGATGATGCGCTGGACGTCCGCTTCGGCGTTGTTGAAATCCAACGACATCAACGTCACGACGCTTTGGCGCCCGGCGGCGGCGTATTCGGCCTCCAGCTTCTCCAGGTCGTTCGCCTTGCGGTGCTGCCACACCATGTATCCGCTGGCGGCCAGCAGCGCGCCGGTGCAGAGAATAGCCAGCGACATCGCGACCGCTTTGAGGATGCGGCCCCAGCGGCGACCGGACTCGGCCGGCTGCTCTTTCGGCTCTTCCCCGGCGTCCTCGGGGGCGGCGTCGACGGCGGCTGCCTCGGTCTCCTCTGCGGTCTCCTGTGCCTCCTGTTCGCCGGCGTCCGAGTCACTGGCGCCGGCGTCGCTGTCGGGCTCGTCGTCGCGGGCGCGTGCCGCGGCCTCCTCGGCCTCCCGGCGCAACCGGATCGCGCGGGCCCTGGCGCGCGCGGCCTCGGCGGCTGCTTCTGCTTCGGCAGCCTGCGCCTCGGCCTCGGCGAGCGCCAGCGCGTTGGTGGACTCCGCCGCGTCTGCAGGCGTTGTCGGCGTCTTCTCGACGCGTTCTGTGTCGCCGGCCGACGCTCGGCGCCTAAATGACGGCACGGCGACCTCCTTGTCTCTTGCCTGCACCACTGATGAGAATGCGATTATCCAGTTGGAGTATCGCCGCGACGATACCCGGCCCCGCGGGTCCCGGCCAGGTCCCGTTTCCTGCGGAAACGCCGTTTACAGGCTGTGCTGTGTGCTCAGCCGTTGTCGTGCTGAAGGCGGTCCTTCATCACCTTGCCGGTGGCGTTCAACGGCAGTTCGTCGAGGAACTCTACATACCGTGGCACCTTGAACCCGGCCATTCTTTCGCGGCTCCACGCGATCAGTTCCTCTTCGCTCACCGTGCCGGTGCCATCCTTGCGCACGACGAACGCCTTGCCCACCTGCCCCAACCGCTCGTCGGGAACCCCGATCACCGCGGCCTGGGCGACCGCGGGATGCTCGAGCAGAAAGCCTTCGATCTCCGCCGGATAGGCGTTGAAGCCGCCGACGATGAACATGTCCTTCTTGCGGCCCACGATCCGCAACCGTCCCGACTCGGTGAACTCACCCAGGTCCCCGGTGTGCAGGAAGCCGTCGGTGTCGATGGCCTCCGCGGTGGCGGCCGGGTCGTTGAGGTAGCCCTGCATGACGCCGTAGCCGCGCACGAGCACCTCGCCGTCGTCGGCGACGCGCACCTCGATGTCCTTGCACGGAAGCCCGGCGGTGGTGGCGACGTCTTCGAACGAGTCGCCAGGACGCGACAGGGTGACGTTGCCGGCCTCGGTCAGGCCGTAGCCGGTCATCAGCGTCTGGAACGGCAGCTCGTCGTGGATCCGTCGGACCAGCTCGACGGGGATGTCGGCCGCGCCCGTCACGGCGGCGCGCAACGTCGCGAGCTTGTCCTTGTCCTCGACGGCGAGCAACGAGTGATACAGCGTCGGCGGGCCGGGCAGCATGGTGATCCGCTCGCGCTCGACCAGCTCGACCACCCGGTCGACATCGAAGGCCGCGACCGGCACCATCGTCGCGCCGCGCAGAAACGACGCGACAAGGCCGGCCTTGAGGCCGAACGTGTGGAAGTACGGGTTGATCATCAGGTAGCGGTCGCCCTCGCGCAGATCGGCAAGCGTCGCCCACTCCTCGTACATCCGCAACGTCTGGCGGTGGTTCATCTTCGCGCCCTTGGGCCGTCCGGTCGTGCCGGAGGTGAAGATGATGTCGGAGACGTCGGAGCCGTCGATACCGTCGTGCGCGAAAGGCGAACCGCTGGACAGGAAATCGGACTTCAGGTCGATCACCGGCACGCCCGCCGGGGCAGAGTAGTCCAGGCCGAGGAAGTCCTTCTGCACCAGAACGACTTTGGCGCGGCTGCGGCCGATGATGTCGGCGGCCTCTTCGGACTTGAACCGGGTGTTGACCGGGACCAGCACACCGCCGGCGGCCATCAGGCCGAACGCCGCGATGATCCACTCCGCGGAGTTGGGCGCCCAGATCGCCGCCGGCTCGCCCTTGCCGATACCGGCTTCGGCGAATGCCCCTGCGGCGCAACGGATTCGCTGCACCAGATCGGCGTAGGAAAGGCGCAGCGAACCGTCGACAACCGCTTCCGCGTCACCGAAGCGGTCCGCTGCGCTCAAGACCATCTCGGGGATGGTCTCCCAGTGCCCTTGCGTCACACGGTGACGAGGCGGCCGAGGTTGCCGCCCATGATCTTCGCCTGATCCTCCACCGACAGGTGCTCGAGCGCGGTGACGTAGTGGGTGGGTTCGGCCAGGCCTTCCGGGTGCGGCCAGTCCGAGCCGTAGAGCACCTGCTCGACGCCGATCAGGTTGATCAGGTCGTCGATGCCCTCCTCGTAGAACGGGCTGACGAAGATGCGGTTCTTGATCTCTTCGATCGGGTTGCCGAGGAACGCCTCAGGCGCCTTCTTGTACACCTCGGCCATCGAATCCAGCAGCGGGAACATCCATTTCGACCCGGCTTCGACGATGCCGACCTTCAGCTTCGGGTGCCGGAACAGCGCGCCGTGAATCACCCAGGAGGCCACCGCATCCTGGATCGGGCGCCACTCGTTGAGGATCGACATGGCGTTGGTCTGGAACGGCAGCATCTCCTGTGCGACGCCGTCCCACTCCGAGGTGTAGCGCGAGTAGCCGCTGTCCGACGAGTGCATGCCGACGAACACGTCGTACTCGACGCACTTCTCCCAGAACGGGTCGAACTCCGGCAGCGCGAACGAGCGCGGTCCGCGGAAGCCGGGCACCGGCGCGGGCCGGACCAGGATCGCGCGGGCGCCCCGCTTGACGCACCACTCCAGCTCCTCGATCGCCTTCTCGACGATCGGCAGGGTGATCACCGGCGTGGTGAAGATGCGGTTCTTGTAGTTGAAGCCCCACACCTCGTCGAGCCACTGGTTCAGCGAGTGGATGAGCACGTGGATGGCGACCGGGTCGTCGCGCAGCCGCTCCTCGATCAGGCTGGCCAGGGTCGGGAACATCAGCGTGCGGTCGACGCCGAGCTCATCCATCAGCTCCAGGCGCGGAGCGGGCTCGAAGAACGCCGGGATCGAGCGCATCGGCTCACCGAAGAGCTCGCGCTTGCTCTTGCCCTCGGGGTTGCCGAACTTGAAGTACTCCTCCCACGCGCCGGGCTTGGCGACCACCGAGAAGGTGGGGTTGGGGATGTAGTTGCTGATCTGGCCGCGGATCGCGATCTTGGTGCGGCCGTTGACCTCGACGTACTGGACGACGTCCTGGTACTCCTTCGGCAGGTACTTGGTCATCGCCTCCGGCGGCTCATAGAGGTGGTTGTCCGCGTCGAACAGCGGAAACGGGATGTCGACCCGGTGGGAAAGTTGTCCCATGGAACACTCCTTTTCTTCTTGGGAGAATCCTATTCTCATCAGCGATCGATTTGCAACGACCTCGCCGGGGCTGCGGCGGGGGTCCGTTCAGTTCGCGAGGGTGCCCACCTGTTGCACGCGCTCGCGGACCAGAAACTTCTGCACCTTGCCGCTCGCCGTGCGCGGAAAGTCCTCGCCGTCGGGCACGCGGTGCAGTTCCTCGGGCCACTTCTGGATCGCCACGCCCGCCTGCCGGAAGTGCGCGCGCACGTCATCGAGCGTCGGCATCTGGTGGCCGTCGCGGACGCGCAGCACCGCGGCCGTGCGCTCACCGAGGCGTTCGTCGGGCGCGGCCACCACCACGGCCTCGGCCACGCTCGGCATCCCCAGCAGCACCTCCTCGACCTCCAGCGCCGAGATGTTCTCCCCGCCACGGATGATGACGTCGGCCTTGCGGTCGGTGATCGTGAGATAGCCGTCCTCGTCGAGCACGCCGATGTCGCCGGTGTGATACCAGCCGTCGTCGTCGAACGCGCGCCGGGTGAGTTCGTCGTCGGTGTAGCCGAGGCACAGATCCGGTCCGCGGGAAAGGATTTCGCCTTCTTCGGTGAGCCGGATCTCGACACCGGGTCGCGGGTCCCCGTCGGTGTAGAGCCGCTTGTCCTCCGGCGCCGACGGCCGCGACCCGGTGATCGACGGATGCTCGGTGCTGCCGTAAGACCGGAACACGAACATGCCCATGTCCGCGAGCCGGCGCGTCACCGCCGCGGGCACGGTCGAGCCGCCGAGCCCGACGGTGGTGAACCGCGCTCGGTGCGCGTCGGTGCAGTCCGGGTGGTCGAGCAGGCTGGTGACGAAATACGGTGGCCCGCCGCCGATCGACATCCCTTCGGTCTCCATGAGTTTGAGCACCCTGCCCGGATCCCACACGTCGCACAGATCGATCGGCGCGCCTTCGAGGACCGGGATGAGAAACGCGCCCAGCATGCCGATGAAATGGCCGACGGGCGTCGCGGTGAGCTGCCTGCCGCGGTCCTTCGGATAGTTCTCCAGCAGCTGGCGCGTCTCGAAGCCCAACGTCTGGTGGCTGTGGATGACGCCTTTGGGCTTGCTGGTGGTGCCCGAGGTGAACGCGATCAGCGCAGGGCGCGCCGGGTCGGTCGCAACGGTGCCCGCCATGGGTTCATCGGCGAGCAAATCCTCGAAGTTGTCGCCCACCAGCCCGATGACCGGGATGTCGGCGCACAGGTCGGGCGCGAACCTCATCCGGCCGAACTCCTCGGCGGTGATGAACACCTTGGGCTGCGAGGTCGACAGGATGTGGCCCAGTTCCTTGCGGCCGTAGAAGTGCACGATAGGCACCACCACCGCGCCCAACAACGTCGACGCCCAGAAGGTGACGGCGGCCTCCATCCAGTTCGGCAGTTGCATGGCGACCACATCGCCGGGGCCGACGCCCCTGGCGTGCAGGCCCGCGGCCAGCCGACGGGCGCTGAGTTCGACGTCAGCGAAAGTGCCTGCGAACGGCCGGATTTCGGAGTGCACCCAGAAGCCGGTGTCGGGATGGGCGGTCAAGTTGCGGGCCAGCAGATCGCCGAGCGTGTCCGGGGTCCACCACCCCTCGCGCTCGTAGCGTTCGACCAGCTCGGCGGGGATGTTTCGCATCGACCTCTGTTCTTCGCGTGTCTTCGCGCCATCGGGTCGCCGCAGGCCCGTGCGAACGGCCTCCGACTCGGAGGCGATGCTATTCTCCAATTCTGAGAATGCCAATACCGCACATGGAGAACGCTTGATGGTCGAGCTGGAATGGGACGGCGCGTTGGCGGTCATCACCATCGACCGTCCGGAGGCTCGCAATGCCATCGCGCCGGAGACCATGGAGCAGTTGGACAAGGCGCTCGACGGCGCCGATGGCGCGGGCGCCCTGGTCCTCAAGGGCGCCGGCGACCGGGCATTCGTGTCGGGCGGTGACCTCAAGCAGCTCGCGGCCATCCGGACCGAGGAAGACGCCGCCGCCATGGCGTGGCGGATGCGCTCGGTCTGCGACCGGATCGCCGACTTTCCCGCGCCCACCATCGCCGTGCTCAACGGGCACGCGCTCGGCGGGGGCGCGGAGTTCGCGGTGTCCGCCGACATCCGATTGGCGGCCGCCGACATCAAGATCGGCTTCAACCAGGTCGCGTTGGCGATCATGCCCGCCTGGGGCGGCGCCGAGCGGCTGACCGCGCTGGTCGGCTACAGCAAGGCGCTGCTGTTGGCTGGCACCGGCACCATCCTCGAGGCCGCCGAGGCCGAACGCGTCGGTCTGGTCGATCGCGTGCTCCCCCGCGAGTCGTTCGACGAGGCGTGGCGCGCCATCGCCCATCAACTCGCCACCCGTCCCGCCGGGGAGATCAAGCGGGTGATGCGCGGTGTCTCGACCGACGAGGCCGTCGCCGCGTTCGCGCGGCTGTGGGTCGCCGACGAGCACTGGACCGCCGCCGACAAGGCGATGAACCGCGGCAAGTAAGTCCGTTTTCGGCGAAATAGCATTCCAGGCTGCCGCTCGACCGATTTCGCGACCCTGGCTGCTATCTCGCCGACACCGTGACGACGTCAGCCGAGGGGACGGATCGGGTCGCTGCCATCCCAGGAGGCGGCGGCGTCGCGGACGAACGTCGCCATGCCCGCCGTGATCTCGGTCAGCTCCATGATCTCGACGACGCTCGCCGGGCGGTTCGGCGGCTCGACGTAGGCGAACCGGGTGCCGACGTCCTCGCCGCCCGACCACACCACGGGCCAGCCGGCCGCCTGTACCGCTCCCATGGTGGCGTCGAAATCCTCTGTCCAGTAAGCGAATTGATGTAGCCCTTCACCGTTGGCGGCCAGGAACTCGGTGAAGACACTCGGGGTCTGGTCCTCCTGCTGGATCAGTTCGACCTGCAGGTCGCCGCTGTTGGCCAACGCCAACGACTGGGTGATCTGACACGGTAGGCCGCGATGGCGCGCGGTCAGCGTCAGCCCGCGCATGACGAACCACGGGCCGACACCGAGTTCCAGCCAGGCGGCTAGCGCGCGGTCGAGATCGGTGACGACGTAGCCGATCTGGCGAATCGGCCCCGGCAGGATCGTCATGGCGCGCCGGGGTGCACGACGACACGGGGCGGGCCTTGCCCCTCGCGGACCTGGTCGATGGCCTCGGGCACCTCATCGAGGCCGATGGTGCGGCCGATGCTCGGCGAGGGGTCGAGTCGACCGTCGACGACGGCATCCACGGCACGCATGTTCAGTCCGCGGTGCCTGCGGCGCTCATCACGCGCGCGATGTTGGTGGTGCGCTTGCTGATTCGCCATCCGTCGGCGGTACGGGTCAGTTCGTCGTCATAGTGGCCCAGCGCGTCGATCCAGCTGTTGGAGTCGCCGGGCACGGCCTGCAGCACCGCCCGCACATAGGAGCGCGCCGCGGCCCGATCGCCGTCGAGGTCGACGGTGATGTTGGAGAGCCGGTGATAGGTCTGCCCCATGGGGTCGTGGATCTGCTTCATCAGCTCGGTGAACGCGTCGGCGTCGGTGAACGTGCCGAGGTCGCCGTAGTCGATGTCGACCTGGTCGGTCCAGCAGGTCCGGAACAGCGCCCAGTCCTTGAAGTCGATCCCGGTGGCGTAGCGGATCAGCACCTCGGCGATCTCTGCTTTGTCGGCGTCCACGCCGGCAGGCTAGCACTTGTTCTCTCTAGACGAGAACGCCGTTTCCAATTATGGTCAACCCGTGTCTACCCAGCAGATCGCGCTCGCGCCGGAAATCTCCACGTGGCCAGACGAGAGCCCGCAACTGATCGGAAGTACCTGCGGCGCATGCGGAGCCACCACGTTCCCGGTGCAGCAGCGCTGCCCGAAGTGCAGCGCGGCCGAGATGTCCGAAGTCAAGCTGCCCCGTCGCGGCACGCTGGTGGCGTGGACGACGCAGGGCTTCCCGCCCGGGCCGCCGTACAAAGGCCCCACCGGCAAGGATTTCGTTCCGTTCGGGGTCGGGCTGGTGCAACTCGACGACATCATCCGCGTGGAGGGCCGGCTCACCGAGAACGACCCGGCCAAGCTGCAGTTCGGCATGGAGGTCGAGCTGACGATGGTGCCGTTCACCACTGACGACGACGGCAACGAGGTCGTCACCTTCGCGTTCAAGCCGGTCTAGGAGGAGCAGAGGCCATGAGCACCGCAACAAACGATGTCGCGATCATCGGCGTGGGCCTGCACCCGTTCGGCCGGTTCGACAAGACGGCGATGGAGATGGGCGCGGAGGCGATCCAGGCCGCGCTCGCAGACGCCGGCGTGGAATGGAAGGACATCCAGTTCGGCTTCGGCGGCAGCTACGAGGTGTCCAATCCCGACGCCGTCACCCGCCTGGTCGGGCTGACCGGCATCACGTTCACCAACGTGTTCAACGCGTGCGCGACGGCGGCCAGCGCGATCCAGCAGACCGCCGACACCATCCGGCTCGGCAAGTACGACATCGGCATCGCGATCGGACTGGACAAGCATCCGCGCGGTGCGTTCACCGATGACCCGGCCAAGCTGGCGCTGCCGCAGTGGTACGCCGAGAACGGGCAGTTCGTCACCACCAAGTTCTTCGGCATGAAGGCCAACAAGTACATCCACGACCACAACATCAGCCAGGCGACCCTGGCCAAGGTGGCCGCCAAGAACTTCCGCAACGGTGAACGCAACCCGAATGCGTTCCGCCGCAAGCCGATCTCCGAAGAGGAAATTCTCAACTCGGCGGTGCTGAATTACCCGCTGACCCAGTACATGTTCTGTGCGCCCGACGAAGGCGCTGCCGCGGTGATCATGTGCCGTGGCGAGATCGCGCACAAGTTTACCGACAAGCCGGTCTACGTGCGCGCCAGCGAGATTCGGACGCGCACCTACGGCGCCTACGAGGTGCACGCGACATCGGCTCCGCTGGACGAGGATTCGTCGCCGACGGTGTACGCCGCCAGGGCCGCATACGAGGCGGCGGGCATCGGGCCCGAGGACGTCGACATCGCGCAGTTGCAGGACACCGATGCAGGCGCCGAGGTGATCCATATGGCGGAGACCGGGCTGTGCGCCGACGGTGAACAGGAGAAGCTACTGGCCGACGGCGCCACCGAAATCGGCGGTTCGCTGCCGATCAACACCGACGGTGGCCTGATCGCCAACGGTGAACCGATCGGAGCCTCCGGGCTGCGGCAGGTGCACGAACTGGTGCGGCAGTTGCGCGGCGAGGCCGGCGAGCGTCAGGTGCCCGGCACCCCGCGAGTGGGGCTGGCACAGGTGTACGGCGCGCCCGGGACCGCGTCCGCGACGATCCTGACAACTTGATGCACAACGCGATTCCGCCTCGTTGGCGAAGAGATCACTCTAAAATCCGGCAGATGATGTTCCGGTCGGTACGTCTGCCCAGTGCTGTGCGACGCCCGCTGCGCGTTCTGACCGCGACGGCCGTCGCGGGTGCGGGTGTCATGGCGGCCGGTGGCGCCTCGCATGCCCAGCCGCCACCGCCGCCGCTGGTGATGCACAACGTCAAGTACACCGTGTTCGCCGAGCAACCGTTCGACGTGTCGATCTACTACCGCGACACCGATCCGCCGAATTGGGCGGACTACAGCCACAATCCGTACGTCTACAGCCCCAAGGTCGAGGCCCACGTCGGCCCGGACCAGCAGTGGGTGCTCGATGTCATGCTGGCCAACCCCAACGAGTGGGCCATGGTCACCGCGACCAGCGGACGGTCAACTCAAACGCCGAACATTCACTGCGTGCTCGCGGTCGACGGCGTCGTCGTGGCCACCGATGCCGGTCCACGCGGCGCGCTCTGCTCGATCCGCAACTGGTGATCGTCGGACCCGTCCACGTCCAGCGGTTCGCCCTCGAGGCGCCGGAGCCATTCCTCGCAGAACTTCAGGATTTCGGCGTGCCCGGTCGTCATGCCCAGCGCGCGTTCGACCACCAGGGCCTGCGACACGCTCGTGGCGAACATCGTCCAGACCACCGGCGGCACATCGCTGGATTCGACGCCGTAGCGCGCAAGGGCGGCCGCGATCGCCTTGTTCTGTTCCTCTCGGAAACGTTCGGCGAAGTAGACGATCTCGTCGCGCAACGCCTTTCGGTGGTTGGCCAGCCCCATGAACTCCATGGTCAGCCGGGTGGCCTCCGGCCTGGTGCTGAACCGCCACAGCGCCCACAGCGGCTGCGGCGACGCCAGGGCGTTCGACAGCACCTCCAGACCCGCCTCGGCCATGCGCCGGAACACCGCCAGGAAAAGGTCTTCCATGGTGCGGAAGTAGTAGTGCACGAGTTGCGGCTTCAGACCCGCCTTTTCGGCGACCCTGCGCGACGTCACCGAGGCGTACCCCTCCTCGAGCAGCAGCTGCTCGGCGGCGTCGATCAGGACACCGCGATTCTTCGCCTCCGGTGCCCCGATCCTTCGCCCCGATGCCATCGCAACTCCCCACTGTGTCGTTCGAGCCCCGAAACGCAGATGTTAGACGCGCCCCGGCCCCGTCGCCTTGACCATGACTCTACCGCCATGCTAAGCAGATGCTCAGCATATGTCGTTCCCGCGCGCATGCGCCGTAAAACCACCGCAGAGACCACGGGTTCCGGAAGGAAGCGCTTCACATGACCACCGACTTCGACTCCGTCGACTACTTCACCGATCCCTCCCTGGTTCCCGATCCGCACCCGTACTACGACCACGTGCGCGCGAAGGATCCGGTGTGCTGTCCGATCACCAACGGCGTGCTGGCGGTGACCGGTTGGGAGGGCGCCAACTCCGTCTACAAGGACAGCGAGAACTACTCGTCGTGTGTCGCAGTGATGGGCCCGTTCACGCCGTTGCCGTTCACGCCCGAGGGCGACGACATCAGCGGGCTGATCGAAAAGCACCGCACCGAGATCCCGATGTTCGAGCACATGGTGACGATGGACGCCCCGCAGCACACCGACGCCCGCTCCATCCTTTCGCGGCTGCTGACTCCCAAGCGGCTCAAGGAGAACGAAGACTTCATGTGGCGGCTGGCCGATCGCCACATCGATGAGTTCATCGCCGACGGCAAGTGTGAGTTTCTGGCCGCCTACGCCAAACCGTTCAGCCTGTTGGTGGTAGCCGACCTGCTCGGTGTTCCGGAGTCCGATCACGAGGAGTTCCGCGAGGCGTTCGGCGCCGAACGGCCGGGGACCAACGTCGGCAGCCTCGACCACGAGGTGATCGCCGAGAACCCCCTGGCGTGGGCGGACGAGAAATTCATCCGCTACATCGAGGAGCGTCGGGAATCTCCGCGCGACGACGTGCTCACCTCCATCGCGACCGCGAAGTACCCGGACGGTTCGACCCCGGAGGTGGTCGACGTCGTCCGCACCGCGACGTTCCTGTTCGCCGCCGGCCAGGAGACCACCGCGAAACTGCTCGGCGCCGCGCTGCGTATCCTCGGCGACCGGCCCGACATCCAGGCCCAGCTTCGTCAGGACCGCAGCCTCATCCCGGTCTTCATCGAGGAATGCCTGCGGATGGACAGCCCGGTGAAGAGCGTGTTCCGGTTGGCCCGCAAGACAACGACTCTCGGTGACACCCCGGTGCCGGCCGGTACGACGGTGATGGTCAGCCCGGGCGCAGCCAACCGCGATCCCAAACGGTTCGACAACCCGCACGAGTTCAAGCTGGACCGACGCAATGTCCGTGAGCACATCGCGTTCAGCCGCGGTATCCACTCCTGCCCCGGCGCACCGCTGGCGCGGGTGGAGGGCCGGGTCTCGATCGAGCGGATCCTCGACCGGATGGCCGATATCACCATCAGCGAGGAGAAACACGGGCCGATCGAGTCGCGGCAGTACGTCTACGAGCCGACCTTCATCCTGCGTGGGCTCACCGAGCTGAACATCGAGTTCACGCCCGCGGGCTGAGCTCCCATCGCGCGAGCAGACGCCAAAACCCCCGGAAAGTCACCAGACCGGGGGTTTTCGCGTCTGCTCGGCGGTAAGGGAGTCTAGGCGTTGCCGCCGTACTCCCATGCGGCCCGGCCGTCCCTGGACAAACAGCTGAGGAACAGGCCGTCCGGCGCCTGGGCGACGTCGCCGTCCAGCCCTGAACACAGGTCGCCCTCGTTCTTGATCCCGTGCATCTCGGGCGAGCGGAACCAGCGAGGCTCGTATCGGCGCGGCGAACCGCAGAACACCAACCTGCCCCACGACGTCACGCCGAACACGTAGTGGGTGGTGTTGCTGCAGTACGACCCGAGCACGATGCCGGGCGCGATCCCGGGCGTGCACGACGGCTCGTGGCACTCGAGCACCGGCGGTGGCGCCGGCTGAGCGGACGCCGGCGGGGCAGCGACACCCATACCGACCGTTGCCAGGGCTGCACACACTGCGCCGATAGATCGCACGACGCTATTTTCACATGTCTGGGAACGAAATTCTCGCCTTCGGAGAAGACAAGTACCGCGCCCGCGTTAGGGTGAGGTATGCGTGAAGTCCGTGCGGTGAATCTGGCGTCAGCGGCGGTGGTGGCGAGCGGTGTCGTGCTCGGAAGTGTAAGCGCGGCAACGCCGGCGCAGGCGTCGGACTTCGGCGTCGAACTCAACGGCACCTACCGGGTCACGTCGGACGGCGAGTGGGCCCGCACCAACGAGGTGCTGATCGACCAGGAGACGGTGATCGAGACCTGGACCGTTTCCACCGATTGCGTGAGCCCAATCGAATGCACCGGCACCGTGGTCAGCGACCGGGGTTGGACGGGCACGGCGCGCCTCGACGACTTCTGGTACGTCGACCACGAGATCCCCAACTGGGTACCGTGCCCCGACGGCACCTTCGCCCCGGGCCATCAGAAGTTCATTTTGTGGGGAGTCAACCCCGCCAACAACGAACGGCAGACGAAGAACATGACGATCTTCGGCGGCCGTAATCAGACGAAGGCGCCCAGCGGTGCGTGCGGGGTCAACAAGCCCGTCGTCATCGAGCTGCCCGTGCGGGTGGAGAAGATCTCCTAGTCAGTTCGGCAGCATGTCCTGCCACGACTTGGGCTGTCCCGCGGCGACGTTCGCCGCCTGCTCCAAGCGGCCGTCGGGCGTCATGTAGTGGCCCGACTGTGGGTCGTAAGTGGCGACCGCGACCGAGGGCCCCGCCGCTGAACCGTTGCCGCTGTGGGCGCTTGGCACCGCGGGCACCGCACCGTCGGCGGCGGGTGGCGGCGGAATCGGTGTGCCGTTCACCGAGTTGCCCGGCGGCGGTGGCGGCGGCGGAGCGGCCGGAACCGGCACGACCGGCGTTCCCTGCGTGCCGGGCGGCGACACCGGTGGCTTTCCTTTCGGAACGGCACCCGGCGGCAGGGGCGTGCCCTCGATCGGCGCGTGGATGCGCTCCTGGAAGTCCACCCGGTCATCGACCGGATAGCCCTGCGAGATGAGGTTCGGGTCGATCGGGTACGGACCGGTGTAATGCTGGCGTAAGGCCAACGGCTGATAGCCCTTGGGGTCATCGCAGAGTTGGACTGTGGGTGCGCGCTTTCCGGGGTGCTCGATGCACGGGTAGTTGCGTGCACCGCGCACGCTGATCGGCGAGTCCTGCGGCAGCTTGCAGTACAGCCCGTCCGGCGTGTCGATCGTCGTCATGTCCTCGGGACTACGCCATTGCGACGGCGGGAGGAAGCCCACCGTGCACGCAGGCGGGTCGCTGATGGTCAACGCGAAGTCACCCGACGGCAGCCCGGTGGGGTTGTTGACCGGAAGCCCGAACGACTGCTGTGCCGCGATGATGCCGGGGAAGATGACGAGCAGCTGTTCGATTGCCGGGTTGTAGGTGGCCAGGACCTGGCCCACCGTGGTGAGGTTCGCCAGGAGGATCGGCAGCGTCGGCTTCACCTCGGTGAGAAGCTGCGAAACCTCTTGGGCGAAACCGGGTCCACGCTGCAACACCGCGCGGATCTCGGGATCGTTCTGTTGGAGTTGGTCGGTGACGCGAGCCAGGCTGCGCGCCCACGTCCGGATCGCGTCAGCGGACTCGACCTGCGAATCCAGCAGTGGGCCACTGTCATCGATCAGTGCTCGCGTCTGGTCGGAGACGGTGTTAGCGTCACCGGTGACGGTGGCGGCGGAATCGAGCAGCGACTGAAGATCGGGGCCTGCCCCGTTGAACGCCTTGAACGACTCGTCGAGCAGGTCGGAGATCCGGTCGCCGGGGATGCTGTCGACCAGCTTGCTCACCTGCTCGATCATCGGCCCCACCTCTTGCGGGATCGTGGTGTCCTCCACCGGGATCACCGAACCGTTCTGCAGGTAGGGCCCAGAGTCGGTGCGGGGACGCAGATCCACGTACTGCTCACCGACCGCCGAGACGCTGCGCACCTCGGCCTGCAGATCCGCGGGGATCTTCGGCGAGGTGTCCAGCGACAGCGTCGCTTCCGCACCCGTTTCGGTCAGCGCCACCGAGGTGACCTTCCCGACCTGGACGCCGCGGTACGTGACGTTGCCGAAGCGATAGAGACCACCGGCGGCGGGCAGTTCCAGCTTCACGGTCAACCGGCCGACGCCGAGCAGGGTCGGCACCTGCATGTAGACGAACGCCATCACGGTGACGCCGATGATCGACGCGATGATGAAGATGATCAGCTGATTTCGGACAAAACGGGTCAGCATCGTCAGCCACCGCCTCCCGGTGCCGGCGATTCAGCTTGAGCCGGCGGTGCCGGCGCGTCGGCTCCGTACGGTCCGGCGAAGATCTGGGACGACGTGATCGCCGGCGCCGACGGCAGCCACGGGGCGGCAGGCGGCGGGGGCGACACGGGCAGCAGCGGTCCGCTCACCGGCGGTACCGGCTCACCCGGCGGAGCATCGGGAGGTCGTGGCAGCCCGGCTGGCGGCGGCGAGACACCGAGCGTCATCGGGCTGTAGGAGTAGGTCGCCCAATACGGATCGCCGGGCGCGGGAATGAGCTTGGCGTTCTCGTCGCCCCATCGCGTGCCCAGCAACAGCGTCTTCTTCAGCCGCGGGTAGGTGAGGTCGAACGTGGCGTACAGGTTGATGTAGTCACCCCTGGTGATCCGGTCGGCGAACGTCGGCCCGTAGGGAAATGCGGTGGCCCACAACAGCGCCTGGTTCAAGTCAGGCCCGATGTCGGCGATCGCCCCGAGCGCCGGGCCCAGGTTCTCCAGATCCTTCACGAGATCGTCACCCGCGTCGTTGACCAACGTCGTTGCGGTGTCGCCGAACTGGCCGAGTTTCTCCAACGCGGTGGTCAGGTTCGGCCGCTCCTTGATCAGCACGTCGATGGCCGGCGGAAGCTCCTTGAGCGCACGGTCGATGACGTCACGCTGACCGGCGAACGTACCGGCGACACGGTTCAGCTGCTCGATGGTGGCGATGATGTCGTCGCGTTGAGTGTCGAGGACACCGATGAAGTTGTCGAGCCGGGTGAGCAACTCGCGGATCTCGGTTTCGCGCCCGGACACCGCGGCGCTGAAATTGTGGATGATGTCGCCGATCTGGCCCAGCCCGCCCCCGTTGACGACCATCGACAGCGACGACAACGTGCGTTCGGTGGAGGGATAGGTCGACGACGCGCTGAGCGGGATGGTGGCACCGGGTTCCAGTCGGCCCTGCGGCTCTTCGCCGAGCGGCGGGTTGAGCGCCAGGTGCATGGAACCCAGAAGGCTGGTCTGCCCCACCGTCGCCACCGCGTTGGCGGGAATCGCCACGTCGGGCTTCACCGAGATCTCCACGTCGGCGTGCCAGTCGTCGACGGTCATCTTGCCGACGCTGCCGACGACGACGTCGTCGATCATGACCGGCGAGTTCGATTCCAGCGTCGCCACATTGGCGACCTCGACGTGGTAGGTCACCGCGTCCGCGCCTCGGCCGACCACACCCGGCAACGGCAACGAGTTGACTCCCTGGAACGAACACCCGGTCAAGGCCATGGCCACACACGACCCGACCACGGCCAATCGCTTGATCCCGCTGATCATGACGGCGGTGTCCCTTCGGCCGGCAGCAACGGGGCGTCGGGCGGCACGGGCGCGGGCGGCGCACCGGGGGCCGAACTTGGCGGCATCAGCATCCCCTCGACTGTCGGCGACTGCGCCGGGATGTTCGAGATGATATGGGGCGGGCCCGGAATCGGAGCGCCGGGAAACAACGCCGGCGACGGAATGGCCGGTCCGTCATTATCGGGCACATAGAGTCCGCGCGGGCCGGGCGGAGCTCCCCATCCCGGTGGCGGCGGCACATCGCCCATACCGGTGTAGGCCGACACCGTCGGGGGCGGCTCGGGAGGATCGTTGGGACCCGCACCGCCGGGCGCGAGCTTCGGGTCGGTGTAGATGATCCGGTCGGGGTTGACAGCGGGCCGCAGGTAGGCGTTGATCGGCAGCGGAATCTGGTTGACGTTGAGCAGGCGCAGCGCCGGGCCGAGGTAGTTGGCGCAGAGTTTCGCCGTCTCGGGTGCGGTGGTGTTCGCGACGGCGCCGATCATGCTGCAGAAGAACAGCACCGGGCTGGAGAAGTTGGTGAGCGAGAACGCCCCGGTCACCGCGCCGCCGTTCGGGTAGTAGATGTTCTGGAAGTTGGCGATCGCGTTCGGCGTGATGTGAAGGACGTTCTTGAGGTCGATCTCGTGGTCGACGAGAATCTGCGTCAGGTTGGCCAGGTGTTCGACCTGTTCGACGGTCTGCGCGCGGGTGCCCGCGACGAACCGCTGCACTTCACCCATCGCGACTGACAGCTCGGAGACCGCGGCGTCCAGGTCGGACCTGCTCTGGTCGAGCACGCTGCTCAGGGTGGCGAGCCGGTTCTCGAACAACACGATCTGCTGCTTGCTGTCCCGCAGGGCACCGACGAACGTCTGCAGGTTCTTGATGACGTCGACGATGTTGCCGCTGCCTTCGGCGAAGATGCGTGCGGCACCCGACAGCTGGGCCAGCGTCTCGCGGAGCTTCTCCCCGTTGCCGTCACCCAGCGCGTTCGCCGCGCTGTCGATGAACCGCGACACCGACGTGTCCGACACACCCGTTTCCGGGCCCAGTTCGGTTGCCAGCCGCATCAACTGGGTCTTGACCTCGTCCCACTCGACCGGGACCGCGGTGCGGTCGATGCCGATCACCGCACCGTCCTTCATGGTCGGACCGTCGCCCTTGCGATAGGCGGGGGTGAGCTGAACGTACCGGGCCGCGACCAGGTTCTGCGCGACGATGACGGCCTTGGCATCGGCGGGGACCGGCACGTCACGGTCGACCTTCAGGACCATCTTGGTCTGCGTGCCCTCGGGCTTGATGGAATCGATGGTGCCGACCGCAACGCCCGACACGCGCACCTCGTCACCGGGGTAAATGCCGGTCGCCGTCGGGAAGTACGCCATGATGGTGTACGGCCCGAAGAACACCTGACGGACGAGGTAGACCGCACCGGCGACCAGTCCGATGGCCAGCAGGATCGCCGTCCCGGCCACCAGCCGCTTACGGGTTGCCATCATGGGGAAGGTCTCCTGGCTGCGGAATGCTGTTGACGGGGAACGGGATCTCAGCACGCGGGCCGGCGTTGTCCGGGGGCTGGCCAGCGTCGACGCCGCGGCGGAAGCCGAAGGCGTAGTCCAGGAACGGCTGGAGAATGTCCGGCGGCAGCGGGATCATGTTGGGGACCAAGGCGTTGTAGTAGGCGCCATTGGAAACGATTTCACCTTGTGTCAGATAGTATTTCGCTGCACCGGGCAGCATCTTGGCGAGGTTGTCGCGGTTCTTCTCCAACATCGCGGTGACCTCGTTGAGGTGCTGAAGTATGGGGGACAGCTGCTCCTCGTTGTCGGCGACCAGCCCGGTCAGTTCTCGTGACACGGTCGCGGTGTTGGCGAGCAGCCGGCTGATCGCATGACGACGCTCGTTGACGACGGCCAGCAGGTCGTTGGCGTTGAGGATCAACGCGTTGACCTGCTGGCTGCGTTCGGCGAAGATCCCCGTCACATCGCCTGCCGTCCTCAACAACTCGGCAAGGCTCTCGTTGCGGTTGTTGAGCGATCGCGACAGCCGTGACAATCCGTCGAACGTGGGGCCGAGCTGCGGGGCGATCTGGTCGAGCGTCTCCGCCAAGGTGTCGAGGGACTGGTTGAGTGCCTGGGTGTCGGTGGCGGCGGTGTTCGCCGTCAACTCGCTGACCGCGTCGGTCAACGAGTACGGCGAGGAGGTGCGCGTGGTCGGAATGACCTCGCGACGGTCGAGGGTGCCACTGCCCTTCGACTCCAACGCCAGCACCCGTTCGCCGAGCAGCGTTCCCGTGCGGATGTGCGCGGTGCTGTCCGAGCCCAACGCGTAGCGGCCGTCGATGGTGAAACTCACCAGCGCGTCGCCGTTTTCGAGTTCGATCGACGAGACCGAGCCGACCTTGATGCCGGACACCGTCACGTCGTTGCCGACGGCAAGCCCGCCGGCCTCGGTGAACAGGGCTTGATAGCGCAGCGAGGTGGCCCACTGGTACAGCCGTTCGGGCTGCAACCCCACGGCGATGACGAGCACGATCAGGACGACGCCGATGAAGCCTGCCCTGATCAGTTGGGATCCGCGGTATTTCTGCATCTACTCGTCCACGCACCTTCCCTGCTCTTGTCTGATCCAGGGGAAGACCACGGTCTCACCTTCGAGCGAACTGGCGCGGAACGTCACCCCGCAGATGTAGTACGGGAAGAACGCCCCATAGGAGCCCACCCGCGCGAGCTTGCGGTAGATCTCCGGCAGACGTTGGATGGTGGCGTCCAAGCGCGGCAGGTCGTTGTTGACCAGCGGAGCGAGCCGGTCCAGCGAATCTACGGTGCCCGCAAGCGGTTCCCGCGCACGGCCCAACAGGTCGGCCAACGACGCCGTGCCGCTGTCCAACGAATCGATGGCCGTGCCGATCGGGTCACGATCCGAGGACAACCCGCTGACCAGTTGTTCGAGCCGGTCGATCGCCCCCGAGAACTGCTCACCATCCTCGGCCAGGGTGTCGAGCACGGTGCGCAACTCGTCGATCAGCTGCTCGATGACCTGGTTGTTGTCGGCCAGCGAATTGGTGAACGACGAGGTCTTGGAGAACAGCGACTCCAGCGTGCCGCCCTGTCCCTGCAGGATCTGCACCAGCGCACCGGTCAGCGCGTTGACATCTTGCGGATTCAGGCCCTGGATAACCGGTTTGAGACCACCGAGCAGCAGATCGAGATCAAGCGCTGGCGCCGTCTGGGTCTGCGGGATCTGGCCGCCCGCAGGCAGGATCTGCGCTGCGCCCGGGGTGTCGACCAGCTCGAGGTAGCGGTCTCCGACCAGGTTCAGATAGCGAATCTCCGCCTTGGTGTTCGTGGTCAGCTTGGTGTTGCGGTCGGTGTCGAAGGAGACCAGAACCTTCTTGTCGTCCTGTAGGGACACCCCACGGACGGTGCCGACGCGCACCCCGGCGATGCGCACGGTGTCCCCGGGCTCCAGCCGCGAGGCGTCGGTGAAGACGGCCGAATACTTGTCCGTAGCACCGGTTCTGGACTCGCTGAACACCACGAACAGGAACGCGGTCAGCACCGCCATCACGACGGCGAAGGCCCCGAACTTGATCAGTGTGCTGGTCGATCGCGTCATCCCGGCATTCCGATCTGGGCGGTGTTTCGCGGCGGTCCGTCGAGCGGGCCGAACAACCAGTTCTTGAGGCCCTCGGAGTTCAGCAGGATGCCCGAGTTGCCGTACTGGGCGGGGTTGGAGCCCACGTCGCCGACAAGCAACGGCGGCACGAAGTTCGGCGGGAGTTCGGGCAGGCCGAGCGCCTCGCAGAAGTCGGCACCACCGCTGCTGGCGGCGACCTTCGGCAAGTCTCTGGGATAGCGGTAACGCTCGACGCCGAGCGTCAGGCCGGCGTTCACCAGGACTCCCGAATACTGCGGTGGGGATTTCGCGAACGGTATGAGGCCGCCGATACCGCACCGCGCCGACTCTCGATAGTCGTTGAGCAGCGTGGTGGTGGGGACGAGCAGGTGCGTCACGTCGGCGAGGCCCTCGGTGTTGGTCCCGATCACGTCGTTGCCGACGTCGGCCAGACCGATTGTGCTGAGCAGGAACTCGTCGAGGTTCTGTTGTTCCTCGACGATGGAGTTGCCCACCTCGGTGGCGCTTTGGATCGTGGCCAGCAGGTCCGGGGCCGCATCGCCGTAGGCGTCCAGGGTCGGGACGGCGGCTTCGAGGTCGTGGGACAGGTTCGGCAGGCTGGGTTCGATCTTGGCCAGCAGCGCGTTGAAGTCGACCAGGGTCTGACCGATCTTCTGACCGCGCCCGTTGAACGCCGTGGCGATCGCACCCAGGGTCTCGTTGAGCTTGGTCGGCTCGATCTTGTCCAGCACCGTGACCAGCTGCTGGAACACGGTGTTGATTTCGACCATGACGTGCTGGCCCTGCAGCACCTGGCCGGCGTGCAGCGTCTTCTGCGACGGCTGCTGCGGGGCCTCGAGTTGCACGAACTTGGCCCCGAACAACGTCGTGGACGCGATCTCGACGTTGACGTTCTCGGGGATGAGGTGCAGTTGCGACGGGTCCATGTCGAGGGTCAGCTCGGCTATGCCGTCGGCGCGCTCGGCGATGGACTTGACGCTGCCGACCTGCACGCCGCGCATCTTCACCTTTGCGTCGGGGTTCATCACCAACCCGGCGCGATCCGAGATGACGGTGACGGGAACGGTTTTGGTGAAGTCGCCGCGGAACAACGCGATGGCAAGACCGATGATCGCCACGATGGCGACGACCATCGCCAACCCGGTCAGGGGACGCACAGCACTTTGTTTCATCAACGTTGCGCCTACCCTGAGAGGTTGAAGTTGCCGTTGGAGCCGTATACCGACAGTGAGACCAGTAGTGTCACTGAGACCACCACGACCAGTGAGGTGCGTACGGCATTGCCGACGGCCACCCCGACGCCGGAGGGTCCGCCGGAGGCGAAGTAGCCGAAGTAGGTGTGGATCAACAAGATGGTGATCGCCATCAGCACGGCTTGCAGAAACGACCACAACAAGTCGATCGGGTTCAAAAACGTGTCGAAATAATGGTCATACAGGCCCCCGGACTGACCGAAGAGCACCACGGTGGTGAACTGGGAGGCCACAAACGACAAGATCACCGCGATCGAATACAGCGGGGTGATGGCCAACATGCCCGCGATGATGCGCGTGGACACCAGATACTCCACCGGCCGGATCGCCATCGACTCCAGCGCATCGATCTCCTCATTGATACGCATCGCTCCCAACTGAGCGGTCACCCCGGCCCCGAACGTGGCCGCCAACCCGATCCCGGCCACCACCGGCGCGGCGATACGCACATTGATGAACGCCGCCAAAAACCCGGTCAACGCCTCGATCCCGATATCACCCAGCGAGCTATAACCCTGCACCGCCAACGTGCCCCCGGCCGCCAACGTCAAAAACCCCACGATCGCCACCGTGCCGCCGATCATCGCCAACGTGCCCGCACCCATCGAGATCTCAGCGATCAACCGCACGATCTCCTTGCGGAAATGCACACTGGCGTGCGGAATCCCCCCCAACGCACGCAGATAAAACAACATGTGATCGCCGATACGGCCCAACACATCCACCGGCCGACGCGCCGAGCGGGTCAAGCGCGGATAGGTGGAGCGCAAAATCGTCATCGTGCCCATCAGCGCTATCCCGCCGTCATCC
>NZ_ATDN01000079.1 GCF_004014805.1 Mycolicibacterium elephantis DSM 44368
CGGCGCGGGTGCGTCGTCGGCGGGGCATCTTCAGGTGGCGTTGGGCTGAAGATGGTGGGGGCGGGTGTGCGGGTGGGGGTAGGTCGGCGGTGGTGGTGTCCCAGTGTGGGAACAGCATGCGGCTGAGCGGGCGGGTGGTGTAGGTGTGCCCGCTGGGGGATCTCCACTCGATGGTGCCGTCGGGGTATTGGTGGTCTTGCCAGCCGCAGAAGGTTTTCAACAAATGATGTAGGCGGCATAAGCATTTGGTGTTGGAGGGGTGGGTGCGCCCGGCCGGGTAGGGGGTGGTGTGGTCGATGTCGCAGTGTTGGGCGGGGCGATCACAGCCCGGGAAGCGACAGGTCAG
>NZ_ATDN01000080.1 GCF_004014805.1 Mycolicibacterium elephantis DSM 44368
GGCGGGCCCGGATCCCGGGTATCGGCCCAGCGCCGCCTCGCGGGAATTCATCTTCTGGCGTGATCTGACGTGTCGCTGGCCCGGCTGTGATCGCCCCGCGCAGCGCTGCGATGTCGACCACACCATGGCTTGGCCGGCCGGGCCCACCCACCCGTCGAACAACAAGTGCTACTGCCGCCTGCATCATTTGATCAAAACGTTCTTCACCGGCCCCGGCGGCTGGCGCGACCATCAGTTCCCCGACGGCACCGTGGTGTTGAC
>NZ_ATDN01000081.1 GCF_004014805.1 Mycolicibacterium elephantis DSM 44368
CTCGGGACAAAGAGATAGCGGGCTTGTTGTCTCAAAGCCCAATAGTGTGTCGGTGATTTCCTACGACCCCTACCCCGAGGGCCGAACGTTTGCTGTGCACCCACCCGCACCCACTACAGGTGCCAGGCGACGATCCCTACCGCACCGATGTCCACGGATGTGAACGGCGGGGGAAAATGTTGTCAGGTGCTCCTTAGAAAGGAGGTGATCCAGCCGCACCTTCCGGTACGGCTACC
>NZ_ATDN01000082.1 GCF_004014805.1 Mycolicibacterium elephantis DSM 44368
GATGTCGCAGTGTTGGGCGGGGCGATCACAGCCCGGGAAGCGACAGGTCAGGTCGCGCATGCGGATGAAGCGTTGGCAGGCTCGTGGGGGCCGATAGCCGGGGTCGGCGATGTCCTCGGGGCGATACACGTTGCGTACGGTGGCGCCGTTGGCGATCAGTTCGGCCAGCAGTGCCGGCGGGATCACCCCGCCACCGCCGAGGAGGATCGCCGCCGCAGCGCCCGGTTGC
>NZ_ATDN01000083.1 GCF_004014805.1 Mycolicibacterium elephantis DSM 44368
CACCCCGGCCCCGAACGTGGCCGCCAACCCGATCCCGGCCACCACCGGCGCGGCGATACGCACATTGATGAACGCCGCCAAAAACCCGGTCAACGCCTCGATGCCGATATCACCCAACGAGGAATAGCCCTGCACCGCCAACGTCCCGCCCGCGGCCAACGTGAGAAACCCGACGATCGCCACCGTGCCGCCGATCATCGCCAACGTGCCCGCACCCATCGAG
>NZ_ATDN01000084.1 GCF_004014805.1 Mycolicibacterium elephantis DSM 44368
CACCCCGGCCCCGAACGTGGCCGCCAACCCGATCCCGGCCACCACCGGCGCAGCGATACGCACATTGATAAACGCCGCCAAAAACCCGGTCAACGCCTCGATCCCGATATCACCCAGCGAGCTATAACCCTGCACCGCCAACGTGCCCCCGGCCGCCAACGTCAAAAACCCCACGATCGCCACCGTGCCGCCGATCATCGCCAACGTGCCCGCACCCATCGAG
>NZ_ATDN01000085.1 GCF_004014805.1 Mycolicibacterium elephantis DSM 44368
CTCGGGACAAAGAGATAGCGGGCTTGTTGTCTCAAAGCCCAATAGTGTGTCTGGTCAAGTTTTTCGCCGGCGCTATCCCCGCCACCGGCACGTTTGCTGTGCACCCAACCCGGCGCCACTACAGCACACGGGTTCCTCACGGCATACACCTCCCCGATGGAGGTGTTTTCGTGGTGCTCCTTAGAAAGGAGGTGATCCAGCCGCACCTTCCGGTACGGCTACC
>NZ_ATDN01000086.1 GCF_004014805.1 Mycolicibacterium elephantis DSM 44368
AGAAGACGGCATACGAGATCGGAATTGGAAAAGATTTTGACGATAAAATTAATTCTCAGGAGGCTAAAGAAAAGCGTGAGCTTAGACAAGCAGCACGAGAAGCAAATTCGGGAGGTCAAGTTTATAACCTACAATCGCTTTTTGAGGAGAATCCTCAGAACAAAAAAACTCCTCCGCCACTTCCACCTAGAACTAGTTCACTACCACCTAAAAAAGGTGTT
>NZ_ATDN01000087.1 GCF_004014805.1 Mycolicibacterium elephantis DSM 44368
CCCCGGCGGCTGGCGCGACCATCAGTTCCCCGACGGCACCGTGGTGTTGACCTCGCCCACCGGGCACATCTACCGCAGCCAGGCCCACGGCGCGAGCCTGTTTCCGGCCCTGGGCCAACCCACCGGCGAACTCGACCTGCCCACCGACCCGCTCCCCCCGGACCCCGACCGGCTGGCGAAGATGCCGCGGCGCAAACAAACCCGCGAC
>NZ_ATDN01000088.1 GCF_004014805.1 Mycolicibacterium elephantis DSM 44368
CAACCACGCGCATCAAACCAAACCGCGCCCCACCACCAAAACACACCAACCCCCAACAAGGGGAAAACACAACAAAATAGAGTTACGGCGGTCCATAGCGACAGGGAAACGCCCGGACCCATCCCGAACCCGGAAGCTAAGCCTGCCAGCGCCAATGATACTGCCCCACACGGGCGGAAAAGTAGGACACCGCCGAACACAAATTA
>NZ_ATDN01000089.1 GCF_004014805.1 Mycolicibacterium elephantis DSM 44368
GCCACACGCGGACACGCGACCGCTCTTACACCACTCCACGGGACGTGACCGGCGAGAGCTTCGGATACGCGAGCCGAATCAAGTTGTGCGGTATCGAGTTTCGCATATGTGGCGGCCAGGCTGCTGGGCTGCGGGGGTTCGCCGGCGGCGACGTGGATCGCGCGTCGCCGCTCACGGTGGATGTCCTCGGCGACGTTGGCCAGCAGCGCGAAGTGCGTGAACGCGCGGATGACCGGGATCGCCTTGCGGATCGCGATGCCGTCGAACATGTCGGCCAGCTCGGCGCGGTCGATCTCGGAACGCCGGACCCGGAACGACTCCACGCGGGCACGCTCGACGAGATCGAAGATCTCATCACCGTTCTGCTCACGGATGGTGTCGCCGAGGATGCCGCCGAGCAACCGGATGTCTTCGCGCATCGGCTCGGTGGCCTCGCGGCCGACCTGGGTGCGCTGCACCGCGCCAATCGGCTCGAGACCGTCGACCATACGTCCCAGTATCGGCGCAGCGGCACCCACGTCGCACGGCCGGGTGGTGCCGCGACTTGTTGCGCGTGCAAGCACCGGGAAAGAAATTTCGGCCGTTTCCGGAAGTCAACGCGGCATCGGGAGCACGATATCGGTGTGATCTGTCATTGATTCTCGACATCCGCAGGAGCCCACCATGGCCATGACAATCACCACCGCTGGTTCCGCCGGTCGGCAGCCGCGCCGGCGCCTCCTTGTTCCCACCGCGGTGTTCGGCGCCGCCGTCGTACTGTCTGCCAACGCGATCGCCTCCGCCGCACCCGACGACGGCGAATGGGACATCGAGGCCTACGACAACTGCATGAAGCAGACGGTCCGAAACGCCGACTTGTGTTGCGTCGACTCGGGCGGGGTGCCCACCGCCGACTCGGAGGACACGCAGGCCGACGGGTCGCCGAACTGCTATGCGCCGCCGGCCCAGGCGCAGGGCGTCGAACAGCCCGGGGTGCCACCGCGGCTACCACCAGGGGCCATCGTCGGTCAACTGCCTGTCGCGCCTGTCGCGCCGGCAGGCCCGCAGAACCCCGGCGTGGCGCCGATCGTGACGCCGACGGTGGTGGCTCCGGGTTAGCCGTACTTGATCTGCAGGCCGACGCCGAAGATCGACACCAGCCAGATACCGGTGATGAACAGCGTCAGACGGTCCAGGTTCTTCTCCACGACAGTGGACCCGGACAAGCTCGACTGCACGCCGCCGCCGAACAGGCTCGACAGGCCGCCACCCTTGGCGCGGTGCAGCAGGACCAGGAGCACGACCAGCACGCTGGTCACGACCAGGGTGATCTGCAGGGCCAGTTCCATGGCGGCCAGCCTACAGGCCGGGCGCGGGCGCTACGGCAACGGCCCGCCGGCGGCGATCGCGGACAGCGTGGCGAACTGCTCACCGTCGAGCGACGCGCCCCCGACCAACGCGCCGTCGACGTCCTCCTGCGCGACGATCTCGCCGACGTTCTTGGCGTTCACCGAGCCCCCGTAGAGCACCCGCACGCCGGCGGCCAGCTGCGGTGACGCCAGCTTGCCCAGTTCGTCGCGGATCGCCTTGCAGACCTCCTGTGCGTCGGCCGCGCTGGCGACACGCCCGGTGCCGATCGCCCACACGGGCTCGTAGGCGATGACGGCGTTGCCGATCTGCTCGGCCGACAGCCCGGCCAGTGAGCCGCGCAGCATCTCCACGTTGTGTTCGACGTGGTTGCCCGCCTCGCGCACCTCGAGCTGCTCACCGATGCAGATGATCGGCACCAGATCGTGCCGGAACGCCGCGGCGGCCTTGGCCGCCACCAGCGCATCGTCCTCGTGGTGATACGTGCGGCGCTCCGAGTGCCCGACGACCACGTACGTGCAACCGAGCTTGGCCAGGAAGGCACCGCTGATCTCGCCCGTGTAGGCGCCGGAGTCGTGCTGGGACAGGTCCTGTGCGCCGTACGTCAGCAGCAGCTTGTCGCCGTCGACGAGGGTCTGCACGCTGCGCAGGTCGGTGAACGGCGGCAGCACCGCGACGTCGACCTTGTCGAAGTACTTCTGCGGCAGTGCGAACGCGATCTTCTGCACCAACGCGATCGCCTCGAAATGGTTGAGGTTCATCTTCCAGTTGCCGGCGATCAGCGGCTTGCGGCTCACGACTGTCGTACCCCTCACTGTTCCAGAACGGCGATGCCGGGCAGTTTCTTGCCCTCAAGGTATTCCAGGGACGCCCCGCCACCGGTGGAAATGTGGGAAAAGCCGTCGGCGGGCAGACCGAGTTGACGCACGGCGGCCGCCGAGTCACCGCCGCCGACGACGCTGAACGCACCCTTGCCGGTCGCGGCGATGATCGCCTCGGCGACCCCTTTGGTGCCCGCCGCGAACGACGGGAACTCGAACACGCCCATCGGGCCGTTCCAGAACACGGTCCTGGCGTTGGACAGCAGGTTGGTGAACCGCTCCACCGATCCCGGCCCGATGTCCAAACCCATTTTGCCGTCGGGGATCTGGTCCGCGCGCACCGTCTCCGGCGTCGCGTCGGCAGCGAACTCGTCGGCAACCACGATGTCCACCGGCAGATGGATGACGTCGGCGTAGGTGTCCAGCAGCTTGCGGCAGGTCTCGATCATCCCTTCTTCGAGGAGTGACTTCCCTACCGGAACCCCTTGGGAGGCAAGGAATGTGAAGCACATTCCGCCGCCGATGAGGATGCTGTCGGCTTTGGTCGCCAGGTTCTCGATGACCGCGAGCTTGTCGGACACCTTCGAACCGCCGAGAACCACCGCGTACGGCCGCTCGCTCGAGCTGGTCAGCTGCTGCAGCACCTTGACTTCGGCCTCCACCAACCGGCCCGCGTAATGCGGCAGCAGCGTGGCCACGTCGTACACCGATGCCTGCTTGCGGTGCACCACGCCGAAGCCGTCGGACACGAACGCCCCAGGTGAACCGTCGGCGCCGCTGACCAGTTCGGCCAACTGCCTGGCCAATGCCCGCCGCTCGTCGTCGTCCTTGCTGGTCTCGCGCGGATCGAAACGGACGTTCTCCAACAGCAGCACGTCGCCGTCGGTCAGGCCCTCGGCTCTGGCGAGCGCGTCGGTGCCGACCACATCTGCGGCCAACTGGACATGCCTGCCGAGCTGCTCCCCCAGCGCGGCGGCCACCGGCGCCAGCGACAGCTTGGGATCCGGGGCGCCCTTGGGCCTGCCCAGGTGTGCGGTGACGATGACCTTCGCGCCGGCCTCACACAGCGCGCGCAGCGTGGGCACCGACGCGATGATGCGGCCAGGGTCGGTGATGTTGCGGTCATCGTCCAGTGGGACGTTCAAATCCGAGCGCACCAACACGCCTCTGCCCGAAACACCTTCGGCCAGAAGGTCGTCGAGCGTCTTGATGCTCACTGTCAGAGAGACTTGCCGACCAGCGCGACGAGGTCCACGCACCGGTTGGCGTAGCCCCACTCGTTGTCGTACCAGGACACCACCTTGGCCTGGTTGTCGATCACCTTGGTCAGCCCGGCGTCATACAGCGAGCTGTGCGGGTCGGTGACGATGTCGCTGGAGACGATCGGCGCGTCGTAGTACTTGAGGATGCCCTTGAGCGGACCGTCGGCGGCGGCCTTCATCGCGGCGTTGATGTCTTCCACGGTGGCCGACTTGCTCAGCTCCGCGGTCAGGTCGGTCACCGAACCGGTGGGGATCGGCACCCGCAGCGCGTATCCGTCGAGCTTGCCCTGCAGTTCCGGCAGGACCAGCCCGATGGCCTTGGCGGCACCGGTGGAGGTCGGCACGATGTTCACGGCCGCGGCGCGGGCGCGGCGCAGGTCCTTGTGCGGGCCGTCCTGCAGGTTCTGGTCCTGGGTGTAGGCGTGGATGGTGGTCATCAGGCCCTTGACGATGCCGAACTCGTCGTTGAGGACCTTGGCCAGCGGGCCAAGGCAATTCGTGGTGCACGACGCGTTGGAGATGATGTTCTGGCTGCCGTCGTACTTGTCGTCGTTGACGCCGAGCACAACGGTCAGGTCCTCGCCCTTGGCGGGCGCGGAGATGATGACCTTCTTGGCGCCCGCTTCCAGGTGTCCCCTGGCCTTGGCCGCGTCGGTGAAGATGCCGGTGGATTCGACCACGACGTCGACGCCGAGATCGCCCCACGGCAGCGCCGCCGGCCCTTCCTTGACCTCGAGCGCCTTGATCTTGTTGCTGCCGACGACGATGTTGTCGTCGCCTTCGAGGCTGACATCCTCGGGGAAGCGGCCCAGAATCGTGTCGAACTTCAACAGGTGGGCCAGGGTGGCGTTGTCGGTGAGGTCGTTGACCGCAACGATCTCGATGTCGGTGCTCTTGCCCTCGGCCTTCTGCGCCGCCAGGGCCCGATAGAAGTTGCGTCCGATGCGGCCGAAGCCGTTAACGCCTACCCGGATCGTCATTTTTGTCGCTCCCTCAGTTGCCTAATACGCGGTGCTGCTCACCGCTCAGCGTAGTGGTGTGACTCACACCACGTGCGGGCTGGTCAATGCACTGCCAGGCTCTGGTCGGTATAGGGGTTACCCAGCCATTTGCGCCGGATCGCCTGCAGCGTGCCGTCGTCTTCGAGCTCGGCCTGCGCGACGGTGAGCCGGCTGAGCAACGCCTGGTCGTGCGGGCCGACGGCGATCGCGATGTTCTCGACCGCGATCCCGCGCTGGACGACCTCCACGGCGGGGATCGGTTTCACCAGCTCGGTGAGCACCGGCCCCAGCTCCAGCACGGCGTCGCATCCGCCGGCGCTCAGGTCGGCCAGTGCCGCCGCGATGCCGTCGTAGACCCGCGCCGTCGCGGCCTTCCCCTCGGCGACGAGTTGCTCGGCGACCACCCGGGCGGTGCTGTCCTGCTGCACCCCGACGGTCAGCCCGTCGAGGTCGTCGACCGACCTGGCGCGCGGCAGGCGTTTGGTGTCGACGGCCAGCGCGTGCCCGCAGATAAGGTAGGGCGCCACGAACCGCGCCTTGGTCTCGCGTTCGGGCGTGACGGCGATGCCGGCCGCGACGCAGTGGTACTCGCCGGCGTTGAGCCGCTCGAAGATGCCGTCGTCGGTGGCGCCGCGGTACTCGACGAATTCGACTGTGGCGCCCAGCTTCTTGGCCAGCTCGGTCATCAGGTCGATGTCGAGGCCGCCGCCGTTGTCCATGCTGTTGAACGGTGGAAGCGGGACGGCGGTGCCGACCTTCAGGATCTCCATGCGTCCAGTGTTCGACGAGTGTGGGATCGATGCACGTGTTTCGCGCCGAACACGTGCTGGTAACCCACGTTCGCGCGATTACGAACGGCTAGGCGTCTTCCAACAGGTCGGGGGTGACCGCCGACTCCGTGTCGGGAATGCCCTCCTGCTTGGCCTTGCGATCCGCCATCGACAGCAGGCGCCGGATCCGGCCCGCCACAGCGTCTTTGGTCATCGGCGGATCGGCCAACCGGCCCAGCTCCTCCAGCGAGGCCTGCCGATGTTCGACGCGCAGCTTGCCCGCGGCGGCCAGGTGATCGGGCACGGTGTCACCGAGGATCTCCAGCGCGCGCTCCACGCGCGCGGCCGCCGCGACCGCGGCCCGCGCCGAGCGTCGCAGGTTGGCGTCGTCGAAGTTGGCCAACCGGTTGGCCGTGGCGCGCACCTCGCGGCGCATCCGGCGCTCCTCCCAGATCAGCCGGGTGTCCTGGGCGCCCATCCTGGTGAGCAACGCCCCGATCGCCTCACCGTCGCGCACCACCACGCGGTCGCTGCCGCGCACCTCGCGGGCCTTGGCGCTGATCCCCAGCCGTCGCGCCGCGCCGACGAGCGCGAGCGCGGCCTCCGGGCCCGGGCAGCTGACCTCCAGCGCCGACGAGCGGCCGGGCTCGGTGAGCGAACCGTGGGCCAAAAACGCCCCGCGCCAAGCGGCTTCGGCGTCGGCGACGCTGCCCCCGACCACCTGGGCGGGCAGCCCGCGGACCGGGCGGCCGCGCATGTCCAGCAGCCCGGTCTGGCGCGCCAACGCTTCCCCATCCTTGGCGACCCGCACCACGTAACGGGTGTTCTTGCGGATGCCGCTGGCCGACAGCACGTGCACCACCGCGGTGTAGCCGTACAGGTCGTAGATGTCCTTGCGCAGCCGTCGCGCGATGATCCCCAGATCAACCTCGGCCTCGACGACCACCCGGCCCGACACGATGTGCAGCCCGCCGGCGAATCGCAGCAGCGAGGCCACCTCGGCGCGGCGAGCGCTGACGGAATTGACCAACAAGCGGCTCAGCTCGTCCTTGACCTCGGCTGTCATCGCCACGGGTCGTCACCTCTCGGTCCGTTCACAGTCGGAGTGGGCACGGTCGGCGCGGGTGGGGTGGGCCCACGCAGCCGCACACCTTCCAAAGCTGCGGCCAGCTTCGCCGGATCATGTAAAGGTGTACCAGGTCTGGATACGTCGGCAAACTCCACGTGAGCATCGAGGATGTTCGCGGTCCGGCGTAGTTGCTCGCGCTCGCGCTCGCTGGGCACCCGGCTGGCGTCGACCACGATGTCGTGCACGGTGAACCCCGGCGCGTGCTGTGACAGCACGTGGATGTGGCGTTCGACGGAGAACCCCGCCGTCTCCCCCGGCTCGGCGACCAGGTTCAACACCAGCGCCCGGCGGGCCGGCGTCGCCTGCAGCGCCGCCGCAAGCTCCGGAACGAGCACATGCGGGATGACACTGGTGAACCAGGAGCCCGGTCCGAGCACCACGAGGTCGGCGGCCATGATCGCGTCCACCGCCTGCGGGGTGGCCGGCGGGTTGCCGGGCAGCAGCCGCACTCGGCGCACCTGCCCGACGGTGGTGGCGATGGCCACCTGCCCGCGGATCACCCGCGACATCCGCGGGTCCGACTCCAGCCCCGCGACGTCGGCCTCGATCCCCAGCGCGATCGGGCACATCGGCAGCACCCGGCCCTTGACGCCCAGCATGCGGCCCAGTTCGTCGAGCGCGGCGACCGGATCGGCGAGCACCTCGTTGAGTCCGGCCAGCATCAGGTTGCCGATCGGATGACCCGCCAGCGCGCCGTTACCCCCGAACCGGTGCTGGATGATGGTCGCCCACAACCGTCCGTGCGGGCTGTCAGATGCCAACGCGGCCAATGCCATTCGCAGATCACCGGGCGGGACGATGTCGAGTTCGTTGCGCAGCCGGCCCGACGAGCCGCCGTCGTCGGCCACCGTCACCACCGCCGTGACGTGAGGGGTGAGCCTGCGCGCCGCCGACAACGTGGCGTACAGGCCGTGCCCTCCGCCAAGGGCGACGATGCGCGGGCTCATTCGCGGCCCAGATCCCGGTGCAGCACACGCACCGTGAGGTCGTCACCCGCCTGCAGCCGGGTCGCGAGCGCTTCGGCGATCGCGACGCTGCGGTGCTTGCCGCCGGTGCAGCCGATGGCAACGGTCATATAGCGCTTTCCTTCGCGACGGTAGCCGTCGATCACGAGGTCGAGCAGTTGATGGTAGGTGTCCAGGAACTCTCTCGCGCCCTGTTGGGCGAGCACGTAGTTCCGGACGGCCGGGTGCTGACCGCTGTGCGGCCGCAACTCGTCCACCCAGTGCGGATTGGGCAGGAAGCGCACATCCATGACGGTATCGGCGTCCATCGGCAGTCCGTACTTATACCCGAAGGATTCCACGGTGACACTCGTGTGACGGGTCGTCTCGCCGCCGAAAGCCCGTTCGATGCTCTCCCGCAGCGCCGGCACCGACAGCGTCGACGTGTCGATGACGAGGTCGGCGCCCGCGCGGACCGGCGCCAGCATCGCGCGCTCGGCCGCAATGCCTTCGGCCAGAGTCTGATTGCCCTGCAGCGGGTGGCTGCGGCGGTTCTGCTCGTAGCGGCGGACCAGGATGTCGTCGGACGCCTCCAGGAACAGCACCCGCGGGGCGATGTTGCGGGTCGCCAGCTCCTGGCGCACCCCGTCCAGGTCGCCGGTGAACCCCCTGGAGCGCACGTCCATCACCACGGCCAGCTGGGTGATCCGCGAGCCGGCGGCCAGCCCGAGCTCGACCATGCGGGCGATGAGCTCCGGCGGGAGGTTGTCGGCGACGTACCAGCCGAGGTCTTCGAGCACCTTGGCCGCCGTCCCGCGCCCGGCTCCCGACAACCCGGTCACCAGGACGACGTCGATGTCTGATTCACCGGGTCGGTCGGCAGCCACCGATTCGGCGCCGACGTCGTCGCGCAGCTCCTCGTGCATTCCCTGTTCCGTCATCCCGATACCACGCGTTGATCATCGCCGATTGTCTCCTCGGGCGTGCCGGATTCGGTTCCCACACCCAGCGCCTCCAGTACCGCCCGCGCGGTGGCGACGCCGATACCGGGTACGGCGGTGATCTCCTCGAGGCTGGCCTCCCTGAGCCGTGCCACCGACCCGAAATGGGTCACCAGCGCCTTGCGGCGGTGCTCGCCGAGCCCGCGGATCGAGTCGAGCGCCGACGCCGTCATCCGTTTCGAGCGCTTGCTGCGGTGATAGGTGATAGCGAACCGGTGCGCCTCGTCGCGCACCCGCTGCAGCAGGTACAGCCCGTCGCTGTGACGCGGCATGATCAGCGGGTCCGGCTCAGACGGCACCCACACCTCCTCCAACCGCTTGGCCAGACCGATCACCGCGACGTCGCTGATCCCGAGCTCGTCGAGGACGGCCTGCGCGGCGTTGACCTGAGGAGCACCGCCGTCGACGACGTACAGGTTCGGTGGATAGGCGAACTTGCGCGACCGCGCTTGCGCTGCCGAATCCGATTCGACTGCACCGTTTTTCATGCTCTGGATGTCGTGCAGGTGCCGATGGAAGCGGCGCCGCGTCACCTCGGCGATCGATGCCACGTCGTCGGAGCGGCCGTCGCCCGCGGCTTCGCGGATGGCGTAGTGCCGATAGTCCGACTTTCGCGGCAACCCGTCCTCGAAAACCACCAACGAGGCCACCACGTCGGTGCCCTGGATGTGGCTGATGTCGACACACTCGATCCGCAGCGGTGCCTCCGCGAGCCCAAGTATGTCCTGAATGCTTTGCAGCGCAGCGGTTCTGGCTGTGAAGTCACCCGCGCGTTTGAGCTTGTGCTGGGCCAGGGCATCCTGGGCGTTTCGCCGAACGGTCTCGGCGAGCGCGCGTTTGTCGCCGCGCTGCGGCACCCGCAGCACGACCCGCGAGCCGCGCAGCTGGGTCAACCAGGTCGCCAGCTCGTCGGCGTTCTCGGGCAGGCACGGCACCAGCACCTGCCGCGGCACCGGGTTCAGCGACTCGTCGGCTGCACCGTCCAACTCGGCCTGATCCCCGTAGAACTGCGTGAGGAACTGCTCCACCAGGCGTTCCTCGCTGAATTCTGCTGCCTCGTCCGATTTTTCGACGATCCAGCCCCGCTGCCCCCGCACCCGGCCGCCGCGCACGTGGAACACCTGAACCGCCGCCTCCAGCTCGTCGTCGGCGAACGCCACCACGTCGGCGTCGGTGCCGTCGCCGAAGACCACGGCCTGCTTCTCCAGCGCCCGCTTGAGCGCCGAGATGTTGTCGCGCAGCCTGGCGGCGCGTTCGAAATCCAGTTCCTCTGCGGCACGGGCCATCTGCTGTTCCATGTCGCGGATCAGCCGGTCGGTCTTGCCGGCCAGGAAGTCGCAGAAGTCGAGCACGATCTGGCGGTGCTCCTCCGCGCTGACCCGGTTGACACACGGCGCCGAGCACTTGTCGATGTAGCCCAGCAGACACGGCCGGTCAATCTGCCTGTGCCGCTTGAACACTCCGGCCGAACAGGTACGCGCGGGAAAGACGCGGGTGAGCAGGTCGAGGGTTTCGCGGATCGCCCAGGCGTGCGAGTAGGGCCCGAAGTAGCGGACCCCCTTGCGCCGCGCCCCCCGATACACCATCAGCCGCGGATATTCCTCGTTGAGCGTGACGGCCAGCACCGGATACGACTTGTCGTCGCGGTAGCGCACGTTGAACCGCGGATCGAACTCCTTGATCCAGTTGTACTCGAGCTGCAGCGCCTCCACTTCGGTGTTGACCACCGTCCACTCGACGCTGCCCGCCGTCATCACCATCTGCCGGGTGCGCGGCGCCAGGCTGGAGACGTCGGCGAAGTAGGAGGTGAGTCGGCTGCGCAGGCTCTTGGCCTTGCCGACGTAGATCACCCGGCCGTGCGGATCCAGGAACCGGTAGACGCCCGGTTCGACCGGGATGGACCCGGGCGCGGGCCGGTAGGTCGCTGGATCGGGCATGATTCCCAGGTTACTGCCCGTGTCGACAACCCCTCGGCCCGCCGACGCGCGTCGGGGCGCCCTCAGCGCAGAGTCGATGGGTAACCGGCCCGAATGAACTACCGTCGAGTGGTGCGGATTTCACCGCTGACCAAGGTGCTGGCGCTGCTGACGGCCGGCGCGCTGGTGCTGGCCGGATGTGCCGCCGAACGCGGCGAGACCACTGTGGCGCCGGCGTGTGCCGTCATCGCCGACGGCGGCCCGGCCACCGACGAATACCGCACCGACATGACGGCGGTGCGCACGAGCAGCTACTCGGTCGTCACCGCCAACCCGCTGGCCACCCGGTCGGCCTGCGAGGTGCTGCGCGACGGGGGCACGGCCGCCGACGCGCTCGTCACCGCGCAGGCCGTGCTCGGTCTGGTCGAGCCGCAGTCCTCCGGCATCGGCGGCGGCGGGTTCCTGCTCTACTACGACGCCGTCACCGGCGCGGTACAGGCCTACGACGGCCGCGAAGCCGCCCCGGCGGCGGCCACCGAGAACTACCTGCGCTGGGTGTCCGACACCGACCGCAGCGAACCCAGACCCGATGCCAGGGCGTCAGGCCGGTCCATCGGCGTGCCGGGCATCGTGCGGCTGTTGCACGAGGTCCATGTCGAGCACGGCGGCGCCGGCTGGCGTGAGCTGTTCGACCCCGCTGTCAGGATGGCCGACGACGGTTTCGCCATCAGCCCGCGGCTGGCGGGCGCGATCGCCGCCGCGGCCCCTCAGCTGGCGGCCGATCCGCAGGCCGCCGAGTACTTCCTCGACGCCGACGGCACGGCCAAGACGGCCGGGACACGGTTGGTCAATCCGGCTTACGCAAAAACGTTGGGCGCCATCGCAGCTGATCCGCAGTCCTTCTATACCGGCCCGATCGCCGACGATATCGTCGCCGCCGCGGCCGACCCGTCCGGCGACCGCACCCCCGGCCGGCTGACGGTCGAGGACCTGTCGAGCTACACCGTCAAGAGGCGTGAACCGCTGTGCGGCCAGTACCGGAAGTGGGAGGTCTGCGGTATGCCGCCACCGTCGTCGGGCGGCATCGGCGTGGCGGCCACGCTGGGCGTGCTCGAGCACTTCCCGATGGCCGACCACAGACCCACCGAGGTCGACCTCAACGGCGGGCGGCCCACCGTGATGGGCGTACATCTGATCGCCGAAGCCGAGCGGCTCGCCTACGCCGACCGCGACCGCTACGTGGCGGACACCGATTTTGTTGCGTTGCCCGGTGATTCACCCGACACCCTGCTCGGCAGCGACTACCTGACCGGGCGGGCGGCGCTGATCTCGCCGGAGCACACGATGGGCACCGCGACGCCGGGTGACTTCGGCGCGCCCGCGGTGCCTGCCGCTCCGGTTCCCGAGCACGGCACCAGCCAGGTCAGCATCGTCGACGGCGCGGGCAATGCGGCGTCGTTGACCACCACCGTGGAATCGTCGTTCGGGTCGTTCCACATGGTCGACGGCTTCATCCTCAACAACCAACTGACCGACTTCTCCGCGGAGCCGGTCGGGCCCGACGGTGTGCCCATCGCCAACCGGGTGCAGCCGGGTAAGCGGCCGCGCAGCACGATGGCGCCCACGCTGGTCTTCGATCACGCCCCGTCCGGACCGCCGGGGACCCGCGGGCCGCTGTACGCGGTGCTGGGCTCGCCCGGCGGGTCGACGATCATCCAGTTCATCGTGAAAACCCTTGTCGGCATGCTGGACTGGGGCCTGGATCCCCAACAGGCGGCCTCCATGGTGGATTTCGGCGCGGCGAACACTCCCGAAACGAACGTCGGCGGCGAACACCCGGTGATCGACACCTCCGATGACGGCGACCACGATCCGTTGGTGCAGGGCCTGCGGGCGCTGGGCCACCAGGTCAACCTCGCGCCCCAGTCCAGCGGGCTTTCGGTCGTCGCGCGTGACGGCGCGGATCTGGTCGGGGGTGCCGACCCGCGCCGGGAGGGCGTGGCGATGGGCGACGTGGAGTGACGGTCAGCGCGAGTTGCTGGCCTTGTATCGCCGGACCAGGGCCCTGACCTGGTCCATGGCCTCCACCGCGCGGTCCTTGTCGACGGCCTGGATCGCCATCACCGGGATGTACTCGTCGTCGGGCAGGTCCACCCGCGCCCAGCGCGCCCCGGCCGGGAACGACACGTCGACGACATCGGACCACGGAATCAGCCGGTAGCCGAACAGGTTTCGCACCGCGACACCTTCCGCGCCGATCCGGAGACGGGGCCGGGCCAGCAACAGGACCGCCCCGGCGATCACCACGCCGAGCAGCGCGATCGCCACCTGGTCGGCGGTCCGGAAGATGACCCCGGTCGACGCGATCTTCAGCAGCGCCCCGACCGTGATGTGCGCGGCCAGGATCACCGCCGCCGCGGCATACACGAAATACGGTGTCAGGTGCGGCCGTACCTGCAGGTCCCAGTCAGCCATGCCGCAGGCCGCGAAGGGTCAGCGCGGTGGACAGCGCGGCCGCGGCCGCCTGGGCGCCCTTGTCCTCGGCCGACGTCGGCAACCCGGCGCGGTCCAGCGCCTGCGCCTCGGTGTTCGTGGTCAGCACGCCGTTGGCGACGGGAGTGGACGCATCCAGCGACACCCGGGTGAGGCCCTGTGTCACGGCGTCACACACGTAGTCGAAATGCGGTGTCTCGCCGCGGATCACCACGCCCAGCGCGACCACCGCATCATGGTCGGCCGCCAATGCCTGCGCCACGACCGGGATTTCGATCGCGCCGAGAACCCGCACCACGGTGGGGTTGTCGATTCCCGCGTCCGCGGCCACCTTTCGCGCACCGTCGAGCAGGGCGTCACAGATCGTCTGGTGCCACGTGCTGGCCACGATGGCCAACTTCAAGTCTGACGCGTCGAGCTGTGGCAGGTCGGGAACACCGGCCGCTGGGCTCATAGGGCTCCGCCGAGATCCACATCGCTCGGCCTGCGGTCACCGAGCAGGTAGACGCCCTCGTCGTAGGAGTCCATGGTGGTCGCTTCGTGGTAATCGTCGAGCCCGATGAGGTCGTGACCCATCCGGTCCCGCTTGGTCATCAGGTAGCGGATGTTCTCCTTGTTGGCCCGCACCGGCAGCGGCACGCGTTCGATGATGTGCAGCCCGTAGCCGTCCAACCCGACGCGCTTGGCGGGGTTGTTGGTCAGCAGCCGCATCGAGCGCACGCCGAGATCGACGAGGATCTGCGCGCCGATGCCGTAGTCGCGGGCGTCGGCGGGCAGGCCGAGCTTGAGGTTGGCGTCAACGGTGTCGTCGCCGGCGTCCTGCAGTTGGTAGGCCTGCAGCTTGTGCATCAGCCCGATGCCGCGGCCCTCGTGGCCGCGCATGTAGAGGACGACGCCGCGGCCCTCGTGGGCCACCATCGCCAGCGCGGCGTCGAGCTGCGGGCCGCAGTCGCAGCGCTGCGAACCGAACACGTCGCCGGTCAGGCATTCCGAGTGCACGCGCACCAGCACGTCGTGGCCGTCGCCGTGCGGGCCGGCGATGTCGCCGCGGACCAGCGCGACGTGCTCGATGTCCTCGTAGATGCTGGCGTAACCCACGGCGCGGAACTCGCCGTGCCGGGTCGGGATACGTGCCTCCGCGACACGTTCGATGTGCTTTTCGTGCTTGCGCCGGTACTCGATGAGGTCGGCGATGGAGATCAGGGCCAGATCGTGGTCGTCGGCGAACACCCGCAGCTCATCGGTCTGCGCCATCGCGCCTTCGTCCTTCTGGCTGACGATCTCGCAGATCGCGCCGGCGGGCTGCAAGCCCGCCATCCGGGCCAGGTCGACGGCGGCCTCGGTGTGTCCCGGCCGACGCAGCACCCCACCGTCCTTGGCGCGCAACGGAACCACGTGACCGGGCTTGGTGAAATCGTTGACGGTGCTGGACGGGTCGGCGAGCAGGCGCATCGTCGTCGCACGATCCGAAGCCGAAATACCCGTTCCGACACCGAACTTCGCGTCGACGGTGACCGTGTAGGCGGTGCCGTGCTTGTCCTGGTTCACCGCGTACATCGGAAGCAGGCCGAGCCGGTCGCAGATCGCGCCGTCCAGCGGCACGCACAGGTATCCGGAGGTGTAGCGCACCATGAACGCGACGAGCTCTGGTGTGGCCTTTTCCGCGGCGAAGATGAGATCGCCCTCGTTTTCGCGATCCTCATCATCGACGACGACGACGGCCTTCCCCGCGGCGATATCGGCAACCGCCCGCTCCACAGAGTCCAGCCTCGTCATCTCATCAGTATGAACCACCAGGGCCCGGATCTTATTGCCAGCCCCCTGAGCTGGGCCGATGCTGCGACCGGGCGGATCGGGGGCTATTCGCCGATCAGGCCGTCTCTGGCATCGAGCAACCGCTCGACGTATTTCGCGATGACGTCGACCTCGAGATTGACGGGGGCGCCGACCTCGACGGTGCCCAGCGTGGTTGTCTCGAGGGTCGTCGGGATCAGCGACACCTCGAACCAGTCGTGGCCCAGCCCGGACACCGTCAGCGACACGCCGTCGACGGTGATCGAGCCCTTCTCGACGACGTAGCGCGCCAATGCGGTGGGCAGTGCGATGCGCACCACCTCCCAGCGCTCGGCCGGGGTGCGCGCGACCACGTGTCCGGTGCCGTCGACGTGGCCCTGCACGATGTGGCCGCCGAGCCGGCTGTTGACCGCCGCGGCGCGTTCCAGGTTGACCCGGCTGCCCACCCCGATGATGCGCAGGCTCGTCCTGTGCAACGTCTCCCCGATGACGTCGACGCTGAACGCACCGTCGGGTAACACTTCGACAACGGTCAGGCAGACGCCGTTCACCGCGATGGAATCGCCGTGGCCAGCGTCGGACGTGACGAGCGGCCCCCTGATGACCAGCCGCGCGAAGTCACGGAAGTCCTCCCTAGCGACGACCTCACCCAGTTCTTCGACGATTCCGGTGAACACGCCGACAGAGTAACCAGCCGCCGAGACCCTCTACGATGCATTCCATGCAGACCCGCCCAGTAGCGATCTTTGCCGCCCTCTTCGCTGTCCTCGCTCTTCTCGCAGGTTGTTCCAAGTCCGCTGACTCCGGAAAAGACCTCCCCGACGCGGCGACACTGCTCACGCAGTCGACCGACACCACCAGGGGCCAGACCAGCGTTCACCTGAGGCTCACGGTGCAGGGCGAGATTCCCGCGCTGCCGCTGGAGTCGATCGAAGGCGACCTGACGAACGTTCCCGCCGTCGCCGCCGCGGGCTCGGCCAACATGCTGTTCATGGGCCAGCGCCTGCAGGGCGTCGAGTTCGTCGTGCTCGACGGCACCCTGTACGCCGCGATCAGCGCGGGCGCATTCCAGGACTTCGGTCCGGCGGCCGACATCTACGACGTCTCGGCCATCCTCAACCCCGAAATCGGGCTCGCGAACGTGCTGGCCGACTTCTCCGACGCCAAGTCCGACGGCCGCGAGACCATCAACGGCGTCGAGACGGTCCGCATCGCCGGAACCGTCAGCGCCGAAGCCGTCAACAAGATCGCCCCGCAGATCGGGGCCACCGAACCGGTGCCCTCCACTGCCTGGATCGCCGAAGAGGGTGACCACGCGTTGATGCAGATCACCCTGCAGACGGCACCGGAAGGCAGCATCACCATGACGTTGTCGGACTGGGGCAAGCCGGTGACGGTCACCAAGCCCGCCATCTGATGCAGACCCTGACCGACACCGCACCGAAGACCGGCAGCCGCAGGGTCGCCATCAGCGCGGGCAGCCTCGCGGTGCTGCTCGGCGCGCTGGACACCTACGTCGTCGTCGCGATCATCCGCGACATCATCATCGACCTGCGGATACCGGTGAACCAGCTGCAGCAGGTGACCCCGATCATCACCTGCTACCTGCTCGGATACATCGCCGCGATGCCGCTGCTCGGCCGCGCCTCCGACCGGTTCGGCCGCAAGCTGATCCTGCAGAGCAGCCTGGCCGGGTTCGCGGTGGGTTCGGTGGTCACCGCGCTGTCGAACGACCTGCTTCCGATGGTGATCGGCCGCTCCATCCAGGGCGTCGCCAGCGGCGCGCTGCTACCGGTCACGCTGGCATTGGCGGCGGACCTGTGGGCCAGCCGCAACCGCGCCGCGGTGCTGGGCGGGATCGGCGCCGCACAGGAGCTGGGCAGCGTGCTGGGCCCGTTGTACGGCATCGCGGTAGTGGCGGCGCTGAACACCTGGCGCGACGTGTTCTGGATCAACGTGCCGCTGGCGGCGGTGGCGATGATCCTGATTCACTTCAGCCTGCCGTCCAGGCTCAAACCCGAGAACCCGGAGCGGGTCGACGTGGTCGGTGGCGTGCTGCTGGCCATCGCGCTCGGCCTGATCGTGATCGGGCTGTACAACCCGGCCCCCGACGGCCACAAGATCCTGCCCGATTACGGGGTGCCGGTGCTGATCGCCGCGGCCGTGGCGCTGGTGGCGTTCTTCGTCTGGGAGCGGTTCGCCCGCACCCGGCTGATCGAACCCGCCGGCGTGCATTTCCGCCCGTTCCTGGCGGCGCTCGGGGCCTCGCTGTGCGCCGGCGCGGCGCTGATGGTGACGCTGGTCAACATCGAGTTGTTCGGCCAGGGTGTGCTCGGCAAGGACCAGACCGAAGCGGTCATGCTGCTGCTGCGCTTTCTGATCGCGCTGCCCATCGGCGCGGTGATCGGCGGGTGGATCGCCACCCGGGTCGGCGACCGCATCGTCACGTTCGTCGGCCTGATGATCGCCGCCGGCGGTTATCTGCTGATCTCGCACTGGCACATCGACGTGCTGTCTCGCCACCACGACCTCGGCTTCATCACCTTGCCCGTGCTCGACACCGACCTCGCCGTCGCGGGCCTGGGGCTGGGCCTGGTGATCGGCCCGCTGACCTCGGCCACGCTGCGGGTGGTCCCCGCAGCTCAGCACGGCATCGCGTCGGCCGCCGTGGTGGTGGCACGGATGATCGGCATGCTCATCGGTCTGGCCGGGCTGACCGCCTGGGGGCTGTACAAGTTCAACCAGTACCTGCAGGAACGGCTCGCCGCGCAGCCCATGCCGCCCGACGATTCCCTCGGCGGCCAGCTGCTTGCGCAGGCCACTCGGCTGCGCCAGGCCACCCTCGAGGCCTACGCGATGCAGTACGGCGACATCTTCCTGGCCACGGCCGTGGTGTGTGTCATCGGTGCCCTGGTCGGGTTGCTGGTCAGCGGTCGAAAGGAGCACGCCGACGAGGTCGGGCCCACAGCCGACGGTGATGGGGATGGGGGCGCGCCGACCGATCTGATCGACGCGCCGACGCCTGGCGGACGCGACCGCGGCTAGGCGGTCGGGCTCAGCAGCGCTCGATACCGGGCTGGATCAGCACCGGCTCGTCCCGGCGGGTCGAATCCTCGTCGGGCGCCTGCCCGGCCTCAGACCGATCCCGCAGCACACTGCAGACCAACGCTTTGAGGCTCCGTGGGCCCATCGGGCGGTATTTGAGCCAATCCTGCAACGCAGTCATGCTCGTGTCCTCCAGTTGTGCTCACATAGCGTGAGTGCCATTTCGGTACGAGTGTACCGATGCCCGCACCACTGATTGGCTGCCCGAACCGGCGGGTATGCGTGTCGTTGACCACAACGTCACGGGAGAAGATTCATGGCAAGTTCACTGGACGGCAAGAAAATTGCGTTCCTGGTCGCCCCCGAGGGCACAGAACAGGTGGAGCTGACCGAGCCGTGGAAAGCGGTCGAGCAGGCCGGCGGAACCCCGGAACTGGTCTCCACCGAGGTCGGCAAGATCCAGGCGTTCAACCACCTGACGCCGGCTGACACGTTCGACGCGGAGAAGTCCGCCTCCGACGCCGAGGTGTCGGATTACGCGGGGCTGGTGTTGCCCGGCGGCGTCGCCAACCCGGACTTGCTGCGCACCGACGCCGCCGCCGTCGCGTTCGTGAAGGGTTTCTTCGACGCGGGCAAGCCGGTCGCGGCGATCTGTCACGCGCCGTGGACGCTGATCGAGGCCGACGTGGTGCGTGGGCGGACGATGACGTCCTGGCCTAGCGTCAAGACCGACCTCGTCAACGCCGGCGCGAACTGGGTCGACGACGAAGTCGTCGAATGCTCGCGTGGCCCAAACACTTTGGTGACCAGCCGCAAACCCGCCGACCTGCCCGCGTTCTGCCGCACACTGGTCGAGACCTTCGCCAAGAGCGAGTGACACCAAAGCAGGCCCACCCGTAGAGGATCAGGCGGGTACCAGGCTGAGCAACACGTCGGGACCGATCGGTTCGATGCCGTCGAAGCGCCATCGTTGGGCGTGGGCGATGGACAGCACGCCGACGTCGTCCACCGCGGTCACCGGGCCGCCCAACAGGATCGGCGCCACGTAGGCCAGAATGCGGTCGATCACACCGGCCCGAAGAAATGCGCCTGCCAGCGTCGGCCCGCCCTCCACCAGCACGTCGGTGCGATCCGACAACGCCTTCAGCACCTCGTTGGGATCACGAGTGCGGATCAACATGGTGCGCGAGTCGTCGTTCAAAACCTTTGCGTCAGAAGGTATCTCACGCTCTCCGACCACGACCCGCAGCGGCTGGTGCTCGGCGAGCGTACCGTTGGGCAACCGCGCCGTCAGCGCCGGGTCGTCGACGAAAACCGTTCCGGTGCCGACCACGATGGCGTCGGCGACCGCGCGTCTGCGGTGCACGTCGGCGCGGGCCGCTTCGCTGGTGATCCACTGGCTGCTGCCGTCGGCCGCGGCGCTGCGACCGTCGATGCTGGTGGCGAATTTCCATGTCACATGGGGCAATCCGGTGCGCTGTTTGTGCAGCCACTCCCGCAGGGGCCCGCCCGCCACCTCTGAGGCGAGCACGCCCGCGACGACCTCGACACCCGCGTCGGCCAATCGCACCGCGCCGCCGGCGGCCACCGCGTTCGGATCGGTCACCGCGTAGACCACCCTCGAAACCCCTGCTGCCACAAGCGCGTCCACGCACGGCGGGGTTCGGCCGTGGTGGTTGCACGGCTCCAGCGTCACCACCGCGGTTCCGCCGACCGCGCGCTCCCCTGCCCTGCGCAGCGCGACCACCTCGGCGTGCGGCCCACCCGGCGGTTCGGTGGCGCCGACCCCGGCGACTTCGCCGTCGCGGTCCAGAATGACCGCGCCCACAGGCGGGTTCGGATATGTCCGCCCTTTGACGTCGTCGGCCTTCTCGATGGCCAACCGCATGGCGGCCTCGAGGTTCATCGACGGTGCTTTGACGCGGCGGCCGCCTGCCGACGCAACGACTCCACCGCTGCGGCGGGGTCGGCTGCGCTGTACACCGCCGAACCGGCGACGAAACAGTCCACCCCGGCCTCCGCAGCCTGCTCGATGGTGTCGGCGTTGATGCCGCCGTCGATCTCGACGATGATAGACAGCTCGCCCGCGTCGATCAGGCGCCGCACGACGCCCACCTTGGGCAGCACCTCGGGAATGAAACTCTGCCCGCCGAACCCGGGTTCCACCGACATGATCAGCACCGTGTCGAACTCGGGCAGGATCTCCAGATACGGCTCGATCGGCGTGCCGGGCTTGACCCCGAGGCCGGCCTTGGCGCCCGCGGCGCGGATGTCGCGGGCCACGGCGACGGGGTTGTCGGTGGCCTCGGCGTGAAAGCTGACGTTGTGGGCGCCGGCCTCGGCGTAGGGCGGTGCCCAGCGGTCGGGGTTCTCGATCATCAGATGGCAGTCCATCGGGATGTCGGTGGTGGGCAGCAGCGCCTCGACCACCGGCAGCCCGATGGTCAGGTTCGGCACGAAGTGGTTGTCCATCACGTCGACGTGCAGCCAGTCGGCGTTCTTCACGGCGGCGGCCTCCTCGGCCAGCCTCGCGAAGTCCGCCGCCAGAATCGACGCCGAGATCAAGGGCTTCCCCATGGGCTCACCCTACTTTGAGCGCGGCCGCGAACATCGCGTCGGTGCCGTGCCGGTGCGGCCACAGCTGCACGTACGGCCCGTCGCCCAGCCCGTCGACCGGGTCGAACAACGGCCGGGCGTCCAGCGCGGTCACCGGGTGGCGACGCAGCGCGTCGGCGACGATGCCGACGGTCTCGGCCAGATGCGGTGAGCACGTCGCGTAGAGCACCACCCCGCCGGGCCGCGTCAGCCCGATCGCGGCGGCCAGCAGCTCACGCTGCAGCTTCGCCAGCCGCGGCACGTCGGCGGGCTCGCGCCGCCACCGCGCTTCCGGCCTGCGCCGCAGCGCGCCGAGGCCGGTGCACGGCGCGTCCACCAGCACCCGGTCGAAGCCGGGTTCCAGCCCGGTCCGGCGGCCGTCGACGCGCAGCACCTCCACGGGCAGGCCGCGGGTGTTCAGCTCGACCAGCTCGGCGCGCCGGGGGTTGGGTTCCACCGCCGTCACCCGGGCGGCGGCGCCCTCGGCGTCCCCGCGCACGGCGGCCAGCGCGGCCAGCAGCGCGGTCTTTCCGCCGGGGCCCGCGCACAGATCGAGCCACCGCCCCGTGTCGGGCCCGTCGAGTTCGGCCAGCGTCAGCGCCCTCGCCACCAGCTGGCTGCCTTCGTCCTGCACCAGCGCCGCGCCGGTGCGCACCGGTTCCAGCCGGCCGGGGTCTCCACCCGTCAGGTACACCGCGTAGGGCGAATAGCGGCCGACGGTCCCGCCGACCTGTGCGGCCAGCTCCTCAGCGGTCAGCACCCCCGGCCGGGCGGCCAGGTGGACCGCCGGCCGGGCGTCGTCGCTGGCCAACAGCTCCTCGAGTTCTGCGGCCCGGCCGCCGAGCGCGTCGGCGAACGCCTGGGCGATCCATCTCGGGTGCGCGTGCACGAACGCGGCGTGGCCGATCGGATCGGCGTTCTTGTCCGGCGCCAGCTCCTGCACCCAGGCGTCCTCGTCCCGCCCCGCGATGGTGCGCAGCACCGCATTGACGAAACCCGCACGAGCAGAGTCGAATTCGATAGCGGCCTGTTCGACGGTGGTGGAGACCGCGGCGTGTTGTTCCACCCGGGTGCGCAGCAGTTGATAGGCGCCCAGCCGCAGCAGGTCCAGCAGGGCCGGGTCGATGCGGTCGGGCGGGCGTCCGGCCGCATGGCTGATGATCGCGTCCAGCAGACCCCGCGTACGGCAGGTGCCGTAGGTCAGCTCGGTCGCGAACGCCGCGTCCCGGCCGCTGATCCCACGCTCACGCAGCAGCGCAGGCAGCGCCAGGTTGGCGTAGGCGTCCTTCTCCGAGACGGCGCGCAGCACGTCGAAAGCCGCACGGCGGGCGGGGTCCAGCGGCTTTCGGCGCGGTGGCCGGCCGCGGCGGGGTCTGGTCATTCGGCCCGCGCCGAGTCGTCGAGCCGGGCGCCGCGGGCCCAGTCGGCCGCGTTCATCGATTTCTTGCCCGGGGGCTGGACCGTGCCGAGGCGCACCGGTTGCGACCCGGTGCCGACCCGCACACCGTCTCGGTCGACCCGAATCACCCCCGGGGCCAAGGGATCCGCGGCGTCATCGATGCTCACCGGGCCGAGCTTGACCCGCAGGTCGCCGATCATGGTCCAGGCGCCGGGGCTGGGGGTGACCGCACGGATGCGCCGATGGACCACGTGGGCGGGCAGATCCCACCGCACCCGGGCCTGCTCGACGGTGATCTTGGGGGCGACGCTGATGCCGTCGGAGGGTTGCGGCACCGGTTTCAGCGAACCGTCGGCGATGCCGTCCAGGGTGGTCTCCAGCAGCGCGGCACCCGAAACCGCCAGGCGGTCAAGGAGATCACCGGCCGTGTCGGTCGGGCGGATGGTCTCGGTGACCACGCCGTAGATGGGTCCGGAGTCCAGGGCCGGCTCGATCTGAAACGTCGTCGCCCCGGTCACGGTGTCGCCCGCGGCGATCGCGGCCTGCACCGGCGCGGCGCCCCGCCAGGCCGGAAGCAGCGAGAAGTGCAGGTTGACCCAGCCGTGGCGGGGCACCGCCAGCAGCCGCTCACTGAGCAGTGCGCCGTAGGCCACCACCGCGCAGCAGTCCGGGGCCAGCTCGCTGAGCTCGGCGATGAACTCCTCGGAGTTGGGCCGCCGCGGACGCAGCACCGGGATGCCGTGCTCGAGCGCGAGCCGGGCCACCGGCGACGGCGCGGGTTTGGCCCGCCGGCCCGACGCGGCGTCCGGCCGGGTCAGCACCGCGATGACGTCGTGGCGCGGCGATTCGATCAGCCGGCGCAGCGACGGCAGGGCTGGTTCCGGGGTGCCGGCGAAGACGATGCGCACCGAGCCAGTCTAGAGAGAGCGTTTCGGCTCTCGTCGAGATCTACGCCATGGTCGCGGTGCGGCGCGACAGCCCTGGGGTAGGTCTCGCGAAGTTAGTTGTGCGCTCTCACCGCGGCGTCTGGTAGTACTCGCGTTCGCCCACCCCGGCCAACGGCGCCACGAACATCCACGGGATCGTGGTGATCAGCCGGTTCAACGTGGCCACCGCGTCGTTGTAGTACTGACGGGCGAACGCCAGCTTGTTCTCGGTGTCGGCGAGGTTGTTCTGCAGGTTCAGGAAGTTCTCCGACGAATTCAGCTGCGGATAGTTCTGGCCGAGGGCCAGCAGCGGAATCAGCGCGCTGTCGAGTTGCTTCTCCGCGGCGCTGCGCTCGGCCACCGACTTGCCCGCGGTCGCCGACGCCAGCGCCGCGCGGGCGTTGGTGACGTGGTCGAGGATGGCCTTCTCGTGCACGGCGAACGTCTGCACGGTGTGCACCAGGCTGGGAATCAGCGAGGCTCGCCGCATCAACTCCACGTCGATGCCCGACAACGCCTCGGCGACCCGGACATCAGCGGCGCGAATCCTGTTGTAGCCCACCACGAAGCTGACCAGTGCCGCCACCGCGAGCATCAGCGCGATGACCAGCAGGATCCTCACCATGATCCGCCTCCTCCTCCGCCGCCGCCACCGCCGCCGCCTCCCCCGCCGCCACCGCCGGACGATGACGACGAGGACGACTGCGAGGCGGTGTAGGCCCCGATCGACGATGACAGCGCCGACTCGAAACTGTCGAAGTCCGCGCCACCGCCTGAACCGCTGCTGAAGCCCCAACCGGTCGATGACGACGAGTGATACCAATCCGGTTGCGGGGCAGGCTCGCCCATCGCGGCCTCGTACTTCTTGGCCCACAGCGCCGCAGCGCCCGCGGCCACCGCGAACGGGATGTAGGCCGTGTAGAGATCCTTGCGGGCGGCGAAGTCGAACCGGCTCTCAGCCGAGTCGGTGGCCAGCAGCCGGTGGAATCCCCCTGCCCGCGACCATAGTTCGCGTCCGGCGGCGGTCCGACGAGTGCCGACGCCTGGCAACCAGGACGGCGTCGTGAACAGAAAGAACGCGGCGAACGGCAGTGCCCACAGCGTGTTGGGGAGGCCGAACCATCGGAAGAAGCACACCATCATCGCCACGAACGCCGCGACGTTGGCGACCCGCAGCCACCACTCGGAGCGCTTCTTGACGAGCAGACCCTCGTCGGACGCCCAGTTGCGCACCGCGGCGGCCATGTCGTTCTTCGCGGCGCTGAGCCGTTCCCCCGACTTGACGGTCTTCTTGGCGTCGAACTCCCTACCCGGCCCCATCACCTTCAGCTTCGACCCGACCGCGACCGCGACGGGGTCGACGTCCGCCCACGCGCCCTCGTCGGCGATCCCGCGGATCTTCCAGTGCTTGGCGCTGATCTGCCGCAGTTCGATCAGCCCGCGGTCGGCGAGGTGGAACAGGGTCGCGGTGAGCCCGTTGGCGGGCACGTCCTCGGTGCGGATGTATTCGAGCTGGACGGGCCCGAGTCCGTCCGGCGGGCTGTACTGCAGCGGAAAACCGGGTGGAGTCTCCAGGATTCGGCCGTACCACAGCGTCGCGATCAACACCGCGGCGAGGGTGAGCCCGGCCACCCACAGCACGCCCGCCACCGAGTCGCCCAGCACACCGTCCCACCGCTGCGGCCACGGCAGTTCGGTGCGGGGCGGCGTCGGGACGTCTACTTCCGCGCGCACCGTGACCGGGGTGCGGGGCGGCAGGTTGACCGCCGAGAGCTGCACGGTGCGCGCCGAAACCGTCAGGGCGCGACAGGGTCGTCCCACACCGTGACCGACCGAGCACTGCACGCTGGGAACGTCGCCGGGCATCTTGATGGAGATGTCGGCGCGCTCGATGTAGTTGTTCCACGACGGTGCGATCACGTTCCAGAAGAACACCGACTCCGCGGACCGCGGTTGACCGACGGACCCGGCAAACCGCTTGTCGGCGCCGATGTTTGCCGGATCAAGGACCCCGTCGATGGTGTAGCGGATCTCGAAGACGTGAGTGCCCGGGCGCAGATAGGCGTCCGGGTCGCCGATCTTGGCGACCCGAAACCGCGTGCCGTTCTCCCACAGCATCTGGTACTTCGCTGGTTCCCCGTCGAGCAGGATCGACGTGATCTGTGGCCGCTGGCGCACCCCGGCGACGTTGGGGTTGGCGACATCCCAATACCGGAACAGGCCGTGGCGCCCGCTCGGGAATTCGGCGGTGATGGTCTCCGCGGCGTCGAGGCGGCCGTCGGCGGTGACCGCGAAGTTGGCCCGGTACTCGCTGATCACGACCGGGTCCGAGATGTCGGTGGCCTCCTGCGTCACCGAATCGAAGACCAGGGGGGACAACAGGCCAAACGTGATGAGTACCAACGGGATGAGCAACAGGAGTAGCCGCCGCATTCGCACCTCCGGTTCACCACGATCCGCCCGTGTGCGCATTACCCTATGTGCAACGGGTCCATTTGCACACGAACCGGCTGATGATCGTGGCGTGCGCTGAGCAGGCCGACGGCGCGGCGCAGGGCTGTGGCAAGGGCCAGGCCCTCGCCGCGGGGCGCCCGCACCAGCATCCGGCTCACCGGGCTGTCGGCCGGGGTACCCGGCGGTCGCCGCGCTCCGACCGGCAGGTCTACCGGACCCAGAACCTCTGCGGCATCGGGTATTTGAACGGTATCGAGCAGTGCGCGCACCGCTTCGGGTGAACCGTCGACCGCGGCCATGTGCACCGCGGGTGGCAGCCCGACCTCGGCGCGGGCGTCCAACTCTGCCTCGGCGTGGCCCACCGGGTCCCATCGGATCAGCGCCTGCACAGTGGGAATCGCCGATTCGGCGACGACGGCCACCACGCCGCCGTCGGCCCGGCTGCGGACCAGAACCGCGGCGGCCATCCAGCGCCGCAGCGTGTCCTCGGCGGCGCGCAGGTCCTGGCGGCCGAGCAACGCCCAGCTGTCGAGCAGCAGCGCGGCGCCGTATCCGTCGGCGGCGACCGGTTCGGCGCCCGGTGTCGCGACCACGAGCGCGGGTGCCGCGGCCACCGTCGGCACCATCGCGTCGCCCCCGGAGGTGATGACGGTCGCTCCTGCGAAGGCCCGTCCGAGTTCCTCGGCGGTGCGGCGGGCGCCGACGACCATGGCCCTAACGGCGTCGGATCCGCAGCGCGCACAGCGCAGCGCGGTGTCACCGCGGCCACACCACCGGCACACCGCCCCTGCGGCGTCGCGGTCCGGAAATGACAGCGGGCCGGTGCAGTGCCTGCAGCGGGCCACGGTGCGGCAGCGGTTGCACGCCAGCGCGGGCACGTATCCGCGGCGTGGCACCTGCACCAGCACGGGGGCGCCCTTCTCCAGCGCGGTGCGCGCGGCCCGCAACGCCATCGACGGCAGCCTCGCGGTGCGCGCGGCCGGGTCGCGCTCCTGCTCGAAGCCGCTGTCCTCGATGGCGATGACGCGGGCGGCCGCGGCGCGCACCGCCGTGCGCGGCGCCACCAGGTCATGCGCCCAGCCGCTGCGCACCAGCGCCTGAGCCTCGGCGGTGCGGGCGTAGCCGCCGATCAGCGCCGCGCACCGCAGTTGGTGCGCGCGCAGCATCGCGACTTCCCTGGCGTGCGGGTACGGCGCGCGGGGCTCGGCAAGCGTGTCGTCGCCGTCGTCCCACACCATCACCAGGCCGAGGTCGCCGACGGGAGCGAACACCGCGCTGCGGGTGCCGATGACCAGCCGGGCGGTGCCCCGCAGCACCGCCAGCCACCGCCGGTAGCGCTGCGCGGGGCCCAGCCCCGCCGACAGCGCCACCACAGCGCCCTCGTCGACGTGCCGGACCGCGGCGGCATACATCGCGTCGATGTCGCGCTGATCCGGCACGATCAGCAGCACACCGCGCCCGGACTGGATCGTGGCGGCCGCGGCCTCGGCCAGTCGGTCGGTCCAGCGCTCACCGGGCAGCGCCTGCCAGACGGCGCGGGCGGCGCGGCCGTCGCCCAGCGCCGCCAGGAACCGCTCACCGCGGCCGTAGACCGACCACGGCGCGGGGTCAACGGGGTTGACGGACAACGGTGCCGGGTCGGCGAGCGGCTGCTTTTCGACGCGGGCGTGTCGCGGCGGGATGGCCAGCCGCAACACATCGGCGCGGGTGCCCGCGTAACGCGCGGCGACCGCATCGGCGAGCCGACGCACTTCGGGGGTCAACACCGGTTCGGCCGACACCACCCGATCGAGCCAGCCGAGCTTGCCGACATGGTCTGTGTCCGAACGCCTTTCGAGCAGGAACCCGTCCACCAGCCGACCGGAGAACCGCACCCGCACCCGCACCCCGGGCTGCGCGTCGTCGGACTGCTCCGCGGAAACCAGGTAGTCGAACTCCCGGTCGAGGTGTGGCACCGACAGCATGGGAAGCACGCGCGCGATCGGCTCGTGCTCGGCTGCGGCCGAACGTTCCTTACCGCTCGACATTTCCCCGCAAATTCGAGCGGTAAGGAACGTTCGCGACACGGCCGAAGAAGAACCCGGCGGTGATGAGCACCAGCGAGGCCGAGTACACCCACCAGATCGGCACCGCCAGCGCCTCGGCGTTCTCCGGTGCCAGCACGAACTTGCTGATGCCGATCATCGCGTCCGACACCGCGAAACACACCGCGCCCAGCGCCGTCCAGCGCGTCGGCAACCGGGCCAGCAGCGCCGCGCACACCATCGCCCCCAGCACCACGATGTAGAGCGTGACGGGCACGGCCATCCCCTCGTCCAGCAGCCGCGGCCAGAACCAGATCAGCAGCGCCACACAGGCCGCGACGGTGATACCCGCAGCCAGCGTCCCCGGCGCCGACCGCACCATCAGCGGCACGAGCGCGCCCAAGAAACACAGGTGGGCCACCAGGAATGCTGACAGCCCGAGCACGAACGACGCTTCCCACCAGGGCATCGCCAACAGGTAGTCGCCCGCGGCCGAGAACAGCAGGGCGCCGACCAGCCAGCGTCGTTCCCGCGCGATCGGGTGATGAAGCGCGGCCCCGGCCAACAGCACCGCGGCCAGCGCCTTGGCCGCGGGCTGCAGCGCGAACTGCCCCGTCAGCTCCGCCCCGGCGGGCAGCCGCAGCGCGGTGACGATGAGGAAGAGGCCGTAGCAGACGGCGACCACCACCGCGGCCACCCACAGCAGCCTGGTCCGGCGGTGAACGTACGGTGTCCCCATGTCCGCTGCTGACGAGAAGTCGGTTGTCCGCGAACCGATAGATGCCATCTTGCAGAAGGTACTGGAGGCGGTTCCGTTTCAGTTGACAACCGACGGCGGACCCGAGGCCGCGCGCCGCCGGTTCGCCGAGCTGCCGCGCAGGGAGGTGCATCCCGAAGTACGCAGCGAGGACCACGTCATCGACGGGCCCGACGGCCCGATCCCGACCCGGGTGTACTGGCCGCCCGAGGCCGACGGCACCACCGTGCCCGTCGTGGTGTACCTGCACGGCGGCGGATGGTCGGTCGGCGACCTCGACACCTACGACGGCACCGCCCGCATGCACGCCGTCGGCGCCGGTGCGGTGGTGGTGTCGGTGGACTACCGGCTGGCCCCCGAGCACCCCTACCCCGCCGCCGTCGACGACGCCTGGGCGGCCACCCGGTGGGTGGGGCAGCACGCCGCGGAGCTGGGCGCGGATCCGGCTCGGCTCGCCGTTGCCGGCGACTCCGCAGGCGGCAACCTCGCGGCGGTGGTGGCTCAGTTGGCGCGCGACACGGGCGGGTCGCCGATCGCGTTCACGCTGCTGTGGTACCCGTCCACCACGTTCGACACCACGCTGCCGTCCTTCGCCGAGAACGCCGACGCCCCGGTGCTCAACCTTGCCGCGTGCAGCGGCTACACCCGCTGGTACATCGGCGATCTGGACATGTCGGATCCGCCGGCCACACTGGTGCCCGCCCGCGCGAAGGACCTGTCCGGGCTGCCGCCGACCTACGTCGCCGTCGCGGGTCACGACCCGCTGCGCGACGACGGCATCCGCTACGCCGAGTTGCTGGCGGCCGCCGGGGTATCCGTGGATCTGCACAACGCCGAGGCGCTGGTGCACGGCTACCTCGCCTATGCGGGCGTGGTGCCCGCGGCCACGGAGGCCGCTGACCGGGGCTTGGCGGTGCTGCGCGACGTGCTGCATCGATGATCACACGCGCTACCGTGGGCACATGACCGATCCCACGGCGCGGCCCGGTATCGACCCGACGATGCAGGCGCTGCTCGACGCGTTTCCGTTCAAGTTCACCGCCGAAGACGGCGTCGAGGTCGCACGCGAGCAGATGCGACAGATGAAGGCGCCGCCGGAGTTGTTGCCGGAGATGCGGATCGAGGAACGCACGGTCGGTTACGGCGACATCACCGACATCCCGGTGCGGATCTACTGGCCGCCCGTCGAGCAGCACGAGAACCTGCCGGTCGTCGTGTTCTACCACGGTGGCGGCTGGTCGATCGGCGACCTGGACACCCACGATCCGGTGGCGCGCAGCCACGCGGTCGGCGCCGAAGCGATCGTCGTTTCGGTGGACTACCGGCTCGCACCCGAGCATCCCTGGCCGGCGGGCATCGACGATGCGTGGGCCGCGCTGCGATGGGTCGGTGAACACGCCGCGGAGCTCGGCGGCGACCCGAGCCGCATCGCGGTGGCCGGCGACTCGGCGGGCGGAAACATCTCGGCCGTGATGACGCAGCTGGCCCGCGACCAAGGCGGGCCACCGCTGGTCTTCCAGCTGCTGTGGTACCCGTCGACCACCGGGGACACCCAGCTGCCGTCGATGATCGAGAACGCCGACGGCCCGATCCTCGACCGCGACGTGGTGGCGGCGTTCCTGCACTGGTATCTGGGCGACATGGATCTCAGCGACCCCGCCAAGTTGCCGCCGACGCTGGCCCCGGCCAACACCGCGGACCTGTCCGGGCTGCCGCCGGCGTTCATCGGCACCGCCGAATACGACCCCCTTCGCGACGACGGCGCGCGATATGCCGAATTGCTGCGCGCTGCAGGCGTTTCCGTTGAGCTGCGCAACGAGCCGACGCTGGTGCACGGCTACGTCAACTTCGCGCTGGTGGTGCCCGCCGCCGCTGAGGCGACCAACCGTGGGCTGGCTGCGCTGAAGGCCGCACTGCATCCCGGGCGGCAGACGTCATGACCGCGCCGGATTACGACACCGTCATCGTCGGCGCCGGCTTCTCCGGCATCGGGGCCGCGATCAAGCTGGACAAGGCCGGCATGGGCAACTACCTCGTGCTCGAGGCCGGTGACGGCCCGGGCGGCACGTGGCACTGGAACACCTATCCCGGTATCGCCGTGGACATTCCGTCGTTCTCCTATCAGTTCTCCTTCGAGAAGAGCCCGAACTGGACGCGCAGTTACGCGCCGGGCCACGAGCTGAAGGCATACGCCGAACACTGCGTCGACAAGTACGGCCTGCGGTACAAGATCCGGTTCAACACCAAGGTGCTGGCCGCCGACTTCGACGACGACGCCAACCTGTGGCACATCCGCACCGATCCCGGCGGGGTGATCACCGCCCGGTATCTGATCAACGCGTGCGGCGTGCTGATCACACCGAACTTCCCCGACATCGACGGCGTCGACTCGTTCAGCGGCGTCACCATGCACACCGCGCGCTGGGACCACACCCAGGACCTGACCGGTAAACGTGTCGCGGTCATCGGCACCGGCGCATCGGCCGTGCAGGTGATCCCGGAGATCGCGCCGATCGTGGAGCGGCTCACCGTTTTTCAGCGCACCCCGATCTGGTGTTTCCCGAAACCCGATGTGCCGCTTTCGCCGCTGGTGCGGAAGTTGATGCGGCTGCCCGGCGGCCACACGGTGCAGCGGTTGCTCAGCCAGGCCTACGTCGAGCTGACGTTCACGCTGCCGGCGCAGTATTTCACGCTCAACCCGATGGCCAAGCGGATGTCGAAGTTCGGTGAGGCGTATCTGCGCCAGCAGGTCGAGGACCCGGTGGTGCGCGACAAGCTCACGCCGCGCTACGCCGTCGGCTGCAAACGCCCCGGGTTCCACAACACCTACCTGTCGACGTTCAACCGCGACAACGTCGAGTTGGTGACCGAGTCGATCGAGAAGGTCACGGGCTCGGGGGTGGCCACCGCCGACGGGCACACCCGCGATATCGACGTGCTCATCCTGGCGACGGGCTTCAAGGTGATGGATCCCGACAGCGTGCCGACCTACGCGGTCACCGGGCCGGGCGGGCGCTCGCTCAGCGGTTACTGGAACGAGCAGCGGCTGCAGGCCTACGAGGGCGTCAGCGCCCCCGGCTTCCCGAACTTCTTCACCGTGTTCGGGCCGTACGGATACGTCGGAAGCTCCTACTTCGCGCTGATCGAGGCCCAGACCCACCACATCGTGCGGTGCCTGACCCACGCCCGGCTCAACCGCGCCACCCGCGTCGAGGTGAAACAGGAAGCCAACGACCGCTACTTCGCCGAGATGATGCGCAAGCGGCATCGTCAGATCTTCTGGCAGGACAGCTGCAAGCTGGCCAACAGCTACTACTTCGACCCGAACGGGGACGTGCCGCTACGGCCGGCCACCACGCTGGAGGCGCACTGGCGCGCCCGCCGCTTCCCGATCGACGACTACGCGTTCAGCGCGTAGCCCGTAGTCGCGCCGAGACCGACGCAATGGCTGATTTTGGCCGCTGACGGCGACCATTGCGTCAGTTTCGAGATGGCTAGCGCGAGCTAGACGGAGGCCTTGAGCTCGTCGACCTTGTTGAGCTGCTCCCACGGCAGCTCGATGTCGGTGCGACCGAAGTGGCCGTAGGCGGCGGTCTGCGCGTAAATCGGGCGCAGCAGGTCCAGATCGCGCACGATCGCGCCGGGCCGCAGGTCGAACACCGACGTGATGGCCTTCTCGATGCGGGCCGGGTCGACGGTCTCGGTCCCGAAGGTCTCGACGAACAGCCCGACCGGGGCGGCCTTGCCGATCGCGTAGGCGACCTGCACCTCGACGCGATCGGCCAGGCCCGCGGCGACCACGTTCTTGGCCACCCAGCGCATCGCGTACGCCGCGGAGCGGTCCACCTTGGACGGATCCTTCCCGGAGAACGCACCGCCGCCGTGACGGGCCCATCCGCCGTAGGTGTCGACGATGATCTTGCGGCCGGTCAGGCCCGCGTCCCCCATCGGCCCGCCGAGCACGAACTTGCCGGTCGGGTTCACCAGCAGACGGAAGTCCGAGGTGTCCATCGTGTCGTGGCTGAGGTCGGCCAGCACGGTGTTGACGACCTTCTCGCGGATGTCGGGCGTCAGCGTGGCTTCCAGGTCGATACCCGCGGCGTGCTGGGTGGAGAGCACCACGGTGTCCAGGCGCACCGGGGTGGTGCCGTCGTACTGGACGGTGACCTGGGTCTTGCCGTCGGGGCGCAGGTAGTCCAGCACCCCGCTCTTGCGGACCTCGGTCAGCCGCCGCGACAGCCGGTGCGCCAGCGCGATGGGCAGCGGCATCAGTTCCGGGGTGTCCTTGATCGCGTAGCCGAACATCAGCCCCTGGTCCCCGGCGCCCTGGGAGTCCAGCGGGTCGGCGGCGCCTTCGACGCGGGTCTCGTGGGCCGTGTCGACGCCCTGGGCGATGTCTGGTGACTGCGCGCCGATACCGATGTTGACGCCGCAGGTCTCCCCGTCGAACCCCTTCTCCGAGGAGTCGTAGCCGATCTCGAGGATGCGTTCGCGCACCGTGTTGGTGATGTCGGCGAACGCCTCCTTGGCCGCGGTCGTCACCTCGCCGACCACGTGCACCTGCCCGGTCGTGACCAGGGTCTCCACCGCGACGCGCGATTTGGGATCGTCGGCGAGCAACGCGTCGAGCACCGAGTCGCTGATGGCGTCGCAGATCTTGTCGGGATGGCCCTCGGTTACCGACTCACTGGTAAACAGCCGAGCTTGCGTCACGGTGTGGTCCTTCCGAAAGTTAGTTGGTCGAATTGTAGGCCTCGGTTCGGGCCGCCCGGTTGCACCCAAGCGCGTGCGCCGGTTCTGCGCAACCCTTGGGCGCAGCAGACGTGTGATCGAGCTATCCGCCGCCGCTCCTGAGGAACGACGCGATCGCGTCCACGATACGACTGGCCATCAGGGTCTTCGAACCGTGTTCCAACGCCGACTCGGTGCCGTCGGCCGCAAGCAGCCAGCCGTCGTTGTTGTCCACCTCGAACGCGCGGTTCTCGCCGACGGCGTTGACGACGAGCAGGTCACAGCCCTTGCGCTGCAGTTTGGCCCTGGCGTGGAACAGCACGTCGCCGTTGGCGTCGCCGGTCTCGGCGGCGAACCCGACGATGGCCCGCATGTTGGGCAGCTGCCCGTCGGCGCGGGCGCGCACGGCGCCGGCCAGCACATCGTCGGTGCGGGTGAGCTCGATGACCGGCTCGCCCTGGCTCTCCGGGCCCTTCTTGATCTTGCTGGTCGACTGGGTGACCGGCCGGAAATCGGCGACGGCGGCAGCCATGACCAGCACGTGGGCAGCGGGTGCGTGCTTGGACACCGCGTCTTTGAGCTGGGCGGCCGAGCCGATGTGCACGACCTCGACCCCGGCCGGGTCGATCAGGCCCGCGGTGTTGCCGGCGATCAGCGTGACCTCCGCGCCACGCTGGGCCATCACCCGGGCCATCGCATAGCCCTGCTTACCGGAGCTGCGGTTGCCGATGAATCGCACCGGGTCGATCGGCTCGCGGGTGCCGCCGGCGGTGACCAGCGCCTTGACCCCAGCCAGGTCGTAGGGCAGCGCGTCGGCGCGGGCCAGCAGCAGCTGGGCGAACGTGGTGATCTCCTCGGCCTCGGGCAACCGCCCCGCTCCGGTGTCGGCGCCGGTGAGCCGGCCCGACGCCGGTTCGAGCACCACCACCCCGCGGCGGCGCAACGTAGCGACGTTGTCGACGGTCGCGGGGTGAAACCACATCTCGGTGTGCATGGCCGGGGCCAGCAGCACCGGACATCGCGCCGTGAGCAGCGTCGCGGTCAGCAGGTCGTCGGCGCGTCCGGTGGCCGCACGTGACAGCAGGTCGGCGGTGGCGGGTGCGACGACGACGAGGTCGGCCTCCTGCCCGAGGCGCACATGCGGCACCTCGTGCACGTCATCCCAGACGCCGGTGTGCACGGGGTTGCCGGACAGCGCTTCGAACGTCGCCGCGCCGACGAAACGCAGGGCGGACTCGGTCGGGATGACCCGCACCGAATGTCCGGCCTCGGTGAGCTGGCGGACCACGGTCGCCGCCTTGTATGCGGCGATGCCACCGGCGACGCCGACGATGATCCGCTTGGGCTCCATCCAGGCCGCTCCTGAGTCGCTACTCGCCTTCGGTGTGCTCGAGCAGGTCTGCGTGGATCTCGCGCAGCGCGATCGACAGCGGCTTCTCCTGAAGGCCCGGCTCGACCAGCGGCCCGACGTACTCGAGGATGCCGTCGCCGAGCTGGTTGTAGTAGTCGTTGATCTGGCGAGCGCGCTTGGCGGCGAAGATCACCAGGGCGTACTTGCTCGATACGCGCTCCAGCAACTCGTCGATCGGCGGGTTGGTGATGCCGAGCGGCGTGTCGTAGGCGCCGGCGGCGGACGTGTCGAACTTGTCCACGGCGGCCAGCTGCGTATCGGCGTGCGGGGTGCTCACGTAAAAATTCTCCTGGCGGTTGGCTGGCTGGTTGCCTCTGAAACTGAGGTGGCTATCGGGGCTTCCTGCGCCGGCTCTGGCGCTGGGTCAGTCTTGGGCCACCAGCAAGGATACCAATTCGGCGCAGGCCGATTCCAATTGCCTGTTCACCACCACCACGTCGAACTCGTCCTGTGCGGCCATTTCCGCCTTCGCGGTCGCGAGCCGGCGATCCATCACCTCGGGGCTTTCGGTACCCCGCCCGCTCAGCCGGTTCTCCAGCGTCGCCCAGTCGGGCGGGGCGACGAACACGGTGATGGCCTCGGGCATCGCCTGCTTCACCGACCGCGCCCCCGCCAAATCCACCTCGATGAGGACAGGATGACCCGCCGCGGTGGCGTCGCGCACAGGCTGCGCCGGGGTGCCGGAGCGGTGCAGACCCCCGTGGATTTCGGCCCACTCCAACAGCGCCCCACTGTCGATCAGCTGCTGAAACTGCTCGTCGGTCACAAACGAGTAGTCGACACCGTCGACCTCGCCGGGGCGGGGCGCTCTGGTGGTGACCGACACGCTGAAGTACAAGTCGGGAATTCGTTCGCGCAGGCAGCGCACGAGGGTCGACTTCCCGACGGCAGAGGGGCCGGACAGCACAACTACCCGGCCGACCCCTCGGCCGGCGCTCAACTTCTGCGCCCGGGAACTACTGGTCGAACTTTTCCAGCAGCGCCTTGCGCTGGCGATCGCCCAGGCCGCGCAGCCGGCGGGTGGGGGCGATTTCGAGCTCGGTCATGATTTCCTGCGCCTTGACCTTGCCGACCTTGGGCAGGGCCTCCAGCAGCGCGGAAACCTTCATCTTGCCGAGTACCTCATCGGTCTCGGCGTCCTTGAGCACCTGCTTGAGATTGGTGCCACCGCGCTTGAGCCGATCCTTGAGTTCAGCCCGGATTCGACGTGCGGCGGCAGCCTTCTCCAACGCTGCCGCGCGCTGTTCGTCGGTCAACTGGGGAAGGGCCACGGGTTCCTCCGTCTCATCACCATCATTTTCAATAAATCGGCTGATAGGACCAATCCAGAACAGCCAGCGACGACGACCGTACCCACGCATCCTGACGAATGCGAACCCCACCCCCCGGTTCCGGGCCCAAAAGCCCAGCGTGTAAGGCGGTGCTGTGTCCGGCCCCGAGCACGCGTATCGGACGCCGAAACGACGTGATCGGGCCGGCTTCAAGTGGAATTTCCTCCCACTCAAGGGATTTCGTGCAGGCCCTTGACGATGGCGGAAACCGCGGCGATACGCGAGACCGGTCCGAGGCCGGGCCAGCAGCTTTTTCTAAAAATTTTCGCAGGTCAGCGCGTGTCGGGCGTGTCGAGCCGCGCTGACGGGCACAGTGCTGTGACTGACGTGACTTATGTTCGTTGTGTTACTGATGTGACTGTTTGCGCGGGGGAATACCGGCTCCTCAGGCTCCTCAGGCCAGGTACGCCACCGCATCGCGCGTCGCCTCGGCAGCGTGACGCAGCTCGGCGACGTCGGGTCCGGCCCGCAGCACCTCGCGCGATACGGCGGGCAGCAACTGGCCCGGCTTCGCCCCGCCCAGACCGCCCAGCGCGTCGGGGCGCCCGCCCTGGGCGCCCACCCCGGGAACCAGCACGGGCCCGCCCAGTGCGCTCACGTCGGGTGGGTCCGACAACGTGGCGCCGACGACGACGCCGACGGCGCCCGGCTCGGGCGCGCCGGCGCGGTTGAGTTCCGCGGCGGCGTCGACGATCGCCTGTGCGACGCTGCGCCCGTCGGCGACCGCGCGTTGCACCGTGTGCCCTTCGGGGTTCGAGGTGGCGGCGAGCACGAAGACGCCACGCCCGCGGGCCAGCGCGGTGTCGAACAACGGTTGCAGCGAGCCGAAGCCCAGATACGGCGACGCGGTGACCGCGTCGGCCGCCAACGGTGAATCTCCCGCCCACGCCTGGGCATAGGCCGCCATCGTCGAACCGATGTCACCGCGTTTGGCGTCGGCGAGCACCAGCACCTCGGCCTCGCGCAACACGGCGATGGTGTGCTCGAGCACCGAATAGCCTGCCGCGCCGTAGGCCTCGAAGAACGCCACCTGGGGTTTGACCACCGCGAACCCCTCGAACGCCGCGACGCAGATGTCGCAGAACCTGCGCAGCCCGTCGGCGTCGACCGAAAGTTCCCACGCCCGCAGCAGTTCCGGGTGCGGGTCGATGCCGAGACACAGCGGCCCGCGGGTCGACACCGCGTCGGCCAGCCGCCGACCGAAGCCGGTCACGATCCCAGCGAGTTGTGCAGTTCCTGCAGCGACATCACGTCGATCTCGCCGCGGATCCCTGCCTCGATGCCCTGCACCGCCGCCGACGCGCCCTGCACCGTCGTCACGCACGGGATGTTGTTCGACACTGCGGCCGAGCGGATCTCGTAACCGTCGACGCGCGGGCCGGAGTTGCCATACGGGGTGTTGATCACCATGTCGACCTCGCCCGCCTTGATGGCGTCCACCGCCGACATCTTCGGGCCGTCGGGCGTCGGCTCCTGAAAGTGCTTTCGCACCTCGTCGCACGGAATCCCGTTGCGGCGCAACATTTCCGCGGTGCCTTCGGTGGCCAGCACCCGGAACCCCAGGTCGGCGAGCCGTTTGACGGGGAACACCAGCGAGCGTTTGTCGCGGTTGGCCACCGACACGAACACGGTGCCCTCGGTGGGCAGCGAACCGTAGGCGGCGGTCTGGCTCTTGGCGAACGCGCTGCCGAAGTCGCGGTCGATGCCCATCACCTCGCCGGTGGACTTCATCTCCGGACCCAGCAGGTTGTCGATCTGCGCCCCGTCGACCCCGCGGAACCGGTGGAACGGCAGCACCGCCTCCTTGACGGCGACCGGCGCGTGCCGGGTCTTCGCCGAGAACGTGGCGCCGTCGCCGGTCTTGGCCAGCAGGCCCTCGTCGCGCAGCTGGGCGATGGTGGCGCCCAGCATGATCCGCGCGCAGGCTTTGGCCAGCGGCACCGCGGTGGCCTTCGAGACGAACGGCACCGTACGGCTGGCGCGCGGGTTGGCCTCCAGCACGTAGAGCACGTCGTCCTTCAGCGCGTACTGCACGTTGAGCAGGCCGACCACGCCGATACCGTGCGCGATGGCCTCGGTGGCGCGGCGCACCGACTCGATGTCGCTGCGGCCCAGCGTCACCGGCGGCAGCGCACACGCCGAGTCACCGGAGTGGATGCCGGCCTCCTCGATGTGCTCCATGATGCCGCCGATGTAGACCTCGGTGCCGTCGCACAGCGCGTCGACGTCGATCTCGATGGCGTCCTCGAGGAACCGGTCCACGAGCACCGGATGTTCGGGCGACAACTGGGTGGCGCGGGTGATGTAGCCGTGCAGGGTGTCGTCGTCGTAGACGATCTCCATGCCGCGCCCGCCCAGCACGTAGGAGGGCCGCACCAACACCGGGTAGCCGATGTCGGCGGCGATCCGGCGGGCCTGCTCGAAGCTGGTCGCGGTGCCGAACTTCGGGGCGGGCAGCCCGGCGTTGGCCAGCACCTCGCCGAACGCGCCGCGGTCCTCGGCCATGTCGATCGCGTTCGGAGTGGTGCCGACGATCGGCACCCCGGCCTGTTCGAGCCGGTCGGCCAGCCCGAGCGGGGTCTGCCCGCCCAGCTGCACGATGGCCCCGACGACACCTGGTCCGCCCAGCCCGGATTGCTGTTCGGCGTAGTAGATCTCGAGCACGTCCTCGAACGTCAGCGGTTCGAAGTAGAGCCGGTCGGCGGTGTCGTAGTCGGTGGACACCGTCTCGGGGTTGCAGTTGATCATGACCGTCTCGAAGCCGGCCTGGCTCAGGGTGGTGGCGGCGTGCACGCAGCTGTAGTCGAATTCGATGCCCTGGCCGATGCGGTTGGGGCCCGAGCCCAGGATGAGCACCTTGGGCTTCTCGGTCTGCGGGGCGACCTCGGTCTCGGCCGCGGGGTCGAGTTCGTAGCTGCTGTAGTGGTAGGGCGTCTTGGCCTCGAACTCGGCCGCGCAGGTGTCGACGGTCTTGTAGACGGGATGGATGCCCAGCCGTTCCCGCAGCGCCCGCACCCCGACCTCGCCTGCCAATTCGGGTCGCAGCGCGGCGATTTGGCGATCCGACAGGCCGTGGTACTTGCTGCGCCGCAGCAGGTCGGCGTCCAGCACCGGCGCGTCGACGATCTCCGCGCGCAGCGCCACCAGCCCGGCGATCTGTTCGACGAACCAGGGGTCCACACCGGAGGCTTGCGACACCTGCTCGGCGCTGGCGCCCAGGCGCAGCGCGTGCTCGATGTCATAGAGCCGCCCGTCGGTGGGGGTCTTGAGGTTCTGCAGCAGTTCGTCGACGGTGACGTCGGGGTCGGGCGCGGTCCAGAACCCGGCCCTGGTGGTCTCCAGCGAGCGCATCACCTTGCCGAGCGACTCGATGAAGTTGCGACCCAACGACATCGCCTCGCCGACGGATTTCATCGTGGTGGTCAGCGTGCCGTCGGCGCCGGGGAACTTCTCGAACGCGAACCGCGGCGCCTTGACGACGACGTAGTCCAGCGTCGGCTCGAAGCAGGCCGGGGTCTCCTTGGTGATGTCGTTGACGATCTCGTCGAGCGTGTAGCCGATGGCCAGCTTCGCCGCGATCTTGGCGATCGGGAACCCGGTGGCCTTGGACGCCAGCGCGGAGGACCGCGACACCCGCGGGTTCATCTCGATGACGATGAGCCGGCCGTCGGCCGGGTTGACCGCGAACTGGATGTTGCAGCCGCCGGTGTCCACGCCGACCTCGCGCAGGATCGCGATGCCGAGATCGCGCATGGTCTGGTACTCGCGGTCGGTGAGCGTCATCGCGGGGGCGACGGTGACCGAGTCGCCGGTGTGCACGCCCATCGGGTCGACGTTCTCGATCGAGCACACCACGACCACGTTGTCGTTGCCGTCGCGCATCAGCTCGAGTTCGTATTCCTTCCACCCGAAGATGGATTCCTCGATGAGCACGTTGGCGCTCGGCGAGGAGGCCAGGCCGTGGCCGGCCATCCGGTCGACGTCCTCCGCGGAGTAGGCCATTCCCGAGCCGAGCCCGCCCATGGTGAACGAGGGCCGCACGACGACCGGCAACCCCAGCTCGGCCACCGTCTCGCGAACCTCGTCCATCGTGAAACACACCCGCGAGCGCGCGGATTCGCCACCGACCTTGGTGACGATGTCCTTGAACCGTTGCCGGTCCTCGCCGCGTTGGATCGCCTCGAAGTCCGCGCCGATGAGTTCGACGCCGTAGCGCTCCAGCACCCCGTTCTCGTAGAGGGCGACGGCGGTGTTGAGCGCGGTCTGCCCGCCCAGGGTGGCCAGCAGCGCGTCGATCTTGTTGCCGCGCTCGGCCTGTTGGGCGATGACGCGTTCGACGAACGCGGGCGTGATCGGCTCGACGTAGGTCTGGTCGGCGAACTCCGGGTCGGTCATGATCGTCGCCGGGTTGGAGTTGACCAGGCTGACCTGCAGGCCCTCGGATTTGAGCACGCGGCAGGCCTGGGTGCCGGAGTAGTCGAACTCGCAGGCCTGGCCGATCACGATCGGCCCGGAGCCGATCACCAGCACGTGGTTGAGGTCGGTGCGCCTCGGCATTACCGCTCCCCCCTCTCCGCACCCACTGTGCGGTTTCGTACGCGACACGCCGGTCGGGGCGTATCAATCCGCACAGTCACCGGTCCTCCCCCGCCATCAGGTCGACGAACTGGTCGAACAGGGAGTTGGCGTCGTGCGGGCCGGCCGCGGCCTCGGGATGGTATTGCACCGAAAACGCTTTACCGTCAAGCAGTTTGACGCCTTCGACCACGCCGTCGTTGGCGCAGGTGTGGCTGACGACGGCCTTACCGAACGGGGTGTCGAACTGCTCCCCCGCCTCGCCCTCGAGCGCGAACCCGTGGTTCTGCGCGGTCACCGCGACCCGCCCGGTGGCGTGGTCGATGACCGGGATGTTGATCCCGCGGTGCCCGAACACCATCTTGTACGTCTTGCGCCCAAGCGCGCGGCCGAGGATCTGGTTGCCGAAGCAGATGCCGAACAGCGGAATCCCGGCGCCGAGCACCGCGCGGGTCACCTCAACGATGTGGTCGGCGGTGGCCGGGTCGCCGGGCCCGTTGGACAGAAAGACCCCGTCGGGCTTGAGGTCCGCGATCTGCTCGAAGGTCACCGTCGACGGCAGCACATGGCTCCGGATGCCGCGGCGGGTGAAGTTGCGCGGGGTGTTGATCTTGATTCCGAGGTCTACCGCGGCGACGGTAAACCGCGGCGGCCCTTCGGGTTCCACCACATACGCCGCCTCGGTGCTGACCTCGCCCGCCAGGTTGGCGCCCAGCATCGACGGCTGGGCCCGCACCCGGGCCAGCAGCTCATCGAGTTCGGCGAGCGCCTCTCCGCTGAACACCCCGGCCTTCATCGAGCCGCGGCTGCGCAGGTGACGCACCACCGCGCGGGTGTCGATGTTCGCGATGCCGACGACGTTCTGGCGGACCAGCTCGTCCTCCAGCGTCCCGGTGGCGCGCCAGCTCGACGCCCGCGGCGACGGGTCGCGGACGGCGTATCCGGCCACCCAGATCTTGTCGCCACGGCTCTCGGAGTCCTCTTGGTTCCAGCCCGTGTTGCCGATCTGCGGCGCGGTGGCGACCACGATCTGGCCGTGGTAGCTCGGGTCGGTGAGCGTCTCCTGGTATCCGGACATCGCGGTGGAGAACACCGCTTCGCCCAGGGTCTGACCGACCGCGCCGTACGCGGTGCCGGTGAAGACGCGGCCGTCCTCGAGCACCAGGACAGCCTTGGAATTCATGCAGCCTCCTCAAGCCACCGCGCATATTCCCCGCGGTCATCGGCGCGAAACCCGGTGTCGATCTCGGTGCCCGACGGCAGCCGCCACCGGATCGCCAGGATCCCTTCGTGGGTCAGGGCCTTACCGGCGATGGCGCGTTCGGTGCGGATCGCGGAGATCGACTCGTCGGGTATCCAGATCGGTCGTGCGCCGCTGCGCTGCACCATGATTCCCTCGGGGTAGCGGGTCAGCACGGCCTTGGTGCGGAAGCCGAGGTCGCCGACGACCACCCGGTCGTTCCAGCGCGGCGCCAGCGTGCTGCCGACATACAGGCCCTTGGTCGGTGCGACGACGGCCTGGCCGACGGTGTCGGGCAGCGGCGGCAGCGCACCGATGAGCTCGGCTTGGCGCTCGGCGCGGCGGCGCCAGCCCCGGATCATGGCCTGGATCAGCACGGCGATCACCACCGCCAGGACCGCGGCCACGACCAGCGACCCCACCAACGTCCCCGTGTTCACGTCGCGACCTTTCGCCCAAAGGGACACACGGGCGGAAAAGTGCGAGTGGATTTCGCCATTTCGTCCATCTCGGCGCTCATGCCGGACATTTCCCGTCGCGCGCCGTGATCTTGCCGCGCAGCATGGTCAGCGTCACCGACGCCGGCAGTTCCATCGATTCGAACGGTGTGTTCGCCGACCGGCTGGCCAGCGCCGCCCCTTCGACAGTCCAGGTGGCGTCGGGGTCGACGACGGTGAGGTTGGCCGGCTCGCCGACCTCCAGCGGCCTGCCCTGATCGGGCAACCCGACGATGCGGGCCGGGTTCTCGCTCATCACACGCGCCACATCGCGCCATGTCAGCAGCCCCGGCCGCACCATCGTCTCCACCACGACCGACAACGCGGTTTCCAGGCCGAGCATTCCCGGTCGGGCCTCGGCGAACTCGCAGCACTTCTCGTGCTCGGCGTGCGGGGCGTGATCGGTGGCCACACAGTCGATCACCCCGTCGGCCAGCGCCTGACGCAGCGCATCGGTGTCGGCGGCCTCGCGCAGCGGCGGGTTGACCCGGTTGCGGCCGTCGTAGCTCGCCAGCCGCCGGTCATCCAGCAACAGATGATGCGGCGTCACCTCGGCGGTGATCGAAATACCTTGAGCCTTCGCCCATTTGACGATCTCCACAGTGCCGGCCGTCGAGGCGTGGCAGATGTGCACTCGGGCCCCGGCGTCGCGGGCCAGCAGCGCATCGCGTGCCACGATCGACTCCTCGGCGGCACGCGGCCACCCGGCCAGCCCGAGCCGGGCCGCGTTGGGCCCTTCGTGCGCGACGGCGCCGGCGGTGAGCCGCGGCTCTTCGGCGTGCTGGGCGATCAGCACGCCCAGCCCCTTCGCGTACTCGAGCGCACGGCGCATGATCAGCGGATCGTGCACGCAGATGCCGTCGTCGGAGAACATCCGCACCTGCCCCGCGCCCGCGGCCATCAGGCCCATCTCGGTCAGCTGGGCGCCGGCCAACCCCATGGTGACCGCCCCGACCGGGTGCACGTCGACCAGTCCGACCTGCTGCCCGCGGTGCCACACGTGATCGGTGACCACCGGGCTGTCGGCGACCGGGTTGGTGTTCGCCATCGCGAACACCGCGGTGTACCCGCCCAGCGCCGCTGCGGCCGAGCCGGTTTCGATGTCCTCGGCGTACTCCCGGCCCGGTTCACGCAGATGGGTGTGCAGGTCGACGAATCCGGGCAGCACCACCTGATCGGTGGCGTCGAACACGTCCCACGCCTTTTCGAGTCCTCCGGACTCAGCCAGCCCCGTGCCGATCTCGGCGATCTGGCCGTCGGCCACCAGAACATCGACCCGGTCGCCCTCGCCGTAGAGCCGAACCCCTCGAATCACGGTGCTCATGCGCTGATCGCCTCCCGCTCCGCGCCTACCAGCAGGTGGAACAACACGGCCATCCGGACGTGCACACCGTTGGAAACCTGTTGCAGCACAGCCGATTGCGAGGAATCGGCGACGGAGAACGCGATCTCCATGCCGCGGATCATCGGGCCGGGGTGCAGGACCACCGCGTTGCCGGGCAGCATCGCCTGCCGCTTCTCCGAGAGCCCGTAGAGCGCCGAGTACTCCCGCGCCGACGGGAAGAACCCGCCGTACATCCGCTCGGCCTGCACGCGCAGCATCAGCACCGCGTCGGCGAGCGGCAGTTCGGCGTCGAGGTCGTGCGAGACGGTGACCGGCCAGCCCTGGACCCCCGCGGGCAGCAGCGTCGGCGGTGCGACCAGCACCACCTCGGCGCCAAGCGTGTTGAGCAGCAGCACGTTCGACCTGGCGACGCGGCTGTGCAGGACGTCACCGACGATCACCACCCGCTTGCCGTCGATGTCGCCGAGTCGCTGCCGGATGGTCAGCGCATCGAGCAGAGCCTGGGTGGGGTGCTCGTGGGTGCCGTCGCCCGCGTTGATCACCGTGGGCCCGGCCCCGTCGGCGCCTGCGGCCGTCCATTCGGCGAGCTGCTGGGGCGCGCCGGACGCGGGGTGACGGATGATGAGCGCGTCGGCGCCGGCCGCGCGCAGGGTCAGCGCGGTGTCGCGCAGCGATTCGCCTTTGGACACAGACGATCCCGATGCGCTGACGTTGATGACGTCGGCGCTCATCCACTTGCCTGCGACCTCGAACGACACCCGGGTACGGGTGGAGTTCTCGTAGAACATCGTGATGATCGTGCGCCCCCGCAGCGTCGGCAGCTTCTTGACGTCGCGGCCGAGCAACGCCTGGCTGAACCGGTCGGCGTCGTCGAGAATCGCCAAGGCCTCGTCGCGGGACAGGTCCGCTGCCGACAGCAGGTGCCGTGCCGTCATTTGGAGATCACCACCCCGTCGCGGTCGTCGTGTTCGGTGAGCAGAAGGTGCACGCTCTCGCTGCGCGAGGTCGGCACGTTCTTGCCGACGTAGTCGGCACGCAGCGGCAACTCCCGGTGGCCGCGGTCGACCAGCACCGCGAGCTGCACGGCGCGGGGCCTGCCGATGTCGCGCAGCGCGTCCAGCGCCGAACGCACCGAACGCCCCGAATACAGCACGTCGTCGACCAGGATCACCAGCGCGTCGTCGATGCCGCCTTCGGGTATCGACGTGTCCTCCAGCGGCCGCGGCGGCTTGATGTTGAGGTCGTCGCGGTACAGCGTGATGTCCAGCGCCCCGTGCGGGACGTCGACCCCGGAGAACTCCTTGATCTTCGCGGCCAACCGCGCGGCCAGGATGACGCCCCGCGTCGGGATGCCGAGCAACACGACGCGTGGCGCGTCGGGGCCGTCGAGTGCGGTTTTTTCGATGATCTGATGGGCGATTCGGGAGATGGTCCGGCCGACGTCCGCTGCGGACATCAACTCCCGGTCGGCGCCTGAAGAGCCCAAGCGACTCTGACCTCCTTCTCCGCCTCTCTGGACGGCTCATTAAAGGATGTCGAAACTTCGCCGAGCTTAGCACCCCCGAGGGCCGGGACCGCCGCTGGATACGCTGGCGCGGTGAATCTGGACAGCAATCAGGCATCCATCCGCGAGGCCATCGACGCCGGCCTGCTCGCAGGCGCGGTCACCTTGGTCTGGCGCGCCGGACAGGTGCTGCAGGTCAACGAGCTCGGCTACCGCGACGTCGAGGCGCGCCTGCCGATGCAGCGCGACACGATCTTCCGGATCGCGTCGATGACCAAACCGGTCACGGTCGCCGCGGCGATGTCGCTGGTGGACGAGGGCAGGCTGGCGCTGACCGACCCGGTCACCAAGTGGCTGCCCGAGATGGAGCAGATGCGGGTGCTCGACACGCCCGGCGGGCCGCTGGACAAGACCCGTCCGGCGCGGCGCGCGATCACCGTCGAGGACCTGATGACGCACCGCAGCGGGCTGGCCTACTACTTCTCGGTGGTGGGTCCGCTGGCGCGCGCGTACTCGCGCATCTCGGTGAAGCAGGACCCCGACGGCTGGCTGGCCGAGATCGCGGAGCTCCCGCTGCAGCACCAACCCGGTGAGCGGATGACCTACAGCAACGCCACCGACGTGCTGGGCATCATCCTCGAGCGGATCGAAGGCAAGTCGCTGCACGACGTGCTCACCGAGCGAATCCTGGGTCCGTTGAACATGACCGACACCGGCTTCTACGTGCCGTCCCGCAACCGGGGCCGGGCCGCCACCATGTACAAGCTCACCGAGAACGACACGCTCAGCCACGACGCGATGGGCCCCACCCCGGTGTCGCCGCCCCCGTTCTGCATGGGCGGTGCGAACCTGTTCTCCACCGCCGACGACTATCTGGCCTTCGCCCGGATGCTGCTGGCCGGCGGCGAGATCGACGGTGTGCGAGTGCTTTCGGAGGAATCGGTGCGTTCGATGCGCACCGACCGGCTGACCGATGAGCAGAAGCAGCATGACTTCCTCGGGATGCCGTTCTGGATCGGGCGCGGCTTCGGGCTGAACCTGTCGGTGGTCACCGATCCGGCACGGTCCCGGCAGCTGTACGGTCCCGGCGGGGCGGGCACCTTCAGCTGGCCGGGCGCCTACGGCACCTGGTGGCAGGCCGATCCCAGCGAGGATCTGATCCTGATCTACCTCATCCAGAACTTCCCCAACCTCAGCGCGGACGCCGCGGCCGCCGTCGCGGGCAACACCTCGCTGCTGAAACTGCAGTCGACGCAACCGAAATTCGTCCGTCGGACTTACCAAGCGCTCGACATCTGACGGCGGTCACTCGGCGCCCAGGCAGGGCGCTGACCACCGCAGCACCGTTCCCTCGCCGGCCGTGCTCTGCACGGTGAAACCACCACCCACATCCAGCGCGCGTGTCTGCAGGTTGTTCAGGCCACTGCGGGTGATTTCGCCGGTGAAGCCCCTGCCGTTGTCGACGACCTCGATGGTCAGGTCCTCGGCCACCACGACGCTGATGTTCAGCGTCGTGGCGTCGGCATGGCGGACGGCGTTGCTGATTGCCTCGCGGACAACGGCTTCGGCGTGATCGGCGATCTCGGCGTCGACGATCGACAGCGGTCCCGTGTACTGGATCCTGATCCGCAACTGAGAGCTGGAGAACTGTGCGACGGCCTCATCCAGCCGCTGCCTCAGTCGAGTGGTGCCGGTTGCCGCGCCGTGAAGATCGAAGATCGTCGTGCGGATCTCCTGGATGACCTCCTGAAGATCGTCGACGCAGTCCAAAAGGCGTTGCCGCACTTCGGGAACGCGGGCCCGCGGAATCACCCCTTGCAGTGACAGGCCGACGGCGAAGATCCGCTGGATCACGTGGTCGTGCAGATCGCGGGCAATGCGGTCCCGGTCCGACAGGATGCTGAGTTCACGCATCTGGTGCTGTGCCGTCGCCGACCGCCATGCGAGCGCCGCCTGGTCCGCGAAGGCCGCCATCATGTCGAGTTCATCGTCGGTGAACGGTTGCGCATTCGGCGGGCGAAGCGCGACGAGCACACCCGCGACCGCGTCGGCGGCGCGCAGGGGAAGCACCAGCGCCGGGCCGGCGGCGTCCTTGTCAGAGCGCGCGTCGCCGAATCGATCGAGTCGTTCCGGCGCGCGCTCGACGAACGCCCGGCCGATCGAGGTGCCTTCCACCGGAATCCAATCCGGCACCGGTGCCGGGCCGTCCCCGGACGTCGCGGCCACGACGAACTCGTCAACCTCGTCAGGCGGCGCCTCCGGGTCCGACGGCACGACGACGAACGTCAACTCCGCCCCGCTGAGCTCACGGGATTTGGCCGCCGCAAGGTGAAACACCCGGCCCGGATCGGTTCCGGCGAGCAGCTCCGTCCCGATATCCCGGGTGGCCACGATCCAGGCCTGGCGCGTCTTCGCCGACTCATACAGGCGCGCGTTGTCGATAGCGATGCCCGCCGCGTTGGCAAGCGCCTGGACCAGCACTTCGTCGTCTTCACTGAACGGCAGGCCACCCGCCTTCTCCGTCAGGTACAGGTTGCCGAACACTTTGTCGCGGATCCGCACCGGCACCCCGAGGAAGGTCCGCATCGGCGGATGGTGCCGGGGAAATCCGACGGAAGCGGCATGGTGGGCGATGTTGTCCAACCGGATCGGTTTGGGGTCGTCGATCAGGACCCCCAGCACGCCGCGGCCCTCGGGCAGGTGGCCGATCTTCTCGCGCTGCTCTTCGTCGATGCCCGTGTAGACGAACTCGACCAGTTCGTGGCCGTGCCCGCGCACGCCCAGCGCCGCGTATCGGGCATCGACGAGGTCGGCGGCGGTGCGCACGATCTTGTTGAGGGTCTGATCGAGTTCCAGACCCGATGTCACCACCAGCATGGCCTCGACGAGACCGTCCATCCGGTCCCGCCCCTCGACGATCTGTTCGATGCGGTCCTGGACCTCGACGAGCAGTTCGCGCAGCCGCAGCTGGGACAGGGTCTCTCGCAGCGGCGCGATGCCAGTGTCCGTCCGCCCGTCGGTCTCATCGGTCACCACCCCATCGTCACATTTCTGACCGGAGCGTGAAGCGTTCCGGACACAATTTGACGGCCCCGACGACGTCGGACACGAGAGTAGAAAAACCGTGCACCCGTGATGCAGGGTCGAAGGTCCCCGCCGGCGGGGACCAATGCGCCTAGCGGTCTCGCCCGGCGTATTCGACCCTGAACCGGTGCGCACCCATTGGCTGATGGTGGAGGCCACCCGGCAGGACGACACCACCCCGTTCCGCACCCGGCTGGCGGGCGCGGGCAGGCACCTGCCGCCCACCCGCCTCACCACCGATGAGCTGATGGCGACGGCGCGGCATCACCCCCACATCGACCTCGAGCGGCTGACCGGCATCCACGAACGTCGCGTGTCCGTCGGCGACGAGGACTCGATCAGCCTGGCGACCTCGGCGGCGGTGAACTGTCTCGACAAGGCCCGACGCGACCCCGCCTCCATCGATGTCGTGATCAACTGCAGCATCACCAAGTTCCGCGGCGGCTTGACGCAATGGCTGGAGCCGACCTCGAGTGGCGCGGTGGCCCGTGCGATCGGCGCCGACGTCGCGATGACCTTCGACATCAACAACGCGTGCGCGGGCATGCTGACCGGCGTCACGGTCGCCAACAACTGGATTCGGCGCGGCGCCGTCGAACGCGCGCTGGTGGTCAGCGGCGAGTACATCTCCCAACTGGGCCGAAACGCCGCCCGCCACATCCACAACTTCATGAGCAAAGAGCTCGCGTCGTTGACGCTCGGGGACGCGGGTGCGGCGCTCCTGCTCGAACGTGCCACCGGTGACTCCGGGGGGATCTCGCTCGCCGGCTTCACGACGGTCGCGGACTACAGCCGCCTGTGCCTCGGCTATCCGAAGGGAGGCGATCCCGGCGCCCGGATGTTCACAGACGCCCGCGGTATCCACCGCGCGGCGATGTCGAACACCCCACCGCTGTTGCATGAGGTTCTGGAGATAGCCGGCATCTCGATGCACGACATCGATCACGTCATCACTCACCAGACGTCCGCGCGGGCGATCCGCAAGGGGATGGCCGAGGTCACCATGGCATTCGGCGAGGGACCACGACACGATGCGGTGATCACGGTCGACAGGTACGGCAACACCGCGTCGACCACACACACCGTGGCCCTCATCGAAGAACTCGAAGCCGGCCACATCCGGCCCGGCGAGACGATCGCCCTCATCGCCCTCGCCTCTGGCCTGGAGATCGGTGTGGTCCTGTTGACGTTGGACGAGACGCTGGTGAGCCGCTATGGGCACGATCATTGAGAACGTCAGCGTCGCCCGCGGTCGGTGGCGAAGACGACACAGCGCGCTGCGTCTCGCGGACGCGGCGGCCAAGACCTGCCTGCGCCGGGTGGGACGGGATCCGCGCGACCTCGACCTTCTGGTCAACGCGGGCATCTACCGAGACCGCAACCTCGGGGAACCCGCCCTCGCGGCCATGATCCAGGAGGACATCGGCGCGAACCCGGAAGATCCGCACAGCCACGGCCACGGAACCTTTTCCTTCGACGTCGCCAACGGAACCTGCGGCGTTCTCACCGCCTTACAGATCGTCGATGGCTTCCTCGAATCGCACACCGTCGACAGCGCGCTGATCGTGGCGAGTGACGCCGACCCCGGCAGAGCACACAGCGAGCACTTCCCGTATTCGCCTGTCGGAGCGGCGATGTCATGCACGTGGACCGGCGGTTACGACGGACTCGGCAGCGTGTACTGGACCCACACGCCAGACGACGGCGAAAGCTACAACGCCACCGCCGGGCTCGTCAACGGCCGCAACGTTCTCCGGTTCCACGAGACGGCGGAAGTCGACCTCCGCTTCGCCGAGGCTGCCGCCGAGGCGGCCCGCCGGTGCCTTCGCGCAGAATCCCTCGACACAACGGATGTCGACGTGGTTGTTGCCGCCCCGGCGCGGCGGGCGTACCAAGCGGCCCTTGCCGAGCGACTCGGGATCGCGGTGGACACCGTCGCCGTCGCAGACGATGAGAAGGCCCACACCGCGTCGCTGGCCGCGGCGTTTCAACGGGGCACCGACCAGCTTGCAGCCGGAGCCTGCGTCCTGCTTGTGGCCGCGGCGGCGGGGGTCACGGCGGGCGCCGCGCTTTATCGGATTCCGCGCTAGCCGCCGACGGGCTCGAAATCCGTCGGTTGCCCCACTATGCCGAAGAACCGCTCCACGGCGGCGCGGGTGGGGACTTCGGTGCCGGGTGTCAGAAGCATGGCCGTGGCCGCGGCGATGCCGAACCGCACCGCCTCGCTCAGCGACCAGCCTCGACTCAGGCCGACCGTGATCCCGGCAACCATCGCATCGCCGGCACCGACACTGCTGACCGGTCGGGCCGGAATCGCGCGGAATCGTTGGCTGTGCGCTGCGGTGACGAGCAGCGCTCCTTGTGAACCGAGCGACACGACGACCGCCTGGGTGATGCCCGCGTCGATGAGTTCCCGTGCGGCGGCCAACTGTTCGGCTTCGGTGCGCAGGTCGCGACCCACGTGCTCGCGCAGCTCTCGCAGGCTGGGTTTCAGCAGGAACACGCCGGTGTGCATAGACGCGAGCGCATGTCCCGAGGTGTCCAAGATGAACAGGGCGCCGAGTTCGCGACTGACGTCGGCGACGCGCTGATAGAGATCGGGGGGCACCCCGGGCGGCAGGCTGCCGCTGGCCACGACGAACTCCGCACCGGCCGCGACCTTCCGCAGTTCGTCGAGGCACCGCGCTCGTTCGCTGATCGTCAGGTGCGGGCCCGGTAGGACGAATCGGTACTGCTCGTTGGTGTGGCGTTCGTTGACCGTGAAGCTCTCCCGGGTCGATTCGCCGATCTCGATGCGGCGATGTGGCACGCCGGCGTCCTTGATGAGCTGTGCCAGCAGGTCGCCGATGGGGCCGCCGACGGGAAATACCGCGGACACCGCCGCTCCGAGCACGTGCGCGACACGGGCCACGTTGATGCCGCCCCCGCCCGGGTCGTAACGCGCACTGCCGCAACGAATCTTCTCGGTCGGGCGTACCACGTCAGCTGACGTCGCGATGTCGAGCGCAGGGTTCATCGTCAGCGTGACGATCCGCGGCGTTGTCATGCGGCAGGGCTCCGTTCCTCGCGTACCTCGGCGCTGTTAGAGGCCGGTGGGATACGTCTCCGGCGTTTCCCCGGCCACCCAGAGGCTGGTGACCTCGAGCGGCTCGAGGGCGCGGGTGCGGTCGACGTGGATGATCGCGTCGAACTGTTCGGATGGGCGAACGTGGTAGTAGTGGCTCTGCCGTTCGGTTTCGGGCAGATAGATGACGCCGATGGCGCGGCCCAACCGGACGGTGTCCAGTGGTTCGGCCGCCGAGCGGTCGATCATCGCCGACACCAGGAAATCCGGTTCCCCGGTCTCATGGAAGAGTTCTTCCACGCTGCCGTTCAGCGCGGGGCGCACCACTTTTCGCTCGGCGATCCCACCCCATTCGCTGGCCGCGGTGACCGTGCCGGTGTAGGTGGTGAACCCGATCAACCGGCAGTCATCGCCGAACCGCTCACGCGCCAACTGGCCCAGGGTCAGCTGACCGTCACCGGTCACCTCGGTGGCCCGTGCGTCACCGACGTGAGAGTTGTGTGCCCAGACCACGATTCGCGCCGGTTCACGGCCGTTGTGACGGTCCAGATGGGCCAGCAGCGCGTCCAACGTCTGGGCCATGTGTTGATCGCGCAGATTCCACGAGGTGACCCGGCCGCCGAACATCGTGCGGTAGTAGGCCTCCGCGTTGCGCACCGTCTGCGCGTTCTGCTTGGCGTAGAACGCCTCGTCTTCGGCGAGCAGTCCGTTGCGGCGTGCGTATTCGACCGCGTTGCGCTGCATTTCGATCAGCTGGTCCAACGCTTGTCTCTCGCAGGACTGGCCGGCGCCGAACGCCGCCGCGTAACCGTAGGCCTGGCCGTCGTCGGCCGAGACGTGGTCGAAGCACGCGTACCGGGCGCGCGCCCGCGCGGCCGCGCGGGGGTCGACCTTGTCGAGATAGGCGATCACCTCCTGCATCGACCGATGCAGGCTGTACAGGTCCAATCCGTAGAAGCCGGCCTGCTGATCGCCGTCCGAGCGGCGCCGCTGATTGTGAGCGTGCAGCCAGGCCACGAAGTCTCGGACCACGACGTTGCGCCACATCCACGCGGGAAATCGCTCGAAGCCACGAAGCGCTTCCTCCGCCGAGGTGTCGTCGCCCAGCCCCCGCACGTAGCGGTTGACGCGGTACGCGTCGGGCCAATCCGCCTCGGCCGCCACCGCGCAGAAGCCCTTCTTCTCGATCAGCCACTTGGTGATCTCGGCGCGCGCTTCGTAGAACTCGTGGGTGCCGTGCGAACTCTCGCCGATCAGGACCACCCGCGCATCGCCGACGATCTCCTCGAGCGCTTCCGTCGGCGGCAGCCCGCCAGGGGCCCGCACCGCGGCGGCGCGGATGATTTCGGCCGGCGAGAGCCGTGTCTCGATCCCGGAGACCACCGCTTCCGTGGTGGGGGTGGCGAGGAGGTCGCGCACTTCCTGATCGCTGACCTGACGGAAGTCCCAGTACCATTCGCCCACCGCGCGGAACGGGGTGGGCATCGTCGCGCAGACGGCGTCGTCGACCATTCCGGCGAATTGCCGGCACGTCGATTCCGGCGCCGCCGGAACCGCGACCACGATCTCCTTCGGGTTGCGTTCCCGCAGCGCCTGTACCGCGGCGAGCATGCTCGAACCGGTCGCAAGGCCGTCGTCGACCAGGATCACCGTCTTGCCGGCCACCTCCAGCGGCGGTCGGCCACCCCGGTAGACGGCCTCGCGGCGGATCAGTTCTCGCCCTTCACGTTCGGCGACATCACGCAGCTGCTCGGGCGTGACGCGCAACGCCCGCACCACGTCGTCGTTGACGACGACATGCCCGCCGCTGGCCAGCGCGCCCATCGCGAACTCTTCGTGGCCGGGCGCGCCCAGCTTGCGCACGATGAACGCATCCAGCGGGACACCGAGCGCCGCCGCCACCTCCCAGGCCACGGGAACCCCACCGCGGGCCAACCCCAGCACCACAACGTCCTCACGACCCCGGTAGGCGCTGAGCAGTTCGGCCAGGACCCGGCCCGCTTCGCGGCGGTCACGGAACACTCGGCCGGGCGCGTTGCGCAACGATTCGGTTGTTCGAGCCATCGTCGTCCCTCACCCAACTCGATGTGATGCGGCGGTCCCGGGGTCAACCTGATACCCCGGGACCAGCCGGATCGATTACTTTTTGGCCTCGACCGCGATGCGCTTCTCTTCCGGCTCGACCGCCTTGGCGACCGGTACCGACACGGTGAGGATGCCCTTGTCGTAGGTGGCCTTGATGCCGTCCTCGTCGGCGCCTGGGGGCAGCATCACCGATCGCGTGAACGAGCCATAGGAGAACTCGGAGCGTCCGTTGGTCTTCGTCTCGGAGCGCTCGGCCTTGATGGTGAGCACGCCGTCACGCACGGTGATGTCGACGTCCTTATCGGGATCTACACCCGGAATCTCGGCGCGAAGCTCGTAGCTGTCCTCTTTCTGTTCGTCCTCGACGCGGATGATGTGGCTGCCGAGCGCGGGACGCAGGTTCGCCCACGACGGGAAAGCCTCGAAGAACTCGGCCAGATCCGGCCAGAAGGACCGCGGACGTTGCTGGGCGGGAATTTTACTCATCAGTGCCTCCTCTGTGACGTCGGTGTGACTTCCACGGTTTCATCCCATCACCGCGCGGACACCGCCCAATAGGGACGGAAGTCCCAGTCCGCCAGGGTCCTTCGTCGCCGGGCCGCCGAACTCACGACAAGCTGTCCGGCTCGGCGCCGAACACGAAGCGGCGTCCGGTCACGCTCAACGGGCGGATGCGCACGTAATGGCGCTTCACCGTTGCCGTCCAGGGCAGTAGCTGCGCGTGCTGGGCCTCCGCGAGCTCTTCGCCGGTACGAAGGATGCGTGCCGAGCCCTTCACGATCACACTCCAGCCCTCGGTCAGGTCGTGCCCGTCGGCCTCGAACAACACGCGGTTGTTGATCGCCGCACTGACCAGCTTCGTGCCTTCGGCGGTGCGGAACAGGATCGTCCGGCGCTGGGTAACGAAGTTGACCGGAAAGATCTCCGGTTGGCCGTCGACGCTGGTGACCAGCCGACCGAGCGAAACGCTCGACAACAGGTTCCAGCAGTCGGACTCCGAAAGGATGGACACGGGTTCAAGCTGTTCGGCCATGACCGGGAGAGTACGCGGGACGGTTGGCCGGCAAAGCGGCCGAAGGTCCCGAACCGCCGGCCATATCGGTGACTTCCGGCCCTGTCCGAACGGCGGCCTGCAGGCCAGGGTTGACCCATGGCTGGCAACACAATGCGAAAGGCGGCGCGGCTCGCGGCGGTCGGGGCGCTGCTCTACGCGGCGCGCCGGTACTACCGGAACTGGGGCACCACCAAGGAGGAGTACCGGCGGTGGCTGCCGGGAGACGAATTGATGTACCGGCCGTCCGTCTGGTCCACGACGGGGGTGTGGATCGACGCACCGGTTTCGGCTGTTTGGCCGTGGCTGCTTCAGATCGGCCACCGGAGCGCCGAGAGAATCGATCCGGAATGGCAGCGGCTGGAGCCGGGCGACGTGGTGCGCCTGACCCCGAACGGCTGGCTGGGTCTGCGCAACGGGCTCACCATGACCGTTGCTCAGGTCATCGACGACGAAGCCGTGGTGCTGCGCGGCAGGCCTCCGGGCTTCCCGTGGGAAGCCGTCTGGACGTTTCATGTCGAGCCCCGCTGGGAGGACCGCTGCCGCCTGCTGGCCCGCACGCGCGCGCAGCTTCACCATCCCGGCGACCTGCTGCTCACCGAGTTGGCCGGACCGATCACGGCACTGTTCATGCGGCGCACCTTGCTGACAATCAAACGGCGGGCGCAGGATTCGTTGAAGGCTGCCGAGTTGGAACGGGCGGTGTGAGAACCCGGCTTGAGCGCTAAGAGCGGCTGGGAAACCGGATGGTGCTGCCAGGGGCCAGGTGTTCGACCCGGCCGCGGCATTCGATCATCACCGGCGGCATGTCTCGCGGGCCGACGCTGATCTCCGCGCCCTTGCCGCTGACACGTACGTAGAGGTGGTGGCCGCGGTAGTGGAGCGGAAAGCCTAGTGCGCCAAGGGACTCCGGCCAATTGGGCGCGAGGACCAGGCGGTCGTTGCGGGTCTCCAGCCCGGTGAAACACCGCTGCACGAGGTCGACGCTGCCTGCCATGGCGGCCAGATGGATTCCCTCGGAAGTGGTGCCGCCCTGAATGTCGGCGACATCGGACTTGAGCACCTGCTCGAAGAACTCCATCGCGTGGTCGCGATTCGCCCGAGCCAACACCCAGGTGTGGACGAGGGCGCTGAGGGTCGAGCCGTGCGACGTACGGCTCAGGTAGTAGTCGACCATCTTCGGGATCTGTTGCGTGTTCAAGCGGTAGCCGAGCCGGGTCAGCAACTGACGCAGTTCGTCAGAGGACAAGAGATACAGCAGCATCAACGCGTCAGCCTGCTTGGACGCCTTGTAGCGGTTGACGTCGTCCTCCTCGGCCTCCAGGATCCGGTCCAGCCGTCGAATGTCGCCGTACCGCTTGCGGTACAGGTCCCAGTCCAGTTCGTCCAGTTCCTCGTACCCCTCGAACTGGCTGATGATGCCATCGTGAAACGGAACGAACATCCGTCGGCTGACATGCTCCCAGCGCTTCAGTTCCTCGGTGGTCAGCGCGAGCTTTTCGCGCAGGTCCAACCGGTTCGGCAGTGGCAGATGCTCGAGCGCCTCGATGGCCCGCAAGATGACCCACACGGCCATCACGTTCGTGTACGCGTTGTTGTCGATGCCGTCATACGGACGGTCCGGATAACCGGAGTGGAACTCGTCGGGTCCGATGATGCCGAAGATGCCGAAGCGGTCGCGCTTCTCGTCGTATGTCGTTCTGCTGACCCAGAATCGGGCTATCTCCACCAGCAACTCGCTGCCGTGGTCGATCAGGCAGGCCAAGTCACCGGTGACCTGGTAGTACTGCCACACGTTGTATGCGATCGCGATACCGATGTGGTGCGCGCGGTGGCTGGCATCCGGATTCCACCGCCCCGACCGGGGGTTCAGATGCATGGCCTGGCTTTCCTCGCGACCGTCGCCGCCGGATTGCCACGGGAACATCGCACCGGCGTAACCGGCCAGCCTGGCGGCGCGGCGCGCTTCCTGCAGCCGACGATAGCGGTAGTGGAGCAACGCTCGGGTGATCGTCGGATACCGCAGGTTGAGCACCGGGAAGATGAACAGCTCGTCCCAGAACACATGGCCGCGGTAGGCCTCACCGTGCAGTCCGCGCGCCGGTACGCCGACGTCGAGGTCCTCGCTGTGAGGCGAGACGGTCTGCAGCAGGTGCAGCAGATGCAGTCGCAGGATGCGTAACTCGTCGAGGTGATCCTCGAATTCGATCGAGAGGCGCTCCCACCCGTGGGCCCACGCGAGCACGTGCGCATCTCGTATCGTCGCGAACCGCTCCTGGCGTTCCAGCCTCCGTTCGGCCCCGGTGGCCGGCTCCGCCGTGGCGGTGTCGCGTCCGGTCACCAGGCTGACGATCTTCTCCACCGTCAGCTCCTGGCCCGGTTTGAGGTCGGTGAAGATCTCGTGCCCGATCTCGAGCCCCTCGTCGACGAGCCGGTACGTCGCGGGGGCCCGCCTCTCGCCGTGCCAAACCGTGGTCCTGGCGGCCAATGCCACCGCGACGTGCGACTGGGTCGTCTCGACGCGCATCAGTACCGAATCCTCCGACAGGCCACGCTTGCTCGGCGCGGTGAGATGCGTGCTGGCCAGCCCGCGATATCGCTCCACCCCCGCGTTGCGGACGTTCCCGTCGATCGTCGACCGAAGCTGTATCGTCCCCGACCAATCCTCGGCGACGATGACGCTCTGCAACGCGGCGACGTGGGCGGCGTGCATGGCCACGAACCGATGCTGGGTCAGCCGCGTGGTCCGGCCGGCGTCGTCGCGGAAGCGCACCTCACGGGTCAGCACCGCTTCGCGCAGGTTGAGCGTTTGGCGATACGACAGCAGGTCGACGCTGTCGATGTCGAACCAGTCGCCGTCGTCGATGCGGAACGTCAGCGGCAGCCAGTTGGGCAGGTTCACGAGGCTCTCGTTGTCGATTCTGGTGCCACCGACGAGATCATCGAGACGGTTGTACACGCCTGCGGCGTAGGTGGCCGGGTAGTGCACCTGCCCGGCTTTCGACTCCGGGGCGGCACCGCGGGTGGCGAAATAGCCGTTGCCGACCGTGCACAAGGCCTCCCGAAGCTTTTCGGCATGGGGTTCGTAGCTGTCGAACGTGTACGTCCAGGCTTCGTCGAAGCTGCGCTGCGCGTAAGCCAGCCAGTTCCCGCCGTGCTGCAGGAAGCGGCGCACCTCTGCGGCGCCGTCGAGCCTGAACTGGGCGGCGGACGGGCGGTCGCCGTCCCCATCGTGTCGCACCACGATCCCGATGCCGTCGAATCGCAGCGCGTCGAATGCGTCCTCGTCGGTGGGGTCGTCGCCAAGATAGATCGGCACCACCCGACCGGGTTGGTTGATCCGCTCGCAGATCCAGGCGATCGCTGCGCCCTTGTCCCAGTCGATGTTTGGCCGCAACTCCGCGATCTTGGGGCCGTGGGCCACCCGAAGGCCATGCTGGCGGGCGCATCGACGGGTCGCTGCGACGACGCCGGTCACTTGCTCCGGTGCCACGTCGTGGTGGTGCACCGCGACCGAGAAGCGCTTGTGCTCGACGCGCACGCCGGGGTTGCCGTCGAATTCCGCGCGCAGTTCGGCGGCGACCTTCGCCAACACAGGCATGGCCGCGGCCGCCGCGTCGTTCTGGTACCGGTTGCCATCGGGGCCGGCCAACTCGAAGCCCATGCTGCCCGCGTACCAGACTCCGGGGATGTCGACTCGTTCGCGGATGTCGTCCAGGTCGCGATCGGTCACGATGGCGACCGGGCAGTGCGCAGCCAACTTCACCAGCGCCTCGGCCGCTCCGTCGACGAGGGTTGCGGTGCCGGGATCGGTGACGATTTCGGACAACGTGCCGTCGAAGTCGAGGCAGACGATCGGCCGCCGGCCGCTCAGGACACCGATCAGCTGGCCGTAGGAGTGCAACGCGTTGGGCAGCCTCGACATGCGCGTATCCCCTTCGCGCAGTTCGACTTCCGCTAGGTCGGCAACTACCGCGTCCGCTTCCAGTCCCAACAGCCCGTCGGCGTGACCCTCTCTGTCGACGGCGATGACCAGGGCGAATCCGCCCGCGCGGGCGGCCCGCACACCGGCCTCGGCGTGATCGATCACAACGGTGCGCTCCGCATCGGCGCCGACCCGTCGCGCAGCCTCCAGGAGCATGGCGGGGTCCGGCTTGCCCGCAAGCCCGAGCTCGTCGGCGAGCAGGCCATCGACGCGGACGGTGAACAGGTCGCTCAGTCCGGCCGACGCGAGAACTTCTTCGCAGTTGCGGCTGGACGAACAGATCGCGGTCTTGACCCCGGCCGCCGACAGTTGTCGCACTAGCCTGATCGTCGAATCGAACACGCGCACACCGGCGTCGAGCTGGCCGGGCAGGGTCCGCTCTTTGCGGTGCACGAGTCCCCACACCGTGTCGCCGTCCGCGTCGGAGCGGCTGCCTTCGGGCAGTGAGATGCCGCGCGACGCCAGAAAATCGGTGACGCCTGCGAGACGTGGCTTACCGTCGATGAGGCGGCGGTACTCGTCGTCGGTGAACGGCGAGTGGTCCTCGTAATCGCTTGCCGGTCGCCGGGCCAGAAAGTCGTCCAGCACGGTCTTCCATGCCGCGGCATGCGTCGACGCGGCGTCGGTGACCACACTGTCGAGATCGAAGATGACCGCGTCGTGCCGACGCGGGTCGATGGTCACCGGCATGTTCATCCAGGTGCCGTCCTCTCGGTGTCCCTGCGAAGAGGTTGCGGAACAGTCCGAGCGACCGGCAAGGGTCCTTGGACCACCGCCCAGGTGACCAATGTCCTCCGGCCAGTGGCCCTCGGACGCTTTACCAACGTAGCGTTTGCGAACACGATAGAGGTCATGGCGAACACCACCTACGTCCGTGATATCTCCACACTCAGGATCGCCGACGCCGAGGATGCGGGCGGCAAAGGGGCCAATATGGGCGAACTGGTCGCGGCCAACCTGCCCGTTCCGCCCGGGTTCGTGATCATGCGGGCCAGCTACCTCGATTCGATGCGGGCGGGTGGCGTCGACGCCGAGCTCAGCGCCCTGCACCGGGAGGCGTTGGACACCTATACCGACACCGCTCGTCTGGCGGAGCTGTGTGAGCGTCTGCAGGCGCTGGTCCAGAAGGCCGGTGTTGCCGAGGGCGTACGCGACGCGCTTCTGGCCAAGTACCGCGAGCTCGGCGCCGACACCCTGGTGGCGGTGCGGTCCTCGGCGACCGGGGAGGACAGCCGCGACGCGTCGTTCGCCGGTATGAACCGGACCATCACCAACGTCCGGGGTGAGAGTGGGCTCATCGACGCCGTCCAGAAGTGCTGGATGTCCTTGTTCTCCCCGCGGGTCATCACGTACCGGGCCAGCCGCGGAATCACCGCCGACCCGGCGATGGCGGTCGTGGTTCAGAGGATGATCAACTCCGACAAGGCCGGCGTCGCCTTCACCGCCGACCCCAGTACCGGCGCACAGGATCGGGTCGTCATCGAAGGAGCCTTCGGCCTCGGCGAGGTCGTGGTGTCCGGCTCGGTGGAACCCGACACATATGTCGTCGCCAAGGACACGCTGCGCGTTCTCGATGTGCGGCTGGGCCACAAGGCGTTCAAGATCGTACGCGGGCCCGACGGTCGAGACACCAAAGTGCAACTGACCGAAGAAGAGGCAGCGGCCCGGGTGCTCGATGACGCCGAGCTGCGGCGCGTCGCCGAGCTGGCGATCGCGATCGAGCGGCACAACGGCTGCCCGCAGGACACCGAGTGGGCGATCGAAGGCGATCAGGCATACCTGGTGCAGGCGCGGCCGATCACGACGCTGGACCACCCGGCGGCGACTTCCGAGCAACCGGCCGTGCTCGCTCGCGGCCTGGCCGCGGCGCCCGGAATGGCATCGGGTGCCGTCCGCGTGCTTGAGACCCCCGACGAGGGGCACCGGCTGGAGGACGGTGAGATCCTCGTCGCTCAGATGACCAATCCGGACTGGCTACCCACCATTCGCCGGGCCGCCGCGCTGGTCACCGACACCGGCGGGATGACCTGCCACGCCGCGATTGTCGCGCGCGAGCTGGGGGTCCCGTGTGTGGTCGGGACCCGGACGGCCACTCGTGACCTACACGAGGGCACTGTCGTCACCGTCGATGGAAATCAAGGTCGTGTGTTGTCGGGCCGCATTCAGCCCGCCGCGCCCACCGTCGTGGACCGGCCGGCCGCCTCCGCGCCGGCGGTCGAGGTGACTGCCACGAAGATCTATGTGAACCTGGCCATGCCCGACTCCGCTGAATCCGTTGCGGCACAACACGTCGACGGTGTCGGCCTGTTGCGGGCCGAGTTCATGTTGACCGAGGCGCTGTCGGGTCGGCACCCGCGCGACCTCATCGCCCACGGGGAGCAATCGAGCATGGTCGACGCGATGGTCGCGTCGGTCGGTCGCATCGGGGCGGCGTTCGCTCCCCGCCCGGTCATCTACCGCACCACCGATTTCCGCAGTAACGAGTTCCGCGGTCTCAGTGGTGGCGAGTCGTACGAACCCGTCGAGCACAACCCGATGATCGGGTACCGGGGCTGCTACCGGTACATCAAGGAACCAGACCTGTTCGCGTTGGAACTGGAGGCGCTGGCCCGGGTTCGGGAGCAGTCCCCCAACGTCCACGTGATGATCCCCTTCGTGCGCACCCGCTGGGAGCTCGAGGAGTGCCTGTCGCTCATCGACGCGAGCCCGTTGGGCCGTCAGCGCGGTCTACACCGCTGGGTCATGGCCGAGGTTCCGTCGGTGGTGCACTGGCTTCCGGAATACATCGGCATGGGCGTCGACGGGGTGTCCATCGGCAGCAACGATCTCACCCAGTTGGTGCTCGGTGTCGACCGCGACTCCGACATCTGCGCCGAGCTGTTCGACGAATCCGACCCCGCCGTACTCGACGCGATCGGCCAGATCATCAGCACCGCGCGCAAGTTCGGCATCACATCGTCCCTGTGCGGTCAGGCGCCGTCGACGAAGCCGGCCTTCGCCGAACACCTCGTGCGCATGGGTATCACTTCGGTGTCGGTCAACCCCGACGCAGTCGATGCGGCAAGGCGGGTGATCGCCGCTGCCGAGCGCCGAGTCGTCTTGGAGGCGGCACGCGACCAACGCGCATGAGTAGCGCGGTCAGTGCGCGAGAGCGAGCACTTCGTCGAATCCCGCGGTGAGGCAGTCGAAGAGCACGTCGTGATCGGGCACCGCGGCGCCGTCGACGTTTATTCCGAGGGCGCAGGTCTCGACGTGCGAGAGCAGCGTGACGTTCAGCGCCGCGCCAAGTGTCGGGGAGAACGCGTACTGCATCCGCACAGGCGCGCCCGCGAAGGCCACGGGCTCGGGAAAACCGGGGACGTTGCTGGCGATGAGGTCGACGTTGCGCATGGCCGAACCGACGTATGACCGCGGCATCAAGTTGAGTGCGCCTGCGATCAACTCGGTATGGGCGAGCGATTTTTCGTTGCGCGCCTTGTCGGTGCGATCACGCACGACGCGGATGCGTTCGACGGGATCGGCGATGCCGACTGGGATGTCGAACCGAATCAATGTCGCCCGGTTTCCGCCCATCGGGTCCGCTTCGGTGCGGAGGTTGATCGGCATCGACAACATCAGCTCGTCGACGGGTGCGTTGTGCTTCACGTGGTAGGCGCGGAGCCCGCCGGCGACCGCGGCGACGAACGCGTCGTTCAACGAACCGCCGGCGAGATGACCGGCCCGGCGCAGCGCAGATTTCGGTAGTTCGTGGACGTAAACGTGACGGATGAGGCTGCGGTCAACCATGATCGGCGACCTGGGTTTGCTGACGGGCCGGGCGGTGCGCAGGATGGACGTCGCCGTTGACCAGCCGCCCGCGACCGCGTCGACAGGCCGGCTAATGGCACGCAGCACAGCCGGCGCCGCCTTGAGTGGGGTCGCCATCGCCGCACCGATGAGGCCGGTCTGGTACTCGACGACGTCACGGAGTGCACCCAGTCGACTCTGCCCGGTCGGCTCCGGCAGCTTCGGTTCATGTGCAGCACGATCGGCGAACTCGGTGGGGTCGTAAAGGATTCTGGCCATCTCGACTGCGCCGACACCATCGGTGAGCGCGTGGTTGAACTTGACCAGGACCGCGGCGCCGCCGTCGGACAAGCCGTCGACCAACGTGGCCTCCCACAGCGGACGGGCCCGATCGAAGTCGGCCATCGCCGCCACCCGGGCCAGTTCCAGCAGGGCGTCGATGCTCCCGGGCTCCGGAGCGGTGACGCGGCGCAGGTGGAAGCCGAGATCGAAGTCGGAGACGTAATCCCAACGTGGCGGGACGAAAGGCGTCGACGGTATCACCCGCTGCCGAAATCTGGGCACGGTCCGGCTCAGCCGCTCGATCCGGTCGACCAGCTGATGCCAGTCCGGACACCGGTCGAGCAGAATCAGCGTGACGATCGTCGACCGCAGCCGCGGATCGCGTTCGTTCCGCCACATGAAGGCGTCGCTGTTGCTGAGGACCTCGGCCACTGTCAAGCTGCCCTAGGCAGATCCGCCGAGGACCCGTCCGAGGCTGCGGTTGACCGGTGGCGCTCGGGCGCCCACCCCACGTACGTCAGGTACAGCCCGACGGCCGCCACGGCCACATAGATCGCCATCAACCAGCCGCGGGCATCCACCAACGAGTCAGCCGCAGAAAGGTAGACCCCAGGAATCGTCAGCAGAAACGCCCCCTTGAGGGCAACCAGCCAACCGACGGCTGACACGATGGCCGCGGGGACGCCTCGCCAGTACGGGTGCAGGGCGATCACAATGAGGCCGGTCACCAGAACGAACGCACCGGTTACCCACGGCCACACTGTATTTGGTTTGAACTCAGACAGGAGTGTCGGCATTTCGGATGCCCGCACCAAGGCTACGACGGCGAGAATCGCCAGGTAGGGTCCGAGCACGCGGGAGAACATCCGTGTTGTTGCGACCTCGGAATGCTGTGGAGTGCTCATTGCGTTACCTCCCTTTAGCCATAGTGGTATCTGACCACTGATCAAATCCCTCACGTAGGGACTAAAGTCCTGGCTTCCAGGGGCGTACGTCGTCAGCATGTCGACCCACCGGCCGGCTCGGCGTCGATCCGCGCGAGGACCTTCAGCAACACAGGCAGGGACCTTGGACTCCATCGGGAGGCTTCGTCGGGCCAATAGTGTCGAGGGCCACGGAAGTGACTGGAGTGGACCAATGAGCAGGAATTCCTCCCCGGCAGTGGTCGCCGGGATCGATGGCTCACAGGAAGCGATCCACGCCGCCCTGTGGGCAGCAGACGAAGCCCTACACCGCAACGTACCGCTGCGCCTGGTGTGCGTGACCAAGCCCAAGTACCCCTCCACAGAGGAGTACTACGAGGACGTCCGGCGCGCCAGGGCATCTCTTCGCTTGGCGCAGAACGCGATTGAAGCCACCGGCAAGCAGGTCAAGATCGAGACCGACGTTGTCGCCGGACTGCCCGGAACCGCGCTGGTAGCGGCTTCCTGGGATGCCGTCATGGTGTGCGTTGGCTCGGTCGGAATCGGGCGCTACGCGCGGTCGATATTGGGGTCGACGGCAGCCTACGTCGCCGAGAACGCGCAGTGCACCGTCGCGATCATCCGTCCGCCCGATGAGGGGCAGCCGGAGGACATCAACTGGATCCTCGTCGCGGTCACGGATGCGCCCGACAATGACGCCGTCGTCGAGCATGCGATGTCGGAGGCTCAGCTGCGGCATGCACCCGTGCTCGCCTTGGGTGATTCGCGCGATCGCGAGAAGCTGCAGCGCAAGGTCGAGATGTGGAAACAGCGCTTTCCGGATGTACACGTATACCCCGTCGCCGGCGAGGCGGACGTCGCCGACTTTCTGAGGAAACACCGCGAGCGGGTGCAGCTCGCGGTCATCGGCGCCGCCGAGGCCGGCGAGGCCGAGCGGATCGTCGGTTCCTACTACCGCGGCATCGTTCATCACGCCGGATCCTCGGTGATCATCGTGCGCAGCCGAGCGTCCGGAACGGACTGAACTATCGGCGTCTTGTGCTGATGCCGACCGCCGCGAGCTGAGAGCTGACATCGTGGCCACCGTGGAGCAGGACATTCCGGTCACCACGCGGTGGCGAACGCTACGTGAGCCGGCGCTGATGATGATCACCTCTGGCGCGTTGACGGTCGGTGGCGTCCTCTGGCTGATCGGGCTGCGCGATGCAGCCGACGTGAGCTGGATCGTCGGCACGGCGGTCGCGGTGGTGCCCGCGATTCTGTGGGTGGTCTCGGCGTTGCGGCGTGGACGTCTCGGCGTCGATGTCATCGCCGTGTTGTCGCTGGCCGGCACCCTGTTCGTTGGGGAGTATCTGGCCGGTGCGCTGATCGCGGTGATGCTCGCCGGCGGACGCGCCCTCGAAGCGGCTGCGGCGCGTCGCGCCTCTCGCGACTTGCGATCGCTGCTCGAACGCGCCCCCCGATTCGCACGCCGGCGCCTCGGAACGGAGGTTCAGGTCGTACCGATCGCGGACGTCGCAGTCGATGACCGCCTGGTCGTCGGCCCGGGTGAGACCGTGCCGGTGGACGGGCGTATCGCCGACGCACTTGCGGTGTTGGACGAATCCGTGCTCACCGGCGAACCCATGCAGGTGGAACGTCGCTTCGGTGAACCGGTGCGCAGCGGCGTGGTCAATGCGGGCGGCCCGTTCGAGGTTCGGGCCACCGCCACCGCCGAGGACAGCACCTACGCAGGGATCGTGCGGCTCGCCGAGGAGGCGCGCGCGGAGACCGCACCGATCGTACGGCTGGCCGATCGGTACGCGGCCTGGTTCCTGCCCTTGACGCTTGTCGTCGCCGGCGGCGCCTGGCTCGCGACGGGCTCGGCGGTGCGGGCGGTCGCTGTCCTGGTGGTGGCGACGCCGTGCCCGCTGTTGCTGGCCGCACCGGTGGCGATCGTCTCGGGTCTGTCGCGGGCGTCCCGGCACGGTGTGGTGGTCCGCAGCGGCGGTGCACTGGAGGCGCTGGGCAGCGCGAAGACTCTGGTGATGGACAAAACCGGCACCTTGACGATGGGTCAGCCGGTCGTCGTGGGGGTGCTGACCGCACCGGGCCACGATGCCGGCGACACCCTCAGGCTCGCGGCGTCGATCGACCAGGTCTCACCACACGTGCTGGCAGAGGCGATCGTCACCGAAGCCCTGACCCGCGGCCTACAACTCGTGCTGCCCACCGACGTGGCGGAGGAGGCAGGCCGGGGCGTCACCGGCGTCGTCGAAGGGCACCGCGTCGAGGTCGGCAAACTGGGGGCTCCGATCGACGAGGTGAACTGGGCGCGCGCGGCGGAGAACCGGGCGCGCCTGGACTCGGCGGCTATCGCGTGGGTGCGCATCGACGATGCCCCGGCCGGCGCAGTCCTGCTTCGTGACCCGCTGCGCCGAGACGCCCCTCGCACGATGCGCCGACTTCGGTCGGCCGGACTCGGCCGACTGGTGATGCTGACCGGCGACCGCGCCGAACCCGCGCGCGAGGTCGCCACGGTGCTCGGATTGGACGACGTGTATGCCCAGCAGAGTCCTGCCGACAAGGTGGCTGCGGTGCGAGACGAGAAACAACGTGCGGTCACCGTGATGGCGGGCGACGGCATCAACGATGCCCCGGCACTCGCGGCGGCCACGGTCGGCGTCGCGATGGGGGCGCGCGGTGCGACGGCGTCCTCGGAGGCCGCCGACATCGTCTTGACCGCGGACCGGCTCGATCGCCTCGCCGACGCCATGGACATCGCCAGGTGGTCGCGGCGCATCGCGGTCCAGAGTGCGATCGTCGGCATGGCGATGTCGCTGGCGGCCATGTCGATTGCCGCCCTCGGCTGGTTGCCGCCCGCAGCCGGCGCCCTGCTTCAAGAAGGTATCGACGTGGCCGTCATCCTCAACGCCCTGCGCGCGTTGCGCGGCAACCCCGACACCGAAATCGAACTGCCCGCAGGCACCGAAAAGATGCTGCGGCAGTTCGCGACCGAGCACGACGAACTTCGCGAGAGCCTCGACCTGCTACGCGAGGCGGCCGACCAATTGGTCATGGGGACCGACCCGCCCATACTGGACGCGGTAGTCCGTGCCCACACCTTTCTCGAGAGCCGGATTCTGCCGCACGAACAGGCCGAGGAGTCGGGGCTCTACCCCGCGTTGGCTCGTCCGCTCGGCAGCGGCGAAGCCACGGCAACCATGAGCAGGATGCATGCCGAAATCCGCCGACTGTCCGATCGAATCGGAGCTCACGTCGAACTCGCCCGGGCGAGCAACGGCGTACAGGCCGACCAACGTGATGATCTCCTCGCATGTCTCTACGGCCTGCACGCGATATTGCGGCTGCACTTTCGGCAAGAGGAGGAGAACTACTTCACCCTCGTGGAGGACGAGCCGGCCACCGACGCGGTGTCCCGCCAGGGCAAAGGGTTTCGCCCACACGGCCGTTGACACCTTCGGAGGGCTGACACGCGCGCAGCGGTGTCCGCCCCCGCAGTTGTGGACCAATGGCCCTACTCATTCACGAGCAGGGAGAGCACCCTCGACAGATGACAGCTCCACAAGATCCAGCGACCGACCGCTCCGCTGTCACCGAACACCGTGCGTTGAACCATGTCCTGGTATGGACCGGCATCGCCGCAGCAGCGGTCTTCATTGTTGCCGTGGTGTTCTTTTCCGGTTTTTACCTCGGCCGCAGCACCGACGGTCTGAGCGGCAACCATCATTGGAACCACATGTCCGGCCCCGGGATGATGGGACCGGGCATGATGGGGCCCGGTATGGGTCCGCAGCACTGCCAGATGGCTCCCACCGGCCAGTCGCCGCCCCCGACGGCGCCGCCGAGGATGACCCCGAATCCTTGATAAACACCTCATATTTCAAGGTCATTCGGCCCTACCGCACCGTCGCGCCGAAGCGCAGAATCAGGGCATGATCACCTCATCCGGAACGGGCCCGGCGGCGGAGCAGTACAGCGGCGACGACGAAGACCAGCTGTCGGCGGAAGACACCCTGATCGAGCGCGGCGCCGACGATCTCCTCGATGAGGGCTATTCCCCGCCCGAACGACCGTGGCGAGGCGCCTTCGGATCGTCGCGGGGGGCCGACTGGATTCTCGCCGCCGAAGAACCGGACCCGACGGCGCGACTCGAGAACGTCCTCGACGAGTCGGAATCGGAGAGCTCCGACTATGCCGAACGCGACGCGGAATTCCCCGAGCACGCTGAGGTCGGCTACGCGCGGGCAGGCCGATTGATCGCTCCTGACATGGGTTTTGGCGAAGACGAAGAGGCCGAACTGATCGCGGACGACGTCGGTATCAGTGGTGGCGCCGCCTCAGCCGAAGAAGCCGCCGTGCACATCATCGAGGATGACGATCGCTGATCCTGCAGCCGCACTTCCGAGCGGGCGTGAGAGCGAGCCTGGTCACGATGCGATCTTGACCTTGAGGAAAGTGTCGATACCGAATCGCTCCCAGGCCGTTCGCCGACGCTGCGAGAGTTGCGGTGCGGCCGTGGCCGCGTCGATGATCGTGGGCTCGACGACATCGAAGGTTTCCCCGCCCACGGTGATCGTCGCCCCAGCGGCAGCCATCACGTTGCGAAGCCAGTCGACCCCGGTGCCGTACGGCAGCGGAACGATGAAGCCATCGGCCACCCGATCGGCGACCACCGGTGTGGCATAGCGCTTTCCGGAACGACGCCCGGTGTGTCGAATGACTCCGGCATACCAGTGTTTGCGGCCGGCCACACGCAACATCATCGGGTTGAGCACGTATTTGTTGAAGGTACGTACCATGTTTCTGACCCGTGTCATCGTACTCTCTGCCATGCCCAGATACTGCTCGGAAGTGAGCGTAACCAGCCAGGGTCGATCGTCCCGTCGTGCTGATGACCTAAGTCAATATAGTTGCAGGTCTCACGAATTGGTGATGAGTTGACGCTTGCGTCCCCGCTGCTGGGCGGGTACCGGCTCTTCCGGCACCAAATAGAGCATGCTCTTGTCATTGGACCGGCGTGCGGAGGTGCTGATGATGCCGAGTCGAGCAACCGTCTGCTCGATGTTGTCGGCCAATTCACCGACATCGGGCAGGGCTTCATCATCCGAGGTGATGCCAACCTCTAGCTTTCCGGCGTAGCTCACCATCGCGAGCCCGGCTCGCGCGCCGAGTCCGACGGCCGGAATCGGCAGCAGTCGCACCATTTCTCGCCCGATGAACCGTAGTCGGCTGCGCGGACCAACCTCGCTCATCGTCAGCGCTACGACGCCTCGCTGCGGCAGCCAGGGTAACGCGTGACTCGCCTGTACCACCGGCGATGCCGACGGATGAGCGGGCGCCCAACCGCCGAGCCCATCGGTACGGGTCAACCGGGTATGCGCTTTTCGTAGTTGTCGAACGGGATCGGACTCATCGACAGGTAGGGCGACGGCGGCGAGAGATCGAGCCGATGTCGGCACCAGGGCGCGCAACGAATCGCAGTGGAGCCGCTGACCGTGACGCATCAGTAAGCCGCGGTAGCTTCCACTTATCGCGGCAAGTGCGATGTCGTTGATCGTGACATCGAAGGCGCCACACACCTTTGAGACGTCCTTGAGGCTCAATTCCACGGACGCGTACCGGCGCAGGCTCGTGACGTCTCCGGTGAGCGGGCACCCGGTGGGGTGTGCGAGAACTCTCGTCAGGTCAACGGTATCCGCGATGGCACGTACGGCCGCCACCGTCAAGTCCGCGGATGACCGCCACACTCCGCCAACCCATTTCAGCGGATTGAACATGCGGGTGGAGAGCTCGGCGCCGCGCCGCATCTCGGTATCCGCCTCATCGTTGTCGGACGACCGAATGAGCATCCGCATCACCTCGGGCCCGTCGACGATGCTGGAGTGGGTCTTGAGCAGGATCGCCCAGCGGTTCTCCGACACGCCTTCCACAACCCAGCATTCCCACAACGGATAGTCGTGATGGAGGCGCCAGCTCATCACATCGGAAACCAGCCCGAACAACGCCTGATCGTCCCCGGGACGCGGAACCGCGATGTGGTGGACATGCTCGCTGATGTCCTCGTCCACGACGACCACTCGCCGCCCCGCGACGTCGAAGGGGTGTCTACGCACCACCTGTCTGAGTCGGCGATCGGAACCCAATCGCTGGGCCAGCGCCGCCAGCAGCGAACCGCGATCGGGAAGCGGGCCCTCCATCACGGCCAGCGCACCGACAGCGAAATTCGCGTGCGGGTCGGTCTCCTCCACCTGGAGGAACTTCGCATCCAACCCCGTGATAGCCCTCATATCCGTAACCTCCAGTTACATGTATCTAACCAGATTGTTCGCCGGATCGGAAGACCAAGGCAGGGCCGAAAGTCCTCGATGTAAGGACGGTCTCGAGACAGCGACGCCGCGGCCCGATGCGGCCGGCGAGTGACGATCGACCAGCGCCGTGAGGACCTTGTTCCCTATTGCGGCCCGCCCGGCCGTCGAGACGATGACTTCACCACGCAGGTCGAAGGGATGCGACGGTGAAAGCAGGGTCGACATGATGGACGGGGACCTGGACGCGATCGCGTGGGCCTTTCTCGGATCCGAGTTCACGGGCCCGGTCTACCGCGATTGGCCCATCGACCGGCGCCTCAACGCGTTCCTCGTGCGCCACGGGTTGACCGCGCTTGCCGACGATGGAGGCGCATGCAACGCGTTGATGGAACTGGTCATGTCGAACCTCGGTCCTGCGCTGCGCCAAGGGCTGCTTCGTTCGGAACCCACCTAGGACTCACCATGCAGGTCATCCGCAAGACAACAGCCGACCTCCGCGTCCCACCCCACCTGAGCGACTACGCACGTACCCGCGCGAACTTCAAGTGGTCGGACGTGCCGAACCTCTGCGAAGGCATGGGACCGGGCGGCTGCAACATCGGCTACGCGTGCCTCGACCGGCAAGCGTCCGGGCCGGCGGCCGACCGGGTAGCGCTGCGCTTCATCGGGGATGGGAGCACAACCGCCGAACTCAACGCTCACGACATGAGCTACCGAGAGCTGGCACAGTGCGCCAGCCGGTTCACCAACGTGCTGCGGTCATTGGGTATCGGCAAGGGCGACCGCATCTTCACGATCATGGGTCGGGCTCCGGAGCTCTACATCACCATGATGGGCGCACTGCGCAACGGGACCGTGGTATCCCCGCTGTTCGCGGCGTTCGGCCCGGAACCGATTGCCACTCGGGTCAACATCGCCGAGCCCGTCGCATTGGTGACGACCGCGGCGATCTATCAGCGCAAGATCGCTAAGATCCGCGATCAGCTGCCGTCGGTGCGGCATGTCATCCTCGTCGACCAGGACGCTGCCCCAGGCGACGCGGCAGGCACAGTGAACTACCGGCAGTTGATGGCCGGCGTCGACGACAATGCTCCGATCGAACCGACGACCGCCACCGACCCGGCTCTGCTTCACTTCACCAGCGGGACCACCGGCACCCCGAAAGGTGCGATCCACGTGCACGGCGCCCTTTCGATGCACTACATCACGGGCCTTTACGCGCTGGACCTACACGCAGACGACGTCTACTGGTGCACGGCGGACCCGGGTTGGGTGACCGGAACTTCGTATGGCGTGATCGCTCCGCTCCTGCACGGGGTCACCGCCGTGGTCGACGAAGCCGAGTTCGACGCGGAGCGCTGGTACCGCATTCTGGCTGACGAGAGTGTCACGGTGTGGTACACCGCACCCACCGCAATCCGGATGCTGATCAAGGCCGGTGCGGAACTCGCCCAACGCTACGAGTTCCCTGCGCTGAGGTTCATCGCCAGCGTCGGCGAACCACTCAACCCCGAAGCGGTCTGGTGGGGAAAGAAAGTGCTGGGATTGCCAATTCACGACAATTGGTGGCAGACGGAGACGGGCGGAATCATGATCGCCAACACCCCGGCGTTCGACATCAAGCCCGGCTCGATGGGACGCCCGCTACCCGGCGTTGACGCATACGTGGTGCGACATGCCGAAAACGGCCGGCTCACTGTGATCGAGGAACCCGATGTCGAAGGCGAACTGGCGCTCAAACCGGGGTGGCCCTCCATGTTTCGCGGCTATCTGCACCAGGAGGATCGCTACCAGAAGTGCTTCGCCGACGGCCTTTATCTGACGGGCGATCTCGTCAAACGCGACGCCGACGGCTACTTTTGGTTTGTCGGTCGTGCCGACGACGTGATCAAGTCCGCCGGCCATCTGATCGGCCCGTTCGAGGTGGAAAGCGCACTCACGGACCACCCCGCCGTGGCCGAGGCCGCAGTGATCGGCAAGCCGGATCCCACCGTGGGCGAAATAGTGAAAGCGTTTGTCACGGTGAAGGACGGCTTCACCGCCGACGACGACCTGCGGTTGGAGCTCTTGGCACATGCCCGCAAACGGCTGGGCGCCGCAGTCGCGCCGAAAGAAATCGAATTCGCTGATGCGCTGCCGCATACCCGAAGCGGAAAGATCATGCGTCGCCTGCTCAGGGCCCGGGAACTCGGTTTACCCCAGGGCGATACATCGACAGTTGAGACCGATACCCCGATCAGGGAGACATCAGCATGACCGACGCCGAACTCTCCCGCGCATTGTTGTCCGACATGGTGCGGGTGCGCCGCATGGAAGAAAAATGCGCCGAGCTCTACGGAGAAGCCAAGATCCGGGGCTTTCTCCATCTCTACGTCGGCGAGGAAGCGGTGGCCGCGGGATCGTTACGGGCGCTGACCGCCGGCGACGCGGTCGTGGCGACCTACCGCGAACATGCGCACGCGTTGCTATGGGGGATATCGATGAAGTCGATCATGGCCGAAATGTTCGGTAAGCAGGAAGGCTGCTCCCGAGGCCGAGGCGGATCGATGCACCTGTTCGACGCGGCATCCAGGTTCTACGGGGGCAACGCGATCGTCGCCGGCGGACTGCCGCTGGCGGTCGGCCTCGCCCTCGCGGACAAGATGTTGGGTCAAACCCGGGTCACTGCATGCTATTTCGGTGACGGCGCGGTGGCCGAAGGTGCGTTTCACGAGTCGTTGAACATGGCGGCGCTGTGGCAGTTACCCGTGTTGTTCTGTTGCGAGAACAACCTCTACGCGATGGGCACCGCGCTGGAACGAGCGCAATCGCAGACCGATCTCACCGCCAAAGCCGCGTCGTACAAGGTGCCGACACTCGCGGTGGACGGGATGGACGTACTCGCATGTCATGCTGCCGTTCAGCAGGGCGCAACTCATGTCCGGTCCAACAGAGGACCGTTCTTCATCGAATTCCGCACCTACCGGTTCCGCGCGCACTCGATGTTCGATCCCGAGCTGTATCGCGACAAAGCCGAGGTCGACCAGTGGCGCAAGCGCGACCCAATTCAGCTGTTCACCGCGCAGTGCCTGAGCGACGGCGTCCTCAGCCCCGCCGACGTCAGCGCGATCGAGACCGAGGCCGACCGGGAGGTCGATGAGGCCGTCGCCTACGCGGACGCCGGAACATGGGAACGCATCGAGGATCTCGAGCGTGATGTCATGACACCTCGGGAGGAGGTGGGCAGGTGAAGACCACCTACCGAACCGCAGTACACGACGCCCTCCGCGACGCGTTACACGACGATGAGCGGGTTCTGCTGATGGGTGAGGACGTAGGTCGCTATGGCGGCACCTACGCGGTGTCCAAGGGCCTGCTCGAGGAGTTCGGGCCTGAACGGATACGAGACACCCCGCTGTCCGAGCTGGGCTTCGTCGGCGTCGGGATCGGCGCAGCGCTGGGGGGCTTGCGCCCGATCGTCGAGGTGATGACGGTCAATTTCAGCCTCCTGGCCCTCGATCAGATCGTCAATACCGCTGCGGCTCTTCGCCATATGTCGGGCGGTCAGTTCTCGGTACCGCTCGTCGTGCGGATGGCGACCGGCGCCGGTCGCCAACTTGCCGCCCAGCACTCCCACAGCCTGGAGTGCTGGTATGCCCACATTCCCGGAATCACGGTGGTGGCACCGGCGACGGTGGAAGATGCTTACGGCATGCTCCCGACCGCCCTCGCCGATCCTGATCCGGTGGTGATCTTCGAGCATGTCCAGCTCTACAACACGGCTGCCGACATCACCAAATTCGCCCCAACCGATATTTCGCGGGCCGCGATCCGTCGCAATGGATCCGACGTCACGGCGATCACCTATGGAGGCAACCTGCCGAAGGTGCTCGATGCCGCCAATGAACTCTCGCTGAACGGAATCGAATGTGAAGTGATCGATCTGCGCGTATTGCGCCCGTTGGACACAGCCACGATCGTCGACTCCATCCGCAAGACCCACCGGGCCGTCATCGTCGATGAGGCCTGGCGCACCGGCAGTCTGGCGGCGGAGATCAGTGCGCGCATCGTCGAGAACGCGTTCTACGAGCTCGATGCGCCGATTGCTCGGGTGTGCAGCGCCGAGGTTCCGATGCCGTATGCCAGGCACCTCGAACAGGCCGCCCTACCGCAACGGGACACGATCGTCGCAACGATCCTGGATCTGTTCGGGGAGCGCTGATGATCGAATTCAGAATGCCGGCCCTCGGATCGGATATGGACGAGGGGACGCTGAACGAATGGCTCATCAAGCCGGGCGACAGCGTGACACGCGGTCAGGTGGTGGCGGTGGTCGAAACCACCAAAGCCGCGGTCGAAGTGGAGTGCTGGCAGGAGGGTGTCGTACACGAATTGCTGGTCCCCGTCGGTGAAACCGTCCAAGTCGGAACGCCACTGGCGACGCTGCTGACCACGGGCGAACGTGCGCCCGCCGCCCCGAAGAAGAGATCAAAGCGCACCAAGAAACCTGCGGCCGTTGAGCCGGCAGCCAGGGCCGCAAGTCCGATTCCGTCCGCGGGGACGGTGGATGGCACGCACCGGCGCCGTTGGGTCTCCCCGGCCGCCCGGCGTATCGCCGCATCGCTGGGCGTCGACGTCGACACCATCACCGGCACCGGGCCGCAGGGCGCGGTCACCATCAACGATGTGGAGCACGCTGCGGCGTCGGCGACCAAGCCCACTGCAAAAGCCGCGGCTGCGGATCGAGCGGTGCAGATGCGCAGGTCCATCGCCGCCGCGATGGCCCGGTCAAAGCGCGAGATTCCGCACTATTACCTTGCGGACGAGATCCCGATGCAGAAGGCATTGACGTGGCTGACCGAACGCAACGCGTCGCGAGCGATCACCGAGCGCGTGTTGCCTGCGGTGTTGCTGCTGAAAGCCGTTGGTCTGGCCGCACAGCGATTCGGCGAGTTCAACGGGTTCTGGCAGGCAGACGGGTTCCAGCCGGGCACGGGTGTTCATGTCGGAGTGGCGATCTCGCTTCGCGGCGGCGGCGTGGTCGCGCCGGCCATCCACGACGTGCCTGACAAGAAGCTCGACGAGCTGATGCAGAATCTGACGGATCTCGTCGCGCGGGCCCGCGCCGGTTCACTGCGCAGCTCCGAGATGTCCGACCCCACCATCACCATCACCAACCTCGGCGACCAAGGCGTCGATGCGGTGTTCGGAGTGATCTATCCGCCGCAGGTCGCGCTGGTGGGCTTCGGGAAACCGGCGCAACGAGTTCGGGTGATAGACGGCGGGATTCACGTCGTGACCACGGTGCAGGCGACGTTGTCGGCGGACCACCGCGCATCCGACGGTCATCGGGGCGCGCTGTTCCTCGCAGCGATCAACGAGTTCTTACAACAACCCGACGCCCTGGAGAAGTGACGCCAAATGAACCGAAGCACAACCTCACCCCGGATTCGCAACGAGATCGTGTCGGTGTTGACCACCATCGCGCCGGAGGTGGACCCCACCGATATCCGCGATGACGTGTTGCTGCGCGACCAAGTCGATCTGGACTCGATGGACTGGCTGAACTTTCTGATCGGCATCCACAAGCGGCTACACGTCTCAATCAGCGAGCAGGATTACGCGTCACTGCGCACGCTCAACGACATTGTCCGCTACGTCGAGGCGCACTCGACCCACCCGTGACACCGGCCCGAGGAATCTGACATGAAAGCAATGGTTTACGACGGTCCCGGGCGCGTGTCCTGGCGGTCGGTGCCGGATCCCGGCATCAAGCACCCGGCCGATGCCATCGTGCGCGTCGAGGCGGTGACGATCTGCGGAACCGATCTGCACATCCTCAAAGGCGATGTGCCCGAGGTCGAACCGGGTCGGGTGCTGGGTCATGAAGCCGTCGGTACAGTGACCGAAGTGGGGGCGGCGGTGCAGAACCTGTCGGCGGGAGACCGAGTGCTGATCTCGTGCATCAGTGCCTGTGGGACGTGCCGGTACTGCAGGCAAAGCCATTACGGGCAGTGTCTGGGCGGTGGTGGATGGATTCTCGGACATCTCGTCGACGGGACACAAGCCGAGTACGTCAGGGTGCCCTTCGCGGACAACTCCACACACAAGGTGCCTGTGGGTGTCAGCGATGAACAGATGATTCTGCTCGCCGACATCCTCCCGACGGCCTATGAGGTCGGTGTCCTCGCGGGTGTGGTCCAACCGGGTGATGTGGTGGCGATTGTCGGGGCCGGGCCGATCGGCCTGGCGTCGGTTCTGACCGCGAAGCTTTACAGCCCGAGTCATATCGTGGTGATCGACGTCGCCGATGCCCGCCTGGATGCCGCGCGCAAGCTCGGCGCCGACATCGTCGTGAACTCCAGTACTCAGAGCCCCCGTGAGGTCATCGACGACCTCACCGCCGGCTTGGGCGCCGATGTGGCAATGGAGGCGGTCGGTATTCCCGAGACTTTCGAAGAGTCGGTCAGGTTGGTGCGTCCCTGCGGACATGTTGCGAACATCGGTGTGCACGGCGCTCCCGCGACATTGCACCTTGAACAGATCTGGATCAAGAACCTGACCATCACGACGGGCTTGGTCGACACCCACACCACACCGAGGTTGATCGAGCTGGTCGCGAACCGGCAGCTGGATACCGCTGCGATGATCACACACCGGTTCGCGATGGCCGAATTCGAGACGGCCTATGAAGTTTTCGGCGATGCGACCCGTTCAGGCGCGCTGAAAGTTCTGTTGACCGCGGATCCGAATGCCAAGACGGCGGCCTTGTGATGGCTGAGAATCAGACCAAGAGCGGAATCCTGGTCGCCGTCGACGGTTCAGCCGGATCCGACGCAGCCGTCCGGTGGGCGACGGCTGAAGCGGTGAAGTTGTCCGCGGCTAGCCCGACTGTTGCCTGGCGACGATCACCGGAATTCGTGCGGCCTGGACCACCGTGGTGCTGACAGAACCGAGCAACATCCCCACAAACCCGCCGCGGCCGCGGCTTCCGACCACGACGAGTTGAGCGCTTTCCGATCGGTCGAGTAGATGGCGAGACGGTTGGTCCAGCTCGACCACACGATGGACGTTGACGTCGGGATAGCGCTCTCCCCAGCCGGCCAGGCTCTCGGCGAGCGTCTTCTCGGCCGTCGCTTGCAGAGATGACCACTGCATGCGGTACGGCTCGGGTACATCGGCGTCGCTCCAGACGTGCAGCGCCACCAGATCCACCCCTCGGCGCGAGGCTTCGTCAAAGGCGATCGCGGTCGCCGACGCCGATGCCTCCGAACCGTCGATGCCCACCAGCACCGGCTGCCGTCCGGGCGCGACGTCGTCGTTGATCACCGCGACCGGACACAGGGCGTGGTGGACCACCCCGGTGGTCACCGACCCAAGCATGCGTCCAGACCGCGCACTTCGCCCTTGCCTTCCGACCGCCACCATCTTGGCCGTTTTGGAGCTCTCGACCAGAGCCGCCACAGGCGGCCCGAAGTACAGCTCGCTGTCGATGTCTGGGCGATCCGCACCGTCCACGCTGTCCTCAGCGACCCGGACCGCATGCGCGATGGTGTTGCGAGCGTCGTTCTCCTGGCTCTCCAGAACCTCCGCCGGCACCCGCCCGAACGGCCACAGCGCCGTCGACGCCGCCACCCGAAATGGAGCGACGGCGTGCACGACCGTGAGCGGGAGGCGGTGCATCGCGGCCTCCCGCGCCGCCCACCGCACCGGCACGTGTGAAGACGCGGACCCGTCGGTGCCCACGACGACTCCGTGATGTGACACGTCGGGTCCTCCCGCCGATCGATGACCATCTGGGATGGTAGGAGTCAATTGTCGGGCGGTGCGACAGGCTTTGGTCCTTTCCGGCTACGGCCGATCGTCACATGATCTTGTGAACGAAGCCACTACGACAACCCGCGGCGGGCTCGTAGCGTCGGCACACATGGCGGCACCTGACCGCGACGATGCGGGCGAACGGCGGGCGAGTCCTCGTCTTCCCTCGTTCGGCATGGGCGCGTTGGATTCTGTGGTGGGACCGTTCGCGAGAACCGGTAGCTACTACGCGTACGCGTGGCGCGAGTATCTGAATCGCGCGTCGCGCGAGCTTCCGATCGCCCGACCGACGTTGGCGCTGGCCGCGCATGCGCTGCGCGACGAGATCGTGCTCATGGGTTTACGTGTGCGCCGTCCAGTCAGCGATATGGAGGAATTCGAGCGCATCAACGCCGAAGTGGTTGCGGCGCTGGAGTTCTATGGACAGCGGGGCTGGCTGGACCAGCCGGCAGGCTATTTCGCCAGCCCCCGGACACTGCCCGATGTCACGGTGTATCCGGTGCAGGCGTACGGGCGGTCATACGAACGCATGGTGTTCGACAGCGGGTACACACCTCGCTCGGGCGAGCCCGGTAGACAACGCTGGCTCGGCTATACCGCCAACAACCGTGTCTACGCATTGTTGCTGCGCCACAAGGAAGATCGGCCCTGGCTGGTGTGCGTGCACGGAACGGAGATGGGCCGGGCGGGGCTCGACCTCGCGTTGTTCCGGGCGTGGCACCTACACCTTGATCTCGGCCTCAACGTGGTCCTGCCGGTCCTTCCGATGCACGGCCCGCGAGGTCGGGGGCTGCCGAAAGGGGCGGTGTTCCCGGGCGCGGACGTGATGGACAACGTCCATGCGACCGCCCAGGGCGTGTGGGACATCAGGCGGTTGCTCTCATGGATCCGGTCGCAGCAACCCGAGTCACCGATCGGGTTGTACGGTCTGTCGCTCGGCGGGTACGTCTCGTCCCTCGTAGCCAGCCTCGATACCGGGTTGACATGCGCGATTCTCGGTGTGCCGGTGGTGGACCTGATCGACCTGCTGGGTAGCCACGCCGGCCTGAGCGAAGACGATCCGCGCCGTCAGACGGTGACCATGGCCGCCCCCATCGGGCGGATGACGTCTCCACTCGCGTTGGAGCCGAAGGTGCCGATGCGCGGGCGGTTGATCTACGCGGGCATGGCCGACCGTCTCGTGCACCCGCGCGAGCAGATCGTCAAGCTGTGGGAGCACTGGGGCAGACCCGAGATCCTCTGGTATCCCGGCGGCCACACCGGATTCTTCCAGTCGCGGCCCGTCCAGCAGTTCATCGACAGTGCGCTGGTGCAATCCGGGCTGCTGGCCGGTGCGGTACCGGACGGCGAACCGGACCAGTAGCGACCCGGTCAGCAGTCGCAGGACCGGGCGATGCAGCCTCCGCTGTACACCGTGTCGGCCTGAACCGGCGCCGCGTCGGGCGCCGCGTACGACAACACCTGGCCTTCACGGCTGCCGTACCGGTAGACCGTGATCCCCTTGACCTTGGCCTTCCAGGCTGCCAGGTAGATCCCACGGACGTCGTCGACCGTTGCCGTCGCCGGCAGGTTGACCGTCTTGGAAACCGCCGCATCCACGTGGCGCTGCACCGCGGACTGCATCCGCAGGTGCCACTCCGGCGCGATCTCGGCCGCCGTGGGGAAAGCAGCCCGAACGGAAGCCGACAACTGTGGGCAGCCACGCACTCCCCCGCGCTGCGCGATCTCGCTGATCAACTCGTCACTGTAGAAACCCCGATCGCGGGCCAGCCGGTCAAAACACGGATTGACCTCGAGTAGCTGCCTGCCGAGAACCGAACGCGTGAAAGCGATCGCGAACATCGGCTCGATCCCAGCGGTGGTACCGGCGATCAGCGAGATGGTTCCCGTCGGGGCCACGGAGGTGAGCTGCGCGTTGCGACGCGGGTTCCAGCGCGCGAACCGGCTCTCGGCAAACGCCGGAAACGAGCCCCGCTCTTCGGCCAACCGCTTCGACGCGATGTGCGCCTCTCGTCGAATCCGCCTCATGAGCTGTTCGGCCAGGCCCACTCCTTCCTCGCTGTCATACGGAATGGACAGAGTGGCAAGCAATTCCGCCAGACCCATCACGCCAAGCCCGATCTTGCGGGTGGCACGGGCGGCTTCCTCCAATTCGGGAAACGGGTAACGGCTCACGTCGATGACGTCGTCGAGGAAACGCACGGCGACTGCGACAACCTCTTTGAGCCGATCCCAGTCGACGCGCCCACGGTTGACCATCCGGGCCAGGTTGATCGAGCCGAGATTGCAGGACTCATACGGCAGCAGCGGAACCTCCCCACACGGATTGGTCGCCTCGATTCGGCCGCGGCGAGGTATCGGGTTGGCTCTGTTGATGGTGTCGAGGAACACCAGACCCGGGTCTCCGCATTCGTGCGCTGCCGCGCAGATGTTGTCGAACAGTGTTGCGGCAGACACCTGTGCGACGGTCTTACCGGTCCGTGGATTGATCAGCCGATGGGTATCGCCTCGTTCGACGGCGCGCATGAACCGATCGGTGACGCCGACCGACAGGTTGAAATGTGTGAGTGCGTCCTGGGAACGGGCTTTGGTGGTGATGAAGTCGAAGATGTCGGGATGCGACGCGTCGAGCACGGCCATGCAGGCGCCGCGTCGACGACCGCCCATGGAAACCACTTCGGCGGCAGTGTCGTACAGCCACAGAAACGACATCGGGCCGCTGGCTGTGCCCGCCGTGGTGGTCACCGGGTCCCCCGAGGGCCGCAATCGGCTGAACGAGAATCCGGTACCACCGCCGGACCGCTGGACCTCCGCGGCCTGACCGAGGGTCGTGAAGATCGAACGCAGCGAATCCTCAACGGGCAGGACGACACATCCGGAAAGCAGGCCGACATCGGTTCCCGCGTTCATCAACGTCGGCGAGTTCGGCAGGAATTCAAGGTTGCGTAGCAACTTCGCGTACCGCTCGGCCCAGCGCGTCGACGAACCTGGCCGGTACCCGTCTTCAGCCGCGGCGACGCAGTGCGCGGCCCGGTCCATCATCTCGCCGGTCGACTCGGCGGGGCGCCCCTTGTCGTCGCGCAGCAGATATCGCTCCCGCAGCACCGTCACCGCGGCCAGGCTCAGCTTGAGCTCGTCGCGCACCCCGAGCATCGCCTTGGCGGTGCGGAGCTCGGCGCGGCGCCGTCGGTAGACGATGTATGCGCGGGCGACGTCATCGAGACCGGCCTCGCCCAGCCGGGCCTCGACAAGGTCCTGAATCTCCTCGACCGGCGCCACGCCGGGCCCCAGCGCGTCGGCAACAGCCTCGGCCACCGTTGCCGGCATGTCCGGATCGTCGTTCGCCACCTCGCGGGCCGCCCGCGCCACCGCGGCTTCGATCCGCGTGACGTCGAACGGCACCACGGTTCCGTCCCGGCGCCGGACTTCTGTCGGCCAGGTTCCTGTCTTCGCCTTGTTGGACACAGCTGGTGCGCTCCTTCACTGAGGCTCAATCCTGTCCGACGCGGACCGGGCGGCCTGAAGTCATTCTCCCCGAGCCATCCGGGACTTTCGGCCCTGTGCCGCCGGTCGGCCGCGGTCAAGACTGGCCGCATGCCACTTCGACGGCATGACGAACGGCGGCCGGCGCAGGACGCGTCCTTCTATCACCTTGCCGATGTCGCCATCGGCACGCAGTGTTGTCAGGGCACGGCGTGCTTCGTGGCCCGACAGCGGAACCCGGCGCGCTGGGCCGAGGCGCAAGCGTCCGATCCTCGCGTCTATTGCCTGGGGCGCTGCTTCGCGGGTCCTGCCGTCGCAGGCGATCTGTCTCGTCCCGCGGTCGAAATCGCTTGTGACACCGCGGTGATACTCGGCAGAATCAGCCGCGGTCCTTCTCCGGGGCTGAGTGACTACCGCGCGGATGCGGGATATGAGGGGCTTGCTCTGGCCCTGTCCTCGGGACCCGACGCGGTCCTGGGCGAAGTCGACACGTCAGGGCTTCGCGGCCGCGGTGGGGCGGGCTTTCCAACGGCCCGCAAATGGCGCGCCGCCCACGCGCAACCCGACGGCCCACGCGTGCTCGTGGTCAACGCGGACGAAGGCGATCCCGGTGCGTACCTCGACCGGTATCTCTTGGAGGACGACCCGCACGCCGTGCTCGAGGGGATGGCGATCGCCGCGCTCGCCGTCGGCGCGGAGCGGGCATACATCTACGTGCGCCGCGAGTATCCGCGCGCGCTGGCCACGGTTCGCACCGCCGTGGCCGAGGCCGAAGCGGCCGGAATTCTCGGCGACGCACTTCTCGGGCACGGTCCGCCGTTGACGGTCACCGTGGTGGAGGGCAAGGGCAGCTACCTCTGCGGCGAGGAGACCGCTCTGCTCAATGCGCTCGAGGGACGACGCCCGATGGTGCGCGCGCGCCCACCGTATCCCGCGCAACACGGGCTGAATGGATTGCCCACAGTCGTGAACAACGTGGAGACACTGGCCGCCGTGCCGTGGATCCTTCGCAACGGCGGAACCGCATACGCCCGACTCGGGTCAGGCACCAGCACGGGCACGAAGGTGGTGTCACTGAACTCGCTGTTCCGCAAACCCGGGCTGTACGAGGTCGAGTTCAGCATCCCGCTGCGGGAGATAGTTGAGGGCCTCGGCGGTGGGCTCGTCGACGATCACCTGAGGGGTGTGATCGTCGGCGGCCCGCTGGCCGGGATCATCCCGCCCCACCTGCTCGACGTTTCTTTCACCTTCGACGACTTGCGAGACATCGGTGCCGAGGTCGGCCACGGGGGAATCGTCGCGTTCGACGACACCACGCCGATCGGCGAACTCGTACGGCACGTGTTTCGGTTCGGCGCATACGAGTCCTGCGGCGCCTGCACACCATGCCGCGTCGGCGCCGCGCGAGTCGAGCAGCTGTTCTCTGGAGATTTGGATGAGGCCGGACACGCCGAGTGGCAGGCCACGATACGGGCACTGGCGGCAACGAGCCTGTGCGGTCACGGCACCGGGCTGGCCGAGTTCGCCCGCAGCGTGATGGCCTATTACGGACAGGATCTCGAGTCATGCCGCGCTTGACCATTGACGGTGCGACCGTGTCCTGTCCGCCCGGGCTTTCGGTGCTGGAGGCGGCGGCAAGCGCCGGGATCGACATCCCGGCGCTGTGCCACGACCCGCGGCTCGCCCCGGCCGGAGCCTGTCGGTTGTGTGTGGTGACGATCGACGACGCCGACCGCCCCGTGCCCGCCTGCACCACGCCGGTGTCCGAGGGCATGGCAGTCCAGACGACGACGACCGAGCTGCGCGAGTTGCGGAGAACACTGCTGGCCATGCTTGTTCGCCACTATCCAGCCGACGCGGCCGCCACGAACCCCGGCCTCGCGTTTCACCGGATGCTCGCGCACTACGGCGTGTCGGCGACGGGGGCGGCTGATCCCCACCGAGTGGATTCGTCGCATCCCAACATCCGCGTCGACCTCAACCACTGCATCTCGTGCTGGCGCTGCGTGCGGATCTGCGACGAGGTGCAGGGCCAATTCACCTGGCGCATAGCCGGTCGCGGCGCCGACTCCCACGTCGTCCCGGACTCCGGTACCACGTTGGCGGACAGCACGTGCGTATCGTGCGGCGCGTGCGTCGACACGTGCCCGACCGACGCCCTCACCGACGTGGGCGTGATCCAAGCCGGGTCGGCGACCGGTTGGACCCGCACCACCTGCCCGTACTGCGGCGTCGGATGCGAAATGATGGTCGGCAGCCGCGACAACCGGATCGTGGAGGTCGTTCCCGCCCGTGATGCGCCGGTCAACCGCGGTCACCTCTGCGTAAAGGGCAGGTACGGCTTCGGTTTCAACACCTCGCAGGATCGGATCACCACCCCGATGCTGCGCACCTCGTCGGGGGAATGGGTGCCTGTCGGCTGGGACGAAGCCATCGACGTCGCGGTACGCGGTTTTCGTCGCGTCATCGACCGTGCCGGGCCGACGGCGGTCGGCGTCCTGGGCTCGGCACGAGCCACCAACGAGGAGAACTACCTCACCCAGAAGTTCGCGCGCGTCGTGCTCGGCACCAACAACGTGGATTGCTGCGCCCGGGTCTGCCACGCACCGTCCGCTGCCGGCCTCAAGGCGGTGTTCGGTACCGGCGCGGCGACCAACTCATTCGACGACATCGAGATCGCGCGCACCATCGTGGTGTGCGGGTCCAATACCACGGAAGCTCACCCGATTGTCGGCGCGCGCATCAAGCAGGCCGCCCTGCGTGGCGCCAACCTCGTCGTCATCGATCCGCGCCGGATCGAACTCGCCGGCTACGCCGACGTGCACCTGCGGCCCCGTCCGGGAACGAATGTGGCGGTACTCAATTCCATCGCGGCTGCACTCATCGACGAGCACCTTGTCGACGAGGCGTTCGTGGCCCAGCGCGTCGACGACTTTCCAGCGTTCCGTGATTTTGTCGCCGCCTATGTCCCCGAACGGGTTTCGTCGATCACCGGGTTGGACCCCGCCGACGTGCGGCGGGCCGCCAGGCTCTACGGCGGGCAGGGCCCGTCCATGCTCTTCCACGGCCTCGGGATCACCGAGCATGTCCAGGGCACCGACGCCGTGATGTGTCTTGCCAACCTGGCCCTGCTGACCGGAAATGTCGGCAAGCCCGGTTCGGGGTGCAATCCGCTTCGCGGACAGAACAATGTGCAGGGTTCGGCCCACATGGGGTGCGAGCCACACCATCTGACCGGCATGATCGCGCTGGCCGATGGCCGCGATCGCGCCGCGGCGGTATGGGGCGCGCCCGTGCCCGAAATACGCGGGCTCGATGCGATGGAGATGCTCGATGCCGCCGAGGACGGCCGGCTTGACGCGCTATGGGTTGTGGGCTGGGACATTCTGCTCACGCAGCCGCAGACCCCGTCGGTGGAACGGGCACTCGCCGCGCTTGAGGTGCTCGTGGTCCAGGATCTCTTTCTCACCGAGACGGCGCGGCGCTTCGCGACGGTCTTCCTCCCGGCCGCATCATCGTTCGAGAAGGACGGCACGTTCATGAACTCCGAACGCCGTATTCAGCGGATCCGCCGCGCGGTTTCCCCGCCGGGCATCGTCAAGACCGACGCCGACATCCTCTGCGAGGCCGCCGCCGCCTTCGGATGGGGCAGCCACTTCTCCTACCGGGGCGCACAGGACATCTGGGATGAGATCCGGCGCCTCTGGCCCGCCGGTGCGGGTATGGCCTATCAACGGCTCGACAGGCCCGGTGGTTTGCAGTGGCCCTGCCTGGACGAGGACCACCCGGGGACGTCGCTGCTGCACCGCGACCGGTTCCCGGGGATCGGGGCGCGCGCGACGTTGCGTCGCGTCGATCATCGGCCGAGCGCCGAGCAACCGAGCGAGACCTATCCGCTGGTGCTGATCACCGGCCGTGAACTGTACGCGTTCAACGCCGGCACGATGACCGGAAGGGCGGCGACCGCCGCGTTGACCGATGGTGCGGTGCTGGAGATCTCGCCGGACGACGCGCAGCGGTTGGGCGTGATCGACGGCACGGAGGTCTCCGTGCAGAGCAGGTACGGCGCAGTCGTGCTGCCCTGCCGCATCAGCGACCGCATGCCGCCGGGAACGGTTTTCACCACCTTCCACGACCCGGCCGTGCCGGTGAACGCCGTCACCGGGCCGGGACGCGATCTCGCGACCCACACCCCGGAGTACAAGGTCACCGCGGTGAATATCGCAGGCGCCGGGACGGCTTCCCGAGATGTGGGCTACGCCAGCTCTTCGAAGTCCTGACTCAACGCCGCCAATCGCGCGACGGCCTGTTCGATGCCCCGCGCGAGGTCGTCGACATCGGGTACCGCCCTGTGGTCCGCGGTGATACCGAACATGAAGTCGTCGGCATAGCTCAACATCGCGATGACAGTGCGCAGCCGGATCCCGATCGGTGGAATCGGATACACCCGAAGCACTTTTCGTCCCATGATGCGCATCCGTTGACGAGGGCCGGGGACGTTGGTCGCGAGAGTCACGACACCGCGCTGCGGCAATCGGGTCAGGGCCCGAACGGTCCAGGCAGTCAGGGGGAACGGAACAACGTTCGTCGCCGCGAGGAACACCGACGACGCTTGACGCTGGCCACCGCCCTTCACCGTGGTCAGCCGCTCATGTACGGCTCGCAGCTGCTCGATCGGATCCGACTCATCGACGGGAAGGTTCGGGATCATCAGCGAAACCCGGTTGTCGGCTTTGCCCATCGCGTCCTTCGAACGCGCCGACACCGGCACCATCGTCGGCAGTGAATCGGGCCGGGGCTCCACACCGCGACGAATAAGACCCTGGCGGTAACTGTCCGTGACAGCCGCCAGCGCAACGTCGTTGAGCGTCACGTCGAATGCCGCCCGGATCTTGGCCACGTCGTCCAGCGAGACGCGCACCGCGCTGTACCGCCGCCTGGAGGTCAGCGGCCCGACGAACGGGGACGGCGCCGCCGGACGCACCAGGCTCGAGGTGATTTCGAGTGCTCCCCCGAACACCCGGGTCGCGGCGCCGGTGACCGCGCTCGCCGTCCGCCATGCGCCGACCGCCCAGTCAAGCGGATTGAGGCTGAGCCGGGGCAGGAGGTTGGGCCGCCCGGCTTGCTCGCGGGCCGCCTGGATCTTCGATGCGAATGTGTCGCCCTTCCCCTCGTCGCTGAGGTTGGAGAGCATTTGCATGGTCGCGATCCCGTCGGCGACACAGTGGTGGATCTTCATCAGGATCGCCCACCGGTCGTCGGACAGGCCTTCGATGATCCAGCATTCCCACAGGGGCCGTTCGCGGTCCAGCCGCCGTTCCATGATCTGGGCGACCAACCGGAACAGCGCCGCGTCATCGCCCGGGCTTGGAAGCGCGGCGCGGTGCACGTGGTAGGTCAGGTCAAAGTCGGGATCGTCGACCCACTCAGGTGGTTCGAGATCAAGGGGGTGAATGCGCAGACGTTGCCTGAGCCGGGGAACCGCGAGCATGCGTCGCCCGAGGCCGACGGCGAGAGATTCGTCACCGGGCATGGGCCCTTCGATGGCCGACAGGCCGCCGATCGCGAGGCTGACGTGTGGGTCGGAGTCCTCGGCTTGAAGAAAACCCGCATCGAGTGTGCTCAGGCGCTCCATACGTCAACTGTCGTGCCCGTGGCGAGGCGACGGAAGGGCCGGAGGTCCCGTACCGATAGGACGAGGGTCCCCGTGTTTCACAAGGACACCCTGCTGCGATGCGGTCGTACCAGGGCCCTTGGTCCCCCACGTGGTGACCATCGACCCTGGCCTTGCGCGGTGACATACCCGAAGCTCTATCCATGGGTACCACCCGCGTGGACCTCGACGTCATCAAGAAGGTCGTGGAATTGGCATGCCGGGCACCTTCGCTGCACAACAGCCAGCCGTGGCGTTGGGTCGCCGAGGACGGTGCACTTCACCTGTTCCTCGACAAGCACCGCATCCTCTACTCGGCCGATCACTCCAAGCGTGAGGCTCTCATCAGCTGCGGGGCCGTCCTGGACCACCTACGGGTCGCGTCGGCCGCGGCGGGTTGGGACGCCGAGGTGGACAGGTTTCCCGATCCCGACGATCCCCAGCACCTGGCCTCGGTCGACTTCACGCCGATGGACCTCGTCACCGAGGAGCACCACCGCCGCGCGGATGCCATCCGGCAACGCCGGACCGACCGGTTGCCGTTCGGGGCTCCGCCGGGCTGGGGGGCGATCGAGGCGCGGCTGCGCAACTCGGTGACTTCGGCTGCGGTACGGCTGGACGTCATCGCCGATGAACTCCGATCCGAACTGGCGCACGCCTCTCGCCTGACCGAGTCGCTGCGCCTCTACGACACCTCATATCAGTCCGAACTGCAGTGGTGGACAAGGCCGTTCGAATCAGCAGAGGGTGTACCGCACAGTGCGCTGCTGTCCGCTTCCGAAGCGGACCGCATGGACATCGGGCGCGACTTCCCGCGCGTCCAGCACGCGGATCGGCGGGTGGAGTTCGGGCATGACCAGGCCAAGGTCCTCGTGCTCTCCACACACGACAACGACCGCGGAAGCCTGCTCGAGTGTGGCGAAACGCTTTCGGCCATCTTGCTCGAAGCCACGTTGGCGGGTTTGGCGACGTGCCCGCTGAGCCACATCACCGAGCTCTGGGCCAGCCGGGATATCGTCTCCGCGTTGATCGGCCAGACCACGACACCGCAGGTCTTGATCCGGGTCGGGCTGGCTCCGGCGCAGGAGGACCCGCCGCCGCCGACGCCGCGCCGACCGATCGACGAGGTGCTCGAAATTGCTGACTAGCAGCCCGCGGAACGTATTGTGAGAGCGATGTTGACAGTCGGCGCTAGTTCGGAGGGCTTCACATGGTGAATGTCTTTCTCGTGGACGACCACGAGGTCGTGCGGCGGGGGCTCATCGACCTGCTCAACTCGGATCCCGAGCTCGAGGTCATCGGCGAGGCGGGAACGGTGGCGCAGGCGATGGCGCGAATACCGGCGTTGCAGCCCGATGTTGCGGTGCTCGACGTGCGGTTGCCCGACGGCAACGGCATCGAACTGTGCCGCGACCTTCTGTCACGCCTGCCCAATCTGCGCTGTCTGATGCTGACCTCGTTCACCTCCGACGAAGCCATGCTGGACGCGATCCTGGCCGGTGCGAGCGGATATGTCGTCAAAGACATCAAAGGCATGGAACTGGCGAAGGCCGTCAAAGACGTCGGCGCCGGTCGGTCACTGCTCGACAACCGCGCGGCCGCGGCGTTGATGGCCAAACTCCGCGGATCGGCCCAGCAGGCGGACCCGCTGTCCGAGCTCACCGAACAGGAACGAGTGCTGCTGAACCTGCTGGGCGAGGGACTGACGAACAAGCAGATCGCCGCCCGCATGTTCCTCGCCGAGAAGACGGTCAAGAACTACGTGTCACGGCTGCTGGCCAAGCTCGGCATGCAGCGTCGCACCCAGGCGGCGGTGTTCGTGTCGAAACTGAACCGGCCCTCCCCTGACGAGGAATAACCCCGCGGTCACGCCGGGCGGGCGACGAGCACCGGCGTCCGCGCGGACTCGGCGACCGTCGTGCTGACGGAGCCCAGAAGCATCCTGGCGAAACCACCGCGACCGCGGTTGCCGAGAACCGTCAACTGTGCCTTCTCGGCCTGCTCGAGCAGTTGCCGCGCGGGCCGGTCGGGCACCACGACGCGCTCGACTGTGACATCGGGATACCGCTCCTGCCATCCCGCAAGCCTTGTGGCGAGGGCCTGCTCGGCCTCGGTTTGCACATCGGTCCAGTTGACCCCGGGCAGCGCGTCCACCGCGAAGTCGCTCCAGGCGTGGACGGCGACCAGCGGCACGCCGCGGCGGGACGCTTCGTCGAAGGCGATGGCCGTCGCCGACTCGGAGGCCGGAGAGCCGTCGATGCCGACGACGACCGGAGCCGTGGCCTGCTCCGGCGTCAGCGGGGCCTCGTCGTGAATCACGGCGACCGGACAGCCGGCGTGGTGGATGAGACCCGCGCTCACCGATCCGAGCAAGCGCCGCCCGATCGCGCCGAGCCCGCGGCAGCCCACCACGATCATCTCGGCGTCTTTGGACACGTCGATCAGGGTGGGAAGGACGTCGGCGGTGAACATTTCGGTCGACACCTCGACCGCCGAATCGTCGATGGCGTCGCGGGCGATCTTCTCGGCGTCACTCAGGATGGCTTGGCCGTCCTTTTCGAGTTGCGTGATCAACTCGGCCGGGATGTACATCTCAGGCCACATCTGCACCGTGGGCAGCTGGACCACGTGGACGAGGGTCAGCGGAAGCTTACGCATCGACGCTTCACGCGCCGCCCACTCAACGGCCAGCTTCGACGGGGATGACCCGTCGACTGCGACGACAACACCGTGATGCTTGGGTGAGGCGGACATTTGCAGTAACTCCTAGCTCATACCGGCGTTGTGGGCGAGGGTACAGCTAAGACGCTAGGGTTGCTGACTCGGAGATTCCGGAGCCATTGGTCATTCGCCGGATGGTCAAAAGGCCTCGAAACAGCCTCGGGACGATCGGCGACAGACGCGGGACCAAAGACTCCGGTGCACAGACTGCCACAACCAATACCGTTCTGATCGACCTTGATTGGCTGCAGAACCAGCAGCCACATCCCGGCGCCGGATGACACCGGTCAGACGAGGAAAGGTTGTCGAGCATGCGTCGGCACCCGATGAGCTGCCAGCCCGTTGATCGGCGCTGGCACTCGACGCTGTCCGACGGGACACGAATCGTGCTTCGCCGGCTGGAATCCCGTGACGCCGGAGCCGTCGTCGACCTGTACGAAACACTCACCGACGAAGAGTGCTACTTGCGTTTCTTCACTCCGCGTCCCGCGGATCTGAAGGGCTGGGCCATATCGCTCGTCAGGGAATCCAGCGACCGATATGCGCTGGGGGCCTTCGATGGAACGGTTCTGCTCGGTGTGGCCAACTACATCGGATGCAGGAAGTCCGGTGATGCCGAAACAGCGGTCGTCGTCGCGCACAACGAACATCTGCGAGGTGTGGGAACAGCATTGCTTCGGCGACTCGGACAGATCGCGAAAGACAATGGCCTGCATCGCCTCGTCGCCGACGTACTCGCGGAGAACCACCTCATGCTGCAAATGATGTCCGACTCGGGCTTGTCGTGCACCAGACACCTCGACGGCCCGATCATGCACGTCGTGATCGACCTGGACACCGCCTGAGCGTTACCGGAATACCGAGCCGTCCAGTCCGGTGACCACCTCGGACAGCGGGCGCCGCGGTGTCGCGGGAAGCGGGTCGGCGTTGACCGGTGCCCACCCCACCCGCAGCAACATCTGGGGATAGCCGCTGTCGCCGAAGACGTCGGTTCGCACGGCTTCTCGCGTCTCGGGCAGCTCCAGCGGTTCAGTGATCGGACAGCTCGCCAGTCCCAACGCCGTCGCGGTCAACAGCACCAGACTGGTTGCCTCACCGGCACGTAGCCGGGCCAGCCGGGTGTCGTCCTCCGTGCCGAGCGCCAGCACCACCGCGCTGTCTTCGGTCGGGTCGACGTCTTCGGGTTGGGCCAGCGCGGGCCCGGCGAACATCCGACCGGGTATCGGCGACAGCGGGTCCGACGGCGGGATGCTGCGGGCCGGCACGCCGGAAACGGCCGCGTAGCGCCCACTCCAGGTGGCCAGTTCCGTGAGGTAGTCCTGATCGACGGAGTGCCGCCACGCCGCCTCCGCGACGATGCTTTGCAGTTTCGGCAACGCCTCGACCCGGCGCAGCATCACGCCGGCGCGGGCCGCCCGCGAACCCATCAGGGTGATGTCGGCCGCCGGCACCGGCCACCAGCTGTAGAGGCGACGATCGGTGCGCCTCCGCGGGATCGCGGCGGCCAGCATCACGTCGAGTTCGGTCGGGGTGTGCCGGTGCAGTTCGATGGCGGCGAGATGCTCGGCCTGGGCCGGATTCGGCAGCCGGTGCACCTTGGCCTGCCAACCCAGCGCGGCGAACGCGACCACCGCGTGGTGCAGCGTCGCGCCACAGCTCAGCAGCAGGTCACGGCTGTCGGGATCGGTGTTGGGCAGGCGCCGGTCGAAGTCGACGTCCAGATGTACCGATTCGTCACCCACCCGCCAGCGCCACGGTTGAGAATTGTGGATCGATGGCGCCCTGATAGCCAGCGACAGGGCCGTGTGGATCGTTCGATGATCCGGCAAGCGGGCGTTCATGCTTTCAGCATCGCCGCCTGGGCAAACGCCGACAAGGGAACAAAGTCACTCACGAATGGCGAGGTCGTTGACCCGCAGGTGGGCCAGGCACAGATCGGGTTCGACGAACGGTTCGAGCTTCTCTACCGTGACGGGCGCGTGCCACGCCTCCAACGCCCCGCGCATCAGCCCCAGGTGAACCGGGCAGACGACGTCGGACCCGCCGTCGGCGAGCTCGAGGAACGGGCAGTGCCGCAAGCCCACCTGCTGCTGACCGTTGACCGTGCGCAGCTGGGGCGCGAAGCCCAGTTCGTCGAGGAAATCGACCAGCCAGCGGGCGGACTGTCGGGCGCTCGACGCGGTGCGGGTGTCGTGCGCAGTGATCCGGCGGGCCCAGGCGCGGCCCGCGCTGACCGCCTTGGCCGCCGCGTTGCGCTGATTGGCCAGGCTGAGCACCAGGATTTCGGCGAGCTCCTGATAGCGCCGCGGCCCGCCGGGGTCCATCCGGTGCACGGCGCGGAACATCTGCGGTGGACGCCCGGGGCCGCGGCGCTCCGGTTGCACCCGCTCGATGCGGCCGTCGGCGATCAGGGTGTCGAGGTGGAACCGGACGGTGTTGGGGTGCACATCCAGCTCGTCGGCGATCGCCACGATGGTCATCGGCTCATCTGTCGCCCGCAGCGTCGCCAGCACATCTTCGCGACGACCTTCGGACATGCCTGCGAGTTTATCCAAATCTGCTAGTAATAACGACCTGCGCAAGCTCGCGAACGTGGGGCTGCGGCACACTCCGGCGCCGTTTCGCCTGCCTCGACCCCCACGCCAGGCGGAGGGTCACCATCCGCGGCGCTGCGGATGCGATCCCACCAACTCGCCCTTACCAGCCACGTCGCGGCTGCGGTACACGATGTAAGGCCGGAACAGATAGGCGATCGGCGCGCTGAACACGTGCACCAGCCGGGTGAACGGCCACAGGCAGAACAGCACCATCGCAATCATCACGTGGATGTGAAACCACACCGGCGCCTGCACCATCAGGTCTCCGCGCGGCTGCAGAATCCAGATCGACCGGAACCACGGCGACACCGATTCGCGGTAGTCGTGTTCGGCGCCGACCGGTGTGGCGCCGATCAACGTACAGGCCAGCCCGGCGACGATGGCCAGCACCAGCACCGCGTACATCACCTTGTCGTTGACCGTGGTGGCCAAGAACACCGGCCCGGTGGTGCGGCGCCGGTACACCAGCAGCGCGATGCCGCCGAGCGTGGTGATGCCCGCGATCGCGCCGAGCACCATGGCCTGCACGTGGTAGACGTGGTCACTCATGATCAGGTCGGTCCACGACTCGGGGATCACCAGGCCGATGATGTGTCCGGCGATGACGACCAGGATCCCGAAGTGAAACATCGGGCTGCCGATGCGCAGCAGCCGCGACTCGTAGAGCTGTGACGAGCGCGTGGTCCAGCCGAACTTGTCGTACCGGTAGCGCCACCATGTTCCGACCGCGACGACCGCCAACGTCACGTACGGCACCACGTCCCAGAAGATCACCCAACCCGTCATGTCAGCGAGCTCCTTCGGTGGCGCGACCGACACCGGCCCGGCGGGGCGGAACGGTCAACGTGAAAGGTTCCAGCCCGACGGCTTCCGCCGGTGGACCGGCCTCGGCGAGCCGGCGGGCACGCTGGGCCTCCTGCTCGCTGGGCTCGGGAAGCGTGTGACACACCGCGGCGACGGCGGGTGCGTAGGGCGAGTCGGCGTCGTTGAGCGACGAGTACAACACGTCGATCGGGACGCGGTGGTCCATCAGCAGCCGGCGCCCGGCCGGCGGGTCGACGGTCGCGGCGAACTCCAGCACCACCGGCAGGTAGTCGGGCGCCTCCCCGCGGGGCGGCGGCACCCCGGCTTCGCGGTAGGCGGCGTTGAACGCCAGCATGTGGTGACCGCGGTTACGGGTGTCACCGGCGGTCCAGTAGGTCAGATACATCGTCGAAGCGCGCCGCAGGTCGAAGGTTTCGACGTAGCGGGCCGCCGCGCTCGCCCAGTCACTGGCACGCAGCGCCGCGGCGGTGCGGCCGAGCAGTGTCGCCGCCGGTTCGCCGATGTGCGCCAGCAGTTCGTCGACGGTGTCCAGGCGGCCCGCACAGCCGTCGTCGGGATAGCACAGCAGCAACGACGCCGCCTGCCACACCAGACGGTCGGCCAGCGGCACCGAATTCGATTTGCGGCCCCGCAGTTTCATTTGGCGGCTCCCTCGTCGGGGAACAAGCCCGTCGGTACGCCGCGGCCGTCCCAGTTGAGCAGGTTGACCCGGGACGTGCGCTCGGCGTTGGCCGCCATGCCGTCGCTGGTCTGGCGGTGGTGCAGGGCGTGGAACGTTTCGACGGCCACCGGCACCGGCCCGCCGCTGGCCTCCCCGAACGGGCCCGATTCATACATCCCCGGACCGCCCTCGAACGACAGCGAGCATCCGGTCTCCTCCGGCGGGTGCTGCTGGTCGATGGCGTAGGCGGTCGGAATGACATAGCGCTCTTCATATTTCGCCAACGCCAGCAGCCGGTACATCTTGTACATCTGTTCCTCGGTCATTCCGACCGATTCCGGGATGTGCGGCTGGGTTTCTCGGCCCAGGTTGATGTCGCGCATGTAGGAGCGCATCGCCGCCAGGCGGCGCAGCACACCCTCGACGGCGTCGGTGTCGCCCGCGGTGAACAGGCCGGCCAGATACTGCATCGGGATGCGCAGGGCGTGCAGCGCGCCGAACAGGTTGCCGAGTTCCTCACCGTCGTGCCCGTCGCGGGCGATCGCGTCGACGACCGGTGACAACGGTGGGATGTACCACACCATCGGCATCGTGCGGTACTCCGGATGCAGCGGCAGCGCAACCTGATAGGTGTGGATCAGCGCATACACCGGTGAGCGTTGCGCGGCCTCGATCCACTCGTCGGAGATGCCCTCGGCGTGCGCGCCGGCGATCACCTGGGGGTCGTGCGGGTCCAGCAGGATCGACTTCTGCGCCTCGTACAGGTCGGTGTCGCGTTCCACCGTCGCTGCTTCCAGCACCCGGTCGACGTCGTAGAGCACCACACCCAGGTAGCGCAGCCGGCCCACGCACGTCTCCGAGCACACCGTCGGCAGCCCGACCTCGATCCGCGGATAACAGAATGTGCACTTCTCGGCCTTGCCGGTCTTGTGGTTGAAGTACATCTTCTTGTACGGGCAACCCGACACGCACATCCGCCAGCCCCGGCAGCGGTCCTGGTCGACCAGCACAATGCCGTCCTCGGTGCGCTTGTACATCGCGCCCGACGGGCACGACGCCACGCACGACGGGTTCAGGCAGTGCTCGCAGATGCGCGGCAGGAAGAACATGAACGTCTGCTCCAGTTGGAGCTTCACCTCATCGCTGACCTGCTTGAGCACCGGGTCGCCGGGCACGATCTCCGGTGAGCCGCCCAGGTCGTCGTCCCAGTTGGCCGACCACGAGATGTCCATCGGCTCACCGCTGATCAGGCTGCGCGGCGGTGCCACCGGCATCTGATCCGACAGCGGCGCCGACATCAGGTTGTCGTAGTCGTAGGTCCACGGCTCGTAATAGTCCGAGATGTTCGGCATCTTCGGGTTGGCGAAGATCCGCAGCAGTTTCGACAGCCGTCCCCCGTCACGCAGCCGCAGCCTGCCCTTGCGGTCGCGGATCCACCCGCCGCGCCAGCGTTCCTGATCCTCGTACTGCCGCGGATAGCCTTGTCCCGGCCGGGTTTCCACGTTGTTGAACCACACGTACTCGGTGCCGGGCCGGTTGGTCCAGGCCTGTTTACAGGTCACCGAACAGGTATGGCACCCAATGCATTTGTCCAGGTTCATCACCATGGCCATCTGCGCCATGACCTTCATGAGAAGACCACCTCCTGGCTTCGCCGCCGCACCACGGTCACCTCGTCGCGCTGATTGCCGGTCGGGCCGAGATAGTTGAACGCGAACGCGTTCTGCGCGTAACCGCCGGCCAGGTGGCTCGGTTTGATGAGCAGCCGGGTCAGCGAGTTGTGGATCCCGCCGCGCTTGCCGGTGGTCTCGGTCAGCGGCACGTCGATGGTGCGTTCCTGCACGTGGTAGACGAAGACGACACCGTCGGGCATCCGGTGGCTGACGATCGCCCGACACACCAGAACACCGTTGCGGTTGACGGCTTCCACCCAGTCGTTGTCCGCCACCCCGATCTTGGCGGCGTCGCCCGGGCTCATCCACATCGTCGGTCCGCCGCGGGACAGCGACAGCATCAGCAGGTTGTCCTGATACTCGGAGTGGATCGACCACTTGGAATGCGGGGTCAGGTAGCGCACCGTCAGGCCCACCCCTTCCGAACCCACCTGCGGCTCCCCGAACAGGCGGTGCATGTCCAGCGGTGGCCGGTAGATCGGCAACTGTTCGCCGAGTTCTTCGAGCCAGTCGTGATCGAGGTAGAAGTGCATACGACCGGTCAGCGTGTGAAACGGTTTGAGTTCCTCGATGTTGACGCTGAACGGCGCGTAGCGGCGACCGCCGGTCTCACTACCCGACCACTCCGGACTGGTGATCACCGGCACCGGGCGGGCCTGGGTGTCGGCGAAGGTGATTCGGCGTTCTTCGCTGCCCTCCGCCAGATGCGCCAGCGGCCGGCCGGTGCGTCGTTCCAGGTCGCGGAAGCCCTCGACGGCCAGACGGCCGTTGGTGGTGCCCGAGAGAGCCAGTATCGCCTCGGCCATCCGCTCGGCGGAGTTGATCGCCGGGCGGCCCTCGGCCACACCGGAATTCATCACGCCGAACTTGGCGGCGAGCTCGTCCACCTCCTTGTCCGGGTGGAACGTGACGCCCTTGGTGGTCATCCCGAGGCGGTCCACCAGCGGCCCCAACGTCAGCCACTTGTCGATGATCGCCGGGTAGTCACGCTCCACCACCGCCAGCGGGCCCATCGTCTTGCCGGGCACCGGGGTATGTCCGGTCGTCCGCCAATCATGCTCGGTCCCACCGGGATAGGACATCGCACCCGGGGTGTCATGTTGCAGTGCGCTCATCACCACGTCGGTGCGCTTGCCGAGGTGTTTGACCGCCAGCGCGCTGAACGCCCGGGTGATCGCGCCGAACGCCTCGTAGTCTGACCTGGTCTCCCACGGTGGGTCGATCGCCGGGCTGAACGCGTGCACGTAGGGGTGCATGTCGGTGCTCGACAGGTCGTACTTCTCATACCAGGTGGCCGCGGGCAACACCACGTCCGAGAGCAGGGTGGTCGACGTCATCCGGAAGTCGATGGACATCAGCAGGTCCAGCTTGCCCTCGGGAATCTCGTCGGTGCAGGTAACGCCGTTGGGCCGCAGGTGATCCGGCGCGGGATCGGCCTGGAGGTTCGAATCGGTGCCGAGCAGGTGGCGCAGGAAGTACTCGTTGCCTTTGCTCGACGAGCCGAGCAGGTTGGACCGCCACACACTGAGCACCCGCGGCCAGTTCGCCGGATTGTCCGGGTCGGTGACGGCCAGCTTGAGCCCGCCCGACGCCAGCTGCTGCCCGACGTACTCACCGATGTCCTGGCCGGCCTCGCGCGCGTCGTCGGCCACGTCCAGGCTGGACCGGTCGAACTGCGGATAGAACGGGCTCCATCCCATCGCGGTCGCGGAGGCCAACACGTCCATCGTGTGGCGGTCGCGGAACCGTCCGCGCGCCGTCGGGCTGGCCAGCGCGTCGGCGCGGTAACCGTCATAGCGCCACTGGTCGGTGTGGACGTACCAGAACGACGTGCCCGGCACCTGGCGCGGCGGGCGCGACCAGTCGGTGGCCATCGCCATCGTCGCCCAGCCGGTGACCGGCCGGCACTTCTCCTGTCCGACGTAGTGCGCCCACCCGCCGCCGTTGCGTCCCATCGACCCGGTCAGCAGCAGCATGGCCAGCACCGCGCGGTAGGTCGCGTCGCCGTGGAACCACTGGCAGATTCCCGCGCCCATGATGATCATCGAACGCCCACCGGATTCCTCGGCGTTGCGGGCGAACTCCTTGGCCACCCGGATCGCTTGCGCCGCAGACACTCCGGTGATCGGCTCCTGCCACGCCGGCGTGTAGGGGTGGGCGGCGTCGCCGTAGCCGGCGGGCCACTCCCCCGGCAGCCCCGGCCGCGTCACCCCGTACTGGGCCAGCATCAGGTCGAACACCGTGCACACCAGGTGCTCACCCACCCGGCGCACCGGCACGCCACGGGTCAGCGTGGCGCCCTGGCCGTCGATGCCGTCGAACCGCGGCAGCACCACCTCCGCGACCTCACCCTGCCGGCCCGGCGGCGGAGCGACGGTCAACGCCGGCGCCAACTCACCGAGGTCGAGGTTCCACTTGCCCACCCCGTCCTCACCGAAGCGGAAGCCGAGCGAACCGTGCGGAACGGTGACGGTGTCGGTGGCGCCGTCGAGCAGCGCCGGCTTGAACGCCGCGTTCTCCTGTTCGGCGAACTCCGCGCCAAGGTCGGCCGCGGTGAGGTTCTTGCCGGGCACCAGTGCGCCGTCACGCTCCTCGAGCTTCACCAGGAACGGCAGGTCCGTGTACTGGCGGGCATAGTCGACGAAGAACGGGACACGGTTGCGCACATAGCATTCCGTGAGGATCACGTGCCCCATCGCCATGGCCAGCGCCCCGTCGGTGCCGGCGGCGCACGGCATCCACTCGTCGGCGAACTTGGTGTTGTCGGCGTAGTCCGGGCTGACCGTCACGACTTTCGTACCGCGATAACGCACTTCGGCCATCCAGTGCGCGTCGGGGGTGCGGGTCACCGGGACGTTGGAGCCCCACATCATCAGATACGACGCGTCCCACCAGTCGCCGGACTCCGGCACGTCGGTCTGGTCACCGAAGACCTGCGGGGAGGCCACCGGAAGGTCCGCATACCAGTCGTAGAACGACGTCATCACGCCGCCGATCAACTCGATGAAGCGTGACCCCGCCGCGAACGACACCATCGACATCGCCGGGATCGGCGAGAAGCCGGCGACCCGGTCGGGACCGTAGCGTTTGATCGTGTGCACGTGGGCAGCGGCGATCATCTCCGCGGCCTCGGCCCAACCGATCCGCACGAGGCCACCCATCCCGCGGGCCCGTTGATAACGCCGTCGCCGCTCGGGATCGGCCTGAATGTCGGCCCAGGCCGCCACCGGATCACGCAGCCGGGCCTTGGCTTCCCGGTACATCTCGACGAGCACCCCGCGGGCGTACGGATAGCGAACCCGGGTGGGCGAATACGTGTACCAGGAGAACGCAGCCCCGCGCGGACACCCGCGCGGTTCGTACTCCGGCCGGTCCGGGCCCACGGAGGGATAGTCGGTCTCCTGGGTCTCCCAGGTGATGATCCCTTCCTTGACGTAGACCTTCCAGGAGCACGAGCCCGTGCAGTTGACGCCGTGGGTGGACCGGACGATCTTGTCGTGGCTCCACCGGTCGCGGTAGAAGACGTCACCTCGGCGGCCACCGCGCCGGATGACCGTGCGCCCGTCCTCCGAGATCTCGCCGGGGGTGAAGAAGCGGCCGCTGCGCTCAAGCAGTTCCTCGATCCGGCCGCCCGTGCGCGGCGGTGTGGTGGTCATGGCGTGGACTCCTCGCGAACGGCCGTGGATTCGTGCGCGTGTAGCCGCAGTGCCGTGTACGCAAATGCCACCAGCGCGGTGGCCACGAGCAGCAGCAGCCCTATCGTGTAGTCGTTGTCGACCGGGTCATAGCTGGCGCCCATCACCAGCGGCGGGAAGTAACCGCCCAGTCCGCCCGCGGCCGCGACGATGCCGGTGACCGAGCCCACCGACCGAGCGGGTGAGCGCAGGGCGACCCAGGCGAACACCCCGCCGGTGCCGACGCCGAGGAAGACCGCCAGCGTGATGAACGTCGCCGCCGACCACACGTCCGGCGGCGGTTGGAACACCGCGATGAAGGCCAGCAGGGCGGTGCCCGCGAAGGACGCCAACACCACGTACTTCGGCGCGAACCTGTCCGCGAGCGCGCCGCCGACGGGTCGAGCCAGCACCGCGGCGAGCGCGAAGCCGGCCGTACGGGCGCCCGCGTCGACGGCCGAGAAGTGATAGATGGTCTTGATATAGGTGGGTAGATAGTTGCTGAATGCGACGAAGCCACCGAAGACCACCGCATACAAGAACGACATCTCCCACGTGACGCGTAGCTTCGCGGCCGCCGCCAGCTTCGGCAGCACCTTGTCGGTGTTCGGGACGAACGTCGGTGAGTTTTGCATCGCCACCAGGCACAGCACCGCGGTCAGCGCCAACACCACCGCGATGATGACGTGGGTTGGGAACAGCCCGAACCAGCCGACGAAGCGCGGGGTGAAGAACGCCGACAGCGCGGTGCCGACCATGCCCATCCCGAACACGCCCGTCGCGAAGCCGCGCCGCGAGGCCGGGTACCAGTTGTTCGCGAAGGGTATGCCGACGGCGAAGATCGTTCCGGCGATACCGAGGAAGAAGCCGCACACCAGCAATCCCGGATAGGAACCGGCCGCCCCTGCCGCGCCGACCGCGAGCACCGGGATGATCGACGCCAGCGAGATCGCGATGAACATCACGCGCCCACCGAATCGGTCGGTGAGCGAGCCGATGACGATCCGGCCGAGCGATCCGACCAGTATCGGTGTCGCCACGAGCACGGACGCCTCGGCGCTGCTCAGCGAGAGGTCCCCGGCGTACAGCGTGGACAGCGGGCCGATCATGTTCCAGGCCCAGAAGTTGATGGCGGAGACCCAGGTGGCCAGCGCCAGGTTGACCGTTCGTCGTGCGCCGGCGTCCGGCGTTGTCGCCGTGTTCACGGCTCCAGACAACCACCGAATGCCGAAGTCAGTACCGTTTTGGTGAAAACCACTGTGCCGCTTGATTCATCTGACCTCTGCCCGTGGCCGGACGGTGGTCATCAGGTGATAGGCCATCGCGAGGAAGATGCACGCCCACGCCGCCAGCGCGATCCAGATCTCGACGTCTCCGATGGCCCTCACGATCGGCAGGTGGTCGGCCTGCCCGAGGTACAGCGCACCCACGCCGTACATGCCCAGTGGGAACACGATGCTCCACAACGTCGGGTCGTAGCGCAACGGGACCCGGTGGACCACGTGCCGCCAGACGCCGCCCGCGAGCAGTGGCGGAATCAGCCAGCTGCCGAACGCCCAGAACGTCACCGACGCGCCCGCGATAAGGCCGCGGGTGGCCGCAACCATTGGGGCGTCGGCCATCTCGACGATCCTGGCACCGGCCAGCACGGTGATCGCGGTGGCGCCCATGGCGACCCAGTACGGCGGGGTCAGATCGGCGGGCTCGAACGGGTACATCAGCATCCGGACGACGACCAGCACGGCGACCACCGCGTACAGGAACACCCCGACCGACCAGGAGAAGACCGCGATCAGCGCCAGTTCCCGTCGGCCAGAAGTGAGTTCGGGCTGCAGCACGGCCGCCAGCACCGCGACGGACTGGCTGGCGACCACCCAGATGAACCACGCGCCGTTCGCGACGTGCAGGGTGGGGCGCGGCCGGTGGCCCAGTACCGCTGTCCACGGCACGACGTAGCCGAGGATCACCCAGGCCACCACTGCGACGACAAGCAGGATGAGCGCCGCCCGGTAATGGGCGTCGAGGGCCAGCCGGGTGCCGAGCACATTGGTGGCGGCGACGAACGTGAACATGCCGAACCCCCGGCGTGGGTCGGCCAGGTCGGCCGCGAAGTCCGCGCGGAATGCGGCGATCCGCACCGCGCTCAACGCGACGAGAACGCCGTAGGCGGCACAGGTGAGCCACAGCAGCGCCACCGAAACGGTATCCGCGTGGTGGTACTGCATCGCGATCGACACGATGCCGGTGGCCATCACCAGTGCGAAGTAACCGGGGTGCAGGGTTCGTACGGCCTTGTGCACTCCCGATTCCCGCGGTGTCGGCACCGCCGTGCGCTTCGCCATCTCGCGTCGACCCTAACCGCCCTCCACCAGCGCGGTGGCGAGAAGCACGACGCCCAGCGAGCCGATCAGCGAGGCGATCGAAGCGGTTCTGGCCGCGCTGGGCCGTCGGCGCGCCTGCGCCATACCGTGCAGGGAGGCCGCCACCATCACCGCGGCGAACAACAGCACCTTCACGATGAGCACCCGGCCGTATCCGGGTTCGGACAGCGAGGCCCACGTGACGCCGTGCCGGACGGCCAGCAGGACCCCGGTGGTGATCTGCACGGGCAGGAACACGGCGAACGTGACGAGCGCGAACCGCCGGCCGACGTTGCGCAGCACCTGCGCCCGGTCGGGCACGCTGAGCAACCGGTAGGCGGGCGGCAACACGATCAGGGTCACCGTCAGCTGACCACCGACCCACACGATGGCCCCCACCACATGAAGAAACCGCACCACGGTCCAGATGTCGATCATGGCCGGTCCGTCACCTCGATGACACCGTGCGCGCCGCCCTCGGCGTGGCGCATGTCGTGATCGACGAACGGGTAGTGGCCGGCCTCGGGAAAGCTCAGCTCGACGAAACCGCCTTGGGCGGGCGCCAGATCCAGCACCTGCGCGCCGCCGGACCGCGCGTCGGGGCCCAGCACCCAGGCGCCTTCGCGGTAGACGGTGTCGAACTGGCCGCCGACGACGTGAAAGGCGGTGCTGCCGCCGGGTCCCGCGTTGACGACCCAGATCCGGACCCGCTCACCCGTGTGCGCCCGCAGCGGCGCGTGGTCGTACTGAGCCGCCATGCCGTTGAACATCCAGCCGTCGGGTTGGTCGGCGTTGATCTTGTCGACCTGCTCCTGCCCGCCGGGCTCACCGAGATAGAGCTGGGCGGACACCAGCGCGTACTCCCGGTCCACCTCGGGCAGCCCGGGCGGGTCGATGATCACCGCGCCGTACATGCCGTTGGCGATGTGCTGAGACATCGGCATCGTGCTGCAGTGGTAAAGCCAGGCGCCGGCGCGGTGCGCGGTGAACCGGTACACGAGTCGCTCGCCCGGATCGATGGTGCGCATCGGCCCGTCGGGGGCCAGCGCTCCGGCATGGAAATCGATGCCGTGACCCATCTCGGTGTCGTTGATCAACGTGATCTCGAACCGGTCGCCCACCCGGCCGCGCAGCGTTGGCCCGGGTGCCGAGCCGGCGAACGTCCATCGCTGTTCCTGGCGTCCTGGCGCGACTTCCAATTCCCGGTTCACGGCGCGCAATTCGATGCGATGCACGCTTCCCGTCGCCGGCTCGAGCGCGGCGTCGCGCGCCACCCATCCCGGCGACGGGTCGGCCGCCAGATCCAGCACGCCGGGAACGTCGGAGGCGTCGGTCTCCGGAGCATGGTGGTGTGCGCCCTGGACCCGGATCGACATGGTCATCCCCGCGGCGCGGTGACCCGCCACCGCGCACCACGCCTCGCGATCGGTGTAGACCGGCCCGACGTCCAGGAGCGCGGTCTGCCCTCGGCGCAGACGAGGGGTGCGCTCACCGCTGTCTAGCTGCAGGTCGTGCACCATCGCCTCGCGGTTGGTCACCCGCAGCACCAACCGGGTGCCCTCGGGCACCTCGACGGTGTCCGGGCGCACCCGCATCTCGTCGAGCACGACGTCGACGGTGAGCACCCCACCGGACTCCGTGGTCGGCGGGTCGGCGATCTGGTGTTCGGTCTGCTGACCGGTGCCGGCGGCCACCACGGCGAGCACGAGCGCGACCACGCCGATCAGGACACCCAACGCGGTGCCGGGAATTCGTAACACAAGATCAGATAACGCAGCGGTCACCATCCCCGGTAGGGACATTGGTCCCCTTCCGCGACGACTGCAGCCCCTAGCGCTTCACCGCCTGCTGGGCCATGCTCGCAGCGAGCCGGAGGAGATGATTTCCCGTGCGGTCGCGATTCGCCGTGATGTCGGTTGCCCTGCTGGTCACAGGAATGGTCGCGGCGTGCGCCGACGGCACCGGCGACAGCGCCGAGCGCACCGAACCGGGTCCGGTGACCGGCGCCGTGTGGGTCGCCAACGAGGGTGCGGACAGCCTCAGCGTCGTCGATGCGGCCACCGACGCCGTCGTCAGCACGCTCGAAGGCATCCAGTCGCCGCACAACGTCCAGTTGGGTTCCGATGGCGACATCGCCTACGCGGTGAGCGGCAGCACCAACAGGGTCGTCGCCATCGACACCGCCGCGTACGCGGTCCACGCGTTCGCCGACACCGGGCCGGGCCCCGCGCATGTGATCGAGGCGCCCAACGGCAAGGTGTATGTGACCAACGCCGGAGACGGCACGGTATCGGTCTATCAAAGTGCGGCGTTGACGCCGGTCACCACTATTGACCTCGGCGGCATGCCGCACGGGCTGCGGGCGGCGGCAGACGGTTCGGTGATCGTGGTGGCCAACACCATGGCAGGCAGGCTCGATCTGATCGATCCGGCGACCGACGCGCTGCGGGGGTCCGTGCCGGTGGGCAGCGAACCGCTACAGGTCGCGGTCACCGCCGACGGCCGCTATGCGTACAGCAGCGTCACCGAACCCCCGGCCGTGGTGAAGGTCGACCTCATGACAAAAAAGGTGGTGGGCAGCACCGACGTTCCCACCCCGCCGGTGCAGCTGTACCTGACTCCGGATGAAGGCTCGGTGCTGAGCGCCGATCAGGGAACCGTCGACGCGCCGGGCCGGACCGTGTCGGTGATCGACACCGAGGCGATGCTCCCGCGGGGCACGGTCGACGCGGGTTCCGGGCCGCACGGTGTGGTGATCGACACCGACGCGACGCGGGCGTGGGTGACCAACACGTTCGACGACACGGTGTCGGCGATCGACTTGGACGACCTGTCGGTGTCGGCGACGATCCCCGTCGGCCGTGAACCCAACGGAATCAGTTATTCGCCCCGACCGCCCGCCGCGGACGCCCCCGTCACCACGACGTTGAATCTGCCCGCGCCGGAACACCAGTCAGCACACGGCCACGGCCACTAGGTCAACGTCAACGCTCGCCGCGCGTATGCGCGCACGTCGGCATCGCTGTCGTCCAACGCCTGGCCGAGCGCGTCGCGCGCGGCCGGTTCTGAGGCCGCCCAGCGCGTCAAGCTCAGCACGGCGGCCTTGCGCACGTCGAGGTGCCGGTCGGCCAGTGCCCGCGACAGCGCGGGCACGGCGACCGTGGGCGACGCACCCGCAAGCGCCTTGGCCGCGCCCTCCCGCACCTGCCAGGCGGGCTCCTCCAGCGCGAGTCGCACTTCGGGGACATCGCCGTCGCCGCATCCGATGGCTCCCAACGCCGCCAGCGCAGCCGCCCGGACCAGCGGGTCGGCGTCGGCGAGAAGCGCACGAACGGTGTCGGCGCCGGCGCGCAGGGTCGCCAGGCCCTTTGCGACCGCAATGCGGACCTCACGGTTGTCATCGCGGGCGGCGGCGCTCACACCGTCCACATCGTCGACGGATACCACAGCGCGTACCGCTTCGATGCGGACCCGGTGATCGGTGTCATGAAGCGCCTGCCGGTACTGGCCGGGCTCGCCGGCCCTGCAGGACGCGAGCACATGCACCGCTGCCGCGCGCACGACAGCATCGGGCGAATGCAGGTGCTTGGCAAGGTTTTCCGGATCAGGAAGGACCTCGACGAGCTCACGCACCCCGGCGGCCGCCTCCCGTCGCACCTCGGGGTCGTCGTCGCCGAGCGCGGTCAGCAGAGCCGACCCGTAACCCTCGGGCAGATGCTCGGTCAGGGTGCGCACGGCCGTTCGCCGGACGTCGCGATCCGGGTCGGTCAAGAAGTCGAGCAGGTCCGGCAGCATCGGAGACTCCAAGGCCAGCACCGCGGCGATCCGCGGCGACGGCGGCGGCCCCGACGGTGCACGCACCCTGGTGGTGGTCGCGGCGGGCGCGCGCCCCACAGCGGAAAGCGGCTGCTGCACGGCTGCCGCGGCCGCGTCCGACGGAAGGTGCTCGAACTCGGGCACCGGGACGAAATACGGCGCTACCGGCCGCTTCAGAAACGCCATCGTGCCGTCGGCCGCCTTGTGCAGGTTGAGGTGGTAGCGCCAGTTCTGGTCGTCGCGCTCGGGAAGATCCGCCCGGTCGTGATAGAGCCCCCACCTCGACTCGGTGCGGGTCAGTGACGAACGGGCGGCCATCTCTGCGCAGTCCCTGATGAACGACACCTCGACTGCGCGCATCAGCTCGTGTGGTGTCCGCGCGCCCATCTCCGCGATCTCGGTGCGCATCCTCTCGAACGTCGCGACGGCGATCGACAACTTCGACGCCGTCTTCGGCGGCGCCACATAATCGTTGACGAAGCGGCGCAGCTTGTATTCGACCTGGGGCTGCGGCGGGCCGTCGGGATGGCGCAGCGGACGGTAGATGAGCTCGTGGGCCTCGTTGAGCTGATCGCGCGGCAGGGTCCGCGGTGCGGTCACACCGGGCAGCGTCGACGCCGCGTGCGCGCCGGCGAGATCGCCGTAGACGAACGCGCCGATCATGTAGTTGTGCGGCACGCAGGCCAGGTCACCGGCCGCGTAAAGTCCCGGCACGGTGGTGCGGGCGTGTTCGTCGACCCAAACCCCGGAGGCCGAATGCCCGCTGCACAGCCCGATCTCGGAGATGTGCATCTCCACGTCGTGGGTGCGATAGTCGTGTCCGCGGTTGGCGTGAAACGTCCCGCGAGTGGGCCGTTCGGTGGTGTGCAGGATGTTCTCCAATGCCGTCACCGTCTCGTCGGGCAGGTGCGAGACCTTCAGATAGATTGGGCCGCGGGCAGATTCGATCTCCCGCTTCACCTCGGCCATCATCTGGCCCGACCAGTAGTCTGAGTCGACGAACCGCTCCCCCAACGCGTTCACTTGGTAGCCGCCGAACGGGTTGGCCACGTACGCGCAAGCAGGCCCGTTGTAGTCCTTGATCAACGGGTTCACCTGGAAGCACTCGATGCCGGACAGTTCGGCGCCGGCGTAATAGGCCATCGAGTATCCGTCGCCGGCGTTGGTCGGGTTCTCGTACGTGCCGTACAGATAGCCCGAGGCGGGCAGGCCCAGTCGCCCGCACGCTCCGGTGGCCAGGATCACCGCCTTGGCCGCGACGGCGACGAATTCCCCGGTGCGAGTGTTGAACGCGGCGGCGCCGACGGCCCTCCCGGTGTCGGCGGTGAGCACCCGCACCGGCATCAACCGGTTCTCGATGCGGATCCTCTCACGCATCGAGCGTTGCCGCAGCACGCGGTAGAGGGCCTTCTTGACGTCCTTGCCCTCCGGCATCGGCAGCACGTACGAACCCGACCGGTGGACCCGGCGCACGGCGTATTCGCCGTGCTCGTCCTTCTCGAACTTGACCCCGTAGCGTTCCAGCCGCTGCACCATCGCGAAACCACGCGTCGCGGTCTGATACACGGTGCGCTGATTGACGATTCCGTCGTTGGCGCGGGTGATCTCGGCCACGTAGTCCTCGGGGGTGGCTTTGCCGGGGATGACGGCGTTGTTCACTCCGTCCATTCCCATCGCCAACGCACCGGAATGCCGCACGTGCGCCTTTTCCAGCAGTAACACCTGCGCGCCGTGCTCGGCGGCGGTGAGCGCAGCCATGGTGCCCGCGGTGCCGCCGCCGATCACCAGCACGTCGCAGTCGAGCCGGATGGTGTCATCGAGGGAAGGTATCTGCATCATGAGTTGTTCAGGGCTGCAATGATTTCTGTGCGTAAAGCACCGCGGTCCACGGTCGTGGAGCGCGGCTCGGGCACCTCGAGCAGAGCGCGCAACGGCTGGCCGACCCGACCGAGCACCGCCACCCGGTCGCCGAGGATCAACGCCTCGTCGACGTCGTGGGTGACGAACACGATGGTCGTCGGGTGGGCGCACCAGGTGTCGATCAGCAGGCGCTGCATGGCGGCCCGCGTCTGGGTGTCCAACGCGGCGAACGGTTCGTCCATCATCACCGCGCGCGGCGCGCCGGCAAGCCCCCGCGCCAGCTGCACCCGTTGACGCATTCCGCCCGACAGGCTCTTGGGCAGGTAGTCCGCGTATCCACCCAGCCCGACCTCGTCGATCCAGCGTTCGGCGCGCTCACGTCGGCCTCCACGGGGTGTCCCGCGCAGTGCGAGCGCCAATTCGATGTTGGATCGCACCGATCGCCACGGCAACAGCGCGCTGTCCTGGAACACCATTCCGCGGTCGCGCGAGGTGGTGGTGACCTCGGCCCCGTCGGCGAGCACCCGGCCGGCGGCGGGTGTCAGCAGACCGGCCAGGGCACGCAGCACGGTGGACTTGCCGCACCCGGACGGCCCGGTCAGCACCAGGATTTCGCCCGGCTGGACGGTCAGGCGTAAGCCGTCGACGACCGGCACACCGGTGTAGGACAACCGCACGTCGTCGAGTTCGAGCCGCATACCTTGCACCGAAGTGGGCGCTGCCGTGGCGGTCATCGCCCGTTCTCCTCGCCGCGCGGCAACCAGCGGGTAGCGCGTCGCCCGATGAGTTCGACCGCGGCCGCGGTGGCGAAACCGAGCACGCCGATCGTGATGATGCCGACGAACACGTCGGCGTAGTTCAGCACGGTGTACGCCTGCCAGGTGCGGTACCCGACACCGAGCCGGCCCGAGATCATCTCCGCCGAGATCACACAGATCCAGGCCACTCCCATGCCGACCGAGAGCCCGCCGAAGAGCCCCGGCAGGATGCCCGGCAACACCACGCGGCCCAACACGTCCCACCGGTTTCCGCCCAGTGTGCGCACCGAGTCCTCCCATATCGTCGGCAACGCGCGAACGGCGTGGCGGGTGCTGACCATGATCGGGAAATATGCCGCCAGGAACGTGATGAACACGATCCCGGCTTCATCGGTGGGAAACAACAGGATGGCCACCGGAACCATCGCGATCGCCGGGATCGGGCGCGCCAGTTCGGTCAACGGGCCGAACACATCGGAGAACACCTTGGAGCGGCCCAGCATGATGCCGGTGACGACACCGACGGCCGCTGCCAGTCCGAACCCGGTCAGGATGCGGATCAGTGACTGCCCGAGGTCCAGCCAGTACTCCTGGCCGCCGATGCGGTTCACCAACGTCGCGGCGACTTCGGTGACGGTGGGCAGGGTGTCGAAGCGCAGAAACAACCGAATGTCGTTGGCTGTCAACAGCTGCCATAACCCGACGGCGGCCAGCACCGAGGTCAGCCGGATCCCCCTGCGGCGCCATTGCGTTGCTCTGCCTTCCCGGCGGACCGTCGGCAGGTCCGATGCCGGCGCCTCGACAACAGTGCCCGGCCGGTCAGGAACCAGTTGCGCGCTGGTTGCGTCGGCAGTTGTCACGCCGCGCCCTCCAGTGCCCGCTGGTAGTCGACGGCGGCCGTACCCGGATGGGCGTCGATGAACCGCTGGGCGCCCGCCGGGGTGGCGAAGGGCAGGAAGGTCTGGCCGTCACGCACCCAGATGGCCTTGTCCGCGAACCACCGGGTGCCGAACTCGGTGTCGGCGACGTAGGCCGCGCGCACGGTCGCACCGCGTGCGGTGGCCTCGCGGACCGCCTTCAGAAGGCAGGTCGGGTTGGCGGCCGGCTGGGTGGTGTCGGCACCGTCCAGCCACAACTCGCCGGCCTGGGCCGGGTCGGCCACCGGGGCGTCGCAGACCGGGTCGGCGCCGCTGATCACCGACGGGTTCGCGGTCGATGACACCGCCAGGTCGTAGTCGCGGCCGCGCTCCTGGAACGCGTTGCGAAGCGGCGCGTCCTCGACGAAGCCTGCGACGTCGAGCTCGGCGAAGTCGCCGATCGACTTGAGATAGGGCACATCGCCTTCGAGCGCTTCCACCAGCGACGGCTTGAGCGTGGTGTCGAACGATGTGCCGCCGGGGCCGTTGTAGAGGTACACCACCTCCTGCGGCAGGCCGCTGGCCTCGGCGACGATGCGCGCGGCCGCCAACGGTTCGGAGTTCAGGTAGTCCGTGGCGTCCAGTTGGGCTTGCAGAAACGCGTCGAGCACCTCGGGATGCTCGGCGGCGTACGCCCGGCGGACCACCACTCCGTGCAACGTCGGGTAGTTCCGTTCTGCCCCGTCGTACAGCAGCTTCGCCTTGTCCTGGTACACCAGCAGTCCGGGCCACGCGACGAACTGGGAAAGGGCCTGTACCTGGCCGGATTCCAGCGCGGACGCACCAACCTGGGGCTGCTGATTGAGCACCTCGACACCGGTGTTCGGGTCGATGCCCGCCTGCGAGAGCGCCCGTACCAGCGTTCCGTGGCCGGCCGAGCCGACGCTGGCTGAGATCTTCTGCCCGTCGAGGTCGGCCAGCGTCTGCGCCGGCGAACCCGGGGCCACCACAACCATGTTCAACGCACCCTTGGGGTGATACCCGGTGACCGCCACGATCTCGGTTCGGGCGCGTTCGTTGGACTGGGTCCGAGAGCCGTTGATGAGCATCGGGTAGTCGCCCATCGAACCGATGTCGATCTTCTCGGCCACCATCTGCGCGGTGATGGGCGCCCCGGTGTCGTAGTCCTGCCATGTCACCTCGTACCGGGTCCCGGTGCGTGAGGTGATATCGGCGAGCCGCCGTTCCAGATAGCCCTGCGCACGCAGCAGAGTGCCTGCGGTGACGGTGTTGATGGTCTTGGATTGGTAGCCGATGACGACGTCGACGACGTCGCCTGACGAGCTCGATCCGGCGTCGAGCGAGCAACTCGATGCAACCAAGGTGAGCCCGGCGGCCAGCGCCGCGAGGCGCAGAGACGGTCTGGTCATGTGAATGTCCTCAACGAATCAGGTACGGCATGTTGACGGTGACGGCGCCGGTGGGACAGCGGGCTGCGCACGGCCCGCAGTACCAACACTCGTCGACATGCATGTACGCCTTCCCGTTGTCGGGGTTGATCGCCAGGGAGTCCAGCGGGCAGATGTCCACGCACAGGGTGCAGCCGGTGATGCACAAAGATTCGTCGATCGTCACCGGCACATCGGCACGTTGGTTGACCAGCGTCATGGGATGCTCCTGATAAGGCTGCCGCGCATGGTGATTCGGTCACCGCGCATGCGGATGTATTCGAGGTCGACGGGCCGGCCGTCGTCGAGGCTGGTGAGTCGTTCCCAACATGAGCAGTGCCGCACCGGTGGGCACCTGAAGTGTCGCCGCCGAATGCGGATCTGCCGAAACAGCTTCCAGCGCCAGGGTGGCCGAACCCAGACGCTGACCGGAGACCTGTTCGATGAGCGAGAACACGTCGTTGTGCTCCAGCGGATGCCGCAACACTTCGGCGCCGATGTCGGGGGCCAGATAGGTCTGATCCAGCGACAGCGGCAGATCGCTCACGTAGCGCAGTCGTTCGACGAACACGACGCTCTCTCCAGGCTGCAATCGCAGACGGCGGGCCACCGCAGGCGGTGCGGCCAGGTGTGCGACCGTGCGAACCTGGTTGTGGACTTCGCCGTAATCCTTGAACGTCTCCTGCAGCCCGACGAGCCGGTCGAGTCCGTGGTCATACTTGCGGACCGCGACATGGGTGCCCACTTTGGGTCCACGCTCGATCAGCCCCTCGTTCTTGAGCGTGGCCAGCGCGTCACGAATCGTGTTGCGGGACACGAAGAACTCCGCGGCCAGATCTTGTTCGCCGGGCAGTCCTCCTGCGTAACCGCCCGCGTGGATCTGGTGTCGCAGAACGTCGGCGACCTGGCGGGCTCGGTCCGCGCGAGGCCGCCGGATCGGCGTCGGCTCGGATTGGGGCATGCGGACACGGTAAGTGCACTGGTGACCGTCTCGCAGCGCGCGCAGGTGCCGGTCGGGCTAGGTTAACTCATTGCGCCGCTGCGATTTCGCCGCGACCAGGTCAAAGGTGCGGCATCGAGCCGCATTACGCCACCTACGGTGGCCCGAGATTTAACAATCGCGGTGAGCGAAAGTCCCCGCGCGGACCCGTGACGAGCGGGCGGCCGCTACTCCGCGTCGCCGTCCCCGTCGCCGTCGCTGTTGTCGCGCAAGGCCTGCGCGGCGGCGCGGATCTGCGGGGTCACGAGCATCACCTGGCCCAGCACGCCGTTGACGAAACCCGGTGAGTCGTCGGTGGATAGCCGCTTGGCGAGTTCGACGGCCTCGTCGACGGCCACCGGTTCGGGCACGTCGTCGGCGTACAGCAGTTCCCACACCGCCACCCGAAGGATGGCGCGGTCGACGGCGGGCAGCCGCTCCAGCGTCCACCCCTGCAGATGCGCCGAGATCAGGTCGTCGATGTGCGCGGCGTGCTCGGTGACCCCGTGCGCCACCTTCACCGTGTAAGGGTTGAGCGGTGCGACATCGGATTGCTTGTCTGCCAAGGCGTTTCGCGCGTCGGCCGCTTCGGCCGGGGTGATGTTTCTGGCTTCGGCCTCGAACAGCAGGTCTACGGCGCGTTTACGGGCCTGATGGCGACCACGGTCGGGCCCACGATCAGGCATTCACCCTTCCTAGGTAACTGCCGTCGCGGGTATCGATCTTGAGTTTGTCGCCGGTGTTGATGAACAACGGCACCTGGATCTCGGCGCCGGTTTCGACGGTGGCGGGCTTGGTGCCCGCGCTGGAGCGATCGCCCTGCAGCCCCGGCTCGGTGTGGGTGACCTCGAGTTCCACCGTGACGGGCAACTCGAGGTAAAGCGGTGTGCCGTTGTGGAAGGCGATCTGCACCGGCATGCCCTCCAGCAGGAACTTGGCGGCGTCACCGACCATCGACTCGGGCAGCGGGTGCTGCTCGTAGTCCTCGGAGTCCATGAACACGAAGTCGCTGCCGTCGCGGTAGAGGTAGGTCGCGTCGCGCCGGTCCACGGTTGCGGTTTCGACCTTCACGCCCGCGTTGTAGGTCTTGTCGACGGTCTTGCCAGAGACCACGTTCTTCAGCTTGGTCCGCACGAACGCCGGCCCCTTGCCTGGCTTGACGTGCTGGAACTCGACGATCTGCCAGAGTTGGCCGTCGATCACCAGCACGAGGCCGTTCTTGAAGTCTGCAGTCGTTGCCACGGTCGGTTGTTCTCCTGTCAGAGGATCGCCAGTTCCTTGGGGAACCGGGTGAGCAAGTCAGGTGTGCCCGATTCGCCAACGACCAGCGTGTCCTCGATGCGGACGCCACCACGGTCGGGCAGATAGACACCGGGCTCCACGGTCACCGCAGAGCCAGCAAGCAGTGTACCGGCGGACGCGGCACCGATTCCGGGCGCTTCGTGGATCTGCAGCCCGACCCCGTGGCCGAGGCCGTGGCCGAAGTTGTCCGCATAGCCGGCGTCGGCGATGACCTGCCGCGATGCGGCGTCGACGTCGCGCAACGGGGTGCCGGGGACGAGCGCCTCCCGCCCGGCGCGCTGCGCCGTGGCGACCAGTTCGTAGATGTCGCGCTGCCACTGCGCGGCCGGCGCCAGCACGAAGGTGCGCGTCATGTCGGAGTGGTAGCCGCTGACCAGCGCACCGAAGTCGATCTTGACGAAGTCGCCGGCGGCCAGCACCGCGTCGGTCGGCCGGTGGTGCGGAATCGCCGAGTTCGGGCCCGCCGCCACGATCGTCTCGAACGACGGACCGTCGGCGCCGTGGTCGAGCATCAGCGACTCCAGCTCCCGGCGCACGTCCTTTTCCGTGCGCCCCGGCCGCAACCCGCCGCGCTCGAGGAGGTCGGCCAGCGCGGCGTCGGCGGCCTCGCAGGCCAGCCGCAACAACGCGACCTCGCCGGCGTCCTTCACCTCCCGCAGCGCTTCCACCGTGCCCGCGGCGCGCACCAGCTCGACGTCCTCGCCTGCCGCCTTGACCAGCGCGGCGTGGCCGTCCACCGTCACCACGTGGCTTTCGAAGCCGAGCCGCCGCACCCTGTCCGCGGCGGCGCGCCCGGCCAGGTGCGGCCCGCAGGCCCGCTCGATGACGATCTCGGCGTCGGGAACCTGCGCGGCGGCCTGAGTGCGGTACCGCCCGTCGGTGGCCAGCACCGGTGTGTCGTCGTCGGCCCGGACCAGCAGGGCCGCGTTGGATCCCGTGAAGCCGGTCAGATACCGCACGTTGACCAGGTTCGATACCAACATGGCGTCCAGGTCGGCGGCGGCGAGCCGCTCGCGCAACCTCGCCCTGCGCTGTGAAATAGTCACAGCAGATGAAGCTACTCGCTAAGGTGAGGCCCCATGAGTAAGTGGTTGCTGCGCGGACTGGTGTTCGCGGCCCTGATGGTGATCGTGCGATTGCTGCAGGGAGCGATGATCAACGCGTGGGAGACCAAGGCGGGTCTGATCAGCGTCGTGCTGGTCGTGCTGTTCGCCATCGCCGTGTTCGCCTGGGGTGTGGTCGACGGGCGCACCGATGCCCGGTCCAACCCCGATCCTGATCGCCGCGGCGACCTCGCGATGACGTGGCTGCTGGCCGGCCTGTTCGCGGGTGTGGTCAGCGGGCTGGTGGCCTGGTTCATCTCGCTGTTCTACAAGACGCTCTACGTCGAGGCGCTGCTCAACGAGGTCACCACGTTCGCGGCGTTCACCGCGCTGCTGGTGTTCCTGATGGCCGTCGCCGGCGTCGCGCTGGGCCGCTGGCTCGTCGACCGCAAGGCCGACCAGACGCCGCACCTGCACCAGGCCGGCGACGATGACCGCGCGGACACCGACGTCTTCGCCGCCGTGCGCCATCCCGGCGGCGATGAGACCTCCGAGATCCCGACCGAAGAGCGTCGCCAGGATCAACCCTGATCGGGGCCTGAGCACCGACTGCGGTGAACCCGGACGAGTTGTGCACGTCCGACCAGTGGAGTGTGCTGTCCTCGGCGGCGTCCAACTCCCAGCTCGCCGGCGTTCTCGGCGGTTTCCTGATCACCGCGATCGCCCTGTTGTTCGACAAGAACAGCCGCGAAGCGGTGCACACGCTGGCGCTGTTCTCCTCCGCGGTCCTGGTGCTGATGCTCGACAGCTTCCTGTTCAGCCTGATCACCGGGACCCAGGTACCCGACGGGGAGCGACGCGCGACGTGCGCGATCGCCTGGACCCAGGGCGCGGTGTCGACGGGGATGCTGGCCGCCGGTGCGACGGCGCTCTTCGGCGGGCTGGGCTGGATGCTGGCCAGCCACGCCGTCAACAAGGTCGCCGACCAGGATGTCGACGACGTGCGCGCGTACTGCTTCATGGCGGAACTGGGCGGCTGGCTGACGTTCGCGGCCGCGATGACCGCGACGCTGATCGTCTCGGAGACCTCGATCGACTACCTGCGCTTCATGTACGGGCACCGGCCCGCCCTGTGGATCGAAGGACTCATCATCGTCGCCTGCGCGGTGTTCATCGTCACCGATTTCGTGCTGGTGTCCCTACGGACCCGGGCGTTGCGAAGGTCGTTGTCCGACATCGCCGAACCCACGCTGCTGGAGTTGCGGTCGATCAAGTTCGCGACGACGGGGATCGTGGTGCTCGCGATCGGCGGATCCTGGTTGGCCGTGAGCCTGGCGCGGGTTCCCGGCGGCTGGCTGACGGCGCCCAACGTGGTGATCGTCGGCTTCGTGCTTGTGCTGACGCTGATTCTGCCGACGATCATCTCGACCGCGATCTGCTACTCGGTGCCCTCCACCGACGCACGGTCGTCCGAGCCGAGGCTGGCCAGATACCGCAAGGCGAGCAGGTAGCCCTGCACACCCAAACCGACGATGACGCCGGTCGCCACCGCGCTGAGGTAGGAGTGGTGCCGAAACTCCTCGCGTTTGTGGACATTGGAGATGTGCACCTCGATCAGCGGTGCGCTCAGCTCGGCGCAGGCATCGCGCAGCGCGACCGAGGTGTGTGTCAGCGCACCGGCGTTCAGTATCACCGGGTCGCCCGCGTCGGCGGCGGCGTGGATGAAGCGCAGCAGCTCGGTTTCGCTGTCGCTTTGGCGCACAACGGCTTTCAGGCCCAGCTCCTCGGCTTCGCGTTCGATCAGCAACACCAGGTCCTCGTAGGTGGTGGCGCCGTAGACGTCGGGCTCGCGACGGCCCAGCCTGCCGAGGTTGGGTCCGTTGAGGACCAGGACGGTGGTCATGGGCGTGCTCCTTCCGCGATCTCGGAGTAGGCCGCCGCCAGCAGTGACGGGTCCGGCCCTTCAAGGCGCCCCGGCTTGCCGAGCCCGTCGAGCACGACGAACCGCAACACGCCCGCCCGGGTCTTCTTGTCGCCGGCCATGTACTCCAGCAGTTGCGGCAGCGCGTCGGCGTCGTAGCTGACCGGCAGCCCCAGCGCCCGCAGAATCGTGCGGTGCCGCGCGGCGGTGTCGTCGTCGAGCCGCCCGGCGAGCCGGCCCAGTTCGGCGGCGAACACCAGGCCCACCGACACCGCGGCGCCGTGGCGCCACTGGTAGCGCTCCCGGCGTTCGATGGCGTGCGCGAGCGTGTGGCCGTAGTTGAGGATCTCGCGAAGTTGCGACTCCTTCTCGTCGGCGGCCACCACCTCGGCCTTGACCGCGATCGCGCGGCGGATCAACTCGGCCAGCACCGGGCTCTTCGGGTCCAGCGCCGCCTCGGGATCGGCCTCGATCATGTCGAGGATCACCGGATCGGCGATGAAACCGGCCTTGACGATCTCGGCCATGCCGGCGACCAACTCGTTGCGCGGCAACGTTTCCAGGGTGGCCAGGTCGACGAGCACGGCGGCGGGCTGGTGGAAGGCGCCCACCAGGTTCTTGCCGGCGTCGGTGTTGATGCCGGTCTTGCCGCCGACGGCGGCGTCGACCATGCCCAGCAGCGTGGTCGGGACGTGCACGATGTCGATGCCGCGCAGCCAGGTGGCCGCGGCGAAGCCGGCGACGTCGGTGGCCGCTCCCCCGCCCAGGCTGATGATCGCATCCTTGCGGCCGACCCCGATGCGGCCCAGCACTTCCCAGATGAACCCGACCACCGGCAGGTCCTTACCCTTCTCGGCGTCCGGAATCTCGATGCGGTGCGCGTCGATCCGATTGTCGGCCAGCGTGATTCGGATGGCTTCGGCGGTCCGCGCCAGCACCGGCTGGTGCAGGATCGCGACCCTGTGCCTGCCCTGCATCCGCTGCTCCAGTTCGGTGAGCAGGCCGGTGCCGATGATCACCGGATACGGCGGGTCCACGTGTACTTCTACGGTGACGGGTTCAGTCACGGTTGGCCTTCTGGTTGCGGGCGGCGAGCGTGGCGGGCGACGGCGGCGCCGCCGTGCTCGGTTCTGCGGTCAGCGACGAGGGGCCGCGCCGCCACGGTGAGCGGCGCCGCCGGCGCGGCGGTTCGGGAGCGTCGGGGTTCTCCAACCGGTTCACGATGTGGCGCACGACCGCGCCGGGGTTGCGCCGATTGGTGTTGACCCGCATGGTGGCCACCTGCCGGTACAACGGAACACGTTGGGACATCAACGCTTTGAACTTCTCAGCACGGTCGCCGCCGGCCAGCAGCGGGCGCACGGTGCTGCCGCCGGTGCGGCGGACCCCTTCTGCGGCGCTGATCTCCAGATAGATGACGGTGTGTCCCTTCAGCGCGTCGCGCACCCCGGGGGTGGTGACCGCGCCGCCGCCCAGCGACAGCACCCCGTCGTGGGACGCCAACGCGTCGCGGATGACCTCTTCCTCGATGCGGCGGAATTCCTGCTCGCCGCCGGTTGCGAAGATGTCGGCGATGGTGCGGCCGGTCTTCTCCTCGATCGCGGCGTCGGTGTCGAGCAACGCGAGATCCAGCGCTTTGGCGAGTCGGCGCCCGATGGTCGACTTACCCGACCCGGGCAGGCCGACCAGTACCGCTTTGGGAGCCATCAGCCCGACGCCTGCACCGACTGCGCGGACGGTTCGCGCTCGCGCACCGTGCGCAGGTAGTTGTCGATGTTGGCCCGCGTCTCGGTCAGCGAGTCGCCGCCGAACTTCTGCAGTGCGGCCCGGGCCAGCACCAGGGCCACCATGGTCTCGACGACCACACCCGCGGCCGGCACCGCGCACACGTCCGAGCGCTGGTGGATCGCGGCGGCCTCCTCGCCGGTGGCCATGTCGACCGTCGCCAACGCGCGCGGCACGGTGGAGATCGGTTTCATCGCCGCCCGCACCCGCAGCGGCTGGCCGTTGGTCATGCCGCCCTCCAGGCCGCCGGCCCGGTTCGTGGAACGCACGACGCCGTCGGCGCCGGGATAGATCTCGTCGTGGGCGACGCTGCCGCGGCGCCGCGCGGTCTCGAAGCCGTCGCCGATCTCGACACCCTTGATCGCCTGGATGCCCATCACCGCGCCGGCCAACTGGCTGTCGAGCCGGTTCTCGCCGCTGGTGAACGAGCCCAGCCCGACCGGAAGGCCGTGCGCCACCACTTCGACGATGCCGCCGAGGGTGTCGCCGTCGCGCTTGGCGGCCTCGATCTCGGCGATCATGGACTTCTCCGCCTCCTCGGCATACGCGCGCACGGGGCTGGCGTCGATGGCGGCCAGGTCCGACATCTGCGGCGGCGGCCCGTCATATGGATCGGAGGCGCCGATCGAGATGATGTGGGACAGCACGTCGATGCCGAGCGCCTGTTTGAGGAACTGCTTGGCGACGGTGCCTGCGGCGACGCGGGCCGCCGTCTCGCGGGCACTGGCGCGTTCCAGCACCGGGCGGGCGTCGTCGAAGCCGTACTTGAGCATGCCCGCGTAGTCGGCATGCCCGGGCCGCGGCCGGGTCAGCGGGGCGTTGCGCGCGGAGTCCTCCAGCGCGGCCGGGTCGACGGGGTCCGGCGCCATCACGGTCTCCCATTTCGGCCACTCGGTGTTGCCGATCTGGATCGCGATGGGGCCGCCGAGCGTGACGCCGTGCCGCACCCCGGCCAGCATCGTGACCTCGTCCTGTTCGAACTTCATCCGGGCGCCGCGGCCGTAGCCGAGCCGGCGACGGGCGAGCTGAGCTGCGATGTCGTCGGTGGTGAGCTGCACGCCGGCAACCATGCCCTCGAGCACGGCCACCAGCGCGCGGCCGTGAGATTCACCAGCTGTGGTCCATCGCAACACGCCGCCATTCTCTCATGGCGATTTGGGCGCGTTCACGGTCGCTGAGCGGGGGTTGGCGCGCCGAAATCGCAACGCGGGTGTCACGTGAGCGAAACAGGTCCGCGGCACAGTTTTGCCCATGGAATCCCGAACCGCATTGACGTTGAGCATCGGCGTCCTCGGTGGGCTGGCGGTGGTGGTCACCGCCGAGGTCATCACGGTGCCGATCTGGGTGGTGTTTCTGTCGTGGGCGTCGTTCTTCTTCGTCGGTGGCGCGGTCGCCGGCTGGGTGCGCTCACTGTCGTGCAACCTCGCGGGCGTGCTGATCGCCTCGGCCAGCCTGTACGCGGCCGAGCTGATGGGCGGGGGCCTGTGGGTCACGGCACTGGCGGTCGGTGTCGGCAGCGCGGTGATGGTGGCGGCGTCCCGGGTGCCGCTGCTGTCGACGACGCCGGCGGTGGTGGTCGGGTTCGCCGGCACGGTGTCGACGGTGGCCGGCACCGGCAACGCCATCACGGTGACCTCGGTGTCGCATCCGGGGCTCGTGGCCGCGACGGCGTGCGTGCTCGGCGCCTCGTTCGGGCTGCTCTCCGAATACGTGGCCAACGTGCTGACCCGTGAGGCCGCGACGGAAGGCAGCCCGGCGTGAAACTGCAGCACTATCTCGGGGGTCTGGAGGGCCTGCCCGAGCCGTTGCACTTCGAGAAGCGGGTGTTCGTCGAGGAGTGGGAGAAGCGGATCTTCGGCATCCACGTCGCGATGATGGGGTTGTCCAACCATCTGGGCTCGGCGCTGCCGCAGTACCCGATCGACGAGGTGCCGACCACGTTCAAGGACGAGTGGACCTGGGCCGACCTGCGCACGGGCGCAGAGGCGATGAACCCGTTCGACTACTTCAAGTTCCGTTATTACGAGAAGTGGCTGGGCGGGATCACGCAGTTCTTCATCGACCAGGGCTACGTCACCGACACCGAGTTGTCCTCGCGGCAGGAGGAGTTGGCCGCTTCGAAAGCCCCTCCGCCGCCGGAGCCGGCGCCGGCCGTCGACGCCCAGGTGATCGACTATCTGCGCAAGGGCGACAGCCCGCGCCGCGACGTCGCGCATCCGAAGTTCGGTGTCGGCGACCGGGTTCGGGTCACCAACGTGCCCGCGGCCGCACACACCCGGCTGCCCGGTTATCTCCGCAGCCGCGAAGGCACGATCGAGCGGGTCTTCGAGGGTGATTACGCGTATTTCGTGCACACCGGCGACGGGATCGGTGATCCGATGCCGATTTACATCGTCGCGTTTCCGCCCGAGGAGCTGTTCGGCGCACGCGCCGAAGACGGCCCGCTGACGATCTACGCCGAGCTGTTCGAGGCGTACCTGGAAGGAGTTCAATGACCGGCCAGTTCCAGTATCCCGACGACCGGGAATCCGCCAGCGCCGCCAAAGTCGCTGCGCTGGAGTCACTTCTGGTCGAGAAGGGGGTGATCACCAGCCAGACCGTCGACAAGGTGCTGTCCTATTTCGAGTCGGAGATGACGCCGCTGAACGGGCGCAAGATCGTGGTCAAGGCGTGGACGGACCCCGACTTCGCGGCCCGCGTGGTCGTCGACACGCCCGCGGCGATCGCCGAACTCGACCTGCCCGAGGGCATGGCGGGCGCCGAAGGCGAGCACCTGCAGGCCGTCGCGAACACCCCCGGGGTGCACAACCTGATCATCTGCACGCTGTGTTCGTGTTTTCCGTGGCCGGTGCTGGGCCTGCCGCCGTACTGGTACAAAGACCCGGTGTTCCGGTCGCGCGCCGCGCGTGAGCCGCGCACGGTGCTCAGCGAGATCGGCCTGGATCTGCCCGCCGACACCGAGATCAAGGTGTGGGACAGCAGCGGGCACTCCCGCTGGTTCGTCATCCCCGAACGCCCCGTCGGCACCGAGGATTTCACCGACGAGGAGTTGATGGAGTTGGTGACGACGGAGTCCATGATGGGCGTCGCGCTGGCGGGCAAGGCGTCATGATGCTGCACGAGACCTGCAGGACCGACCAGGCCGCACCGCAGTTCGACCACGAGTGGCAGCGCCGCGCGTTCGGGCTGGCGTTGGCGCTCTCGGAGTTTCGTCACTTCGACTGGAGCGACTTTCAGCAGAGCCTGATCGAGACGATCGGCCGATGGGAGAACACCCCGGAGGACGAACGGGACGATTGGGAGTATTACGACCACTGGGTCGCCGCGCTGGAGAAGGTGATCGACGACCACCAGCTGCTGACCGCGCCGGCCAGGGCCAACGGGGACGGCCATGGCTGAGGCGCGGGTGGCCACCGGTGTCGCCGGTCTGGCCGCGGCTGTCTGGCTGACCGGGACGACGTTCGTGGCGCTGGTGGTGCTCTACTTCGTCGGGTTCGATCAGGGTGCGACGTCGGTTTTCGGGTCCAGCACCGTCGTGCACGAATTCGTCCACGACGCACGGCATCTGCTGGGTTTCCCCTGCCACTAGCGGATCGCCAGCGCGTCCAATACGCGGCCGATCTCGGCCAGTGCCTGGCGGTGGGCGGCCCTCTGGTCGTCGGCGCGGGCGACGATCATCGCGGTCTCACAGAGCCCGCCGTAGAGAAAGTTGGCCAGCGGAGCGGTCGGGCGCCGCGCGATGCGGCCGGCGTCGATCGCGCCCGCGATGCCGCGTTCCATCATCTGCAGCAGCGGCGCTTCCAGGCGGCGCACCTGCTCCCAGCCGATGGCCGCGGGCGCGTCGAGCAGCATGATGCGTTGCAGCTCGGGGTCGAGGCACTCGTCGAGAAACGCGCGGCAGCCCGCGGCGAACGCGTCCCAGGGATCCTTCCTGCGGCCGTAGGCGGCGGCCACCGGCGCCATGATGCGCTCGACCTCACGGGCGAACACCGCCTCGAACAACTGCCGCTTGCCCTTGAAGTGGTGATACACCGCGCCTTTGGTCACCTCAGCGCGGGCGGCGACCGTGTCGAGCGACGTCGCGTCGTACCCGTCGCGGGCGAACAATGCGCGCGCCGCATCGAGAAGCGCCGCCGTGGTCGCCTCGGTGCGCTGCGCTTGGGTGCGTCGTGCCACGTTCGTCGCCACAGCATGACGATAGCCGGAGGTCACCTGGTGGTCGGCTCGGTCGGCTTCAAGGCGATCAGCGGCAGGGGCCGTTCGGTGAACCGGGGATAGTGCTCGGCCTGCGGATACATCTCGACGAACCGCCGCAGCAGCCGGTCACGTTCGGCACCCACCAGCTCGCGCGGCGCGACCGTGATGCGCTGGCCGCCGACGATCGCCTCGCCGACGCCCGCCGCCTGGAGGTTCAGCCACCACGCGGGCGTCCTACTGGCGCCGGCGTTGGCCGCCATCACCACCAGCGCGTCGCCGTCGCGCAGATAAAGCACCGGGGCGCTGCGCTTTTCGCCGCTACGACGGCCGACGGTCTCCAGCACCATCACCGGAGCGCCCGCGAACCACCGGGGCAGCAGGCGCCCGCCGCTGATCCGGTAGATCCAGGCGTGGATCCTCGACATTCTGCGCTGGGCACGCGGCCACCTGCGCACCACCCGATTCGACTGGCGGGCAAGGCGTTCATGGTTCGGCATGGTTGTCACAGCACCTGATAGACGCGGTAGTCGATGTGGTTGGGCGACAGGATGTTGTAGCCGACGGCCACGATTTCGTTCAGCCACGCGTAGCGTTCGTCGGCGGTCTGGAAACTCGGGGTGGTGCGCACGTAGGTCTCGTCGAACGCGAGCACCTCGCCCGCGGCCAGCCGGTCCATGCCGTCCGCCGGGATCTTGATGACCCCGCGGGCCTCGTAGTGGATCAGCGCGCCGTCATGGCTGCGCAGCGTCGCGCGCACGTCGACCTGACCGACGCCGTCGCTGCCCACCACCAGCCAGTCACCTCCGCCGGGCAGGATCTCGCCGCGCAGCTTGGGTCCGTCGAGCACACCGCCGGTGGTGACGAAGGTCAGCCGGGTGCCGATCGGTGTCGGGATCGCCTGGGCCGGCAGCAGATCGACCGCCATGTCGAAGAGGTGTTGCACCGGTAGCTCATCGACCATCGGCACCTGGTCGACGTGTGTCGTCGCGGTCATGACGTCGCCCCGCTCAGCGCGGCCCGCAGCTGCACCGGGTCGATGAACGTGTCCTTGCGGACGACCAGCCCGTCGGGTGACACGTTGACGACGTCGAGGCAGTCGAACCGGATGTCGCCGGAGATCAGCGCCCAGTCCAACACCCAGTGGTCTTGACCGTAGAGGACGCGGTAGACCTCGAACGAGAATCCCGGGAACTGTGTGAAGAGTTCGCCGATCGCCGCCCGCACATTGTCACGTCCGACCACGGGCTCGCCGCCCGTGTGCGTCCAGAACCGGGTGTCGGCGGAGTGCAGAGCGGCGATGGCGTCGGGATCACGTCCCGCCCATGCGTCGAAATAGCGCTCGGAGAGGGCTTTGAGATCCAGTTGTGTGCCGGCGGTTCGGGTCACGGGTGGGCTCCGTTCATGAGTTACATACCTTAGGTAGGTATTAACCTACCACGAGTATGTAATGCGGTGCCAGTCCGAACTAGATCACCGCCAGCGTCACCGCCGCCGCGGCGGCAAGGCACATCGAAGGTCCGTGCGGCACGGTCGATTCGCCACGGCGAACCAGCGCGACGATCGCCCAGCCGGCGGTCAGCAGCGGGGCCGCCAGTGCCGCCAGCAGCCATACGTCGACGCCGAACGCGCCGGTAAGCGCCCCGAGGCCGGCCGCGAGCTTCACATCCCCTGCGCCCATCGCCGTCGGGCGCAGCAGATGCACGGCCAGATACAGCGCGAACAGCGTGACGGCCCCCACCGCGGCCGGGGCGCCCCGTCCCGCCAGCGTCGCGCCCGCGAGAATCACCACCGCGCCCGGCACCGTCAACCAGTTCGGTAACCGGCGTTCGGTGAGATCGAAAACGCACAGCGCCGCCAGCCACGCCAGCGTCGCCGACCAAATCATCGCCCCCACTGTCGAAGGCTAACGGCTGGGCGGGGCCTCGCCGGTCACCGATTTCTGCGCCAGGGCTGCGGAACCGCGCGCACCACAGCCCAGGGGCAGAACTGGGCGCGAACAGCTACTGCTCGTCGAGCGCGGCCCGCATCGCTTCCTTGGGAGCGGGCAGCCCGGTGAACTGCTCGACCTGCGCGAACGCCTGATGCAGCAGCATCTCCAGACCGCTGATCACGCGGCCGCCCCGTGCGGCGACCGCGGCGGCCAGCGGCGTCGGCCACGGGTCGTAGATCGCGTCGAGCAGCACGGGTACGTCGGCGACCGAGTCCGCGAACCGCGCCGCGACGTCGGCGGGCAGGGTGTTGACCACCACGTCGACGTCGACCAGCGGCGTGCCCAGCGCGACCCACCGGACCTCGACGCCCAACCGGGCACCCAACTCGAGTAACGGGGCGGCCTTGTCCGGGTTGCGGGCCACGATCGTGATGTCCTGCACGCCAAGCTGACTGAGCCCCACGATGACGGCGGGGGCGGTGCCGCCCGAGCCCAGCACCGCCGCCTTACCGGACGCCTCCCCCAGCGCGCCGGCCACGCCGTCGACATCGGTGTTGTCGGCGCGCCAGCCGGCCGCCGTGCGCACCAGCGTGTTGGCCGAGCCGATGAGTTCGGCGCGTGGGGTGCGTTCGTCGGCGAACCGCAGCGCCGCGAACTTGCCCGGCATCGTCACCGACACCCCGACCCATTCCGGTCCGAAACCGCCGACCAGCGACGGCAGTTGCTCGGCGGTGCACTCGATGCGCTCATAGGTCCAGTCGTCCAGGCCCAGCGCGCGGTAGGCGGCCAGGTGCAGCTGCGGCGAGCGCGAATGCGCGATCGGTGACCCCAGCACCCCGGCTTTCCGGCGATTTGTGCGCGGTTTGTCGCGCTCGGCGCGCCTAGACGCACACAAATCACTCACCTCGCGGAGTCAAGGACGCCATTGCCCATCGCCAGTTGGATGTTCGCCAAATGCTGCTCGTAGTCGCGGGTGAACAGGGTGGTGCCCTGCATGTCGATGGTGACGAAGTACAACCAGTCCCCCGGCTCGGGTTTCTCGGCGGCGGTCAGCGCGGGCTGCCCCGGCGAGCAGATCGGGGTGGCCGGAAGACCGGGCCGCACATAGGTGTTCCAGTCGGTGAGCTGGGCGCGGTCGGCGTCCGTGGTGGCCACCTCGATGCGGTCGAGCGGGTAGTTCACCGTGGAGTCGAACTCCAGCGTCCGGTTCTCGGCCAGCCGGTTGTAGATGACCCGGGCCACCTTCGCGAAATCCTCCGGGGTGGCTTCGCGCTGCACCAACGACCCGACCGTCAGCACCTGGTACGGCGACAGGTTCATCGCCTGCGCGGTCTCCAACAGCCCGCCCTTGGCGTACTGGGTCGCACTCGCCGAGATCAGCGTCGACAGAATCTGTCCCGGTGACGCCGACGGGTCGATGTTCCACATCCCGGGCGCGATCAGCCCCTCCAGCCGACGGTGGTCCTGGCCCAGCGCCGTGACCGCGTCTCGAGCCCAGTCCGGCACAGCCAGCGCCGCGGGAGTGGCGGTGCTCGCGGTGTCCTTCAGATCCTCCGCGGACACACAGTGCTGTTCACCGTCGAGGTCCACGCACGTGGCGCGCGAGATCAGCGAGAGTATGCCGTCGGTGACGGCGTTGGTCTTGACGTCGCGCACGTCGTCGAGCTGCCGTCCCTCCGGGATCACCAGCTTGCCCACCCGGTTGTGCGGATCGGTAAGCCGCTCAACGGCATTGGATGCCGGTATCTCGGTACGCACCTTGTAGAACCCGGGCTGGATCGACGAGATCGCGGGGTTACCCTCGGCGGCGCTGACGAACGCCCCGACCGTCGCGACGACGCGATGCTCATGCAGCGTCTGACCGATCGCGGTGGTGGAGTCACCGTCGTGTACCTGGATGACCACGTCGTTGACGCCTTCGCCGGCGTAGTCGTTGGCGGTGCCGAACATGGTGTGCCACAGCTTCGATCCCAGAAACACCGCCGCCACGGCGATCACGATCAGCGTGGCCAGCGTCAAGACGCCGACGATCCGACGCCGACGGCGGTTGCGCGCCTCTCGGATCCGCTGGGCGCGGGTCATCGTGCGCCTGGGCGGACCGACGGCGACGGGCTCTGCGCGTTCGCGACCCCATTGGTCAGTCATCCCCGACCTCTCCGTGCGCGGCCATCGCAGTGCGGCGCTGATCCAACCAGTTCTGCAGAATCCCCACCGCGGCCGCCTGATCGATCACCGAGCGCTGCCCTTTGGCGCGGACCCCGGCTTCGCGCAGCGACCGCTGCGCCACAACCGTGGTGAGCCGTTCGTCGGCCAACCGCACCGGTGTCGGCGCGATCCGGCGGGCCAACGCGTCGGCCACCGCGATCGCATCCTGCGCCGAGGCACCCGACCGGTCCGCGAGCGTGCGCGGCAGTCCCACCACCACCTCGACCACGCCAAGTTCATCGACCAGCGCGGCCAGCCGTCGGATATGACGGTCGGTGCGGTCACGGCGGACGGTCTCCAGCGGAGTGGCGAGGATGCCGTCGGGGTCGCTGGCCGCCACGCCGATCCGCACACTGCCCACGTCGACGCCGAGCCGTCGTCCCCGGCCCGGGTCCGGAGGATCAAGCGAAGGTCCGGGTCGATCGGGCACGCGGTCGGTATGGGCCACGAGGTCAGCTCCGGTCGATCTCTGCGCGCAGCGCGGCCAACGCCGCGTCGATACCCGCCGCCCCCCTGCCGGCACCCTGCGCCAGATCGGCCTTGCCGCCCCCACGGCCATTGACGGGCCCAGCCAGCGTCTTCACCAGGTCGTTGGCCCGAAGGCCGAGATCCTGCGCCGCCTGGTTGACCGCCACCACGAACGGGACGGTGTCGTTGTCGCCCTCGGCGATCAATGCGACGACCGCGGGGTCGCTGCCCAGCTTGCCGCGGATGTCGCCGACCAGGGTGCGCAAATCTGCGGGCGACGTCCCGGCGGCCATCCGTTGCGCCACCACTCGGACCTTACCGATAAGTTCCGCGCCCGCGGCGGCATTGGCGGCGGCGGCCTTGGCGTTGGCCAGCCGCATCCGCTCGAGTTCCTTCTCGGCCGTCCGCAGCCGCTCCACCAGGTTGGCCACCCGCTCGGGCACCTCCTCGGACGGCACCTTCAGCGTCGACGCCAGGCTCGCCATCAACGCACGCTCCTTGGCCAGATGGCGGTAGGAGTCGAGGCCGACGTATGCCTCCACCCGGCGCACGCCCGATCCCACCGACGACTCACCCAAGATCGTCACCGGGCCGATCTGCGCCGAGCGGCGCACGTGCGTGCCGCCGCACAGCTCCAGCGAGAAGGGTCCGCCGATCTCGACCACGCGGACCTCGTCGGGATAGGACTCGCCGAACAGCGCCATCGCACCCATCGCCTTGGCCGTCTCCAGTTCGGTGGTGAACGAGTGCACCTCGTAGTCGGCCTCGACGGCCTGGTTGGTCACTTCCTCGATCTGGTTGCGCTGATGCTCGGTGAGCGCGCCCTGCCAGTTGAAGTCGAAGCGAAGGTAGCCGGGCCGGTTCAGCGAGCCGGCCTGAACGGCGTTGGGGCCCAGCACTTCCCGCAATGCCGCGTGCACCATGTGGGTTCCCGAGTGGCCCTGGGTGGCGCCGTGCCGCCACCGCGGGTCGACCGCGGCGACGACGGTGTCGCCCTCGACGAACTCGCCGGACTCGACCTTGACGCGGTGCGTCCACAGCGTCTTGGCGATCTTCTGCACGTCGGTGACGGCGGCCTTGGCCGAGACCGACGCGCCGGTGCCGGTGATGCTGCCCTCGTCGGCGATCTGGCCGCCCGACTCGGCGTAAAACGGTGTGCGGTCGAGAATCAGCTCGACGTTGTCGGACGCGGCAGAGGTTTCCTGGTTGACGACCGGAACACGCCGGCCGTCGACGAAGATGCCGAGAATCCTTGCCTCCGAGGTCAACTCGTCGAATCCGGTGAACTCGGTGGGCCCGGTGTCGACCAGTTCGCGGTACGCCGTCAGGTCCATGTGGGCTTGCTTGCGCGCCGCCGCGTCGGCCTTGGCGCGCGCCCGCTGCTCGGCCATCAGGCCACGGAAACCCTCCTCGTCGACGGACAGCCCTGCCTCGGCGGCCATCTCGAGGGTCAGTTCCAGAGGGAAGCCGTAGGTGTCGTGCAGCGTGAACGCGTCCTCACCCGACAGCACCGTCGCACCCGAGGCCTTGGTCGCGCTGGCGGCCTCCTCGAACAACCGCGACCCCGAGGCAAGCGTGCGGTTGAACGCGGTCTCCTCGGCCACCGCGATGCGCTGGATCCGCTCGAAGTCGCTGACCAGCTCCGGATACGACGGGCCCATGGTGTCGCGCACCGTGGCCATCAGGTCGCCGACGATCGGGTCGTCGACGCCCAGCAGCTTGGCCGAGCGGATGATGCGCCGCAGCAACCGCCGCAACACGTAACCGCGGCCGTCGTTGCCCGGGCTCACGCCGTCGCCGATGATGATGGCCGCCGTGCGGCTGTGGTCGGCGATGATCCGGTAGCGCACGTCGTCGTCGTGCCTGCCCTGCCCGTATCCGCGCGGCGCCCGTGCGGCCACCGTGTCGATCACCGGGCGCAGCAGGTCGGTCTCGTAGACGTTGTCGACCCCCTGCAGCAGACACGCCACCCGTTCCACGCCCATACCGGTGTCGATGTTCTTGCGCGGCAGCGGGCCGAGGATCTCGAAATCCTCCTTGGAGGTGCCCTCGCCGCGGACGTTCTGCATGAACACGAGATTCCAGATCTCGATGTAGCGGTCCTCATTGGCCACCGGGCCGCCCTCGACGCCGTATTCCGGGCCGCGGTCGTAGTAGATCTCCGAGGACGGTCCGCACGGTCCGGGAATGCCCATCGACCAGTAGTTGTCGGCCATCCCGCGACGCTGGATCCGCTCGGCGGGCAGGCCCGCGATCTCCTGCCACAACGCGAAGGCCTCGTCGTCGTCGAGGTAGACCGTGGCCCACAGCCGCTCGGGGTCCAAGCCGTAGCCGCCCTGGTCGACCGGGTTGGTCAGTAGCGTCCAGGCGTATTCGATCGCGCCCTCTTTGAAGTAGTCGCCGAACGAGAAATTGCCCGCCATCTGAAAGAACGTGTTGTGGCGGGTGGTGACGCCCACCTCGTCGATGTCGGGCGTGCGGATGCATTTCTGCACGCTGACGGCCCGCTTCCACGGCGGCGTGCGTTGGCCGAGGAAATACGGCACGAACTGCACCATTCCGGCGTTGACGAACAGCAGGTTGGGGTCGTCGAGGATCACCGAGGCGCTGGGCACCTCGACGTGGCCCGCTTTCACGAAATGATCGAGGAAACGCTTCCTGATCTCGTGTGTCTGCACGTTGCTACTGTCCTCGCCGTCGTGTGTGGTTCTGCAGTTACCTGCGACTATTCGACCGCACTACAGTACCGGTCGCGGTTGGCGGTCTTGAAAGGTCAACGAACCGGCGCGGCGGCGAGTGCCGCGTCAGGACGTGACGAAGCTCAACCGCACCGACCGGCGCGGGTTGTCCCGATTCAGGTCCACCAGCACGACGCTCTGCCACGTTCCGAGCAGCGGGGTGCCGTCCTGCACCGGCAGCGTGACCGACGGCGAGATCAGGGCGGGCAGCACGTGGTCGGCGCCGTGGCCGGGGGAACCGTGGGCGTGCCGGTAGCGGTCGTCGCGCGGGAGCAGTCGTTCCAGCGCGTCGACGAGGTCGTCGTCGGAACCCGACCCGGTTTCGATGATCGCCAGGCCCGCGGTGGCGTGCGGCACGAACACGTTGCACAGGCCGTCGCCGCGGCCGCGGCAGAAGTCACGCACCGCGTCGGTGAGGTCGACGGTGCGGTCGCGGGTGGTGTCGATGGTCAGCACGTCGGAGTCCACGGCATCGAGCCTACGAGCCTCCGGGTTGGTGCTTTTTCGCCCAAAGGGACAAACGGGCGGGAAAGTGCGAGGGGATCACCAAGAGGTCGATCTCGGCGGGGTTCGGTTGACGCCCGCGTTTATTCGTGGGGTGCGTGGGTATTGCACTTGCAACCAGACTTTTGGAGTAGACATGACCATCACCAGCATCATCACTGCAATTCTCATCGGCATCGTCGTCGGCGTGCTCGGGCGCCTGGTACTGCCCGGCCGTCAGCCGATCGGGTTCCTGGTCACCATTCTGGTCGGGATCGTCTCGGCGTTCATCGGCACCGCACTGGCCAGGGCGCTCGGCATTCCGACGGCGACCGCCGGCATCGACTGGTTGGAACTGCTCGTCCAGGTGATCGTCGCCGCGATCGGCGTGGCGTTGGTGGCCGCGCTGATGGGTCGCCGGCGCACCGGCATGATGGGCACTCGCCGCGGCATGCTGCGGTAGCCGCGGGGGTTGGGGTACCCAACGTTGCCGTCGGGGTCGGTGAACCGGTAGAGCGCGTCCCCCCAGCGCGTCCGCCGGTCCAGTGCCGCCCCGGCGGCAACCCCATGCCGCTACAGGTTCTTCAGCAGCTCATCGAGTTTCTCGTAGCCCTCGGCCATACCGCCCTCCATTCCCGAGGACAGCAGGGCGTCGCGGGACTCGACGCTCGGGCAGATCGACCGGCCCCGGAGCCGACTGCGGCCCTCGCCCAGGTCCTCGAACCACAGGTACTCGATGTTGACCATGTCGGGGGCGCCGTCGAATTCGAAGGTCTGCAGGATGAACTCGTTGTCGCGGACGGTGTGGAACGTCCCGTTGAACTCGTACTCGCCGTGCTCGTCGCTGTGCCGGTAGCGGTAACCGCCATGGCTGGTGAAGTTCCATTCGGTGATGTCCATCTTCAGCCTGTGCGGACCGAGCCACTGCTTGACTAGTTCGGGTTCGGCGTGCGCGCGGTACAGCGCGGCCACCGGAGCGTCGAAGTCCCTGGTGAACTCCATGGCCAAGGTGTCCACGGGAGCGTTGAGGTTCAGTGCGTTGGTCATCGGGATTTCCTTTCCTCGTCGGTTATCGACGCCAGCAGGGTGTCCAGCCGGCGGTAGCTGCGTTCGGCGTCGAGCCGGTAGCGGTCGATCCACGCGGTCAGCCGTTCCAGCGCGGCGGCATCCAGGTGCACCGGCCGTCGCTGCGCTTCGCGCGTCCTGGTGACCAGGCCCGCCTGCTCGAGGACCTGAATGTGTTTGGACACCGCTTGTTTCGTGATGTCGAACGGCGCGGCCAGCTCGTTGACCGTGGCCGGCCCGCGTGACAGCCGCGCCACGATGGCGCGCCGCACCGGGTCGGCCAGCGCGAGGAACGCGCGGTCCAACTGAATGTCGTCATCGCCTTCGCCCGCCACTAGTCAACCATATCATTGATCAACTGATTTGTTGAATACGATTTCGCCGAAAGGGACAAACGGGCGGAAAAGTGCGCGTGAAATCCACCAAAACGTCGATTTCGGCGGCGGGACGGGCGCGGGTGAGTCAGCGGTTGCGCCGGATGATGGCGCGCAGCTTGCTCAGTCGGGTGGCGATCTCACGTTCGGCGCCGCGGTTGGTCGGCCGGTAATAGTCGACACCGACCAGCTCGTTGGGCGGATACTGTTGGGGCACAACGCCATCGGGGTCGTCGTGGCTGTACTTGTAGCCGATCGCGTTGCCCAGCTTCTCCGCGCCCGAATAGTGCCCGTCGCGCAGATGAGCGGGCACCAACCCCGCCTTCCCCGCGCGGATGTCGCTCATCGCCGCGCCCAGCGCGGTGGTGACCGCGTTGGATTTCGGCGCGGTCGCCAGGTGCACGGTGGCGTGGGCCAAGGTCAGCTGCGCCTCCGGCATCCCGATCAGCTGCACCGTCTGCGCAGCGGCCACGGCGGTCTGCAGCGCGGTGGGATCGGCCATGCCGATGTCCTCACTCGCCAGGATCATCAACCGCCGGGCGACAAAACGCGGGTCCTCACCGGCGACCAGCATCCGCGCCAGATAGTGCAACGCCGCGTCGACGTCGGAGCCGCGGACCGACTTGATGAACGCGCTGACCACGTCGTAGTGCTGGTCGCCGTCGCGGTCGTAGCGCACCGCGGCCTGATCCAGCGACTGCTCGATGGCCTCGACCGTCACCTCCTCCCCCGCCTCCGCGGCGACCTCGAGCGCGGTCAACGCGCGTCGCGCATCACCGGCCGACAGCTGCACCAGCAGCTCGACGGCGTCGTCGGTGACCGCGACCTTGCCGCCCAGCCCGCGCGGATCGGTGATGGCGCGACGCACCACGGTGCGCACCGCCTCGGCGTCCAGCGGCTGCAACTGCAGGATCAGCGACCGCGACAGCAGCGGCGCGACCACCGAGAACGACGGGTTCTCCGTGGTGGCGGCCACCAGCAGCACCACGCGGTTCTCCACGGCCGACAACAACCCGTCCTGCTGGGTCTTGGAGAACCGGTGCACCTCGTCGATGAACAGCACGGTCTGTTCGCCATGGGCGGCCGCGCGGCGCGCGACGTCGATCACGGCGCGAACCTCCTTGACACCGGAGGACAGCGCCGACAACGCCTCGAAGCGGCGGCCCGTCGCCCCCGAGATCAGCGCGGCCAGCGTCGTCTTTCCGGTGCCCGGCGGGCCGTACAGGATCACCGAGGCGGCGCCGGAGCCCTCGGCGAGCCGGCGCAGCGGCGAACCGGCTTGCAGCAGGTGGTCCTGGCCGACCACCTCATCGAGCGTTGCGGGGCGCATGCGCACCGCCAATGGCGTCGACGCCCCGACCGGCCCGCCCGCGGTTACGCTCGGCTCACCGGGAACGTCGAACAGACCGTCGGACACGCTCCCTGCTTACCACGCCGCTATGACTGCGGGGCCGCCGTCACGAAGTCGATCAGCTCCTCGACGCGCCCGATGAGCGCCGGCTCCAGATCGTTCCAGTCGCGCACCCGGCCCCGGATGCGTTGCCATGCCCTTGCGATGTCGGCCTGCTCCGTGTGCGGCCATCCCAGCGCGCGGCACACGCCTCGCTTCCAGTCGACGCCCTTCGGGATCACCGGCCACGCCGAGATGCCCAGACGCGCCGGTTTGACCGCCTGCCAGATGTCGATGAACGGGTGCCCGACCACCAGCGTGTGCTCGCCGCCCGGACCGCGGCGCACGGCCTCGGCGATGCGGGCCTCCTTGGAGCCGGCGACCAGGTGGTCGACGAGCACACCGAGCCGGCGCTGCGGTGCCGGCGCGAAGTCCTCGACGATGGCCGCGAGATCGTCGACGCCGCCGAGGTGTTCGACGACGACGCCCTCGATGCGAAGGTCGTCGCCCCACACCTGCTCGACGAGTTCGGCGTCGTGGCGGCCTTCGACGTAGATGCGGCTGGCGCGTGCGACTTTGGCCCGCGCGCCGGGGACGGCCACCGAACCCGACGCCGTGCGTGTGGTTTTCGGCGCGGACCGTTTGGGCGCGGTGAGGATGACGGGCCGACCGTCGATGAGGTAGCCGGGCCCGACCGGAAACGGCTTGCGGCGCCCGTGCCGGTCTTCGAGTTCCATTCGGCCGTACTCGATTCGGACCACCGCGCCGACGTATCCGGTCTGGGCGTCCTCGACCACCAGACCCAGCTGCACCGGATGCTCGGTGGAACGGGCCCTGCGGTGGTGCGGATTGTTGGCAAGGACGTCGGAGCCATAGCGATCAGCCACCGGGTGATCGTAGGGTCACCTGCGTGCTGCTCACCCGCGACACGGCCGAGGGAATCGCTAACGGGACCATCACAATGGTGCTGCGCCGCTGGGATGCGCCACGGGTGAAGCCGGGTCCAGCGATGATGGAACCGTGGCAGATCTGAGTGCGTACGGACCCTGGGCGGTGATCGCGGGCGGCTCCGAGGGGGTCGGCGCGGAATTCGCGCGCCTGCTCGCCGAGGCGGGGCTCAACCTGGTGCTCATCGCGAGGAAGCCCGCACCGCTTGAGCAGACGGCCGAGGCGTGCCGGCGTCTGGGCGTCGAGGTCCGCGCGCTGGCAGTCGATTTGGTGGCCCCCGATGCGGTCGGCCGGATCGTCGCTGAGACCGCCGATGTCGAGGTCGGCCTGCTCGTTTACAACGCCGGCGCCAACACCTGCAGCGAGCATTTCCTCGATGGCGCGTTGACCGAATTCCAGAAGGTGATCGACCTGAACATCACCACCATGCTCGCGCTGGTGCAGCACTTCGGCCGGCCCATGCGCGAGCGCCGCCGCGGCGGCATCCTCATGGTCGGATCGATGGCCGGGTATCTGGGCTCGGTGCGCCACACCGTCTACGGCGGGGTGAAGGCATTCGGGCGGATCTTCGCCGAGAGCCTGTGGCTGGAGCTGCGCGACCACAACGTCCACGTGCTGGAGCTGGTGCTCGGGGTGACGCGTACCCCGGCGATGGAGCGGGTCGGCCTGAACTTCGACGTGCCGGGGCTGCGGGTGGCCGACCCGGCCGAGGTCGCGCGCGAAGGGCTCGAGCAGTTGGCGCACGGGCCCGTCTTCGTGGCGGGCGGCAACGCCGACGACGTCGCGCGCCGCAACTATCCGGACCGCGCCAAGGTGGTGCTGGGCACGCACCGCTTCATGCAGAAGCTGATGAACGACGGCTAGTTTCGTGCCCCGGCGCCGACCGCCGGCGACCGACCCGGGTAGAAACGTCATCGTGCGGATGGGTCTGTCGACGCCGGTGGTGGTGCAAGTGCCTGGGGCCGCGTCGGCGTGGGAGCACGACGCGGGCGTCGACGACATCGCGCGTATCGCCGCGGTGGCCGACGAACTCGGCTTCGACCACCTCACCTGCTCCGAGCACGTCGCGGTGCCGGTCGACGACGCCGACGCCCGCGGCGCGACGTACTGGGATCCGTTGGCCACGTTGGCATTTCTGGCCGCCCGCACCTCCCGGATCCGGCTGGTGACATCGGTGGTGGTGCTCGGCTACCACCATCCGCTGGCGATCGCCAAGCGCTACGGCACGCTGGACCGGCTCAGCGGCGGGCGGTTGGTGCTCGGCGTCGGAGTCGGCTCGCTGGCCGCCGAGTTCGATCTGCTGGGCGGCCACTGGACCGACCGCGGCGCCCGCGCCGACGACGCGATCCGCGCGCTGCGGGCGTCGCTGTCGGAACGCCTGCCCAGCTACCAGGGCGAGTACTTCGCATTCGACTCGATGATCGTCGATCCCTGCGCGGTCCAGGCCCGCGTCCCGATCTGGGTGGGCGGCCGCACCCGCCGGTCGCTGCGACGCGCGGTCGAGTTGGCCGACGGGTGGATGCCGTTCGGGCTGCGCCGCGACGAGCTCGAGCGGTTGCTCGCCGAGGTGGAGCGTCCCGACGGCTTCGACGTGGTGCTGTCGACGCGGCCACTGGATCCGGTGGGAAACCCGGACATGGCCGTCGACCAACTGCGCAAGCTCGGCCGGCTCGGCGCCACCGCCGTCTCCTGCTCGGTGTCGGCGACCTCGGCCGGGCACTACTGCGAGCAGTTGGCCGCACTGCACGAAATCGGAAGGGACATCGGATGACTGACGACCGGCTCGCCGAACTGGAACGCCGCCTGCGTCGCATCGAGGACGAGCGCGCGATCGAACGGTCGATCGCGTCCTACGGCCCGCTGGTGGATGCCGGCGACGCCGACGCCGTCGCCGCGTTGTGGGCCACCGACGGCGGCTACGACGTCGAGGGCTGGCAGATGAACAGCCGCGAGGACGTCGCGGCCATGGTGCGCTCGGACGCGCATCAGGGGCTGATCGGCCGCGGCTGCTGCCACTTCCTCGGTCCGGCGGTGGCCACGGTCGACGGCGACGACGCGGTGGCGGTCTGCCAGTCGATGCTCGTCACTCGCCGCGATGACGGGTTCGCGGTGTGGCGGGCGGGCGCCAACCATTTTCGGCTGCGGCGCATCGACGGCAGGTGGCAGGTCGTCCAGCGCACCACCCGCGCGCTCGACGGCAACCCCGACGCGCGCGACCTGTTGTCCGCCGGGATTGCGGGGCTGCCGCCGCGAACCTGAGCTTGTGCGCGAGAATTCGCCGAAATCTCGTACACAACTTCAGTTTCGACGCTTGCCGACCCGTACGGAGAGTTCTTCGGGAGGTACCCGGTGGCCGTCGGCGCAGCGGATCTCGACGGTCGCCTCGGCGCCGCAGCCCCGGTGTGCCAGGCGCAGTGGGGTGCGGTTGGGCAGGTGCCGTCGTCCCCACTCGAACATCGCCCACACCACCGGCATGAACTCGCGGCCCGCGTCGGTCAGCACGTACTCGTCACGGCTGCGCTGCCCGGGTTCCTGATAGGGCCGCCGGACCAGCAACCCCGCCGCGACGAGGTCGTTCAGCCGCGCGGCGGCGGCGGCCTTGGTGATCCCGACCCGCCGCCAGAAGTCGTCGAACCGGGTGGTGCCGTAGTAGGCCTCGCGCATGATGAGCATCGCCGACTTCGTCCCGAGCACCGCCATCGTCTTCTCGATCGGACACTCCCCGACCGCCGACCAGGCGTCACGGTCGGCCAGTCGCCCCTCCAGCACTGTCATGGAAATCACCATACCCCTGAGTTGATTTCGCTATACCTAGCGGGTATAGCTGGGTATAGATGCCATTACTCAGCATTGAGGAGAGAGCCATGGCGGGAATCACTGGCCGCGACGCGGTCATCGTCGGCGCGGTGCGCACACCGATCGGCAAGGGCAAGGCCAGCGGGGCGCTGCACGACGTGCTTCCCGTCGACCTCCTCGCTCACAGCCTCAAGGAAGTGGTGGCCCGCACCGGCATAGACCCGGTGCGCATCGACGACGTCATCGCCGGCGCGGTCACCCAGGTCGGTGACCAGGCGGTCAACATCGCCCGCAACGCGGTGCTGGCCGCAGGCTTTCCGGAGACGGTCCCCGGCACCACCATCGACAGGCAGTGCGGCAGCAGTCAGCAGGCCATCCACTTCGCCGCGCAGGGGGTGATCTCGGGCGCCTACGACATCGTGGTGGCCGCGGGCGTCGAGTCGATGTCGCGGGCCCCGATGGGCTCCAGTGTGCTGCCGGGCAGCGACCCGTTCGGGGCGATGGCACAGCGCTATCCCGAAGGCCTTGTGCCTCAAGGGATCAGTGCTGAGCTGATCGCCGCCAAGTGGGGTCTGTCCCGCCAGCAGCTCGACGAGTTCTCCGCGGGCAGCCACGAAAAGGCCGCCGCCGCGACCAAAGAGGGCCGGTTCGACAACGAGTTGGTACCGATCGCCGGGCTGACCAGCGACGAGATCATCCGGCCGGGGACCACGGTGGACACCCTGGCCGCGCTGAAGCCGGCGTTCTACAACCCGGCCTACGAGCAGCGGTTCCCACAGATCGGCTGGCACATCACGCCCGGTAACTCGTCGCCGCTCTCGGACGGCAGCGCCGCGGTGCTGATCACCACGAGCGACGTGGCCAAGCGACTGGGATTGCGCCCGCTCGCACGGATTCACTCGATGACCGTGGTGGGATCCGACCCGCTGTACATGCTGACCGGCGTCATCCCCGCGACCGAAAAGGTGCTGCAGCGCGCCGGTTTGGCGTTGACCGACATCGACCTGTTCGAGATCAACGAAGCCTTCGCCCCGGTGGTGCTGGCGTGGACCCACGACGTCGGCGCAGACCTGGCCAAGACCAACGTCAACGGCGGCGCGATCGCGATCGGACATCCGCTGGGTGCGTCCGGCGCGCGCATCATGACCACGCTCGTCAACGCGCTGGAGCAGCGTGGCGGGCGCTACGGGCTGCAGACGATGTGCGAGGGCGGCGGTATGGCCAACGCCACGGTCATCGAGCGCCTCTAGCGGTCGTACAGCCCCGGTTCACAGACGCGACGCGCCGGTCACAGCGTATGAAACCGCACAATCGCGGCAATCAAGCTTTCTGCAGCTCGAACAGCGGGATGAGGCGGCTGGTCTTGGCCTGGTACTCGGCGAAGACCGGCGCGATCTCGGCCACCTTCGGATAGAGCTCGTCGCGCTCGGCGGTCGGGAGTTCGCGGGCGATCACGTCGTAGGACGTCGTGCCCACCTCGACATGGGCCCGCGGCTCGGCCCGCAGGTTGTGCACCCAGGCTGGGTGCACGTCGCCTCCGGCGTTGGAGCCCGCGACGAGAATCCTGTCGTCGATGGAGAAGTACGCCAACGGCGAGATGCGCGGTTGGCCCGATTTGGCCCCGGTGGTGGTCAGCAACAGCAGCGTCGCATTCTCGAACGGGCCGCCGACCTTGCCGCGGTTGGCGCGGAACTCGTCGACGATGTTTGCGTTGAAAGCCCTGCGGTCAGTCAGGTCGGTCATGTGCAGTTGAGCGCGCGAAGCCGCGCCGCTATTCCCCGGCCCGCATAATCAACCCCATGCGGGTGATTGTCACGGGCGCCAACAGCGGGGTCGGCAAGGCCACCGCCGCCGCGCTGGCCGCCGAGGGACATAGCGTTCTCATCGGATGCCGGACCGTCGCGAAAGGTGAGCAGGTCGCCGCCGAGATCGGTGGCGATGTCGAGGTGCGCCATCTCGACCTGGCCGATCTGGCCAGCGTCAAGGCATTCGCCGACACGGTGGAAAGCGTTGATGTGCTGGTGAACAACGCCGGCGTGATGGGGCTGCCGTTGAGCCGGACCGCCGACGGGTTCGAAGCCCACATCGGCACTAACCATCTCGGGCACTTCGCGCTGACGTGCCTGCTCGCCGACAGGATCACCGACCGGGTGATCTCGGTGGCCAGCGCGATGTACCTGTTCAGCCGGATCGACCTCACCGACCTCAACTGGCACACGCGCAAGTACTCGAAGTGGGGCGCCTACGGGCAGTCCAAGCTCGCCAACCTGTTGTTCGTCGCGGAGTTGGCCGCCCGCGGGGTGCGCGCGTACGCCACCGACCCCGGCGCCACCGACACCGACATCACCCGGTCGTTGGGTATGGCCGAGCACCGGCGCGTTCGACGGCTGTTGCACACCCCGGCGCAGGGCGCGCGCGCCACCCTTCAGGCGGTCACCACCGACCTGCCCAGCGGCACCTATCTGGCGCCCCGCTTCAACCAGTTGGGACCGCCGAAGGTCACCAGGCCATTGGCCAAAGCACGCGATCGCGTGATGGCGCGCCAACTGTGGGACCTGTCCGCGGAGTTGACCGGCTGCGACTGGCCGCGCTAGTCGGCGTCGACCTTCGGCTTGGCGTCGATCCCGGATTCCTTGCGCTGCTGGGGCGTGATGGGCGCGGGCGCGCCGGTCAACGGGTCCACGCCGCCACCGGATTTGGGGAACGCGATCACGTCACGGATCGAGTCCGAGCCGACCAGCAACGCGGTGATGCGGTCCCAACCGAACGCGATCCCGCCGTGCGGAGGCGGACCGAATGTGAACGCCTCCAACAGAAATCCGAACTTCTCCTGGGCTTCCTCCGAGCTGATGCCCATCACCTTGAACGCGCGCTCCTGGACGTCGCGACGGTGGATACGAATCGAGCCGCCGCCGATCTCGTTGCCGTTGCAGACCAGGTCGTAGGCCTCGGACAGGACGCTGCCGGGGTCGGTGTCGAGGCGGTCCTCGAACTCGGGCTTCGGCGCGGTGAACGCGTGGTGCACCGCGGTCCACGCGCCGGATCCGACGGTGACCTCGCCGTGTGCGGCCGCCTCGTCGGCCGGCTCGAACATCGGAAAGTCGACCACCCAGACGAAGGCCCACGCGCCTTCCTCGATCATGTCGAGCCGCTTGGCGATCTCGACGCGCGCCGCGCCGAGCAGCGCCCGCGAAGTCTTGGCCGGCCCTGCCGAGAAGAACACGCAGTCACCCGGTGACGCGCCGACGGCCGCGGCGAGGCCCTCGCGCTCGGCGTCGGAGAGGTTCTTGGCGACCGGCCCGCCCAGGGTGCCGTCCTCGTTCACCAGGACATAGGCCAGCCCCCGGTGGCCGCGCTGCTTGGCCCATTCCTGCCAGGCGTCCAGCGTGCGTCGTGGCTGCGACGCACCGCCGGGCATCACCACGGCGCCAACGTAGGGCGCCTGGAACACCCGGAACGGCGTGTCCTTGAAGAAGTCGGTCATCTCGACGAGTTCCAGGCCGAACCGCAGGTCGGGCTTGTCGGTACCGAACCGGCGCATCGCCTCGGCATAGGTCATCCGCGGCAGCGGCCAGGGCACCTGGTAGCCGATCAACGCCCACAGCGCCGCGATGATCTCCTCGGAGATCGCGATGACGTCCTCGGTCTCGACGAAGCTCATCTCCATGTCGAGCTGGGTGAACTCCGGTTGCCGGTCGGCGCGGAAGTCCTCGTCGCGGTAGCACCGCGCGATCTGGTAGTAGCGCTCCATGCCCGCCACCATGAGCAGCTGCTTGAACAGCTGCGGGCTCTGCGGCAGGGCGTAGAACGAGCCCGGCTGAAGGCGCGCGGGCACCAGGAAGTCGCGTGCCCCCTCGGGCGTCGAGCGCGTCATCGTCGGCGTCTCGATCTCGACGAAATCATGACGGGCGAGCACCTCACGCGCCGCCGCATTCACCTTGGAACGCAACCGGATTGCGTTGCCGGGGCCCTCGCGGCGCAGATCGAGATAGCGGTATTTGAGGCGGGTTTCCTCGCCCGGCTGCTCGTCGAGCTGAAACGGCAGCGGCGCGCACTCCGCCATCACCCGCAACGCTGTCGCGTTGACCTCGATCTCCCCGGTGGGGAGCTCGGGGTTCGTGTTGCCCTCGGGCCGGATCTCGACGACGCCCTCGACGGCGACGCAGAATTCCGCGCGCAGCCGGTGGGCGGCTTCCAGCACGTCAGCTTCGCGGAAGACCACCTGCGACACCCCGGACGCGTCGCGCAGGTCGATGAAGATGACCCCGCCGTGGTCGCGACGACGTGCCACCCAACCGGCCAATGTCACCTTCTGACCGGCGTCGGCGGGCCGCAACGACCCGGCGGCGTGACTGCGCAGCACTGAAACTCCCTGGAAATCGGCTGATGGGACAACTGTCCCAGTGTAAGGGTGTCGTTTGCGCCGGTAGCGTGGCCGTCGTGCGGACTCCCATCGCCGTCGTCGGTCCCGGCGCCATCGGTTCCACCGTGGCCGCGTTGGCGTACGACGCAGGTCACAAGGTGCTGCTGTGCGGGCGCAGCGCCCGCGACTCCATCGAGGTGCGGCCCGACAACGCGGCGCCGATCGTGGTGCCTGGTCCGGTGCTGACCGACCCGGCCCAGATCGAGGGCCCGGTCGACGTGGTGCTGCTGGCCGTCAAAGACACCCAGACCCCGGACGCCGCGTCCTGGTTGCGCCGGCTGTGCGACGAAGGAACAGTGGTGTGCGCCCTGCAGAACGGCGTCGAGCAGGTGGCGCGCGTCGGCCCGCACTGCCCGACGGCGACGGTGGTGCCCGCGGTGTTGTGGTTCTCGGCCGAACCGCACCCCGAAGGCGGGATCTGGTTACGCACAGCGGTGCGAATTGTGTTGCCCGCCAACGACGCAGCATCACGGGTGGCCGATGTGTTCCGCGGCTCGTCGGCGACGGTCGAACTCGATCCGGACTTCGTCACCGAGGCCTGGCGCAAGCTGCTGGTCAACGCCCTCGCCGGGCTGATGGTGCTGAGCGGGCGTCGCTCGGGGATGTTCCGCCGTGACGACGTGGCCGCGTTGAGCCGTCGCTACCTGGCCGAATGCCTCGCCGTCGCGCAAGCCGAGGGCGCCAAGCTCGGTGCCGGGGTGATCGAGGAGACCGTGAGCTTGTTCGCGCGGGTGCCCGAGGACCTCACGACGTCGATGCTCACCGACCGCGAGGCCAACCGGCCGCTGGAGTGGGACATCCGCAACGGGGTGATCAGGCGCAAGGCGGCCGAACACGGGATCGCCACCCCGATCAGCGACGTGGTGGTGCCGCTGCTGGCCGCCGCGAGCGACGGCCCCGGCTAAGAGCTGCGCGGCCTGCACCCAGACCGACGCAGTGGTCGATTCGGCGGCCAGAAACCAGCCAAAGCGTCGGTCTCGGCGCGCCTGCACCCAGACCCGCCGCCAGCGACGGGCCCGGATCACCGCGCGGCCGACGCTGAACGGCGATATCGTGTCCGGGCACTAACGAGCGACGGCCTCTTGGAAGCGGCGGATGGAAGCACCGGTGCGCTGCCCCACCTGCGCTACCGAAGCGCGCGTCGGCGCCCGGTTCTGCGACGGGTGCGGAACTCCGCTGGATCAGCCTCGCGTCGCCGAGTACAAGCAGGTGACGGTGCTGTTCGCCGACGTGGTTCGGTCGATGGACCTCGCCGCGACGCTTGGCCCAGAGCGGCTACGGGAAGTGATGACGGAGCTCGTGCGGCGCGCCACGCGCGTCATCCGTCGCTACGACGGCACCGTGAACCAGTTCACCGGCGACGGAATCATGGCGCTGTTCGGGGCTCCCAGAGCGTTGGAGGATCACGCTCGCCGGGCATGTCTGGCCGCGCTCGAGGTCCAGAAGGAGATCCGCGCGCTGGCCTCGGAGACCGCCCGCAGTGACGGGATCTCCCTGCAGCTGCGGATCGGGCTCAACTCGGGAATGGTTGTCGCCGGCGACATCGGCGCCGAGGCGCTTGCGTACACGGCGATGGGCGAGCACGTCGGGATGGCCCAGCGGATGGAATCGGTCGCCCCGCCCGGTGGAGTGATGCTCAGCGAATCGACGGCGCGATTGGTCGAAGACGACATGCGGCTCAGCGATCGCCGGCCCGTGCGAATCAAGGGGGCGTCCGAGCCGGTGTCCGCACGCCAGCTTCTCGCCGCCGGCGGCCATCGCATCACGCACCAACGGAGCACCCCGCTGATCGGGCGACAGGAAGAACTGGACGCGGTCGCGGCAGCACTTGACGACGCGCTCGATGGTCGGGGACGCGTGTTGGGAATCAGCGGGGTGCCCGGGATCGGGAAGAGTCGCATCGCCCAGGAGGCTGTGGCGATGGCCAGGACGCACGGTATCGACGTCTTCTGCACGTACTGCGAATCACATTCCAGCCAGGTGCCGTTCTTCGCTGTGGGCGGGCTGCTGCGCGCCTTTTTCGGTGTCGACGAGCTGGAGCCGGCCGACGCGACACGAAGAATTCGAAAGATGTTGCCTGCGGCGGATTCCGATGATCTCGAACTGCTTCACGATCTGTTGGGCATCGGGCAGCACAGTACCGACAGCGGTATCGATCCCGACGCCCGCAGGCGTCGGCTCACCAGACTGCTCGACGCAGCTCTTTTGGCACGTGCCGAACCCGCCATCTACGTCATCGACGACGCACAGTGGATCGACGCCGTGAGCGAGTCGATGCTCACCGACCTTCTCGCCGCGGTCCCGAAAACCCACGCGCTGGTGCTGATCACCTACCGACCTGAGTATCAGGGTGCCCTGACCCGGTCGCCTGGCTATGACACGATCTCCCTTGCCCCGCTTGATTCTTCCGAGACGGCCACGCTGATCGCCGAGATGTTGGGGTCGGATCCGTCGGTCAAGCACATTGCCGCACGGATCGCCGAGCACAGCGCCGGGAACCCGTTCTTCACCGAGGAGATCGTGCGTGATCTGGCCGAGCGCAAGATCCTCGACGGTGTGCATGGCGCCTATGTCTATCGGGGCGATGGCGAAGTCAGCGTTCCGCCGACTGTTCAGGCCGCGATCGCCGCACGGATCGACCGCCTCAGCGCGGCTGCCAAAAGGACGCTCAACGCGGCCTCGGTGATCGGCTCCCAGTTCGGCGAGCGACTGCTGAAGATGATCGGTGTCATCGAGGTGGCCGAGTTGGTTGACGCGAAACTCGTCGAACCTGTGTCGCCCACCGAATTCGCCTTCCGGCACCCGTTGATTCGCGCGGTCGCATACGAATCACAGCTCAGGGCAAGCCGTTCGCAACTTCACCGGCAGGTCGCCGGCGCCATCGAACAGCTGGATCCATCGTCAGCCGAAAAGAATGCCGCGAGGATCGCCAATCATTTCGAGGCCGCCGCCGACCTGCATGAGGCATTCGACTGGCATATGCGTGCCGGCGGCTGGTCGGTACACCGCGACATCGGCGCTGCCCGGATGAGTTGGGAGCGGGCGCGTGCCGTTGCCAACCAGCTTCCCGAAGGTGATCCCGCCCGATTGACGATGCAGATCGCGCCACGAACCCTGTTGTGCGCCACCATTTGGCGCGTCGGCGGAAGCCTTGCCGACGTGGGATTCGACGAGCTGCGCCGGCTGGCGACAGAGGCCGGTGACAAGCGATCGTTGGCGCTGGGGATGACGGGGCTGGTGCAGATGTTGAACTTCTACGGCAAGTACTCGGAAGCGTCGCGCCTGGCCACCGAGTTCATCGACCTGCTGGAATCTATCGACGATCCCGAAATGACCGTGGGTCTGATGCCCATCCCGATCATCGCGAAATGGGATGCAGGCGAAATGACCGAGGCCTTGAGTCTCGCAGATCGGGCCATCGAGCTTTCCAATGGTGACCCGTGCATGGGCAACATGATCATCGGTTCGCCACTTGCGTTCACCCTTGTGCTTCGCGCGTCGGCCGCATCCATCCTCGGAATCAACGGGTGGAAGCAGGATTACGATCGAGCCATCGAGATGGCGCGTGCGTTCGACAAGTTCACCTTCTGCGCCGCGGTGATGTTCAAGTACATCTCGGTTGAGAATTGGGCGTTGCTTCCGGACGAGGCGGCATTGCGCGACACCGCTGAGGCACTAGCGGTAGCGCAGCAGTTCGGCGACGACTTCTCGCTGACCACTTGTGAATTCGTGCGGGGCACGGTGTTGGTACGGCGAAACGACACCGATCGCGAACACGGGTTCGAACTACTCGCCAAGTGTCGGAAGGTGGCCCTCGACCACCGCTTCACGATCATCGCCGCATGGTGCGCCGACCTTGATGTTGCGGCGGACAAGATACGAACGGGCGACTTCGATACGGCGATCGAACTGTGTCGCGGTGTCCTCGAAGATGAGATCCGCTGCGGCGAGATGATGAATCGAGGATGGACCACCACGGTGCTCGTCGACGCGCTGCTTCGGCGTGGACGACCTGGAGATCTGGAACAAGCCCAGGCCGCCGTGGATCGTTTGGCCGCCATGCCGACCGAGCCCGTTTATCTCTACCACGAGTTACCACTGATGCGGATGAGGGCCCTGTTGGCGAAGGCACGAGGCGAGGATGCGGCCTACCGCGATCTGCGGGACCGCTACCGCGCGCGTGCGGAGTCCACCGGTATGGAGGGGCACATCGCGCTCGCTCACGCGATGGACTAGACACTGTCCTTTAGGGTGTATGGCCATGCACGCATGCGAGCGCGTCGGCCTGGACTTCATCGAGAGCGCACCGTATCGGTTCGTCAGCACCGTCGACCTCAACATCACGCCCGAGCAGTTGTTCGAGGTGCTCGCCGACGCGGACTCCTGGCCGCAGTGGGCCACGGTGATCACCAAGGTCACCTGGACCAGCCCCGAGCCGCGTGGTGTCGGCACCACCCGCACCGTGCACATGCGCGGCGGGATCGTCGGCGACGAGGAGTTCCTCGCGTGGCAGCCCCACAGCCACATGGCGTTTCGGTTCAACGAAGCCTCCACCGGCAGCATCGCCGCGTTCGCGGAGGACTACCGGGTGGTGCAGACCCCGGGCGGCTGCCATCTCACCTGGGTGATGGCGATGAAGCCCAACGGCGTCGCGGCCCGCGTCGGCATGGCGCTGGGGCGCCCGGTGATGGGCTGGATGTTCCAGAAGTTCCTCTACAACCTGCGCGACTACACCAACGAGCGCTACCGGGTGTCCTGACCCGAAGACCGGCCGCGGTGAATGTGCAAAGCTGGTCGACATGACCTTCAACGAGGGCATGCGGATCGACACGAGCACCACCTCGACCAGCGGCGGAGGCCGCGGACCCGGCCGGGGAATCGCGATCGGCGGCGGGGTCGGCGGGCTTCTGGTCCTGGTGGTGGCGCTGTTTCTCGGCGTGGACCCCAGCACCGTCGTGCCCCAGCAGCAGATCGGCACCGGCGCTGTCGACGCGCCGGGCTTCGACCTGAGCCAGTGCCGGACCGGCGCGGACGCCAACGAGATACCCGAGTGCCGCGTGGTCGCCACCGGCAACTCGCTCGACGGGGTGTGGTCTCAGCAGATGCCGGGCTACACCCGGCCGCATGTTCGGCTCTTCGCCGGCAGCGTCGACACGCGTTGCGGTCCAGCAACCAGTGCGGTCGGGCCGTTCTACTGCCCGGCCGATCAGACCGCCTATTTCGACGTCGACTTCTTCAACGTCCTGCGAGACGACTTCGGCTCGAGCGGCGGGCCGCTAGCGCAGGAATACGTTGTCGCCCACGAGTTCGGGCACCACATCCAGAACCTCACCGGTGCGCTGAGAGAGTCGCAGGGCCCCGGCGCCGCGGGCGCAACCGGCGGCGGTGTGCGCACCGAACTGCAAGCCGACTGCTACGCGGGCGTGTGGGCCCACCACGCCACCATCACCAAACAGGAGGGCACCGACGTGCCATTCCTGGAACCGTTGAGCGACAAGGACATCGCCGATGCGCTGTCGGCTGCGGCGTCGGTGGGCGATGACCGCATCCAGCAGCAGACCACCGGACAGGTCAACCCTGAGGCGTGGACGCACGGTTCGGCAGCGCAACGCCAGAAGTGGTTCACCGAGGGGTACCGCACCGGCGACCCGAACGCGTGCGACACCTTCACCACGAACGATCTTGGCTAGGCCGACGTCGGCGGTCGACGCCGTCGCCGAACGCTACCTGGAAGTGTTCGCCGCCCTGGATCCCTGCGCGGCAACGGAAATGGGGATCACCGGACACGATGACAACATCACCGACTACTCCCCCGCCGGTGTCGCCGCGCGCGCTGATGCGGCCCGCGAGGCGTTGCGCGAACTCGACGGCGCGCAACCCACGGACGACGTCGACCACGTCACGATCGCCGCGATGCGCGAACGGCTCGGAATCGTCCTCGAACTCCACGACGCCGGTCTCGACGTCGGCGCGCTGAACGTGACCGCGTCGCCGCTGCAGTCGATGCGCGACGTGTTCGACCTGATGGCCACCGAAACCGAGGACGACTGGGCGCTGATCGCCAAGCGGTTGTCCCGGCTGCCGGACCGGGTCGGCGGCTATGCGGACGCCCTTCGCGCGGCGGTGGCCGACGGGCGCGCGCCCGCCGTGCGCCAGGTCGTCCGCGGTATCGAGCAGGCCACCGGGATCCAGCAGTTCTTCGTCGACATGGTCGCCGACGCCGTGCCGGACAACGCGGCCCTGCAGGAGGAGCTGCGCCAGCACGCCGCCAACGCCGCCATGGCCTACCGGGAGCTGGCCCGGGTCCTGGGCGACGAGATCGCACCGCACGCACGCCAGCACGACGGCGTCGGCCGCGACGAGTACCGCCTGTGGTCCCGGTCGTTTCTGGGTACGACGGTCGACCTCGACGAAACCTACGAGTGGGGTCTCACACAGCTGGAAGGCATTGTCGGCGAACAGGAATCCATCGCCCACCGGCTCTATCCGGACGCGACGGTGGCCGAGGCGCTGAGCCGCCTCGACGAGGAGAAGCGCTACGTCGTGCACGGCGTCGACGCGCTGCAGGCCTGGATGCAGGGTCTGTCCGACCGTGCCGTCGAGTCGCTGGCCGACACGCATTTCGACATCGCCGCGCCGCTGCGACGGCTGGAGTGCCGCATCGCGCCCACCCACACCGGCGGCATCTACTACACCGGTCCGTCGGAAGACCTGACGCGGCCGGGACGCATGTGGTGGTCCGTGCCGCACGGCGTCGAGACCTTCCACACCTGGCGCGAGACCACGACCGTGTATCACGAGGGTGTTCCCGGACACCACCTGCAGATCGGGCGCGCCGTGGTGTTGGCCGACCGGCTGAACCGGTGGCGCCGGCTGGGCTGTTGGGTGTCCGGGCACGGTGAGGGCTGGGCGTTGTACGCCGAGCGCCTCATGGCGGAACTGGGCTGGCTCGACGATCCCGGCGACCGGATGGGAATGCTTGACGCGCAACGTTTCCGGGCTGCCCGGGTCTGCATCGACATCGGGGTGCACTGTGGCCTGGCGGCGCCCGACGGCGGGGTGTGGGACGCCGACCGGGCGTGGACGTTCCTTCGGTCCCACAGCGCGATGAACGACGAACACCTGCAGTTCGAACTGGACCGCTACCTGGGCTGGCCGGGTCAGGCCCCGTCGTATGCGATCGGCCAGCGGATCTGGCAGCAGCTGCGCGACGAATCGGCCGCCCGCGGCGTGGGGCTGAAGGAATTCCACAGCCGGGCACTGGATCTGGGTGGCTTGCCACTGGACGTGCTCAGGTCGGCGCTGATGAGCGATTTCGCCACGGGCTGATTCTCTGGCGATCGGCGCCGGTCGGCCTCTAGCGTCCTGGCATGGACACCTTCCCCGTCACGCCCCACCTCACCATGCTGCGGGTGCACGGCTGGCAGGTCTATGTCTGGAATGACGCGGGCACGGTCACGCTGATCGACACCGGCGCACCCGGCTCGGGCGCGCAGATCGCCGCCGCGGTCCCAGGGATCGACAGGATCATGCTGACCCACGGCCACGTCGACCACGTCGGATCCGCCGCCGAACTGCGCAGCCTGACCGGCGCCGCCGTGTGCGCGGGCGCAGGAGACGCGGCCGCGATCCGGGCGGGCACCGCGCTGCCACCACCGGTGTTCGAGGACTGGGAAGTACCGATTCATCAACAGGTTTCGGTGGGCCTGCCCGACGCCGCACCGCCGGTCACCGTCGACCGGGAGCTGGTCGACGGTGACGTGCTCGACTTCGGTGGCGGCGCCGAGGTCCTCGCGGTGCCCGGTCACACCGAAGGCAGCATCGCGATCCACCTGCCCCGGTACGGGGTGCTGTTCACCGGCGACACGGTCGCCAACGTCGGCCGGGTCATGCTGGGAACCTTCAACCAGGACCGGGCACGAACCGTCGCGTCGTTCCGGCGGCTCGCCGAACTCGATGTCGAAACCGCCTGTTTCGGCCACGGCGACCCGATAGCGTCAGCTGCCGGTGTGCGGCTTCGTGAAGCCGCGGCGGCGTTGTAGATCCGAGGAGGTCAGATCATGCGCATCGCGGTGGCCGGAGCGACCGGCAACATCGGGGCTCGCGCGGTCAGATTCCTCGAGCGGGACGGCCACGACGTGGTCCGCATCAGCCGATCGCTCGGTGTGGACCTGATGACCGGTGAGGGGTTGGACGCCGCGCTCGAAGGGGTCGACGCGGTCCTCGACGCCGTCAGCGCACCGCCCACCGACCGTGAGCAGACCGAGGCCTACTTCGGCACCACCACCGCCAATCTGCTTTCCGCGGAACAGCGCGCCGGGGTGCGCCACCACGTGTTGTTGTCGATCGTGGGTATCCACGGCATCGAGGGCAACCCTCACTACGCCGGAAAACGCGCGCAGGAGCGGCTGATCACGGAGGGCCCGGTGCCGTGGACGATCGTGCCCGCCACGCAGTTTCACGATTTCGCGGCCATGGTCGCCGGGTGGACCGAGCAGGACGGCGTGGCCACCATCGCCCCGCTGCTCGTCCAGCCGATCGCGCCCGACGACATCGCCCGCGTGCTCGCCGAAGTCGTGACGGGGGACCCACAGGGCCGCCATGTCGACGTGGCCGGCCCCGAAACCCAGGACCTCGTCGACATGGCGCGCCGCACGCTGGCCGCCAGGGGGCGCCAGGTCAAACTGGTGCCGACGTGGTCGGGCGTGTTCGGGGTGTCGATGGCGGGAAACGTGTTGCTACCCGGCGAGAACGCCCGCATCGAACCGACGACATTCGACGACTGGCTGGCCGCGGGCGCGGAGTAGACAGGAGAACCCGGCATGACCGAACTCGACGCCCCGTTGGCGGGCAAGGTCGCTTTCGTGACGGGTGCGGCCCGCGGGCAGGGGCGCTCGCACTGCGTACGACTGGCGCGGGCCGGGGCCGACATCGTCGCGATCGACGCGTGCGGCCCGGTCGCCGAGCACAACGGCTATCCACCCGCGCTGCCCGAGGACCTCGCCGAGACCGTCAGCCTGGTCGAGGGCGAGGGCCGCAAGATCCTCGCCGATCGCGTCGACGTGCGTGACGCCGACGGGCAACAGCGCGTGGTCGCCACCGCCGTCGAGCAGTTCGGCCGTCTCGACATCGTCGTCGCCAACGCCGGGGTGATGAATTGGGGCCGGCTGTGGGAGATTTCGGCGAAGCAGTGGCAGGACGTGCTCGACGTCAACCTGACCGGGGTGTGGAACACGATCAAGGCCGTGGTGCCGCCGATGATCGAGGCGGGCAGCGGCGGGTCGATCATCACGATCAGCTCGGCCGCGGGGATCAAGGCCGTTCCGGGTTGCGGGCACTACTGCGCCAGCAAGTTCGGCCTCGTCGGCTTGACCAACTCACTGGCAGTCGAGTTGGGCGAGTTCGGTATTCGGGTCAACTCGGTGCACCCGTACGGCACCGACACCCCGATGGGTAACGACACCTCGATGTGGCAGATCTTCGCCGACCACCCGAACTACATCCACAGCTTCTCCCCCGGCGCGCTGCCGACGGATTCGCTGGCCGACCCCGACCTGATCTCCGACATCGTGGTGTGGCTGGCCAGCGACGCGTCGTCCTTGGTGACCGCGGCGCAGATACCCGCCGACAAGGGCTATCTGAAGATCTGAGCGGTCACCTTCTTCCCGCGAGCAGACGCGTACACCCCCAATTCCCCGCCGAATCGGGGGTGTACACGTCTGCTCGCGCCTAAAAAAGCTCGCGCTGAAAAAGTTAGAGCCGAGACTGTTCCTTGATCGCGGTGTCGGTGGTGCGCAGCGGACGGATCAACGCGTCCTGGGCGAAGGAGGCGATCAGCTCACCCGCCTCGGTGTGCACCGTGCCCCGCACATAGGACATCCCCGCGCCGACCTGCGTGCTCTCGTGGCTGTACAGGATCCAGCCGTCCCAGGCGAACGGCTCGTGAAAACTCACCGACACCGTCATCGGCGCGGTCGACACGGTCAGGTGCGCCTGCGCGGTCCCGATCCCCGCGTGCGCACGCATCGTCGTCGAAATGCCGAGGTGCCCGGTGAAATACGCGATCAGCGCCTTGGCTAGGTCATCACGGCTCGGGATGGGGTCGTAGTGCAGCCAGGCGTGCAACTCCGGCGGGCCGACCTCGTCGGGACTGTTGACGTCGACCACATCCACCAGCCGCAGCTCGCGCCCGACCATCGGCATCTCCGAGACGTTGGCGTCGGCAGGGCCCGCCACGTCGGGGCGCGGCAGGTGGTGGCGGATGACGTCGGCGGTGGGCACGTCGGCCAGCACCGTCACCGTGATGCACCGCTTGCCGTTCTGCTTGGCCGCGATGACAGCCGTTGCGGTGGAACGTCCTTCGGCGACGACGTCGACCTCCAGCTCGACCGGGCCGGCGCCGACCATCACCGCCCGCGCGAACACCGCGTGTGCCGAGCGCACCGACTTGTCCGGAAACCGTTTGGCCGCAGCGACAATCGCCTGTGCGAGCACCTGAGTGCCTTCGACCACCTGACGTTCATCCTCGCCGGCGGGACCGGTCTGTGCCAGAAAACGGTCCTGCCCGTCGGGGTCGACGTCGAACAGGTCGAGCAGTCCCTGAACCGTCCACGGCGTCTGCGCTGAATCTGTCGTCATGGGACCGAACAGTAACCGAGCTTCGGCAAAAGCGGTAACGTCATTACCAGCCAGTCATCGCGAGCCCCGGAAGGTTGTCCACCATGGCGAAGAGCACCGGCCGCTCGGCCGGCGCCGCCCGGCAGGCATCACCCGGGGACGCCGCCGTCGACCCGGAGTCGCGCTCCAAGCGCTTCATGAAGTCGGCGCTGGCGATTCTGGGCGAGACGGGTCGCACCGACTTCACCGTGCTCGAGGTGGTCGAGCGGTCCAAGACCTCGCTGCGGTCCTTTTACCAGCACTTCTCCACGAAGGACGAGTTGCTGCTGGCCCTGATCGACAAGATCATGTCGGAGTCCACCCGCAGGTGGCGCGAGGAGACCGCCGGGCTGCCGAGCACGACGGCGCTGCGCGTGCTCATCGACCGGATCTGCACCCCGGCCGAATCGTCCACTCAGGACAAGGTCAACCGCGGCCTGACGTACTACAACGACCATCTCGCCGAGACGTTGCCGCGGGAGTACGCGCGCGTGCTGTCCCCGCTGCACGAGCTGATCAAGGACATCATCGAACGCGGCATCGCCGAGGGAGTGTTTCGGGCCGGCCTCGACGTCGACGCCAAGGCCGCGCTGATCATGCAGTCAGCGCTGGGCGCGATGCGGCTGCAGGTGCTCGGCGCCGAACTCAACGGCGTGCCGATCGACGCCGACGACATCTACGAATTCTGTGTCGGCGGGCTGCGAACCGGTTCCGACGACCGCGCCTGACCTGCGCAACACCGGCCCAGAAGCCCGCGTCTCGGGGGTGGTGTTTACGCTGGTACAGACGTGGTAATGTCATTACCAGCAGTGCAGAACGCGACTTCCAGGAGGCGGAAATGGCCCGCAAGCTCCCCTATCCGGTGTTCGACGCCGACAACCACTTCTATGAGCCCAAAGAGGCGCTGACCAAGTTCCTGCCCGACCACCGCAAGAACGTCATCGACTACATCGAGGTCCGCGGCCGGACCAAGATCATGGTGCGCAACCAGGTCAGCGACTACATCCCCAACCCGACGTTCGAGATCGTGGCCCGGCCCGGCGCGCAGGAGGAGTACTTCCGGCACGGCAGCGGCGGCAAGAGCTTCCGCGAAGTGATGGGCAAGCCGATGAAGGCGATCCCGGCGTTCCGCGACCCCGCGGCGCGCCTCGAGGTGATGGACGGTCTCGGCCTGGACTACTCGCTGATGTTCCCGACCCTGGCCAGCCTGGTCGAGGAACGCATGAAGGACGATCCCGCGCTGATCGCCGACGTCATCCACGCGCTCAACGAGTGGATGTATGAGACGTGGCAGTTCAATTACGAGGACCGGATCTTCTCCACCCCGGTGATCAACCTCGGCATCGTCGACCGCGCGCTCGAGGAGCTCGAGTGGTGTCTGGAACGTGGCGCGAAGACCGTGCTCGTCCGCCCGGCGCCGGTACCGGGCGTAGGTGGCTCCCGCTCGTTCGGCCTGCCCGAGTTCGACCCGTTCTGGCAGGCGTGCGTGAAGGCCGGAATCCCGGTGTCGATGCACGCATCGGACTCCGGGTACGCCGAGTACCTCAACGACTGGGAACCCGCCGCCGAGTACCTGCCGTTCAAGCCGACCGCATTCCGGATGGTCTCGATGGGCAAGCGTGCGATCGAGGACTCGATGGCCGCGCTGGTGTGCCACGGTGCGGTGACCCGCAACCCCGATCTGCGCATCCTGTCCATCGAAAACGGCGCCGACTGGGTGCCGTACCTGTTCAAGCAGTTCGACAGTGTCTACAAGAAGATGCCGCAGGAGTTCCCGGAGAACCCGATCGACGCCTTCAAGCGCGCGGTCTACGTGGCGCCGTTCTGGGAGGACGACTTCACGCAGATGGCCGACCTCATCGGCGTCGACCGGGTGATCTTCGGTTCGGACTGGCCGCACCCCGAGGGGCTGGCCGAACCTACCCACCTGATCGACGACCTGCAGGGCCTCGACGAGGAAGGCCAGCGAAAGGTCATGGGCGGCAACATGATCGACCTGTTCAAGGTCCCCAACGAGATCGTCCACAACCCGGATGTGCCGCCTCTCGTCATCCCCGCCTGATCCGTTTCGGCGCCGGGGAGCGTGCCGCCGACATCGGCCCGCTCCCCGCCGCACGAGAACCGACTCTCGAAGAGGCTGAACTGATTCCATGACCGACGCCGCAAACCCCGAGGTCCTGCTATTCGCCTCGACGACGCAGTCGTTCCTCGAGAAGGAAGCGTCGCTGACCCGGCTGCGCGAACTGCACGATGCCGGAACCTCGTTCGACCGCGATTGGTGGCGTCGCGCCGCCGAACTGGGCTGGACCAACCTGCTCGTTCCCGAAGACCTCGGCGGCGGCAGCGTCTCCGGCGACGGGGTGAAAGACCTGGCGCTCGTCGCCGAACTAGCCGGCAAGGTCGTCGCTCCCGGCCCGCTGCATCCCGTCAGCACGGTGCTCGCCGCACTGGCGGAGGCCCCGGAAAACCACGGCGACACCATCGAATCGCTGGTGTCCGGCGAAACCGTCGGGGCGTGGGCTGTCTATGAGCCCGGCAAGCGGTGGTCGTCGACGCAGCCCTCGGTCACCGCCACCCCGACCGGCAGCGGTTTCCGCATCGACGGGGTGAAGGACCGCGTCGAAGCCGGCGCCGACAGCGCGCTCCTGCTGGTGGTCGCCCAGTGCGACGGCGCCGTGCGCCAGTTCCTGGTGCCGACCGCTGCCCCAGGCGTGCGCGTGGAACGGCAGCGTTCGATCGACATGGTGAAGTCCTATGCCCGTGTGCATTTCGACGGCGTCGAGGTTGACGACTCGGCGCTCGTCGGGTCGGCCGAGCAGACCCCGGCGATTCTCGCGAGGCAGAACCAGATCGCGGTGATGCTTCAGTGCGCCGAGATCGTCGGCGTGCTGGACACCGTGTTGGACTTCACGATTCAGTGGGGCTTCGACAGGCATTCGTTCGGCCGACCGATCGGCTCGTATCAGGCGCTCAAGCACAAGTACGCCGACCTGAAGATCTGGTTCGAGGCGTGCCTCGCGACGACGAACGCGGCCGTCGCCGAGGTGGCCGCACGCTCGCCGAGGGCCGAAATGGCGGTCAGCGTCGCGAAATCCTATTGCGCAGAACATGCCCCGGGGATGTTGCAGGACTGCATCCAGCTGCACGGCGGCATCGGTGTGACATGGGAGCACGACCTGCACCTGTACCTGCGCCGCGTCACGTTGTATCGCTCGCTGTTCGGCACACCCGAGGAACACAACCTCCGCGTGTACACGCTCACCAAGGCAGGCGGGGAATTGGAGCAGGCTTCATGACCGAGATCGCATCGGCGCCAACGGAGACGACGGAGTCCGTCGAGGAGTTCGCCGCCCGCGCGCAGGCGTGGCTGGCGGAGAACATGCCCCGGATCGATCCGAACAACCCGCCCGAACACGACCGGGGCGAAGAGAAACCGTGGCTGCGGGCCCGGGAACTGCAAAGGCGGCTCTGGGAGGGCGGATTCGCCGGGATCTGCTTCCCGAAGGAGTACGGCGGCCTCGGCCTTCCGATCGCGTATCAGAAGGCGTTCGACGAGGTCTCGCGCTGTTACGAGCTGCCCATCATCCTCAACACCCCGACCTTCACGATCTGCGCGGCCACGATCCTGGACACGGCCGGCGAAGAGCAGAAACAGAAGCACATCCCTGCGGTGCTGCGCGGCGACGAGGTTCTGGTGCAGCTGCTCTCGGAGCCCAGCGGCGGGTCCGATCTGGCCGGGGTCATCACCCGCGCCGACCGCAGGGGCGACAAGTGGGTGATCAACGGCGCCAAGACGTGGAGCACCAGTGCGTTCGCCGCCGACTACGGGTTGATGCTGGCGCGCACCGACTGGGACGCGCCCAAGCACGAGGGCCTGACGATGTTTCTGGTGCCGATCAACAGCCCGGGCATCACGCTGCGCCGCATCAAGCAGGTGAACGGTTCGGTCGAGTTCTGCGAGGAGTTCTTCGACAACCTCGAACTCGGCGACGACGCCGTCGTCGGCGAGGTCAACGGCGGCTGGCAGGTGGCCTCGCGGCAGCTCTACCACGAGCGGCGCGCGGTGGGTGGCGGCTCGGAGTTCGCCAGCGGCATCGGCGCCGAGGGCAAGTCCGATGTGCCCATCGACTACGTCGCCCTGCTGGAGGCGACCGGTCAGGCCGACAACGAACGTGCCCAGGAGATGGCCGGCCGCGCCTTGGTGCACCGCGCCGTGCGCGAGCAGCTCATCGAGCACGTGTACCACGGTGTGCTGGACGGGTCGCTGCCCCCGGCGGCCGGGTCGATCATCCGCGTCACCCACGCCGACATCCACCATCTCGAGTTCGACACCGCGCTGGCGATCACGGCCAGTGCCGGTGTGGTGGACCTCGGCGATGAACTGATCCGCCACGGTGAGCGCTACCTGTCGCGGCAGGCCGCTGCGCTCGGCGGGGGCACCACCGAGATCGCGCGCAACATCATCGGCGAGCGGGTGCTGGGCTTCCCCCGGGAGTACGCCGCCGACCGCGGGGTGCCGTTCAAAGAGGTCAAGCGCAACAAGGGCTAGCTAGAACAGCGTGGGCTGCAGGGGTTCCGCGGGAGCGGCGGCCGGCGTGGTCACCGTCCGAAACGAGCGACGGTCCGGGGCCAGCCCGTGTTTGGCGATCAGCGGCGTCGCCCGTTCGTGCAACATCGCGCGGTAGTCCTGCGGCAGGTACGCCCCGCGCCGGTACAGGTCGCGGTAGGGCGCGACCAGTTCGGGATGTGAGCGCGCCAACCAGTCCATGAACCAGCCGCGGGTGGAACCGCGCAGGTGCAGCCCGAACGCCGTCACGCCGGTGGCGCCGGCAGCGGCGATCTGGCCCAGCAGCGTGTCCAAATCCTCGGCCGAGTCCGTCAGGTACGGCAGCACCGGCGCCACCATGACGTGGCAGTCCAGGCCGGCGTCGCGGATGGCCGAGATCAGCCCGAGGCGCGCCTGCGGGGTCGGCGTGCCCGGTTCGACGTCCTTGTGCACCTCCGGGTCGGCCACCGCCAGCGACACCGCGACGCTGACGTCGACCCGGCCGGCGGCCTCGGCGATCAGCGGCAGGTCCCGCCGCAACAGCGTGCCCTTGGTGAGGATCGAGAACGGTGTGCCCGAATCGGCGAGGGCGGCAATGATTCCGGGCATCAACCCGTAGCGTCCTTCAGCGCGCTGATACGGGTCGGTGTTGGTGCCCAGCGCGACGGTCTCGCGCGACCACGACGGCCGCGACACCTCGCGGCGCAGCACCTCGGCCACGTTCGTCTTGACGACGACCTGGCTGTCGAAGTCGGCGCCGCAGTTCAGGTCGAGGTATTCGTGGGTGGGCCGCGCGAAGCAGTACCGGCAGGCGTGCGAGCACCCGCGATAGCCGTTGACGGTGTATTTGAACGGCAGTTGCGACGCCTTCGGAATCCTGTTGAGCGCCGACTTGCACAGCACTTCGTGGAACGTCACGCCGTCGAACTGCGGGGTGCGCACGCTGCGCACGAAACCGATGCGCTGCAGGCCGGGCAGTGCGCCGTCGTCGACGCTGACCGCCTGACCGTCCCACCGCATACCCATCATTCGAACTGACGTTCGAGCTGATGTCAAGGTGGTCGCGGGCGCGTCGGTACGCTGCCTTTGGGTGGGGCAGGTTTCCGCGTCGCGGCGGCTTGTTTTCACGAGTGGCATTTCGCGAGGCGTACGCCAGGATCGTTCGATCGGCGGCGTTCACATCCCTGGTGTGCAACTCGCGAACGAAAATGACCGCCTGAACGGAAGCCCTCGGTGCTTCCCCTTTCACCATACCGCGCACAGGGGGGCTTGCGGCAAGACCGGGGTGATGCGTCAAACTCCTTGGCCGAAGCGCTATCTCACGAAATGAGGCATGTGACAACTCGCGACTACGAGATCGAACTGCACGCCGAGCGGGACCACGTGGCCGGGCTCTATGCGCGGCTGGACGCCGAGCGCGCCCGGCTCAAGAACAAGTACGACGCCGCCCTGCGCGCCCCCATCGACAAGCAGGACGGCGGCACGCTGGTCGAACGCGATGCCGCGGTGCGCGGGCTGGCCGCACAGATGGACCGGCTCAACGTGGCCGACCACGGATTGTGTTTCGGACGCCTCGACAGCATCACCGGTGAGCGCTCCTACATCGGGCGCATCGGGCTGTTCGACGACGACAACGGCTACGAGCCGCTGCTGGTCGACTGGCGGGCGCCCGCGGCACGCGCCTTCTACGTCGCCACCGCCGCCAACCCGGAGGGCGTGCGTCGTCGCCGCCAGTTCCACACACTGGGGCGTCGGATCCTCGACTTCACCGACGAGGTCTTCGTCCGCCCCGGCGAGGCCAGCGGTCCCGACACCGCCTTCGCCGGGGAGTCGGCCCTGCTCGCGGCGATCAACGCGCCCCGCGGAGAGGGGATGCGCGACATCGTCGCGACGATCCAGGCCGAGCAGGACGAGATCATCCGCCTCGACCATCCCGGCGTTTTGGTGATCGAGGGCGGGCCGGGCACCGGGAAGACCGTCGTGGCGCTGCACCGGGTGGCCTACCTGCTCTACACCCACCGCAAACGCATGGAAAGCCACGGCGTGCTGGTGATCGGGCCCAACCCGGCATTCCTGGATTACGTGGGCCGGGTGCTGCCGTCACTGGGCGAGACCAACGTCGTGTTCATGACCACCGGTGACCTGGTGCCCGGCTTGCGCGTCACCGCCCAGGACACGCCGCGGGCCGCCCGGCTCAAGGGGTCGCTGCAAATGCTTGACGTGCTCGCCGCGGCGATCGCCGACCGGCAACGGCTGCCCGATACCCCGCTGCAGATCGAGCTCAGCGACGTCACGGTGCGCATCGACGCCGAGACCGCGCAGTGGGCGCGGCAGGAGGCACGCGACAGCGGCCGCCCGCATAACGAGGCCCGCGCGGTGTTCACCGAGATCGTCACCTACGTGCTTACCGAGCGGGCGATCGCGCGCATCGGACGGGGCTGGCTGACGCGCGAGGACCGTCAAGCCTGGGAGGACCTGCGCGCCGACCTCGTCGAGGAGCTCCGCGATAACCCGGCGTTCACCGCCGCACTCGACGAGTTGTGGCCGATCCTGACACCTGAAACCCTGCTGTCCCAACTGTATTCGTCGAAGGAGCGGCTGGCGGCGGCGGGGGCCGACGCCGCGCTTTTCCGCGCCGACGGCGACGCGTGGACCGTGGCCGACGTGCCGCTACTCGACGAACTCGTCGACCTGCTCGGCCGTGACCAGGCCGCGGACCGGACTGCCGAGCGGGAACGCAAGGCCGAGGCCGCCTACGCCGAGGGTGTGTTGGATCTGATGGTCGCGCGCGAGGACCTGATGGACGATGAGGACCATTTGTTGGCCCAGGACCTGTTGTACGCCGAGGATCTCGCCGAGCGGTTCGCCGAACGCGACACCCGCGACGTCGCGGAACGCGCTGTGGCGGACCGGGATTGGACGTACGGACACGTCGTGGTCGACGAGGCTCAGGAGCTCTCGGAGATGGACTGGCGGGTGCTGTTTCGGCGCTGCCCGAGCCGGTCGTTCACGGTGGTCGGCGATCTCGCCCAGCGCAGGTCGGTGGCGGGCGCGACGTCCTGGGATGCGATGCTGGCACCGTACGTGCCCGACCGCTGGGTCTACCGGTCGCTGACGGTGAATTACCGCACGCCCGCGGAGATCATGGATGTCGCGGCGGCATTGCTCGCCCAGTTCGCACCAGGTGTGCAGCCACCGGAATCGGTGCGCGCGTGCGGCGTTCGGCCCTGGTCTCGACGCGTCGCCGCCGAGGACCTGCCCGCCGCGATCGACGAGTTCCTGCGCGACGAGGCCGACCGGGACGGGACCAGCGTGGTGATCGGCCCACCGGGGATACCCGGCGTCCGGACGCCGGCGCAGACCAAGGGGCTGGAGTTCGACGCCGTTTTGGTGGTGGAGCCGGACCGCATCCTCGCCGACGGCCAGCGCGGCGCCGCCGAGCTCTACGTCGCGCTGACCCGCGCCACCCAGCGCCTCGGGGTGCTGCACACCGAGCCGCTGCCGGCGGTTCTGACCGGCCTGGACCCGCTCGTCGAGAAGGAGAAACAACAGTTGGCGTAACCGCGACGGCGGCACCGCCGGTTTGGCAAGATTCGCACCGTGGTCGGAACGCAACCGTACGGGCAGCTGCGGCACACGCAGGTCAACGGTAAGCGGATGGCCTACGTCGACGAAGGCGTCGACGCGGACGGTTGGACGATCGTCTTCCAACACGGCAACCCCACCTCGTCGTACCTGTGGCGCAACGTGATGCCGCACCTGGAGGGGCTGGGCCGGCTGGTGGCGTGCGATCTGATCGGGATGGGCGGTTCGGACAAGCTCGACGACTCCGGACCGGACCGCTACCACTACGCCGAGCAACGCGAGTACCTGTTCGCGCTGTGGGATGCGCTCGACCTCGGCGACCGCGTCGTGCTCGTGCTGCACGACTGGGGCTCGGCGTTGGGTTTCGACTGGGCGAACCAACACCGCGACCGCGTCGCCGGAATCGCGTATATGGAAGCCATTGCCATGCCGATCAATTGGGCCGATTTCCCTGAACCCGTCCGCCCGCTCTTTCAGGGATTCCGCTCCGCGGAGGGTGAGGCGATGATCCTGGAGCAGAACCTGTTCGTCGAGGCGGTTCTACCCGGCGCGATTCAGCGCACGCTCACTGACGAGGAGATGGACCACTACCGCGCGCCGTACCGCACTCCCGGGGAAGACCGGCGCCCGACACTGTCGTGGCCGCGCAACATCCCGATCGAGGGTGAGCCCGCCGACGTCGTGGCGACCGTCGAGGAGTTCGGCCAGTGGCTGGCCCACAGCGACGTGCCGAAGCTGTTCGTCAACGCCGAACCCGGCGCGATCACTCGCGGGCGTGTCCGCGACTTCGTGCGCACCTGGCCGAATCAGACCGAGGTCACCGTCGCCGGGACGCACTTCATCCAGGAGGACAGCCCCGACGAGACCGGCCAGGCGGTCGCCGCGTTCGTGCGCGCCCTGCGCGCCGCGAGCTAAGGCTGCGTCACCACTTCCCGAGCTGGCAGTTCGCGGTGTAGGGACCGCTGTTCTGCACCACGACCTCGCCGTCGACGGCGATCTCGCACTGCGGGTTGGGTGCGGCCTGCATCGCGTGCACGCCGGTGCTCGCGGTGATGATCGCCCACTGCGGATCTTCGAGCGTGGTTTCGAACACCCACGGCACACCCGGTGCGAGATCCACCTGCTCGCTCTTCAGGTATGCGTACGCGTCGGCGTTGTAGGCCTCCATGCTCGGCGGCTGCGCGACGAGGTAGTTGAGTTTGTAGTCCGCGGCGTTACCCGGTGACGTGAGGGTGTATCGGACCTGATGGACGGTCGGCTCCGCGTTCGCCGTCGCCTGGCTGACCCCGATCGATGCGGCCGCCAGCGCGAGCGCTGCCCCGACCCGAATTGTCACAGTTCGCATATCCGTCACATCGCCGAACCCTACCGAACCGTTACACCGCCATTTTCGGCGAGCGGACGTGTTTGCGACCGACACGCCGACGATCTGGGCGAGTTCACGCACACTCGCCACGAGCGAGGTGGCACGCTGCATCCGTGGACGCAACATCGCACCCCCGGGTACTCACCGACACGGGCGGGCTCGTCGTCACCGACGACGGGCGCCGCGTCCTGGTCATCGACCGCGGCACGGGACCGCTGGCGGTGCTGGCCTTCGTGCTGGGCGTGCTCGCGCTCATCGCAGGTGGGTTCGGCGCCGTCGCGCTCATCACCGGCGCGCCGTCACGAGCATTGGGCGCGGCGTTCGTGGCAGCCGGGGTCGTGTTGGCGGCGTTGACGTTCGTCGTGGTGCGCAAGATCCGCCGCCACCGCCGCCGACCGCTGCACGAATGCCGGCCCGTGGCGGTGATCGACCGCAAGCTCGGGTTGTTCAGCTACCGCGGCGGCGCGGTGGTGCAGCTGGATCAGGTGCGGTTCGCCCGTCGGATCCAAATCGGTTCCAGCTCACCCAAGTTGGTGGCGGTGACGCCGGGCGGGACGAAGGTCCTCAAGCGCGGCAACCCATTCGACGGCGGCGTCGGCGGCGTCGACGAGATTCTCTCCGCGGTGGTGAGAGGCACCTGACCGCATCTCGTCGCCACAGGCACGCTGCCGAGTTGCCGGTGGTCCTGTCGCCGGACCCGTTGCCGCTGGTCGCCGAGATCGAGGCGAATGTTGGACCTGTCAGCCCATCACCTTTTCGCCGTAGGCGAGGTCGCCGGTGACGACACCATTCACGACGAAGTAATAACCGTCGTAAACCTTGATGGTCACCGGCCAACCGCCACTGGGGAACGTAAGGGAACCGGTACCCAGGCTAAGAGACCCCGAGGTAAGTGACCCTCCGTTACTCAGGACGTAACCCGAGTTTCCGGGAGACGGATTTCTGGTGGTCGAGATGCTATCTCCATCGTCGTCGTCCGCCCCGATCAGTCCGACGGTGCCCAAGAACAGGGGTCCCGATGTCACCGTCGGCGGGGTGTTGATGGCGTAGATCGGCACCACCACCGTGAGCTGGGCGGTGCCGCCGAACCCGTCGGTGACGGTCATGGTGAACGCGTCCTCGTAGGCGGCCAGGTTGACACCGTTGTAGGTGCTGCCCGCGGCGCCGACCTTGGCGACGGCGTGCCGCTGCGCTTGGCTGAGGTTGCTCGTGTAGGTGAACGTGCCGTCGGCGGCGATGGTGACGGTGGCCCCGCGCGAACTGGTCACACTGGTCGGCCAGATCGGCGCGTCGCCGTCGGCGTCGGCGTACGTCAGCTTCCCACCGCTGGTCTGGGTGGTGCCGATCAGCGTGCCGACCGTCGGAGCCTCGGTCAGCGTCAAGGTCGGAGCGGTGTTGGGCACATCCGGCTGGACGGGCAACCGCAGGGTGACCGTGCGGCCATTGGCGTCGGTGCCGATGATGGTGACCACGTCGTCTGCCGTCGTACTGTGGCCCAGGCTCGAGTCACGGACGTAGGTGAAGGCCCCGGTGATCGGGTCGAACGCCGTGATCGTGCCCTTCGCCGGAGGCGTGCCCAGCGCGTAGCCGGTGAAGATGCCGACGTCGGCGGGCGGGATCGGCACCGAACCGGTGACGACGTACTGCGTCGAGGTGTCGACGTTGGCCGGGGTGATCGAGGTGACGTTCGGCACGGTCACCGTCACGATGGCGCTGCCGTAGTGACCGTCGCCGACCCGCACCTGGAAGCTCTGGGTGGCGCCGGCCGTCGACGACGACACATAGGTGAAGTCGCCTGTCGTCGGGTTGATGGTGACGATGCCGCCGTTGCCGCCGGAGCCGTTCTTGGTGTAGGCGGAGTTGCCGTCCAGGTCGTTGACCGACGACCCGACCAGCGTGTAGGTCAACGTGTCGCCGTCGGAGTCGCTGGCGTTGATCTTGCCGCGCACCACACCCAGCGCGTCGGGGGTGCCGACGGTGGGCGTACTTGTCGTCGGGTTGGCGTTGGTCCCGTCGATGATCAGAATCTTGAACGGGAGGGTGTATGTGACACCGTCCGCGGATTTCACCGGGATGTGGACGATGTCGTACCTGTCGGCCTCGTTCTCCGAGGTTGCCCGGTGGAAGAACGCCGCGCCGGGAAGCGTGTTGGTGTATGTGTAGCCACCGCCGGCGGTGTTGATGGTGACCAACGCCCCGCCCTCTGACACGAATGTCCCGAGTAGCGATCCCCCGAAGTCCACCCCGTTACCGTCGGGATCGGCCGCGTGGAACGATCCCGCGGCGTACTGGGACTGCGAGCTCGGGCCACCCAAATTGAGGGTGTAAAGCCAACTCTCGTACGTCGTCCAGGTCTCGAACTGGGTCAGGACAGCCATCTCCTGGAACCGCTTGTAAACCGCGACGAGCCCGACGTAGACCACGAGCGTGAACGGGTTCACCTGTTCGGCTGTCCAGGCGGGCAGGATCACATTCCAGGCCCGCTCCGGTTCGTGGAATGCACCACCGTCTCCGAGTCCGAGCATGGCCGCCGTCTGCGCTGCGGCGACCTTGGCCAGGAGGCTGTCGAAGTCATTGAGGTCCGCTTCGGTGACGGTCGCCCCAGTGGTCGCCTTGATGACGTCGATCTCGATCTGAACCGGGTCGTAGACGCCGTTCAGCATGTTCTTGAGAACCGTCGCCGCCCCGACCACGGCAGCGCCCATGATCTTGTACGGGGTGATGATGCCCAGAGAGTCTGCTCCCGGGGCGATCGTGAACGGCGGCACCACCCGGTTCAGAAAGTCGCCCATCGCATTGAGCGTGTCGACGAAGGTATAGCCCGGGATGGCCGATACGAAGAACAGCCCGAGGATTCCTTGAAGGTCAGGGACCCACCGCGCGGGACTGCCCGGAAGCGCGCCCGCGAGCACCGCCTCGAGTTGGTCATTGGCGAGGTCGAGCGTCCAGTCGGTTTGGTAGTTGGTGATGTCGGTGAAGTTCCACGGCGGCCCAGGCCAGCCGACCAACCGGTTGACTGCGCGGGTGAGGACGCCCTGGAAGTACCACTCGGCCGATCCGGGCGTAAGCGTCGCCAACGCCACATCGGCACCCTGGACCCCGAAGAGCGCGGCACCCGGGGCCGCAAAGAGTGCGGCACCCGGTGCGGCACCCGGGGCCCCAAAGAGTGCGGCCATGCCGGGGACCGAGTTGATCCCGGCGTACATATCGGCTGCAAGCGGCGCACCGACGATCGGAATCATGCCGACGAAATCACGTGCAAGATCATGGATCTCGTCAACGATGTCATCCTGATCGCCACGCAGCACGGCAGCGACCAATGCGGAGGCGTTGAACAGGGCGCTGACCCCGTACATCACTGTGCCCACTCCGAGGATCCAGCCGATCGACCGGCTGGCCTCTGCGAGCACCGCTTCGCCCATCATCTCGGCGACGGCGCCGACCGCCCCGGCCAGCGCAATGAAGGGGTCCTCGTTCCGACGGGCGGATACCCACATCGCTTGAAGCAACATGCCGACTGGCGACGTCGGCGCTGAGTTGCCGTCCGGAGTGATTCCGAGCTGCTTCAACAGCTCACGGGACAGCTCAGTGACAGCCGCTTCGAGTGCGGCGGCGTCGAGTTCCTCGTGCTCGGCGGGATTCTCGGACTCGGCCGAGGTTGTCGGCCCGTCGCTGTCGCCCAAAGCACTTGAGATGTCGACGGTGTCACTGTTCGCTGTATCGGTCGATGCTTCGGTGTCGATCGGATCGGGGCTGTCGTCGGTGGGCGGTGTCGGTTCTCCCGCAACCGAGGTGTAGGCGTACGTGGGCTGTGGAGCGCTCGCCTCAGCGGCTAATTGATCAGCTGCATCGGGCTGCTCGGGCTCCGTGGTGATCTCCGAGTCGTCGGCCTCTTCGGAGAGCTCCAGCTCCCCGTCATCTTCTGGTTCTGCAGCGTCGTCGATGCCGGTCTCGGTGTCCTCTTCGGACAGATCGTCCTCGATGTCCCCCTCGGACAGCTCGTCATCGCCATAGTCGGTGTCGTCGAGCTCGTCATCGAGCTCGTCATCGATGTCGTCATCGAGGTCGTCGTCGAAGTCGTCGTCGAAGTCGTCGTCGACTCCGCCTACTCCTGCGGAAATGCCCGGCGTGCCGGCAGAGTCACCCCCATCGGTCTCACTGCGGGTGTCGGTGCCGCCGCCCCTGGGGTCACCCGGTGAGGCCGTCGAGTTCGCCGTGTCTGCCGCCGCCACACCCTGGCCGGCGGCCAGTGCCGCAGCCAACCCGACGCCGACGGCGCCGACGCCCAGCCACTGCTTGGTCTTGGCGGGTTTGCGGTGACGGCCTTTCATTCGGCGCGGCTTTCGCGGGCTGGGAGCGGCCAACGCATCTCCTTAGCTGCATCACTGTCGGTCTCACCGGTACTGCAACGTCTGTCAGTTGCCAGCAAAGACGCCAGCGCATGGCCGTCGGGTGCAGCCAGTGACTCCCCCGCCGCCCAGTTCGGGCTTCGCTAGGCTAGACATCAAATTAACATGATCGAAAATTATTCTGGAGCGGCAAACGCCGCTGAGTTATCTGTGTGGCCTCAGCACTGTGTGACCGGCAGATCGTCGGGCCGTGCGGACTTGCGCGGGATATGTACTGGTCGACGCGCGCTGACCCTGGCGTGAGCGTGCGCGAACTCGCGATATTTCTCGGCGTGTCACCCTCTGACACGCACGCTCGCGAGGAAAAGGAGAGTTAAGCCCGGCCGAGGCGGGACAGCACTTCGGTGAGCACTCCGTCCGCCGGCACGTCGACCTGGTCGCCGGTGGCCATGCTCTTCACCCCGATGGTGCCGGCCTCGATGTCGCGGTCGCCGGCCACCAACGCGATCGACGCCCCGGAGCGGTCCGCGGCCTTCATCGCCGCCTTCATGCTCCGGTCCCCGTAGGCCAAATCGACCCGCACACCGGCCGCGCGCAATCGGGCGGCCAACACCACCAGCTTGGCCTTGGCCTGCTCCCCGAGCGGCACCCCGAACACCTCGACGCGCGCGGGGCCGCCGACCGTCTTGCCCTCGGCCGCCAGCGCCAGCATCGTGCGGTCGACTCCGAGCCCGAAACCGATGCCGGACAGGTCTTTTCCGCCGAGTTGGCGCATCAGCCCGTCGTAGCGGCCGCCGCCACCGATCCCGGATTGGGCGCCGAGACCGTCGTGCACGAACTCGAACGTCGTCTTGGTGTAGTAGTCCAGCCCGCGCACCATCCGCGGGTTGATGACGTAGGGCACCTCGAGCGCGTCCAGATGCGCCAGCACGGTGTCGAAGTGCTGTTTGGCGCCGTCGGAGAGGTGGTCCAGCATCACCGGCGCGTCGGCGGTCATCTCCCGCACGTGCGGCCGCTTGTCGTCGAGCACCCGCAGCGGGTTGATCTCGGCGCGGCGGCGGGTCTCCTCGTCGAGGTCGAGCTTGAACAGGAACTCCTGCAGCAGTTCGCGGTACTGCGGGCGGCAGGTGTCGTCGCCCAGCGAGGTGATCTCCAGCCGGAACCCGTCCAGCCCGAGGGAGCGGAAACCGGCGTCGGCGATGGCGATGACCTCGGCGTCCAGCGCGGGGTCGTCGACGCCGATCGCCTCAACACCGACCTGCTGCAGCTGGCGGTACCGGCCGGCCTGCGGACGCTCGTAACGGAAGAACGGCCCGGCGTAGCAGAGCTTGACCGGCAACGGCCCGCGGTCCAGGCCGTGTTCGATGACCGCGCGGATCACCCCCGCGGTGCCCTCCGGGCGCAGGGTCACCGAGCGGTCGCCGCGGTCGGTGAAGGTGTACATCTCCTTGGACACCACGTCGGTGGACTCCCCCACCCCGCGCGCGAACAGCGCGGTGTCCTCGAAGATCGGCAGCTCGACGTCGCCGTATCCGGCGCGGCGGGCGGCCTCGAGCAGGCCGTCGCGCACACCGACGAACTGCGCGGACGCGGGCGGCAGGTAGTCCGGGACGCCCTTGGGCGCCTGAAATTCAGTCACTAGCTCAAGCCTTCGAGAAATGGGTTGTTGCGGCGTTCGAAGCCGATCGTGGACCTCTCACCGTGCCCCGGTAGTACCACGGTGTCGTCGTCGAGCACCAACAGTTTTTTCACGATCGAGCCGAGCAGGTCCCGGCCGCTGCTGCCCGGCAGGTCGGTGCGCCCGACGGACTGGCGAAACAGCGTGTCGCCGGAGAAGACGACCTCCTGCGGGCCCTCTGAGACCCGGAACACCACCGATCCGCGGGTGTGTCCGGGAGTGTGGTCGACGGTCACCGTGATCCCGCCGAGCTCGACCTTGTCCCCGTCGTGGTCCAGCTCGACGACCTGTTTGGGCTCGCGGAACATCGCGCCGACGGCGAACTGGGCCAGGCCTCCGACCAGCCCCCGGCCGAAGTCCTTGATCGGGGCGGTGAGCATGTACCGGTCCTCGGGATGGATGTAGGCCGGGCAGCCGTACATGTCGGCCACTTTCTGCGCCGACCAGATGTGGTCGATGTGCCCGTGGGTCAGCAACACCGCCGCCGGGGTCAGGTGGTTTTCGTCGAGGATCCGGCGCAACGGGCCCATCGCCCGCTGCCCGGGGTCGACGACGATGGCGTCGGCTCCGGTCCGCGGGGCCAGCACGTAGCAGTTGCACGCCAACATGCCTGCCGGAAAGCCGGTGATCAACACGACCTCCAGTTTTCCATCCCGCCACGGCGCGGGCCGCAGCGCCACACTCAGCAATGCCTGGCACACTCGTTTCCGACCAATCGACATGAGGAGGACACAGGCGGTGCCGACCAACGAACAGCGTCGTGCCACGGCGAAGCGCAAACTCGAGCGTCAACTGGAGCGACGGGCGGAACGGGCCCGCAAGCGCCGGATCTTCACGATCATCGGCGCGGCCGTCGCGGTCGTGGTCGTCGTCGCCGCCGCCGTCACGGCCTTCTTACTCACCCGCGACTCCGACACCGAGACCGCGTCGGACAGCACCACCACCGCGCCGACCACCTCGGCGCCGGCGCCGGCGGGCCCCGGTGGTCTGCCGGCGTTCGCCGCGCCGGCCGGTCTCGGCGAGAACTGCCAGTACCCCGAGACCGGTGAGCCGGCCAAGGAGGTCAACCCGCCGCGCAGCGGCAAGGTGCCGACCGAGCCGGCGCAGGTCAGCGCCAGCATGTCGACCAACCGGGGCAACATCGGGCTGATGCTCGACAACGGCAAGTCGCCGTGCACGGTCAACAGCTTCGCCAGCCTGGCCCAGCAGGGCTACTTCAACGACACCCCGTGCCACCGCCTGACCACGAGCGAATCGCTGTCGGTCCTGCAGTGCGGCGACCCGACCGGTCAAGGCACCGGCGGCCCGGGCTACCAGTTCGCCAACGAGTACCCGACCAACCAGTACCAGCCCGACGATCCCAAGCTGATGCAGCCGGTCACCTATCCGCGGGGCACGCTGGCGATGGCCAACGCCGGAGCCAACACCAACGGCAGCCAGTTCTTCCTCGTGTACCAGGACTCCCAGCTGCCACCGAACTACACGGTGTTCGGCACCATCGACGAGACGGGGCTGGCCACGCTCGACAAGATCGCCGAGGCCGGGGTCGCCGGCGGCGGCGAGGACGGCCCGCCGGCTCAAGACGTCCAGGTGACGTCGGTCCTGCTGGACTGATGCGGTGACCGCTCCGCCGCCACCGCCACCGCCGCCGGGCGGCGAGTACGGGCAGCCATACGGCTATCCGCCGGAGTACTACGGATACGGATACGGATACGGCTCGGGCTACGGCTCTGGCTATGGCTATCCCCCGCCCGCGCGCACCAACGCGCTGGCCGTCGCGTCGTTGGTGTGCGCGTTCGTGTTGGCGCCGCTGGGCATCGTGTTCGGCCACCTGGCGCTGTCGCAGATCAAGAAGACCGGCGAAGAGGGCCGCGGTCTGGCGGTGGCGGGCCTGGTCATCGGCTACGTGATCACGGCGATGACGGTGTTGGCGGTCGTGATCAGCGTGCTGTTGTTCATGTTCTTCGCGAGCGCCCCGCAGGACGTCGAGCTGTATCCGGAATCGCCGCGCTACACCGCCGCACCCGCCGAGCTGCCGGCGTTCGACCCGCCGGCCGCTCCGGGGGCCAACTGAAACCGCTCCGGGCAGGTCGGGTGGCGAACGAGTCGGTCCGGGTGGCCTGGCGCTATCGGTAGCCGCGCTTCAGCAGATACCGCGCGCCGGCGGTCATCGCCTCCGGCGTGGCCAGGTCGAAGTCAAAGGCGTCGGCCAGCCGGTCGGTGATGTTGAACGCCAGGCACACCGCCAGGGCATCCTCGATCTGCGCACCCGTCACACCCTGGGCCAGCACGGCGCGGACGTCGTCGGGATCGACACGGTGTTCACGCGTGAGGGTGCCGAGCAGACGGAGCGTGGCGCGCAGCCGCTCGTCGATCGGCGCGGTGCTCAGATCGTCCAGCGTGGCGGCGACCTTCTCGTCGTCGCGGTACCACAGCCTCGACGTGGCCGAGTGCGCCGCGATGCAGAACGGGGTCTGGTTGACCTTCGACACATAGGCCGCCATCAGCTCACGATCGCCGATCGACCATTCCGACTGTCCGCGCATCGCCTCATGGGTGAGGTCCCCGGCGCCGTAGAACTCCGGGCGATACAGCGCCAGCTTCACCGCGTCCACGACGGGTTGGCGCGAGATCAGCCGCACCAGTTTGAACAACGCCTTGGTGCGCAGGCGGTGGCCTCGCTCCAGGACGGCGAGCCTCATCGCTGATCGCCTCGCGCGGCGGCCAGTGCCGCCATTGCGCTCTCGTACTGGCGGGTTGCCTGTCCGACGGCGGCGCACACCACGACTTCGAAGATCTGATCCTCGCTGAGGCCCGCGGCCCGGGCGGCGGCGACGTCCTCGTCGGTCACCTGACGGGCGCGGTAGGCCACCTTGTCGACCAGGGTGTGCAGCGGTTCGGTGAGTCCGGCGTTGTCGAAGGCGGCCCGGCGCAGCGCCGACGGTGCCCGTCCCGCGCCGCCGAGGACGCGAGCGATGAGCGCGCGATGCGACTCGGTGATGTCAGCCATCTTCATACGCCTACGACCATAGCCCCGCGAGCAGACGTGAAAACCCCTGAAATGGACCCAAAGTGGGGGTGTTCGCGTCTGCTCGCGAGTGAAAAGGCGAGCCGTTACCAGCGCAGCAGCGCACCGATGCCGTCGGCCTCGGCCAGCACACCGCCGGCCGCACCTTCGACGGGCGTGATCCGCGCCCCGATCTCGAGTGCCCGCTCGACCAGCCGTTCGGTCAGCCGGGGCTCCGCGGTGACTTGCGCGCCCGCAGGGGCCTCCTCACCGGCGTAGAGCAACCCGTTCGTGTCCACCGAGCCCACGTAGCGAACCTCCGGGTCGTACACCAGGTGCGCGACCCGTCCGTCGTTCAGCGCCCCGGTCACCTCCGACAACCCCAACGCCCCGGACTTGGTGCCGGCGGCGTCGCGCACCTCGGTCAACAGCTGTTGCTCGTACTCCTTGTGCTGGGCGTGGAGGCGTTCGGTGACCATGCGCGCCAGCGAGGCGTCGTCGACGCCGCTGAGGACGCGGGAGTCGGCGAGCACCTTGTCACGAAGGGTCGCCGGGAACCTCGAGACCGCTGCCTCCGTCCAGGTGTCGCCTCCGGAGACGAGGATCCGCTGCCAGCCGTTCTCCTCGGCCACCTTCACGGCCGCCTCGACCGCCTGGTCCAGGAATCGCTCGATTCGCTCGCGTTCGCGGGCCTTGCGCTGTTCGCGCACCGGAGTGTTGAACTGTCCGGGCGGGCCGCCGCCGATCTGACCGGCTCGCTCATGCGGCGCCTCGACGTACTCGTTCTCCATCGACTGCACGGTGCGCAGCGAACCCAGGTGCCATTCGAGCAGGCGAGCGTCTTCGGCCGTGATGATCACGACACCGGCCCTGCGGCCCTCGTCGAGCATCTCGAGCAGGGGGTGGATGAACGGGCCGCTGTCCAGCACCAATCGGGGCGTCACCGGCATCGCGCTGTCGAACTGCATCGTCCAGTCGCTGTCCAGCGCGAAGAACACGATCCGCCCCCGGCCCGACACCGCCGAGGCCACCAGGGCCTCGACCTGCGGCCAGAGCCGGTCGAGCGCGGCGGCGACGTCGCGGCCGCGCTCGATACCGTCGCCCTCGGAGGCTCGGCGCCGCAACTCGCGGAAGCGGTTCTTCAGGTCGATGCCGGCGGCGAGCAGGTTCGGGTCCTGGCTCGGGTCCGCTTTCACGTACACGGACAGCACGCCGAGGTCGTCGCTGCGTCGCGACAGTTCCCGCACTCCTGCGTCGTCGAGTTGCTCGAGCATGGCCACGTTTCACACCCCCAAACAGCGGCAGTCAGGCCGCGGACGTCACCCGGTACACGTCGTACACACCCTCGACATTACGCACCACGTTGAGTACATGGCCCAAATGCTTGGGGTCACCCATCTCGAAGGTGAAGCGACTGATCGCCACCCGGTCATTGGACGTCGTCACCGACGCCGACAGGATGTTCACCTTCTCGTCGGCCAACACCCTTGTCACATCGGACAGCAGCCGGTGCCGGTCCAGCGCCTCGACCTGGATGGCGACCAGGAACACCGACGACGGCGACGGCGCCCACAGCACCTCGATGATGCGCTCCGACTGTTCCTGCAGTGAGGCGGCGTTGGTGCAGTCGGTGCGGTGCACGCTCACCCCGCCGCCGCGGGTCACGAAGCCCATGATGTTGTCACCGGGCACCGGCGTACAGCACTTGGCCAGTTTGGTCAGCACCCCCGGCGCGCCGGGCACCGCCACACCGACGTCCTCGGAGCTGCGGTGACGCACCGGCATGGTGGACGGGGTAGACCGCTCGGCGAGTTCGTCGACGGCTTCCTCGTCGCCGCCGACCTGGGTCACCAGGCGCTGCACCACGTGGCGTGCCGACACGTGCCCCTCGCCGATCGCGGTGTACAGCGCGGACACGTCGGCGTACCGCAGATCCCTGGCCAATCCGGCCATCGACTCCGCACTCATCAAGCGCTGCAACGGAAGTCCGCCGCGGCGTACCTCCCGGGCGATCGCCTCTTTACCCGCCTCCAGCGCCTCCTCGCGTCGCTCCTTGGCGAACCACTGGCGGATCTTGGCCTTCGCGCGCGGCGACACCACGAAGCTCTGCCAGTCGCGTGACGGCCCGGCGTTGGGCGCCTTCGACGTGAAAACCTCGACGACTTCCCCGTTTTCGAGCTTGCGCTCCAACGCCACCAGCCGGCCGTTGACCCGCGCGCCGATACACCGGTGGCCGACCTCGGTGTGCACCGCGTAGGCGAAGTCGACGGGCGTGGAACCGGTCGGCAGGGTGATCACGTCGCCCTTCGGGGTGAACACGAAGATCTCCTGCACGGCGAGGTCGTAGCGCAGGGACTCGAGGAACTCGCCGGGGTCGGCGGCCTCCCGCTGCCAGTCGAGCAGTTGACGCATCCACGCCATGTCGTCGATCTCGGCGGCGGCGTGGGGATGCGGAACGCCGTTGCGGCCCTTGGATTCCTTGTACCGCCAGTGCGCGGCGATGCCCCACTCCGCGGTCTTGTGCATGTCGTGGGTGCGGATCTGGATCTCCAGCGGCTTGCCCTCGGAGCCGATGACGGTGGTGTGCAGCGACTGATACACGCCGTAGCGGGGCTGGGCGATGTAGTCCTTGAACCGCCCGGCCATCGGCTGCCACAACGAGTGCACCACGCCGAGCGCGGCGTAGCAGTCCCGGATCTCGTCGCACAGGATCCGCACCCCGACCAGGTCGTGGATGTCGTCGAAGTCGCGGCCCTTGACGATCATCTTCTGATAGATCGACCAGTAGTGCTTGGGCCGCCCTTCCACCACCGCGTCGATCTTCGACGCGCTGAGCGTGGCGGCGATCTCGTCGCGCACCTTGGCCAGATAGGTGTCCCGCGACGGTGCCCGGTCGGCGACCAGGCGCACGATCTCGTCGTACTTCTTGGGGTGCAGGATCGCGAACGACAGGTCTTCCAGCTCCCACTTCACCGTGGCCATGCCGAGCCGATGCGCCAGCGGCGCAATGACTTCCAGCGTTTCGCGGGCCTTGCGGGCCTGCTTTTCCGGCGGCAGGAAGCGCATCGTGCGCATGTTGTGCAGCCGGTCGGCCACCTTGATGACCAGAACGCGCGCGTCGCGGGCCATCGCGATGATCATCTTGCGGATGGTTTCGCCCTCGGCGGCGGTGCCCAGAGCGACCTGGTCCAGCTTGGTGACGCCGTCGACGAGGTGGGCCACCTCGGTGCCGAACTCCTCGGTCAGCGCCTCCAGCGTGTAGCCGGTGTCCTCGACGGTGTCGTGCAGCAGCGCGGCGATCAGCGTGGTGGTGTCCATCCCCAGCTCGGCCAGGATGTTGGCCACCGCCAACGGGTGGGTGATGTAGGGGTCACCGGAGCGGCGCAGTTGATCGGCGTGCCGCTGCTCGGCCACCTCGTACGCCCGCTGCAGCAACTGCAGGTTGGCCTTCGGGTAGAACTCCTTGTGCACCGCGACCAGCGGTTCGAGCACCGGGTTGATGGCGCTGCGCTGCGCGGTCATCCGGCGCGCGAGCCGGGCACGCACCCGCCGCGACGCGCTGGTCGAGGTCTTGGGAACCTCCAGCGGCTGGGTTTCGGGCGACTGCGCCACGGGAGGCGATTGCAGGGCCGGACCCGTGCGGGGCTCGTCAGCCATGGTCACCTCCTGTCCAGCGAGAACCTCCAGACTTCGAGGATATCGTTCAGATCGTGTGCAAGGAGGTCACCGGTAGACCGGTGATCGCGGCGCGACCCTGCAACGCGGCCAATTCGAGGACGACGGCGGCGCCGGTCACCGTCGCGCCGGCGTGTTCCAGCAGCCGCACGGTGGCCGCCGCGGTGCCGCCGGTGGCGAGCACGTCGTCGATGATGAACACCGAGCGGCCGGCCAACTCGATGCCGTCGGCGGGGATCTCCAGCGCGGCCGTGCCGTACTCCAGCACGTAGGTCTCGCTGCGCACCGGCGGGGGCAGCTTGCCGCCCTTGCGGACCGCCAGCACCCCGGTGCCGAGCCGGATGGCGACCGCCGCGCCGAGCAGGAAGCCGCGGGCGTCGATGCCCGCGATCAGGTCGGCGCCCCGTGCGGCGTGCGCCAGCGCATCGGTGACCACCGTGAGCCCGCGCGCGTCGGCCAGCAGCGGGGTCATGTCCTTGAACTGCACGCCGGGCTCGGGAAAGTCGGGCACTTCACGCAGCATCGAGGCGATGAGCGCGGACACCTCCGGGCCCGGTGCCGCGGGCCCGGCGGCACCGGTCATCGCGCCAGGCTCCAGCGGTCCATGTTCCACCCCGCACCCCATCTCGTCGGGTTGCTCTGTACCGCGTACATCTTCTTCGACGTCAGCACGGTGCGGTGCTGGCGGTACAGCGGCAGGGTCGGCATATCGGCCCAAAGGATGGCGCCGCCCTCGCCGAGCAGCCGCGCGGTTTCCTTGGGATCGGCCGTCACCGCCAACCTCGCGATGATCTCGTCGATGCGCGGGTTGGAGAACCGCGACAGGTTGTTGCCGTTGGCCGAGTGCAGATCGTAGGCGTCCATCGCGGACGAGCCGCTCGACCCACTGCCGGGCGATCCGCCGGTGGTGGCGATCAGCACGTCGATTTCGTTGTTGCGCAACGTCATCGGACCCGTCGTCTCCGTGGCGGCGTCCTCGACGGTGATGCCGGCCGGTGCGCACGCCTGGGCGATGGCGCCGACGGTGGCGGCCAGGCGCGGGTTGGGGCTTCGGTAGCCGATCCGCACGGTCAGGGGGCGCTCCTCCAGCGCGGCGCGCGCGGCGTCGGGGTTGGCGGCGACGAACCCGCTGGCCTCGGCCGCGCCTTCGACGGCGCTGTAGGCATCCTCGGTAGTCGGGTTCAGGCGCGCGTTGGCGATCGGCACCTGGGCGTTGCGCGCGATCGTGTCCCGCGGTGTGCAGTGGGCCAGCGCCCGGCGCGCCGGGGTGGCCGCCAGCGGGCCCTGGGAGGCGAAGATCAACTGCTCGATCGACGCCGACGGTGACTCGGTGCGGACGTAGTCGTCGGGCGGGTTCAGCGTGCCCGACGAACCGGTCGCGATGTCGACGACGTCGAATGCGCCTTCGTTGACGCGGTCCTGCATGTTGTCGGGCTGCGGCCAGACGGTGATCTTCTTGGTGACCGGGGCCGCGCCCCACCACTTGTCGTTGGCCACCAGCACGACCGCGCCCTCATCGGTCACCGAGTCCAGCTTGTAGGGACCCGACGACGGGAACTTCTTGAGGTCGAGATCGGGTGTGAGCTTCCAGGTGGCGTTCCAGACCTGCGCGATGCGTTCGACCGTCGCGCCGTCGTTGTCGGCGATCGCCTTGGCGACGCCTCCGTCATCCAGGCCGAGCACGTCGGCGATGACGTGAGAGGGCATCATCGACGTCGCGCTGAACAGCTGCCCGTAGTCGACGAACGCGCGCTCCGGAAGGAACGACACCCGCGCCCTCTTCTGCCCCGGTGTGCACTCGATGCCGGCGATGTCGCTGTATCCGGCGCGGCTGGCCGCGTCGAAACCCGGGAAGCGGCCGGACTGCGACGCCCACGCGAGCACCATGTCGTCGCAGGTGACAGGTTTGCCGTCGGAGTACACCGCGTCGGCGTGGATCTCGTAGTCGAGCACCAGCGGGGTGCGCCCCACCACGGAGACCGACCCGAAGTCGGTGTCGCCGACGATCTGGCCGTCGGGACCGTGATAGGTGAAGCCGGTCAGCGCGCGCGCGAACGCCTGCGGGGCCGCCGAGGCCGCCCCCTCGACGGTGTTGGTGTTGTAGGTGGTCAGCGGGCCGTCGACGGCGTAGTCGATGCTGTCGGCGGGGCTGCGTGAACACGACGCCAACCCCGCGGCGCCCAGCAACACAACAGCCGCCAACACACCGCCGCGCCGGCACCGGCCCCTCATCTCCGGCTACCGCCGCCGCGTGTTGCGCTTACCCGAGGGCCGCCCGGTTCGGCTGGTGGTGGGCCGTACCGGCCGCGCGCCCGGCACCGGCTTGTCCGGTGGCGGGGGGCTGCTGGGCACCGATGCCGCCGCGACGGTCTGCGGTTCGGCGGCCTGGCCGGCCTTTGTATCGGCCCCAGCGTCGGTGTCGGCGGCCTTGTCGGCGGCCTTGTCGGCGGTCTTGGCCTCGGCGCCCTTGCGGCGGTTCAGCACCCGACGGGTGTGGTTGCGCACCAGGTCGGTGCGTTCGCGCATGCTCACCAGCAGCGGCGTGGCGAAGAAGATCGACGAATAGGTGCCGACGACCACACCGACCATCTGCACCAGCGCCAGGTCCATCAGGGTGCCGACGCCCAGCAGCCACACCGCGACCACCATCAGCGCGACGATCGGCAGCACCGAGATCACGCTGGTGTTGATCGACCGCATGAAGGTCTGGTTGACGGCCAGGTTGGCCTGTTCGGCGAAGGTGCGGCGGGTGGTGTGCTCGAAGCCCTGGGTGTTCTCCTCGACCTTGTCGAACACGATGACGGTGTCATACAACGAGAAGCCGAGGATCGTCAGCAGACCGATCACCATCGCCGGGGTGACCTCGAAACCGACGATCGAGTACACGCCCGCGGTGACGATGATGTCGAACACCAGCGTGGCCATCGCCGCGATCGACATGTAGCGCTCGTAGCGCACGGTGATGTAGATGGTGGCCAGCACGATGAACACCACCAAGGCGATCAGCGCCTTCTGGGTGATCTGACCGCCCCAGGTTTCCGAGACCGCCGAATCGCTGATCGCCAGCCTGCTCGGAACGCCGTCGGTGCCAAGGGGTTTGAAGGCGTCGAACAGCGCGGTGCGCAGCTCCTCGGTCTCCTCGTTGGTCAGGTGCTCCGAGCGGATCTGCACGGTGGCCGATCCGCCGCTGCCGACGAGGACGACGGATTCGGGGGCCTTGCCCAGCGTCTCGGTGAACACGTCTTCGACCTGCTGCACCGAGATGGTGCCGGTCTCGGTTGACGCGGGCACCGCCACCTTGGTGCCGCCCTCGAAGTCGATGCCCAGGGTGAACCCGCGCAAGACCATGCTCGCGATGCACACCGCGACGATCAGGCCGCTGATCGCGAACCACAGCTTGCGCTTGCCGACCACCTCGAACGCCCCGGTGCCGGTGTAGAGGCGCATGAAAAAGCTGTGTTTGGGCGTTGCCGATTCCAGGCTCGGCGCCTCCACGGCGGTCGATTCGGATGTGTCTTTCGCGGCCATATGTCAGTCCCGTCCCGTCGCGTGCGCCGCCGCTCGTCGTTCTCGGGCGATCTGCTGCACCGCCCCGAGGCCGTTGAACGCCGGTTTGGCGAATGTCGTCGACTTCGACGCCAGGTACACCAGCGGCCAGGTCACCAGGAAGACGACGGTGACGTCGAGCACGGTCGTCAGGCCCAGGGTGAACGCGAAACCCTTCACCTGGCCGACGGCCAGGATGTACAGCACCACCGCGGCCAGCAGTGTCACGGCGTTGCCGGACACGATCGTCTTGCGGGCCCTTGCCCAACCGCGTGGCACCGCGGAGCGGAACGAACGGCCTTCGCGTATCTCATCTTTGATGCGCTCGAAGAACACCACGAACGAGTCGGCCGTCATACCGATACCGATGACCAGACCGGCGATACCGGCGAGGTCGAGCGTGTAGTTGATCCATCTGCCGAGCAGCACCAGTATCGCGAAAACCATTGCGCCGGAAGCGACCAGCGACAGCGCGACGAGAATCCCCAGCAGCCGGTAGAACAGCAGCGAGTACAGCAACACCGCGGCCAGCCCGACCGCGCCGGCGATCAGACCTGCTCGCAGCGAGGACAGTCCCAGTGTGGCCGAGACGGTTTCGGCCTCCGAGGACTCGAAGGACAGCGGCAGCGAACCGTACTTCAGCACGTTGGCCAGTTCCCGCGCGGTCTGCTGGTTGAACTGCCCGGTGATCTGGGTGCGGCCGCCCGGGATGGCCTCCTGGATCGCCGGTGCGCTGACCACCTTGGAGTCGAGCACGAACGCGGTCTGGGTGCCGACGTTGGCGGCGGTGAAGTCCGCCCAGGTCCTGGAGGCGTCGCTCTTGAACTGCAGATCCACGACGTACTCGCCGCGCTGCTGATCCAGGCCCGAGTTGGCGTTCTCGATCTGCTCGCCGCTGATGATCGAGGGGGCCAGCAGATACACTTCGTCGCCGTTCGTCGAACAGGTGATCAACGGCAGGTTCGGGTCGTCGTGGCCGGCCAGCACGTCGTCCTCGTCGCAGCGGGTGGCCTGGAACTGCAGCGCCAGGATCTGGATCTGCTGATCGGTGCTCTGGCGCAACTGCTTCTCGTCGGCGATGCGCTGTTGCAGCGGGACGTCCTCGGGCGACTTCGGCGCCTCGCCGGGCGGCGGCGGGGCCGGGCTGGGCGGCGGCGGGGCCGGGCTGGGCGCGGGACTGGGCG
>NZ_ATDN01000090.1 GCF_004014805.1 Mycolicibacterium elephantis DSM 44368
CAACCCGGCGCGATCCGAGATGACGGTGACGGGAACGGTTTTGGTGAAGTCGCCGCGGAACAACGCGATGGCAAGACCGATGATCGCCACGATGGCGACGACCATCGCCAACCCGGTCAGGGGACGCACAGCACTTTGTTTCATCAACGTTGCGCCTACCCTGAGAGGTTGAAGTTGCCGTTGGAGCCGTATACCGACAGTGAGA
>NZ_ATDN01000091.1 GCF_004014805.1 Mycolicibacterium elephantis DSM 44368
TTTTTTTCAAGCAGAAGACGGCATACGAGATCGGCGTGGTCACTTAGCCGGCCGAGGTGATCTGACGCAGGCCAGTCGGCCGCGACATCCAGCCCAAGTCGCCGGTTGGTGCCAATGTGATCGATGTGGGGCCCGTTCGGAAACCCACCCGCGGTATGGATTGTCCAGTCTGCGAAGACACTGCTGAGCCTGTCGGCGACGCG